>JBCAXH010000001.1:0-626958 GCA_038534155.1 Pseudomonadota bacterium
CCGACAGCGGGACCCTGCGCTTCGATGCGGACGGGACCGGGGACGGCGCCGCCGTTCTCTTCGCTTTCCTCCAGAACGTTCCGACCCTCGATGCGGGGGACTTCGAGTTCGTTTAGGCGCGGCGGCGAGGGCGCGAGACCTTCGCGGGAGGCAAGGCGCACTCGATAAGACCCTGCGTCGATGGTCGGCACGTTCTGAAGGAACGCGAAGAGCATCGCCGCCTCCGCTCCCGTGCCGTCAGCGTCGAACCTGAGGGTCCCGTCGTCGGTGTCGCAGAGGAAAACGGCGTCGCAGCTTCAGCCATGTCCCTCTGGTCGGACTGATATGGCGCAAGCGCTGGCCCCCGCTAACGCTGTCGGTAATCCCAGAGCGTCCGCACCAGAAGGAGGCAAATCACCAGCGTTCCGATAACCAGCGCGGACCGCCATCCCGCGACATCCGCCAGATCGCGCGACAGGGCGAGCAGGACGGTCGACGCGAGGGCGAGGACGATCGCCGTCTGCACGCCCTCCTGCGAGCGGAGAAAGAGGCTGGCAGCGACCTCGATCCCCGCCGCGACGGCGAGGGTGAAGCCGAGCATGTCCAGAACCCCTGCGCAGCGGATCATCGCGCCGAGGCTCGTCTCCCCCTCGACGCAGGCGTAATCCGTCAGGACCATCATGTAGACCTTCAGGATCAGGGCGACGATCAGCCCCGCGCCGAGGATCATCCGCAGGACCATGCGAACGATGCCCGTCGGGCGCTCGACATTGCGGCTGTAGGTGTCGGAGACCTCTTCGCTCATCGGCCCGCTCCCAGCGCGCGGATCACCTCATCCACCTTGGAGATCGCCGCGACGTTCGACATGGCGTAGTCGATCGAGGCGCGGTGCCAGTCGGCGTTCATCGTCGAGCAGGCGTCCTCCGGCACGACCACCTTAAAGCCCTTGTCGGCGGCGGTGCGGGCGGTGTGCTCCACCGACATGTTGGTCCAGGCGCCTGTATTGATGATCGTGTCGATCCCGCCGTGGCGGAGATAGCTTTCGAGGCGGGAGGTCTCCCACGCGCTCATCGACATCTTCTCCACCACCAGATCGCCATGCGCGGGCTCCAGCCCCGGAACGGGGGCGCCGCCCCACGTGCCGCGCGCGAGCGCGCCCGCGTCCAGCAGACCCTCGAAGAGGGGCGCGTTGCGCTGGAGCTTGGGATGGCCCGGCTCGCAGACGAACCAGACGTGGATCACCGTGACCCCGGCGCGGCGGCAGGCGTCCGCCAGCCGCCGGGAGTTGGCGACGACGTTCTGCTGTTTGGCGTGGGCGGGCGAGCCGCTGTCGGCGAAAGCGCCGCCGTCGATGATGACGTCGTTCTGCATGTCCTGAATGATCAGCGCCGTCTTGGACGGATCGAGGCGAAGCGGCCCCGCTGCGGCGGCCGCCGGCGCCTGCGCGCGCATGAACGCCTCCTGCCGGCCCTGCGCTTTCATCGGCACGGCGTAGACCCCGGTGGTCGCGCAGACGTAGAGCGTCCGCCAGTCGGGCCCGCCCCAGTGCAGGTTCGCCGCCTGCTCCGGGATCAGGATTTCGCCCAGCTTCACGCCGTGGAAATCATAGACCCAGACGCCGCCGGGGGCGGTGACGTAGATATTGCCCTCGGTATCCGCCTTCATCCCGTCGGGGCGACCGGCGCGGGCGTCTTCCTCGATGCCGGAGGCGAAGACGCGGGCGTTGGTCAGCGCGCCGTTGTCGCCGATGTCGAAAAAACGAATATTCGCCTGATCCGTGTCGTTCACCCACATGAACTTCTCGCAGGGCGAGAGGCAAAGCCCGTTCGGCTGGCTGAACATGTAGCGGTCGGAGACGAGTTGCGGCTCATCACCTGGCTTGTGGCCAGGCGGCAGGCGATAAACCCCCTGAAACCCCTGTTGCACCGGGCGCGGCACGCCGAAATGCTCCATCCGCCCATAAGTCGGGTCGGTGAAATAGATCGAGCCGTCGGAGCGGACGATGATGTCGTTGGGGGAGTTCAGCTCCTTCCCCTCGAAATGGCTCGCCAACACTTCCCGCTCGCCCGACGGGCTGAAGCGGGCGACGGATGACGTGGAATGCTCGCAGGCCAGAAGGTTCAGGCCCGCGTCATAGGTCAGCCCGTTCGCCTTGTTCGACGGGCGCATGATCTCCACCGCCCCGCCCGCTTCCGTCCAGCGGCGGCGGACGTCGCCGGGCATGTCGGAGAAGGTCAGGTGCTGCTCCAAGGGATGCCAGAGCGGCCCTTCGGTGAAGACGCAGCCGGACGCGATCTGGCGCACCTGCGCGTTCGGATCGATCAGCGCGGCGAAGCGTTGGTCTGTGACGGTGTGGGCCATGTTGGTTTCCTCTCACCACCGTCCCGGACGTGATCCGGGACCTCCCTCGTTCGCGTGCGGCGTTACGCCGGGAACCAGTTGCGGGCCGGCAGGCTCTCCGTCACCGGGCCGGGGCATTGCATGCCGAGCCGCCCGACGACCTGCCCCCGCTCGATCACCGCGCCCCGGTCATGGACGGGCAGAAGGTAGCGGTAGTTGTTCAGGAGCTTCTTGATCGCGCCCTTCTCGGCGCGCTTGGAGCCGGAGTGGTTCCCGGTCACCTGCGGCTCCATGTAGTTGTTCACCCGCACGTGGTTCACGACCTGATCGTTGAAGTCGTAGATCACGTCGCCGCAAAGACAGGCGAGCCCGTCCGCCGTCTCGACGATCACGTTCATCGACCCTTCGGTATGGGCGCCCGCCGCCTCGCACCAAACGCCGGGAATGATCTCCTCCGCGCCCGAGATCTCCAGATCGAGGAAGCGGATCGCCTCCGGCTCGTAGATCCGGTCGACCAGATGCTTGATGTCCGGCTTCGGATATTGCGGATACATCAGGCCGGAGACGGAATACTCCATCTCCCGCCGGTTCAGGACGACCGTGGTGTTCATCGGAAAATCGTCGTCGTTCCCGGCGTGGTCGATATGCAGATGGGTGTGGAGGATGTAGCGGATGTCCCCGATCCGCAGCCCGTGCTTCGCCAGCTGCTGATCCACCGTGTTCTCATGGTAGCAGTGGCCGCGCATCCCCAGCGTCTCCATGATCGCGTTGTCGCGATAGCCGGTGTCGACCAGCACGGGATATTCGCCGCCGAGGATCAGGAAGCCGTAGGTCGGCACCCGGCGCACCCGTCCGCATTCATGGCCGAGGACGAGGAAGCTCGTCTCCAGCTCGATATCGCCGAAGTCCAGCGTGTGGATCGTGAGGGCCATGTCGTTTCTCCCTTAGTCGAGGCGGTAGACCCGCGCTGCAGTGTCGTTGAAAATCTGCTTCTGCTTTTTCTTGGAGAGCTTTTCGGTCGCCTTGCGGAAGGCGGCGAAGAGCTTGGCGTAGCTCGTCCAGAGCTTTTCGATCGGGAAGTTGGAGCCGAACATGCAGCGTTCGGCCCCGAAGATGGCGACCGTCTCCGTCACCATCGCTTCGATAAACTTCGGATCGTTGCGGTGGATGAACGTCCCGAAGGCGGAGAGCTTCGTCACCACGTTCGGCCGCTTGGCGAGGTCCGTCATCGCCGCGCGCCATGCCGCCCATCCTTCTTCGCTCCGGTCCTCCAGCATCCCGGCGTGCTGGAGGATGAAGGTCACGTCCGGGCAGGCGTCAGCCAGCGCGGCGGCGTCCTCCATCTGCGCGGGGAAGACCTGCAGGTCGAAAGTCAGCCCATAGTCGGCGAGCTTCGCGATATTCTCCGCCACCTGCGGCGCGGCGATCTGGGTCGCGGACGGCGCGAAGCGGTAGAGCGGGTTTTCGTGCCAGTGGAACTGCTGGCGGAACCCGCGAAGGAGCGGGACGTCCTTCACCGTCTCCAGCGCCGGGACGACATCGCCTTTGGTGAAGTCGAGGAAGCCGACGATCCCGTGGGGCCAGCACGTCCGGTCGGCGACGGACTGCACCCACGCGATCTCGTCCCGCCACCAGTTCGGCGCCCAGTTGGCCTGCACATAGACCGATTTCTCAACCCCGGTCTTCGCCAGATCGGCGCGGTACTCGTCGATCAGGTAGTCCCGCTTGATCCCGGCATAGGGCCCGAAGATGCGCGGCTGTTCCGGGCCGAGCAGCCAGGGCAGGTCGGCCTGTCGCCAGATATGGTGATGCGCGTCGATCATGCGGCTCTGGCCAGATTGAGCACGTGATCGACGACCGCCGCCGTCGTCGCGCCGTTCTCCAGCGCGTCGAGATCCGGCAGGATTGCGGCGAGCGCGCTTGTGGCGGGCGCGAAGCCCGGATCGGCGGCGAGCGGCGTCAGCCAGTCGAGCCGCCAGGCGATCCGCGAAAGACGCCGCGCGGCGTCCCGCATCGCCTGGGGCGAGCCCCGCTCCAGCCCGTCGGAGAGCATGATCACTGCCGCGCCCCGCGCAAACCCTGCGTAGCGCGGGACGGCGAGGAAAGCCGTCAGCGCCTCCCCGATCCGCGTGCCGCCGTCCACATCCGCGATCAGGGCGGAGGCGCGGGCCATCGCCTGTTCGCGGTTCCTGAGCCGCAGCGCGGGCGTGACGCGGGTGAGGCGAGTGCCGAGGGTGAAGACCTCCGCCCGCTCCGCCGCGCGGGCCAGCGCATGAGCGATAAGGAGGGCGCCCTCCGTCCGTTCCTTCATCGAGCCGGAGACGTCGATCAGGAGGACGATTTTGCGCTGGCGGTCCTTTCTGCGGCGATGAGCCAGCGTGAACACCTCCCCATCCCGCTTCGCCGCCTCCCTGAGCGTGCGCCGCATGTCGAGGAGCTTGCCCCGATTGGCGGCGGCGAACCGATAGGACCGCCGGCGCGGCAGGCGCGCGGGCGCGGCGCGCTGGAAATGGGCGAGGGCGGCGTCCGGATCGTCCGGCGCGAAGTCGCGGCGCGACAGGCGCTCGACGCTGGCGGCCTCGTCGCCCGGATCGCCCTCAGGGTCGATCTCCTCCATCTCCTCCGTCGCGCCGGTGGGTTCCTGGGCGGAGACCTCATCGTCTTCCTCCTCAATCGCTCCGGGGACGGTCATGCAGAGGAAGAAGGCGCGGAAGAGCGCGTCGAACTCCTCCTCCCGCTCTTTCGGGATCGCCATCATGGCGACGCCCGCTCTCCGGATGTCCTCGATATTCCGGGGGCCGAGAAGCTCGATCGCCTCCAGGAAACCGATGGTCTGATCCGGCGATATGGCGAAGCCGTGGGCGCGGAGGATCGTCGGAAACTCCACGAAGGGCTGGGTGGCGCGTGGGAGCGGGGCGGTCATCCGATGCGCTCCGCGGAAGACGATGCCGACCACGCCGCAGGCCCACTGTCAGCAAGCCGCAAAGGTGAACGAACCCTTAAATACTCTAGTTTTCTAGTGTTCCGGAATTCCGGAATTCTAGAATGCCGGAATCCTAGATTCCTTAATCCTCTGGTAACGCTTGGGGACGGCGGCGGGGCGCCTTGGCCCAGCCTCCGCATACCGTCGATCTTCATCGACCGCCAGCTCATCACGCGGCCTCCCCCGGCAGAAAGGCGTCGAGCCTCGGCGCCATATGGGCCAGGTCGTCCTGATCCTTCAGCGCAACCCCGATGGAGCGCCGGAAGGCCGCCGGCCACGCCTCGCCCTGCGCATTGAGAAGCGTCGCGGCCTCCGCCCACTCCACCGTCTCCGCCACGCCCGGCGGCTTCACCAGCGGCTCCGCCCGCATCAGGCCGACGGAGGCGACGACCGCCGCGGCGGTCCCTTCCGCAACAGCGGATGCTCGCGCCATGACGATCCGCGCCTCCAGCGCCGGGTCGGGATAATCGATCCAGTGATAGACGCAGCGCCGCCGGAGCGCCTCGTGCAGGTCGCGGGTGCGGTTGGAAGTGAGAACGACGATGGGATGGGTCGGCGCGCGCACCGTCCCCGTCTCCGGGATGGAGATCGTGAAGTCGGAGAGGAACTCCAGCAGAAACGCCTCGAATTCATGGTCGGAGCGGTCGATCTCGTCGATCAGGAGGAGCGTTTGCTCGGGAGAGCGCAGCGCCTCCAGCAAGGGCCGCGCGAGGAGGTAATCGTCGGAGTAGACGTTGACGTAATCTCCCTCCGCCTGCCGGATCGCGAGCATCTGGCGGGGGTAGTTCCACTCGTAAAGCGCCGCCGCCGCGTCGATCCCCTCATAGCACTGCAACCGGATCACGTTGCGGCCCAGCACGGAGCCGATAGCCTTCGCCGCCTCCGTTTTGCCGACCCCGGGCGCGCCTTCCAGAAGGAGCGGCTTGCCGAGCGCGAGGCCGAGATAAGCCGCCGTCGCCAGCGCGTCGTCGGCGAGATACTGCGCTCCGGTCAGCGCTTGCTGCAGCGCGCCGGGGCTGTCGATCCCGCCTATGTTCGCGCGAACCGGCATCAGCGGCCCGGGGTTCCCTGAGGCCGCGCGCCGCCATTGGCGCGGATGCCACGCAGCACCTTTTCGGGCGTGATCGGCAGCGCGTCGCATTCGACGCCGACCGCGTTGAAGACGGCGTTGGCGATGGCGGGGAGGACGGGGTTCGCGCACATCTCCCCCGGCCCCTTGCCGCCGAAGGGCGCGTCGGGCGCCGGCCGCTCGAGGATGGAGATGTGGTGCGGAACCGCGTCGCCGGGGCCGGGCTGAAGGTAGTGGTTGAAATCCTCCGGCCCGTGGGCGCGGTCGGGGTAATAGGGTTCCGTCGTCTCGTAGAGCGCATGGCTCACGCCCATCCACGCGCCGCCGATCAGCTGCTGCTCCACGAGGCGCGGGTTGAGCGCGCGACCGACTTCGTAGGCGGAATTGATCTGCTGGACCTCCACCTCCCCCGTCTCGTCGTCCACCGTCAGATCGACGATCAGCGCGGCGTGGGCGAAACTGGAGACGGGCGTCATCTCCCCCGTCTCGCTGTCCACTTCCGAAAGCGGCACGAGGAAGATCCCGCGCCCCGCCAGCGTCCGTCCCTGCCGGAACTGCGCCGCTTCCGCCGTCGCCTCGACGGTGATGGAGCGGGAGGGCGCGCCTTTCACGTGGATATTGCCGCGCCCGTCGGTGGTCAGGTCGGCGGCGTCGACCTCCAACTCCTCGCTCGCGGCCTCAAGGAGCTGTCGCCGCGCTTCGGTGGCGGCGCGGATGATCGCGTTGCCCATCCGGTGGGTGCCGCGCGAGGCGAAGGAGCCCATGTCGTGCGGGCCCGTGTCGCTGTCGGCGGTGTCGACATAGACGTCCTCCACCGGCACGCCGAGCGTCTCCGCCGCGAGCTGGCGCCCGACGGATTTGATCCCTTGGCCGAGGTCGATGGAGGAGAGGGTGACCTTGAACTTCCCGTCCGGCGTCGAATGCACCAGCGCCTGAGACGGATCGCCGCCGAGGTTCATGCCGATCGGGTAGTTGATGCAGGCGAAACCGCGCCCGTGGTGAATGGCCATCAGCGACGCCTCCCCGAAATGAAGCGCGACACGCCGGGGCGTTTGACGCCGCGCTGGAAGTGGTCGGCGGCGGTCGCGGGCGTCTCCGCCGGTGGAGCGGGTGGCTGCGGCGCGCTCTGTTGCGGCGGCGGCGCATAGGTGGGCGGCTGGTTCGGCGCGCTGTCGACGCTCGCCGCCGGGCGCTGCGTATAGGCCGAGGGAAGCGAGGGCCCGCCGCCTGTCGAATGCGCGGGCGGAGGCGGCGGCGCGTACCTCGGCTGGGGCGCATAGAAGGGCTGCGGCGCAGCGGGTCGCGGTTCCGGCTCCCGCGCTGCGGGTTGCGGCAGCGCGGGCGCGCCGCCCTTGAAGCCGAGCCGCTCGACCTCCGCCTCCATGTCCTCCCGTTGCGGCGCGTTGCCGAGAGCGGAGGAGTTGTTCGATGAGTATCCCGCAGGCAACCTGCCCCGCGCACCAGAGGCGGAGAACGGATCGGGCGCGAGGAAGGCGCGCTTGCGCTCCCCAATCCGCCCCTCTTCGTCGGTCGCCGTCTCCGGAACGAGGCCCAGCGCCCCCTGCCCGCCCCCGACCATGCTCGACGCCCGCATCGCGTCCGCCGAGAGGCCCCAGCCGGACTTCTGCGCCACGACCTGACAGCTCTCGATCAGCGCGCAGTTCTTGGCGGCCCGCCGGTGCGCCTTCATGTCTCCGTCGCGATAGGCGTTGAGGATGCGCAGCTCGATCGGGTCCATCACGACCGCCCGCGCGACCTTGTCCATATGCCGCTCGATGGCGAAATCCGCCGCCGTGATGCCGAAGCCGCGCATCGCCGTGGACGGCGTGCGGTTGGTGTAGACGCAGTAGACGTTGGAGGCGACGTTGGGGATCGAATAGGGCCCCGGCAGGTGCCCGGTCGACTTCTGCACCGCGTAAGACGAAAGGCGCGTGAAGGCGCCCGCGTCGAAGAAGCCAGTGAACTGGCGGGCGATGATCCGCCCGTCGCGCGTCACCCCGTCCTTGATGCGCCACCGCTCGCCGCCGCGGGGCGCGCCGACCTGCATCTCCTCGGCCCGGTCCCACATGTATTTCACCGGCTTGCCGGTCATCAGGCACGCGAGCGCGGCGAGCGGTTCATGGTGGCTGTCCACCTTGCCGCCAAAGCCCCCGCCGACCGTGCCGCCGATGAAGTGGAGCCGAGAGGAGTTCATGTCGAGCTGCTTCGCCGTCACCCCGACGGAGAAGAAGAGCGCCTGCGTCGAGGTGTGCACGGTGATCCGGTCGTTCGTCTCCGGCGCCGCGATGGCGCCGCAGGTCTCAATCGGGGCCTGCTCGATGGGCGACATCTGGTATTCGCCCTCGACGATGTGATCGGCCTCGCGGAACGCCGCCTCCACATCGCCGAAGCGCAGCTTCTGGTGATCGTATTTCTCGAAATAGTCGAAGGTGTTGTTGGGATAGGTCTCGTTCACCACAGGCGCTTCGGGCTTCAGCGCCTCTTCGACGTCCAGCACATGGGGAAGGACCTCGTAATCCACCTTGACCGCCGCGACGGCGTCCTGCGCCGCTCGAACGGAGGTCGCGACGATGGCGAGGATCGGCTGGCCCACGTAACTGACCTTGTCCGTCGCCAGGAGCGGCTCGTCATCTTTCCCGAAGTTGATGAGCGACAAGAGCGTGTTCATGTTCACCGGCACGTCCCGCGCCGTTAGAACCCGCACGACCCCCTCCATCCGTTCCGCCGCGCTCGCGTCCACCGAGCGGATGCGCGCGTGGTGATGAGGCGAGCGCGCGCAGCGCATATGGTGGAGGCCGTCATAGAGGTGATCGTCGTAGAAGGGCGACCGGCCCGTGACGTGGCCGAGGATGTCCTGCCGGATAACGGGCTTGCCGACCACGTCCAGATCGTCGGAGCGCTCGTCGGCGAAGAGGTCTTTCCTGTATTCGACGGCCATCAGGCGGCTCCCCTTTGCTTGGCGGCCTCTAGGATCGCGTCGATGATCGGTTCATAGCCCGTGCAGCGGCAAAGGTTGCCGGAGATCGCCTCCTCCACCTCCGCGCGGCTGGGGTTCGGGTTGCGGTCGAGAAGCGCCTTCGCGGACATCAGCATCCCCGGCGTGCAATAGCCGCACTGTGCCGCGAACCCCTCCATGAACGCCTTTTGCAGCGGGTGCAGATCGGGGCCGCTCGCCAGCCCGCCGGTGGTCTGGATCGTCCGGCCCTGCACGACCTCGGCGAGGGTGAGGCAGGCGATATGCGGCTCCCCGTCGATGAGCACGGTGCAGGCGCCGCAGCCGCCCTGCCCGCAGCCGTATTTCGGAGAAAGATCGCCGCAGCCCCGGCGGAGCACGTCCAGAAGGTTCGCGCCCGGGTCGACGAAGACGGCGGCTTCGGCGCCGTTCAGGGTGAAGGTGACGGGGGTCTTCATCGCGCGTCCTCCCCAAGCAGAAGTCGCCGGAGGTGAACCGGCGCGACTTCCCGGCGATACCAGGCGGAGGCGAGCGGGTCGTCCGGCGGAGTGACCCCGTCGGTCGCGACCGCGAGTGCGGGCGCGATCCCGGCGGCGTCGAGCGAGGCGCCCTCCAGCGCCGCCTCCACCGCCCGGACGCGCACCGGCGTAGGCCCCATCGCGCCGTAAGCGACGCGCACGTCCGACAGGCGCCCGGCGCTCCGGTTCAGATGCGCCGCCATCGACATGACGGAGACGCCCTTGGGCTTCACGCGGGAGACCTTGCGGAAGCGGAAGGCGTCGCCCGCCGGGCGCCGCACCAGCACCGCCTGCACGATGCCGCGACGTTGGGAAAGAAAGTCCTCAAGGCTCATCTCCCCGCCGCCGACCATGCGCGCCACGCCGTCCAGCGCCAGAAGCGCCACCGCGAGGTCGCCGTAAGGGTGCGGCGCCATCAGGTTGCCGCCGACCGTCGCCATGTTGCGGATCGCGGGTCCGCCGACCGCGCGGGCGGCGGAGGCGAGGAAAGCCGTCTCCGGAGAGCGCATCAGGTCCGCCATCGTCGCGCCCGCGCCGATGGCGACGCGGTCGCCTTCGGTTCGGATCTCGCGCAAGCTGGGATCTGTGGTGCGGATGATCTGGCGGAAGCGCTGATCGCCGTAATTCACCCGGTTCATCACCAGCGTGCCGCCTCCGAGGAACCGGGCGTCGTCGTTCATCGCGCCGGCCGCTTCGGCGGCGGTCGGGAAGGTGCGGACGTCAAGCATGGCCGAGCCCCATATGCGTGCGGATGGCGTCGAACCCGGCGACGTAGATTCCCTCGCCGACGAGTTCGGTCAGTTCCGGCCCGCGCCCGGCGGGCGTGTCGAACCGGCTCTCCCATTCCCAATAGGTCCGATCACCATCGGTGACGGGAAAGAGCCGGACATGGGCGACGTAGTTGAAGAGCGGGACGGGCGTGTCGAGAAGGCAATAGCTGAAGGTCTGTTCGAGGTCGGAGAGGGTCAGAAGCTGCTCCCGCAGGTTCGATCCGTCTTCGAGGCGGAAGTTCCTCACGCAGCCGACCATGTCGGCGGGCCGCCCGCGTTCGATATGACTCTCTGCGATGGCGGGGTGCCACTGGTCATGGCCGTTGAAGTCGCGGATCACGTCCCAGACCGCTTCGACCGGGGCGTCGAGCACGACGGATTTGCGTACGCGGGGCATCAGCGGGCCCCTTCCATCGGAGCGACGGGCGAAAGCCCCCCTCTCGATCTCCCCCCGCGGACGGGGGGAGAGGCGCAAGCGGCGCCGCCTGCGCGTTCCCTTCCCCGTTCGCGGGGGAGGGTTAGGGAGGGGGCCTTGATCGAACCCATCACGCCCCTCCGAAGTGCCGCTTCAGCGCGTCGAACCCGCCCTGAAAGACGTCGGATCCTATGCCGTTCACCAGCCCGTCTTCCTCCGCCGGATCGCAAGAGAATTCGGCCGACCATTCCGCGAAGGTCCGGTCGCCCTCCGTCACCGGGGTGAGGCGGAGGGTGGCGACGTAATCCTCCAGCGGCATCGGGCTCTCGAGGATCGAGTAAGTGCAGAACATGTCGTAGTCGCTCAGCCCCAGAAGCTGCTCGCGGATATTGTCGCCGTTCTGCAGGTTGAAGTTGCGAATGCAGCCGACCTTGTCGGCGGGCAGCGCGTCCTCGATCCGGCTGTCGCGGATCATCGGATGCCAGCGCGGCAGGTCGTTGAAGCCGCGCACGCGGTCCCAGACACGGCCCAAAGGGGCGCCGATGACGGTGGAGACGTAGACGCGGGCCATTTACTTCCCGTCCTTCTTGTCGCCACCAGACTTGTCGCTGTCCGCCTTCTTGGCGTTGGCCAGTTTCTGGCTCTCGTTCATGGCGCGGGCCATGTTGTTCGCGTCCTGGAACACCGCCGACTTGGCGAGGTTGGAGCCGTCGATGCCGATGTCGTTCATCAGGCTGTCGATCATCGGCCCCTGAACGCGGTAGCGGAGGGCGGAGTTGATCACCTCGTCGGTCGGGCTCGCCCCGCCGCCGCCGCCTCCACCGCCGCCGCCATTGCCGCCGCCGTCGGCCCAGCCGAGGCCGGTCGTCCCGGAGCCGCCGAGCGACATGATCTTGATCTCGTCGATCTTCTCCAGCGGTTTGACCTGCGCGGCGATGATCCCCTCCAGCTTCTCCAGCATGTTGCGCTTGAAGAGGCTCCGGCGGGCGCCGTCGGTGAGAATGTTCTCCGCCTCGTTGATGAGGCGCTGCGCTTCGGCCCGCACCGTCGCGGTGACCTGCTCGGCATGGGCGGCGAGCTTCTGGCGCTCGGCCTCCTTCTCCGCCTCGGTGACGCCGACCTGCTTGTCGCGGGCCGCGGCCTCCAGCACGGAGGCGGTGTCGACCTTGGCCGCGGCTTCGGCGGCCTTGGCGCGGGCGGCGTCCGCCTCGATCGCGGCGGCGCTTTCGTCCAGCGACTTGGCGTAGAGCGCGATGGCCTTCTCCATCGCCGCCTCCTCGACCACCTTCTCGCGCTCGATCTCCAGACGGCGGCGCTTCTTCTGGTGGGAGATGCGGGCGTCGTCCAACTCGTCCTCCGACTGGATCTGGGTCTTCTCGACCAGCTCCTTCGCGGCGATCTCAGCTTCGCGCAGCGCCTTGGTGCGTTCGACCTCCAGATGCTCAAGCGATTTGCGCCGCTCGATATTGGCCGCTTCGATGGAGCGCTCCTTCTCGATCTCGGCGGCGCGGGTCTTCGCCTCCTCCTCGATCCGGGCGGCGTTGATCGTCTCCTGCGCGGCGATGTTCGCTTCGTCCACCGCCCGGTTGCGGGCGATCTCGCGCTCGCGCATGTCCTGCTCGTAGGCGATGCGCTCTGCGGCGAGCTTCTTCTCCTTGGCGATGCGGGCGGCTTCGACCGCCTCGGACTTCAGCTGCTCGCGCTCCTCCGTCTTCTCGCTGGCTTCGATCCGCTCGAATGCCAGAAGACGCTCCTGAGCGATGCGGGCTTTCTCCACCGCCTCGCGGGCGTCGATCTCCGCCTGATCGACGGCGCGGTTGCGCTCGATCTCCAGGCTCCGCGTCTCGCGATCGGAGGAGATGCGGGCGGAGGCCACAGCCTTCTCCTGCATGATCCGCAGCTTCTCCGTCGCCTCGCGCTGGGCGATCTCGGCCTCCTGCACGGCGAGGTCGCGGGCGACTTCGCGTTCGCGGGTCGTCTGTTCGTATTCGATCCGGGCCTCGGTGACGGCCTTTTCCTGCGCGATGCGGGCGCGCTCGACGGCTTCGCGGGCGGTGATGCCTTCCTCGTCGATGGCCTTCTGGCGCTCGATTTCCTTGCCCTGCGTCTCCCGCTCCTTGGCGATGCGTGCTTCCTCCAGCGCCTTCTCCTGCGCGATGCGCGCCTTCTCCACCGCCTCGCGGGCGGCGATTTCGGCGGCGTCGGTCTGTTTGCGGGTCTTGATCCGCTCTTCGGTCAGCGCCGTCTCCTGCGAGATGCGGGCCTTCTCGATGGCCTCGCGGCTGGAGATGTCAGCTTCCTCCACCACCTTCTGGCGCTCGATCTCCCGCTGTCTGATCTCGCGTTCGGAGGCGATGCGCGCCTCCGCGATCTGGCGCTCGTTCTCGATGCGGGCGGTCTCGATCGCCTCGCGAGACAAGAGCGTCGCCTGCTCCGCGTCCTTCTCCCGCTCCGACCGCTCGCGGGCGAGTTCGGCGCGCTGCTGGGCGCGGCGGAACTCGACTTCGCGTTCCTGATCCAGACGGGCTTCTTCGCTCTCGCGCTCGATGTCGAGGGCCTGTTTCTCGGCCTCCAGATTGCGGGCGCGGATCTTGATCATCGCGTCCTGTTCGATGTCGTTGCGCAGCTTCCGGCGGTTCTCCACCGCTTCGATGACGGTGGTCAGACCTTCGGCGTCGAACTTGTTGGACGGGTTGAAATACTGAATGTCGGTCTGGTCGATATCGGTGACCGCGACGCTCTCCAGCTCCAGCCCGTTCTTGTTCATCCCCTCCTGCGCCATCTCGAGGACGCGAGCGACGTAATCGTTCCGGTTTTCATGCACTTCTTCGAGCGTCATCTGGGAGGCGACGGTGCGAAGGGCGGAGATGAACTTGCCGGAGAGGAGCGAATGGATCCGCTCCGGTTCCAGCGTGCGGCGACCGAGGGTGGAGGCGGCGAGGGATACCGCGCTCTTCTCCTGCTTCACGCGCACGTAGAACTCGGCGTCGACGTCGATCCGCATCCGGTCGCGGGTGATCAGCGCCTCCTCCTTCTCCCGCGTCACGGCGAGCTGGAGGGAGTTCATGTTGACCGGCGTGATGTCGTGGATGATCGGCCAGACGAAAGCGCCGCCGTTGATGACGACCTTTTCGCCGAGGAAACCGGTTCGCACGAACGCGACCTCCTTGGTGGACCGGCGGTAGAGCCAGTGCATCACCCAGTAGACGATGAAAACGACGATGACGGCCGCGATGAGCCAGAGGATCAGTTGTCCGATCAGTTCGCCAGTCATGGTGGAGCCTCCCTTCCGGCCGCCTTAGCGGCCGATCTCCTTGAATTTCTTCGTCTGTTCGGTGAGCGCGACTTCGGTCGGCAGGCGCTCCATCGAGGACGCGCCGTAGAAGCCGTGGCAGTTCTTGGTGTTCTTGAGGACGAAATCGGCGTCCTCCGGCATCGCGACCGGGCCGCCGTGGACGAGCACGATCGCGTCCGGGTTCTCCGCCAGCGCCGCCGCCGCCCATTTGTCGGTGAGCGCGGGCGCGTCTTGAAGCGTGACGCCGGTCTCCGCCCCGATGGCCCCGCCCGTCGTCAGGCCGAGATGAACGACGATGATGTCGGCCCCCGCCGCCGCCATCGCCCGCGCGCTCTCTTCGTCGAAGACGTAGGGCGTCGTCAGCAAGTCCCGCTCCGCCGCCATCCGGATCATATTCACCTCATGGGCGTACCCCATGCCGGTCTCTTCGAGGTTGGCGCGGAACGACCCGTCGATCAGGCCGACTGTCGGAAAGTTCTGAACACCCGAAAATCCCGCCGCTTTCACTTCATCGAGAAATTTGCCCATCAGGCGGAACGGGTCGGTCGCGCAGACGCCCGCGAGCACCGGGGTTTTCTTGACGACGGGCAGCACTTCCCCCGCCATTTCCATCACCACGCCGTTGGCGTCGCCGTAGGGCATCAGCCCGGCGAGCGAGCCGCGCCCCGCCATGCGGTAGCGGCCCGAATTGTAGATGACGATCAGGTCGATCCCGCCCGCCTCTTCGCATTTGGCGGAAAGGCCCGTGCCCGCGCCGCCGCCGATGATCGGCTCGCCGCAGTCGCGCATGGCGCGGAACTTGGTCATCAATTCTGTGCGGTCGAACATGGGCGTCAGGCTCCTGCGGCGGTTCTGGACGGCGTCCCGTGAAGGGCGCGGAATTCGGTGACGGCCATCGCCGCGAACTCCGGGTCGTTGATGTTATGAGGCGTGCGGATCAGCTGGCGCGATCCGGTCTGGCGGACCGTCTCCTCCAGCGCGCGGAAAAGCGCGGCGTCGGCGGCGGGATCGTGAAAGGGCTGACCGGGGGCGGAGAGGGCGGAGACCCCGCCCTCCGGCAAATAGAACCGCACCGGGCCAGTCATCAGGTTCAGCTTCTCCCCGATCCAGCGGCCCATCCGGTCGCATTCCTCGGGCGTCGTGCGCATCAGGGTGATCTGCGGGTTGTGTTCGTAGAGGACGCGCCCGCGATACCGCTCCGGCACCGTGTCCGGGGCGTTGAAGTTCACCATGTCGAGCGCGCCGCAGGCCCCGATATAGGGCAGGCCCGCGCGGATGGAGGCGTCGAAGCGGGTCTCGTCCGCCGCGAAGACGCCGCCCGCGACCATGTCGCAAATCTCCGTCGTCGTGAGGTCGAGAACGCCGGTCAGCATCCCGCTGTCCAGAAGCTTCTCCATCGCCCGCCCGCCGGTGCCGGTGGCGTGGAAGACGAGGCAGTCGTAGTCGCTCTCCAATGCGGCGGACACCTGCTGAATGCACGTCGTCGTCACCCCGAACATCGTCAGGCCGATGGCGGGTTTCGACGGGGCGGGCGGAGCCGCGCCCTGACGGCCCTTCACCATCCCGGCGAGCGCCCGCGCCCCGTTGCCGAGCACCTCGCGGGTGATCGAGTTCAGCCCCTGAACGTCGGCGACCGAGTGCAGCATCATGATGTCGGAGGGGCCGACATACTGGCCGACATTGCCGGAGGCGATGGTCGAGATCATCACCTTCGGCACGCCAACGGGAAGCGACCGCATCGCCGGGGAGACCAGCGCAGTGCCGCCCGATCCGCCCGCTGCGATGATCCCGGCGATGTTCTCCTGCCGTCCCATCCAGCGCTCGAACGCCTCCGTCATTCCCGCGACGGCGGTGCCCCGATCCCCGGTGAAGACGCCGGAGACGCCGCGCGGGTGGAAAGCGGCGACGGCGTGCGGCGGGACCTCCGCGCCGGATGGTTTGCCTGAAGTGGAGAGATCTACGAGGATCGCGTTGACCCCGTCCTCCTTCAGCACGTCGCGGATGAACCGCATCTCCGCGCCCTTGGTGTCGAGCGTCCCGGCGACCAGCACCTGGCCCGCGCCCGCCCGCGCCCGCATCTGGGAGATCGGCTTGACCTCCGCCGCCTCCCGCGCCGTTTGCGTGATCGTGCGCGCCGCGCCTTCGATCATCCGCACAGGAACGGGACGGGACCAGCGGGTCGGCGTTTTCGGGTTGGAGACGTAGACCTTTGTGAGCGCAGAGGGCGTTGAAGCTGCGTCCGCCTCCTCCCGCTGCGCCGACGGCTCCGGCGTCTCGTCATGGGCGTGGCGCCCGACGCCGAGGAGCGCTTGCTGCAGGTCGCGGTCTCCGGCCAGCCGGGCGCTGTCCATCACCCGGTTGATCCGCCCGTTGACCATGATCGCGACCTGGCTCGCCACGGCGCAGGCGACGCCGATATTCTGCTCGATGACGAGGACGTCGATATCGCCCTCCCGCCCGAGCTGGATCAGCATGTCCTCCACCTGCTGGACGATGACGGGGGCGAGCCCCTCCGTCGGTTCGTCCATCACCAGGAGGCGCGGATTGAGGAGGAGCGCGCGGGCGATGGCCAGCATCTGCTGCTCCCCGCCCGAAAGCTGCGCTCCGCCGTTGGACTTGCGTTCTGCGAGACGCGGGAAGGTTCCGTAGATCCGCTCGATGGTCCACGCGCCGCCGCGTTTCTCCACCAGCTTCAGATGCTCGTCGACCGTGAGCGAGCGCCAAAGTCGGCGGCCCTGCGGGACGTATCCGATCCCCATCCGGGCGATCTCCGCCGGGTTCCGGCCGTTGATCGCCTGACCTGCGAAGGCGATCGTGCCGGAGGCTGCGGGCTCCAGCCCCATGATCGCCTTGCAGAGCGTCGTCTTGCCCATGCCGTTGCGCCCGACGACCGACAGGACGCCGGAGCCGAGCGTCATGTTCACGCCCTGCAGCGCGTGGCTCTGGCCGTAGTAGACGTTGAGGTCGCGGACCTCGAGGATCGGCGTCCCCTCAGCCATCCTCGCCGCCCCCGAGATAGAGCGCCTGAACCTCAGGGTCCTCTTCGATCTCCGCCGGTTTGCCCTCTTTGAAGATGCGCCCGTTATGCATCATCGTCACCGACTCCGCGACGCGGAGGGCGACGTCCATGTCGTGCTCGATGATGATGAAGCCCATATGTCCGGGCAGTCCGAGCAGGATCTCGATCAGCTCCGTCCGCTCCGTCGGCGAAAGCCCCGCCGCCGGTTCGTCGAAGAGGATGAAGCGCGGCGCCCCCGCCAGCGCCATCGCGATCTCAAGCTGGCGCTGCTGGCCGTAGGAAAGGGTGGAGACCTCGGTATCCTTAGCGTCCTCCAGATGCACCACGCGCACGAGGTTCTCCGCACTCGCCATCAAGGCGTCGTTGCGGCGCGGGCGCAGGAAGGAGAAGCGAGAGCGGGAAACGCCTGTGCAGGCCAGATAGATGTTGTCGATCACCGTCAGCCCGGTGAAGAGGAGCGAGATCTGATAGGTGCGGCGCAAGCCCCGGCGAATGCGCTCCTGCGGGGGGAACTCGGTGATGTCCTCCCCGAAAAAGCGGATCGTGCCGGTCGTCGCCGGGAAATCGCCGGTGACGCAATTGAAGAGCGTCGTCTTCCCCGCGCCGTTGGACCCCAGCACCGCGCGCCGCTCTCCGGGGCGCACCGTGATGTCGATGTCCGCCATCGCGGCCAGCGCGCCGAAATATTTCGAGACCCCGCGCAGCTCCAAGGCGTTCGCCGTGCCGGTGGCGCCCAGACGCTCCGAGATGGAGGAGCCGGCATCGAGCGGGGCGTTCACGGCGCGTCTCCGCCGCGATCGGTGAGCGGGTCGCGGTTGCGGCTGGCGCGCAGCTTGTCCCAGAGGCCGAGTATGCCGTCGGGCGACCAGAAGACGATGATGAGGAAGCCAAGGCCGATCAGAAGCTGGAAGCGGTCGCCCGAAAGACCGACGGCGACCAGCGCGTCCTTCGCGAAAATCTCAAGGATCGCGTAGATGAACGCCCCGATGAACGGGCCGATCGGGTGGCGCAGCCCGCCGATCACCGCGATCACCAGTACGTCGATCGCCGCGCTGATCCCCGCCGTGCCGGGCGATATCTGCGCCGATTGCCAGGTCAGGAGGATGCCGCCGATCCCCGCCAGAAGCGCGGCGAAGGTATAGGCCGCGACCCGGTGCGCGGTGACGTTGAAGCCGAGCGCCGACATGCGGCGCGGATTATCCCGGACCCCCTGCAGCGCTAGACCGAATGGCGCGCGGGAGATGTAGAGGACAGTGAAATATCCCGCCGCCGCCCAGAAGAGCGTGAGGTAGTAGAAGGGCGTCGACGCCCGCCAGTCGACGCCGAAAAGCTGCGGCGGCAAGACGCCGTTGAAGCCGGAGAACCCGTTGAAGATCACGTAGTTCTGGCGCGTGAAGTAGAAGAACGCCGCCGAGATCGCGAGCGTGATCATGATCGTATAGATCCCCTCCGTCCTGACGGAGAGCCAGCCGATCAGCGTCCCGAAGATCATCGCGATGATCAGCGCAATGGGGATCGCCACGTACCATGGCCAGCCGAGGGAGATCGTCTCGATCGCGGAGGGGCCGAAGATCGCAACCATGTACCCGCCCATCCCCGCGATGGACATCTGCGCGAGGCTCACCATCCCGCCATAGCCGCCGAGGAACATCAGGCCGAGCGCGATCAGGCCGAGGATGAAGCCCCACCCGAAAATCTGAAAGAGGATGAAGTCGCTGGCGATGGCCGGCGTGATGAGGAGGATGACGCCGACGATCCAGTATGCGGCCGGGATGCTCTCCAGCCAGCTGCGGCTCTCGCCGGGCGTCGCGACGCGGGTCTCGGTGGGATCGACGACCGCCATCTCAGCGCCCCATCAGGCCCTGAGGGCGGAACGCGAGCACGCCGACCATGATCAGGAACGTCAGGACGACGGCGTAAGTCGGCATGTAGACGGAGCCGAACTGCTCCGCGAGCCCGATCAGAAGCGCGCCGAGAGCTGCGCCCGGGATCGACCCCATACCGCCGACGATCACCACGACGAGAGAGGCGAGAAGGAAGCGCGTGTCCTCCCCCGGCGCGACCGACTGGAACGTGCCGCCGACGACGCCAGCGACGCCCGCGAGCCCCGCGCCGAAGGCGAAGACGCCGAGGAAGACGAGCTGAATGCGCGCGCCGATGGCGGAGAGCATGTCGCGGTCGTCCACGCCCGCCCGGATCAGCATGCCGACCCGCGTGCGGTTGAGGAGGAGCCACATCCCGATCCCGATCGCCACGGCGGCGAGGAAGATCACAATCCGAACCATCGGATATTTCAGGTAGACGAGATCGCCGGAGCGCTTCTGGGCCGTGACGAGGATCGTCTCCATCGGGCCGGAGAGCCACGAAGGCGCGTTGATGTTGTAGAAATCGCCGCCCCAGCCCCAGAGCATCAGATCGGCGACCACGATGGAGATGCCGATTGTGACGAGGGTTTGGCGCAGGTCCTCCCCCTCCATCTTCCTGAAAACGAAGAGCTGGAGAAGGATGCCGAGCGCGCCGACGACGATGAAGGCGGCCGGGAAAGCCAGAAGCCAATAGCCCGTCGCCTCCGCCACCTCGTAACCGATGTAGCCGCCCAAGAGGTAAAGGGAGCCATGCGCGAGGTTCACGTTGCGCATCAGCCCGAAGATCAGGGTGAAACCGGAGGCGACGAGGAAGTAGAGCCCGCCGAGCGTGATCCCGTTGAAGAGCGCGTTCAGGAAGACCTTCTTGCGTCCGATCAGCTCCACCAGCCATTTCGGCCAGACGGCGAAGATCATCCAGATCAGCACGGCGGCGACGATGACGATGATCGCGGTCCAGATCGGATGGCGGCGCGCGAAATCCGTCATGCGCCGTCCCTCGCCCGAAGGGCGCTGCAGATCGCGACCGTTCCTCCCATGGGTTCAGACCTTTCGTCCGAGCCGCGTGCGTTGATCGCCCGCTTATCGGTTAACGCTAGGACTTCGCCGCGCGCGCGGGCGTATCTGAAAGTCTGATCGGGTGGCGTTGGATCGCCTTAACGCCGTCAGACGAAATGCGCGACCCGGCGGTAATCCGTCGGGGGAATGCCGACATTGGAGCTGAAGAACCGCGTGAAGCTCGCCTGACTGGCGAAGCCGAGATCGAGGCCGATATCCGTCACCGATTTGCGCGTCGTCATCAGCTCGTCGATCGCATGCTCTGCGCGCAGCGTATTCAGGTAGAGGTTCGGCGTGATCCCCATCTGCATCTTGAAGAGCTTGAAGAAATGCGGCCGCGACAGGCCGACCTCCCGCGCCAGCTCGTCCATTTGAGTTTCTTCGGCATAGGTCTCCTGCATCACGCGAAGCGACCGGCGGACGCGGAAGTCGTTGAACTTGCGCTGCACGCTGCTGAGAAGCGGCTTCGCCGCAACCTCCCGCCAGGACTGGTCGAAGCACTGGCGCGTCGTCTCAAAGAGGAACCCATCGAAGCGATCTGACGGCTGATCATCGAGCAGGATCGAGGTCAGGCGCCCCACCCACATCTCCACCATCGGCGTCATGTGAATTTGCGGCGTCCCGAAACTCAAAGCGAATTCAGCGCTTTGGCTGTTCTCCAAGAACCACATCGGCTTGATGTAGAGCGTGAGCACGAAGTGCCGCTCGCCGCAGGGCGAAGGGTGGAAGCTGTGCGGCTCCCAGGGGCTGACCGCGACGGCGGTCGAGCTGTTTACGGCGTAGTCGCGGTCGTTGACCGTGACGTGGCTGTCGGGCCCTCCAAGATAGAAAATCAGGTGCCCTTCGCGATGCGCGTGGGTCGTCAGACCTTTGTCGAGCTCATAGAGCGTGGCGCGCCCGAATGAGCCGTGATGGACCGAGATCGCTCTGGCCATTCCATGTCCTCCCTGTGCGGTCGTCCATTCTGCCGATGGATCAACCACGAGGAGTATCGGAGGCGCGATCGTCGTTTCGCAAGCGGAACGTTACGATTTGATACTCTCGGGTATATCCGCTGCGCATTAGCGCAAGATATAGCGACGCGTGATGCGGCGGCGGCGAGGCGGATCAGTGCGCCCGTTCGAGAATATCGCGAATCTCCCCCCGCCCGATGGGACGGGGACCGTTTGAAATCGCGCGGTCTTCGGAGGCGAGGCGCGCGGCCTCGGACAGCGCGCCCACCTCGACGCCCAGCGCGGAAAGCGTCTTCGGCGTCGGCCAGTCGGCCATCAACTCGTCCAGCCCGTCCGCGAGCGCCCGGCTCTCCCGGATGTTGAGCACGCGCCTGACCCGACATTCGCCGCGATCCTCGCTGCCGTCATAGAACTCCACGAGACGCGGAATGATGACCCCGCCGAGCGCGCTCGGGTCGAGCTTCCGCGTCGCCGCCGAAGAGATGGCGTTGCAGATCGCGTGAACCGGGCAAATCCCTTTTTGCAGCGAGAGAGAGCTGTTCAGACCGCTCGCCATCATCTCCCGCCGCGCGGCGAGGTCGTCCATCTGGATCGCGCGGCTCGCGAAGGTCCTCACCCGCGAAAGCGCGTCGATCGCCAGCGCGTCGGCGGGCGGGTTGTAGCGGGGCGAGAGAAACGCATCGACCCCGCGCGCCACGATCCCCGCCGCCGCGCAAGCGGTCTCCGCCGCGCTGGCGCCCAGGGTCAGCGTCGGATCGCAGATCGCGACGTCGGGAATGAGGCGACGGGATGAAAGCAGCACCTGCCCCCCGGCATCCAGTTTCACCCGCGCGTAATCGCTGATGGCGGAGGCGAAGCCGAGAACGCCGGGGATTGAATAGAGATCGGGCAGGCCCGCGTTGATCCGCTGGGAGCCCCCCTCCTCGTTTGAGAGCGCGGCGATGGGTTCGTCATGGGCGATCGCGATACGGCTGACCTTGGCGATGTCCATCGCCCGGTTGGATCCGAAGGCGATCAGCAGGTCGCAATCGCGGTCGCGGTAGATCTCCGCGATCCGCCGCGCGGCTTCCTCGGTTGGCTGGCGCGGCACTTCCGTAAAGGTTTCCGCGGCGGTGCGGATCGGGAAGCTGGAGAAGAAGCGCTCCGCCACGGCGCCGTCCAGATGCCCATCCTCCGCGACGATGAGCGGGCGGCGTTTGCCGTTCACCTCCATCTCGCCGCGCAGCGCCTCTTCGAGGACGCCATCGGCGAAATGCACGCGCGTGAGATAAGTGATGAGCGTCATCGGCCCCGTCCGCAGGGGTTCCGCAGGATGAGCGGGACCGGGCGGCGAACCGCCCAGGCCCTTCCTCAGGGAGAACTCAATAGGTCGCTTTGCAGGCGGGGTTCTCGCGGCTCGGCAGGCCGAGCGACGCGAACTTCGCCTCATCCATGTTGAGGGTCTGGTTGATCCCGTCTTTCATGGAGATGAACTGGTTCACCAGGTTGCCGTTTTCATCCTCGACCACCTCGGAGATGAACGTGGCCCCGACCGCCTGACGATTGCCGTCGAGCGTGACCTTGCCCACTGGGCTGTCGAGCTCGAGATTGGCGAGGCAGCCGCGGAACGCAGCGTGGTTGTCGGAGAGGTCTCCGCCAACTTCGTTCAGGCAGGTCAGCGTCGCCGCCGTGGCGTTGTAGTAGAGCGTCGCGAGCAGCGACGGCGCCGGGAAGCGGTCCTCAGGCGCGAACGTGTCCTGATAGAGCTTCACGTACTCCTTCCACGCCGGGTCGTCCCAGGTGTCGGCCTGCGGGCCGGAGGACGGCGTGCCGATCAGCGCGTTCTTGGCGTCGCCCTTGGAGTTCAGAACCGTGCCGTCGACCATGATGGTGCCGCCGATCAGGTTCGCGTCGCCGCCGGCCTGCTGATACTGGTTCAGGAAGTTGACGGCGTCGCCGCCCCCGAGGCCGAGATAGATCGCGTCGACGTCATCGGGCAGCGCCGCAATGATGGAGCCGAAATCCTTCGTCCCAAGCGGCACCCAGAACCGCTCCGTGATTTCGCCGCCCGCCTGACAGAAGTCGAGCGCGAAGCCGAAGACCTGCGTGTAGATGAAGGAGTAGTCCTCGCCGATGGTGGCGACGGTCTCATAGCCCTTCTCGTTGTAGACGTACTCGCCGAGGCCCACCGACCATTGCGCGCCGTCGGTGTTGTAACGGAAGAAGTTCTCCGACGGGGTCACATAGGTCGTCTCCATCGCGCCCGAAGAGCCGTTGATGAAGGTCGCCTGCGGCTGCGTCTTGGAATAGTCGCGGATCGCGATCCCCTCGGAGCCGGAGAGCGGCCCGATGATGACGTCCAGACCGTCCTGCTCCACCAGCTTGCGCGCGGCGCGCACGGCGCTGTCGGGGGACGCGTCGGTGCTCTCGATCACCAGCTCGATTTCCTTGCCGCCCGCTTTGCCGCCGAACGCCTCGATCGCGGTCTTCAGACCGCGAACGCCATCCTCGCCGAGAACGGTGTAGGTGCCTTCGAGCGTCGCCATGACGCCGATCTTGATCGAATGACCCGCCGCGTACGCATTGGAGGCGGCGAAGAGCGCCGCGGTCGCGGCGGCTGTCGCTAGAAGTTTTTTCATGTGTCTCCTCCCTGGAGCATGATTTTCGTCGACGTCCATTGGAGCGGCCGTCGCGATAGAGCATTGGAGAAGAGGCGCCCGCGCCGTAAACCACAGCGCCGCCACGTATACCGCACAGTCTGTTTAGTTCGGCGAAAGCGCCCGGCGAGCGGCGGCGGCGATCCCGTCTTGACCCGCAGCGCGTCATCGCGGACACCGCCGAGCGTGGAGAGACGCGAGGGACGAGCCTTATGCGCATACTAGCCGTCGGGGCCGGTTTTTCCGGAGCTGTGATCGCACGGGAGCTCGCCGAGGCGGGTCATGACATCACCGTGATCGACCAGCGAGATCACGTCGCCGGAAACTGCCATACGGAGCGGGACGAGGCGACGGGCGTGATGGTCCACGTTTACGGCCCCCACATCTTCCACACCGGCGACGACGAGGTCTGGGATTACGTCAACCGGTTCGGGTCCTTCCGCCCCTATCGACACCGCGTGATCACGACGGTCGGCGAGCGGGCCTTCTCGATGCCGATCAACCTGCTGACGATCAACCAGTTCTTCGGCGAGACGATGTCGCCGGACGAAGCGAAGACGTTTCTGGAGACCGAAGCGGACGCCTCGATAGACGACCCGCAGAGCTTCGAGGAGCAAGCCCTGCGCTTTGTCGGCCCGCGGCTCTATGAGGCGTTCTTCAAGGGATACACGCTGAAGCAATGGGGCTGCTCGCCGACCGAACTGCCCGCATCTATCCTTAAGCGCCTGCCGCTTCGCTTCAATTACGACGACAGCTATTTCAACCACCCGCATCAGGGCATCCCGGCGGACGGCTACACGCCCATCGTCGAAGCGATCCTCGATCATCCGTCGGTCGACGTGCATCTCGGCCGCACGTTCGATCCAGCTGAGGCGGCGGATTACGATCACGTCTTCTACAGCGGACCTCTCGACGGTTTCTTCGGGTTCGACATCGGGCGGCTCGGCTACCGCACGCTCGATTTCGAACGGTTCGAGGCGGAAGGCGATTTTCAGGGCTGTCCGGTGATGAACTACGGCGACGAGGCCGTCCCTTTCACCCGCATCACCGAGCACAAGCATTTCGCGGCGTGGGAAAGCCATGAGCGCACGGTCTGCTACCGCGAGTTCAGCCGCGCCGCGGGGCCGGACGACATCCCCTATTACCCGATCCGTCTGGTGGAGGAGAAAGCGCTCCTCTCCCGCTACGTGGAAAAGGCGGAGACGACGGAGGGCGTGACCTTCCTCGGGCGTCTCGGGACCTATCGCTATCTCGACATGGACGTGACGATCCGGGAGGCGCTGGACGCGTCCCGCGACTTCCTCTCCGCCGCCGAGACAGGCGCGAAGCCGCCGGTTTTCTCCAAGCATCCGCTATAGGCGCAATTGCGTCGCGGCGCGTTCCCGGCCAGTCTCTCGCACATGCGAGATGACGCCGCCCCCACCATTCGCCAACCCCGCGCCATGGGAGAGATCGCCGTCGCGGCGCAATATCGCGATGGCGCGTCGCGGCTTCGCAACCTGAGGCAGGCGGGCTGCGCCAAGGCGCTGACGCCGCGACATGACGGCGACGAGTGCCTCGCGGTGACGATCAACACGGCGGGCGGGCTCACCGGGGGTGATCGGCTCGACATCAGCGGCGAAGCGGACGCGGGCGCGCGGCTCGCCATGACGACGCAAGCGGCGGAGCGCGCCTACCGCGCGCAACCCGGCGAGATCGCGGAGGTGAGCGTGCGCCTCTCCGCCGACAGCGGCGGACGGATCGGCTGGCTGCCGCAGGAGACGATCCTGTTCGACGGCTGCGCTCTCCGCCGCCGGATCGAGGTCGACCTCGCCCCAGACGCAACGCTTCTCGCGGTGGAGGCATGCGTTCTCGGCCGCGCGGCCATGGGCGAAGTGGTGACCGAAGGGATCTTTGAAGATCAGTGGCGGGTGCGGCGGGACGGCGCGCTCGTCTACGCCGACGCGCTGCGCCTCAGCGGGGACATCCGCCGAACCGTGGAGAACCCAGCCGCCTTGGGCGGCGCCGGGGCCTTCGCATCGATCTGCCTCATCGGCCCTCAGTCGACTGTCGATCCGCTCCTCGCCCCGGCGCGCAAGGCGATTGGGGAGACCGGCGGCGCCAGCCAGCCCCGCCCCGGCGTGCTGGCGGCGCGGCTGGTCGCGCGGAACGGGTTCGAGCTGCGCCGCGCGCTCATTCCCGTTCTCGGCGTTCTGCGCGAGCGCCCTCTCCCCGCCGTATGGACCTACTGACGATGGCGGAGACCGACACCCTCGATCCGAGCCTGGCGCTGAAACTCAGCGCCTGGCTGTCCCCGAACTATCCCGTCGGCGCGTTCGCCTACTCCCACGGAATCGAGGGGGCAGTCGCGATGGGCTGGGTCAGCGACGCCGAAGACCTCAAGCCATGGTTGTCCGGCGTGATCGAACATGGCGGCGGCTGGACGGACGCCGTCCTCGCCGCCGCCGCCTGGCGCGATCCGTTGGATGACGCGCCCGCCGCGCTCGCCGCCGCGCTCGCGCCGTCTCGCGATCGGCTGGCGGAGACGCGAGATCAGGGGACCGCCTTCGCCGCTGCGACGACGGACGCTTGGGGCCCGGAAATCGCGCCCGCCCCCTACCCCGTCGCCTATGGCCGCGCCGCGCGCGCCCATCACGCGCCGCTCCGCCCGGCGCTGGCGCTCTATCTGCAGGCTTTCGCGGGAAACCTCTGCGCCGCCGCCCAGCGCCTCGCGCCCATAGGTCAAACAGACGCGCAATCGGTCCTCGCCGCGCTCTCGCCGCTTTGCGTCGAGGTTGCGTCGGCGGCGGCGGAGAGGCCGCTTGACGGCGTCGGCGGCTCTGCGCTCCTCTCCGATATCGCCGCAATGCGCCGCGAAACGCTCGATGTGAGGCTCTTTCGTTCATGACCGACAGCTACGAGGCCGGCAAGGCGCTCTCCGAGACCTACAACCCCGGGATGGAGGAGGCCCTGCGCGGCCGCTACGACGATCTGGTGCCGGGGCTCTCCCGCTCCATCGTCGATTTCGCCTGGGGCCAGCACTACGCGCGGGAGGGGCTGGACATCAAAACCCGCTGGCTCGCCACCATCGCGGCGCTGACCGCGCTCGGCGGCCAGACGCGCCCGCAGCTGAAGGTCAACGTCGCCGCCGCGCGGCGGGCCGGGGCCAGCCAGCGCGAGATCGGCGAGGTGATCTGGCAGATGGCGCTCTATGGCGGTTTTCCCGCCGCGATCAATGCGTTGAACGCGGCGATTGAGGTTTTCGATGAGGAAATGACGGAATGAGCAAAAGCCCCCATGGCCCCTTGCGGATCGGCATCGGCGGCCCCGTCGGCGCTGGCAAGACGACGCTGACCGCAGCGCTCTGTAAGAAGCTGCGCGACGACTACTCCGTCGCCGCGATCACCAACGACATTTACACGCAGGAGGACGCGGAGGCGCTGATGCGGATGCAGGCGCTTCCGCTCGACCGCATCATGGGGGTGGAGACCGGCGGCTGCCCCCACACGGCGATCCGAGAGGACGCCTCCATCAACCTCGCCGCCGTGGCTGAACTCAGGGCGGCGCATCCCGACCTCGACATCGTGCTGATCGAGAGCGGCGGCGACAATCTCTCGGCCACGTTCTCACCGGAGCTGGCGGACCTGACGATCTACGTCATCGACGTCGCGGCGGGCGAGGAGATCCCGCGCAAGGGAGGCCCCGCGATCACCCGCTCCGACCTTCTCGTGATCAACAAGACCGACCTCGCCCCTTATGTCGGCGCGTCGCTGGAGGTCATGGATCGGGATGCGAGACGGATGCGGGCGGAGCGCCCCTTCGCGTTCACGGCGCTTCGCAACGAAGATGGCGTCGACCGAATCGCGGAGTGGCTGACGAAGGAAGGCGGCCTCGCCGCGTGAGCGCCCGCCTCAGTGCAGGCGCAGGCGTTGCGGCGGCGCCGCAAGGCGCTTGGCGTCGGCCACGCCGCCCATGGACTTGATCCGCTGCGCGAGATCGACGAGCGCCTCCCCGATCTGATCGCCGCCCAGTTGCCGCTCCAGCGCGATGATATGCTCCGCCACGTCGTTAAGCGGCATGTAGGCCTTCTCAAAGAGCTGGAGCGTGTGATCGTTTTCGCTCGGCGTCCGGGCGATGCGGCGATGAATGGCGCAATCCTTCGCGAAAAGGACGAAAACATCGCCAGTGAAATGGCGGAACCGAACGAGGATCTGCGCCCCGTCGTCACGCGCGTCCGTCGCCACGATGCGGCAGTCGGTGAGAACCAGTTCGTCCAGATCGATCTCGATATCCGGGAGAGCGAGCATGCCGCGCTGCTCGGTGATCCGATCAGCCAGGGCCTTGAAGGCCGCGGCGGCGCGTTCGGACATCATCTCGTCGACCGTCGCGTCGCGCCCGAACGAGAAGCGGGCGCGGCATGAGGGCGCGATGAATTCGACGCTGCGCAATGAGAGCGCGCCGTCGCTCCTAGCGATCATGGTGACCGTCAGGAATTCACTTGGGGCGTCAGGATCGTTCACTAGCGATATCTCCACCGCATGACACAAACAGAAAGCCGGAAAGTGGTTAACAGGCGGTAAACACAACCGGACGTTTCTTTATTCAATTTATAGGATAATGTTGAGCCTATTAATACGACGTAAGCGAGCATCCGCGCAGCGCGCGGAGCGGGGTGGCTCATGGATGGAAATCGCAACACCGCCGTCGAGGCGGACGAACTCTTCATCGTCGGCATCGGGGCTTCCGCCGGTGGCCTCGAAGCGATCCGGGAGCTCGCCAAAAGCCTGCCGACGAACGCGCCCGCCGCGTATATCATCGTCCAGCATCTGTCGCCCAAACATAAGAGCCTTCTCGCGACGCTCGTCGGGCGCGAGACGGATCTTGAGGTCTTGGACCTCAAGGACGGGGTAAAGCCGCAGGCGAACACGCTTTACGTTACGCCGCCGAACTCCAATGTGACCTTCGAAGGCGACACGTTCCGCCTTAACGACATCGACCTCGACAGCGGCGGGCCGCGCCCGTCGATCGACCGATTTTTCCTCAGCACGGCCGAGGCGGTCGGCGAGCGGGCGGTGGGCATCATCCTCTCGGGAACCGGTAATGACGGCGCTTTCGGCGTTCAGGCGATTCGCGGCGCGGGCGGGGTCACGATCGCTCAGGACGACGCGACGGCGAAATACGACGGAATGCCCATCGCGGCGATCGAGACGGGGTGCGTGGACATCGTCATGCCGCCGCATCAGATCGGCGAGCATCTCGGCGCGATCCTCGCGTCGCCCCGCGATCTGGAGAAATTCCGGCGCGAACCGATGGATAACGACCCGCTGACCGAGCTTTTGATGATCGTCCTCGCCCGGACGCGGGTGGATTTTCGCGACTACAAGCCGAGCACCATTCGCCGCCGCATCGACCGGCGCATGATCGCGCTGAATGTCGAGAGCGAGGCCGAATACCTTACGATCTGTCGCTCTAACCCGAATGAGGTGGATGCGCTTTTCCGCGATTTTCTCGTCTCGGTGACGTGGTTCTTTCGCGACCCGCAGGAATTCGAGGCGCTGCTTCCGATCCTTCGCGAAGTCGTCGATCGCAATCAGACGACCCAGGCGCGGATCTGGATCGCCGGCTGCGCGACGGGCGAAGAAGCCTACACGATCGCGATCCTTTACGCGGAGGCCCTCGGCGGGCTGGAGTTTCTGTCCAAGGACCGGCTCCAGATCTTCGCCACCGATGTCGACCTGAACGCGACCGAGATCGCCAAACGCGGCGTCTATTCGCTCGCGGCGCTCGACAATGTGCCGAGCGCTTTCATCGAAAAGTACTTCAAGATCAGTCCTGACGGAGCGGAAGTTCACCCGAAACTCAAAGAGGTCGTGATCGTTTCGCATCATAACCTCTGTCAGGATCCGCCGTTCATCAACGTCGATCTGGTCTGCTGCCGGAACGTCCTGATCTATTTCGGCGCCGCCCTACAGGCGCGGGTTCTCTCCCGTCTGAATTATGCGCTGAAGGAAGACGGGATGATCATGCTCGGCACGGCCGAGACGGTTTCCGTTTCCGAAGACCTTTTCATCCAGGTCGGCGAACGGGGCCACGTCTACAGAAAACGGCGCGCGACCTTGCCGCCGCATATGTTCCGCTCGGACAATTATGGGCTCTCGCGCGCTGGCGTGGCCCGGATCGAGCGCGAGAAGGAAGCCGTGCACCGACGCGACCGCGAGCTTTTCCACGCGCTCGCGCGATCTGTCGGGGGCGATGCGATCCTCGTTTCAGACGATTACCGGATCCTCAAGGTCTTCGGCGATATCGGCCGGTTCATCTCGATGGACGAATCGTCCCAGCTTGAGATGAACCTCGCCATTCTGAAGCGCCCCCTCGCGCAGGAGGCGCGCATGCTCTCCACGGTGGCGCTGCGCTCGAACGAGCGGCGCAAAGGCGCCGTTCACAAGCTGCACGACGCCAAGGACGATCGGGTCAGGATGGAGGCGCTGCCGCTGAAAACAGACGCTCATGAAGAACAGATCGTGCTGATCGCCTTCTCCTCCTGGCAAGAGCAGGATCATGTCGAGCGCGCTCCCACCGACGGATCGAACAGCGACGTCGCCTATATCGACCACCTCGAGAGCGAGCTGACGATGACCCGCGACGCCCTCCAGCAAACGCTGGAGGAGCTGGAGACGTCGAACGAGGAGCTGCAGTCCTCCAATGAGGAACTGCAGGCCACGAACGAGGAGCTTCAGGCGATCAACGAAGAGCTTGAAACCTCAAATGAGGAGCTGCAGTCCTCCAACGAGGAGCTGGTGACGCTGAACGAGGAGATGCAGGTCTCAGCCGCCGAGCTGACGATGACGAATGACGAGCTGAGCGCGATTCTCCAGAACCTCACGGTGCCGCTCCTGATCGTCGACAGCGCGCTGCAACTGACCAAAGCGAGCCGGGAGGCGGTGGCGCTGTTCGAGATCCGCTCGCTCCATTCCTCGCCCCATCTGAGCCAGTGCGCGCGGCCGGAAGGCTTCCCCAATCTCGTCGATGTGGCGAACGAGGCGCTGCGCCTCGGCCGCGTCACCAACATCCAGTTCGAGACCGGGGACGACGTTTACGCGCTCACCTGCGCGCCGATCGCGAATTTCAACGGCCAGCTCCAGGGCGCGACGCTGACCTTCATGCGCGTGCGCGCACAGCATGACGAAGTGCTCCAGGACGCGCCGAACTGATGCAGTGAGCGGCGCCTCAGGGCGCTCGGCGGCCTTATCCTTCGCGCTGCGGAAACCCGGCGAAACGCGCCCCAATCCCATGGGCAATCCGATGCGAACGCGGTAGGATCGCGACGAGCGCGCCAGCGCGCGCTCGACCAAAAGCGCCGAAGCGCGCCGAACCGACCGGGAGCAGCCCATGAACCGTCTCACTTCCTTCGCCGCCGCGAGCGTTGTCGCGCTCAGCGCCGCGTCCGCTCAAGGAGCGTCCCACGCCGCCGCGATCACGATTGGCATGCAGCTCGAGCCGCCCGTGCTCGACCCGACGGCCGGCGCCGCCGCCGCCATCGACGAGATCGTCTACGCCAATGTCTTCGAGGGTCTGGTGCGCTTCGCCGAGGACGGATCGGTCAAGCCGGGGCTCGCCGAAAGCTGGGAGATCAGCGACGGCGGGCTCGTCTACACGTTCAGCCTCCGCGAAGGCGTGACCTTCCATGACGGCACGACCTTCGACGCCGAAGACGTCGTGTTCGCGCTGAACCGGATCGGGGCCGAAGACAGCGCCAACGCGCAAAAGGCGCTCTACGCCGCGATCCTCGAAGTCGTCGCGATCGACCCGCAGACCGTGCGGATCACGCTGAACCAGCCGACAGGCAATTTCCTCTTCAACCTCGCCTGGGGCGACGCGGTGATCGTCGCGCCCGAAAGCGCGGCGGAGAACGCGAACACTCCCGTCGGCACGGGGCCCTTCAAATTCTCCAAATGGACCAAGGGCGACAGCGTCGAGATCGCGCGCAACGACGCCTATTGGGGCGAGGCGGCGAAGCTCGACAAAGCGACGTTCAAGTTCATCTCCGACCCCAACGCCGCCTTCGCCGCCGTGATGGCGGGCGATATCGACGCCTTCCCCGGCTTCCCGGCGCCCGAGATCCTCGACCAGTTCAAGGCGGATCCGCGCTTCGTGGTGATCGAGGGCTCGACCGAGGGCGAGACGATCCTCTCCACCAACAACCAGTCCGAAGCGCTCTCCGACGTGCGCGTGCGCAAGGCCATCGCGCACGCCATCAACCGTCAGGAAATCATCGACGGCGCGATGTTCGGCTACGGCACGCCCATCGGGACGCATTTCGCGCCGCATCACCCGGCTTACGTCGATCTGACGATGCAGTCGGCCTACAACCCGGAGCTCTCCAAGGCGCTGCTTGCGGAGGCCGGCTATGGCGACGGCCTGACGCTGTCGCTGAAGCTGCCGCCCCCGTCCTACGCCCGGCGCGGCGGCGAGATCATCGCGGCGCAGCTTCGGGCCGTCGGGATCGAGACCGAGATCTCCAACCTCGAATGGGCCGGCTGGCTGGAAGAGGTGTTCAAGGGCAAGGACTTCGACCTGACGATCGTCAGCCATACGGAGCCCTATGACATCGGCATTTACGGCCGGGACGAATATTACTTCCAGTACGCCTCAGACGAGTTCAAGACGCTCTTCGGCATGCTCGAGCGCACGACGAACCCCGATGAGCGGATCGCTCTGGCTCAGGCGCTCCAGCGGAAGATCGCGGACGACTACGTCAACGGCTACCTATTCCAGCTGGCGCGGACGTCCGTGCAGAACGCCAAGCTGAAGGGGCTCTGGAAGCATTCGCCGACCCAGGCGAACGATCTGACCAAGGCGCACTGGGAGTAAGGAGCGGGTTCCTCGGGGTCCCTCCGGGACCGCCTCCTCGCCCGCGGGACCGCTTCGGCGGTCCCCGTCGCTGGCGCGACCGGTTTCGCCGATTTTTGAGTATTTTTGGAAAGCGATAGGGATGCTGCGCTACGCTCTCCGCCGTCTTGTTTCGCTCGCCGTCAGTCTTCTGGTGGCGAGCGCGGTGATCTTCACCGTAGTGGAGGTCATTCCGGGCGATCCCGCCTCCTACATGCTCGGCCTGAACGTGGCGGAGGATACGGTCGCGGCGCTCAGGGCGGAGCTGGGGTTGGATCAGCCCGCCGTATTTCGGTATTTCGACTGGCTGGCGGGGATGGCGGTCGGCGATTTCGGGATCAGCTACACGTATCGGACGCCGGTAGCTGAGCTGGTGTCGGATCGGCTCTGGGTCTCCCTGCCGTTGACGATTTACGCGCTGATCCTCTCCACCGTCATCGCCATTCCGGCGGGCGTGATCGCCGCCGCCAACCGGGGCGGCCCGGCGGACTGGGGAGTGATGGGGGTGACGCAGCTTGGCGTCGCGATCCCGAATTTCTGGTTCGCGATCCTTTTGGTCGTCGTCTTCGCCATCACGCTTCGATGGGTAGGCGCGGGCGGGTTTCCGGGATGGGAGGGCGGGCTTTGGCCAGCCGTAAGGGCACTCACCCTGCCGGCGATCGCGCTGGCGCTGCCGCAGGCTTCGATCCTCGCGCGCGTCATGCGCTCTTCGCTGCTCGACACGCTTGATCAGGACTTCATCCGCACCGCCCGCGCCAAAGGGCTCACGCGTCGACAGGCGCTCTGGCGGCACGCCTTCCGCAACGCCCTGATCCCCGTGTTGACGATCATCGGCCTGCAATTCTCCTTCCTGATCGCGGGGGCGATCATCATCGAAAACGTCTTCTTCCTTCCCGGTCTCGGCCGCCTGATCTTTCAGGGGATCACCCAGCGCGATCTGATCGTGGTGGAGAGCGTGGTGATGATCCTCGTCTTCGCGGTGATCGTCGTCACTTTCCTGGTCGATCTCGCCTACGCTTGGGTCGACCCGAGGCTGCGCAAGCGATGATCCGCGCGCTCCTGACCAACCGCGCCTTCGTCATCGGCGCGTTTCTTTCGGCGCTCTTCATCGGGGCGGCGGTGATCTCCTATCTCTGGACGCCGTACGATGTGGAGACGCTGGACATTCGGTCCAAGCTCCAGCCCGCCTCCACCGCCTACTGGTTCGGGACGGATCAGCTGGGCCGCGACGTCTTCTCGATGATCATGGTCGGCGCCCGCACCTCCATCGCCGTGGCCGTCGTGGCGGTGGGGATCGGGATCGTCTTCGGCGTGCCCCTGGGCCTCGCCGCCGCCGCGCGTCGCGGAGGGATGCTGGACGAAGTGATCATGCGGACGAACGACCTGATCTTCGCTTTCCCATCCCTCGTCATCGCGATCCTGATCACCGCCGTCTTCGGCCCCTCCGCCGTGAACGCCATCATCGCCATCGGCATATTCAACATCCCTGTCTTCGCGCGCCTCTCGCGCGGCGCCGCGCTCACGCTCTGGGAGCGGGAGTTCGTTATGGCGGCGCGGGTGGCGGGGAAGTCGCCCGCGCGCATCTCCTTCGAACATATCCTGCCGAACATCCTGAACCTGCTGATCGTGCAGGGGACGATCCAGTTCTCCCTCGGCATTCTGGCGGAGGCGGGGTTGAGTTACGTCGGCCTCGGCGCCCAGCCCCCCACCCCGTCATGGGGGCGGATGCTGGCGGAAAGCCAGACGCTGATCTATTCGCAGCCGATGATCGCGGTCTATCCGGGCCTCGCCATCGTGCTGACCGTGCTGGGGCTGAACCTGATGGGCGACGGTCTCCGGGACGTGCTCGATCCCCGCCTGAGGCGCGCGCGATGAGCCTTCTGGAGATCGACCGCCTGTCGCTGGCGATCCACGGGACGCCGATCCTGAAGGACGTCTCCTTCGACATCGGACCCGGCGAGGTCTTCGGTGTGATCGGGGAGAGCGGGTCGGGCAAATCGATGACGGCGTTCTCCGTCATGCAGCTTCTCCCGAACGGCGCGGACGCGACCGGCGCGATCCGGCTCGCGGGCGAAGACCTTCTGGCGAAATCGGAGCGGGAGATGTGCGCGCTTCGCGGGGCCGAGATCGGCATGGTGTTTCAGGAGCCGATGACGGCGCTGAACCCTGTGCAGACCATCGGCGATCAGGTGGCGGAGACCGCGCTGATCCACAGCGCCCTGAGCCGGACGGAGGCGAAGGCGGTCGCGCGGGACATGTTGAACCGGGTGGGCCTGCCCGCAGACCGCTTTCCGCTCGATCGTTACCCGCATGAGCTCTCCGGCGGGCAGCGCCAGCGGGTGGTGATCGCGATGGCCATCGCGCTTCGCCCCAAGCTGCTAATCGCGGACGAGCCGACGACGGCGCTGGACGTGACGACACAGGCGCAGATCATCGCGCTCCTGAAGGCTCTGACCGATGAATTCGGCATGGGGCTGATGCTGATCACCCATGACCTCGGCCTCGTCGCCGACGTCGCCGACCGCATCGCCATCATGCGCAAGGGCGAGGTGGTGGAGGCCGGGACGACGACCAACGTCTTCCGCGACATGGCGCACCCCTACACGCGCGCGCTCTACGAAGCCTCCAGCCACACGCCGGAACGCGCCGTCGATCATGCAGCGGAGACGCCGGTGCTGGAGGTGCTGGACGTGGTGCGGGACTACGCCCTGCCCCGCGCGTCCTTCTTCGCGCCGCCGGGATCGTTTCGCGCGGTGGACGGGGTCAGCTTCACCCTGCGGCGTGGAGAAAACCTCGGACTGGTCGGGGAGAGCGGCTGTGGGAAGTCCACCCTCACCCGCGCCATCCTCGGGCTGGAGCCACTCCAGGGCGGCGCGATCCGGGTGATGGGGGAGGACGTGACGACCGACCTCTCCAACGCCACTCGCCGCCGAATGCAGGTCGTCTTTCAGGACCCTTATGGCAGCTTCAACCCGCGCTGGCGGGTGGAGCGGCTGGTGGCGGAGCCTATGCATCTTCTGGGCGCCCCGCCGACGGGCGCCGCGCGGCGCGCGCGGGTCGAACGAGCCTTGATCGACGTGGGTCTCGCGCCGGAGGACGCCGACAAATACGTCCACGAATTCTCCGGCGGCCAGCGCCAGCGCATCGCCATCGCGCGGGCGCTGATCATCGAGCCGGACCTGATCATCCTGGACGAGGCGGTGAGCGCGCTGGACGTGTCGATCCGGGCGCAGATCCTCGACCTGCTGGCTGATCTCTCGGACCGGCTGACGCTCTCTTACCTCTTCATCAGCCATGACCTGAGCGTGGTGCGGGCGGTGACGGACCGGGTGATGGTCATGCAGGCCGGGAAGATCGTTGAGGAAGGTGAGACGGAGGCGGTGTTCCGCGATCCTAAACACCCCTACACTCGCCAACTGATCGAAGCCGCCCCCGACATAGAAGCGGCCCTGCAACGGAGGAGCGCATGAACGCCCATCCCGATTTATGGTTCGCCAGTGACGCCGTTTACATCGACGGGGGCTGGCGCGCGCCGGAGGGCGGAGGAAAGCTGCCTCTGGAGCACCCTTCCGACGGGACGCAAGTCGGCGAGATCGCGCGCGGCGCCGCTGCAGACATAGACGCCGCCGTTGCGGCGGCGGAGACCGCGCTGGCGGGCGACTGGGGGCGGACGACCGCCGCCGAGCGCGGGCGGTTGCTGGCGAAGATGGGGCGCATGGTGCTGGAGCGGGCGGACGCCCTCGCCCGGATCGAAGCCGCCGATGTGGGCAAGCCCTTGAAGCAGGCGCACGCCGACGCGGTGGCGCTGGCGCGCTATCTCGAGTTCTACGGCGGCGCGGCGGACAAGGTGATGGGGGAGACGATCCCCTATCTCGACGGCTACACCGTCTACACCCTGCGCGAGCCGCATGGGGTGACGGGGCATATCGTGCCCTGGAACTACCCCATGCAGATCATCGGCCGCTCCGTCGGCGCGGCTCTGGCCATGGGCAACGCCTGCGTCCTGAAGCCCGCCGAGGAGGCGTGCCTCACCGCTCTCGCCTTCGCCGCCATCGCGGCGGAAGCGGGGCTGCCCGCGGGTGCGATCAACGTCGTGCCGGGATTGGGCGAGGAAGCGGGCGCGGCGCTTTCCGCGCACCCCGGCGTGCGGCATCTGAGCTTCACCGGCTCGCCCGGCGTCGGGACGCTGATCCAGCGGGCGGCGGCGGATAATCATGTGCCCGTGACGCTAGAGCTCGGGGGCAAGTCGCCGCAAGTGGTCTTCGAGGACGCCGATCTCGAGAAGGCCCTGCCCTTTCTGGTGAATGCGGGCATCCAGAACGCCGGACAGACCTGTTCGGCCTCCTCCCGCATCCTCGTGCAGCGCGGGCTGCATGACGAGCTGCTGGCGCTGATGGCGGCGCGCTACGGCGCCCTGCGCGTCGGACCGGCGATCGAGGATCTTGACGTCGGCCCGCTGATCTCCGTCGGCCAGAAAGGCATCGTCGACGGGTATCTCGGCCTCGCCGGCGCGGGCGAAATCGCGGCGCGGGGAGAGATCGCCGCGGACGCGCCGGGCGGCGGGCATTACGTGGCCCCGACGCTCCTGACCGGCCTCGGCGCGGATCACCGTCTGGCGCAGGAGGAGATCTTCGGCCCCGTGCAGGCGGTGATCCCCTTCGACGACGAGGAGGAGGCGGTCGCCATCGCAAACAGCACGGATTACGGGCTGGTGGCGAGCGTCTGGTCTGAGAACGGCGCGCGGCAGATGCGGCTCGCGAAACGTCTCAGGGCGGGACAGGTGTTCCTGAACAATTACGGCGCGGGGGGCGGCGTGGAGCTGCCCTTCGGCGGGATCGGCAAGTCGGGACACGGGCGCGAGAAAGGGTTCGAGGCGCTTTACGGGTTTTCGGCGCTGAAGACCGTCGCGGCGCATCACGGATAATGCGGATGGTGGGTTCCACCCACCCTACCGGAGGGAGGAGAGGTCAGTGCTCAGACTTGAGGGGAAAACCGCCATCGTGACGGGCGGCGCGCAGGGGTTCGGCGCCGGGATCGTGGACAAATTCGTCGCTGAGGGCGCGAAAGTGCTGGTCGCCGACATTCAGGGCGACAAGGCCGCCGCCAAGGCGCGCGAGAACGGCAACGCCGCGACCGCCTGCGCAGTGGACGTAGCGCAGTCGGACAGCGTCGAGGCGATGGTGAAGACCGCCATCGACGCCTTCGGCCATGTCGACATTCTGGTGAACAACGCCGGGATCACCCATCTGCCGACGCCGATGGAGGATGTGGAGGAGGAGATGTTCGACCGCGTGCTCGCGGTGAACGCGAAGTCGATCTATCTGGGCGCGAAACATCTGGTCCCGCATATGAAGGACCGTGGGACTGGCAACATCCTCAACGTCGCTTCCACCGCGGGGCTTTCGCCGCGTCCCAAGCTGAATTGGTACAACGCCTCCAAGGGCTGGGTGATCACCGCGACCAAGGCGATGGCGGTGGAGCTGGCGCCCTTCGGCCTGAGGGTGAACGCGCTCTGCCCCGTTGCGGGGGAAACGCCGCTGCTCGCGTCCTTCATGGGAGAGGACACGCCGGAGATGCGGGCGAAATTCATCTCCACCATTCCGCTCGGGCGGTTCTCGACAGCGGAGGATATGGGGAATTCGGCCGCGTTCCTCTGCTCGGACGAGGCGTCGATGCTCACCGGCGTCGCGATGGAAGTCGACGGCGGGCGGTGCATCTGACGTGGGTTTTTTGCGTATTTTAAGGAAGCAGGTTCGGAGCGCGGCGCGGTGACGCCGGGGCCGCGCAACCTGTTGACCGACGTGACCGGGCTTCGCGTCGGAAACGCCCATGACACGGCCGCGAAGACGGGTGCGACCGTGGTGACAGGGGATGCGCCCTTCGTCACTGGCGTCGCGGTAATGGGCGGAGCGCCGGGGACGCGGGAGACGGATCTGCTCGCCCCCGACAAGATGGTGCGGGCGGTGGATGCGCTGGTGCTCTCCGGCGGCTCGGCTTTCGGGCTGGCGGCGGCGGATGGGGCGATGGGCGCGCTGGCGGCGGCGGGGCGCGGGCATGTGATCGGCCCGGCGACGATCCCCATCGTTCCCGCCGCGATCATCTTCGACCTTCTGAACGGCGGAGCGAAAGACTTCGGCGAGAACGCGCCTTATCGAAAGCTCGGCGCGGATGCGGCGGCCGCGGCGGGCGAGGATTTCGGCCTTGGAACCGCGGGCGCGGGGTATGGCGCGCTGACGGCGGGGTTGAAGGGCGGGCTCGGGTCTTCCTCTCTCGTTCTTCCATCGGGCGCGACGGTCGGCGCAATGGCGGTGGTCAACGCGGTCGGCGCTGCGACCGTTCCCGGATCACGCCGCTTCTGGGCGGCCCCTTGGGAGATCGACGACGAGTTCGGCGGCCTCGGTCCGGCGCCAACCGCGCCGGACATCGCCGAGACGTTCCGCCTGAAACCCGAACTCATGGCGGAGACCGGGCGCAACACGACCATCGCCGTCGTCGCCACCGATGCTAAGCTCGATCAGGCGCAGGCGACGCGCATGGCCTGGGCGGCGCATGACGGCATGGCGCGCGCGCTCTCGCCCGCGCATACGGCGATCGACGGCGATCTGGTTTTCGCCGCCGCGACCGGCGCGCGCCCCGGCGAGGCGGACATCGCCGAGCAGATCGCCATCGGGCACGCGGCGGCGATCTGCCTCGCCCGGGCGATCGCGCGCGGCGTTTTCGAGGCGACGCCGGAAACCGGCGACATCTTTCCCTGCTGGAGCGAAATGACATGAGCTACGGAGACGAATGGGCGGTGGATCGAACCTTCACCGCAAGATCGCCGCTCGGCGTCGGGGCGGAGAACATGTTCGCGGGCGCCCTCTCAATGTTCCGCCGCCCCTACGCCAAGGACCCTTCAGGCGCCGACGTCGCCTTCCTCGGCGTGCCCTTCGACCAGGCGGTGACCGACCAGGTCGGCTGCCGTTTCGGGCCGCGCGCGCTTCGCGCCGCCTCCGCCCGGATCACATGGGATGGCGGGCCCTGGCGATGGGATTTCGATCCGTTCTCCCGCCTCGCCATGATCGACACCGGCGATCTGGATTACGATCACGGGCGGATCGACCGCTTCCCTGAGACGCTGACCGCGCGTGCGCGGGAGATCATCGCGACCGGGGCGAGGATGCTCTCCATGGGCGGCGACCATTTCGTCAGCTATCCTTTGATGAAGGCTCATGCGGAGAAATACGGCCCCCTCGCCCTCGTCCAGTTCGACGCCCATTCCGACACCTGGGCCGATCCGACGCCCGAAGGCGAGCCGAAGCGCATCGACCACGGCACGATGTTCTACCATGCGGTGAAGGAGGGGATCATCGACCCCGCCCGCTCCGTTCAGACCGGCATCCGCTCGCGCAACGCCGATACGATGGGGATCGCGACGCTCGACGCCGACTTCGTCCATGACCATACGCCCGCCGAGGTGGCAGCGCGGATTTCGGAGATCGTCGGCGACGGTCCCGCATATCTGACATTCGACATCGATTGCCTCGACCCGGCCTATGCGCCCGGAACCGGCACACCGGTCTGCGGCGGGCTGACGACTGCGCAGGCGGAGCGGATCCTCACCGGGCTGACGGGGATCGACTTCGTCGGCATGGATGTGGTGGAGGTCTCGCCCGCACACGATTTTGGCGACGTCACGGCGCTGGCCGGGGCGACGATGATCCTGAACATGCTCTGCATCTGGGCGGATCGGGCCGGGGAGCGCGGAGGATAGGTTAGCGACAAGCGGTGAGAAAGGCCGGGCCGACCTTATGCTGAGCTACGCAGTCCACTTTGCGCCCTTACTAAGGGATGTTGCGATCGGTGCGAATGCCGGTTTCATTTCGTTCCGGGAAAGACCCAGTCGCGCACGTTAGACGGTTACTAAAGGCCCTCCACCCCAACGAGACGGGCGGAGCTGCAAGCGTCCCTAACCGCTTTCAGGCCCTGATATGTTTCTCCGTTGTAAAACTCTTCCCAAGCTTCGAGCGTTGGAAATTCAAGCAGCACAATCCGGCGTGGCTCCCAATCGCCCTCATAGACTTTGTGCAGGCCGCCTCTGGAGAGGTACTTCGCCCCTGCTCTCTCTAAGGCCGGTTTCACGCCAGCCATGAATTCCTGATACATTTCCATGTCGTTGATCTCGACATCGAAGATTACGAACGCTGGCATGGGGTTCTCCCCTAACTCAGGAATGACGTTGTCTGATATCGCAAAGTCTCTCTCGCACCGGACTATAGAAGCGAGAAATTCCGTCGAAGGCCGAGATCGGCGCAGCCGCAACTCACTTGCGCCCGCAGAGCCGAAGAAAACTCGCAGAAGCTACCTCTTACGCACGTTTACCTGCGCGGCTGCATCCCGTCCGTATAGTCGTCCGTCGGATAGAGGACTTCGTCGCCCTTCCGCTCGTCGGGATGGAGGCGTCGGCGCGACGTATCGGCCGGGCTTTGTTCGATCTCCAAAGGCTCATCAACCGCAGACTGTTTGCGCTGGCCGCGTTTCGACAGCGCCTCGCCGCCCTTCTTCATTGCGGCGTTCACGCCCTGGCCGACGAGCTTCCGCACGACCTGGCGGATAACCATGTTGATGATGCGATCTATCATGTCTCGCCTCTCCCGCGCGCCCAGCGCATCAGCGCATCCGGCGCGTCACTCGAACATCTCATCCTGACCCTCGACCTTGCCGCCATCGTCGTCATCCGCCTCCACCGGCGAGCCGTCCAGGCTTACGGCGACGCGGTTGTCCAGCAGCCCGGCCGCCTTCAGCTCCTTCACGCCCGGCAGGTCGCGCGGGCTTTCTAGGCTGAAATGGTCAAGGAATTCTGTCGTCGTTACAAATGTGATCGGACGGCCGGGGGTCAACCGGCGCCGGCCGAGCTTGATCCATTCAAGCTCCAGCAAGAGGTCGATCGTGCCCTTGGAGACGGAGACGCCCCTGATCTCCTCGATCTCCGCCCGGCTGACCGGCTGGTGGTAGGCGATGATCGCCAAGGTCTCCACCGCGGCGCGGCTGAGGCGGCGCTGCTCCACCTGCTCGCGGCGCATCAGGAAGGCGAGATCGGGCGCTGTGCGGATCGCCCAGCCGTTCCCAACCCGGCGGATGGCGACGCCCCTGCCCTCATAGCGCTTCCTGAGATGCGCCAGCGCCTCGGCAGGGTCGGAGCCGTGCGGCATCCGCTCTCCCATCTGCGCCGTCGTCAAAGGCTCGGCTGAGGCGAAGAGCATCGCCTCGATCATCCGCTCCTGCTCCGCGATGGGCGGAGCGTCGAAGAGGGTCTCCTCCTCCGGGGCCGCCTCCTGTGGCTCAGACATGCGCCGTCTCGCGCTTGCGGGCGCGGATCATCAGGGGGCCGAACGTGTCGTCCTGACGGAGTTCCGCCTCCCCCCGTTTCGCAAGCTCCAGCGTCGCCGCGAAATGGCTGGCGAGCGCGCTGCGTCGTCGCTCCGGCGCGCCGCGCCAGTCGAGCGGCAGATAGCGGGCGAGATCGGTCCAGTCGATCGCCTCGCCGATGATCTCCGCCAGGCGCTTCACCGCGTCGTCCAGCGCGTAAACCGGCGCGCGGCGCATGTGGAGCGGCTGATAATCGTCCCGCGTCTTCACCTGAGCGTAGGCCTGAAGGAGATCGGAGAGCGAAGCGGTCCACTCCACGTCCCGCCGCACGGTCATGCTCTCCACCTCGCCGCGCGCGAACACCTCGCGCCCGAGCTGGTCGCGGGCCATCAGCTTAGCCCCCGCCTCGCGCATCGCCTCCAGCCGCTCTAGCTGGAAGGCGAGCCGGGCCGCGAGTTCCTCCGCGCTCGGGCCTTCCTCCTCATCGGGGGGCGGGAGGAGGAGGCGCGATTTGAGATAGGCGAGCCACGCGGCCATCACGAGGTAATCGGCGGCGAGCTCGATGCGGAGCTTCCGGGCGGCGGAGACGAAGGCGAGGTATTGCTCCGCCAGTTGCAGGATGGAGATGCGGCGAAGGTCGACCTTTTGCCCGCGCGCCAGCGTGAGAAGCACGTCGAGAGGCCCTTCGAACCCGTCGACGTCGATCAGCAGCGCTTCGGGGTTCGCCGCCTCCGCCCCCGGCGCGACGAAGAGGTTGTCCTGCGAAGGCGGGGTCTCGCTAAGGGTCTTCGCTTCCGTCTCGGCGAGCGCTTTTTCGTCACGCATTGGCCAACTCCCCGGTGATCATTTCGTAACGCGCCGCGACCATGTCGAGGTCGATCTCCTCCACCTCGCGCGGGATGGCGTCGACCGCTTCCGCCCGGCGGAGCGCGTCGCCCGCAAGCGGGCGCGCGGCGGTCGCCACAGCCGTCATCTCATCCATATCGCCATTGCAGTGCAGGGCGATGTCGACGCCGGCGTCCAGCGACTCCGCCGTGCGCTCCGCCACAGCGCCCGAAAGGGCGCCCATGGAGATGTCGTCGGTCATCAGAAGGCCGTCGAAGCCGATCTCCTCCCGGATGAGGTCGATAACAGGGCCGGAGGTCGTCGCGGGATATTCGTCATCGACGCACTCGACGATCAGATGCGCAGTCATGCCCATCGGCGCGTCCGCGTGGGCGCGGAACGGCGCGAGGTCGATCTCGAGCTGGTCTCGGCTGACGCGGGTCACGGGCAGCGCCTCATGCGGATCGACGGCGGCGCGACCGTAACCTGGAAGATGTTTAACAACCGGTAACACGCCGCCCGCCATCAGCCCGCGCCGCACCGAATGGCCGAGCGCGGCGACTGTCGCCGGGTCCCGCCCTATGGCGCGGTCGCCGATGGCGTCCGTCAGTTCCGGCGCGGCGACGTCGAGGAGCGGCGCGCAGTTCACGTCGACGCCGAGCGCGTTCAATTCAGCCGCGATCAGGCGGTAGCGCAGGACGAGCGCTTCGGCCGCTTCGGCGAGCGGGCGGGACGCATCCTCCATCGCCGGGCGGAACTTGCGCCAGAGCGGCGGGCGGAACCGCTGGACGCGGCCGCCCTCCTGATCCACCAGCACCGGGGCCGCGCGGCCCACGACCTCCCGCATTTCAGCGGTCAGCGCGCGAACCTGGTCGGGGTCTTCGACGTTGCGCGCGAAAAGGATGAAGCCCCAGGGGTCGGCGTCGGCGAAGAACGCTTTCTCCTCCGCCGTCAGGCGCGGGCCGGAGGCTCCGAATATGACGGCGGAGGGGGCGCTCAACTCTCTCGCCTCGCGACGATGCAGGCTTCGTTGCGCGCCTTGAGCCCCCGGCAGAGAGCGGAAGCTTCGCCGACATTCTCAAAGGGTCCCGCTCGCAGCCGGAAAAGGCGCCGACCGCCGGAGAGAACCGGGGTGATCACCCTCCCCCGTCCGGCGAGGAGATCGCCGTTACGGGATTTGATCGCCGCCCACTGAGCCTCGGCGACCTCCTGACTGACGAAGGCGCCGAGCTGGATCTGGATGCGCGATGCGAGCGCGGCGGCCCGTGGTTCGGGCGCTTCCGCAGGGGTCGCGGCGACGGGCTGCGGCGTCGCGCGCGCAGGCCGGGGTCGGGCGATGGGCGAGATCGCGGGCGCGAGGCCGTTCGCGACGTCGTCCTCGGGAAGCGCGTCCTCGGCGATCGCGTCCTCAACCAGCGCCGCGATCTCGGCCGTCTCCGCCTCGCCCGATGTCGGCGATTCAGGAGCTGGCGCGCCCTCGGCTGTTTCGGTCGCTTCGCCTTCGGTCGCATTATCGGACGGCGACGTCGCCTCAGGCGCCGTCGACGGCGCCTCCCGCGTCGGCTCCGCAGCGGCTGACGCAGCGGGCGCGGCCGGCTCGGAAGCGGTCTCCTGCGCTGGTCGGGGCGCCGGCGCCGGCGCTCGCTCGATTGGCGCGACGTCCTCGGCCGTCAGCGCCTCGGGCGCATCAGCGAGAGCGACGCCGCCTTCCGCCCCGTCATCGCCGCTCAAAACCCCGTAGACCGCGCGGGTTTGATAGTCGACTTCAAGCCCGCCGGGTTCCTCGGGTTTTTGCTTCGTGGCCCCAAGCTCGGCGCGGATCACCGGAATCTCCGCCGCATCGCGCACGCCGAGCCGATAGGACCAGATAACGACGCCAACCAAAATCGCGACGGAAACCAGCGCGCCGACCGCCGTGGCCGCGCGCCCGCGCCATTTGGAGGCCGTGTCCTCGGCCTCCACCTCAGAACTGAGATAAGAATCGTCCCGCATTTGGGGTCCGCCTGTTTGATGCGCCACCTTATCTGGTGGTCGCCTGCTGCTCAAACCCCAATATGCGCCGTTTATGTTTACATTTTGGTCGCCGGGGTAACGCCAAGGATACCAAGACCGGTCGCGATGACAACCTGAACGGACCTGATCGCCGCCAATCGAGCGGGCGCGCCCGCCTGATCTTCGTCCTGCAGGAAGCGCAATTCCGACGCTTCGCGGCCCCGGTTCCAGAGGGCGTGGAAGACGCTGGCGAGGTCGTAGAGGTAAAAAGCGACGCGATGCGGCTCGTGATGGAGCGCCGCCGTCTCCGCCAGACGCGGCCATTCAGCGACCTTGCGCGCCAGATCGGTCCACGCCTCATGGCTGAGCGCAGACAGGTCAGCCTCGCCGAGCGCCGCATCGCCGACGTCGATCCCCTGCTCCGCCGCGCTCCGGAGGACGGAGGCGATGCGGGCGTGGGCGTATTGCACGTAGAAGACAGGATTGTCCTTGGACTGCTCCAACGCCTTGTCGAAGTCGAAGTCGAACGGCGCGTCGTTCTTGCGCGTCAGCATGGTGAAGCGGGCGACGTCGGGGCCGACCCCCTCCACCACGTCGCGGATATTCACCACTGTGCCCGCCCGCTTGGACATCTTCAGCTCGGCGCCGTCCTTGAAGAGCTTGACGAGGCTTACGAGTTTGATGTCGAGCGGCGTCTTCTCTTCCGAAAGCGCGGCGACCGCGGCCTTCATCCGTTTGACGTAGCCGCCATGATCCGCCCCGAACACATCGATCAGGTGATCGTAGCCGCGCTCCACCTTGTCATAGTGGTAGGCGATGTCGGGTGCGAAGTAGGTCCAGGACCCATCGGATTTCTTCACCGGACGGTCGACGTCGTCGCCGTAGTCGGTAGAGCGGAACAGGGTCTGCTCCCGCTCTTCCCAGTCTTCGGGCAGCTTGCCCTTAGGCGGCGGCAGGGTGCCGGTGTAGATCAGCCCCTTCTCGTCGAGAGAGGCGAGCGCGGCTTCGATCCGCCCGCCAGCGTAGAGGGATTTCTCCGAATAGAAGTGATCCATCTTGACGCCGAGGGACGCGAGATCTGCGCGGATCATGTCCATCATCCGATCGGTGGCGAAATCGCGGACGGTCTGAAGCCAGTCGGCCTCGGGTTTGTCGAGCAGGCTATCGCCGAACTCGTCCTTCAGCGCTTCGCCCACGGCGACGATGTCGTCGCCGGGATAGAGCCCCTCGACGAGCTCGATCTCGCGGCCATGCGCCTCCTGATACCTCAGGTGGGCGGAGCGGGCGAGCGTGTCGACCTGCGCGCCGCCGTCGTTGATGTAGTATTCGCGCGTCACATCCCATCCGGCGAACGCCAGCAGGCTCGCCAGCGCATCGCCGAAAACGGCGCCGCGCGTGTGACCGACATGGAGCGGTCCCGTGGGATTGGCGGAGACGTACTCGACATTCACCCGCTTGCCCTCGCCGCTCGTTCCCCTGCCGAACGCCGCGCCTTCGACCACGGCGGTCTTAAGCGCATCCAGCCAGATGGAGGACGCGAGCCGCAGATTGATGAAGCCCGGTCCGGCGATTTCGGCGGTCTCGATCCGCGGGTCGGCCTCAAGCTTCGGCGCCAGCATCGCGGCGAGGTCGCGCGGCTTCACCTTGGCCGATTTCGCTAACGCCATCGCCGCATTGGTGGCCATGTCGCCGTGGGCCGCGTCGCGCGGCGGCTCCACCGCGATCGCGGAAAGGTTCAGATCGGCGGGGATCGCGCCTTCGGCGGAGAGCGCCTCGATGGAGGCGACGACAAGGTCGCGGATGTCGGCGAAGAGGTTCATGGTCTGGTCTGCCGTTTGGGCTCACGGATGCATTCGCGGCGGGCGATAACATAGGGGCTCAGGGCGCGCTATCCCTCGCCGCGGATGGCGGCCCGATGCTTCAGGCGAAACTGACCGGAGCCAGAGACTAGCGGCGCCACGGAGCGAGCGGTCGCCCGACCATCTCCAGTAGCTTCGCCTAAGTCGTCCGAACGCCCGTCACGCCGCTTCGCTCTTGGCCCGAAAGAAGCCGGACAAGCGAAGCCGAGAAGGTTCAGGATAGGGCGAGCGCCGTCACGCCCGCGAGCGCGGGTCCGTCAGCTTTCGGTGTTCCTCCAGCGCGAACCTGTCGGTCATCCCCGCGATATAGTCGGCGACGATGCGCGCGCGGCGCTCCGCTGTTTCCGCTGAAAGCGCCTCATCGCGCCACTCGTTGGGCAAAAGCTCAGGCTCGGCCGCGAAAATGGCGAAGAGCTCCTTCACCACGATCGCGCTTTTCCGGCGCATGCGCGTCACGTTGGGGTGGCGGTACATCCGCGCGAAAAGAAACGTCCGGATGCGCTTGAGATCGTCATTGAGAGCATTGCTGAAAGCGACCATCGCCTGCGGGGCCGCCCTAAGCGCCGCCGCGTTTTCGGGGCGCGCATCGTCAAGCCGACGGCGGGTTTCCCTCAGCATGTCCTCCACCAGAGCGCCGAAGACGCGGCGGAAGGTTTCATGCGCCGTTCGGTGCTCGTCCAGTCCGGCGTAGGCGGCGCGCACGCGGCTCAGCTCATCTCCGACGATCGGCAAGTCCGCCAGATCGTCGAAGGTGAAGAGACCCGCACGCAAGCCGTCGTCCAGATCGTGGGTGTTGTAGGCGATGTCGTCCGAAAGCGCGGCGATCTGCGCCTCCAGCCCCGCGTGGGTCCACATCTCGAGGTCGTGTCGCTCAGCGTAGTCAGCCAGCGCGAAATGCAATCGGCTCGCATCGTCATCCGGTCCGCGCAAAAGCGGGCCGTTGTGCTTGGCGATGCCCTCCAGCGCCTCCCATGTGAGGTTCAGCCCGTCGAACTCCGCGTAGCGCCGCTCGAGCGTGGTGACGATCTTGAGCGCCTGGGCGTTATGATCAAAGCCGCCATAGGGAACCATCGCTTCATGCAGCGCGTCTTCGCCCGTATGGCCGAAGGGCGTGTGGCCGAGATCATGAGCCAGCGCGACGCTTTCGGCGAGATCTTCGTCGGCCCCAAGGGTGCGCGCGACGGTGCGCGCGATCTGCGCGACCTCCAACGTGTGCGTGAGGCGGGTGCGGTAATAGTCGCCCTCATGCTCGACGAAGACCTGCGTCTTGTGCTTCAGGCGCCGAAACGCGGAGGAATGGATGATCCGGTCGCGATCGCGCTGAAACGGCGAGCGGTGGGCGCTCTCGCTTTCAGAGAACAGCCGCCCGCGCGATACGTCGGCGTCGGTCGCGTAGGCGGCGAGCGGCGGGCGGTTCATCGCGAGGCGTCTCCGGGTGCTTGTCGGGCGGGTGCGGGCCGCCTATTTTCCCACCATAGCCTACTGCGCTTCCGGAGAAAACGCATGGACCTGAACCTGCCCATCCGCGCCAGCGACGCCTGCGCCGCCCGCCTTTCGCAGATCGCGGAAGCCGAAGGCGCGAAAAAATTCCTCCGCGTCGCGGTGCTCGGCGGCGGCTGCTCCGGCTTTCAGTACGAGATCACGCTTGTGGACGAAGCGGAGGAGGACGATCTGGTCGTTGAAGCCGGCGAAGCCGCTGTGCTCATCGATCCGGTCTCGCAGCCCTACCTTTCGGGCTCCGTCATCGACTTCAAGAACGAGCTGATCGGGGCGCGCTTCGCCGTCGAGAACCCCAACGCCACCGCAAGTTGCGGCTGCGGGACGAGCTTTTCGATCTGATCGCCGCTCTAGTTCGGCGTTGAAATAGTGACGCCAAGCGCCGAAGTCTCGTCCTCCGCTTTCGACTGGGCGGTGAAGCTCAGCGCCTGACCATTAAGCTCATAGATGTATTTTGCGACTTCCCTGCTGAGGTCGACGCTTTCGGGATCGAAGTCGGGATATTGCGCTGAGAGCTTTTGGATCAGGAACGCTTCGGGATCGCCATAGGCCTGTGTTCGATCGACGACCTGGCAGATCGCCCCGCCGTCAGCTTCCGATTCCAAGATGATCACGTTCATGTCCACCGAGTTGTTCTGCATGAACCCCGGCAGCAGAAACGGCTTGTAGCCGTCTTCGGCGGCCACTTTCAGCCCTTCAAGCGGCGCCGACAAGTTCGAGAGGCATAGTCGTTCAAAGACCCGCCAGTGTTCGTCGCCGCGATCCGATGCGCTCGCCGAAGAGGCGGCGGCGGCAGCGAGGGAAATCGAGAGAGAAATCGACTTGCGTGAAATGGCCATGAAAGCGCTCCGTTATTGAGGTGCCGATCGCCTAATGCGAACGCGCTCACGGCGCAACCGAAGCGCTCTGAACCGGCTTGTTGAGGTTCACCGCCTCCCCTAGTCTCCGCGCCATGAAAATCGCATCCTTCAACATCAACGGCGTCAAGGCGCGGTTGCCCGCCCTTCTCGACTGGCTCCAAACCGCCTCGCCCGACGTGGCGGTGCTGCAGGAGATCAAATCCGTTGACGAGAACTTCCCCCGCGAGCCGATCGAAGACCTCGGCTACAACCTGGAGACCCATGGGCAGAAAGGCTTCAACGGGGTTGCGATCCTCTCCAAACGGCCGCTGGAGGACGTGACCCGCGGTCTGCCCGGCGACGACGGCGACGAGCAGGCGCGATGGATCGAAGCGACCGTCTCTGGCGACAAGGCCGCCGTGCGCGTCTGCGGGCTCTACCTGCCGAACGGCAACCCGGCGCCGGGGCCGAAATATGGCTATAAGCTCGCGTGGATGGAGCGTCTGCAGGCCCGCGCGCGAGACCTTCTAGCTTCGGAGGAAATCGCGCTGATGGCGGGGGACTACAACGTGATCCCGCAGGATGAGGATTGCCACGATCCGAAAGTCTGGATCGAAGACGCCCTGTTCCGTCCGGAGACCCGCGCCGCCTGGCGACGCCTTCTGGCGCTCGGTTACACCGACGCCTTCAGGGCGCTGAACGCCGCCCCGTTGAACTACACGTTCTGGGACTATCAGGCGGGCGCCTGGAACAAGAACAACGGCATCCGGATCGACCATTTCCTGCTGACCCCGCAGGCGGCGGACAGGCTGTCGGCTTGCGAGATCGACAAGACGCCGCGGGGCGGCGAGAAACCCTCCGATCACACGCCGATCTGGGTGGAGCTCGACATTTGACGCGGGCCGCCCGCGCCGCCCTCGCCTCCCTGATGCGGGAGACCGAATGGAACGGCGACGTCGCGCGGCTGGAGATCGCCGATACGCCCGCCGCCATCGCTTCGCCCTTGCCGATCTCCGACGCGGCGGCGGGAGCCTATGGCGCGCTCGCGCTTGCGGCGGCGGAGTTCGGCGATCTGCGGGGTCTGTCGCTCTCCCCTCGGGTCAACCGGCGGCTGGCGGGGCTGGCGAATGCCGGAAACGAGTATCTGACGGTGGACGGGACGGCCCCGAAGACCTGGGGAAACATCACCGGATACTATCGCTGCGCCGACGGCGCCTCCGTTTATTGCCACGGCATCTTCGAGCATCTGCGCGATGGCCTGCTCGACCTCTTCGGCGCGGAGGACGCCCGCGCGTCCATGGCGGAGCGGATTGCGTCATGGACAGCCGAAGAGGCGGAAGCGTCCGGTCAGGCGCGCGGTCTCTGCGTCATGCGCCTGCGCACGCGCGCCGAGTGGGAGGCGCATCCCCAGCACGCCGCCCTCGCCGCCCAGCCGGTTTTGCGCATCGCGCCCTTCGCGGGCGACGCGGGCGCGGCGCGCGGCCTCCCGCCGCTCTCCGGCGGCGACGGCCCGTTGAATGGGGTTCGCGTTCTCGACCTCACGCGCGTCATCGCCGGGCCGATGGCGGGGCGCGCGCTGGCGGAGCTTGGGGCCGATGTGCTGCGGGTCTCGGGCCCCGACCTCCCCGTTATCGAGCCGCTCGTCATCGACACCGGCTTCGGAAAGCGAAACGCGGAGATCGATCTCCGGACCGATCGCGGTCGCGCCATCCTCGGCGGGCTGATCCGGGACGCCGACGTGCTGATCGACGGCTATCGTCCCGGCGCTCTGGCGGCGAAAGGGTTCGGAACCGAGGCGCTCGCCGCCCTCAACCCCGGCCTGATCCATGTGCGCATCTCCGCCTTCTCCGATGTGGGGCCTTGGGCCGGGCGGCGCGGCTACGATTCTTACGTGCAAGCGGGGGTCGGCCTGACCGCCCCGGCGAATCCCGACGATCCGCCCGTGCGACTGCCCTGCCAGCCGCTCGATTACCTCACAGGGTGTCTTTCGGCTTGCGGAGCGATCATCGCTCTGACGCGGCGAGAGAAAACGGGACGCGGCGGCGCGGTGGAGATGTCGCTCGCCCGCACGGCCATGTGGATCTGGGAGATGGCCGACGCGCTCGGCCCCGACCCCGCGCCTCCGGCCCGCAACCCCACGGAGGCGGAGGCCCGCGCAGAAGGGGTCATCCGCGAAATGGAGAGCGGCTTTGGAAAGATCGGCTCGCTCGCCCCGCCTTACGGGTTCGCCGAGCGGCGCGCCGAATGGCCAGCGCCGCCGCAGCCCCTGGCGAGCGCGCCGCCGGAATGGATCTGAACGCGATCGCGAGACGCTTTTTCGAGCGCCCCGATAGCGGCGCAAAGCTAACGCGGCTGGCGCCTTGGAGCGGGCTCATTCGGCGCAAAATGCGAGCGTCCCCATGGGGACGCGGGACTAATACTCTGATAAGAAAAGCTATTTCCTGATCTTAAGAATTCATTAACCATCAACTGACGTCGTCTTTCTATGAAAGAGACCGGCGCCGAAACCTGCGCACCCACCGGTTTTCGACTCAAGATCAATGCGCGGGCCAAAAGAACGCTGGCGTAAAGACGGAACTAAGTCCTATCGCGCTAAGCGTTCGCCGCCCGAAGCGCCGCGACGATCGCTTTGACGTCGGCGCGCATGTCCTCCGCGCTCTTCGGCTCGGCCCGGCGCGAGGTCATCGTGACCACGACCATGCGCCCGTTCAGCTCGAGAAAGACGCGGCAAATGTCGTCGCCCGCGAAGGCGGGGCCGAACTCGCTCACGTCGGCGACGGTGGCGTAGACCCCATACCCGGTGCGCTCGATATCGATCAGCGAGACGTCTTCGGCGTCCCCGCCATAGCCTAGGCCGACGGTGCCCGGCGGGCTGCGGAAATGCGCCTCCATCTCGGCCAGGCCGAGCGTGAGCGGACCGTTGGCGATGTTCACGCTGACCACCCCGGCGAGCGGAGAGCGGGCTCCGGCGCAGCCGTCGATCACCATGAACACCGAATTGCGGAACGTCTGGATCGTATCGGAGGAGATGCAGAGCCCCGCCGGCGCGGCCGCCCGGACGGTCCGCCCTGCGCTGTCGACCTCCACGAGTTCGCTGGAGACCGACGTCAGCTGAACGTAATCGGCGCGGGAGGGGCTGGCGAACGGATCTCGTTTGGACGCCGTTTGGGGCGCGCAGGCGGAGACCGCCCCACTTAGGCCCGCGACCATGGCGAAACGCGCCATCTTCTTGATACCAAACGCCACCGGACCCTCCAGATTCCCCGCGCGCAGGTTAATCCGCCGCAGAGCGCGCCTCAATGCGGAACCTCACATCTTGTCGGCGGCCGACGCGGCGCCATAGTCCGCTCGCGGAGAGAGGAGCATCGCATGAACCTCATTTTCGGCGACGGGCGCGCCCTGAGGGCCTACGCGGCGAGCGCGGAGGCGCGCCCGCAGCTTTGGCGCGCGGTCCTCTGCCTGATCGTCGTCTTCGCCGTCATCTTCGGCGCGAGCCTTCTGATCGGCTTCGCGCTGATGCGCATCGCGCCGGAGGCCAACCCGCTCGCCTCGCTCGAAGCCCTCTCGACCACCGGCGGCGTGCTCTTCGCGCTCGCCACCTTCCTTCTCTGGTGGCCGGGCCTTTGGCTGGGGATGAAGCTGATGCACAAGCGCGGGCTCGGCTCGCTCTTCCCGGCGACACAGCGCGGCCCCGTCCGGCTTTTCGCGACCGGCTTCGCCGTCGCCGTCGGCTTCGGCGCGCTCAGCATCGCGGTCGGCGCCTTCGCCTCCCCGATCGAGCGCTCGGACCTCGGCGTCGGGACCTGGCTCGCGCTCCTGCCGCTCGCGCTGATCCTCCTCCTGATCCAGACGGGGGCGGAGGAGCTCTTGTTCCGCGGCTATCTCCTCCAGCAGCTCGCCGCGCGGTTTCACGGCCACTGGATCGCGTGGGGCCTCATCCCGTCGCTGATCTTCGGCGCGCTCCACTACAACCCGACCGCGCCCGGCGGGGCCGAGGTGGCGGTCGCGGTGACAGCGCTCGGCGGCTTCGTCATGGCCGTCGTCACCGCGCGCACCGGCGGGCTGGCGGCGGCATGGGGGCTGCATATGGGGGTGAATACGGTGGCGCTTCTGATCATTGGCCCGCCCGATTACCTCAGCGGCCTTTCCCTTTGGCACTGGACGGGCGACGAGGCGGAATTCTCCCGCCTCGCCTGGTCCGATTTCATCTGGATCGCGGCGATCGCCCTCGGCGCGGCGTGGTGGTTCCGGCCACCTTCAAGCCGGCAATGCCGACACAATTCGAAATAGACGTATTTTTGCAACACAATTCCGTTCTGTTCCAAATACGGCGCGAACCGTCTCCGCAACGACACTTTAAGCTTAAAATAATTGAGACCCTGAACCGCCTCTGAACCGGATGCGATGGGATTCTGATATGCCTCTGCAAGCCTGGTGGACGTCGACCGTGTGAAAACTTGCACAATCGAAGCTCAGCGCCAATCTCTCTATGACAAGTCAACTGGCAAAGGAACATCAGGAGAGGTAGATGATAGCCGATAAAGCAATTGGTCCCGGCGTCAAAGCCGCCAACGCTGGGACAAGAAAAACGGCGGCAATCTGCGAGACTCAACGTATTTTGAATCACTATTGCTCTCAAATTATTCGCGAGAACTTCGAGTTACGAAAACACATGTCGAAAGGGATGCTTGTATTCGGCGCGCGTCCGAACGAGGTCGTGCAGGTGGCGGGCATTATTCGTCTTCCAACTGAACAGCGCGACGAATTAGCAGATATTCGTAGCGGCGAACAAAGCCCCAGCGACCCAGTGTTAGGCACTATGATCGTCCGCCTGATGGGACGAATGCGCAAGCGACGCGGTTTGCTCCAAGTCAACCGGTTATGGACCAATTATAGGGGCGCGCACTGGCTCGTTAGACGTGCATTGGTTTCCGTTTCGGCCCTTGCAATCGGATACCTAACATATCGCGCTTCAGGCTTTGCGGACCCCTTCCAGGTGATTGATGCGGTTCTCGGCCTATCGGAGGGGGTGGGACCTCAATAGGAGACGGACGAAGCGTCACCCCATCTCCGCCAGCCGCGCCAGCGCAGCGTCCAGCTTCGCCGCCTCCGCCTCCGCCGCCGCGAGCCGTTCGCGCTGCTCTTCGACGACCTCGTCCGGCGCCTTGGCGAGGAACTTCTCGTTGGAGAGCTTGCCTTTGATCCCGCCAACTTCCTTGCCGACCTTCTGCGCCGCCTTCTCCAGCCGCTTTTTCTCCGCCGCCACGTCGATCACATCGGCGAGCGGGAGCGCCATGACCGCACCCTCCTGCGTCAGCGTGACGGAACCCTTCTCCGCCGCGCCATCGGCAATCGCCTCGATCCGCGCGAGGCGCTGGATGAGCGGCGCGTTGGCGTCGAGCCGTGCGCGCGCCTCCTCCGACATCTCCACCAGCACGAGCGGCAGCTTGTCGCTTGGCTTCACGCCCATCTCCGAGCGGACCGAGCGGATCTGTTCGATCAGGCCGATCACCCAGCCCATCTCCGCATCCGCCGCCGCGTCGATCATCTCTTCGCCATAGGTCGGCCAGTCAGCGTGGATCAGGTGCTTCGCGCGCGCGCCCGTGGCGCCCCAGAGCTCCTCCGTAATGAACGGCATGATCGGGTGGAGCATGGTCAGAAGCTGATCGCGCGCCCAGGCGAAGGTCGCCCGCGTCTCCGCCTTCGCCGCCTCATCCTCGCCGGAAAGGAGCGGTTTGGAGAACTCCAGATACCAGTCGCAGAAGACGCCCCAGATATGAGAGTAAAGCGCTCCGGCGGCATCGTTGAAGCGGTACTCCTCCAGCGCCTTGTCGACCGCGATCCGCGCCTTCGCCGTCTCCCCCACAATCCACTTGTTGACCGTGTAAGCGCAGGATTTCGGATCGAAATCAGCGCCATAGGCGCAATCGTTCATCTCCCCGAACTTGGCGGCGTTCCAGACTTTCGTCCCGAAATTCCGCCCGCCCGCGACCTGCTCGACCGCGAGGCGCAGCATCCGGCGCGCCTGCACCTCCTGATTGGTCAGAGTGAAGCGCACGGCGTCCGCACCGTATTCGTCGATCAGCTCCAGCGGGTCGATGACGTTGCCGACCGATTTGGACATCTTCTTGCCCTTGGCGTCGGTGACGATGGAGTTGATGTAGACGGTGTGGAACGGGACCTCGTCCAGAAACTCGATCCCCGTCATCATCATCCGGGCGACCCAGAAGAAGATGATGTCGTTGCCGGTGATGAGCACGTCCGTCTTGTAGTATTTCTTCAGCTCCTCAGTCGCCTCCGGCCAGCCGAGCGTGGAGAACGGCCAGAGCGCGGAGGAGAACCAGGTGTCGAGCACGTCGGGGTCGCGGGAAAGCGTTACAGTTTGTAGTCTCGGCTTCTCGTCGCCCCAAGCACTGCTAGTGGCCATCGGCATTGGCTCGGGGCGAGCTCCCTCCAACTGATCTTCTATAGGCAATATGCGTATTTCGACGCTTCCACCTGCGATCCCATCATAGTGGGCTTCTGCAATACTGATCGCTTCGGCCTCAGTCATTGCACAGAAACGCTCGCCAGAGATGTCCGTTAGATTGCCTTCAGCATCGTACTTCGGCCCATACCAAACCGGGATCTGATGCCCCCACCAGAGCTGACGCGAGATGCACCACGGCTCGATATTCTCCAGCCAGTGGAAATAGGTCTTCTCCCAGTTCTCAGGCGCGAATGTCGTCCGCCCGTCTTTCACCGCCTCCAGCGCCGGTTTGGCGAGCGTCTCCGCATCCACGAACCACTGATCCGTCAGCATCGGCTCGATCACCACCTTCGAGCGGTCGCCGAAGGGCTGCATGATCTTCTTCGCCTCGACGAAGGGGATCTCCGCGGGTTGCCCCTCCTCCTCCGCCTTCGGATTGGCGGCCATCACCGCATTGCCCTCGGCCGTGATCGCCGCGACCACCGCCTTGCGGCACTCATAGCGGTCCATACCGCGATACTCATCGGGGACGAGGTTAATCGCGTCGATCTCCGCCTCCGACATCGACGCCCCGTCGATGATCGCCTGCGCCTTCGCCGCCTCCTCCGCATAGGGCGCGCCGTCGGCACGCATCCCGGCCTTCGTGTCCATCAGCCGGTAGCAGGGAATGCCGCCCCGCTTCGCCACCCCGTAGTCGTTGAAGTCATGCGCCCCGGTGATCTTTACGGCGCCGGAGCCGAAATCCGGGTCCGGATACTCGTCCGTGATAATCGGGATCAGACGACGATGCTCTTTCGGCCCCGCCGGAATTTCGCAGAGTTTCCCGACGATTGGCGCATAACGCTCATCGTCGGGATGCACCGCGACCGCCCCGTCGCCCAACATCGTCTCGGGCCGCGTGGTGGCGATGGAGATATAATCCCGCGTCTCGCGGAGGGTGACGTTCCCGTCCTCGTCCTTCTCCACATATTCGTAGGTAGCCCCATCCGCGAGCGGGTATTTGAAGTGCCACATATGGCCGTCGACTTCGATGTTCTCGACCTCGAGGTCGGAGATCGCCGTCTCGAACTGCGGGTCCCAGTTCACCAGCCGCTTGCCGCGATAGATCAGGCCCTTTTCGTAAAGATCGACGAAGACCTTGAGAACGGCCTTCGACAACCCCTCGTCCATGGTGAACCGGTTGCGCGACCAGTCGCAGGAGGCGCCGAGCCGGCGGAGCTGATCGATAATTGTCCCGCCCGACTGCTCCTTCCACTCCCAGACCTTCTCCAGAAACGCCTCGCGTCCCATCTCGGCGCGCGACGGCTGCTGCTCGGCGGCGAGCTTGCGCTCCACCACCATCTGCGTCGCAATACCCGCATGGTCCTGGCCAGGCTGCCAGAGCACATCGAAACCCTGCATCCGCTTCCAGCGGATCAGAATGTCCTGCAAGGTATTGTTCAGCGCATGGCCGATATGGAGCGAACCCGTCACGTTCGGCGGCGGGATGACGATGCAGAAGCTCTCCTCGCGCGAGGCGTTCGCGCCCGCCTTGAACGCCCCCGCCTCTTCCCAGGCGGCGTAGATGCGGCCCTCGGCTTCAGCCGGGGAGAATTTCTGCTCGATGGTCATGGGTCGATCCGTCTTCAACGTCAGGCGCGCGTCTTACCCCGCGCCTTGCCCCATGAAAAGACGAACCCAAGAAAAGGCTAACGGCGCTCTGCTTCCCCCAAATACGCATTCGCCGAAGGCGTCCGCGTCAGCGAAGCGGATCGCAACGCGATCCGGCGGGTGAGGAGGCGGCTGCGCAGCAGCTCCGACGAGGCCGCCCCTGCGCTAAACTCAGGAGCCTAGATCAGGCTTTCGTCCTCGCCGATCGCCTTTGAGACCTCATGGCGGATCAGCGCCTTCACCTTGCGGCTGATCTGCTGGCCGATCGGGCCCTGCAGTTCTTCGCGCACCACGCGGCGCACGATCTCCTCGACCTCTGAAGCGGTCAATCCCGGAGCCGGCGCGAAATCCACCTTCGGCTGCGCGGCCGCCGCTTTCGGCTCGCCAAGGGAGAGCTGCGTCGCGGCGGATGAAAGGTCCAGCGGCGCGGCTTCGGCCGCTTCCGGCTCAACCGGCGGCGACGCTGGCCGCGCCGTCCGCATATCGCCGCTCAGAACCAGAACCTCCCCGCCCGAACCCGCCTCGTCGCGGCGGCGCGTCTCTTCGGCCTCGCGGCGCGTCGTCTCCTCGTCCGAGACGATCTTGCGGATCGACGCGAGGATTTCGCTCATCGACCGGTCGTCATCGCGTTTGTCAACCATATCCCCTCTCTACTACGCCACGCAAATGTCCGGTTATGGATGCACCGGCGACTTCCATTCCGTCAACTCGTCCCGCTCGAACCCGAACAGACGGTCATTGTTGGCCTCGTAATTCTGGTTGGGATCGTAGGGCGCGACGTCGACGCCGAGACCCGCCACGGAGAGACGCCCGAGGGCGTTCAGCACCGCGAAGGCCGCGACGTATTCGTCCCGCTCCGCCGAGACGAGATCGGAGCGCGCGCCGAGCAGCTCCTGCTCCGCATCGAGCACGTCGAGCGTCGTCCGCGCGCCGAGCTTCGCCTCCTCCCGCACGCCTTCGAAGGCGATCTGGGCGGCGGCGACCTGCTGACGCCCGGCGCGAATGGCGATCCGCGCCGTCGCGAGATCGGTCCAGGCGTTCTCCGTCGCCTCGCGCACGTTCCGGGCCGCGACCCGAATCTCCGTCATCTGCTGGCTCTGCAGCGCCTGCGCCTGCCGAATGCCGGCGTAAGCGGCACCGCCCTGGTAGAGCGGGATCGTCGCGTTCAGCTGAACCTGGGCCGAGGTGACCCCGTTCGACAGGTTCGCCGACTGGTCTTCGCTATAAGCGACGGAACCGCTCAACGTGACAGTCGGCAGGAGAGCGCCCTGCGCCAGCGCGATATCGCTGCGCGCGGCTTCTTCGTCGAAGCGCTCCGCGCGGAGCGACGGGTTGTTGTCCAAAGCCTCGCTCACCGCATCCGCCAGCGTCGGCGGAAGCGACGGAAGCGGCGGGGGCGGCGCGAGGTCGCCCGGCGGCGCCCCGACCACGTTGCCGTAAGCCTGGAAGGACCGCGCAAGCGCGCCTTCCTGCACCGCCAGCGACGCTTCGGCCTGGGCCAGCCGCGCTTCGGCCTGGCTGACGTCGGTGCGGGTCACTTCGCCGACCTCGAACCGGTCGCGCGCGGCGCGCAGCTGTTCGGCGATCAGCCGCACGTTGTTGCGCCCAAGGCTGACGAACTCCTGATCCCGGATGACGTTCATGTAGGCCGTCACGACCTGCAAGAGCACCGTCTGCTCGGTGTCGGAGAGCCGCGCGCGCGCCGCATCCACGTCGGAGACCGCGCTGTCGATGGAGTTGAAAGTCCGCCCGCCGTCGAACAAAACCTGACTGGCCTCGACCCCAACCGAGCGGGGCTCCGTCGACGATCCGGGCGGCGTCCCGTTCACCGTTGTTCGGGTGACGCCGACCGACGCCGTCGCGGCGACGTCCGGCAGCATGCCCGAACGGGCGATCGGCACGCCCTCGTCGACCGCGCGCACCCCGGCGCGGGCCGCGATCAGCGTGGGGTTCGTCGAATAGGCGGTCGCGAACGCCTCGCTCAGCGTTTGCGCCGAAGCGGGAGCCGCGAGGAACCCGGCGACCACAGCGGCTGTGATTTTAGATGAAAGACGCGTCATAACCCGATCTTTTATCGACATTTCTCAGGCTCGCACACTACGCAAAACAGGCGCAGTGGCAACCGATTTCGCACCGGCGTCCGATAAAGATCGCTCGACTTGCGAATTTGTCGATGCGCGAAGTCGCGAAAACGGGCCGATCGGGGCCTTGGAGAGCGGCCCCGTATCGTCTCAGAACGAGAAGCCCTCATCCGCCTCGAAGCCCGGCAAGACCGGCGCCATCGCATCGAACAGGCGGCGCGGCTGCAGCTGGTCGCCGACGCGCACATAGACCACGGCGCGTCCGCTGGCGGCGGACATGTCGACCGCGACGAGGCGCCCGCCCTCTTTCAGCTGGTCGCCAAGCGCCTTCGGAATGCGGGAGACGCCTCCATTGACGAAGATCGCATCGAAGGGACCATGTTCGGCGTCGCCCGCCGCGGCGTCGCCCTGGCGGACCATGGCGTTGTCGATCTCCAGCGCCTCGACCGCGGCTGAGGCGGAGGCGGCCATGCCCTCATCCGGCTCCACCGCGATCACGGCGGCGGCCATCGCGGCGATGACGGCGGTCGAGTAGCCGAGGCCCGGCGCGAGATCGAGAACGAAGTCGTCCGGCCCGATCCGCGCGCCGTCCAGCATCTTGGCGAAGGCGCGCGGCTCCAGCATCTCGCGCCCCGCGCCGAGCGATATGGGCGTCTCGGCGTAGGCGACGTTCTGCTGGCCCGGCGGAGCGAACCGCTCCCGCGGGATGCGCAGCATGGCGTCGATGATGGGAAAACTTGTGACGTCGGAGGGGCGAACCTGTCGGTCCACCATGATGGTGCGCGCGGCGGCGAAATCGGTCATTGCTGACACCCTGCCATAGGACTTTCCTTTCTCGTGCCACAACCTGCGGCCGCCCGCAACGCGTCGAGCGCCGATCAGGGACCTATGAAGCGCGGCCCTTGCGCGCGGGCGCTTCGCCCCGGCCTCTTGCGTGGATCGGCGCCGCGCGGTATGCGCCCTGCACCACATCAACGACGGCGAGTTGGCGGAGTGGTGACGCAGCGGATTGCAAATCCGTGTACACCGGTTCGATTCCGGTACTCGCCTCCACCCTCACCCAAATCTGGTTTCGGCGACGTTAGCGCGATGCGCTGACGGTCAGGCGCCGCTCTCGGCCTTCTTCGTCCAGCCGCCGCTTTCGGTTTGCGCCCAGTATATCGCTTTCAGGCCGCTTTCCGTGACGCCCTTCCATGCTGTCCGCGCCTCGCCTAGCGCGGCCTCGTCATGGCCGTCGAACATCAAAAGCGCGCGAAGATATCCGCCCATTTCAGCCGGATCGGCGGCGGCGCCGTCGCAGAGGAAGAGGATGTCGGGCGCGTTCGGGGTCTCCGTCCCCGCAGTCAGGTAGATCGGCTGACGCTCCGCATGGCCGTCAGCAGCGGCGCCGTGGGGGAGGAACCCGTCCTCCCGATAGGTCCAAAGGTGACGGTTGAGCGCTTCAACCCGTTCGGGCGACCCGGCGCGGAGTGCGACTTTCCAGCCGCGCTCCAGGCATTTCTCGAGGATCGGCGGCGCTGCCGCCTCCAGCGGCGTGCGCGTGAGGTGATAAAAGAGAACCTCGCCCATCGCCTCGCCCTATTCCAGACGCGCCCGCCGATCAGCTCTCGTACTTGTCCGCGATCAGCTGGTTGATCGCGCGCACGCCCCAACCGGTGGCCCCCGCAGGGGCGAGGGGCGTCTCCGACTTCACCGAAGCCGTCCCGGCGATGTCGAGATGGATCCAGGGCGTTCCCTCTTTGATGAACCGCAAGAGGAACTGCGCCGCCGTGATGGAGCCCGCGGGCCGTCCGCCGACGTTCTTCATGTCCGCGAGCCGCGATTTCAGCTGCTTGTCGTAGGCTTCGCCGAGGGGCAGGCGCCAAGCCCCCTCCCCCGTCGTTTTCGCCGCGTCGAGGAACGCCTCGCAGAACTCGTCGTCATTGGAGAAGACGCCGGTGTTCTCATGGCCGAGCGCGATGATGACCGCCCCGGTCAGCGTCGCGAGGTCGATGATGCCGGTCGGATTGAACGTCTCCTGCGCGTACCAGAGCGCGTCGCAGAGCACCAAGCGCCCCTCGGCGTCGGTATTGATCACCTCGATCGTGTCGCCCTTCATCGATTTGACGATGTCGCCCGGACGCTGGGCGTTGCCGGCGGGCATGTTCTCCACGAGGCCGACGATGCCGACGACGTTGGCCTTCGACTTTCGGAGCGCGAGGGCGCGCATGACGCCGGCGACGACGCCGGCGCCGCCCATGTCCATCGTCATGTCCTCCATGCCGCCCGCGGGCTTGAGGGAAATGCCGCCGGTGTCGAAGACGACGCCCTTACCCACCACGCAGAACGGGGCTTCGTCGCCGCCGCCCATCCATTTCATCACGACGAGTTTCGATTCGTCGTCGGAGGCCATGCCGACCGCGAGAAGGCTCTCCATTCCGAGCTTGCGCATCTCCTCTTCGCCGAGGATCTCGACGTCGAGGCCGATCTCCTCCATCGCGGCGAGGCGCGCGGCGAAATCGCCTGTGGTGAGCACGTTGGCGGGCTCGTTCACCAGATCGCGCGTGAAGAAGACGCCCTCGGCGACCGCCGCCATGGGTTTGGAGAGCTTGGCGACAGCCTCGACCTCGGCGGAGGCGAAACGGACGGCGCCGGGGGTTGCGTCGTCATCGTCGGACTTCTTCTTGTAGACGTTGAAATCATAACGCCGGAGCGCGAAGCCGAAGGCCGCCTCCGCCTGCGTCTCGTCGGCGCCTGCGCCGTAAAAAGTGACGGCGCCCTTGGTCGCCTTCGCCGCCGCCGCGCCCGCCTTGCGCGCATCGCCGGCGGAGGGGGTTTCGCCGAGACCGACGATGAGGAGCTTCTCCGCCTTCATCCCCGTCGGCACGTTGATCGTCCCGACGTCGCCCGCCTTGCCCTTGAAGCTATCGGCGCCGGTGAGCCGGGCCACCGCGCCGCCGGTCAGAGCGTCCGCCTCTTTCGCGCCGTCGCTCAGGGCGCCGTCGGCGAGCGTGAAGACGACTACGGCCCCCTCCGCCTCCGCCATGGGCGCGGCGTCAAGGTCGAGAAAGGCGATTTCCACAGGTCTGGTCATGTGTCGGCGGGCTCCATTCGGCGGGCGATGTTCACGATGCGCTGAGACGTAGCGCGGAATCGCCGGACGGGCCAGAGCGCCTCCCGCGATCGTCTGGGGTGCCGCGCCCTTGCCGCTCCGGCGCGCACGGGCTTAAGTCGCGCGACGCGAAAGGGAGCGAGTCGCAGATGACAGGCGCGAACAGATCAACGGGGCCGCGCCTCCTCCGCGCCGCGATCGCGGCGCTCGCGCTTCTGGTCTCGCAGCACGCCGTCGCGCAGGAGCGGGCGGAGCCGCAAGATCAGGTCGCGCTGATCGCCGACCAGATCGCCTATGACGAGACGACCGGCGTCGTCACCGCCGAAGGCATGGCGCAGATCTTCTATAAGGGCCGCACGCTGACGACGGACGCCATCGTCTACGACAGCGTGAATGACAGAGTGGCGGCGACGGGTTCCGTCGTCCTGCGCACCGAAGACGGGGAAACGGTCTACGCCGACATGGCGGAGCTCGACGCCGACCTCCGCGAAGGTCTGGTGGAGGGCGCGCGCAGCGTCATCGCCGGAAACGGCAAGATCGCGGCGGTGGAGGCGCAGCGGATCGACGGGCGCTACAACGTGCTTGAGAAGGCCGTCTTCTCCCCCTGCGAGGTTTGCGCCAACCGCCCCGTGCCGCTCTGGCGGATCAGGGCCGAGCGCATCCTGCACGATCAGGAAGCGGGCGAGATCCATTACGAAGACGCCTATTTCGACGTCCTCGGCGTGCCCATCGGGTTCCTTCCCTATTTCCGGCATCCCTCGCCGGAAGTGGATCGCGCCACCGGCTTTCTGGAACCGGAGCTGTCGCGCGACCGGGGCTATGGGATTGGCGTCAAGCTGCCTTACTACATCGTCCTCGACGATCACTCCGATCTGACCCTGACGCCGTTTCTCGCCACAGGCGACGGCGTTCTCCTGGAGGGGCAGTACCGCCGCCAGTTCGTAAAAGGCTACGTCGATCTGGAGCTTTACGGCGGCGTCGCGAACTACGGCGACGACGGGCGCGGCGCGCGGCCGCGGATCGGCGGGTTCGGCGAAGGTCGCTTCCAGGTCGGCGAAGGCGCATTCGCCGGTTTCGACTACGCCTTCGCGGCGGACGATCCGTTCCTCCGCCGCTACGACTATACGGAGCGCGACCGCCTGACGACGGAAGGGTTCCTGCGCTTCTACGACGGCGCCAGCTTCGCCAGCGGATCGGTCGCCTTCATGCAGAGCCTTCGCGCAGGGGAGCCTCAGGGCGCCATCCCCGTCGCTCTTCCCGAGATATCGCTCCGCCATGTGATGGACGCCCCGCTGATCGGCGGCGAATTCGGCGTGAGCGTCGATGCGCTCGGCCTCATTCGCGAGGACGGTCGCGACGTCGGCCGGGCCTCCCTCGGCGCGGACTGGTCGCGGCAGGTCGTCACGCAGACGGGCGTCGTTCTTCGCGGCTTCGCCGACGTCACTGCCGACTTCTACAGGATCGGCGACGACCCGGCCTTCGACAATGGCGCCGCCAGGTTCCTGCCGCGCGTCGGGGCGGAGGCGCGGATGCCGCTCCTCCGCGCGGACGGCGACGGCGGAACGCATGTGATCGAACCCATCGCGCAGTTCGTTTTGGCCCCTGATGTTTTTCAGGGCGACATCCCCAACGAAGACGCGATCCTCGTCGAGTTCGACGAGATGAACCTTTTCGAGACGGACCGCTTCGTCGGCGGGGACCGGGTCGAGACCGGCGCCTACGCCAATCTCGGCTTTCGCTATGAGTATTTCAGCGACGACCTGACCTTGCGCGCCTCCGCAGGGCGGATCTTGCGGCTGGAGGACGATCGCGTCTTCTCGCTCTCCAGCGGGCTGAACAGCGACGCCTCAGACTACGTGACGGCGGCGTCGCTCGGCTTCATGGACTGGTTCGACATCTATTCCCGCTTCCGGTTTTCGGATGATTTCGGGCTCAACCGGGCGGAGGTCGGCGCCCGCGTCGACCGTGACCGCTTCTCGGTCTTCAGCGATTACCTCTTCCTCGACGCCGACCCGACGGAAGCCTCCTTCATCGACCGGTCGGAGATCCGCGTCGGCGGATCGCTCGCGCTGACGCGCAACTGGACGCTGGGCGGGGAGGCGCGGCGCGACCTGATCGCGGATAGCTTCGTCAACGCGAGCGGGGTATTAACCTATGAAGACGAATGCGCGGGGCTTGACCTCTTCGTGCAGCGACAGTTTACGGAATCGGCCAGCGCGCCTCGGGGGACGAGCGTTGGCTTCAGGGTCCGGCTCTTCGGCGCCGGATCGGGCGATCAGTCCAAAGCCAGCGGCGCCTGCGCCTACGGCCTGTGAGAAGTCTGGAGCGATAGCCATGCGGCACCTCATCAAAGCGGCGGCGAGAGCGGCCCTCTTCGCGGCGGCGACCCTCTTCGGCGCGGCCCTGTTCGGTGGGGCGGGACCCGCAACAGCGCAGACCGCCTTCGCACCGGTCGTCGTCGTCAATGACGACGTCATCACCTATTACGACGTGGAGCAGCGCGCGCGCCTCCTGGAGATCGCGGGGCAAGCGCCCGGGCCGCAGCTCAACCGCGCCGCGCTGGAGGCGCTGATCGACGATCAGCTCCGTCTGCAGGCCGCAGAGCGTTTCCAGGTCTCCGCGGACGCCGGCGCCGTCGAACAGAACATGGGCGAGCTCGGTCAGCGCTACGGCCTCGATCCCGACAATCTCCGCTCCGATCTGGCCAGCCGCGGCATTGAGTTCGACTCGCTCCGCCGCCTGATTGAAGCACAGGTCCTCTGGCGGCAGCTCGTCTCAGGCCGGTTCCGCGCCCGCGCCACGCCGAGCGAGCTGGAGCTCGATAGCGAAATCGAACTGGCCGCCACGGGACGATCGGAGAGCTTCCGCCTCTCCGAGCTCGTCGTCGCCACGGGTCAGGGCCGCGAACAGCAGGCGCGCGCGACGCTCCAGCGCGCGATCAATGAACTGCGCGGCGGCGCACCCTTCGCCGAGGTCGCGCGCCGTTACAGCGACGCGCCCTCCGGCCGCTCCGGCGGCGATGTCGGCTGGGTCCCGGAGACGGCCCTGCCCGCTCCGCTGGCCGCCCTCATCAAGTCGACCGGCCCCGGTCAGGTGACCGAACCCTTCGCCACCCCCGGGGGCCTGTCCGTATATCTCGTGGCGGATACCCGGCAGGAGGCTCCGCCCTGGGCGCGCGACGCCGAAGTCAGCCTCCGCCAGATCACCGTCGACGGCGATGACGACGAAGCCCGCGCCGCCGCCGAAGCCATGCGCAGCGGCGCCGACGGCTGCGGCGACATCCCCGATCTCTCCGAAGGCATGACGATGGACAGCATCGACCGCAAACTGGTCCGCACCCTGCCGACGCCGATCCGAGGCGCCATTGAAATCCTGCAGGCCGGCCAGGCCTCCCGCCCCGTAGCGATCGAAGGCAAGACGAGCGTCTTCGTCGTCTGCGATCGCACCGGCGGCGTCGATCCCGAAACCCGCAATCAGCTTCGCGATCAGATCATGGCCGGTCGAATGGCCCGCCTCGCCGAAGGCTTCCTTCAGGACCTCCGCCGCGAAGCGGTGATCGAGCGGCGGTGACCGGCGCGCCTCTGGCCCTCACCATGGGCGACCCCGCCGGTATCGGCGGGGAGATCGCCGTGAAGGCCTGGAAATCCGGGGACGTCGCGCGGCCGTTCTTCTGCATAGACGATCCGGACAGGCTCGCCGCGTTCGGCGTTCCTATCGCGACGATCTCAGCGCCGGCGGAGGCCGCTGAGGCGTTCGGGGCGTCGCTCCCCGTGATCCCCGAGCGGTTGGCCGCGCCCGCGCCTCCCGGCGACCCGGCGCCGCAAAACGCCAACTGCGTAATCCGCTCAATCGAGCGCGCAGTCGAGTTCGCGCGAAGCGGCCATGCGTCCGGCGTCGTCACAAACCCGATCAACAAGAAGGCGCTCTATGACGGGGCGGGCTTTTCCCACCCGGGCCACACTGAATTTCTCGCCGATCTCGGCGACGTGGAGCGCTCGGTGATGATGCTCGCCGCACCCGGCCTTCGGGTCGTTCCGGTGACCATCCACATCCCCCTCGCCGAAGCCCCGCGCCAGCTGACGGCTGAGGCGATCGCGGACACCGCGCGCATCGTGGACGCCGCCCTCAGGCGCGACTTCGGGGTGGAGACCCCGCGCCTCGCCGTCGCCGGCCTCAACCCCCATGCGGGTGAGGGCGGCGCTATGGGGCGGGAAGACCTGGAGATCGTCGCGCCCGCCGTCGAAGCGCTCCAGGCCGAAGGGATCGCCGCGCGCGGCCCCTTGCCGGCTGATACGATGTTCCACGAAGCCGCCCGCGCGACCTATGACGCCGCGATCTGCATGTATCACGACCAGGCGCTGATCCCGGTGAAGATGCTCGACTTCGCGCGGGGCGTGAACGTCACGCTCGGCCTGCCCTTCATCCGCACCTCGCCCGATCACGGCACCGCCTACGACATCGCCGGGCGCGGCGTCGCCGATCCGACGAGCCTGATCGAGGCGCTGAACCTCGCGAACCAGATGGCCGCCCGGCGCGAGCGGGCATGAGCGATCTCGCCGCCGACGGCCTGCCGCCCCTTCGCGACGTGATCGCCCGCCATGGGCTCTCCGCGAAGAAGTCGCTTGGGCAGAACTTTCTACTCGACCTCAACCTCACGGGCCGGATCGCCCGCGCGGGCGCTCCCCTTGAGGAGACGGAGGTGATCGAGGTCGGCCCAGGCCCCGGCGGGCTCACCCGCGCCTTGCTCGCCAACGGCGCCAAACGCGTCATCGCAATCGAACGGGACGCCCGCTGCCTCGCGGCCCTGGAGGAAGTGGCGGCGCGCTGGCCGGGCCGCCTGGAAATCGTGGAGGGCGACGCGCTGGAGATCGACCCGCGCGAGCGTCTCTCCGGCGGCCCTGCGCAGATCATCGCCAACCTGCCCTATAATGTGGGAACCGAACTCTACACCCGTTGGATGAGCGGCGACGTCTGGCCCGCCTGGTGGATGCGCCTGACGCTGATGTTTCAGAAAGAAGTGGCGGAGCGCATCACCGCCCGCCCCGGCGACAAGGCCTACGGCCGCCTCGCCGTCCTCACCGGCTGGCGGGCGGACGCGCGGATCGCGTTCGAGGTTTCCCCCAAGGCGTTCACCCCACCGCCGAAAGTCACCTCCGCCATCGTCTCGGTCACGCCAAAGCCGCCGATCTCAGCCATCCCGCCGCGAACGCTGGAGCGCGTGACGGCCGCCGCCTTCGGCCAGCGACGCAAGATGCTCCGCCAAAGCCTGAAGGCCCTCGGCGACGCCGAAGGCCTGCTGAAAGCGGCGAAGATCGACGGGACGCGCCGCGCCGAAACCCTCTCGATCGAAGAGATATGCGCCCTCGCCGAAGCGCTCTGATCGGGGCGCCTCCCCGCTCATCGCTTTCTCGAAATACTCCCGCCGGAGGCGCCGCCCTCGGCCGCAGGGGCCGCCGCCCGATCTGACGCGCGGGCGGCGAGACGCGGCGCGCAGCGCCGACGAGCCGCCCCCGCTCGCCGCAGGGCGAGCCCTCGGTCGCTACTCTTCGTCCAGCCGGGTCAGCAGAACCGTGACCACGGGCTTCTTGCCCCAGGCGTCGACGCAGACCTTTCGCGTGATCCGCTCGGCCAGCTCGATCAGCCGATCATCATTCCGGCGCTCCTTACGGGGGGCCGAGGCGACCGCGTTGTCGAGCTTCTCCGCGATCATCTCGTCCAGCGGCGCATCCCAGCCGCCGGTCAGCGGCGCGCCCTCCACCGCCACGGCGGGCTCCGCGAAGAGCTCGCCGTCGTCATCGCAAACGAGAGAGACCGACACGTGACCCTGGCGCGCCATCTTCAGCCGCGCCCGAATGACGCCGTCCATCGCGCCGATCAACATCTCCCCGTCGAGATAGACCCGCCCCGTCTCCACATGGTCGACGGTGCGCCCGGTCTCCAGGTCCACCATCGTCCCGTTCGGCGCCACCGCCGCCGTCGCGCCCCAGTCGCCCGCGAGCGCGGCGTGTTTCACGAGGTGGCGATGCTCGCCATGGAGCGGCGCCGCGATGCGCGGGCGCAGCGCCTGATAGACGCGGTGGATCTCACCCCGTCGCCCGTGGCCGGAGACGTGGATTTTCGCCATATCCGCGTCGATCACCTCAACCCCTTCGGCGGAGAGGAGGTTGTAGAGGCGATAGACCTCCTTTTCGTTCCCCGGAATGGTTTTGGAGGAGAAGAGGACAGTATCGCCCGACTTGAGACTAACCGTCGGATGGGAGCCGCCGGCGATCCGCGCCAGCGCGGCGCGGCCTTCGCCCTGACTGCCCGTCACGAGATAGAAGACGGTATCCGCGGGCAGGTGCTTGGCGTCCTCGTCCGGCACAACCGTCGGAAACCGATCCAGCGCGCCGGTCTCGATCGCGGTCTCGATCATCCGGCGCATGGCGCGGCCCGCGACGACGACGGAGCGGCCCGCGGCCTCCGCCGCTTCAGCCAGCGTCTTCAGGCGGCCGACATTGGAGGCGAAGGTGGTCGCGGCGACGGCGCCTTTAGCGTCCTTCAGGAGACGCTCGACCTCCGCCCGGATCGGCCCTTCGCCGCCTGCTTCCCCTTCATCGAATATGTTCGTGGAATCGCACATGAGCGCGAGGACGCCCTCCTCCCCGAGACGCTCAAGCCGCGCCATATCCGTCGGCGCGCCGATCACCGGCTCCGGGTCCAGCTTAAAGTCGCCGGTGTGCACGATCCGCCCGGCGGGCGTCTCGATCAGCAGCATCGCCGGATCGGGGATTGAGTGCGTGACGGGCAGGAAGGAGACCTTGAAGGGTCCCGCCTCCACCGGCTCGTCCCAGCCCGCCGTGCGCACCACCTCAGGCGCGAAGCCGCACTCGCCCATCTTCCGCCGCGCCACTTCGGCGGTGAAGAGCGGGGCGGAGATGAAGGGCGCGCGAATGCGCGGCCAGAGCCGCCCGATAGCGCCGACGTGATCTTCATGGGCGTGGGTGATGAAGACGGCCTCCAGTCTGTCCTGGATGTCGAGAACGAACTCCGTGTCAGCCATCACCAGATCGACGCCCGGCGATGACGCCATGTCACCGAAAGAGACGCCGCAATCGACCATGATCCAGCGGCGGTCCGCCGCTTCGCCATAACCGTACAAATACATATTCATGCCGATCTCGCCCGCGCCGCCGAGGGCGACGTAGACGAGACGTGATTTATCAGCCATTTAGCTTTGGTTTTCCTTATAGATCGTCACGAGGCCCCGGGTCGTCACGTCGCCGTCGACATGGTCGATTGCGTCGGTTCCCGTGGCGAAGAGCGCGGAAAGGCCGCCAGTGGCGATCACCTTCATTTCCGTCTCCACCTCGTCCGATATGCGTTTGCAGACGCCCTCGATGAGGCTGACATAGCCCCAATAGACGCCGGATTGGATGCAGGCGATGGTATCGTCGCCCACGACTTTCTGCGGTCTCGCGACGTCCACGTTCGGCAGCTTCGCCGCCGCCTCATGGAGTGCCTTGAGGGATAGATTGACGCCGGGCGTGATCAGCCCCCCGGCGTAGGCGCCTTCGAAGTCCACTACGTCGAATGTAGTCGCCGTTCCGAAATCGACCACGATCAGGTTAGGGCCGTATTCGGTATAGGCCCCGACCGTGTTCACGAGCCGGTCCGCGCCGACCTCGCGTTCGCGCTTCACCTTGATCTTCACGCCGAGCTGGCAATTGGACTCGCCCACCACCAGCGGGTCGCATTCGAAGAACTCGCGACAGAGGCGCTTCAGGTTGAAGACGGTCTGCGGCACGACGGAGGCGATGATGGCGGCGTCGATGTCGGAAAGATTGACGCCGTGGAACTCCATCAGGCGGCCCAGCCAGACGAAATACTCCTCCGACGTGCGCGGCCCGTAGGTGGAGCAGCGCATCTGGCAGAGTTGCGTCTCGCCGTCGAAGACGGCGAAAACGGTGTTGGTGTTGCCTACGTCGATGGCGAGGAGCATCGGTCGCTCCCTCCCGTTTCAGGGGAAATAGATGTCGGCGGCGTGGATGCGCCGCGCGCCGGTGGGCGTTCTAAGCACAAGCGCCCCCTCCGCGTCCACATCCTCGAAGACGCCCGCGATGGTCTCGTCGGGCAGCCGCGCCTCGATCCGCTCGCCGAGCCGGATCGCGCGAGCGAGCCAGGCTTCGCGGATCGGCGCGAAACCCTGGGCTTTCAGGACGTCTCCCCACATCGCGACGGAGGCCGCGATATGGCGGAGCGCGTCATCCGGCGCGACGATCTTCCCCGTCGACGCCTTCAGCGAGGTCGGCGGGAAAAGCGCGCCGGGATCAGCTTCGGGATGCGCCGCGAGATTCACGCCGATCCCGACGGCGAGCCAGTCGAGCCGTTCGCCCTGCCCCGACGCCTCCAGGAGGACGCCTGCCGCCTTGCCGCCGTTCAGCAGCGCGTCGTTCGGCCATTTAAGCTGCGCTGTGCAGCCATACGCCTCAAAGAGCTCCGCCACCGCGAGGCAGGCGATGAAGCTGTAGAGAGACGCCGTCGGAGGCGCCATGTCCGGGCGGATCAGGAGGGTGGAGTAGAGGTTTCCCGTCGCCTCCCCCCAGGCGCGGCCCTGACGGCCGCGGCCCTTCACCTGACGATCCGCCCTGACCCAGAGCGGGCCGGGCTCGCCCGCCTCCGCCCGCGCGCGCGCTTCGTCGTTCGTGCTGCCGACTTCGGCGAGGGCGACGACGCGGTGGCCGGGCGGCCAGTCTGGACCGGCGATGGTCAGAGCGAGAGCGTCACTGGAGGAGCGCCATCGCCGCCGCGTCCGACGCTTCGATCAGGCCGAAGCCGTTCACGAAAGGCAGCCAGCCGACGACCATCAGGAAAGCGGCCCCGGCGAGCGCGATGCGGTGGGAAAGCATCAGACGTCCGTCCAGCGCTTCGTCCGCCTCGTCGAAATACATCATCTTGACGATGCGGAGATAGTAGAACGCGCCAATCACCGAGGCGATCGCGCCCGCGATGGCGAGCGGGGCCAGGCCCGCTTCAACGGCGGCGACGAAGACCAGATACTTGCCGAAGAACCCGGCGAGCGGCGGGATGCCGGCGAGCGAGAAGAGCAGCGCCGCCAGCGCCATCGCCTGCCAGGGCGATGTCCGCGCAAGCCCGGCGAGATCGGAGATCTGCGTCACAGGCCGCCCGCCCCGCTCCATGCAGAGGATGAAGGCGAACATGCCGATATTCATCACCACGTAGATCGCGAGATAGGTCAGGAGCGCGGAGGCCCCCGCTTCCGTCCCCGCCGCGAGGCCGACGAGGGCGAAGCCCATGTGACCGATGGAGGAATAAGCCATGAGGCGCTTGATGTCCGTCTGGCCGATCGCGGCGAGCGAGCCCCAGAACATGGAGGCGAGCGAGATGAAGACGATGATCTGGATCCAGCTCTCCGTCGCTTCGCCGAATGCGTCGAACATAACGCGGGCGAAGAGAACGCCCGCCGCGACCTTGGGCGCGGAGGCGAAGAAGGCGGTGACCGGGGTGGGCGAGCCTTCGTAGACGTCCGGCGTCCACATGTGGAAGGGCGCGGCCGAGATCTTGAAGGCCATGCCGCAGCAAAGGAAGACGAGGCCGAAGAGAAGGCCGAGCGAGATCTCCTCATTCGCAGCAACCTCGTAGATGCCCGCGAAATTCGTGGTGCCGGTGTAGCCGTAAACCAGCGACGCGCCATAGAGGAGGAGGCCCGAGGAGAGAGCGCCGAGGACGAAGTATTTCAGCCCCGCCTCCGTCGATTTCAGGCTGTCGCGCCGGAAGGCGGCGATGACGTAGAGCGCGAGCGATTGCAGCTCCAAGCCCATATAGAGCGCCATCAGATCGCCGGCGGAGACCATCATCATCATGCCGAGGACCGAGAGCGCGACGAGCACCGGGAACTCGAACTTCAGAAGCTGGCGCTTCTCCAGATAGTCGCGCGCCAGCACGAGGATCGCGGCGGCGGAGAGCAGCATCAGCACTTTCGCGAACTGCGCGAAGCCGTCGGCGATGAAGGCGCCGTTGAAGGCGGTGCCGTTGCGCGGATCGGCTGCGATCCAGAGCGCGAGGACGACCATCAGACCGACGGTCAGCCAGTTTATCAGACCGGCCTTGCGGTCGCCGCCGCCATAGGTGCCGAGCATCAGGAGCGCCATCGCCGAGAGGGCGAGGACGATTTCCGGCAGGACGGGGTCGAGTTCAGCCCAAGTCATGGCGATCTCACTTCATTGCCAGTTCAGTGGCGGCCTGAGCCTCCGCGACCTGCGCGAGCAGGGCTTCGACGGAGGGGCCGAACACGTCGGTGATGAGGCTCGGGTAAACCCCGAGGAGGAGGGTGCCGACGATCAGCGGCGCGAAGATGTATTTTTCGCGGGGCGTCAGATCGTCGATCGTTTTCAGGCTTTCCTTGATCAGCTCGCCGAAGACGACCCGGCGGTAGAGCCAGAGCGCATAGGCGGCGGAGAGGATCACGCCGGTGGTGGCGCCGAACGCGGCCCAGGTGTTCTCCTGGAAAGCGCCAGCCAGCGTCAGGAACTCGCCGACGAAGCCAGACGTGCCCGGCAGGCCGACATTGCCCATGGTGAAGAGCATGAAGACCGCGGCGTAGACCGGCATCCGCACGACGAGCCCGCCATAAGCGGAAATCTCCCGCGTGTGCATCCGGTCGTAGATCACCCCGACGCAAAGGAAGAGCGCGCCGGAGATGAACCCGTGGGAGATCATCTGGAAGATCGCCCCATCCACGCCCTGCTGGTTCGCGGCGAAGATGCCCATCGTCACGAAGCCCATATGGGCGACGGAGGAATAAGCGATCAGCTTCTTGATATCCTCCTGCATCAGCGCGATCAGCGAGGTGTAGATGATCGCGACAACGGAGAGGAAGAAGACGAAGTCCTGCATGATCTCGGAAGCCACCGGGAACATCGGCAGGGAGAAGCGCAGGAAGCCGTAGCCGCCCATCTTCAGCAGGATCGCCGCCAGCACGACCGAGCCCGCCGTCGGCGCCTGCACATGGGCGTCCGGCAGCCAGGTGTGAACCGGCCACATCGGCATCTTCACCGCGAAACTGGCGAAGAAGGCGAGCCAGAGGAGCGTCTGCACGCCGCCGAGGATCCGCCAGCCGAGGATGTCGATGCTCTCGGTGGCGAACTGGTGGTTCAGGAGCGCCTCGATATCGGTTCCGACCTCCAGCGCCATGTAGATCATGGCGACCAGCATCAGGAGCGACCCGAGGAGCGTGTAGAGGAAGAACTTGAACGCGGCGTAGACCCGCTCCTTCCCGCCCCAAATGCCGATGATCAGGAACATCGGAATGAGGCCCGCCTCGAAAAAGAGGTAGAAGAGGATCAGATCGAGCGCGACGAAGACGCCGATCATCAGCGCCTCCAGCACGAGGAAGGCGATCATGTATTCCTTCACCCGCTTCTCGACGCCCCAGGACGCCCAGATGACGAGCGGCATCAGGAAGGTCGTCAGCATGACGAAGAGGACGGAAATTCCGTCCACGCCGACCTTGTAGGAGAGCCCGCCGAGCCAGACGGCCTCCTCCACGAACTGGAAGCCGGTGTCTTCGGGCTCGAAGCCGATCAGGACGGGCAGCGACAGGATGAAGGTGGCGACGGTGGTGAACACCGCCGTCCAGCGCGCGTTCTGAACCGCCTGAAGCGTGTCGCCCCGGACGAGGAACAGAATGATCAGCGCGCCGATCAGCGGCAGGAAAGTGATGAGGGAGAGGAGCGGCAAGCCTTCCATGGGTCAGCCTCCGACGACCGTCATCCACGTGATCAGCGCGGCCAAGCCGAGGATCATCGCGAAAGCGTAGTGAAAGACGAAGCCGGACTGGGCGCGGCCCGCCAGACTGGTGATGAACGGCACGACGCCCATCGCGAGGCCGTTGAGGAACCCGTCGATGACGTTCCCGTCGCCCCGCTTCCAGAGGAAGCGCCCGATGAACTTGGCCGGGCGGACGAAGAGGAAATCGTAGATCTCGTCCACATACCACTTGTTCAGAAGGAACTGATGGAGCGGCGCCAACTCCCGCGCCAGCGCGACGTGGAAGCCGTAGGGGATCGCCATGAAGAGGCCCGCGAAGCCCGCGCCGATCAGAAGCGCGTAGAGGAACGGCACCTTGGCCAGCGCCAGGACGGCGAAGGCGACGACGCCGAGCGCGATCTTGGCCAGCCACGGCGCGCCCTTGATATAGGACGAAAGCGCGATGCCGAAGCCGAGGATCATGGCGATGAACGGGGTGACCTTCACCCATTTCTCCACATCATGCGCCCGGTGGACGATGTCGTCCCGCGCCTCCGGCGGGATCGCCGTCGACCAGAATTCATCCTCATGGTGGCCGAAGAAATCGCCATACCAGAGCATGCCCGCCAGCACCGCGCCGGCCGCGAGGATGTAGAGCGGGATCATCATGACGTTCGGGCTTTCATGCGCGTGGTCATGGGCGTGCATGTCGCCCCGCGCCTCGCCGTAGAAGGTGAGGAAGATCAGACGCCAGGAATAGAAGCTCGTCATCGCCGCCGCGACCACCAGCATGACGAAGGCGTAGGAGGCCGACGAGGTCGCCGCATAGGCGCTCTCGATGATCGCGTCCTTCGAGAGATAGCCCGCGAAACCGACCGGGATCTCGCCGAGATAGAGCAGCGGGACGCCGACGCCGGTGATGGCGAGGGTGCCGAGCATCATCATCCAGAAGGTCAGCGGGATCTTCGTCCGGAGGCCGCCGTAATTCCGCATGTCCTGCTCATGGTGCATCGCGTGGATGACCGAACCGGCGCAGAGGAAGAGGAGCGCCTTGAAGAAGGCGTGGGTGTAGAGGTGGAACATCGCCGCCTCGTAGGCCCCGACGCCCGCCGCGACGAACATGTAGCCGAGCTGCGAGCAGGTGGAATAGGCGATGACCCGCTTGATGTCGTTCTGCACGAGGCCGACCGTCGCCGCGAAGAACGCCGTCGTCGCGCCGATATAGGTCACGAAGAGCATCGCGTTCGGCGCGTATTCCATCAGCGGCGACATGCGGCAGACGAGGAAGACGCCCGCCGTCACCATCGTCGCCGCGTGGATCAGCGCGGAGACGGGCGTCGGCCCCTCCATCGCGTCCGGCAGCCAGGTGTGGAGAAAGAACTGCGCCGACTTGCCCATCGCTCCGATGAAGAGGAGGAAGGCCAGAAGCTCCAGCGTCGCGAACTCCATCCCGATGAAGGTGATCGTCGCATCCGCATGATCCCCGACACTGTCGAAGATCGTCGAGAACTCGATGCTGTCGAAGACGAAGAAGACGCCGAAAATGCCGAGCGCGAAGCCGAAATCGCCGACCCGGTTCACGACGAAGGCCTTGATCGCAGCGGCGTTCGCCGTCGGCTTGTGATGCCAGAACCCGATCAGGAGGTAGGAGGCGACGCCGACCCCCTCCCAGCCGAAGAACATCTGGAGGAGGTTGTCCGCCGTCACCAGCATCAGCATCGCGAAGGTGAAGAGGCTGAGATAGGCGAAGAACCGCGCTTTGGACGGATCCTCCTCCATATACCCCATGGAGTAGAGGTGGACGAGGGAAGAGACCGTCGTGACGACGACCAGCATGACCACCGTCAGCGTGTCCACCCGGATCGACCAGTCTACCGTCATGGTCCCGCTGTCGATCCACCGGGCGAGGGAGATGATCTCCGTCTCCCCGTGATGGCCGAGGAAAGCGATCCAGGAGAGGATCGCGGAGAGAATCAGAAGGCCCGTCGTGATGTACATCGACGGCTTCTCGCCGAGCGTCCGGCCGAAAAGGCCGGCGATCAGGGCGCCGATGAGCGGGGCGAAGAGGAGGATCGTATACACGTCTGATCAGCCCTTCATCATATTGACGTCTTCCACCGCGATAGAGCCGCGGTTACGGAAGAAGCAGACGAGGATGGCGAGGCCGATGGCCGCCTCCGCCGCCGCGACGGTGAGAACGAAGAGCGTGAAGACCTGCCCGACCATGTCCTGAAGATGCCAAGAGAAGGCGACGAGGTTGATGTTCACCGCGAGCAGCATCAGCTCGATCGACATCAGGATGACGATGATGTTCTTGCGGTTCAGGAAGATGCCGAAGATGCCGATGACGAAGAGCATCGCCGCGACGGTGAGGTAATGTTCGAGCCCGATCATGGCTTAGATCCCCTGCCCCGGTTTAACGTCTTTCAGCTCAACGCTCTCTTCGCGGGTGCGCCAGATCTGCGCCGTGATGTCCTGCCGCTTGACGCCTTCACGGTGGCGGAGCGTGAGGACGATCGCGCCGATCATGGCGACGAAGAGGATCAGACCGGACGCCTGAAAGAGGTAGACGTATTCAGTGTAGATCAACTGGCCGAGCGCCTGCGTGTTCGGAATGTCCTGCGGCGCGGGCATGACCGCCTGGCGCTGAGCGGGCGCTTCGGGCGCAATGACCCAGGCGCCGATCACCAGCCCGATCTCCAGAAGAAGCACGACGCCGATCAATGCGCCGACCGGCAGGTAATCCGCGATACCCTTCTTCAGCTCCGCGAAGTCGACGTCGAGCATCATCACGACGAAGAGGAAGAGCACCATCACCGCGCCGACATAGACGATGATCAGGAGCATCGCGACGAACTCCGCCCCCATCAGCACGAACATGCCCGCGGCGGAGAAGAAGGTGAGGATGAGCCAAAGGACGGAGTGCACCGGGTTGCGCGCCACGACGACGAGCAGCCCGGACGCGACCGCGACCGTGGCGAAAACGTAGAATGCGATGGCGGTGAGCGCCATTTTTCAGTCCCTCTCTTCGCGAGACGCGCGAAGTCTCAGTTTTTTGGCCGCGAGCGCGGCGGTCCATAATGCGATGAAGACGCCGACGACGCCGAGCAGCGCCGGATCGGAAATCAGGCCGGCCACCGGCGAGAAGGTCGACGGGCCGACGGGGCTGATCGTCGTCAGCGGGATGAGCGTCGCCGCGGTCACCGGAAGTCCGCGTCAAGCTCGATGTTGCGGGCGATTTCGCGCTCCCAGCGCTCGCCGTTCTCCAGGAGCTTGTCCTTGTTATAGAAAAGCTCCTCGCGGGTCTCGGTCGCGAATTCGAAATTCGGGCCTTCGACGATGGCGTCGACCGGGCAGGCCTCCTGACAGAAGCCGCAATAGATGCACTTCGTCATGTCGATGTCGTAGCGCGTCGTGCGGCGGGAGCCGTCTTCGCGCGGTTCGGCCTCGATCGTGATGGCCTGCGCCGGGCAGATCGCCTCGCAGAGCTTGCAGGCGATGCAACGCTCTTCCCCGTTGGGATAGCGACGCAAGGCGTGCTCGCCCCGGAAGCGCGGCGAGAGCGGGCCCTTTTCAAACGGGTAGTTCACCGTCGCCTTTGGTTTGGCGAGGTATTTGAACCCCAGCTTGAAGCCGCCGATGAAGTCGGCGAGCAGGAAATAGCGGAAGGCGCGGTCGAAGGGGATGCCCATGAATTATCCTCCCACGGCCCAGCGGGCGTAGCCCGGGACCCCGTATTGCGCGAAGGCGGCGACGATGACGACCCAGCCGAGGGACATCGGCAGGAAGACTTTCCAGCCAAGGCGCATCAGTTGGTCGTAGCGGTAGCGGGGCACGATGGCCTTCACCATCGCGAACATGAAGAAGAAGAAGGCCACCTTCGCGACGAACCAGAGGACGCCGTCCGGCAAGCCCGGGATCGGCGACAGCCAGCCCCCGAAGAAGAGGATCGTCGTCATCGCGCACATCAGCACGATGTTCATGTACTCGCCGATCATGAAGAGAAGGTAGGGGGTGGAGGAATACTCCACCTGATACCCGGCGACGAGCTCCGATTCCGCTTCCGGCAAGTCGAAGGGCGGGCGGTTCGTCTCCGCCAGCGCGCTCACGAAGAAGAGGATCACCATCGGCAGGTGCGGCAGCCAGTACCAGTTCAGGAAGCCGAGATCGCCGGATTGCGCCCGCACGATCTCCGTCAGGTTCAGCGACCCGGTGGAGAGGAGCACGCCGACGATGATCAGGCCGATGGAGACCTCGTAGGACACCATCTGCGCCGCCGACCGGAGGCCGCCGAGGAACGGATATTTCGAGTTCGACGCCCAACCGCCCATGATGACGCCGTAAACGCCCAGCGAGGACATGGCGAAAATGTAGAGAATTCCGACGCTTAGGTCGGCGATGACCCAACCGTCAGCGAACGGAATGGCGACCCATGCGACGGCGGCGATGACGAAGGTCATCAGCGGCGCGAGCAGGAAGACGACCTTGTCCGCGCCCGCCGGGATGACGACTTCCTTCACGATGAACTTCAGGAAATCGGCGAAGGACTGGAGGAGGCCGAACGGCCCCACCACGTTCGGGCCGCGCCGAAGCTGCACCGCCGCCCAGACCTTGCGGTCCATGTAGAGGAGGAAGGCGAGGCTCACCAGAAGGCAGACCGTGACCAGAAGGCATTGCCCCACGATGATGAGGAAGATGCCGGTGTTGGTGTCGAAGAATTCCATTCAGGCCTCGCCAGCGCGGGGAATGCCCGCTTCGTCGCAGTAGGTCATCCAGCTCTGGGCGGAGACGAGGCCCCCGTCCGCCGGCTCCACGCCCTCTTTCGGGGCGCGCAGTCTTTTGTCGAAAGTCGTCTCGTAAGCCATCGTCGCGTCGAACCCGCCGCCATTGGCGGGTTTCGCGATGCCGCCGACCCACTCAAGGGCGGAGGCGCCGGTCTCGATCGCCTTCAGCGCCGCCGTGCAGTGCAGGGGCGCGAGCGCGTCCTGATCGGCGATCGGCGCTTTCACTTCAATCACGTTCGCTTCTTTCAGCAACGCCACCGGGCCGGTCGGAGCAGGCGCGGCGGCCTCCGGCGCGGGCGCGGGCCGTTGCGGCGCGCAGGCGGCGAGCGCGATCATCGCGGGTATGGCCGCGAGGCGGATCATGCGCCGAGCCCCCGGCAATGGCCGAGCCAGGTGGAGATCGGGAGCGGGCCGCCGATCACCTTGTCGAACATCCCCTCCGGCGGCGTCTCCGCCGAGGTTTTGGAGGCGAAATAGCGATAAGTCGCATCGCCATTGGCGCTGTCGGCGAAACCGATCAGGCCCTCGATCCAGTTCATCTCCGCCATCCCCTCCGCATCCGCCTGACGGGCGGCGGCGCAGTGGAGGCGGCTGTCGTTCTCGTCCGCGGGCAGGCGCGCGCTCACCTCATAGACGCCGGGCTGAACGCCCGTGAGCGACGCCGCGAACGGGTCCGCGGGCCCGCGCGGGGCGCAGGCCGCCAGCCCGGTCAGGGCCGCGAGGGATATGACCTGCCCGGTGGTCACTCGGCCGCCAGCTTCGCGTTTTTGCGCTCCGCCGCGAGGCGGGACATCTCCGCCATGATGGCGGAGGCGCGGGCGATGGGGTTGGTGAGGTAATGATCCTTGATCGGGCTCTCGAACCCGCCTTTCCCGATGTCGCCGAGCGGGAGCGGCGTCCAGTCCGCCGCCTCGATCTGGTCGATGCGGGCGAGCGACGGGTGCGCCTCGAACATCGCGGCGCGAAGGCCGTCGAGCGTGTTCCAGCCCTGCGTCGCGCCAAGCTCGGCGGAGAGCGCCCGGAGGATCGCCCAGTCTTCCTTGGCGTCGCCCGGCGGGAAGCCCGCCCGGTTCGCCATCTGCGCCCGGCCTTCGGTGTTGAGGAAGATGCCCGACTGCTCCGTATAAGCCGCGCCCGGCAGGATGACGTCGGCGCGGTGCGCGCCCCGATCGCCGTGGCTGCCCTGATAGATCACGAATGCCCCGGCGGGAATATCGATCTCATCAGCGCCGAGATTGTAGATCACATCCGCGTCGTCGGTCGCGGCGGCCATCCCGCCCTTCGTCGCGAAGCCGACCTCCATCGCCCCCACCCGGCTCGCCGCCGTGTGGAGGATAAGGAGCTTCGCGCCCGCGGCGTCCGCCAGCTTCATCGCGGCGGCCAGAACAGCCTCCCCATCGTCGCCGGAGATCGCGCCCTGGCCGAGGATGATCACGCCATTGCCGCCCTGCTTGTCGGAATGATCCATCCCAAGCAGCTCTTTGACGGTGTCGCGGCCCGCGCCGTACTGGATCACGTCATAGGTGAGGTCCGCCGGCGCGCCGACATTGGCGACCACGGCCCCGTTCATCCACGCCTTGCGGATGCGGGCGTTCAGCACCGGCGCTTCGATGCGCGGGTTGGTCCCGATCAACAGGATGCGCTCCGCCGCGTCGATATCGGCGATGGTGGCGGAGCCGATGACGCCTGAGCGATTGCCGATGGGCAGCTTCGCGCCGTCCGTCCGACACTCCGTCGCGCCGCCGAGGCCTTCGACCATTTGCTTGAGCGACCAGATCGCCTCCACCGGAGCCAGATCGCCCGCAAGCGCGGCGACTTTCGTCGCGCCCTTCATCTTCTCGGCGGCGAGGCCGAGCGCCTCCCCCCAGCTCGCCGGCGTGAGCTTCCCGTCGCGGCGAATGTAAGGTTTATCAAGGCGTTGGCGCGCGAGACCGTCGCAGATATGGCGCGCTTTGTCGGCGATCCATTCCTCGTTCACGTCGTCATGGTTGCGCGGCAGGACGCGCATCACCGCCCTGCCCCGCACATCGACCCGGATGTTGGAGCCGAGCGCGTCCATCACGTCGATGCTCTCCGTCTTCTTCAACTCCCAGGGCCGGGCGTTGAAGGCGTAGGGTTTGTTGGTCAGCGCGCCGACCGGGCAAAGGTCGACCACGTTGCCCTGCATCTCGCTGTCGAGATTGGCGTTGAGATAGGATGCGATCTCCGCATCCTCCCCGCGACCCGTCTGGCCCATCTGGGTGACGCCGCACACTTCCGTCGTGAAGCGGACGCAGCGCGTGCAGGAGATGCAGCGCGTCATCTGCGTCCCAACAAGGGGGCCGAGATTGATGTCGTCCACGGCGCGCTTCGCCTCCCGGAAGCGGGAGAAGTCGACGCCATAGGCCATCGCCTGATCCTGAAGGTCGCATTCGCCGCCCTGATCGCAGATCGGGCAGTCGAGCGGGTGGTTGATCAGGAGGAACTCCATCACCCCTTCGCGCGCCTTCTTCACCATCGGCGTGTTGGTGAAAATCTCCGGCGGCTGGCCCTCGGGGCCGGGCCGCATGTCGCGCACCTGCATCGCGCAGGAGGCGGCGGGCTTCGGCGGGCCGCCTTTCACCTCGACGAGGCACATGCGGCAATTGCCGGCGATAGAAAGACGTTCGTGGTAGCAGAACCGCGGGATCTCCTTCCCGGCCACTTCGCAGGCCTGCAAGAGGGTCAGCGCCCCGTCGACCTCGACCTCGATCCCGTCGACTTTGATTTTGCGTAGATCGCTCATCACTTCACTCCGCCGCCAGCGCGGAACCGCACTCGGCTTTCAGATGCGCCCAGTCAAAAGCGCGTTCCGTCGGTCCATTCTCGCGGAGCGCGTCTAGCCGCTCCATCGCTTCGTCCAGCGTCGGGCGATGGCCTTCAGCGACATGCCAGAGGACCATCGTCTCGCGCGACAGCGGCTCGAACCACTCGTCGCGCCGCAGATAGATCTTCTTGTGGAGCGTGTTCCAGACGAAATGCTCCAGCGCGTCCGCGTCTTCCCAGACGCTCAGGTTCACGACCACCCGCGGGTCGCCGTCCACCAGACGTTCGATGCCGCCGCCAAGCTCCGTCTCGTATTTCCAGACGAAGCCGGGCGACCGCTCCGCCACCTCGTTCACCACGGCGGCGACGGCGACGTAATCCACGCCGCGCGGATCGCCCGCGTCGTGGTTCAGCCTGCCGATATTGAACTCCGCCAGATGGCTCATGCGAAGCGCGCCCCCTTCTTGGTGTGGCGCGGCGTCGGCACGCGGTCTTTCTCCAGAACGACGATGCTGTCGTGAACATGGAGGGAGGTCAGATAGTCCCGGGTCGCCGCGACCTCCTGCCCTCTGTCGTGATACCAGTGATGGATGTCGTCGATCATCCGCTTCACATCCGTGAAGAAACTGCTCTCCGCGTCGTAGCCGCCGGAGAAGTTCGGCCAGTAGGCGGCGTGGAGGTCCTCGATCATGTAAACGCCGCCCGTCGTCAGGCGCGGATACGCGACTTCCAGCGTCTTGCGGATGTGGACGCTGTCATGGCTCCCGTCGTCCAGCACCAGATCGACGCCGCCCATTTCATCCAAAACGCCGTTCAGAAAGGCCGGATCGTCCTGCGATCCGATCCGCACCTGACCGGCTTGACCGTCGAACTGAGCGCATTTCGGGTCGATATCGATCCCGAAGATCACCGCATCGTCGCCGAAGAAGCGCCGCCAAATCTCCAGCGAACCGCCCTTGGAGACGCCGATCTCCAGAAAGCGCGGCGCTTTTCCGCGCCAGGGGCCGAAATACCGGTCGTAGATCGCCGGATAGTGGTGCCATTTGTGGACGGTCTCGCCCTTGTGGCTCCAGAACAGATCGTCGAACGCCCCAGCCTCGCCCAGATCCGCCGGGCGCGCCCCGGAATACCGGAAGTGGCCGATGCCCGAAGGTCCGGTTCCGGTCGGCGCCGCGGCGCTGGATGCTGGGGCGTTCGCCATCTACGCGGTTACTCCGCCGCCACGGCCGTCACGCGGCCCGTTTGTTTGGCGCGGATGCGGTCTTCGATCTCGTCCCGGAAATGACGGATCAGACCCTGGATCGGCCAAGCCGCCGCATCGCCGAGGGCGCAGATCGTATGCCCCTCCACTTGCTTGGTGACGTCGTGGAGCATGTCGATCTCCTCAATCGACGCGTCGCCCGTCACCAAACGGTTCATCACCCGCATCATCCAGCCCGTGCCTTCGCGGCATGGCGTGCACTGGCCGCAGCTCTCGTGCTTGTAGAAAGCCGAAAGCCGCGCGATCGCCTTGATGATGTCGGTCGACTGATCCATCACGATCACCGCCGCCGTGCCGAGGCCCGACCGCTGCTCGCGCAGCCAGTCGAAATCCATGATGGCGTCCTTGCGCATCATCTCGGCGGGGAGAAGCGGAACGGAGGATCCGCCGGGGATCACCGCTTTCAGATTATCCCAGCCGCCGCGAATGCCGCCGCAATGCTTGTCGATCAGTTCGTCGAAGGAGATCGACATCGCCTCTTCGACGACGCAGGGCCGGTTCACATGGCCGGAGATCGCGAAGACCTTCGTGCCCTTGTTGTTGTCCCGCCCAAAGGAGGAGAACCAGTCCGCCCCGCGCCGCAGGATCGTCGGGACGACCGCGATGCTCTCCACGTTGTTCACTGTAGTCGGGCAGCCGTAGAGGCCCGTATTCGCCGGGAAAGGCGGCTTGAGGCGGGGCATGCCTTTCTTGCCTTCAAGGCTCTCCAGCAGCGCGGTTTCCTCGCCGCAAATGTAAGCGCCGGCGCCGTGGTGCAGGAAGAGGTCGAAATCCCACCCGGACTTCGCCGCGTTCTTGCCGAGGAGCCCGGCGTCGTAGCACTCGTCGATGGCGGCCTGCAGCGCCTCCTTCTCGCGAATGTATTCGCCGCGGATGTAAATGTAGCAGGCGTGCGCGTTCATCGCGAAACTGGCGATCAGGCAGCCTTCGATCAGCGTGTGGGGATCATGGCGCATGATCTCCCGGTCCTTGCAGGTGCCGGGCTCGGATTCGTCCGCATTGACGACGAGGTAGGACGGGCGACCGTCGCTCTCCTTCGGCATGAAGGACCACTTCAGGCCAGTCGGAAAGCCCGCCCCGCCCCGGCCGCGCAGGCCGCTGTCCTTCATCTCCTGGATGATCGCGTCCCGGCCCCGTTTGATCAGGTCCGCGGTCCCGTCCCAATGGCCGCGCGATTGCGCGCCCTTAAGCGAACGGTCGCGCATCCCGTAGAGATTGGTGAAGATGCGATCCTTGTCGTCCAGCATTGCGCCAGCCCTTTTTCGTCAGTTGACGAGGGCGCCGATACGCCCCCGCCTCTCATCCATCAGCCCTTGGCTAGCTCCGCCGCCTGGGCGATCCATCCGTCGCGTTCTATTCGGCCTTTGAACTTCAGCCGCGCATCGACCCATGCGACTTCCGCAGGGCCCCACGCCGCGATCTGGTCGAAATGGTAGAAGCCCAAATCATTCAGCGTCTTCTCAAGCCCCGGCCCTACGCCCTTGATTTGCTTAAGATCATCCGCGGTCCCGTCCCGCGCGGCGCTGAGGATTTCCGGCTCCGCTTCAGCGACATCAGCGGCGGGCGCCGGGGCGGGCGCAGGCGCGGCGGCGGGCGCGTAGCCTCCGCCAGCGCCGGGTCCCGGCGGCGGCGTGGCCGCTCGGTACGGCGCCGCGTCGCTCTCGTATTTCCACGACCCGACATCGTCGCGCACCGTCTCTTCTTCAGCCAAAGCGGCGGAAGGCTTCAGGCCGGTCTGACCGCGCCCGGACCCCGCCTTACCGCTGTCAGCGGCGATGGCGGCGGACCAATGCGCGGCGCTGCCCACAGCAGGCGCAGGCGCAGGCGCAGCGGCTGGCTCCGGCGCAGCGTCAGCGGGCGCGGCGGCCGGTGCGGGCGTCGGAGCGGAGGCAGGGGCCGGTTTCGGCGCGGCCATTGGAGCCGACGCTGCGGCGGCGATCACTTCGCCTTTACCGCAAAGCCAGCGGTTCAACGCCCAATAGCCGAAAATGAAAACAAGGATGGCGAGGGTCACGGCCCATATGGTCGGCAGGCCCGAGAGCACGCCGACGATGACGCCGATCAGCGCAGCCACCACAAGGCAGGCGCCTTTGCACATTTTACTTTCCTCCCTTGGCGAGTTCAGCCGCCTGCGCGATCCAACCGTCGCGTTCTATCCGACCTTTGAACTTCAACCGCGCATCGACCCAGGCGATATGCTCAGGCGTCCACGCGGCGATCTGATCGAAATGGTAGAAACCCATCTCGTTCAGAACCCCTTCCAGCTTGGGTCCCACCCCGCTGATTTTCTTGAGATCGTCGGCGCCGCCCTCGCGCGCGGCGGAGAGCGTCTCCGGCGCCGCTTCCTCGACTGCAGCGACGGGCGCGGCGGCGGGTTTGGGCGCAGGTCGCGCCTTCTTCTCCGCCTCGGCTTTCGCGGTCGGCGCTTTCGCGGGCGCTTCGGCTTTCTTCGGCGCTGGCGCCTCGGCGACCGCGACGTCGCCCTTCGGCTCGCTTTCGTAGCCGCCTTCAGGGCGCGATACGCCGCGCCCGTCGGTGATCTTCGCGTTGGTGTCCGCGAGAACGCGCGCCAACTCTTTGGAAGCGTTCTCCGCCACTTCATTATCCGGGAAGATCAGCGAGGTCGCGCCGCCCAGCGGCTCGGACGCGAACCGCCCGTTCTGCGGCCCCGGAGTCGGAACGCCTCCGGCGGCGAATTCGTCGATGATCTCGCCAAAGCGCTCAGCAGTCAGATCCTCGTAGTAATCCTTGCCGATCTGCGCCATCGGCGCGTTCGAGCAGGCGCCGAGGCACTCGACCTCCTCCCAGGAGAACTTGCCGTCGGCGGAGCGCGTATGCGGCGTCGGGGCGATCCGGTCCTTGCAGACCGCGATCAGATCCTCCGCTCCGCAGATCATGCAGGAGGTCGTGCCGCAAATCTGGAAATGCGCGACCGACCCGACCGGCTTCATCTGGAACATGAAATAGAAGGTCGCGACCTCCAGCACCCGGATCGACGCCATGCCGAGCATCTCGGCGACGGTCTCGATGACGGGGCGGGAGACCCACCCCTCCTGCTCCTGCGCGCGCCACAAGAGCGGGATCACGGCGGAGGCCTGACGCCCCTCCGGATACTTGGCGATCTGCGCCTCGGCCCATTTCAGGTTCTCGGGCGTGAAGGCGAAGCTTTCGGGCTGTTCGTGGTGGAGGCGGCGCAGCATCAGTTCACTTTCCCGGCGATTTCTTCGAGCCCGACGACGTCCTCGCAAATCCCGACTGGCGTTTTTCCGTCCTCGGAGTAATGCAGGCGGCAAATGCGGAACTCATGGGCCTTGTTCTTGACCAGCATGGCCCATTGGGCGGTGGAGACGGTGCGCACCTGGCTCGGGTGCTCGTCGATCTCCTGAAAGAAGGCGTAACCGTCGGCGAAGGTCGCCGTCCACGAATAGACGGTCTTCTCGCTCGCCAGTGAGGGCGAAGCGAATAACGCGAGGGCGATTAAGGCCGCGCGCATCACTTCTCCCCCGCTGTGAGGTCGTAGCAACCGGCTTTCGCACGATGGGTGTCCCAAAAACAGACTGCAGCGCGCGAGCCGTTTTGCAGGTAAATCTCACGCTGAACGCGATTGATCCCATTTCTCTTGATCGCGTTCGCTCGACCGTCGCCGAGGTCCATATCCGGCGTCACAAGCGGCGGCGCTAAGACGGCGGCGATTTGGTAGCCCCGCTTCAGCATCTCGCTCAACGGCACAGGATTCTCGTAGACGCCCGCCGCGGAGGCGGCGGTCGTTCCGAAAAACGCAGCAGCGATGGCGAGCGCGCGGATCACCTGTCGATCTCCCCGAACACGATGTCGAGGGAGCCGAGAATGGCGGAGACGTCGGCGAGCTGGTGGCCCTTGCAGATATGGTCCATCGCCGCGAGGTGCGGGTAGCCCGGCGCGCGGATCTTGGCGCGGTAGGGTTTGTTCGACCCGTCGGAGACGAGATACACGCCGAACTCGCCTTTCGGGGCCTCGACGGCGGCGTAAATCTCCCCCTCGGGAACGTGGAAGCCCTCGGTATAGAGTTTGAAGTGGTGGATCAGCGCCTCCATCGAGCGCTTCATCTCGCCCCGCTTCGGCGGCGCGATCTTGCCGTCGCGGGTCAGGACCGGATCGCCCTTGCATTGGTCCATCTTCTCAAGGGCCTGGCGCACGATCTTGATGCTTTCCCGCATCTCTTCGACGCGGCAGAGATAGCGATCATAGCAGTCGCCGTTCTTGCCGACGGGGATGCGGAAGTCGAACTCGTCATAAAGCTCGTAGGACTGCGCCCGGCGCAGATCCCATGCCCAGCCCGAGCCGCGCACCATGACGCCGGAGAAACCGTAAGCCTGCGCCTCCTCAATCGACACCACGCCGATATCGACATTGCGTTGCTTGAAGATGCGGTTGTCGGTCAGCAGCCCTTCGATGTCGTCCAGTAGCTGCGGAAACTCCTCCGTCCACTGCCAGATGTCGTCGCAAAGCTCGCTGGTGATGTCCTGATGGACGCCGCCGGGGCGGAAGTAAGCCGAGTGGAGCCGAGCCCCGCAGGCGCGCTCATAGAACACCATCAGCTTTTCGCGCTCCTCAAAGCCCCAGAGAGGCGGCGTCAGCGCGCCGACGTCGAGCGCCTGCGTAGTGATGTTCAGGAGGTGGTTCAGGATGCGGCCGATTTCCGAATAGAGGATGCGGATCAGCGAGCCGCGCCGCGGCACCTCCGTCCCCGTCATCCGCTCGATGGCGAGGCACCACGCGTGCTCCTGATTCATCGGCGCGACGTAATCGAGCCGATCGAAATAGGGCAGGTTCTGGAGATAGGTCCGGCTCTCCATCAGCTTTTCGGTGCCGCGATGGAGGAGGCCGATATGCGGGTCCGTCCGCTCGACGATCTCGCCGTCCAGCTCCAGCACCATGCGCAAAACGCCATGCGCCGCAGGGTGCTGCGGGCCGAAGTTGATGTTGAAGTTGCGGATTCGCTGTTCCGGGGTCTTGAAGTCGCCGTCCATCAGATCGCCTCGCTGACAGTGCGGAAGAGCTTGGTGACGAGCTTCCACTCGCCGTCGATGCGGTAAAAACCGAGATAGTCGTGAAAGCGGCGCGGCTTCATGTCGACGCTCAGCTTGACGGAGGCCATCTCGTCGCCCTCCACATCCACGCTGAAGATCTCGAAAACCGGCTCGCCCGCGAAAGGCGGGCGGTTCTTAGCCCGCTCAACGAAGGTCGCCTTGTCGAAGAAGACCGGCTCGCCCTCCGGCGCCGCGCCGGGTTTGGCCGACGTCATGAAGTAGCGCTCATGGCACATCGCGTGCAACGCTTCCCAGTCGCTCTCATGGAGCGCTACGCAATAGGCTTCCGCCATCGCGAGGACTTCGGCTTCGGAGGAACGGGCGCCGTCCATCAGGACGCCTCCTTCTTCTCGTCGCCGGGCAGGACGTATTCGGCGCCCTCCCACGGGGACATGAAATCGAACTGGCGGTATTCCTGAACCAGCGTCACCGGCTCGTAGACGACGCGCTTCTGCTCTTCGTCGTAGCGCACCTCGACATAGCCGGTGGTCGGGAAATCCTTGCGGAGCGGATGCCCGCGGAAGCCGTAGTCGGTGAGGATGCGTCGGAGATCCGGGTGGCCGGAGAACATCACGCCGTACATGTCGAACGCTTCGCGCTCAAACCAGTCGGCGGCGGGGTAAAGGTCGATCAGGCTCGGCACCATCTCGTCATCGTTGACCGCCAGGCGCACCCGGATGCGCTGGTTCTGACGCATGGAGAGGAAGTGATAGACCACCTCGAACCGCTTCTCGCGCTCCGGGTAGTCGACGCCGCAGATATCCACCAGCGTGGTGAACTGGCAGGCGGCGTTGTCGCGCAGGAACGTGACCAGCTCGATCAGGCCGCCGGGCGTCGTCCCGACGCTCAGCTCGCTGCCGACGACGGTCGCGCCGGTGACGAAGTCGGGCCGAGCCGCTTCGATCACTTCGCTGAGCTCTTTCAGAGCTTCGCTCATAGTCCCCTCCTCGCCCTAGCGGACGATCGTTCCGGTGCGCCGGATCTTCTTCTGCAGCTGCAGGATGCCGTAGAGCAGCGCCTCCGCCGTCGGCGGGCAGCCGGGGACGTAGATGTCCACCGGCACCACGCGGTCGCAGCCGCGCACGACGGAGTAGCTGTAATGGTAATAGCCCCCGCCATTGGCGCAGGAGCCCATCGAGATGACGTAGCGCGGCTCCGGCATTTGGTCGTAGACCTTGCGGAGCGCAGGAGCCATCTTGTTGGTCAGCGTGCCCGCCACGATCATCACGTCCGACTGGCGCGGACTGGCGCGCGGAGCGAAACCGAACCGCTCGGCGTCGTAGCGCGGCATCGAGGTCTGCATCATCTCGACCGCGCAGCAGGCGAGGCCGAAGGTCATCCAGAAGAGCGAGCCGGTGCGCGCCCAGTTCACCAGATCCTCCGCAGAGGTCAGGATGTAGCCCTTGTCCGCCAGCTCATTGGAGATGTTGGCGGTGAGGACTTCCTTGTCGGCGCCGGCCTGAAGGGCCCCAGTGCTCACTCCCATTCCAACGCTCCCTTTTTCCACTCATAGGCGAAGCCGATCGTCAGCACGCCGAGGAAGATCATCATCGACCAGAAGCCGAAAGTTCCGATGTCCTGAAAGCTGGCCGCCCAGGGGAAGAGGAACGCCACCTCGAGGTCGAAAATGATGAAGAGGATGGAGACGAGGTAGAACCGGACGTCGAACTTCATCCGCGCATCGTCGAAAGCGTTGAAACCGCATTCGTAGGCCGAGATTTTCTCAGGGTCCGGGCGGCGCACCGCCACGACGATCGCGGCGAGGATCAGGACGAGCCCCAAGGCTAGGGCGATGCCCAAAAAGATGATGATCGGCAGATACTCGCGCAGGAGTTCTTCCATGTCGGTCCCCTTCTTGGCGCCGGGTGCCAGCCTGCGCCTTCAACCGTAACTAACGCCGGGGCGCTTCGCCGGTCAACGGCGCAGCCTCCCCTTTCGACCCTCCTGGGCCGCTCTGTCGCATACGCGCGCATACAAGAGCGACTCGGAGGCCGTCAACGACGATCCGCTTCATGCGAACCCTTTGAAGCTAACAGAGTTTCAGAAGAGATAACGCGCGCGAATCCGCGCATGAAACGGGCGATAATTCGCTTCGATTTCCGTCGGTTTGGGAAGATTGCGATGGCGCGGTTGACGGGGCTCGAACCCGCGACCTCCGGCGTGACAGGCCGGCACTCTAACCAACTGAGCTACAACCGCGCATCGCTAGACGCCGAAGGGTCATGCCCGTTGGCGTGACGGCGTGTTTAGAGAGGGGCGCGGGGCGCGTCAAGCGGGCGCCGCGGGGATTTTGGGGAAATTCTGAGCCAGCTGCGAGTGGGATATCCGGAGGCTTGTGGCGCAGGCTTTCCAGGCGTCGAGCGAACCGTCTTTCGCGAGAAACCATTAGTCGGCGGAGACGTCGTGGCGACCTTTCAAAGCAAAGTCGTCTTGGTGGGCGGTGACGGGTTCGAACCGCCGACCCTCTCGGTGTAAACGAGATGCTCTACCAGCTGAGCTAACCGCCCGGTCGCGCCGGAATAGGCGAGGCTGCGAAGGGCGTCAACGAAAAGAGGGCGGCCCACAGGACCGCCCTCTTCATAGAGAATGCACAGAGGTCAGTGAGTCGCCGCTCCGGCGCCGCCGTCGGTGGCCTGTTTGGCGGCGAGAGCCGCAGCCTCTTCAGCCTCCGGGTCCCACTCGACCGCTTCTGGCGCTTCGGTGAGCGCGACCTTCAAAACCTCGGTCACCGTATCGACGGGGATGATCTCCAGCCCGTTCTTCACGTTGTCGGGGATATCCCGAAGATCCTTCACGTTCTCCTTCGGGATCATCACGGTCTTGATGCCGCCGCGAAGCGCCGCGAGGAGCTTCTCCTTGAGGCCCCCGATCGGCAGGACGTTGCCGCGCAGCGTCACCTCCCCCGTCATCGCCACGTCGCGGCGGACGGGAATATCCGTCAGCATGGAGACGATGGAGGTGACCATACCGATGCCGGCCGAGGGGCCGTCCTTCGGCGTGGCGCCTTCGGGCACGTGGACGTGGATGTCGATCTTCTCGAACTCCGGCGGCTTCACGCCGAAATTCACCGACTGCGAGCGCACATAAGAAGACGCGGCGTCGATCGATTCCTTCATCACATCGCCGAGCTTGCCGGTCGTCTTCATTCGGCCCTTGCCGGGCAGCTTCAGCGCCTCGATGGAGAGGAGATCGCCGCCGACCTCCGTCCAAGCGAGGCCGGTGACGACGCCGACTTGATCTTCTTCTTCCGCCAGGCCGAATTTGAAACGGCGCACGCCGAGCAGTTCGTCCAGGCGATCGGGCGTGATGACGACGGGCGTCTCCGCGCCTTTCACGATCTCCGTCACCGCCTTGCGGCAGAGCTTGGCGATTTCGCGCTCCAGGTTCCGAACGCCCGCCTCGCGCGTATAATACCGGACGACGTCGGTCAGCGCTTCGCCCTGCAACTCGAACTCGCCCTTTTTCAGCCCATGGCCCTTCATCTGCTTGGCGATGAGGTGGCGCTTGGCGATCTCGACCTTCTCGTCCTCCGTGTAGCCGGAGAGCGGGATAATCTCCATCCGGTCCAGGAGCGGACGCGGCATGTTGTAGGAGTTCGCCGTGGTCAGGAACATCACGTTCGAGAGGTCGTATTCGACCTCCAGATAGTGATCGACGAAGGTCGAGTTCTGCTCGGGATCCAGCACCTCCAGCATGGCGGAGGCCGGGTCGCCCCGGAAATCCTGGCCCATCTTGTCGATTTCATCGAGCAGGATCAGCGGGTTGGTCGTCTTCGCCTTCTTCATCGACTGGATGATCTTGCCCGGCATCGAACCGATATAGGTCCGCCGATGGCCGCGAATTTCGCTCTCATCCCGAACGCCGCCGAGGGAGATGCGGATGAACTCGCGCCCGGTGGCCTTCGCCACCGACTTTCCAAGCGAGGTCTTGCCGACTCCCGGTGGGCCGACAAGGCACAGGATCGGCGAGCGCAGCTTCTGGCTGCGCGCCTGCACGGCGAGAAACTCGACCATGCGCTCCTTGACCTTCTCCAGCCCGAAATGATCCGCGTCGAGGATCTCTTCGGCCCGGCCCAGGTCCTTTTTCACGCGGGATTTCTTGCCCCACGGGATCGACAGCATCCAATCGAGATAGTTGCGGACGACCGTCGCTTCGGCGCTCATCGGGCTCATCTGGCGCAGCTTCTTCAGCTCCGCTTCGGCCTTTTCCTTCGCCTCTTTCGAGAGCTTGGTCGCTTCGATCTTGTCGGCGTATTCCTGCGCGTCGTCGCGCCCGTCCTCGCCGTCGCCGAGCTCCTTCTGAATGGCCTTCATCTGCTCATTCAGATAATACTCGCGCTGCGTCTTCTCCATCTGGGTTTTAACGCGCGTTTTGATCTTCTTCTCGACCTGCAGGACCGAAATCTCGCCCTGCATAAGGCCGTAGATCCGCTCCAGCCGCTGACCGACGTCGACGATCTCCAGAAGCGCCTGCTTCTCGGAGAGTTTCACGCCGAGATGCCCGGCGATCGTGTCGGCGAGCTTCGCCGGATCTTCGATCGTCGCGACGGAGGCGACCGCTTCCTGCGGGACGTTTTTGTTGAGCTTGACGTACTTCTCGAACTCGTCAGCGATGGACCGGCTGAGCGCCGCCACCGCATCCGGGTCGCCCTGCGTCTCCGGCAGAACGACGGAATGCGCCTCAAAATACTCGTCGCGGTCAGTGAAGCCCGTGATCTCGGCACGCGCCTTGCCTTCGACGAGCACTTTCACCGTGCCGTCAGGAAGTTTCAGCAGTTGCAGGACGTTGGCAACCGAGCCGATGCGGTAGATATCGTCCTGCCCCGGCTCATCCTCGGACGGATCGCGCTGGGAAGCGAGGAGGATCGACTTGTCTTCTTTCATCACCGCTTCGAGCGCGAGCACCGATTTCTCGCGGCCCACGAAGAGCGGCACGATCATGTGCGGAAAAACAACGATGTCGCGAAGGGGAAGGACGGGGAGCGTCGCCTGTTCGTCGTCGGAACTCTGCGAAACTGTGACTTTGACCATGAAACTGCTCTCTTATTGCGGCGAACGACGACGCCCCGTGGCGGCTGCGCCAGCGTTCCCTGTCGTTGAGGGTTTTTCAGACTTGTGTGCGATGCACCCGGAATTCAAGCGACTCCGGAAAGACGTCACCCTGCGGAAGCCGGCGCTTCCTGAGCCGCGTCGGAATAGATCATCAGCGGCTTGGCCGATCCTGCGATCACTTCCTCGTTCACCACGACTTCCTCGACGCCTTCGAGCGCAGGCAGGTCGAACATCGTGTCGAGCAGCACGTCTTCCAAAATGGAGCGCAAGCCGCGCGCGCCCGTCTTGCGTTCGATCGCCTTACGGGACACCGCAGCGAGCGCCTCGTCGGTGAAGGTCAGCTTGGCGCTCTCCATCTCGAAAAGGCGCTGGTACTGCTTCACCAACGCGTTCTTCGGTTTGGAAAGGATCGTGACCAAAGCGTCTTCGTCCAGATCGTTCAGCGTTGCGATCACCGGCAGACGGCCGACGAATTCAGGGATCAGGCCGAATTTCAGGAGATCTTCCGGCTCGAGGTCCTCGAAAAGCTCGCCCGTCTTGCGGTCGTCTTCGTCTTTCACATCCGCCCCGAAGCCGATCGCGCTGCCCTTGCCGCGCTGTGCGATGATCTTGTCGAGACCAGCAAAGGCGCCGCCGCAGATGAATAGGATGTTGGTGGTGTCCACCTGCAGGAATTCCTGCTGCGGATGCTTGCGCCCGCCCTGCGGCGGGACGGAGGCGACAGTCCCCTCCATAATCTTCAGGAGCGCCTGCTGCACCCCCTCCCCGCTCACGTCGCGGGTGATGGAGGGGTTGTCGGACTTGCGGCTGATCTTGTCGACCTCGTCGATGTAGACGATCCCGCGCTGCGCGCGTTCGACATTGTAATCAGCGCTCTGAAGGAGCTTGAGGATGATGTTCTCGACATCCTCGCCGACGTAACCGGCTTCGGTCAGCGTCGTCGCGTCCGCCATGGTGAAGGGCACGTCGAGTATGCGCGCCAGCGTCTGCGCCAGCAGCGTTTTGCCGCAGCCCGTGGGGCCGATCAGCATGATGTTCGACTTCGCCAGCTCCACATCCGTCGATTTTCCGGCGTGGTTCAGGCGCTTGTAATGGTTGTGCACGGCGACGGAGAGAACGCGCTTCGCCGTCTGCTGGCCGATCACGTAATCGTCGAGCACTTCGCAGATTTCCTGAGGCGAAGGCACGCCGTCCGCGGATTTGACGAGACCGGTCTTGGTCTCTTCGCGAATGATGTCCATGCAGAGTTCCACGCATTCATCGCAGATGAACACGGTCGGGCCGGCGATCAGCTTACGGACCTCATGCTGGCTTTTGCCGCAAAAGGAGCAGTAGAGCGTGTTTTTGGACTCGGTCCCTCCGGACTTGCTCATTCGGCTCTCCAATCCCCGACAACTGTCGGGCCGCCTCAACGTAGTCGGAGGGTTCTTAACGCCGCATGAACGACATCGAATCCTCCCTTCGATATTTCTGCACGTCGCGCGTGGGCGGCGCAAGGGCGCCGCCCCAAAGACGTGTGGCGCATCACACTGGGTTTACGCCTCGTCCGCCTCGGGCGAACGGTTTTCGACGATCTGGTCGATCAGGCCCCAGTCTTTCGCCTGTTCGGCCGTCATGAAGTTGTCGCGATCGAGCGCCGCCTCGACGTCGTCGTACTTCTGGCCGCAATGCTTCACGTAGATGTTGTTGAGCCGCTCTTTCAGCTCGAGGATCTCCTTGGCGTGAAGCGCGATGTCCGAAGCCTGCCCCTGAAAACCGCCGGATGGCTGATGAACCATGATCCGGCTGTTCGGCAACGAGAAGCGCATGTCCTTGTCGCCCGCCGCCAGAAGAAGCGAGCCCATGGACGCCGCCTGCCCAACGCAGAGCGTCGAGACCTTCGGGCGGATATACTGCATCGTGTCGTAGATGGAGAGGCCCGAAGTCACCACGCCGCCGGGGCTGTTGATGTACATCGAGATCTCTTTTTTCGGGTTCTCGGCCTCGAGGAAAAGAAGCTGCGCGACGATCAGCGTCGACATGCCGTCATGCACGGGACCTGACACGAAGATGATCCGCTCCTTCAGAAGGCGCGAGAAGATGTCATAGGCCCGTTCGCCGCGGGAGGTCTGCTCGACCACCATCGGCACGAGCGTGTTCATGTAGACGTCGAGTGGATCTTTCATGGGAGGGCCTTTCGGGAGGAATGCGAGTGTTGCTTCGAGTCTTATGGCGCGGTCGGGGCGGCTTCAAGGACGCCCGGCGAATAGTCGCGATAGGTAAAGAAAACGCCCGCGCCGATCCTCGGCGCGGGCGTCGCTTTAAACGGTGCGGCGCAGCTCAGTCGTCGAGAGCTTCGATCGCCTTTTCGAGATCGGCCTTCGCGACCTTGTTCTCGGTGACGGAAGCCAGTTCCAACACATAGTCGACGACCTTGTCCTCGAAGATGGGCGCGCGGATCTGCTGCAGCATCTGCTCATTGGAGCGGATGAAATCGAAGAAGGCCTTCTCCTGGCCCGGCATCTGCTGAGCCTGGCGGAAGATCGCCTGGTTCATCTCCTCCTCGGTCACCTCGACCTCGGCCTTGCGGCCGATCTCGGCGAGCAGAAGGCCGAGACGCACGCGGCGCTCGGCGAGGCTCTTGTGCTCATCGGTCGGGGTGATTTCCGGGCGCTCCTCGCCGTCCGCGGGCGGCTCGGGGTTTTCCTCCGCGTGAAGCTGCTGCGCGATCTGCTGCGCCTCGGCGTCGACCAGACCGACGGGGAGATCGAAGGAGACGACCTCGTCCAGCTCGTCCAGGAGCTTGCGCTTGAGAACCTGACGCGCCGCGTCGCCGAACTCGCCTTCGAGCCGCTCCTTCATCTGCGTCTTGAGCGCCGCGAGATCATCGAGCCCGTATTTCTTGGCGAGATCGTCGTCGATCTCGGCCGCGGCCGGCTCCGCCACGTCCTTCACCGTGCAGGAGAAGACGGCCGGTTTGCCGGCCAGCGCCTCAACCCCGTAGGTCTCAGGGAAGGTGACCTCGACCTCTTTCTCTTCGCCCGCCTTCGCGCCGACGAGCTGCTCTTCGAAGCCCGGGATGAACTGGCCCGAGCCGAGCACAAGCGGGTAATCCTCGGCAGATCCGCCGTCGAACGCTTCGCCGTCCACCCGGCCGACGAAGTCGAAAGTCACCTGATCGCCGTCCTTGGCCTTGGAGCCCTTGCGGCGCGGCTTGAAGCTCGGCGTCTGCTCGGCGAGCTTGCCGAGCGCCTCGTCGATATCGGCGTCAGTCGGATCGACGACCAGCTTCTCGAGCGCGATTTTGGAGAGATCGGTCTCCGGGATCTCCGGCAGACGCTCGTACTTAACTTCGATGTTAAGGTCTTCGCCCTCATCGAAGTTCTCGTTCTTGATGGCGATCTGCGGCTGCTGGGACGGCATGTCGCCGGTCGTCTCGAAATGGCTGCGAAGGGCGCCGTCCACGGCCTCCTGCATCACTTCGCCGAGGAGGTTCTTGGCGAACATCTTCTTCAAGAGCGCTTTCGGGGCCTTGCCCTTGCGGAAGCCCTTCATCTGGAAGTCGGCGCGCACCGCGTCGATCTTTTCGTCCATCTTGGACGCGAGCTCCGTCGCCGGCACCGTCATCGCGTATTCGCGCTTCAGGCCCTCGGAGAGCGTTTCAGTCACCTGCATCGTTTCTCACCCGTCGCATCTTCGTTACGTCTTCGCGGCGCGCCTCGCGCGGTCGCGGCGAATTTGGTGCGGGCGGAGGGACTTGAACCCCCACGCCTTGCGGCACGAGAACCTAAATCTCGCGTGTCTACCAGTTTCACCACGCCCGCGAAGCGCAACGCCGCCCGGATCGATCCGAGCGGCGTCCCGCTGAAAAATCAGCGCGTCTATATCAGCGGCTTTCTCATGGCGCGAGGGGAAATTTGGCGGTGTCCGGGACAATCCGCGCCCGGTCGATATGGCCGCTCGAACGAAGCGCCCGCTCCTGAGCGAACCGCCTTTAACGCCTACTCGGGGCGATCGCGCCGCTTCGCCGTTGCGCCAGCCGTGGAAGCCGCAGCGCAAGAGCCCATCGCCACTGCGCGCCGATCCCTTTTTCGCGCCGAAATGCGCTTCTGGCCAAACCAAAAGCCTCGCCATCGCCCGCCGCCTCTCGAGCACCGCCCCTCCCGCGCGGCGAGCCTTCGCGTCAGTAGATGTAGCGAATCTGCTCGGTCCAGAACCGCTCGACCGTCTTCAGCTCGCCGTTCAGGCGTCCCATCGCGTCATCGGCGAACTCCGGCTTCTTGCCGAGTTGATCCGCATGGCGCGCGAAAAGCTCCGCCACCGTGTCGCGGATCTTGCGTCCCTCTTCCGTCAGCCTGATCCGAACCGCGCGCCGGTCGACGTCGCACCGCTGATGGTGCATGTAGCCGCCTTCGACGAGCTTCTTGAGGTTATAGGAGACGTTGGAGCCCTGGTAGTAACCCCGGCTCTTCAATTCGCCCGCCGTCACCTCATTCTCCCCGATATTGTAGAGGAGCAGCGCCTGCACGCTATTGACGTCCAGACGCCCGATCCGCTCGAACTCATCCTTGATCACGTCCAGCAAAAGCCGGTGCAAGCGCTCGATCAACGAGAGCGCTTCGACATAGGCCGTGACCATCGCCTCTTCCTTGTCCGGCGCGGCGGCGCCTTCGGACGGTGCCGTCTCAATCGTGTTCTGCATGTTCATCGCCGGTCTCCGCAAAGCCGTTATTTCAGCGGAAACTCGGCTCAAAGAGCGAAAAACTCGTTAAAGTGCTGAGAGATCAGGATTCAATTCCATGAAAAGCCGAGATATCCGCCAACATCGCGGTATGGACGTCCGGTCTCGCCTCCGCGCCGCTCACCCATTTGTAGAGATCCTGGTCGTTTTCATCGAGCAGCGCCTCGTAGGCGTCCAGCGTCGTCGCATCCAGCTCCGCCAATCTCGCATCGGCGTAAGCCCCTAGAATCAGGTCCATTTCCTTGATCCCGCGCCGCCAACTGCGCAGCCGCAGGCGCTTCAGCCGATGCTCCGGCGTTTCATTCGGATTTCTAAGTTCGCGCATCAGTCCCCCTCCAGCGGCCAGAGCCGCGCCGCGCCGCGGACGCCCGAACTGTCCCCATGGAGATTTGGAACGATCCGGGTCGCGACCTTGTCCGAAAAGACGTGAGGGATCATAGCGCGCCGCGCGCGTTCGGCGATCCCCGGCAAGTTGGAGAGCCCGCCGCCGAGGACGATCGCCTCCGGGTCGAAGATGTTGGCGACCATCGCGAGCGCGCGGCCCAGACGTTCGCCATGGCGCTCGATCGCGCTTTCGGCGGCGCGGTCGCCGGCGGCGGCGAGGGATGCGACTTCCTTCGCGGTCGCCTCGCGTCCCGTAGCGCGCGAATAGTCGGCGGCGAGGGCTGGGCCGCTGCACCAGGTCTCAACGCAACCGCGCCTTCCGCACCAGCAGAGCGGGCCCGGCGTCTCCTCCGGCGTCGGGTTCGGCAGCGGCGCATGGCCCCATTCGCCGCCGATCCCGTTGGCGCCGCCGATCAGGCGGCCGTCCGCCACCAGCCCGCCGCCGACGCCGGTTCCGATGATCACGCCGAAAGCGCTCTTCGCGCCGACGGCCGCGCCGTCGGTCGCTTCGGAGAGCGCGAAACAGTTGGCGTCGTTGGCGACGCGGACGGGAGCGCCCCAGGCCGATGCGAGATCGGCTTCGAACGGACGATCGTTCAGCCATGTGGAGTTGGCGTTGCGGACGAGACCGGTGGTCGGAGACGTCGATCCGGGGATGCCGACGCCCAGCGGGCCGCGCGCAGCCCCCGCCTCGGCGGCGACGCGCGCCGCAAGGCCGATCAGAGCGTCGATCGTGTCCCGGTAGTCGCCGCGCGGCGCGTCGACGCGCTCGCGCGCGGCCTCTGCGCCATCGGCGCTCAACGCGACCGCCTCGATCTTCGTGCCGCCGAGATCGACGCCGATCCTCAGCTGCGAAGACAAGGCGTCAGTCGACGAGAAGCGCGCGAAGCCGTTTTTCGAGCCGCCCGACGCGTTCCGCGAGGCGGCGCTGCTCGGCGCAAATCGTGGAGAGCTCACGGAGCGTCTCTTCCGCCGTGGCGCCCTCGCCGTCGTGCGCATGAGCGACGCCGACGCCCTCGCCCGTCATCAGCCAGACGAGGGAGACGTTGAGAACGCCCGCGAGCATCTGAAGACGGTTGGAGCGGGGCTCGGACCGGTCTTCCTCCCACTTCTCGATGGTCGACTTGCGAACGCCGAGACGCTTGGCGAGCTGCGCTTGAGTAAGGCCGATCCCGTCCCGGGCAACGGCGAGACGGTCGCCGAAAGTCGCGCAATCGTCGGAGTAATCTCCGCCAAGATGATCGCCGTCAGAGTAGTCTTCAGCCATAGCTTCGTGATTCCCGTTCGCGACCCCTCGACGACACGCTACCTATTTCGCACGTGCGAAGATGTCCAATTTCGCCATATGTCGCATCGTTAGCGTCCTAGGCGCTTGGAAGCCGTCGAGAACTCGGTCATTTGTCGCGCATGAAGCTTCTCTACGCGAATGACGAGGCCGGGCGCGACGCGCCTTCCTGGTATGCGGCGACCGCGCCGGCGCGCGGCCCGGCGAATCCGCTCTTCGGCGATGTCAGGGCCGATGTCTGCGTCGTCGGCGGCGGATACACCGGCCTCTCCGCCGCGTTGCACCTCGCCGGGCGCGGCTACGACGTGGCGCTGGTGGAGGCGCATCGCGTGGGCTGGGGCGCTTCGGGGCGCAACGGGGGGCAGCTGGGGCCGGGAATGCGGCTCGGGCCGGAGGAGCTCGACGATCTCGTCGGGCGGGAGGCGTCGGACCGGATCACCATGCTTGGCGCCGAGGCCATCGAAACCGTGAAGGGTCTTATCGCCGACCACGCCATCGATTGCGACTATCGAGACGGCGTTCTCTACACCGCGCATCGCCGCCGCTACATCGACGAGATGCGGCGCGAGGCGGAGATCGCGCGGGACCGCTACGACCACCCGTGCGCAATCCACGAAGAGGAGGAGTTGCGGACGCTGGTGAACAGCCCGGCCTACTGCTTCGGCGTCTCCCACCCGACCGCAGGCCACCTGCATCCGCTGAAATACGCAATGGGCCTCGCGCGGGCGGCGGAGGCGGCGGGCGTTCGCCTTCACGAGCTGAGCGAGGTCACCGCCATCGACGGGACGACGGTGAAGACCGCGCAGGGCGCGGTGAAGGCGGACCATGTCATCCTCGCCTGCAACGGCTATCTCGGCGCGCTGAACGGCGAAGTGGCATCGCGCGTCATGCCGATCAACAACTTCATCATCGCCACCGAACCCTTGGGGGAGGCGCGCGCGAAGGCGCTGATCTCCAACGGCATGGCGGTGGCGGATTCCAAATTCGTGGTGAACTACTTCCGCCTCTCCCCCGATCACCGGATGATCTTCGGGGGGCGGGAGAGTTACGGCTACCGCTTCCCCGCCGACATCAAGGGCTTCGTGAGGAGAGCGATGCTCTCGATCTACCCGCAACTCGCCGACGCCCGGATCGATTACGGCTGGGGCGGCACGCTGGCGATCACGATGAACCGGATGCCGCATTTCGCGCGGCTCGCGCCCGGCGTCCTTTCCTGCTCCGGCTATTCCGGTCAGGGCGTCGGGCCCGCCACGCTCGCCGGGAAGATGGCGACCGAAGCGGTCGCGGGTCAGGCGGAGCGGTTTGATCTGCTGTCCTCCGTCCCCACCCCGCGGTTCCCGGGCGGCGCCTCGATGCGGTGGCCGCTCCTCGTGGCGGCGATGCTCTGGTATTCGATGCGGGACCGGCTGTGAGGCTGACGCGACGAAGCGCGATCGCCGGGCTGACCGCCCTGCCCTTCGCGGCCCGAGGGGCGGAGGATTTCATCCTTCTCGGCTCCACGACCACGACGGAGAATTCGGGCCTGCTGGGCCATCTCATCCCGATCTTCGAAGCTGAGACCGGGACCGCCGTGCGCGTCGTCGTCGCCGGAACGGGCAAGATACTGAGGCTGCTCGAAGACGGCGATCTCGACCTCTCCCTCACTCATTTTCCCGAAGGCGAGGCGGAGATGGTCGCCCGCGGCGTCGCCGCCGTCCGCCTGCCGGTGATGAGCAACGATTTTTTGCTCATCGGCCCAGCGGACGATCCGGCTGGCGTTCGCGGCGCCGAGACCGCTGGCGACGCCATGCGAAGGATCGCGAAGGCGGAGGCGACGTTCTATTCGCGCGGCGACGAAAGCGGCACGCACCGTAAGGAGAGGAGCCTCTGGCCCGTCCCACCGCTCTCCGGCGCCGCCGCCCCGCGCTGGTATCGCGAAACCGGGGCGGGCATGGGCGCGACGCTGAACATCGCCGCGTCGGCGGGGGGCTACGCGCTAGCGGATCGCGGCACCTGGGCGGCGTTCGGCAATCGCGGCGATCTCCGGATGGTTTACGAGGGCGGCGATGACTTGGCGAACCCCTACGCGATCCTGTTACCGGTCGCGACGACCGCCAATCCGAACGGCGCGCGCCGCTTCGCGGACTGGCTCTCGTCCGAGGTTGGGCGGGACGCCGTCGACGCCTACCGAGTTAGCGGCGAGCAGGTGTTTTTCGCAGTCCGTTAAGCGTTGACCGCGCGCCCCTCGCGGCTCACCCAAGCCATGAGAACCAGACCGATCACAAAGAGCGCGATCACCGGCGTTACGCCGATGCGCTGGCTCTCCGAGACTACTGTCGCGATGCCGATCAAAAGCGGCGCGAGAAACGCAGTCGCCTTCCCCGCCAAGGCGTAGATGCCGAACGCTTCGGTCATCTTCGCCGGATCGGCCTGACGAACCAGCATCGTACGCGACGCCGACTGGAGCGATCCGCCCGCAGCGCCGATGACGCCGCCGCAGATGTAGAACACCAAGGTGGGAAGGCCGCTATCCGCGCCGACATCCATGAAGAACACCTCGCCCGGACCCGTGCTGATCGTAACGCAAGAGACGATGATGAGCGCCACGATGCAGAAGTTGATCACCGGCTTGGGGCCGAAGCGCGAATCCGAGATGCCGCCGATCCACGCGCCGATGGCACCGAGAAAGGCCGCGATGATCCCGAAGACGCCCAGCTGAAACGTCTCCCACCCCAGAACGCCGGCCGCATATCCGCCGCCGAACAGAAAGAGGCCGTTGAGCGCGTCGCGATAGAACATCGAGGACATCAGATAAGCGAAAAGCTCGCGCTGCTTCGGCAGCGTGACGATCGTCCGCCAAAGCTCGCGGAACCCCTTGGCGACCGCGCCGGTCGTCTTGGCGACGCGCGGCGTATCCGGGGCCCAGAGCGCGAAGGGAATGATGAAGACCAGAAACCAGATCGCGGAAAGCGGGCCGGTCGCCCGGTCGCCTTCGCGCATTGCGGGATCGAGGCCGAAAACCGGCTCCATCCCGAGAATAGTCGTCGGATTGCCGGGAAACGGCGCCATGAAACCGAGCACCAGAACGAGGCTGACGAGACCTCCCCAGTAGCCGAAGGCCCATGAAGAGCCCGATATGCGCCCGATCTCGTCACGGTTCCCCAACAGGGGCAGCAGGGAGTTCACGAAGACCGTCGAGAACTCCGCGCCGATCATCGCAAGGACGAAGCAGATGAGGACGAACGTATAGTCCTCCATGCCGGGAACGGCGTTCCAGAGCCCGGCGACCCCGATCACGTAAAGAAGCGAGAAGAGCGCGATCCAAGGGCGACGCGGGCCGCTCGCATCCGCGATCGCGCCGAAGATCGGCGCGAGGAGCGCAATCGAGATCGCGCCGATCGTCGTCACGAAACTCCATGTCGCCTGTCCCTCGACGGGATCGGCCGCGACGGCGGATATGAAATAGGGTCCGAAAATGAACGTCAGGATCAGCGTGTGGAACGGCTGGTTCGCCCAATCGAAGAACATCCACCCCCAGATTTTCCGTTTCTTCGTCGCCATGACGCCCTCCCAACCGCGCGATCCCCGCTGCGGACGCTAGCAGAACCGCGTCCGGCGTCATGCGAATTTTATCTGACGCTCAGGGAACAATTCGCGTCGCAAACGGGCGAACCGCGCCAATTGTCTGACATTAACTGGACCAAATGTAAGACAAATAGCGGCCCGCGTTCAGAAGCCGCGAAAGGGAGACCGCAGATGCCGACGATATCGCCCAACCCGCGCGTGCGCCCTTCGCCCTATTTCGATGCGACGGTGGAGGACGGCGTTGCGTCCTTCACCAGCTACAACCACATGCTGCTGCCGGTCTCTTATGGGGACCCGGAGGCGGAATACGATCGCCTTCTGAACGGGGTCGCCATGTGGGACGTGGCGGCGGAGCGGCAGGTGGAGCTTCATGGCCCTGACGCGGGGCGGCTCGCGCAGCGGCTTTGCGCCCGCGACCTTTCGGACATGCCGACCAACATGGGCTGGTACGTCGCGCTCTGCGACGAGCGGGGAACGCTGATCAACGACCCGATCCTCCTTAAGCTGGCTGACGACCGATACTGGCTCTCGATCGCGGATAGCGACGTGAAGCTCTGGGCCCGCGCGGTCGCGGCGGCGGAGAAAATGAACGTCGGCGTGTCGGAGCCCGACGTCTCGCCCCTCGCCATTCAGGGGCCGAAGGCGGACGACGTATGCGCCGCGCTTTTCGGCGAATGGGTGCGCAAGCTGAAGTATTTCGAAGTGCGGGAGGCCGTCCTCGACGACATCCCGCTCATGGTCGCGCGATCCGGCTGGTCCAAGCAGGGAGGCTTCGAGCTTTACCTGATGGACGGCGCGCTCGGCCCGGCGCTCTGGCGGCGCGTGAAGGAAGCGGGCGCGCCCTGGGACATCGGTCCCGGATCCCCCAACCAGTCGGAACGGGTGGAGAGCGGGCTCCTCAGCTACGGCACGGACACTGACGACGATACGAACCCGTTCGAGGTCCGCATGGGGCGTTTCGTCAACCTCGACGTCGATTTCATCGGCGCGGAGGCGCTGCGCCGGATCAAAGCGGAGGGCGTCAAGCGCAAGCAGGTCGGGCTTTTGCTGGACGACGGCGAGGCGCGACCGGGCATCGCCAAATGGGCGGCGGCGCGGAGCGGCAACCGCTCCGTCGGCCATATGACGACGAACGCCTGGTCGCCGCGTCTCGGGCGCAATATCGGCATCGGCCTCGTGGCGAAGGAAGTGGAGATCGGCGAGCGGCTGCAGATCACCATCGGCGGCGAAATCCTCGAAGCCGAGGTCTGCAAGCTGCCCTTCATCTGACCGCAGCGCGCCGATCTGACGAAGCACGCCCGGGGGGCGAGACGGTTGACGAACCCTTGATTCCTCTACTTCTCTGAAGGACTAGAGGGCTAGCGGCGCGCCTCGTCGACGCCGCGCACGGCAGCCGCAATGGAGACGACCGAGATGACCGCCCATGGATACGAAGCGGGGCGGCTCAACCTGCCCTTCGTCGGCATCGCGACCTTCGCGAAAAAACCCTATGTCGAGGATTGGGACGCGCTGGAAGCAGACGCCGCGATAATCGGCGCGCCATTCGATTTCGGCACCCAATGGCGATCCGGCGCCCGTTTCGGCCCCCGCGGGGTGAGAGACGCTTCGACGCTGTTCTCCTTCGGGCACGCCGGCGCCTACGACCATGAGGACGACGCGACCTATCTCGGCGCCGATGTGCGCATCGTCGACATGGGCGACGCCGACATCGTCCACACGGACACGGAGACGAGCCACGCCAATATCGAATACGCCGTGCGCAAGGCGCTGGCGGCGGGCGCCCTGCCGGTGACCATCGGCGGCGACCATTCGGTCAACATCCCCTGCATTCGCGCCTTCGACGGCCAGGGACCGATCCACATCTTGCAAATCGACGCGCATCTCGACTTCGTGGACGAGCGCCACGGCGTGCGCCACGGCCACGGCAACCCGATGCGCCGCGCGGCGGAGAAGGATTACGTCACCGGGCTGACGCAGGTCGGCATCCGCAACGTCTCCTCCACCGCGAAAGAGGGGTATGCGGATGCTCGCGCCATGGGCTCCGACATTCTTTCCGTGCGGCAGGCGCGCACGCTCGGACCGGCGGCGGTGATCGACCGCATCCCAGAGGGCGCGCGGCTCTACGTCACCATCGACATCGACGCCTTCTGTCCGTCGATCGCGCCCGGGACGGGCACGCCGAGCCATGGCGGATTTCTCTATTATGACGTGCTGGAGATGCTTCAGGCGGCCACGAAGCGCCACGAGGTAGTGGGGATCGATCTCGTCGAGGTTGCGCCGGACTACGACCCGACCGGCTCCACGTCGATTCTCGCGGCCCAGGTGCTTATGAACTTTCTCGGCTTCATCTTCCACGAGCGCGCCAAGCGATAGGGTTGCGCGCCCTGCGGCGCGCGGTGGCGGCTCGTCGCCGCTTCGCGGCGCGTCTCGCCGGCGGCGCCCGGACATGTGACGCTTGCGGTCGCGACAGCCGTTGAGACGCCTCCGGCGGGAGTATTTTTGGAAGAATGAAGAAGGATCCAGCTCCGTCCCCGCCCCGAAAAGGACGGATAGCGGCGGACGACGGAGCCTTCACTCTTCACGGCCATCGGCTCGCCAGCCTGTACCGCGCCTTCATTCTCCGCAAACCATGGTTAGTGAAACGTAAGCGCGCCCTTCATTCTTCCAAAAATACTCCCGCCGGAGGCATCCAGCCTCTCGGCCCTTACGAAGGTCGGACGATCAACCGAGCCGCGCCACCATCGCATCGACCGCGGCGCCGACCATCTCCAACATCACGTCTTCCTCGCCATCGCGCATCAGCCAGTCGCGAAACGGCCCGAAGGCGTTGAGGTAGATCAGGAAGTTGGAGACCGTCCGCACGCGCGGGTCTTCCTCCAGCGCGCCGGTGCGCTCCGCCAGGCGCGCGGAGAGCTCGCGGATCACCCGCTCCTCCCGCTCGCGGAGGAGCTTGCGGTCCTCCGGCGTCAGGTGCGGGACAGAGCGGTAGGCGAGCAGGATCGCGTCGCGGTTGGTCTTCCAGTTCTCCGCGTAATAGGCGCGCAAGACCTCGCTCACCGGCGCCGGATCGGCTGCGAGACGATCCGCCAGACCCTCGATGTCCCGCGCGAACCAGAGCCGGTTCAGAAGGCGTCGCAGGATGTCCTGCTTGTTGGCGATGTAATCGTAGAGGCTCGCCTGATTGACGCCGGAGGCGGCGCAGATCTCGCGGATCGTCACCGCCGCGTAGCCCTTCTTCAGAAAGAGCTGCAGCGAGGCGTCGAGGATCTGCGCGCGCCGCGTCTCCACTAGCCCCGCATCGCGGATCGCGTCGATCCGCGCCTCGGCGAGATCTCCGCCCTCAGATCCCGCCCGTTCCGCCATAGATCCGGTTCAGTTTCTTCATGCCGCCGATCCAGCGGTCGTAATTCGCCGTCTTCGCCTGCGCGTAGCCCAGCACCTTGTCATGGGGGAGCGCCAGGAATTTTTCATTGCGGATCGCCTCGACGCAGGCTTCCGCCGCATCGGCGGGCTCCAGCATGCCGTCCATGGAGGCGACGCCCTCTTCATGCCCTTCGGTCATCTTGGAGCGGACCGCCTGCGGGCAGAGGAGCGTCACGCGGACACCCTGATCGCCATAGGTGAAGGCGATCCACTCGCCGACGGCGACTGCGGCGTGCTTCGTCACCGCGTAGGGCATGGAGCCGACCTGGCTCAGGAGACCGGCGGCGGAGGCGGTGTTGAGGAAATACCCTCCGCCCCGTTCGATCATCTTCGGCACCAGATGGCGCGCCGTCCAGATGTGGGATTTGACGTTGATGTCGATGATCCGGTCCCAGTCCTCATCCGGCGTCTCCGGCCCGCCGATCAGGAGAATGCCGGCGTTGCAGCACATAAGGTCGATCGGGCCGACTTCCGCCTCCACCCGGTCGATCAGGGAGACGACGCCCGCCTCCGTCCCGATATCCGCCGTCATCGCGACGCCGCCGTAAGTCGCCGCCACCCGCGCGGCGCCGGCTTCGTCGATATCGGCGCAGACGATGGCTTTCGGCGCTTCGTCGGCGAAGCGCTTCACCAGCCCCTCGCCGATGCCCGAAGCGGCGCCGGTGACGACGATGATCTTGTCTCTAAGCTCCATCGCTCAGCTCCACATGTTCGAGCCGCCGCAGACGGTCACCGCCTGCCCGGTCATGTATTCGGAGGCTTTCGAGGCGAGAAAGACGCCGACGCCCCGGAAATCCTCCGGCTCGCCAAGCCGCTTCAGGGCGGTCATCGCCGCCGCCGCCTTGGCGCGTTTCGGATCTTCGTAGAGCGCCTTGGCGAACTCCGTCTTGATCAGGCCCGGACAGACCGCATTCGCCCGCACCCCAGACGGCCCGAACTCCGCCGCGAGGTTCCGCACCAGCCCGAGCAAAGCGACCTTGGAGATGTTGTAGGCCCCGATCTCCAGCGACGGTTTGAAGGCGCCGATGGAGGAGGTGAAGATCATCGACCCCTCCCCTCTCTCAGCCATCTCCGGCCCGATCATCTGCGCCAGCCAGTGATTGGCCTTCACGTTGACGTTCATAATCTTGTCGAAGGCTTCGTCCGGTAGGCTGTCCATAGTCCCAAAATGCGGGTTCACGGCCGCGTTGCCGACGAGGATGTGGATGTCGCCGAGGCGCTGGCGCGTCGCCGCCACCAACGCGTCGACCTCATGCTTGCGGCTTGCGTTGGCGGGGATGGCGTGGGCGCGCTCGGCGCCGACCATCTCGTTGATCTTCTTCGCCGTCGCCTCGCATGTCGCCACGTCGCGGGACGAGATGACGACGTTCGCGCCCTGCATCGCCATGCCTTCCGCCATCGCCCGGCCGATGCCGCGGGACGATCCGGTCAGCAGCACGGTTTTTCCGGTCAGATCAAAGAGATCGGACATTCAGTTTCCTCTCAGGTTCAGATTGGTGAGCGTCGCCAGCTCATCGATGGCGCGCCCGTAATTGTCGAAGGGCACCTTCACGACGCCCATGCCCATCGCTTTCGCGGGCTTCAGGTTCACGCCGAGATCGTCGACGAAGACCGCCTCTTCCGGCGCGACGTCGAGCGCCTCGCACATCATCTGATAGATGCGCGGCTCGGGCTTCCGGACGCCCGCCTTGGCGCTTTCGATGACGTGGTGGAAGAGGCCCATGACCTCTGCCGCCTGTTCGCGCCCCTCGCGGGACTTCGCCCAGTCCTCCGCCCCGCCGCCGGGCATGTTATTGGTGATGCAGCCGGTCAGGAACCCGCCCGCCTTGATCGTCTTCAGGGCGGCGATCATGTCAGGGCGGAAATCGAGTTTCAGGAGGGAGACGAGCGTGCGCCCCGTCACCTCATGCCCCGCCGCGCGGGTTTCCGCCGCGAAGGCCGTGTCGAACTCGTCCAGCGTCAGTTCCGCCCGCTCGAACTGCGAAAAGGCGCCGTCGTCGAGGCGGGCGCGGATCACCTCGCTGATGAAGCGCTCCGGCAACCCGTTCTCGCGCTCATAGACGCCGAAATTGGTGACGGGAGAGGTGGTGAAAACCCCGCCGAAATCGAAGATGACCGCTTTCAGGCTCACGCCGGACCCCCATCGTAACAGAGGCCGGCGGCCGCGCCTTTGTCGTCGGCGAGGCACGCGGCTTTCAGCGCGCGGCGATCGATCTTGTCGGTCGCGCCCCGGATCAGGGGAGCGCTGGTCAGCCAGACCTCGGATGGCAGTTTGAACTTCGCCAATCGCTCCGCGAGAAATCCTTCTAACTCCGCCTTCGTCAGCTGCGCCCCATCCCGCAGCATCACCGCCGCGCCGACGACCTCGCCCAGCCGCTGGTCCGGGATCGGGAAGCAGCCCGCCTCCATCACCTTCGGATGCTGGTGGATCGCCGCCTCCACCTCCAGCGCGGCGATGTTCTCGCCGCCGCGGATGATGATGTTCTTCTTGCGGTCGACGATGGTGACGTAGCCCTCGTCATCCACCATCCCGAGATCGCCGGTATGGAGCCAGCCGTCGCGGATCGTCTCCGCCGTCGCCTCCGGTTGGTTCAGGTATTCGCGCATTTGCGTCACGCATTTGATCGCGATCTCGCCGATCTCGCCAGTGGGGAGCGGCTCGCCCTCATCGTCTACGATGCGCAGCTCCTGCAACGGCGGATAAAGACGGCCGCAGGCGTTGGGGCGAGCGAGATATTCCTCCCCCTGCAACCCGATGCCGAGCGCGTTCGTCTCCGTCATGCCGTAGCCGGTGGCGACGGCGGCGTTCGGAAACACCTCCTGCTGCTCCGCGACCTGCGCGGGCGGGCGCTTGGCGCCGCCGGAGGCGAGATTGGCGAGGGTCGGCAGGGTCTTGCCCATGCGCTTCGCCGCCTCCGCGATGTCGGCGGTCATGGTGGGAACGCCGAGAAAGCGCGTGACCTCCTCCGCCTCGATCACACGCACCGCTTCCTCCCCGTCCCACTTGCGCATCATCACCAGTTTGGCGCCGAGCGGGATGGAGAGGAGAAAGAGCGGATGCGTCGCAGTGACGTGAAACAGCGGCGTCGCGCAGAGAAGCGTTTGCGGGATCTTCGGCGCGTCCGGGTCGAGCGGCGGGTCCGTCATCAGCGGTACGAGCGAGAAGGCCATGAGCCAGGAATAGGTCGCGGCGATGGCGCCCCGATGGGTGAGGACGACGCCCTTCGGATGGCCTGTTGAGCCGGACGAGTACATCACCGCGAAATCGGCGTCCGGGTCGATGGCGATCTTCGGCCAGCTTTCGTTCCCGCTCTTCGCCAAAAGCCCGTCATAGGTCGCGACCGCCGCCGCCACCTCGTCGCGCACGGCGACGACGCGCAAGCCCATCTCGTCGGCGAAGGGCGCGAGCCGTTCGGCGCGGGGGCCGTCAGCGAAGACGATCTTCGCCTGACTGTCCTCGAAACCGTAGCGCAGCTCTTCCGTCGTCCACCAGGCGTTGACCAGCACCGCCACCGCGCCGACGGAGGCGATGGCCATGATCAGCGTCAGGTATTCGGGATAGTTCCGCATCGCGATGGCGACCCGGTCGCCGGGGCCGACGCCGAGGCGGTCGGTCAGCGCATGAGCCATGCGGTTCGTCTCCGCCACCCAGTCGCGATAGGCGATGCGCTGGTCCTCGTAGACGACATAGGGACGGTCGTCGCGCGCCGCCTCGCGCACTTCGAGCCCCACGCGCTGAAGATCGCGCAAAGACTTGGGCGCATTGACGAAAATCTTGTGCTCGACGCCCCGGATCACCTCCGTGCCCAGCGCGTAGCGAGGGTCGGTCGCGATCACCTGCTCTGTCGCTTGCTCCAGCGTCATCGCCATGGCGGCGTCCTTCCCTGCGGATGTCGGCGGTTACCTTTGCGATTGGCCCACCTGACGATTGTCAGGACGCTATGAAGCCCCCCTCTCCGGGTCAAGCGACGCTGGCGTCAGGCGGAGGCCATTCGGGCGATCCCGTCGCGTAAGCCCAAGCCTTCCTCTAGTCCGAGACGGGATGCGGCGAGGTTCGCGGCAGAGATGACGCCAGTCTCCAAGGCGCTCGAAGCCTCGCCGATCCGGGCGGAGGCGGCGCTGACGGTCACGGCTGGCACTTGGCGCTGGTCGAGCGCGGGCAACCGCGCCATGCCGACCCGGTTCAGACCCATCCCCGCGTCGTTGAAGACGGCGAGCCGCGCCGTCGGCGCCTTCAGCGCGCGCGCCGGATCGCCACCAATCAGCGCGCCGTGGGAGCCGGTGACGATCACCGCCTCCGCATCCTCCGGCGTCACCAGCGAGGCGCTGTCGGCGAGGACGATGCGAAGTCCCCCGAACTCGATCTCCCGCCGGGCCTCCTCCGGCTGCGGCAGCATCTCCTCCGGGTCGGGCGCGGCCTCGAACCGGCGCGCGGCCTCCGCCGCTTCGAGGCCGATGGTCACGCGATAGGCCATGGCCGCCACGTTGATCATGGAGACGACGCCGCGCGCCAGCATCTCCTCCGCATTGCCGATGCGCGCGGACATGCAGTCGACGGTCGCCGCCGGGACGCCGATCTCGCCAAGGGCGACGACGCCCGCAACCCCGGCCTCGTCCAGCCCGACGCCCGCGTCGTTGAAGATCGCCGCCTTCAGCCCGCGCCGGGACGCCACCGCAGCCGGATAGCGCCCGCCATGCGAGCCGGAGACCGCGACGCCGCCGCGATGCGCCTCCGTCGCGTCGGTGATGGAGTTCAGGAGGTGGATCACAGGATCGGATCCCAGTCCGGCTCCGCGATCCCCGGCTTGCGGCCTCGCGCTTCGATGGCGGCCCCGGCGGCGAGCAGGATGTCTTCGCGGAACCGCCCGCCGAGAAGCTGCCCGCCGAGGGGCGCGGGCCCGTGCTCCGTCTCCGCAAAGCCGGTGAAGACCGTCAGGCCGGGCAGACCCATCAGCGGCAGACCCACTTGCGTCAGCTGCGCTTCGATGCAGCGCGGGAAGTCCTGCGTGTCGAGGTGATCCGGGAAGGGCGGCTCGGCGGAGACGGGGCAGATCAGCACAGGGTATTCGGTGAAGAACGCCTGCCATGCGCGCAAAAGGCCGAGCCGCGCTTGAAGCGCGTCGAGGATGTCGTTCAGCGACGGATCGGGGGAAAGCTTCTGCATCTCCGCGTAGACGTAGACCGTGTCCGGGTCGTTCTCGTCGGCGATGGCCTGTCCCCCGCCCCGCCGCATCTCCGCCAGCCAAAGCTGCGCTTGCAGGCGTGCGGGTTCGCGAAAGCCGGGGGTCGCGTCGCCGTCGATCTCCGTCACCTCCCACCCGGCGTCCGAAAGGCGCTGCGCCGCTTCGCGCAGAGACGCCTCCACCGCCGGCTGGGTCGCGAGACCTTCGGGCGCGACGCAAAGCGCGGCCTTGCGTGGAAACTCGCCCATGTCGAAGGGCACGGGCGTGTGCCAGGGGTCGCGCAGGTCCGGCGCCATCATCGCCTTGGTGGAGACCGTCAGGTCCTCCACCGTCCGCGCATGGGGGCCGGAGACCGCCATGATCTGCCCGCCGATATGCCGGTCGGGCGACGACGGGTTCCAGACCGGGAAGCGCCCCAGCGTCGGGCGCAGCCCCTGCAAGCCGCAGGCGTAGGCGGGATAGCGGACGGAGCCGCCGATATCCGTCCCGTGCCCCATCGCGCCGATCCCGGTCGCGGTGGCCGCCGCCGCGCCGCCAGACGATCCGCCCGGCGTCAGCTTAGGGTTCCACGGGTTCAGCGTTCCGCCCTCCAGCGCGTTGCGGGTGAACCAGCGGAGGCCGAATGCGGGCATGTTGGTGCGCCCGACGATGATCGCGCCCGCGCGCTTGAGGTTGGCGACGACGGGATTGTCCGCCTCCGCCACCATGTCTTTTTGCATCCGCAAGCCATTTGTGGTGGCGTAGCCTGCCTGATCCACGTTCTCTTTCACCGTGATCGGCATGCCCGCGAGCGGCGGCGCCTCCCCCCGCGCGACGGCGGCGTCGACGGCGTCGGCGGCCTCCAGCGCGGTCTCGTCCGTGCGGGTTGTGATCGCGTTGATCTTCGGGTTCACCGCCTCCAGCCGCGCCAGCGCCGCTTCCGTCGCTTCGCGGGCGGTGAAGTAGCGCTGCTTGATCCGGCGGGAGACCTCGGCCCCGCTGAGACGCCACAATTCGCTCATGACGCGGCCTCCCGGATGCGGTTGACGGCGGAGAGGACGACGCCGATCCCATCCTCCGATATCGGCTCATGTCGGGAGGAGAACCAGGCGATCGAGAGGTTACGCTTTCGGTCAATGAAAACGTATTGCCCGTGAATGCCGAGCCCGTGGATCAGCGGCTCCGCGCCCCGCTGGACGTACCATTTCGATCGGTAGTGCATGTCGAGCTTTCCAAATTTCTCGTAGAAATCGCCGATCCGCCACGCCTCCGCGTCGCCATTAGCTTCGATATCGTCGATCCAGCTTTCCGGGATGACCTGTCGGCCGTCCCCGCGACGCCCGCCATTCGCCATCATCGCCCCGACCCGCGCCAGATCGCGTGCGGTGAAGCACTTGCCCCCCGCCGCCCTCGCGCCGCCGAGGCGATCGACCGTCACATAGCCCGGCGTCTCCGCTCCCAGCGGCTTCCAAAGCCGTTCGGAGACGAGATCGGCGTAGCGCATCCCAGACGCCCGCTCCATCACCCAGGCGAGGCAATCGGTGTTGGGAGATACGTAGTGGAACCGCTCCCCATGCCCGCCGTCCCGCGCCGTCAGCTTGAACATGAACGACCGGAGATCGCCCGCATCCCGCCCTTCCGGCACCGGGTTCCAGTTGGCGGCGTAGCGGTAATCGATGATCGGGCCGTCGGTGGCGAGGTAATCTTCCTCGAACGCGACGCCGACCCGCATATCCAGCATGTTTCGGATCGTGGCGTCGCCGTAAACCGTGCCCGCAAGTTCCGGGACATATTCGGTCGCCAGCGCGTCTTCGCGGAGCTCGCCCCGCTCCACCAACGTCCCGGCGATCAGCCCGAGCATGGATTTGGAGACGGACATGAGGATATGCGGATCGCGCGGCCCCATGCCCCGCCGATACGTCTCGTGGACCAGCGCGCCGTTCCAGATGACCGCGACCGCATCGGCGGAGGCCGCGTCCATCGTCTCCGGCAGACCCGCGGCGGAGAGGTCGAGCGCGCCCTCCTCAAGCCGCCAGACGTCGCCCAGATCGTTGGCGGTCTCGGCTGAGGGCACGATCTCCCGCACATGGTGAAACGCCCAATGATTGAAGGGCGAGTTCCGCCAGTTCGCCAGCGTCGCCCGATCCGCTTCCACCGGCGGAAATCCGTCCATCACGCCCATAGCGACCCTCCCTGTCCTGCCGTCAAGGAAGCCCAGCCGCCGCCCATTGGCAAGCGCCGCGCCGATCCGCCCTTGCGTTCGATCCGAAACGAGGCAGGTTTCCGGCGAAGAGGGACCCAATGCTCACATTCGCCGCCGCCGTCTTTTTCCTGCTGATCACGCCGGGCCCCGGCGTCCTGACCACCGCCGGGGTGGGATCGGGGTTCGGCTACGGCCCCGGATTGCGCTTCCTCTCCGGCCTCTTCATCGGCACCAATCTCGTCGCCATCGCCGTCGTCACGGGGCTCGCCGCCGTGGTTTTGTCCATTCCGGAGATCAGGATCGCCGCGACCTGGGCCTCCGTCGCCTTCTTCGTCTATCTCGCGGCGCGCATCGCCATGTCCGGCGCGAAGATCGGGTTCATGGAGGCCGCCTCGGCCCCCGGCTTCGTCAACGGCGTCCTTCTGCAGTTCATCAACCCCAAGGCATACGCCGTTAATACGACGCTGTTTTTCGGATTTCCGTTCCTGCCGGACGCGCCCGCATGGGAAGTCGCGCTGAAGTTCCTGATCGTCAACGCGATCTGGATCCCGGTGCACCTGATCTGGCTCTGGGCGGGCGTGTCGCTGAAGCGGCTCAACCTCGCGCCCGGCATTCAGCGCGGCATCAACTTCGCCATGGCGGCGTCGCTTTTGGTCGTCGTCAGCCTCGCGGCCTGGAGCCAGTCCTGATCGCGCCGATCAGCCGCGAATGAACGCGGCGATGGCGAGGCGCCCCTGATCGACCGCGTCGGCGTAGCTGGCGAGCGGCCCGGCCGCCGCCGGCATGACCTCGGCGATGTCGGGCGCTTTCACATAGGCGGCGATGGCGACCAGCGAGAGGAGCGTGACGGTGGCGAACCCCGCGAGGAACGCGCCGCCCCCGCCCGAAGCGCTCTCCGCTTCGGTCTCGCGCAGCGACGCGGCGAGGCGCGCGGCCTCCGCCTGACGCTCGTCATTCGGGCGCTCTTCGACGACCACGTCGCCGTCCACCACACCGGTCGCGTCGTCGAACTGAATGCGCTCCGCATCCGTCCGCGCATCCGGGTGCGCCTCCACCTGAAACGGCGGGTCTTCGGGCGCGGGCTCAGGGTCCTTCAGACCCTCGCGGAGCGCGGAAAACGCGGCGAGGGAAGTTTCGCTGGCCGGCGGCGCGGGGGGAACGGAAACGACCGGCTCCGGGTCCGGCGCGGCTGCGGGCTCGGGCGCGGCGGCGACCTCAGGTTCGATCTGCGGCTGAGGCGCGGGCGCTTCCACCGCGGGCGCCGCGATCGAAGGCTCGGCGGCGGGCTGCGGCGCGGGCGCTGGCTCTGGCGCGGCGGCGGGTTGGGCCGCAGCGGGCTCGGCGGCCGCCGGCGGCGCCTGAAACCATTCCGCCGCGCAGCTCGCGCAGCGCACCATGCGCCCGCGCGGGCCGATTGCGGTGTCGGCGATCTCATATTCAGCCGAACAAGAAGGACATACCAAACGCATCCGTCGAACCCCGTGTCATCTCATATTCGATCTTTAATCGCTCTGAGACGTATAACCGCTTGATTCGGCGCCGCCAACCGCAACCTAAAGGGTTCAGAGCCGCTCCGGCGGCGTTGTCATCCGCGCCCGGCTGCGCCAATGTCCGCGGCAAGTGCAAAGCGCAGGGGTCGGAGGCGCGGGCGTAGCGTGATCGAGTTCAGAGAGGCGGGTTTCGGATATGGCGAAAAGCCGGTCCTGTCGGACCTCGACCTGAGGCTCGATCCCGGCTCCATGCACTTTCTTACCGGTCGCTCAGGGGCCGGGAAGACGACCTTTCTCAGGCTTCTCCACATGGGCCTCAGCCCGACGGTCGGGCAGGTTCGCGTCTTCGGGCGCGACACCAAGGGCCTCACCCGGCGCGAGCAGGCGGAGATGCGCCGCCGCATGGGCGTCGTCCTTCAGGACTGCGATCTTCTGGACCATATGACGGTGCTGGAGAACATCGCGCTGCCGCTCAGGATCAACGGCACCAAGGTCGCGAATTACGAGCGGGACCTGCGAGAGCTCGGCGTCTGGGTCGGCCTCGGCAAACGCCTGAACGCCAAGCCGCCCGAGCTCTCCAGCGGCGAGCGCCAGCGCGCCGCCATCGCGCGGGCCGTCGTCACCTCCCCCGATCTCGTCGTCGCGGATGAACCGACGGGCAATGTCGACGCCGACGCGGCGGAGCGCATTCTGGCGCTCTTCGTCGAATTGAACCGCCTCGGCAAAACCGTCCTGATCGCGACCCATGACATGAGCCTGATGCGGTCGGCTCAGGGCGCCGGCGCCCATGTGCTGCGGGTGGAGGACGGCCGCATCACCCGGTCGGGCGCGCCGCTGTGAGCCGCCTTCTGACCCGGTTCTTCGGCCCGCCGGAGACGCCCATTGCGCCGCGCGCCGGGCTGGTCGGCGGGCTGATTTCGCTGGTCGCGGCGGCCATGGCGTTCCTCGCGGTCGCCGCATTCGAGGCGGGCGTCGCGGCGGATCGCGTCGCGGGCCGCTGGTCGGGCGAGCTGGCGAAGTCCGCCACCGTCCGCATCACCGCTCCCGCGGAGGACGCGCAGGCGGTGACCGCGGCGGCGCTTCGGGTTCTGGAGATCGCGCCGGGGATCGCAAGCGCCCGCATCCTGTCTGAGACGGAGAACCAGGCCCTTCTCTCCCCCTGGCTCGGGCGGGACGCCGACGTCGCCGCCCTGCCCCTTCCGATTCTGATCGACATCACCGTCTCCGGGCGCGGCCCGGACGCCGCCGACATCCAGCGACAGCTGGAGCTCGCCGCGCCCGGGGCCGTCTATGACGACCATGGCGAGTGGCGCGCGCCGCTGATCACGGCGGCGCGGGGGCTCAGGATCATCGCGGGTATCGGCGTCGCGCTCACCGTCGTCGCGCTCGCCGTGATGGTGGCGATGGCCGCTTCGGCGACGCTCTGGTCCGGCTCAGCCGTCGTCAGGACGCTGCGCCTGATCGGGGCGGAGGATCGCATGATCTCCCGCGCGTTCGAGCGCCCCTTCGCGCTCCGCGCCGCGTTCGGGGCCGCCTGCGGCGCCGCGCTCGCGCTGATCTTCGTCGAGCAGATGCCGCGCATCGACGGCGTCGACGCGCTGATCGCCGGCGCCTCCGGCTACGGGCCCACCTGGTGGCTCGCCCCGCTCGCCCCGCTCGTCGCCGGGCTCACCGCGCTGATCGCGACCCGCATCGCGGCATTCGTGGTGCTGCGGCGGAGCTGAGCGATGCTCCTCGTCCGCTCCCTGATCTTTCAGGTCTGGATGTACGGGCTGATGCTGATCCTCGGGCTCCTCTTCGCGCCTCTGGCGATCTGGTCGCGGGAGGGGGCTTACTACGCGATCTCGATCTACCTGCGGCTGGTCTTCTGGGGCCTTGAGAGGTTCTGCGGCCTGACGGCGGAGACGCGGGGCGAGATCCCGGCCGGCGACGTGCTGATCGCCGCAAAGCATCAGTCGTTCCTCGACGTCCTGATCCTCGTCCGCGATCTGCCGGCGGCGAAATTCGTGATGAAGCGCAGCCTCGTCTGGGCGCCGATCCTCGGCTTTTACGCCCTTCGCATCGGGGCGAGCCCGGTCACGCGCGGCAAGGGCGCCGCCTCGGTGGAGGAGATGCTGGACGAGGCGGAGCGGCGCAAAGACCTCCACGGTCAATTGGTGATCTACCCGCAAGGCACACGCACCGCGCCGGGCGAAGCCGCGCCCTACAAGATCGGGGCCTGGCATCTCTATCGGTCCTACGGGCTGCCTTGTATTCCCGCCGCTGTGAACACCGGCGTCTTCTGGCCCGCCAAAGGGGTAACGCGGCGTCCCGGCCACGCCGTCGTCGAGCTGCTGCCGCCGATCCCGCCGGGCATGGAGCCTGAGCCGTTTCTGGAAGAGCTGGAGACGCAAGTGGAGGCGGCGAGCGAACGCCTGCTTCAGGAAGCGACGGCGACTAGGGTTTGACGATCATCACGCCGTCCCGCTGCAGATCCGAAGCAGCGACGCGGATTCGGAGTCTCGGCGCGATCTGAGGGCGACGCCCACTGCATGCTTCGCAAGGGAGCTCAAGGCGTCGTCGCGCGCCCCAAACGGGCGCGCGACATGCTTAAATTCAGGCCGCTCGCGACCACGGACGCGGGAAGGTGCCGAGCGCCGCGTTCACCGCCGCGTCGTCGCCGCCCTCGATAACGGCGGTCATGCCCGTCTTCTTGGAGTCGATCACTTCGACGACCTTGGCGTCCACGCCCGCCTTCGCCAGCGCCGCATCGTAGACGCGGGTGATGGCGGAGCGGCGCAGGTCCGGTTTGAAGACCTTGCCGACGGCGGTCTTGGGCAACTCGCCCATCACCTCGACATGTTTCGGGATCGCCGCCTGCTCGCTGATGTTCTCGGCGCAGAACTTGGCGAGCTCTTCGACGGAGGCGTCGCCGCCCTCGACCAGTTCGACATAGGCCGCCGGCACTTCGCCCGCATGGGCGTCCGGCTGGCCGATGGCGCCGACGAAGCCGACGGCGGGGTGGCCCGCCAGCGTCTCTTCGATCACCGCCGGGTCGATGTTGTGGCCGCCCCGGATGATCACGTCCTTGGCGCGGCCGGTGATCCAGATGTAGCCGTCGGCGTCGATCTTGCCGAGATCGCCCGTGCGGAGGTACCCGCCAGTGGCGAAGAGGCCCTTGTTCCGCGCCGCCTCGGTGTACCCGGGGAAGGTGCCTGGGTTCAGAACGCAGATCTCCGCGATCTCGTCCGTTCCCATCTCCTGCAGAATGTTCCCGTCCGCGTCGCAATCGAGGATCTTCACATCCGTGTAGGGGAAGGGCACGCCGACCGATCCGATCTTCTTCTCCCCGTCCGCCGGATTGCCGGAGACGACGCAGGTCGCCTCCGTCATGCCGTAGCCTTCAAGGATGTTGACGTCCGTCGCCTGCTCGAAACGCTTGAACAGCTCCTGCGGCAACGGCGCCGAGCCACAGAACGCGGACTTGAGCGTGGTGACGTCCGCGTCCACCGGGCGCTGCATCAGCGCCGCGGCGGCGGTCGGCACGGTGACCATGAAAGTCACGCCCCAACGCTCCACCAGTTTCCAGAAATTGTCGAAGACGCCGTCGCCGCGATAACCCTGCGGCGTCGGCATCACCACATGCGCGCCGGTCGTCACCGCCGACATCATGATCGGATAGGCCGCGAACACGTGGAAGAGCGGCAGCGGGCAGAGAAGGACGTCGTCCTCCTTCACCAAGATCTCCTTGGAGACCCAGCCGTTATAGATCGCGCCGCCATGGTTGTGCTGCGCGACCTTGGGCATCCCCGTCGTGCCGCCGGTGTGGAAATAGGCGCAGACGTCGGAATGGCCGGCGTCATTGGCGAAGGTCAGCGTTTTCGGCTGCTTGTCGAGCTCCGCATTGAAGTCGAGCATCTTCGCGCCGTGGCTCGCCTCAACCTTCGGACGGATCAGCGGCACGATCCAGCTAAGCGGCGGGCCAAGATAGCGCTTCAAGTCGACCTGAAGGACCGTTTTGCAGTTCGGCGCATGCTTCAGCGCCTCCGCCGCCTTCTGCGCCACGTCCGTCTTCGGGAAAGGCGCTAGGGTGACGAGCACCTTGGCGTTCGTCTCCTCCAGGATCTGCCCGATCTGCTCCGCTTCGAGAAGCGGGTTCACCGGGTTCACGATCCCCGCCGTCATCCCGCCGAAAAGCGCGATGACCGTCTCGTTGGCGTTCGGGAGGAGGTAAGCGACCACGTCGTTCTTCCCGACGCCGAGGGAGCGGAAGAGGTTCGCCGCCTGCGCCACCCGATCGCGCATGGCGGACCAGGTCAGCGTCTCCGCCTTGTCCTTCTCGCCCGATTTGATCTGGAAGCTGATCGCGCTCCGGGACGGGAACTTCTCCGCCGTCGCGTTCAGAACCTCGAAAACGTTGTTGGCGGTGATCCGATCCGCATAAGGAACCGATTCAATAACCGCGTTGTCCGCGAGACCCGCGTAACCCATGTCACCCTCCCTTGACGCTTTTCGCGTCTCAGTTATCGCCGAACGGCCTGCATTGGTGCGGCCGATTAATCTCAAGCAAAATGAGGGGTTGGGGCCTGCGCCACAAGTCCGTTAACGCGGCCTGACGCTGCGTTTCGAACAAAAAGAACGCCCGCGCGGCGATCGCGCGGGCGAAAAACGATTTACGTGAAGGTCAATCCTGCGGAATACGCAGAACCTGTCCCGGGTAGATCTTGTCCGGATCGGACAGCATCGGCTTGTTGGCTTCGAAGATCTTCATGTATTTCGACCCGTCGCCGTAAGCTTTACTTGACACCGCCCAGAGCGTGTCGCCCTTCTCCACCGTGTGGAAGACGGCGGCGGGGGCGACCTCTTCCGGCTCAATCGCATCCTCCACCTCGGCGACGCCCGCGACATTCCCGACGGCCAGCACGATTTTCTCGCGCAGCTCCTGCGTCAGCGACTTGCCGGAGACTTTAACCTTGTCGCCCTCCGTCTCGATCTCCACGCCCGACGCGTCGAGGCCGAGGCTCTCGACTTCCTTCTTCAGCTCCTCCGGAGCAGGCGCCTCGTCGCCGCCGATGCCGATCGCCTTGCCCGCGTCCTTGATGAAACTCCAGATGCCCATTTCTCGGGTCCCCTCTTCTCGTTAAGTTCACCGACCAAAGACGATGATCCGCATGGCGAAGGCAAGCAGGTTTCGCGGCGATTTCAGGGCGGGAAATTCTGGATGAAGAAGAACGCGCGCAAACCCGTTCTGATGAAATACACGTCGCTCTCCTCGGCGATCCACATCCTCCGCTCGCGCGCCCTCCCCCTCCTTGATCCATCGCGCTGGGATGACAAGAACGACGGCCACGTCATGCGCCGCTATGAGGAGGCGATGGGCCGCGGTCCCGTCCGCGCCACCTGTTTCACCCAGTCCGCCGACACCTACCATCACTGGAGCGTCTTCGCCGCCGGGCCGGACGGCGTTCGGCTCGAGATCGACAAGGCGAAGCTTCTCGCCTCCCTCGAAGGCGCTGACGCGATCTGCGGAGAGATGCGCTACCTGACGATCAATGAGTTGCGCGAACCGGCCGCGATCGCCGCCGATCAGCTCGCCTTCGTCAAACGCCAACCCTACGCCGATGAGCGGGAGTTCCGCATACTGAGGTTCGCGGAAGGAACGCCCGAATGCCCGCTGGCGCTCTCGTGGATACGACGGGTCACGCTATCGCCCTGGATGCCGCCGCCCGTGGCGACATCCGTCAAGGCCGCGCTAAAAGCGCAGCCGGGCTGCGGCCGTCTGCGCGTATATCAATCCACACTGGTCGGAAACGCGGACTGGCGCGCCGCCGCGGACAAGATCGCGAAACGTTGACGCTGCTCCCATAGGGATCGACGTGTTCGCCGCCGAGACGCAGTTGAAAGACCGGGCGGCCAAAGCCGTCGCGTTCTTTCTGAGGCGAAGAACCTGAAGGCAGCGCGAAGACGTCCGCGACAAACGCGTTCGTCATCTTTCAGCGCCCTGAGGCGCGTCGACGCTCAATGCTGGTAAGTCGGCTCGATCTGGTATTGCCCGCCTTCGAGAAGGCCGAACATCTCGCCCACATCGGGGTGGTCCACCGGCTCTCCGCTATCGTCTGGCAGCAGGTTCTGCTCCGAGACATAGGCGACGTAGTAGCTCGTGTCGTTCTCGGCGAAGAGATGATAGAAGGGCTGATCCTTCCGCGGACGGCTTTCCTCCGGGATGGATCGCCACCATTCCTCCGTATTGGAGAACACGGGGTCGACATCGAAAATCACCCCCCGAAAGGGATGAAACCGGTGCTGAACCACCTGCCCAATCCGATATTTCGCCGACGCGCTGATCATCTCAGACGACTCGCTCCACTCTTTGCCACCACTACTCTCTACTATAGTCCTGCAGAAAAAGTTTCCATAGGTCGCGCCGACGCATGATCCTGCAAATTCTCGAGATTACGGCCCCCGTCTTCATTCTGGGAGCGATCGGCTACGGCTGGGCGCGCTCCGGCGTGCCCTACGACATCCCCTTCGTCACGCGCCTCGCGATGATGTGGGCGATCCCGGCGCTGATTTTCTCAACCCTCGTGCGGGCGGAGATCGATCCGGCGGCGCTCAGCGAAATCGCCCTCGCCACGCTCGCGCTCTACGGCGCCTTCGCGGTCGTCTTCGGGATCGCATTCAAGCTGGCGGGGCTGAGCCTGCGCACCTTTCTGCCGACCAACGTCGTGAACAATACCGGCAATCTGGGCCTGCCGGTGGCGCTATACGCCTTCGGCGACTATGGGCTGGCGCTCTCCATCGTTCTCTTCGCCGTGATGGTGACGCTGCAGTTCACCGTCGGCCTCTGGTTCATCGCCGGCCCCGGAAAGGGGATGGAGGTCGTCCGCCAGCCCATGGTCTGGGCCGCGATCGCAGGCGTCGCCTGCTCGCTGACGGGGCTGAGGCCGCCGGCCTTCCTCGACAACACGCTTGGGCTGATCGGGCAGATGGGCATCCCTCTGATGCTGCTCACGCTCGGCGTCTCGATCAGCGAGATCAGAGTGACGTCGCTTACCCGCGCGCTCATCATCGCGCTCCTGCGCTTCGCCGCCGCCGCGGCCATCGCGGTCGGCGTCGGCGCCGCGCTCGGCCTGAGCGGCGTCGTCTTCAGCGTGCTGGTCCTTCAGGCGATCATGCCGGCGCCGGTGACGCTCTACCTCCTCGCCCTGAAATACGAGACGGAGCCGGAGGAGGTGGCGAGCCTCGTCGTCGTCTCAACCGCCCTCTCGATCGGCCTGATCCCGCTCACGCTCGCCCTCCTCCTCTAAGAAATCCTTTTGCCTCAGACGCGATTGCGCGTATTTTCAGCCCACAACTGAGGCGAAAAAAACGAGCAGGCCCGGTCATGATCAAGATGCGTAAAGCGCCGATGCGGTCGGCGCTCCTCGCCGTCGTCGCCGCATTGGCGGTCTCGGCGTGCTCCTTCGGTCCGTCAGGGCCGCCCCGCGATCAGAACAATATCTGCGGGATCCTGGGCGAGCGGAGCAGCTGGGGCGACGCCCTTCAGGATGCGGAGAACCGCTGGGGCGCTCCGCCTCATGTCATCGCCGCGATCATCTGGAAGGAATCGAACTTCCGCGCCGAGGCCCGCCCGCCGAAGAAATACGCGTTCTTCGGCCTGATCCCGAACGGCCGCGTCTCCTCCGCCTACGGCTACGCCCAGGCGCTGGACGGAACATGGGACGATTACCGCGACGACACCGGCAACGGCTGGGCTGATCGGGACGATTTCGACGACGCCGCCGATTTCGTCGGCTGGTACATGTCCAAGACCCGCCAGCGCAACGGCCTCTCGATGACCGACGCCTACAGCCAGTATCTCGCCTATCACGAGGGTCATACGGGTTTTAAGCGCGGCTCCTGGAAATCCAAGGGCTGGCTGAAGAACGCCGCGAGCAAGGTGCAGCGCCAGGCGAAGCGCTATGAGGACCAGCTGCGCGGATGTCGGGGTCTCCTCGCCTGATCCCCTTCACTCTTCGAAAAATACTCGCCCCGCAGGGAAAAAGGACCGCGTCCCGTCGCGGTCCTTCGTTTTTCCGCCAAAGCGGAAAAACGCCAGGCCCAACTGAAGACGCCGCAGGCGGCTGAGGACGGGAGACCCGGTCGCCAACAGCGCCACGCGAAAAGATCGACGCGAAACGCGCCCCTAGGGCGGGCGTCTTTTGCGACGTCTGAGTTCAAATGCTTCGTTGGGCGCTCTACTCGCCGAGACGCAGCATGTTGGAGAGCTTCCCCGTCTGCGCGTAACTCAGCGCACCGCAGCGCGCCTCCCCGATCTGACAGAAATCATACGACCCCATGTCGAGGTTCAGCGCCATCTCCGGCGCGAAACGCCCGTGAACCGACCGCGCCGCCGCATCCAGCGTCAGCATCTCAGCGCCGCTGTCCCAGATCCCGATCCCCTCGTCGGTCTGAAACAAGATCCGCCGCCGGAACCGCGGAGCGCCGTCGACCGGCGCCGTATCGACCGCCCCGTCGATGATCAGAAGATGGCTCTGCGCCACCCCCGCCCCGCGCGCCCGCGCCGCCTCCAGAAAAGCGGCGCGGGCCGCTTTGTCCTCCAGATCCCAGACCGCGCCGCCGAGGCTCACGCGGCGACGGTAGTGGAGCGTCGGGCGCCCCGCCTCCACCGTCAGCACCCCGTCAAAACGCACGTATTCGCGGCTCGCCACCCGGCCCTCGCTGACGAAAAGGCCGACGGGCTTCGGCCGTCCGCCCTCCCGCCGGTCCGTCGCCGTGTAACCGCCGGTGACGAGAATCTCGTCATCTCCAAGCGACGGCACGCCCGCATCCTCCGGCAGAAGCAACAGCTCCGCCTTGGGCGCGCAGGAGAAATAGAGAAGCCCCTCATCCGCCGGCGCCTCGCAGCCAAGCGCGGGCGCGGCGAGTGCGGTCAGGCCGAGGGCGAAGATGGCGGCGCGGCGCATGTGGTCTCCGGTCCGGTCACCGCCATCATGGCGCGGCGGCGATGGGGATTCCAGTCGTCAAATCAGACCATTGCGGGGCGACGAAGCGTAAGCCCACCCCACATCCCGGCGGAATTATCCCGGGGAGAGCCCGCGCATCTTCTCAGACCGGCGGCGCAGAAGCTCCACCGTCGTCAGCAGCGCGATGGAGATGATCACCAAGACCGTCGCCACCGCCAGAATGGTCGGGGAGATCTGCTCGCGGATGCCGGAGAACATCTGCCGCGGGATCGTCCGCTGGTTCACGTCGGCGAGTTGCAGCACCACTACCACCTCGTCGAACGACGTGATGAACGCGAAGAGCGCGCCGGAGATCACCCCAGGCAGGATCAGCGGCATCTGCACCTTGAAGAAGGTCCGCACCGGCCCCGCCCCCATATTCGCCGCCGCCCGCGTCAGCGATTGGTCGAAACCCGAAAGCGTCGCGGTGACGGTGATGATGACGAAGGGCGTGCCGAGAATGGCGTGGCCGATGATGATGCCGGTGTAGCTCCGCGCCAGCCCGTACTGGCTGAAGAAGAAGAAAAGGCCCGAAGCGGTGATCACCAGCGGTACGATCATCGGCGAGATCAGGAGCGCCGTGATCCCACGCCGCCAGGGCATTTCCGAGCGGCTGAGGCCGATGGCCGCGAGCGTCCCGATGACGGTCGAGAGGATCGTCGCCAGAATGCCGATGTAGAAGGAGTTGCGGATCGAGCGCACCCATTGCGCGTTGTTCCACATATCCGACCACCAGCCTTCGACGGCGTCCGGCGCGACCATGCCGTTGCGCAGGATGTCCTGATACCAGCGGATCGAGAAGCCTTCAGGATCCAGCGACAGCATCTCCGGCGTGAAGCTAAAGTAAGGTAGCTGGTTGAAGGAAAGCGGAATCAGGATGATGATCGGCACGATCAGGAAGATGAAGATCCCCGCGCAGATGCCGCGGAACCCGTAGTGCCACAGCACCTGATTGGAGCTGGCGTAGGGCGGCAGCGGCAGACGGTAGTCGCCCGAATGCAGCCATTGCGCCATGCCGCCGAGCACCCAGCCGACGATCCCGATCAGAACGCCATAGGCGAGCCCGAAGAAAACCGCGCCGAAGGCGATCAGCGCCAGCGCGCAGACCGCGCGGGCCAACAGCTTGCTCGGGATGTAGAGCGCGGAAACGGCGGCCAGCCCGGCGAAGATCGCCGCGCCGACCAGCGCATAGGGGACCATGTTGATCGCCACGCCCTGCGCCGTCAGAAACCCGATGATCGCGCCGAGGCCGCCCGTCCACGCCAGCGTGAACCAGAGCGGCGGCTGGGGCGGGATGTAGCGGTATTGTCCGGTGATCGCCATCGCCCTTACCCCAGCTTCATATTGTCGATGCCGACGATGCGGTCGTAGACCCAGAACATGAACAAGACGAAGATCAACATCACCACGCCCATCGCCGCGGCGAGGTTCCAGTTCAGCGAAGACCGCATGTGGAAGTCGATGAAGTTGGAGATCATCTGACCGTCCTGCCCGCCGACCAGCGCCGGCGTGATGTAGTATCCGATGGCCAGAATGAAGACCAAGAGCGCGCCTGCGCCGATCCCCGCCACCGAGTTCGGGAAATAGACCCGCCAGAACGCCGTCCAGTCGGTCGCACCCATGGACTTGGCGGCGCGCACGTAACTTGGCGGGATGGTCTTCATCACCGAATAGAGCGGCAGGATCATGAACGGCAGTAGGATATGCGTCATCGCGATCAGCGTGCCGGTCTTGTTGTAGATCAGACTGAATCGATCTTCATCCGCCGCCAGCCCGAAGACGACGAACAAGTCGTTCATCACCCCCTGTGCTTGCAACATCGCGATCCACGCCGTCGTTCGGACCAGGAGCGAGGTCCAGAATGGCAGCAGGACGAGGATCAGAAGGAGGTTCGATGTCCTGAGCGGCAGCACCGACATCAAATAGGCCACCGGATAGCCGAGGATCAGGCAGAACACGGTGACGAGCACCGAAATCTCGAGCGTTCGATAGAAGAGCTGCAAGTGGATCTGCCGCTCTTCATCCTGCCAGACGATATCGCCGTCGGCCTCCTGCTTCATGTCGATGGCTGCGGCCAGATAGGCGAGCGTGTAGGTCTTCGACGCGGTCTTCATCGCGCGCCAGACCTCTATGTCCGCCCATTCGTCGTCGCGATCGATCAGCGCCTCCATGAAGGGCGCTTCCATTCGCGCCGCGCGGCGGGCGGTCTTGGTGAAAAGGCTGCGGGTGCCGGACAGTTCGCGGTTCACGCGCGTCGCGACCCGGCCGATGGTCTTCTCCTCGCGCGCGACAACGAGATCGGCGACCAGCGCCGCGGCCATCTCCTCCGTTGGTTCGGTGGCGGGATCCCAGTCGGCGAGCTTAGCCGAGATGTTCGGCATCAGGGACGAGAAACGCGGGTCGTACCCGGCCTGCGTCAGGAAAGAGATGATCGGGACGACGAAGAAGACGACGATGAAAGCCAAAAGCGGCAGCGTCAGCCCGAAGGCGCGCACACGCTGGCGAAAGAGGGACTGGGCGAGCTTGCGCTTTAGCGGCGTGCCGTCGGCGGCCAGAAGCGGCTTTCCGGTTCCCGTTTCAGTCGTCACATCAGTCATTTACGGCCCCGAAAGAAAGGTGCGGAGCGCGCCCGGAAGCGCGCTCCGCGAAGTCGGATCAGTTGATCAGCCAAGCGTTGAAACGCTCGTTCAGCTCATCCTGATTGTCGGCCCAGAACTCGTAGTCCGACGCAAGCGCGGTCGCGAAGTTCTCAGGCGCGGTCGGCATCTGCGGCGCCATGTCCAGATCCGGGTTGTCATGGAACGAGCCCACGAGCGGCGCGGACGACTTGCGAACCGGGCCGTAGGAGATCCAGGAGGCCTGCGCCGCCAGCTGCTCCGTGGCGGTGGAGAACTTCAGGAAGTCCATCGCCAGGTCCTTGTTCGGCGCGCCCTTCACGATGGCCCAGAGGTCCAGCGCGAAGATCTGGCTGTCCCAGACGATCTCGAACGGTTTGCCTTCGGAGGCGACCGCGTTGAAGATACGGCCGTTGTAAGCCGTGGTCAGCGCGACCTCGCCGTCAGCCAGAAGCTGCGGCGGCTGGGCGCCGGCTTCCCACCAGACGACCTCGTCCTTGATGGTGTCCATCTTGGCGAAGGCGCGATCGACGCCCTCGTCGGTCTCGAGCATGGCGTAAACTTCGTCAGCCGGAACGCCGTCCGCCATCAGAGCCATCTCGAGGTTCGCCTTCGGCGTCTTGCGCATGCCGCGTTTGCCCGGGAATTTCTCGAGATCGTAGAAGTCGGCCATCGTGGTCGGGCCGTCGGAGAACTTCGACGAGTCGTAGGCGAAAATCGTCGACCAGACGATGGTGCCGACTGCGCAATCGGTGATCGAGCCGTCGATGAAGTCCTCGGTCGCCGGGATGCCGTCGGCGCCCGCAGGCAGGACGGAGGCGTCGATCTCTTCAAAGAGACCCTCGTCGCAGCCGCGAACAGCGTCCGAAAGCTCGAGATCGATGATGTCCCAGGTCACGTTGCCGGCTTCCACCTGCGCTTTGACCTCGGCCAGACCGCCCGAATAGTCCTCGGAGACGACGGTGTTGCCGGTCTTCGCGGTCCAGGGCTTGTGATAAGCCTCGACCTGCGACTTCGTGTAGGCGCCGCCCCAAGACACGGCGGTGATGGAGCCTTCGGCCTTCACGGCCCCGGCTGCGAACGCGGCGACTGCGGCCGCGCCAAGTGCTAGTTTGAGCTTCATTGCTCTCTCCCTGTGTTGCGGCCGGTCGCCCGGCCCCTAAAGCACCCCTCTCGATGGGGTCGATGGCGGATCACCCCGCGTCGAGCGCGCGGCAATCCTCCGTCATCCACGACACGGTGGTTTCTTCACCGACCGTAAGATGTTCATGGCCCGCCGAGTTGGGCACTTTGACGATGAACTCGTCGTTGCCCGCGACGGACAGCCGGCAGCGGATGTGGTCGCCGAGATAGATCAGCTCCTCCACCTTGCCGGGCATCTGGTTTTCGCCTTTGGCGCCGACGAAGACGCGCTCGGGTCGGATCGAAAGGAGCGTCCGCTCCCCCGCCCCGCCGCAATTGACGGCGAGCGCATGGCTCTTCACGCCGCCGTCGAACTCCACCTCGGCGACATTCCCGTTCACTGCGGTGATCTTGCCGTTCATCTTGTTGTTCTCGCCGATGAACTGCGCGACGAAGCTGTTCTCGGGCCGCTCGTAAAGGTCCTCCGGCGGCGCGAGCTGCTGGATGACGCCATCGTTGAAGACGGCGATCCGGTCCGACATCGTCAGCGCCTCGGACTGATCATGCGTCACGTAAACCACGGTGATGCCGAGGTTTTCGTGGATGTGCTTGATCTCGTACTGCATGTGCTCGCGCAGCTGCTTGTCGAGCGCGCCGAGCGGCTCGTCCATCACGACGAGCTCCGCATCGAAGACCAGCGCCCGCGCCAGCGCCACGCGCTGCTGCTGACCGCCGGAAAGCTGCGCCGGACGGCGACCATGGAACGTCCCGTCGCCCATCTGCACCATGTCGAGGGCGCGCTGGACTTTCGCCTCGACCTCGGCTTTGCCCATCTTCCGCACTTGGAGCGGGAAGGCGAGGTTCTCCGCAATCGTCATGTGCGGGAAGAGCGCGTAGTTCTGGAACACCATCCCGATGCCGCGCTTGTGCGGCGGGATGTTGTTGATCGGGCGTCCGTCCAGTTTGATCTCGCCATGAGTGGCGGTCTCGAACCCCGCCAGCATCATGAGGCAGGTCGTCTTGCCCGACCCCGACGGCCCGAGCATCGTCAGAAACTCGCCCTTGCCGATAAAGAGGTTGAGGTCTTTTACGACGAGGCTCTCCCCGTCGTAGCTTTTCTGCACTCGTTCAAACGAGACGAAGGCGTCCTGCGCCGTCGTTTCCGCCATATGGCATTCCCTGTCGCTTCGCCGCTCTCATCCCCTGCGGAACGGCTGTTGTTGCCGTGACTAAACACGGCGCGCGTTTGTCGCGCAACTGTCGCCCACCACTATGTTGAGCGGATTCGCGGATAGGCAAGGCGAAAATGCTGCGGCGCAACAAATCTTGGGTTGAGCGACGCCCCATCTCAAGGCTTCTTTTTGTTTACTTAGGGGCTATAGTTTCTTCAAAGATGCGTCTTTGTCGCCGGAGAGGAACTTGGACCGCCTCAGCGAAATGGAAGCGTTCACCCGCGTCGTGGAGCTTGGCGGCTTCACCGAAGCCGCGCGAAAGCTCGGCGTGTCGAAATCCGCCGTCTCCAAACACGTCGCCGCGCTCGAGACGCGCCTCGGCGCGCGGCTGCTGAACCGCACGACCCGCCGCGTAAGCCCGACCGAGATCGGCCTCGCCTATTACGACAAGGCGCAGACCGTCCTCTCCGCCGTCGGCGAAGCGGACGCGATGGCGACCTCCATGCAGGACACGCCGACGGGGGAGCTCAGAATCACAGCGCCGCTCTCCTTCGGTCTTCGCTATGTGGCGCCGGCGCTCGCGTCTTTCCTCGCCGAATATCAGAACGTATCGGCGCAGCTGGAGTTCGAAGACCGCAGGGTCGAGCTGGTGTCGGCGGGCTACGATCTCGCCATCCGGATCGGGGAGCTGCCCGACAGCTCCCTCCGCGCCCGCAAGCTGGCGGAGACGGAGCTGAACCTCGTCGCCTCTCCCGCCTATCTCAAAAGGCGGGGCGAGCCGAAGACGATCGAAGACCTCTCCGACCACGAGCTTCTTCATTACTCCATTCTCTCGTCAGGCAATTCGTGGCGCCTGATCGGGCCGAACGGCGACGAGCGGCCGGTGCGGGTCGGCGGCAGGCTGTCGGTCAATAATGGCGACGCGCTCAACCAGGCGGCGCGGGATGGGATCGGCATCTCGCTCAGCCCGAACTTCATCTGTTCGGAAGACCTCCGGAGCGGCGCGCTCATCGAAGTTCTCCCAGACCGCCGACCAAAGCCGATCGGCGTTTACGCGGTTTATCCTTCGGGACGCTACACCCAGCCCAAACTAAGGGTTTTCATCGATCATCTGGCTGAAGTCCTGAAAGGCCGAGGCCCCAGATGGTGACAAAAATCACATGCGTTATTTTGCAAAAGGGTCGACGGTTTCCCAAATATCAAATACCGTTCGACAAGTGTGGTGTAACAGCGCGCCTTGGTCTGAAGAGTTGACGACGGCGCAGCGTAAGTTGGGGAGCGCGGCGTGGGAGACGCGACTTGGCCGAAGCGGCGATGAAGGACTGGAGTCGCCCCATGGATGACGCCGATGTCCGCTTCAAGTTCTGGGGCGTGAGAGGGTCCCTGCCCTCCCCCGGTCCCGACACGAACTTTTACGGCGGAGATACGCCCTGCGTGGAGATCACCACGCGATCCACCCGCGTCATTATCGACTGCGGGTCCGGCATTCGCCGCCTCGGCAATGCGATGATGGAGAACCCGGACGACCGGGAGACGTTCATCCTCCTCGGTCATCCGCATTTCGACCATGTCTGCGGCCTGCCCTTCTTCACGCCGATCTTCATCCCCGGCCAGCGCTTCCAGATCGGCTCCGCCGAACCTCATGACATGCGGCTCCTGATGCCGCGCCTGTTCTGTCGGCCCTTCTTCCCGGTGGAGGAGGCGATGCTCGGCTCAGATATCGAGTATTTCCAGCTCCCCCCTACGGGCGCGATGAAACTCGGCGAAGACGTCAAGGTCGTCACCCGCCCGTTGAACCATCCGGGCGGCTGCACAGGGTTCCGGATCGAAACCCACGGCGTGATCATCGCCTATTGCTCAGACACCGAGCATGTCGAAGGGGAGACGGACGAAAACGTCCTCACCCTAATGGATAACGCCGATCTCGCGATCTACGACACCGCTTACACCGGGCGCGAATATCCCAACCATGTCGGCTGGGGCCATTCCACCCCGGAGGAAGGCGCCCGGCTGGCCGCGCTGGCGGGGGCGAAACGGCTCGCGCTCTTTCATCACAACCCGACGCGCACCGACAGGCAGATACAGGAAATCGAGGGGCGGCTTCAGGAAACGGCTCCCTTCGCCTTCGCGGCCCGCGACGGACAGGAGTTGACCTTCCAGGCCGCGGCGAGCAAGGCCGCCTGAGCCGAACGGCGCCGCGACGGGCGGCGCTCTCACGACAGCATTGACGAAGGGCGGCCGTGCGGCGCTAATTCCGCGGGGCAGCGAGGGGACCGCATGGAGAAGAAGCTTCTCAAATTCGTCTGGACCAACGGCAAGCTTGATACGATCAAGACGCTGATCCTGACGTTCATGACTTTCCCGGTCATCTACATCTCGCTGGAAATCCCGAAGATCATCGTCAACGAGGCGCTGGGCGCCGGCAACACGCCCGTCGAATACCCGACGGAGTTCCTGTTCATGGAACTCGACCAGATGTCCTATCTGTTCGTGCTCTGCGGGCTCTTCATCACGATGATCGTGCTGAACAACGGCCTGAAATTCTTCCTGAACGTTCAGATCGGCCTCACGAGCGAGCGGATGCTGCGCCGCCTGCGCTATGGCCTTTACGAAAGCGTCATGCGCTTCCGCATCCGCCGCTTCCAGCACATGAAGCAGGGCGAGATCGTCCAATCGGTGATGGGGGAGGTCGAACCCCTAGGCGGCTTCTTCGGGGAGGTGATCTCCACCCCCGTCTGGCAGGGCGGGATGCTGATCGTCTACATGACCTTCATCCTGATGCAGGATTTATACCTCGGCATCGCGGCGATCGCGCTCTACCCGGTTCAGGGCTACATCATACCGAAGCTGCAGAAGAAGGTCGTGCGGCTGAACAAGGCCCGCGTCCAGAACGTCCGCAAAATCGCCGACAATCTCGGCGAAAGCGTCGGCGCGATCGACGAGATCCACGTCAACGACACCGCCCGCTGGCATCTGGCGCAGGTCGCCGACCGCCTCTTTGAGAACTTCAAGATCCGCCTCGCGATCTTCAAGCGAAAGTATCTCATCAAGGGCCTGAACAACTTCATGATCGCCCTGACGCCGTTCTTCTTCTACCTCTTCGGCGGCATTCAGGTGATCCAGGGCAATCTCGAGCTCGGCTCCCTCGTCGCCGTTCTCGCCGCCTATAAAGACGTCGCGGGCCCGTGGAAGGCGCTCCTCGCCTACTTCCAGCGCTGGACCGACCTCAACAGCCGTTATGAGCTGGTGGTGGAGAGCTTCTCCGGCGAGGAGGTCTATGAGCGCGACCGGGTCTACGGCGAGGAAGAGATCGCCGCCGCGATGTCCGGCGACGTCGAGGTGAAGAACGTCAGCTTCGGCCCCGGCTCCTCCGGCCTCAACGGCGCCAGCTGCAAGGCGCCCGGCGGCAAGGTCACCGCCGTCGCCGGTGGCGAGGACGGCGGGCGCGAAGTGCTGATGAAGATGATGGCCGGCCTGATCGAACCCGAAAACGGCCGCATCACCGTCGGCGGCAAAGAGATCACCGACGCGACGATGCCCGTCGTCGGCAGATCGCTCGCCTTCGTCTCCAGCGACAACGCCTTCTTCGCGGGAGCGGTGCGCGACAACCTCACCTACAGCTTGCGCAAGGCCCCCGCCCTCCTCTCCGACGCGGAGATCGAGGACGCGGCGGAGCGGCTGCGCGAGGCGGAGCTGACCGGCAATTACCCCGCGACGCCCTTCGGCGACTGGACCGACTACGCCGCCGCGGGCGTCGACGGCCCGGCGGAGCTGACGGCGCGCATCGTCGAGTTGGCGGGCAAGGTCGGGCTGGCGGAGGAGCTGTACCATCTCGGCCTGCAGGCCCGGATGGACCCGAAAGCCTATCCCGAGATCGCCCAGCGCATCCTCGAAGCGCGCGACCAGCTTTCCGAAGCCGCGGCGAGCGACGCGGTCGTCGCCGACATCGTGGAGTTCTGGGAGGAGGACAAGTTCAACCAGAACGCGTCGCTCCTGGAGAACGTGCTTTTCGGGATGCCGACCGCGGCGAAGCCTTCGATCGCCGACTACGCCGAGGACAAAAAGGTGCTGGAGGTGCTGGAGAACGCGGGCGCGACCAAACCCCTCCTCAAAGCGGGCCTCGCCATCGCCGAACAGCTGGTCGAGCTTTTGGGCGCGGTGGACGAGGACAGCTCTCTCCTCGACAGCTTCTCGGAATACTCGAAGAAGGACATCCTCGCCTCCGCCGAGATCGTCGAAGCCGCCCGCATGAAAGGCGAGTTCGCGCCGAAAGACGATGCGCGGCGCATCCTCCTCTCCTTCGCGCTGGCCTTCGTGCCGGTGAGGGACCGCCTCGACGCCGTCGATGACGAAATCGAGGCGGAGCTGCTGACCGCTCGCGCCAAGGCGCTGGAGGCGATCAAGGGCAGCGACGATTTCGTCTCCTTCGGCGAAGACCGCTACTCCCCCGCCCTGGCGCTCTCCGAAAACCTGCTCGACGGCAAGCGCCGCTATGACCGCCGCAGCGCCTGGCGCCGGTTCGAAGGCTTCCTCGAAGAAGCCATCGCGAAGGGCGGTCTCCGCGACCCAATCACGGAAGTCGGCCTCTCCGCCCCGCTGACGGCGGGCGGCGGCGGGCTCAGCGCCTCGTCCAAGCGTCGCGCGGCGCTCCTTCGGGCGCTCTTGAAGCGGCCGGAGCTGATCATCCTCGACGGCGTCGCCGGAACCGCGAGCGAAGAGGACGCCCGCCTCCGCGCCGCGATCCGCGAGGAATTCGCCGACAAGACCGTGATCGTCGCCGTCAGCGACATTGACGCGGCGAAGGACAGCGACCACGTCATCTCCGTGCAGTCCGACGGCACGGCGAAGGAAGGGGCGCCCGCGTCGATGACGGAATGACCGCCGGGGGACGGTATGTGATGCAAGGTGAGGGCGGCCATCCACTCGCTGGACCCGCCGAAGGGAGTGTAAAGTGAGCCTCAACAAAGCCGTAGAAGCCATGCAGCAGGCGCCGATCTTTTCGGGGATCGACCCGAAACGCCTCCGCCTGCTGGCCTTCATGTCCGAAAGCCTGACCTACCGCGCGGGCGAGCTGTTGTTCGATCAGGGCGAAGAAGGCGACAGCGCCTTCGTCGTGATCGACGGCGAAGCGTCCGTCCTGATCAATATCGGCGGAGAGAAGCGCGAGGTCGCCGTGATCGGCTCGAAGCAGGTCTTCGGCGAGATGGCGGTGCTCTGCGACATCCCCCGCACGGCGGCCATCGGCGCGAAATCCGATCTGGAGGTGCTCAGGATCGACCGGGAGGCGTTCCTCAAGCTGCTGACGGAATTCCCCGAGGTATCGCTCCAGGTCATGCGCTTCCTCGCCGCGCGGCTGGAGGCGACGACGCAGGATCTTGGCAAGGCGCGGTCCAAAATCTCCAAACTGGAGGGCGCTTAAACCGGCAGGAGCGGCCCCGCCGTCCATACGGCCGCCGCCGAGATGGCGAGCGCCGGGCCGAACGGGATTTCTTCGTCGCCGCTGATCGATCTTCGGATCACTCCGAAGCCGATGCCGAGCACCGCCGCAATGAAGGCCACTTCCGGCAACGCCGCCCAGCCCAGAAAGGCGCCGATGGCCGCGAAGAGCTTCGCATCCCCCCGACCCAGCGCATCGACGCCGCGCAGCCTCTCCCACGCCCAGCCGAGCGCGCGGAAGGAGAGATAGCCGAGCGTCGCGCCCAGAACCGCGTCGATCAGGCGATCCTCGCCCACTGCAAAGACAACGCCCGCGATGATCAGCGGCAGGGTGATCCCGTCAGGCAGGATTTTCCGCTTCCAGTCGATCCAGACGAGGGGCCCCATCGCCGCGAAGAGGATCAGCGCGGATCCGCCGGGCGGCGCCAGCGTCCAGACCAGCGCGCCGACGCCTCCGATCGCCGTCGACCAGAGGGCGGTTTCGCGGGGGCGCAAGTCCAGATCTACGCGCGCCCATGTTATAGCGTAGCCCACGGCCCCAGAGGCGAGCGCCGCGACGAGTGCGAAAAGCCAATCCATCGTCGTCAACGGCTCCGCGCCCTGTTCACCCTCACCGCATCAGAGGATAAGCTGCGCCCGATGAGAAACGCCACCCGATCCCTCGCCGTCTTCTTCGCGCTCGCCCCGGCTTTGATCGCAGCGCCCGTCGCCGCGAACACGGGGCTGGAGGCGTATCTGGACCGCATCGACGCCGCCGAGACGGATTTTCGCGCAGCCTGCGAGGCGTTGGCGGCTGAGACCCCGCCCGAAGGCCTCGTATGGCTCCGCGTCGGCCCGAACGGGATCGAGATCGCGCCCGCCGACGCGAGCGGCGCCGAAGCGGCGGCCTTCTGGGCGGACGCCGCGCTCGGCGCCCGGGCGGCGGCGGAGCGGCTTTACGGCGCCGCCGTGGACGAAGCGCTCGCCGACGCGCCGGTGATGATCGAAGCGCGCGCGGGCTCCGTCACCGTTCATGACGGAGCGGAGATGTCGATGGGCGACCCGTGCGAAGCGCTCAAACGCCTCGTGTCCGCCCTCGGCGGCGCTTCCTCCTCAGCGCCTTTCGCGGCGGCCCGCGCATCGGCCGAGGCGAGCGACGCCATCGCCGTCGCCGTTGGCGGCGAAGCCGAAGCTCCCCTATCCGCGCTTCCCGCCGGGGCGGTCGCGCGCGGCCCCGCAGGCGTCGAAGCCGAAATCGTGGAGAACGAAGACGGCGCGCGCCTTGTCCTCACCGCCGGACCCGACGCGCGCCCGGGACGCGGCCTCGCCCGCATCTACGCGCCCGGCGACAAATTCCGCCCGCTGGAGACGATGCCGGTCACCGTTCTCCCCGGGGCCGCGCCGCCCTCGGAGCCCTCGGGCGGCGCATTGCCCCTCGGCGGGGCGTTCGCGGGCGCGGTCCGGGTTGGCGCGCAGGACGTGCTGACCGTGACGGTGGACGAGGCGAGGCGCGTCGAATTCGCCTCAAGCGGGGACGCCGACATCTCAGCCGTGCTCGAATCGGAGACAGGTCAAGTGATCGCGGCGGACGACGATTCGGGCGATGGGTACGGTTTCGCCTTTTCCGTCGCGCTCTCACCCGGTCGATATGCACTAAAACTCCGCCATTGCTGCGGGGGCGGCGGAGGTTACGCCGTTACCGCAACCCCTGAGTGATCATCTGCACGTAAATGCAATGGCTTAGGCAACGCCATCGTTGACCATAGGGAAATATGATCGCATCATGCTCTCGCAATCGCGGTAGGGGCGTGATGACTGAAATTTACGAAATCGCCATCGTAGGGTCGGGGCCTGCGGGGGCCAGCGCAGCGGCGAGAGCCGCCCAGCTCGGCGTTAGCCACGTGCTCCTTGAGCGCACGGACCACCTCTCCGACACCATCTTCAAGTATCAGCGCGGCAAATACGTCATGGCGACGCCTGACAACCTGCCGTTGCAGTCGGACCTCCGCTTCGAGGCCGACACTCGCGAGAACATCCTCGGCTGGTGGGACGACGGGATGGAGCAGTTCGGCGTGAACGTGAAGTTCAACGCCGAGGTCACCGGCGTCGAAGGCGAGAAGGGCGACTTCACGATCACGACGGCGGCGGGCGAGACGGTCAAAGCCAAGCACGTCATCATGGCGATCGGCCTGCAGGGCAACCTTCGCCAGCTGGACGCCAGCAGCATTCCGGGCGCCGACAACGGGCTGACGGAATACCAGCTCGACGATCCCGCCGACTACTGGGACAAGGACGTCATCGTCATCGGCGCGGGCGACGCCGCCATCGAAAACGCGGTGGCGCTGGCGCAGAACGACAACCGCGTCACCATCGTGAACCGGAAACGCGAGTTCGCGCGGGCGAAGTCGGGCAACATCTCGCTCATCCTGACGGCCATCAAGGATGAGCTGCTGGAGTGCGCCTATAACGCCTCCCCCGTGAAGGTGAACGACAACTCCATGGTTCTGAAGACGCCCGAAGGCGAGCGCGTCGTGCCCGCCGACCGGGTGATCGCGCGCCTCGGCGCCATCGCGCCGCGCGGCTTCGTCGAAGCGGCTGGCGGCGTGTTCGAGGACGGCGCGGACTATCCCCGCGTCAATGAGATCTATGAAAGCGACCGCCCCGGCGTCTTCATCATCGGCGCGCTGGCGGGCTATCCGCTCATCAAGCACTGCATGAATCAGGGCTACGAGGTGGTGCACACCATCATCGGCGACCCGGTCGAGAGCATCGTGCGTCAGGAGCTGGCGAAGAAATTCACCATCATCCCCGGCTTCACCGACGTTCAGTCCATGCTGGAGCGGATCAAGGCGAATGTGCCGCTCTTCCAGGGCCTTACGCTCCTGCAACTCGGCGAGTTCATGCTGGATGCGGACATTCATTTCCGCAAACCGGGCGAGACCTTCATGGAGAAGGACGAGGCGGGCGACAGCCTTTTCGTCATCCACGAAGGCGGCGTCGAAATCCCAGTAACGCCGGAGATGATCTTCCGGCTCGATCAGGGCGCGTTCTTCGGCGAAATGGGTCTGATCATGGGCCGCCGACGCACGGCGACCGTCATGGCGGACCGTTCCGGCCAGGGCGCCGTCTGCATCGAGATCCCGCGCACCGCCGCGCTGAAGCTCATCGCCTCCAGTCCGCAGGCGAAGAAGGTGATGGACGACACGGCGATCCTGCGCCAGCTGCAGACCTTCCTGTCGCCCGACCTCACGGCGGACGATCTGCGCGAAGTGATCGACGCCGCGATCCCCAAGACCTATTCGCGCGGCGAGACGCTGATCGAAGAAGGCGATCAGGGCGACAGCCTTTACGTCATCCGCTCCGGCTCCTGCACCGTTTCGCGCAAGGTCGGCGCTTCAGATGTGGTGCTGGCCTACGTGCCCGCCGGGCAGTTCGTCGGCGAGATGGCGCTGCTCTATCATCAGACCCGCTCAGCCTCCGTCCGCGCCAACGTGCCGACGGAAGCGGTGGAGCTGGACGGCGCCCTCTTCCGATCCCTCCTCGACGCGAACCCGAAACTTCGGGCCGTCGTCGACGCCAAAGCGCGCGAGCGCGCCGAGGAGAACCAGAAGCAGGGCGACGACGATATCTCCCGCAAGATCGAGTTCATGACTTCGGTCGGCCTCGGCGAGGCGACGAACGCCATCGTCATCGACGAAGACCTCTGCGTGCGCTGCGATTACTGCGAGAAAGCCTGCGCCGACACCCATGACGGCGTCAGCCGTCTGGATCGCGCGTCCGGCCCGACCTACGCGAACATCCACGTTCCGATTTCCTGCCGTCACTGCGAGCAGCCGCACTGCATGGCCGACTGCCCGCCGAACGCGCTGCAGCGCGACCCGGACGGGGCCGTTTATGTGAACGAGACCTGCATCGGCTGCGGCAACTGCGAGCGCAATTGCCCATACGACGCGATCAAGATGAGCGCCCTTCCAGAGCCGAAGGGCGGCTTGTTCTCCTGGCTGCTCTTCGGCGGCAAGTTTGGACCGGGCGAGGCGGCCAAGCCGAAGAAATCCAAGGAAAACAAAGAGATGTCGCGCAAATGCGACCTTTGCCGCGATGTGGACGGGGGTCCCTCCTGCGTCAAAGCCTGCCCCACGGGGGCCGTTATCCGGATGGGTCCTGAGGAGCTGTTCAAGCGCATTCGCGAGGGGGCGTAATGTCGGCGCATACATCATTTCTGGCGCATGAGCGCTTCAAGTGGTTCAAGCTGAGCGCCTGGCTCTGCCTGATCTGCATTGTCATCTACTCATGGTATTCGCCGATCGGCGGCCGTAACGGCGGCACCTGGGTGGGCTACGGGCTCGGCGGTCTCGGCCTCCTGATGATCCTTTGGCTCTCCTGGCTCGGAGTTAAGAAACGCGGCTTCGCGCAGGGCAATCACACGATCCGGGGCTGGACCTCGGCGCATGTCTATCTTGGCCTCTCCCTGATCATCATCGCCACGCTCCACACCGGGTTCGAGTTCGGCTGGAACGTCCACACCCTCGCCTATGTCCTGATGATGACGGTCATTCTCTCGGGCGGGTTCGGCGTATTCGCCTACCTCCGCTATCCCCGGAAGATGAGCGAGAACATGTCCGGCGCTTCCGCCTCCGGGCTTAGGAAGGAGATGTCGGACCTCGACGTCCGCCTCCAGCGCCTCGCGCAGCGCCTGCCCGACAGCTTCGCTGAAGCGGCGCGCCTCAGCATCGAGAGCACTAAGGTCGGAGGCGGCTTCTTCAAGCTCCTCGGCGGCTCCAGCCGGTCCTGCGGCTCCGCCCGCGGCCGGGACATTGCGCGCGAGCAGGCGGCGTCGCTGATCGACCCGGATCAGCAGTCCGTCGCCACCGAAATGGTCTCCACGCTCAGCCGCAAGGCGGAGATCGCATCGCGGCTTCGCAAGGACCTGAGCTTCAAGGCCATGATGGATGTCTGGCTCTGGCTCCATGTTCCGATGACCCTTGGGCTCATCGCGTCGCTCGCGGCGCATGTCCTCATCGTCTTCTTCTACTGGTGAGGAGTTAAGCCATGCGTCTCGCACTCATCACCATCAAGCTTCGCCCCGACAGCGACGACGTCTCGCGCCGCGAGACGCTGCTCGAAGGCGCGCAGCTGCGCGTCGGTCGAGGCGCCGATGTCGACGTTCATCTGCCGGATATCGACGTCGCCTACCATCACGCCACGCTGACCGAGACGTCGGCGGGCCTCCAGCTGGACGCCGTCGGCGGCGCCGTGATCGAGGTCGACGGCAAGCCCGTCGAAAGCCTGATCCTGAACCCCGGCGTGAAATGCCGTATCGGCGCCTTCGAGCTCGGCGCGGAGAACGCGCCCGACCACGCCGACCGCGCGATCACCATCCAGAAACGCGAAGTGGAGGCGGAGGACGCGTTCGACGCGCCCCAGCGCATCGTCGAGACCCTTCCTTCCCGCCGTCGCCTGTCCTGGGTGGCGGTGCTGACGGTCCTCGCGCTCTTCGTCGCCTGGCCGCTCTCGAACATCCTGCAGCGCGAAGCGCCCGACCCGAACGCGATCATCGTCGAAGGCATGCAGGCGCCGAGCCAGGCCGCCGCGGCGGCTAGCCAAGCCGCGATTGCGAACGGCGAAGCGCCGATGATGACCCCGGCGTCCTTCACGCCGATGGAGACCGCTTGGCTCTCCGGCCCCATGTCTAACGCCCATGCCGGCCTCGCCGAGGACTGCGGCGCCTGCCATCTGCGCCCGTTCGAGATGACGACGAACGAAAGCTGCCTTTCCTGCCATGCGGAGGTCGCGAACCACGGGCTGATCGCCGATCACCCGATCCTCGCGCTCGACAATTTCCGCTGCGCCGCATGTCACAAGGAACACGTGGGCGGCGAGGCGCCGATCGAGGAAGCGTCGCTCGTCTGCACCGAGTGTCACGAGAACCTGAAAGAGATGTCGCCGAAGACCGATCTCGGCAACGTCACCGATTTCGGGAACAACCACCCACAGTTCCGCCCTACCCTCGTCACCGGCGTGACGAACGTGAAGGGCGCGCTGGTGCCGACGACGATCCGCGCGCCGCTCGAGGCCGAATACCCCCATGTGGAGAAATCCGGCCTGAAATTCCCGCATGACGTCCACCTGAACAAGGAAGGCGTCCGGGGCCTCGGCCGCGTCTCCGATCAGACCTGGGACATGAACTGCGCCTCCTGCCACGTCACGCAGGCGGACGGGATGCTGATGCGTCCGATCGAGATGGAACGCGACTGCGCCTACTGCCATGAGCTGACTTTCCAGCCCCAGAACATTCCGGAGTTGCGGGAGCTGCCGCACGCCAAGGCGTCGGAAGTGAGCGAGATCATTCACGACTACTACTCGGCCCGCGTGCTCGAGGGCGGTCTGGAAGTTCCCGGCGCGCCGCAAAGCGCCCGGCGCCGTCCGGGCACCGCGATCAGCGACGCCCAGCGCGAGGAAGGTCTCGAATGGGCCGCCGCGCAGGCGGAGCTGGAGCTGAAGGCGATCATGGAGGTCCGCCTCTGCGGCGACTGCCATGTCGCGGAAGCCTCCGCCGAGCCGGATGAGCGGGGCCGCACCGTCTACACCGTGCAGGGCGCGCTCCTTCAGCGTCACTGGATGCCGAAGAGCTTCTTCAACCATGAGCCGCATTTCGCCATGGACTGCGTCAGCTGCCACGCGGCGACTACGTCCAAGACCAGCGAAGACGTGCTCATGCCGCCGATCGAGAATTGCCGCGACTGTCACCTTGGCGAAGAGACGAGCGAGGCTTCGGCTTCCTCCGGCTGCCTCGCCTGCCACGGGTTCCACATCGAAAACTACGGTGCGATGTCGACGCCGCATGGCGAAGAGATGACGCGCAAGCGCAACGAAGTGGAGCGCAGCACGGTCGTTCGTGTGACGCAATAAACAGACCAGAACGTCCCGCCTTCGGAATAAGTGGGCCGAGAGCGGGCGACGGATAGACTTCCGGGGGCGGAGCGAGGAGGAGGCTGATGAAGCTTCTTAACGTATTCGGCGCGATCGCATTCGCGTCAACGATCACCGCGGCGATGACGACGGCTGACGCCGCCGAAAGGCTCTCCGCCGCAGGCGAGATCCTGCCGAACGCCGCGTTCGCTTCCGGCGGCGCGCTGGAGGCGCGCGTCGATACGGGCGGGGACGATGTCCTCTCCGTCCACGCGATCCTCCGCCCCGCGTCGAGCAACATCACCTGGATGCGCGACCGCGACGGGTTCTGGTTGAACTGGAACGGCCGCCCGGACGACCTAATCGAAAGCGCCGCGCGGCGCGAAGGCGACGAGCTGGTCTTCAAGATCTTCGACGCCCCGCCGCCCGGCGTGACCTCGATGACGGTGACCGTGGTCTATCGGACGCCCGAAGGGCTGAAATACGGTTGGTTCAACGCTGTGGAGCGCGCGGAATGAGCATGTTTTCGAGTAAACCCCTCCGCTACGCCCTCGGCGCCCTCGCGACCGCCGGTCTCCTCGCAGCCTGCGGCGGCGGCGCGGACACCGGCTCCGACGGCGGCTCGGCGGAGACGATCGAGCCCGGCACGCGCTTTTTCGGCCAGGTGGACTTCCCCGCACTCGCGAACCTGACGAGCGCGGACGTCCAGCTGATCATCGCCCAGGCGGTGAACGAGGCGAACGCGCAGGGCGTCGGCGCGACCATCGCGGTCACCGACCGCGTCGGCAACGTGCTCGCCGTCTTCCAGATGAACAACGCCGATCCGCATCTTCGCGCTGTCGCGGAGATCCCGCGCACGATCAATCAGGGCCCGCTTTCCGGCACGGTTCTGGTCGGCGCTGACGGATCGGGCCTCGACGGCCTCTCGATCCCGCTCGCCGCGCCCCTCGGCGCCATCGCGAAGGCGGTGACGGGGGCGTATCTCTCCTCCTCCGGCAACGCCTTCACGACACGCACGGCGAGCCAGATCGTGCAGGAGAACTTCAACCCCGAAGAGACGTTCCAGGCCGGCGGCCCCCTCTTCGGCGTGCAGTTCAGCCAGCTCGCCTGCTCCGACCTCTCGACCCGGTTCGAGAGCGATAACGGCGCGGGCACGGTTGTCGGCTCCACGGTCGGCCCGAAGCGCTCCCCGCTCGGCCTCGCCGCCGATCCGGGCGGTTTGCCGATCTACAAGAACGGCGTGGTCGTCGGCGGGATCGGCGTGATCTCCGACGGGACCTACAGCCTCGACCTCCGCGTCACAGACATCGACTCAGCCGCTGAAATTCAGGATGAGCTGATCGCCCTCGCCGGGATCACCGGGTTCGAGGGCGACCAGTCGATCCGCGCCTTCAACATCACGGTGGAGGGCAACACCCTCCGCTACACCGACACGACCAACGACCGCGACCGCCTGTCGGCCGATCCGGCGACGGCACCCGGTTTCGCCGCCATCCTCGGGCAAGGCGCGCTTCTCGACGTGCAGGGCTACTACGACGTGACGACCGGCACCGCCGCCGACGTGCTGGCGGGGACCGCCTATGGCGATCCGGCGTCGGGGTACGTCCCGGCGACGAGCCTCGCGGGCGGCAGCCCTTTCCAGAACCCGAACGCCTTCGTTCTCGTGGACGACGCGGGCAACCCGCGTTTCTCCCCCAAGGCGGCGGGCGACACGCCCGGCGGCGACGTCGCCAACGCGCTCACTCAAACAGAGGTCGTGAGGCTGATCGACGAGGCGCTCGGCGTCGCGCTCGCGGGCCGCGCGCAGATCCGTCGCCCGCTCAACAGCCGCATTCAGGTGACGGTCTCCATCGTCGACACCAATGGCGAGATCCTCGGCGTCGCCCGGACGCCGGACGGCCCGATCTTCGGCACCGACGTGTCGCTGCAGAAGGCGCGCACGGCGATGTTCTTCTCCTCCGACGCGTCCGGAACCGATCTCGCCCAGTTCCCTGAGATCGACAGCTCCGTCGCCTTCAACAATGCGGGCCTCTCGCTGGCCCTCGCGCCCGTGGGCGGCCTCGTCCCCGATCCGGACGGCGGGCCGGGCCAGGCGGTGACGCTCGCCTCCGGTCAGTCCTATGTCGACGCCGCCCGCACCTTCGTCGCGCCGGATGCGCTGACGGGGCAGATCGCCTTCTCCGACCGCGGCAACGGAAACCTCTCCCGCCCGTTCTTCCCGGACGGCGTGCAGGAGCAGCAGAACGGGACCGAGAACCCGAACGGCCCATTCTCGCGCCCCTTCAACTCCGCCGACAGCACGCAGAACTGGTCGCCCTTCTCGACCGGCCTCCAGTTCGACATCGTCGGCGGGAACATCCTGCAGCACGTGCTCTTCGCGCTGCAGCCCGCGCTTGGGCTGGTCGCGGCGGATACGCCCGACACCCCGGTCGGCTGCGGCCTTTTCGAGACGACCGGCGGCCCCGCCCCGCTTCTGCCGATCCGCGACGCGCTCGCCTTCCCGCGCCCGGCGCTGGCGAACGGCGCGCAGATCTTCGCAGGGTCCGTGCCGATCTATCGGAACGGCATCCTGATCGGCGGCATCGGCGTCTCCGGCGACGGCATCGACCAGGACGACATGATCTCCTCGCTCGGCCTGCGCCGCGCGGGGCTCTTTGAGGGGAACGGGCTCGGCCACGCGCCGGAGGCGATCCGCTCCGACACCGTTATTCCCGTCGGCGGCGACGGGAGCCGCCTTCGCTACGTGAGCTGCCCGTTCGAGCCGTTCATCGACAGCGATATCCAGAACGCCTGCGAGGACCTCTGAGCGAATGACAGGAGGGGGCTGCTGATATGACCATGAAACAGAGCACGGCGCGGGGGCGCCTGATGGCGGCGGGAGCCGCGATCGCCCTCCTGACGCTTGGCGCCGCCAGCGCGGACGCGCAGACCGTCGTCACCGAGAACCACACGCCCAAGGCGGCGGCCGAAGCGGCGAATGCGATCTCCAAAGGGGCCTTCGCGGGCTTCAGCCAGGTGCGCCGCCGCAACACCGGCCCCAACGTTCAGGAAGTTCAGCCCGAACAGCCCGCCGCGCCCGCAGTGGAGGCGCCCAGCGGCGACGAGGCCCCGACCGGCCTCAACGACACGGTGCGCCGCAACCGCCCCGGCGGGGAAACCGGGGTCGCAACGGACGGCGAAGGCGGCGCGGCGCGCCCGCGCGCCGACGCCCAACCGACCGACGACGGCACATGGACCCGCGCGAATGAACAGGCGCAGATCGAAGAGACCAACGTCCCCGCGCCGGAGCCTTCGACCCGGCCGGGCGGTTTCATCCTTTCCGACCAGTCGCTGCTGACGGGCGAGCCGCCGGTCGATCGCGGCCTTCGCGATCCGGAACGCCGCCGCCCCGGCGAAGGCCCGTTCGTGGCCGAGCCCGAGCCCTTCGTCGATCCGACCGCGATCCCCCTGCCCCCGCCCCGCGCGGCGGGCCCGGACGATTTCCTCGCGATCCCAGATCGCTGGCGTCTGGTCGATACGCTTGGGATCATCAAGGAGAACCCGCTCGATCCCTATGACCAGAACACGCTGAAGGGCGACAAGCCTTTCTATGAGGGGAACTGCTTTCCCTTCCTCACGCCGCTCACCGGCGAATACCCGACGGACTGCTTCCTGATCCTCCTCGGCATCTCCGACACGGTGATCGAGCCGCGCTCCTTCCCGACGCCGACCGGCGTGCAGACGACGAACGACGCCTCGACGGATGATCTTTTCGGCGACAGCGACCAGATCCTGTTCAACCAGAACTTCATCCACGGCTTCTCGCTGCTGAACGGCGACACAGCCTTCCGGCCGCAGGATATCGAGTTCCGCTACACCGGCATCCTGAACGCGAACTTCGCGGATGTGTCGGAACAGCGCGTTCTGCGCGTCAGCCCGTCGTCGGGGACGAACCGTCTCGACTGGCACTATTCGGTCCTGGAGCTCTTCCTCGACTACCATGTCGCGAACATCACCGACCGTTACGATTTCTATTCGATCCGCGCGGGCATCCAGCCGTTCTCCTCGGATTTCCGCGGGTTCCTCTTTCAGGACAGCCAGCTCGGCCTCCGGTTCTTCGGCAACTGGGACAACAATATCTGGCAGTACAACCTGGCCTGGTTCCGGAAGCTGGAGAAGGACACCAACTCCGGCCTTAACGATATCTTCGCCACCCCGCGCGAGGACGACATCTTCGTCGCCAACGTCTACCGGCAGGATTTCCCGATCCTCGGCATCCAGAGCCAGTTCACCGCCGTCTACAACCGCAACCGCGAAGGCGACGACCGGTTTTTCGACGATAACGGCTTCCTTGGCAGACCGGCTTCCTTCGGCTCCCAGCGCGGGCGCAACTACGATGCGTTCTACATCGGCTACAATACTGACGGACGCATCGGGCGCGTAAATCTCACCGGGTCGGCCTATTACCTCTTCGGTCGGGACGACAACGTCTTCACCGATCGCGGCGCGAACATCTCCGCCTATTTCGGAGCCGTCGAAGCCTCCATCGACTATGACTGGACCCGCTGGCGGCTGTCCGCGCTCTACTCTTCGGGCGACAGCGATCCCTTTGACAACACCCAGGGCGGGTTCGACGCGATCTTCGAGAACCCGCAATTCGCGGGCGGCGACACGTCCTATTGGATCCGCCAGCAGATCCCGCTGATCGGCGCGGGCGGCGGCGGGCTTTCCTCGCGGAACGCGGTGATCCCCTCCCTGCGGACGTCGAAGGAGCACGGGCAGTCCAGCTTCGTGAACCCCGGCATCATCCTCGTCGGCGCAGGCGCTGATTTCGACCTGACGCCGGAGTTCCGGCTTTCGGGCAACGTCAACTACATGTGGTTCGACAACACGTCCTCGCTGGAGACGATCCGCCTGCAGGAGGTCGACGACGACATCGGCCTCGACGTCTCGATGGCGGCGATCTGGCGTCCGTTCCAGACGCAGAACTTCGTCTTCCGCCTCTCCGGGGCCGTTCTCTTCCCCGGTCAGGGGTTCAACGATCTCTTCGCCGCGCAGGGTAGTCGGGATTTCTACTACTCCGTCCTCGCCAACCTCGTCCTAACTTATTGAGGCGGTCATGATCCGGTCTCTTCTCGCGTCCCTCATCGTAATCGGCATCGCAATCGGAGGCGCCTCCAGCGCTCTCGCAGCAGGCGGAGAAAAACCGGTGGAGCGGGAGTATCCGTTCTACCCGCCAGCCCCGGCTGGACAGGGTCCAGCGGATGTGGCGGTGAAATCAGCGGGCTGTCTCTCCTGCCATGAGAAGACGGACGCCCCGACGATGCACATCTCCGGCGCGGTGGCGATCGGATGCGTGGACTGCCATGGCGGCGATGCGACCGTCTTCCGCGAAGCGTCCGACGCGCCCGGCTCCGACGCCTACATGAAGGCGCTGAAGACGTCCCACGTGCTGCCCAAGTACCCGAAGACCTGGCACTGGCCGACTTCTGCGAACCCGATCCGCTCCTACACCCTCCTCAACAAGGAGAGCCCGGAGTTCATCCGCTTCGTGAACCCCTCCGACTACCGCGTCAGCCGCGAAGCCTGCGGCGCCTGCCACATGAAGCAGATCGTGGCGGCGGAGCGCTCGCTGATGGCGACCTCCGCGATGCTCTGGGGCGGCGCGGCCTACAACAACGGCATCCTGCCCTTCAAGCGCTACGTCCTCGGCGAGGCCTTCACCCGCGAGGGCGAGCCCGCCGTCCTCGAGAGCCCGCTTAAGGTCACGCCCGCCATGGAGGCGCGCGGCATCCTGCCGAAGCTCTATCCCATGCCGGCGTGGGAGGTTCTGCCCCCCGCCGACGTCTTCCGCGTGTTCGAGCGCGGCGGGCGCAACATCATCACGATCTTCCCCGAGCTCGGTAACCCCAACGCCCTCGGCCAGCTGCAGCGTCTGGAGGAGCCGGGCCGCCCGGATATCCGCCAGTCCAACCGCGGCGCCGCCACCGGTATCCGCATCGCGATCCCGGTGCTGAACATCCACAAGACCCGCCTCAATGACCCGCATACCTGGTTCATGGGAACGTCCGACCAGCCCGGCGACTACCGCGCTTCGGGCTGCGCGGCCTGCCATGTGCCCTACGCGAACGACCGCGAGTGGGAAAGTTCGGGCCAATACGCGAAATACGGCAACAAGGGCCAGACGGTCACCATCGACCCGACCATCAACGGCGAGCATTTCCCGGAGATGAAGGGGGAGAGCGGCCATCCGCTGCGCCACGCCTTCACCAGCGCGATCCCGACCTCGACCTGCATGTCCTGCCACATGCACCAGCCGAACATGTTCGTGAACACCTACCTCGGCTACACGATGTGGGATTACGAAAGCGACGCGCCGCTGATGTGGCCGGAGAAGCAGATCAACCGGCGCGACCGCGATCTCGGCAAGAAGCCGCGCAAGGAAGAGAAAGCGCCGACGCGCAAGTACTACGCCGACTACCGCGAGCGGATCGGCGATCCGCTGCCGAAGGAAGAAGCCAAGGCTTACGGCCCCTGGGGCCGGATGCGGGAGATCCTGAACCGGAACCCCGAAGCCGCCGCCGCAGGCGGGCTCTGGGGCGACAAGGGTTTCCTCGAAGACGTCTGGACCGACATCAACCCGCAGGCTGAGGACACCCAGTTCGCCGACTATCACGGCCACGGCTGGAATTTCCGCGCGATCTTCAAGCGGGACCGGGAAGGCAACCTTCTGGATAAGGAAGGCAACATCGTCTCCAACGACGACCCGGACAAGTTCGACAAAGCCGTCCACATGAACTCGATCCACGCCGAGTACGGCATGCATTGCGTGGACTGCCACTTCCAGCAGGACGGCCACGGCAACGGCTTCATCCATGGCGAGGTCGCGGCGGCGGTTCAGATCCGCTGCAAGGACTGCCACGGCACCATCGACGCCCTGCCGACTCTCAGGACCTCCGGCCCGGCGGCGCAGCCGGGCGGAGAGGACCTGACGCTTCTCCGCAACCCGGACGGCCAGCGCCGCTTCGAATGGATCGGCGGCAAGCTAATCCAGCGCTCCATCGTCAACCCGGGCCTCGAATGGGACATGACGCTGGTCAAGAACACCGTTACCCCCGGCAAGCGCGGCTACAACGCCAAGGCGGCGCGCGCGAAACTGATGGGCGCCCTTTCAGGCGGCGGCGACGGCACCATGGAATGGGGTCTCGGCGTCGGCGAGCTGGCGCATAAGGACGAGGAGATGGCCTGTTTCACCTGCCACACCTCCTGGACCACGTCCTGCGGCGGTTGCCACCTGCCGATCGAGGCGAACTGGAAGACTGAGCATCACCATTACGATGAGGGCCGCGAGACCCGTAACTGGGCCTCCTACAACCCGCAGGTGGCGCGCGATCAGATCTTCCAGCTCGGCAAGCACGGGCCGGTGAAGGGCAACATCATCGCCCCGATCCGCTCCTCCTCCGCGCTGGTGCTCTCTTCGACCAACATCAACCGCGAGCGGATCTACATCCAGCAGCCGCCCGTCGCGGCATCCGGCTATTCCTCGCAGGCCCTCGCCCCCCATTTCCCGCACACCGCGCGGACGGAGGAGACGAAGACCTGCACGGACTGCCACCTCAGTGAGGAGAACGACAACAACGCCATCATGGCGCAGCTCCTCATCCAGGGGACGAACTTCATCGACTTCGTCGGCCACCACGCCTTCGTCGGCCTCGAAGGCGGCATCGAAGCCGTCCGCGTGACGGAGTGGGAGGAGCCGCAGGCGGTCTACGGCTCTTACCTCCACCGCTACGCTTATCCCGACGACTGGAAGATGATGCAGGCGCGGAACAAGGAGCTCGGCTGGGACAGCCGGAACATGATCTCCTACCACTCCGCGCCCGGCAACGCGCAGTGCATCCAGCTGCGCGGCGAGTATCTCTACGTGAGCCAGGGCGACGGCGTGCAGGTCTATGACGTCGCCTCCATCGCGAACAAGGGCATCTCCCAGCGGATCATCACCGCGCCCTTCGGGCCGCTCGGCCATGACGCCCATATCGACACGGCGGACGCGAGCTGCGTCGCCCTGCCGACGGAGCAGCCCATCGCGCCCTACAAGCAGGAGCTCTACGGGCCGGAGCTGATGTTCGAGACAAACCTCGAACAGCCGTTCCACCCGCTCTACAAATACGCCTACGTCACCGACCGCGAAGAGGGTCTGATCCTCTTCGATGCGGAGACCTTCCAGAACGGCGAGCCGCGCGACAACTTCATCGACCGCGCCCTCACCTGGAACCCGAACGGCGTGCTGACCGGGGCGGAGTACCTGATCGTCAGGGGCGAGTACGTCTATATCACCAAGCCGGACGGCGTCGCGGTCGTGAACATCGATCAGCCGCTCCGCCCGCGTCTGGTGACGGTCCTGCCCTTCCAGGGCGCCCGCTTCGTCGATCACATGTTCCGCTACCTCTGGGTGACGGACAGCCAGGGCCTGCATCTGGTGGACGTGACGGATCAGGAGACGCCGCGCATCGTTCCGGAGGCCTTCGTGCCGATGGCGGACGCGCATAACCTGCACGTGGCGCGCACCTACGCCTATGTGGCTGGCGGGTCCGAAGGTCTCTGGATCATCGACGTGAAGAACCCGGAGAAGCCGAAGGTCTATCAGCAGTTCACCGCGAACGGTCAGCTGAACGACGCGCGGGACGTGGTCGTCGGCACGACCAACGCCTCCCTGATCGGCTACGTCGCGGACGGGAAGAACGGGCTGAAGGTTCTGCAGCTCACCTCCCCCTCCAGCCAGCCGAACTTCTACGGCTTCAGCCCCGCGCCGAAGCCGGAGCTGATCGCATGGTGGCGGACGGACGCGCCGGCGCTCTCGCTCTCCGGCGGCATCAAGCGCGACCGGGCGGTGGACGAGAACGGCAACCAGATCTCCGTCTTCGGGCGGCTCGGGTCGCGGCCCTTCAATGAGGAGGAGCAGCGCGCCTTCTACCAGAAGGACGGCCAGATCTACCGGGTGACGGACGAGGTCCGGATGCAGGATCGGGTCGGCGGCTCGCGAGCGTCTAACCGCTCTTCCTCCTCGGGATCGCGGACCGCGTCTACGGGCGGAGATCGCTGAACGAGGGCGACGCCCGACGCCAAAGTCGGAAAAAGGGGCCGCGCGGTAATACGAACCGCGCGGCCTTTTTCTTTGCGCCGAGAGCCCGCCTGCCAAGCCATAACATCGCCTCGAACGCTGGTCGATTGCTTGAGGAAGGCGACGCGGAACTTACGCCCACGCCCCTCCGGCATTGGCGATCGCAGCGGGCGCTGGACGCGTAAGTCAGCCCAAAACGCTCCGCCAAAGACAGAAGATCACCATCGGATCGCCGAGACATGTCGCGCCCCTTGCGTCGGCGCAAATGAGTAGGCCGCCTCAGACAGTAAAGGCATCGTTATGATTACCTAGGATTCCGGCATGCCGGAATCCTAGGTATTCTTAGGCATCAGTTAGGGATCTGCGAGGTTCCACGAAGCGCAGGGCGCGCGCTGCCCGGCTGTAAAACCGTCCTCTCCAGATGCGCTTCGCCGAGGCGCGGCAGTCGCGCTGACGCGACGAGCTGACGACTTCATCGGTCGCCCGCCGGTCTAGAACGCCTTGCGCCCGCGCGCGCCGGCGATCGTCGGCGAACGCGACCGCTTAGATTTCAACGACGCACGCAGACGTGACGGAAATCGACGTCGGCATCGCTAGCGGAGCGGTCCTGCGCGCCCCACCTCTTCCACAAGTCGCAAGGAGCTCCGCATGACCCGCAAATTCGCACTCGCCGCCGCGCTTTTGGCGTCTATCGCCATCGGCGGCGCAGCCCAGGCGCAGGACGCCAAAACCGACCGGGCCGTGGAGGCGCTGCGCGCCGTCATCGCCAACCCCAACGCACCGGTCGATCCCATCCTCAGCGAGTTCAGCTTCAACGAGGCGCTCTATCTCGTCGATGAGCTGAACGGGACGCAGCAGCGGCAACTGGCCCGGATCGTGCGCGAATTCGGGGTCCGCTTCCCGAGCGGCGTCGACACGGCGATCCGCGCCAAGGGCGGTCGCTCTTCGAACAACCCATGAGACGGACTATGTCTCGCAAGACAGGACCGGCGATCGCCTGCATCGCCGCGCTCCTCGCCTTCAGCGGCGGCGCTTTCGCCCAGAGCGCCTCCGCCGATGCGCTGACGATCCTCCGCGGTCTGACGAAGGGCGGAGAGCCGACAGCGGCGCAATATGACGTGCTGGAGCGGAGCTTCGTCATCTCCCGCCTCACCCGAAACGAGCGGGTCGCCCTGACGAAGCGCATCCGCGAAGACGGTCTCGACCTGCCGCCCGGCATCGAGACGGCGCTGATCGCCTCAGCGTCGCGGAACTTCAACAACCAGTAAGCGCGCCCCGGCGCTGCGAACGAAAAAGGGCGGCCCGCCGGGGCCGCCCTTTCGTTTGGTATGGAGGTCGGATCAGAGCAGCGCCGACAGGCCCTGAACCGCGCCGAAGAAGCGGGACGGCACGTACTGCTCGTCATTGGCGACCGATCCGTAGACCGGCTCCATCTTGGACGAGAGCGCGTCATAGGCCGCCGCGTCGACGAACCCGGCGACGCGCATCGCCTCGATGATCGAGCCGAGGGCCATCGTCGCCTGCTCCGCGCTTTCATAGTCGACATAGACCCCGCGGGAGGACCGCTGGACGATCGTCTCCATCGCCTTGCGCATGTCGGCCGCCGTCAGCTCCTTGCCGGCGATCGCCTGCACCGCGGTGCGTGCCGTGGAGCGGACCTTCTTGGCCGCCTCCAGCATCGCCGCGCGGGACGTCTGCGTCGCCTGGTGCATCGCCTTGATGTCGGCGGACATGGCCTCGGCCATCCCGCCGCCGGCCATTCCGAGCGCGACTTCCAGCATCAGCATGTTGCTGTCGTTGAACTTCACGACGCCCGGGCCGAGGCCCGTGCCGGGGCGCGGGTTCCACGCCGTCGGGAACTGGCCGTCGCCGTTCGGCAGCGAAGACGACATCGGCTGGTGGCAAGCGTGGCAGTCGAAGAAGGCCAGCTCCGGGAAGACCCCGTCGGTGGAGAACTTCGAGTCGATCAGCAGATCCATCCGCCGCTCGACCGCCAGCGCCTGACCGACCGCCCAAGTGCGAACGCCGTCGATCACGGTCTTGCGCTTGCGATAGTCGTCGTCGACCACGTAATGCGCCGGCTGGAAGTCGGTGAAGCTGTCCAGCTCGAAGCTGATGCGCGGGTGGCCCGCGCCCATGATCCGGTGCGTGGCGAACTGGTTGTCGTTGCCGAGATGGCAATCGAGGCAGAGGTTCGCGCGAACCACCGGATCCTCCAGCGGGATCAGGCCGTTCTCGACGTTCTTGTCATGCGGCGCGCCGCCGATATGAAGGCCCATCCAGGGCGCGGAGCCCGCGCCGTGGCAGGCTTCGCAGCCGACCCCGTCCTCGACGACGAACTGCGGCCCGCGACGCTCTTCGGGGATGTTGTCCGCATGGCAGTCGAGGCAGACCTTCGCCTCGTGGGCGTTCTTCAGCCCGAGGTTCTTCGCGATCCGCTGCGAACGCGGCTCCAGAAGGACCTTATAGGCCGTCGCGTGGCTGTCGTATTTCTGCCAGGTGACGTATTCGTTCAGAAGCACCGGCGACGACGACGAAGCCACCTGTCCGTGACAGCCGCTCGACCCGCAGCTCTTCACTCCGAGATGCACGTCCTGGGCCGCAGCCGGGCCCGCCAGCCAGGCTATCGCCGTGAGTAATAATGCAACCGCGCTAAACCTCGACATACCGTCCTCCTCTGTCGGCGCTGGTTGGGTGAAATGGCCCCCACCCAAATTCCTTGCGGTGATAACGATACGGCTTGCGCGGCGATCCTCCAAACTCGAATATGCCTTTCAGGCGAAAAAGGGCGGATGCCAGTGGACGACAGCGCGAAAAGCCGGGTCGAGGCGTGCATTCTGTCACTGATCGGGGCCGGTCAGCTCTCGGTTGAGGACGCGGACCGCGCGCGGCGCGGGGCGCGCCCGGGCGAATCCGCCGTCGCCGCCGCCCGCCGGATGGGTCTGATTCCCGATGACGCGGCGGCCCGCGCGGCGGCGGAAACCCTTGGGCTGCAATATCTTACCACCGAAGACGCGGCCGCGCTGCCCGCCGCGCCGGCGTCCGGCGCCCCGCAGGAGAGCTTCGTTCGCGCCCATGATCTGGCTCTGGCGGAGGCCGCCGACGGGGGCCTGATCGCGGCCCTCGCGGACCCGTTCGACGAAAGCCTCCGCCGCGCCGTTTCCCTCGCCGCGACAGTTCCCGTGACCTTCGCCGCGACCACCAGCGCGGGCGTCGAAGCCTGGCGCAAGGGCGCGCGCGGAGCGACGGCGCGGGCGACGCCTAAACCCGCCGAAGCGGCGACCGACGCCTCCGGCGCCGCCGTCGAGGCGATCGAAGCGCTGATGGAGACGGCGGCCCGCCTCGGCGCCTCCGACATGCATCTGGAGCCGACGGCGGATGGCGGCCGCGCCCGCGCCCGCGTCGACGGCGCGATGCGCGTGATCGGAACGCTCGACGCCGCCGCCTATCCCGCCGCAGTCGCCCGCGCGAAAGTGCTCTCCAAGATGGACGTCGCCGAACGCCGGTTGCCGCAGGACGGCCGCGCGCGGATGCGCCTCGCCGGGCGCGAGGTGGACCTCCGCCTCTCAACAGCCCCGGTCGTCGCGGGAACGGCAGCGGCGGAGACGCTGGCGATCCGTCTTTTGGACCCGGAGAAAGCCCCGGGCGACCTCGCCGCCCTAGGCTTCCCCGCCGAGTACGAAGACGTCGTCCGCCGCGCGAGCCTCGCGCCGCATGGGCTCTTCCTTCTCACCGGGCCCACCGGCGCGGGCAAGACGACGACGCTCCACGCCGCGCTTTCCGGCCTCGCCGGAGAAGAACGCAAGATCATGACGGTGGAGGATCCGGTCGAATACGCCCTGCCCGGCGCCGTGCAGATGCAGGTGAAGGCGGAGATCGGCTTCGACTTCGCCCGCGCCCAGCGCACCATGCTCCGCCACAACCCCGACGTCATGATGGTCGGCGAGATCCGCGACGGGGAGAGCGCCTCCGTCGCGGTGCAGGCGGCGCTGACCGGACATCTCGTCCTATCCACCGTTCACGCCAACTCCGCCGCCGGGGCGGCGATCCGGCTCCTCGACCTTGGGGTGGAGCCATTCCTCGTCTCCGCAGCCCTCCTCGGCGCCGGCGCCCAGCGCCTCGCGCGCCGCCTCTGCGATCAATGCGCGGAGACGGACGAGCCGGACCCAGCGGCTCTCGCCCGGATCGACGCGCCAGTGAGCGGGCGCTGGCGGCGCGCGGGCGCGGGCTGCGGCGCGTGCAATGGGACCGGCGTGAAGGGCCGCGTCCCCGTCGCCGAAGCCTTCATCGCCGAGCGCGCCTTCACCGACGCCGTGCGCGGTCCGGCGCCGTCGGAGACCGGCCTTTCCGAACTGACCGGCGCGACCCCGCTCCACGCCTCCGCCCTCGCGCTGGCGGCGGAAGGTGTGATTGCGCTCGACGAGGCGCTCCGCGTCGCGCCGCCTCCGACCGCGTGATCCGATGACCGCCCCCTTCCGCTACTCCGCCGTTGAAGCTGCGGGCGCGCGACGCTCCGGCGTCATCGTGGCGGCCTCAGAGGCGGAGGCGGCTGACCTTCTCTCCCGCGCGGGCCTCACGCCGGTGAAGATAGCCCCAGGCCGCCGCCCATCGCGATCGCGCGCCAAGCTGGAGCATCGCGCCGCCGCCATGCGCCGCCTCGCCGCGCTGGCCGAAGCGCGCGCCCCTCTCGACCGCGCGCTCCGTCTCTCCGGTGGGTCCGAAAGCGCGAAGGACCTCTACCGCGACCTCGCCCTGGCGGTCGCCAGCGGGCGCAGCCTCTCGGACGCCATGTCCGATTGGCCCGCCGATTTCTCCGAAGCGGAGGCCGCGCTGATCGCGGCGGGAGAGGCGACCGGCGCCCTCCCCCGCGCCGCCGACGCGGCGGCGACGTTGATCGAACGACGCCTCGCCGGGCGGCGCGCCGTCGCCTCCGCCCTCGCTTATCCCGCCTTCGTGCTGTTCGCCGCCATCGCCGCGCTCGCCATCTTCATCGGCTTCGCCCAGCCCCGGTTCGAAGAAGTGTTGCTCGCCACTGGCGCGGATATGTCGGCGGAGACGGAATGGTTTTTCGCCGTCTCCGGCGTCCTCAGGTCATGGGGCGGCCCGATCCTCGCCATGCTCGCACTCGTCGCCATCGCCGCGCTGACCGCATCGGGAACGGCGGCGGGAAAGCGGGCCGTGGCGGGCTTCGCCGTCCGCGCCCCGCTCGTCGGCCCCGTCCTCGCCAACCGCGCGCTGGAGGGGTTCGCGGGCGCCCTCGGCGCCATGCTCTCCGGCGGCGCGCCTTTGCCGGACGCCGCCCGCCTCGCCGCCAAGGTGATGGAGGCCCCGCAGATGTCGGCGGCGGGGGAGACCGCCGCCCGCGCCGTCCGGGAGGGCGAAGCCTTCTCAGAAGCCCTCCGCCGAACGGGGGCATTCCCCGAAAGCCTCACCGCCTTCGCTGAAATCGGAGAGGAGACCGGCGCCCTCGCCCCGCTGATGGACCGGGCAGCCGCCCATTTCGGGCAGGAGGCGGAGACCCGCGCCCGGCGCCTCTCGGCTGTCGCCGCCCCCGCCGCGACGGCGATCCTCGGTCTTCTGATCGCTGTCGGCGCCTATCTGATGATGACGGCGGTGCTGGACGTCTACGACGCCGCCCTCTGACGGACCATCCTGACCGGACTGTGACGAAAGGCGCGAACGGGCGGCCGAAACAGCTTCCGGCCATCCACCCCGTTTGCTACCCAAAGGTTAAACCCTCCAGTTTTCTAGTATTCCGGAATCCCGGCATTCTAGAATTCCGGAATACTAGAAAACCGGAATCCGAAAGGTTCCCTTAAACTCGCGAAGGACCGGTGAATGAACGCGGCTGAAGACCGAACCCGCGAGACGCGAAAGCGGCGGCGCCGCGAAGGCGGCTATTCGCTGATGGAGATCCTCATCGGCCTCGCCATCATCGCCCTCCTGATCGGCGTCGCGGGCCCGCGCGTCTTCGCCCTTTTCGAACGCGGCAAACAGAAGGTTGCGGAAATTCAGGTGAACGAGCTTCAGGCGAGCCTCGACCTCTTCCGCCTCGACATGCGCCGCTATCCGACATCCGAGGAGGGGCTGCAGGCGCTCCTCACCCGTCCGGCCGCGGGGGCGGAGACATGGTCCGGCCCCTATCTCGACAAGGCGAGCGGCGTGATCGACCCCTGGGATCGCCCTTACGTTTACCGCTCCACCGGTTCCTCCGACTTCGAACTGGCGAGTTACGGGGCCGACGGCCAACCGGGCGGCGATGGCGAAAACGCCGATATCGTCGCGGAGTAAGGGCGAGCGCGGCGCCGCGCTCCTCGAGGCCGTGATCGCCCTCGGCCTCGTCGCGCTGATCGCCGCCGCCGGGTTCTCCGCCTTTTCCGCCGCCAGTCGGGCGAGCGACGCCGCCGCGCGCCAGATGACGTCGCTCACGCTGGCCGAGAACGCCCTGGAGCGCGCCTCCGCCCCCGCCTTCCTTCGCGCCGCGCTGGAGACCGGCGAGGCGACGCTTGCGGGCGAGGACTGGCGCGTAGAGGCCAAACCCTATGAAGCGGACGACGGCGAAGGCTCCCTCGCGCTGATCGAACTCACCGCGATCGCGGAGGACGTGACGCTGACGACGCTCCGGAGTCTTCCGCGATGAACGGGGAGAAAGGCGCGACGCTGATGGAGGTGCTTATCGCCCTCTCCATCACCGCCATGCTCGCCGCCGCGGTGACGCAGATGACCGGCTTCGGCCTCCGCGTCGTCGAGCGGGGCGAGCGCGCTTCGTCCGGGACCGCCGCCGCTCTCTCGGATGAGCGCGCACTCCGCGACGCGCTGACCGGGGCGCGCGGCGCATTTACGGGCGACGCCTCCGGGTTCCAATGGCGCGGCGGCGGGCCCGAAGACGCCGCCTCATGGCGCCTCGACATCAAAGGCCGCATCGCGGCGTGCGCAGGAAATGAATGCGGCCCGCCGCGCCCATGGCTCGGGGCGCCCGTCTCCTCCTTCGCCTACGCCGGACCCGACGGCGTTTTCGCTGACGAATGGGCGAACGAAGCTCCGCCCCACCTGATCCGCATCGGTCTTGAAGACCGCGAGATCATCGTCGCCCCGCGCATTCGAGGCGCCGAATGACCCGCGCTCGGAAACGGGAGCGGGGCGCCGCCCTCCTGATCGCGCTCGGCGGTCTCGCGCTGGTCTCCGCCCTCGCCGCCGCCGCCCTCTCGCTGGCGACCGGCCCGGCTACCCGCGCCGAAGCCGCGCTGGAGCGCGCGGCGGCGATGCGCGCTGCGGAGGCGACGGTCCACCGCCTCGCCGCCGCGATGGCGGCGCGCGATCTCCGCGCCGCCGCGCCGCTGGACGGAACGGTGATCTCCACGGAGTTCTTCGGCGCCGACGTGGGCATCGCCGGACAGGACGTCGGCGGCCTCATCGATCTGAACGTCGCGGACAGGCCCGCGCTCGCCCGTCTCTTCGCGCTCTTCGCGCCCGGCGCCGCCGAAAACTCCGCCGAGGACTTCGCCGACGCCCTAATCGAAGCGCGCGCCGCCGACGGCGCTGGACGCGGCGGGTTCGCCGGGCGGGAGGAGGCGCTAGCGGCCCTCCCGGAAGACCTTCGCGCCGCCGCTCTCACGGCCTTCGACCACGCCACCGTTCATTCCGGTCGCGCGCAGGTGGATCCTTCCACAGCGACCGCGCCCGCCCTCGCCGCAGCCGCGAACGTTCCGCTCGACGCCGCGCAGCGCTATGTCGCCGACCGCCTGCTCAACGGTCGCCGCGCCGCCCTTCCCGAAGGCGCCGACCTTTCCGCCCTCGCCGTCTCCGACCTTTCGACCGCGCGCATCACTGTCCGCGCGGCGACGCCCGGCGGCGGCCGGGCGGCGGTGACGGCGGTCATCCGCGCGACCTCCTCTCCCCGCGCGCCAGTGCGCTTTCTGGCATGGCGATGAGCGCCCCTTGGAGAGCGGCGCGCGCGCGCCTATCATGCCGCGGCGAGCGCATGCGGCGCATGAAGATCAAGCGGACAGCCCTTTGAAACAGTTGCAGGATTTTTTCGTCTGGCTCGGAGAGGTCATGGACGGCTTCGGGAGCGGCGCACCGCCCGCGAAAGCCCTCGGCGTCCGCGACGGCGCGCCCGCGCTTCTGCGGCGAGAGGGCGACCGATACGCCGTCGAACGACCCGCAAAGGCGGGCGACGCCGCGCCGCTCCTACTTGGCGAAGACGAAGCGCTCATCGTCCGCTTCGACGTCCCCGGCGAAGCGGCGCTCCATGGCCGCGCCGCTGCCCGCATCGAAGCCGCCCGCCGCTGTCCCTTTCCGCTGGAGAGCGCCGCCTGGTCTCTGACCCGCGCCCCGGAGCCATGGTCCGACGGCGCCCCCTGGCGCCTCGCCGCCGCGCCGCAGGCGAAGCTGGACGCGCTGCGCGAAGCGGTGGCGGAGACCGGCGCCGCGCCCGGTCGTCCCTTCGTGATGGCGGACGGCGCGGCGAAGAACCTCGCCCCCGGCGGCGCCGCGAAACGCGCGCCGCTCCTCCAGGCCGCCGCCGCCGTCGCGTTCTTCGCCGCAATCGGCGCTGCGGGCGCCGTTGAAATCGGCGCGACCCGCATGACCGACGCCGCCAACGCCCGCCTCGCCGAAGCCCGCGCCGCGCTCACGGCCGCCGAAACCCGCGCGGCGGAGGCGGAGACGGCGCGGGAGGCCGCCGCCGCCCCGATACGCGCCGCCATCGCCGGCGACGCGCTCTTCGCCGCCGCGCCCTCCGCGGGATCGGCCCTCGCCGCGCTCACCGCCGCGACGCCGGACGCGGCCCATATGCGCCGCCTGGCGATCCGACCCGATGCGCTGGAGGGCGAGTTCATCGCGCCCGACGCCGCCGCCCTCGCCCGGGCGCTGGCCGCCGCGCCCCGCTTCGAAGCCGCCGCCCTCGCCGGGGCCGCGCGCACCGACGCCGCCACCGGCCTCCAGCGCGCGGTGATCCGCGTGGACCTTGGGGACGCGCTACCATGACCGCTCCCGCCTGGCGCCGGCTGTCTCCGCGCTCAGGCGCCGCGCGCCTCGCCGCTCTGGGGGCTCTCGTCCTCTTTGCGCTGCTCGGCTGGGCGCTCGTTTTCGCATCCTTGCAGACCCGTCTGACGGATGCGCGGGAGAGAGCGGCCTCCCTTTATGATCGCGCCGCGGCCCTTGAAGCCGCCGCCGACGCGCTGGCGGCGGAGAGTTCGACGACCGAACCCGACGCGGCCGCGCTTCAGACCGCCACGGCATGGCTCGACGAACACGCCCCCATCCGCGCGCCCGGCGAAGCGGAGCTGGAGCTCCTGAGCGCGCTCCGCCTTCTCGCCCAGGCGGCGGAGGTCGAACTCGCCTCCGTCTCCGCCCTCGACGCCAGCCGCGACGCCGCCGCCCGCGACATCGCGCGGACCGCCGCGGCCTCCGGCCTCTCCGCCCATCTGGCGGAGGCGCGGCTCGTGGCCGACCACGCCGGGCTCGCCCGTTTCCTGACGGCGCTGGAGGCGACGCGCCCCACGCTGCGCGCCGCCGCGCTGGAGATCACCGCCCGCAGCCCCGCCGCGACGGCGGAGGCGCGCCGCCTCTCCATCCGCGTCACCGTCGCCGCCTTGTCGCGTAGGGACGGGTAGGATGCGCGCCCTCCTCGCCCTTCTCCTTCTCCTCGTCGCCGCCGGTTTCGGCTGGCTGGGCGCCTCCGCGCTAACCGGGCCGACGCCGGACGCCGCTGCGGCCCGCGTGGTTCAGCCTCGCGAAGGCGGCGCCCCCCTCGCCCTGAGCTTCGCGCCGCCAGCCGCGACCGATTACGCCGAAATCGCCGGCCGGCCGCTCTTTTCAGCGGTTCGCCGCCCACCGCCGCCGGAAGCGCCTGGAACGCCGCTGGAGGACCCGAACGACCATCTCCTCTTCGGGCGCTACGAGATCGCGGGGGTCGTCATGCTCGGCGACGCCGCGATGGCGATGCTGCGGGATGAGACGGGCCGCCTGATCCGGGTGCGGGCGGGCGACAGCGTCGCGACGCGCTCCGGCGAGGCTGACGTGATCGAGATCACCATGTCCGCCTTGACCTTCGAGGAGGGCGGCGAAAGGGTCGTCGCCGAAGTCGAGGGGAACGACGCAACCGGGGGCGCCGCAGCGCAATGACGACCATCACTCTCATCCGCGCCGCCATGGCAGGCGCCGCCGCTCTCGCGCTCGCCGCCTGCGTGGAGGGACAGGGCGTCGCGCCGCCGCTCTCTCCCGCCGGACATCTGACCAGCCCCGAAGTTCCGGGCGACGGCGCAGCCGCCGCGCCCAACACCGCCGTGATCGCCGAAGCGGGCGGGCGGCGTTCGGGCCAGGGCGCGCGGCTTCTGGGCCAGAGCCGCTCCGCCTCCCCCGCGGCCACCCGCCTCGCGGGCGAAGCGCCGCTGACGGGATCCCCGATCGGCCTCACGCTCACCGACGCGCCCATCGCGGACGCCGCCGCCATCGTGCTCGGCGAAGCGCTCGGCCTGACCTACGTGGTCGACCCCGGCGTGAGCGGAACCGTCAGCCTTCGGGCCGACCCGCCGCTACCGCCGCAGGACCTCCTGACCGCCTTCCGCGCGGCGGTCGGGGCGCAGGGCCTCGCCGTCACCTCGCGCGGCGGCGTCTACCGCGTCGCGCGGGCGGGCGCGGCGACGGGCGGGGACACCGCGCTCATCCCGCTGCGCTTCATGGCCGCCGCCGAAGTCGCGGAGGCGCTCGCCATCGCGATCCCGCCCGAACAGGTCCGCCCCGTCTCCGGCGCCAGCGGCGACGCCGTGCTCGTCACCGGCACGGCGGAGGAGATCGACATCGCGCGCGCCACCGTCAACGCGCTCGACGTCGGAGCCCTCGCCGGCAACTCTGTGATGCTGGTGGGCCTCGAGAACGCCCCCGCCGACGCGCTCGCGGCCGAGCTGGCGGGCGTTTTCGGCGGCGACGCCGCGCCCTCGCTCTCCGACGGCGAAGGACCGATCCGCGCGGGCGGGCTCAGGATCGTTCCGCTCGACCGCCTCGGCGCCGTGCTCCTTCTCGCTCGCGACGGGGCCACGCTCGACCGGGCCTTCGCCTGGGTCCAGCGGCTCGACCGTCCCCGCTCGGCGGACGCGCAGCGGCTCTTCGTCTACCGGGTGCAGAACCGCCCCGCCGCATCGCTGGCCGACAGCCTCAATTCGCTCTTCCAGGGTGAGGCGGTGGCGACGGAGGAGGGTACGCTCGCCGCCTCTCCCCTCCAGCTCCGCGGCGAAGCCCCGCCGCGCATCGTGGTGGATGCTGAGAAGAACGCCCTCGTCATCTCCGCCGCCTCGCGCCAGTTCGACACGCTCGTGGATCTGATCCGCCAGCTCGACAGCGCGCCCTTGCAGGTGCTGGTGGAGACGACGATCCTCGAAGTCACCCTCGGCGACAGCCTGCGCTACGGCGTGCAGTACGCCTTCTCCGTCGGCGATCTCTTCGGCGACAGCCAGGGGGCGGTGACGCTCACCAACGCGGGCGCGCAGATCGCGCCGGAGTTCCCCGGCTTCGCCTTCACCATCGGCACCAATCTCGGCGCCGAAGCGATCATCGAAGCGCTCGACGACGTCTCGGAAGTGAACGTCGTCTCCTCCCCCAAGCTGCTCGTGCGGGACAACCAGTCCGCGACGCTCCAGATCGGCGATCAGGTGCCGATCGTGACCCGCACGGCGGAGGGGTTCGACGACACCTCCCGCATCGTGAACGCGGTCGAATATCGCGACACCGGCGTGCGCCTGACGGTGACGCCGCGCGTCAATTCCGGCGGCTTCGTCTCGCTGGAGGTGGATCAGGAGGTTTCCTCCGTCGCGCCCACCACGACCTCCGGTATCGACAGTCCGACGATCTCCCGCCGCGCCGTGACGACGGATGTGACGATCCGGTCGGGACAGACGGTGGTCCTCGGCGGGTTGATCCAGGACAGCGCCACCACCGGCCGCACCGGCATCCCCGTACTGAACGAGATCCCGGTGCTCGGCGCCGCCTTCGGCCGCCGCAATCAGCAGGTCGGTCGGACAGAGCTCCTGGCGCTCCTCCGCCCCCATATCCTTTCATCGCCGGAACAGGCGGAGGACCTGACCGCGCGTCTCCGCGCCCAGTTCGACGCGATCAGCCGCCTCGCGCCCGGGCCGGTGAGGAAGCCGGGGCGGACGGTATTGCCTGATCTCTCCCAGCCGAACGGCTAGAGCGGCGCGCAGGATCGGCGACGGAAGACCGTCGCAAGTTGCGGGCGCACGTTGGGCGACGTTCTCACGCGCCTTTCCGCGCGGTGCTTTGGCGGCGACGTTCGTCGGCGAGCGCTTGGCGTCCCTCCAACCTTTCAACCTTTCGCCATTCCGGAAGGTTGAAAGATCGGAGGTGAAAACCGGCTGTTCGAGGGCTGCATGTCGAGCCGGATAGAGGTTCGCGCTCTCGCGCGAACGGCGGCGGCTCGCGAGCGCTTCGCGCTCAGTCTCGCCGCCGGCGCTCCGCTGCAGACCAGTGCGTTGGCGGCTACGTTCGCCTCCGGCGGGAGTATTTCGGGAAGAGTGAATTGCGGGCCGGAGAATGGCGAGGGTCGAAAATGGGCGCGGGCGGAGTGCGTAGACAGGATCGCCTCAACCGATCCGCGACCGCTTCGATTTGCAATCCTCGAATAAGTTGTCCACACCTCCGGCGTCTTCAGCGCCTGTTGTTCATCTAGCGCCGTGAGGCGCCGGATAAGAGCAGGTGAGTTTCTCTAAAGCGCTGCGCGAAGACTCTCGGTGCGACGCAGACCCCGCCGCGCAGTCGCAGATATCGACGTTGGCAGAAAGGTGAGAAATACTGCCGCCTGCCGCCGCGATCAGTAAAGACCGCCGCTCTCCAGATCCTCATCGCTGTCGCCGCTCGGCGGCGCCGGGCGGAGAATGGAGGAGCCCGCGCGCTGCACGACCGTTTCGCCGCCCGTCGCTCCTTCGCCTTCGCCGTTCAGCCCTTCGCTGATCAGATCGCCGTCGCCGAGATCGTCGCCAGCGCCGGGCCCCTCGCCGGTGAAGAAGGAGATGCCGTCCGCCTCCCCGATGATCTCCGCCGTCTCGTAGACGCCGGGGGCCTGACCCTCGCGGAACACCTCGCTGATGATCCCGCCGCCGGACGCGTCATCCGGCAAACGCTCGCCCGAGGAAAGGTCTACCTTGGCGTAGACGACTTCAGGCGGCCGGTCGAACGCGCCGGGTTTGCGGAGTTTGAGCGCCTCACGCATGAAATCCTCGAAGACGGGCGCGCACATGCCGCCGCCGGTGCCGCCCTTGCCCATGGGTTTGGGGTTGTCGTAGCCGACGAAGCATCCGGCGACGAGGTTCGGGGTGAAGCCGACGAACCAGGCGTCCTTGCCTTCGTTCGTCGTGCCCGTCTTGCCCGCCACCGGCACGCCGAGCGAAGAAAGCCGCCCCGCCGTGCCGCGCGGGCCCGCGACCCCCTCCATCATGGAGACGAGCTGGAAGGCGGTCACGCGGTCCATGATCCGGCGGGCGACCGGCACCGGCCAGGGCTCCTCCGCCGTCGGCGCCTGCGCGACGCAGTCGTCGCAAATCCGCTGATCGTGCTTGTAGACCGTCTCGCCCCAGCGATCCTGCACCCGGTCCACCAGGGTCGGCTGCACCCGGCGCCCGCCATTGGCGAACATGCCGTAAGCCGCGACCATCCGGTAGAGCGTCGTCTCTCCCGCGCCGAGGGAGAAGGAGAGATGCGCGGGCATGTCGTCGTAGACGCCGAAGCGCTCCGCGTAATCCGCGATCCGGTCCATGCCGACATCCTGCGCCAGCCGCACCGTCATCAGGTTGCGCGATTTCTCGATGCCGACCCGAAGCGGCGACGGCCCGTAGAAGCGGTTGGAGTAGTTCTTCGGCTTCCAGTCGTCGGCCCCGAACTGCCGGACGACGACCGGCGCATCCAGAACGATGGTCGCCGGAGAATAGCCGTTATCGAGCGCGGCGGCGTAGACGAAGGGCTTGAAGGACGACCCCGGCTGACGCTGCGCCTGCGTTGCGCGGTTGAAGACCGAATGCTCGTAGGAGAAGCCGCCGACCATCGCCAGCACCCGTCCCGTATGCGGATCCATCGCCATGAAGGCGCCCTGCAGCTTTGGCACCTGACGCATCGCCCAGCGCTGGAAGGACCCGTCGTCGCCGGTGACGGCGGAGACCATGACGACATCGCCGATTTCCCACACGTCGGAAGGGGATTGCGGGCGGGCGCCGATGCGGCCGTCCTCGTCTTCAGGGCGGGCCCAGCGGACGTCTTCGAAGCGGATGAAATGGCCGTCCTCGTCCTCTTCGACGCCCTCGATCCCAACGCGGGCGCTGCGCTGGCCGACCTCCAGAACCACCGCGCGGCGCCAGCCGTCGATGTCCGTCGGCGCTTCGGCCTTGGCCAGCGCGTCGCGCCAGCCGTCTTCGTCTTCGGCGCTCACGCCCTCCAGCTTGTCGAGCGGCCCGCGATAGCCGCTGCGCTCGCCGTCGGCGGCGAGGAGCTTGGTCCGGAGCGCGTTCTCGGCGATCCGCTGAAGCTCCGGGTCGATCGTGGCGCGCACGGTCAGACCGCCCTCGAACAGCTCTTTCGAACCCATCTCAGCCGATAGCTGACGGCGTATCTCGTCGGTGAAATAGGTGTAGTTCGGGATCGGCGGCAGGCGGCTCTCCACTCCGTCGTGGAAAAGCGTCTTCAGCGGCGTCTCCTTCGCCGCCTCCGCCTCCTCGCGCGGGATGTAGCCGTTCTGCGCCATCTCCTCGAGGACGTAGTTCCGCCGGTCCGTCGCCGCCTCCGCCCGCCGGATCGGGTGGTAGGAGGACGGCGCCTTCGGCAGCGCCGCCAGATACGCCGCTTCCTCGACGGTCAGCTCCTCCGGCGTTTTGCCGAAATAGCGACGCGCGGCGGCGGTCACGCCGTAAGCGTTCTGACCGAGGAAGATCTCGTTCAGGTAGAGCTCCAGAATCCGGTCCTTGGAGAGAGCGCTTTCGATCCGGCTGGAGAGGATGAACTCCTTGATCTTGCGCTCGACCGCGCTGTCCTCGTTCAGAAGGAAGTTCTTGATGACCTGCTGGGTGATGGTGGAGGCGCCGCGGAGCCGCTGGCCCGTCGCCACCCGCTCCACATTGTCGATCATCGCCTTGACGACGCCGAGTCCGTCGACCCCGGAATGCTCGTAGAAATTCTTGTCTTCGGCGGAGATGAAGGCGTGCTTCACCAGGTCCGGCATCTCGTCGATGGGGGTGAAGATGCGCCGCTCGCGGGCGTATTCGGCGATGACCTTGCCCTCGCCAGAATAGACCCGCGTCAGCGTGGCGGGCTGGTAATTCGCCAGCCCCTCATGATCCGGCAGATCGCGGTCGTACATCCAGACGACGCCCGCGATGATCGCGATGCCGACGATGGCCCCGATGGAGCCCGCGCTGAACAGAAATCCCAGAAAGCGGATCATGTCCCGCCCTTCATCCGTTTCACTTCGACTCCCTTATAGTCGCGAATGCGCGGCGATTTGAGGGCCGTGCGTCGCATTTTCGCGCAGATGGGCGTCTTTCGCCTCACGTCAGCGCGAGCGAGGGGGCGCATTCAGCCTCCCCGCGCGCCTCTGGCGGGCGCATATCGCTCTCCATCCTGCGCTTCAACCCAGGCGAAGACGCCCGCCGCGATGCCCTCGATGAGCGCCGCCTTGCCGTCTTCGGACTGAAGGCGCGCGCGATCGCGCGGGTTCGACATGAAGCCGAGCTCGAGAAGGATCGACGGCACGTCCGGCGCCTTCAGCACCCGAAATCCAGCCGCCTGAACCGCTCGGTCCCTCAGAATCGGAACCCGCCCCTCCAGCGCGTTGGCGAGGGTCCGGGCCAGCGACTGGCTCTGCTCCGTCGTCGCGCGCTGTGCGAGAGAGACGAGGACATGCGTCACGTCGGTCTCGACCTCGCCAACCTCAGCGCCCGCCAACTCGTCCGCCCGGTTCTCCGATTCAGCCAGCGCCGCCGCCTCCGCCGAGGTCGCCTGTTCGCTCAGCGTGTAGACGGAGGCGCCTGTCGCCAGCCCCTCTTTCAGCGAATCGGCGTGGAGCGAGACGAAAACGTCCGCTCCCTCGGCGCGCGCGAACCGCACACGCTCGCGCAGCGTGAGAAAGACGTCCTCTCTCCGCGTCATCACCGCCCTGTATCCGGGCCGGGCGGAGATCGCCCGCTCTAGCAACAATCCGTATTCGAGCATCAGATGCGCTTCGGCGAGGTCGCCCGCCACCGCGCCGACGTCGCGACCGCCATGACCGGGGTCGATCGCCACCACGACCTCCCGCGCGTCCTCCGCACGGCTCAGGCGCTCGGGCGCGGCGTCCGGCGGCCAGCCTGCGCTCGCCGCGAAGACCTCCGCCGTCTCCGGGCGCATGATCATCACGAAACGGGCGGGCGTCGCGCCGTCCGCCTCTTCCGTGTAGGCGCGCTCGATCCGCGCGGGGGCGCGAAGATCGACGACCATCCGCCCCCCGCCCCGACGAAGCCCGAAGCGCAGCCCGCCGATCAGCGAGACGTCCCTGCCCGGCCGCGGCGGCTCGAACCGCCAGTCGACGGCGGGAAAGTCGATCACAAGACGATCGGGATCGCTGAGGGAGAACGTGCGAAACGCGGGCCGCTCCGAAAAATCGATCTCGATCCGGTTGGCGTCGCCGCTCTCGGCGATGCGCGCCGTCAGCGCCGTAAGCCCGTCCTGCGCGAAAGCGGACGCCGCCCCGCAAAACAGCGCGCAGCAGAAACCCGCCACCGCAATCGCCAGATGCCTCATACCGCACGCCTCATCTTCGCCGCGTCTTCGCGCGGCTCTTGACGAGAAATGTATCACACTGATCGCGTTTGAGAAAAATCCCTTTGGACTTTCCTTCGCGCGCCGACTATCGTCGCATGCTATCGACAGGATCGCGCCCCGCGTGGCGATGCTTCCGCCGATAATGCTGATTTCAGCCGGGGATGTCCGAGACCGCACACGGCGGCGACGGACCGGCGACAGGCCGAAAATCCCCCCAAGGCGCCCCTAGCGCCGCCCGAAAACCACGTCGCGGCTCCGCCGCGAACACAGGAAAAACATGAAGAGACGGACGATATCCGCAGCTCCCCCCGCCCGCCGAACGGCGATGGCGCGGCGCGCTGCGTGGGATGCGCCGCTCTTCGCATCAGGACAGTCGACGCACCAACCGGCCGCACCGCCGGCCGGACCATTGGGGGCGTCGCGATTGCGAACATGGCGAAGAAAATGCTCATCGACGCCACGCACCCGGAGGAGACCCGGGTCGTGGTTATGGACGGAACGAAGGTCGACGAATTCGATTTCGAATCGATCAACAAACGTCAGCTAGCCGGAAACATCTATCTCGCGAAGGTGACGAGGGTCGAACCCTCGCTCCAGGCCGCTTTCGTCGAATACGGCGGAAACCGTCACGGCTTCCTCGCGTTCTCCGAAATCCACCCCGACTATTACCAGATCCCGGTGGCGGATCGCGAAGCGCTCGTCGCGGCTGAGGCTGAAGCGGAGGCCGCCAACGTCGACGAGGACGACGACGAGCCGAAAAGGGCGCGCAAGCCCCGCTCGCGCTCGCGCTCCCGCCGTAAAAAGACGGATGAGCCGAAGGAAGCCGCAGCGGATGCGTCCAACGAAGAAACGGCGGCCGTGTCCGAGGCGCCCGCCGAGGCGGATCAGCCCGAAGCGCCAGCCGAGGAGCCGACGGAAACGGTAGCGAGCGAAGAGACGCCTTCGGACGAGGCTCCGGTGGAGACGGCCAGCGCCGACGCCGATCAGGCCGAGGCGACCGAAGACGCGCCCGAGGCCAGCGAGAACGACGGCGAAGACGAGCCGAAGAACATCGCCGAAAGCGCCGGCGCCGACGATGAGGAGAGCGTCTCCGAACCGGTGGACGATGCGCCCGTCGAAGACCGCGCGCCCGAAGAAGCGCCTGCGGACGAACCGGCCCCGGAAGAGCCCGCGTCGGATGACGCCGCCGCCGAGGACGCGCCCGAAGCCGCCGAAGAAGCCCCGAAGCCGAAGAAACCCCGCGCCCGCAGCCGCTCCCGCCGCAAGAAGGTCGAGCCTGAGGCGGAGGAGAGCGAGGACGACGAAGGCGAGGCCGCCGAAGCTCCCGAAAGCGTCGGCGCCGAAAGCGTGGAGGAGGAGGTTCGCCCCCGCCGCGCCCACATGCGCCGCTACAAGATCCAGGAAGTCATCAAGGTCCGCCAGATCCTGCTCGTGCAGGTCGTGAAGGAGGAGCGGGGCAACAAAGGCGCCGCGCTGACCACCTACCTCTCCCTCGCGGGCCGCTACTGCGTCCTGATGCCGAACACGGCGCGGGGCGGCGGGATCTCCCGCAAGATCACCCAGGCGACCGACCGCAAAAAACTGAAAGAGATCGCAGGCGAGCTGGAGGTGCCGAAAGGGATGGGCCTGATCATCCGCACCGCCGGCGCCCGCCGCACGAAGACGGAGATCAAGCGCGACTACGAATTCCTCCTCCGCCAGTGGGAGCAGGTGCGCGACCTCACGCTCAAATCTGTGGCGCCAGCGCTGATCTATGAGGAAGGCAGCCTGATCAAACGCTCGATCCGCGACCTCTACGGGCGCGAGATCGACAGCATTCTCGTGGACGGCGAAGACGCCTATCGCGAGGCGAAGGACTACATGAAAATGCTCATGCCTTCGCACGCGAAAAACGTGCAGCCCTATCGGGACGGCACGCCGCTCTTCTCCAAATTCGCGGTGGAGAGCCACCTCGCGGCGATGTTCAACCCGACGGTGCAGCTGAAATCGGGCGGTTATATCGTCATCGGCATCACCGAGGCGTTGGTCGCCATCGACGTGAACTCCGGTCGCTCCACCCGCGAGCACTCCATCGAGGAGACCGCGCTCAAGACGAACCTGGAGGCGGCGGACGAAGTCGCCCGCCAGCTGCGTCTCCGCGATCTCGCGGGCCTGATCGTCATCGACTTCATCGACATGGACGAGAACCGGAACAACCGGGCCGTCGAAAAGCGGATGAAGGACCGGTTGAAGGACGACCGCGCCCGCATCCAGGTCGGCCGCATCTCCGCCTTCGGGCTGATGGAGATGTCGCGCCAGCGCCTCCGCCCCGGCATGGTGGAGATGATGACGGCGCCCTGCCCGCATTGCCACGGCACCGGCATCGTCCGCGCGCCCGACAGCGTCGCCCTCGCCATCCTGCGCGAAGTGGAGGAGGAGGCCGTCAAGGGCCGAAGCCGCCAGATCAAGATCCTCGCGCCGGTGCAGATCGCCAACTACCTGATCAACCAGAAGCGCCAGCACATCGCCTCCATCGAGGAGCGTTACGAGATCGAGGTGCTGATCGAAGGCGACGTGACCCTGATCAGCCCCGACTACAAGATCGAGAAGATGAAGGGCGGCGGCCGCCCGCCCCGGCGGGTGGAGGAGGCGCGCACCGTCTCCGCCGAGACCGCCTATGAGGAAGCCGAGGCCGAAGACGACGAAGAGACCGACGCGGACGCGCCAAGCGAAGCCGCCAATCGCTCACGCGACGAGGCCGGCGACGATGGCGAAGGCGGCGACGGCCAGCGCAAAAAGCGCCGGCGGGGCAAGCGCGGCGGGCGCAAGCGGAAGCGGAATGAGGCGCTGGACGGCGAAGGCGAGGCGCCCGACGTCCAGGTCGAGGAAAGCCCGCTCGGCGAGGTGATCGACACCACCGGCGGGGATGCCGACGACAATATCGTCGAGACGACCGAAGCCGAAGCGCAGAAGCCGAAGCGCAAGCGCCCCGCCCGGCGCAAGAAACCGGACGCGGAAGACGCCGCTCCCGCCGCGGCGGAGACCGCGACGGAAACGGCCGACGCCGTCGCGGAGGAAGCGCCTAAGGCTCCTGAAGAGGAGCCCGCGCCTGAACCGACCCCTGAACCGACCCCAGCGCCGGAGCCGGAAGCAGTCGCCGAGCCGGAGCTGGAGCCGGAGCCTCAGCCCGAACCGGAACCTGCGCCCGAACCGGAACCCGTGGCCGCCGCAGAACCCGAACCCGCGCCGGAGTCCGCTCCGGAAAAGCCGAAGAAAAAGCGCTTCGGCTGGTGGTCCTGAGACATGCGAAGGGCGGCTCGAAAGAGCCGCCCTTCGTCTTTGCGGACATCCGGGCCGCACCCCTTCCCGCCCCCTCATCGCTTTCCCGAAATACTCGCCCTAAAGCAGCGTGCGAAAAGGTTGACGCAGAAGTTGCCCTTAGGCTGGGCATCTACTGCGATTTTAGGATCCAACGATTTCGCGCGCTGCGCTAGCGGCGAGCGTCGCGGCTGACGAGGCTGCCCCTTAAGGGGCCCGAGGAAGGCGCGCCTACCCCGCCAGCCAATCGCGCAGCCGCCGCGCCCCTTCGACCATATCCGCCGTCGAGCGCGCGAAGGAGAAGCGAACCGTCCCCTTCCCCCGCGCTGGATCGAAATCCAGCCCCGGGGTCGCCGCCACCCCGGCCTCGCGCAGCATCCGCGCGCAGAACTCGCGGCTGTCGTCCGTCAGGTGATCGACCTCGGCGTAGAGGTAGAACGCCCCCTCGCAAGGCGCGAGCCGCGTGAGGCCCGCCTTCGGCAACTCCTCCAGCAGAACCTCCCGGTTCTTGGCGTAAACGGCGAGGTTCGCCTCGCATTCCTCCGCCGCGTCCATGGCGGCGAGCGCCGCGACCTGGCTGACATGCGGGGCGCAGATGAAGAAATTCTGCGCCAGCCGCTCCACCGTCCGCACCATGTCGGCCGGCGCGACCATCCAGCCGATCCGCCAGCCGGTCATTGAGAAATACTTGGAGAAGGAGTTGATCACCACGACGTCGTCCGTCGCCTCCAGCGCGGTATGCGCCCGCCCGCCATAGGTCAGCCCGTGATAGATCTCGTCGGAGATGAACGCCGCGCCCTTCGCACGCGCCGCCTCCGCCAACGCGCTGATCGCTGGCAGGTCCAGCATGGCCCCCGTCGGGTTGGACGGGCTCGCGACCAGCAGCCCCGCGATGTCTCCCGCCGCCGCCACCTGCTCCGGCGTCGGGCGCCAGCCGCGCGAGGCGGCGCCCTCCAGTTCCGTCACGTCGATGTCTAGCGCGTTGAAGATATTGCGATAACTTGGATAACCGGGCGCGATCGTCGCCACCCGGTCGCCCGCATCGAAAAGCGCGAGGAAGGTCAGAAGGAACGCCGCCGAAGAACCCGCCGTGACGATGATCCGCTCCGCCGGCACCTCGATCCCATACCACTCGCGATAGAGGCGCGCGATCCGCTCGCGCAGCTCCGGCAGGCCCAAAGCGACCGTGTAGCCGAGCGCGTCCGAGGCCATCGCCGCCGTCGCCGCCTCCCGCGCCGGACGCGGCGCTGGCGTCGCGGGCTGGCCGACCTCCATATGGATCACGTCATGGCCTTCGGCCTCGCGCGCCCGCGCCGCCTCCATCACATCCATCACAATGAAAGGATCGACCGCCCCTCGTTGCGACAATCGCCTTGAAATCACCATCTCGCGCAGCCTTATTCCCTCAGAAGCGCGCGACGATTGATCGTCGCGGCGCTCCCCGTCAAGGCGACCGCAGCGAAAGCGCAGCGCGGGGGACGACGCGAACCGGCTGCGCGACAGGCGAGGGAGCCCTACCCATGACGTCCATCTTGAAGAAGGCCCTGATCAGCCTCGCGGCGGCGGCGATCGCTTTGCCGCTTTCAGCCGGAGCGGCTTTCTCCCAGACGCTGATCCGCGACGCGGAGATCGAGCGAACTCTGTCGCGCCTGACCAATCCGATCCTCGACGCCGCCGGGCTTCAGCGGAACGCCGTCGACGTCTTCATCGTCTCCGATCCTAACCTGAACGCCTTCGTCTTCGGCGGGCGGAACATGGTGTTCAACACCGGCCTACTCGCCCGGATCGATCGGCCCGAAGCGCTGATGAGCGTCATCGCCCATGAGACCGGCCACATCACTGGCGGGCATCTCACACGCCGCGCCGTCAATGCTGAGAACCTGCAGGGCCCGGCCACGGTCGGCCTTCTCCTCGCGCTGATCGCGGGCGCCGCCGCCGGCTCTCCCGAACTCGCCATCGCCGGCGCCGCTGGGTCCGAAGCCGCCGCCCGGCGCAGCTTCCTCGCCTATACGCGAGCGGAGGAGGCGAGCGCGGACCAGGCCGGCGCGACCTATCTCGAACGCGCCGGCATTGACCCGGCCTACGCGCTCGACGTCCTGCGCATCTTCCGCGGGCAGGAGGTGTTTCAGGCGGGCAACGTCGATCCCTACGCCCTGACCCACCCGCTGTCCGCCGAGCGCATCGCGCTACTCCAAGACCGCGCCGCGAGCACCACCGCGCGCGGCGGCCGCGTCTCCGAAGATCTCGCGTACTGGCACTTGCGGATGCGCGCCAAGCTCTCCGCCTTCCTAAGTCGCCCTAACCGCACGCTCTCCCAGTTGGAGGAGGCGGAAGAGCCAGAGAGCGAGATAAGCAGGCTCCGCCGCGCCATCGCGCTCCACCTCCTCCCCGATCCCCCCGCCGCGCTGGCTGAGATCGACGAGCTGATCGCGCTCCGTCCCGAAGACCCGTTCTATTGGGAGCTGAAGGGCCAGATTTACTTCGAAAGCGGCCGCGCGGCGGAGGCGGTCGAGCCCTATCGCAAGGCGGTCTCCCTCGCGCCGGAGGAGCCGCTGATCCGCGGCGGTCTCGGTCGCGCCCTCCTCGCCGCCGACGGACCCGGCGACGCCGACGAGGCGCTGACGGAGCTGGAACTGGCCAATCGCGGCGGCGGGGCGAACCCCTCCATCCTCCGCGATCTCGCGCTCGCTCACGCCCGCGCGGGCGACAACGCCCGCGCCTCCCTCGCCACGGCGGAGCGTTACGCGCTGCAGGGCGCCTCGCGCGATGCGCTGATCCACGCCCGCCGGGCGCTCGATCAACTTCCCGTGGGGTCGCCCGGATGGCTCCGCGCCGACGACATTCGGGCTGTCGCGGAACGCGCGATCGGTGCTAACTGACGCGGATTGCGTTAACATTTCGGGAACCGACCGATGAAGACCATGCTCCGTTTCGCGTTTGCGGCCCTTCTCGCCGCGACGGCGCCCCTGGCGACCGCCTCCGCAGACGACGGGTTCACCGCCGATCAGAAAGCGCTGATCGACGAACAGGTCCGCGACTATCTCCTCCGCAACCCCGAGGTCATCATAGAAGCGATGGAAGTGCTGGAGCGGCGGCGCGAAGAGCAGGAGCGCTCGACCGACGCGGCCATGATCTCCTCCCTCGGGGATGAGCTGAAGAACGACGGCTACAGCTTCGTCGCCGGCAATCCCGAAGGCGACGTCACCGTCGTCGAGTTCGCCGACTATCGCTGCGGCTACTGCAAACAGGCCCATGAGGACGTCAAAGCGCTCCTGGCGGCTGACCCCAATGTCCGTCTGGTGATCAAGGAATTCCCGATCCTCGGGCCGGACAGCACTTTCGCCGCACGCGCCGCAATGGCGGCCCAGAAACAGGGCGATGCGGAGTATCTCGCACTCAACGATGCGATGATGACCTGGCGCGGAGAGCTTTCGGAAGCCGCCGTCATCGCGCTGGCGGACGAAGCCGGTCTCGACATGGACCGGTTCCGGAACGACATGGAGGATCCGACGATCGCCGAGAACATCCAGCGCACCTATGCGCTGGCGCGTCAGCTGCAGATCAACGGCACGCCAGGCTTCATCGTCGGCGGGCGGATCATCCGCGGCTACGTCCCCTTCGATCAGCTGCGCGAGCTCGTCGAGGACGCGCGCGAACGCGGCTGAGGCCGCCGCGCGCCGCCACGGCGATTGACCGGCCTCCGCCATCGCGTATAACGCCGCTCGACGAGGAAATCGGCGCCGCCGACCCGGTCAGCGCGCCACGATAGGCCCGGCCAGAGCGCCGGCGTAAGCGAAATGGCGTAACCGATCGGGGCGCGAACCCCGACGACGAGAGAGGCCCGCATGTCCGACCAGAACGATAAAGACGTCGCCTTCATCGAGGCGCTCGCCCGCGTCCTGCGCGAAAACGACCTGACCGAGGTCGAAGTCGAGCGCGAGGAGGGCGACGACAAGGAACTGAAGATCCGCCTTTCCCGCCAGCCCGCCCCCGTGGCCGCCCCTGTCGCCGCAGCCGCGCCAGTCGCCGCCCCGGCGGCCCCCGCAGCTCTTGCGCCCGCCGCCGCAGCCGCGCCAGCGACGCCGCCCGAAGATCCCGCCCAGCACCCCGGCGCCGTCACCTCCCCCATGGTCGGCACGATTTATCTTTCCCCCGAGCCCGGCGCGGCGCCTTTCGTCAAACAGGGCGATACGGTGGACGAGGGACAGACGCTTCTCATCGTCGAGGCGATGAAGACGATGAACCAGATCCCCTCGCCCACCGCCGGGACCGTCAAGCGCATCATCGTCGACAATGGTCAGGCGGTGGAGTTCGGCGCCCCCCTCGTCATCGTCGAATAAGGCGGGCGTCCCATGGTCTCCAAGGTCCTGATCGCCAATCGCGGCGAGATCGCGCTCCGCATCCAGCGCGCCTGCCGCGAGCTTGGCGTGCAGACCGTAGCCGCGCATTCCACCGCCGACGCCGATGCGATGCACGTGCGCCTCGCGGACGAAAGCGTCTGCATCGGCCCGCCGCCGTCGAACCAGTCCTATCTCAACATCCCCGCGATCATCACCGCTTGCGAGATCACCGGCGCGGACGCGGTGCATCCGGGCTACGGCTTCCTCTCGGAAAACGCGGGCTTCGCGCAGATCGTCGAAGAGCATGAGCTGACCTTCATCGGCCCCACCGCGGAGCACATCCGTCTGATGGGCGACAAGATCACCGCCAAGGACACCATGAAGCGCCTTGGCGTGCCCTGCGTGCCCGGCTCCGACGGCGGCGTAGACACGGTGGCGGACGCGAAAGCGGTGGCCGCCGATATGGGCTATCCGGTGCTGATCAAGGCGGCGTCGGGCGGCGGAGGGCGCGGCATGAAGGTCGCGAAATCCGAAGCCGAGATCGAAAACGCCTTCGGCTCGGCCCGGTCCGAAGCCAAGGCCGCCTTCGGCGACGACACTGTCTACATCGAGAAATATCTCGGTGGCCCCCGTCATATCGAGATCCAGGTCTTCGGCGACGGCAAGGGACACGCGGTTCATCTGGGGGAGCGCGACTGCTCCCTCCAGCGCCGCCACCAAAAAGTGCTGGAGGAGGCCCCCTCCCCCATCCTGACGCCCGAGCAGCGCGCCGAAATCGGCGCCACCTGCGCGAAAGCCGTGGGCGAGATGAACTATCGCGGAGCCGGCACGATCGAGTTCCTCTACGAGAACGGCGAGTTCTACTTCATCGAGATGAACACGCGCCTGCAGGTCGAGCATCCGGTGACGGAGGCGATCTTCGGCGTCGACCTCGTGCGCGAGCAGATCCGCGTCGCCGCCGGCCTGCCGCTCTCCTTCGCGCAGGACGATCTGGTGGTGAACGGCCACGCGATCGAGGCGCGCATCAACGCCGAGAAGCTGCCGAACTTCTCCCCCTGCCCCGGCCAGGTGACGGGCTATCACGCCCCCGGAGGCCTCGGCGTACGGATGGATTCGAGCCTCTACGCCGGCTACTCGATCCCGCCCTATTACGACAGCCTGATCGGCAAGCTGATCGTCCACGCCGCCGACCGCGAGACCGCGCTGAACCGGCTGGAGAGGGCGCTGAACGAGATGGTGATCGAAGGCGTCGACACCACCGCGCCGCTGTTCATGCAGCTCCTGGCGGAGGAAGACGTCCGGAGCGGCGACTACAACATCCACTGGCTGGAGAAGTGGCTGGGGATCTGAGCTAAGCGAGGGGGGAGGCGCGCTCTCCTCGGAGCTGCTTAGCAGCCGCCTCGTCAACCGCCGGATCGCAAGCGATCCGCACCGCCCGTTCCGGGCGACCAAAGGCAATTTCCGCAATGCGGAAAATGCCGAGCCGGGGCGAGTATTTTGGGAAAGCGATGAGGGGCGGCGGCGCCCGTCGTCTTCACTCTTCTCCAAATACTCGAAAAAAGGTTCGATCGCGAAAGCGATCGAGCGCGGCCGAAGGGGGTCGATCCCCCTGAGGACGCTCCCCTCCCAAGCGCAGGCCCCTTGCCGAATCTCGCGGCGGCGCCGATCCTCCGCCCCATGTCCGACCGCCTCACCCAGATCGATCTCACGCCGCAGCTGCTTCTGCGCGCCTATGCGGCGGGCGTCTTTCCGATGGCGGATTCGGCGGAGGCGGAGGAGATCCTCTGGATCGATCCCGAACTGCGCGGGATCATCCCGCTCGAGACCTTCCGCGCTCCGAAAAGCCTCATGAAACGTGTGAAGCGCGGCGACTACGGCATCACGGTCGATCGGGACTTCGAAGGCGTGATCGACGGATGCGCCGCCCGCGACACCACCTGGATCAACTCGGAGATCCGGCGCCTCTACGTCGCCCTCCATCGCATGGGTTACGCCCATTCGGTGGAGGCGCGGCACCGGGGCCTGCTCGTAGGCGGGCTTTACGGCGTCCGGCTCGGCGGCGCGTTTTTCGGGGAAAGCATGTTCAGCCACGCGACCGACGCCTCCAAGATCGCGCTCGTCCATCTCGTGGCGCGGTTAAAGGCGGGGGGCTTTACGCTTCTGGACACCCAATTCGTCACCGACCATCTGGCCCAGTTCGGCGCTGTCGCGATCTCGCGGCGGGACTACCGCGAGAAACTGGACGCCGCGCTGAGGACGGAGGCCGACTTCGACGCCCTGCCCGAAGACGTCCCGCTTCAGGAGGTCGCGCAGCTCAGCGCCCAGAGGTCGTAGCGCGCGTGATCCATCGCGGAGAGCGCGGGGCTCGAAGCGAACATCCAACCCGAGAAGACAACCTCGTCGCCCGTCTTGGCGTCCCGCACCTGCAGGAAGACGAAGGCGTCCTCCCCGTCGTCGGCGGGCGGCTCGCGGCATTCCTCCACGGTGATCGTCAGCCGCTCATAAGCGACGGCCGCTCCGACCTCGGCGCGAATGTCGGAGACGCGCCCGGATATCTTGTCGAGCCCCCGAAGCATCGCCACCGGGCGCGGCTCCGATCGGCTGACGGGCTTCTCGACGCGGATGATTTCTTCGACGTCTTCGGGCTCGCTCTCCGAATAGATCACGCCCTCCGGCGCCTTCTCGAACTTCGCCCCGCCGCTTTCGTCCGATTGAGCCAGCGCGGCGACGGGCGCGAGGGCGATGAGAAACCATAACCGCTTCATCGCTTCATCGCTTCACCGCCCGAAACCGCAGGCGCGAATAGTCCGCGACCCAGTTCCCATCCGCATCGCATAGCGCGGACTTCACGAGCGCCGCCGCCTCCGCCCGCGCCGCAGCGCGCTCCGCCTCGGGCAGATGGGCGAGCGCAGGCGCCGCTAGCGTCTCCAGCCAAGCCTCCATCCCCGCTTTCACCGGCGTCGGGCGCGGGTGGATGGCGATCTCTTCGACTGCGAACCCCGCCGCCTCCAGCCGCCGCGTTTGTTCCTCCGCGCTCGGAAAGTACCAGACGTCGCTGAGATCGGTCTCAACCCCGCGCCCCGCGAGCACCGCAATCAGCGCGGTGCGTATGGCGGCCACGTTGCCCATTCCGCCCTGCTCCGCCGCGAAACGGCCGCCGGGCTTCAGAGCGCGCGCGACGCCTCCGATCACCGCTTCGGGATCGGTCATCCAGTGGAGGGCGGCGTTGGAGAAAACGGCGTCGAATTCGGCCTCGAAGTTCAGCGCATGGCCGTCCATCACCTCGGCGTCGACGCCCAGCGTCTTCGCGCCCGCCACCATGTCGGCGGAGGCGTCGACCGCCTTCACGGAACATCCCCGATCCATCAGGGCCCGCGCGATCGGCCCATCGCCGCAGCCGAGGTCCAGAATGCGTTCGCCCGGCTGCGCATCCAGCAGCGCCAGGACGGGTCCCGCGAGGTCCGTTACGAACCGGGCGTTCGCCTCATATTTCTCAGCGCTCCAGCAATCGTCAGCCATACCGGATCAGTCTCCGGCGATGGTCTTGCTCAGAAGCTCGATGAGATCGACCGAGCCTTGGGTGAACTCCAGCTCCATCCCGTCTTCGACGAAGAAGTCCGACGCGCCCGGGTCGATCGCGACATAGGAGCCGCCGAGGAGGCCGTCCGAAGTGATCTTCACCGAACTATCCTCAGGGATGCGGATATCGTCTTCGATCGCAAGGGTCGCGACGGCGCGGTAGTTTTCGGCATTGAGCTCCAGCGAGGAGACGGATCCCACCTTGACCCCGGATACCCGAACATCCGCCCCGACGGCGACGCCGGAGGCTTTGCGGAACTGCGCCGTCACCTCATAGCCATCGCCCCCGACCCCGCCGATATCGGCGGTTTGAGCGGCGTAGACGAGAAAGCCGCCCGCGACCACGAGAACGGCGGCCCCGATCAGCGTCTCGGCGGCGTTGGAGGCCATTGTTACGGGCTCCAGGCTTCGTAATCGCCCGCCACTTTCGGACGAGCCTCGGGCGTGCGGAGCGATCCCGGCGGGACGTAGGCCCCGGCGGTGCCGGTCAGGTTCGGCTTATGGTCTTTCTCCCACGCCTTGCGGATCAGCGGCGCCTCGGCCGGCGCTTCGTCGTAGGTGTGGTGCAGCCAGCCATGCCAATCGGCGGAGACGCGAGAGGCCTCCACCGCGCCATTGTAGATCACCCAGCGCTTCGCGCCGCCGGCGTTCTGGTAATAGGCGTTGCCGAACTCGTCCTCTCCCACTTTCTCGCCGAAGCGGCGGGTGAAGAGGCTGGTGCCGATGGTGGAGCCGTTCCACCACGTGAAGATCGACTTGAGAATGGACATGATCGCGGCGCGCTCCCGTAACGTCGGCTCGTGTTGAATGCGTTCTACCACAGCCCCGTGCCCCGTCCAGCGCGAAACCCTGTCGCGGCGACGGCGATCGGAACTCTGCGCGGCGTTCATGGCCGGAATGGGTTGAGGTTTCGCAAAGCCCGCGATCAGGCGGGCGCGTTCGCGCCCATCACCCAGACAGTCTGCGCCGCTTCCGCCACGTCCTTCAGACCGCCTTCGACGGGCCCCGCCTCCACCGCTTCGAGAGCGTAGGCGCCGCCGTAGTGATCCAGAACCTCCAGCGCGGGGACGGAGAACGGCGGGCCGTTCATCTTCGACTGATCATATTCAAAGGTCACGGTCAGCTGCTTGGCGCCGCCGGTCACGTCCATCAGGTGCCGGGCGTAGGCCGCGCGCATCTTCGGCGGCAGCGCCACAAGCGCCGCGCGGTCGTAGATCGCGTCGATCGGACCCATATCGCTCGCGCCGAGGTCGAAAATGTCGCCGACGAAGATCTCCGCCCCGGCGCCGCGGTAAACCTGCATCGCCCCATGGCGGGTCACGGTCGCCTTCACGCCCATTTCGCGGAAGAGCTGCGCCACGGCGATCTCGCTCAGCTCGGCCCCGACGACCCGCATGCCCTGCTCCAGGAGCCAGCCGATGTCTTTCGTTTTCCCGCACAGGGGCACGAATACGCGCGCGCCGGGCGCCAGCGCCAGCCGATGAAAATGGGCGGTGAGCGCGGGGTTCGCCTCCGACTTGTGAAACCCGATCTGATTGGCTTCCCAGCGATCATGCCAGAACTGCGGATCCATCATGGCGTCCTCCCACTGCGCGCTCTTCATGTGAGGATGCGCGCGCCTGACGCAAGGGCGCCTCGTGCGGCGAAATGTGGTTTCGCACATCCCCGCTTTACGAAACCTTAACGCTTCCAGCTTTCCCGCGCTCCAGTATCCCGGCATTCCAGCATGCCGGAATAATGATTTTTCTCAACATGTTGCCAGCGATTGTTAACGTGCCGCCGCCACATCCAGCGAAGGCGACTTATGAGCCGGTGCGGCGCCCACCGAGGTCGGCGCCGCCTCCACACCAGGAAGGCCCATCGTGAAAACCAAGCGATTTCAGCAGCTTGGCGCCATGTCCCCATGGGGACGCCTCGCATCGCCCGATGAAAACACCCGTTTTCAAGCCTTTCGGCGGGGTCTATACCCGCGCCCATGACCAACATTCTCGACAAGATCAAAGCCTACAAGCTGGAGGAGGTCGCCGCCCGCAAGGCCGCGACCCCGATGGCTGAAATGGAAGCGCGGGCGCGCGAAGCGGACGCGGCGCGCGGCTTCGCCAAAGCCCTCCGCGCCGCCGAGGCCGAGGGGCGTTACGGCCTCATCGCCGAGGTGAAAAAGGCCAGCCCCTCCAAGGGTCTGATCCGCGCCGATTTCGACCCGCCGGCGCTGGCGAAAGCCTATGAGGCGGGGGGCGCCTCCTGCCTTTCCATCCTGACCGATGCGCCGAGCTTTCAAGGGCATGAGGATTTCCTCGTCGCCGCCCGCGCCGCCACGTCGCTCCCCGCGATCCGCAAGGATTTCATGTACGACGCCTGGCAGGTGGCGGAGGCGCGGGCGCTCGGCGCCGACGCGATCCTGATCATCATGGCCTCCGTCTCCGATGCGCAGGCGGCCGAGTTGGAGGCGGCGGCGTTTCATTGGGGCATGGACGCCCTGATCGAGGTCCATGACGAGGAGGAGACGGAGCGCGCCCTGAAGGCCACGACCTCCGAACTTCTCGGCGTCAACAACCGCAATCTGAAGACCTTCGAGACGGATCTGGCGACGACCGAGCGCCTTGCGGCGATGGCGCCGCCAGAAAAGCTGCTGGTTGGCGAAAGCGGCCTTTTCGCGCCCGCAGATCTGGCGCGGCTGGCGAAGGTCGGCGCCCGATCCTTTCTAATCGGCGAGAGCCTGATGCGTCAGGAAAACGTGGAGGCCGCGACCCGCGCAATACTCGCCGATCCGTTGCCGCGCGAAGAGGCGGCATGAGCGGCCTCACCCACTTCGACGCCAAGGGCGACGCCCACATGGTCGACGTCTCCGAAAAGGACGTCACCTCCCGCACCGCCACTGCGAAAGGCGCGGTGAAAATGGCGCCGGAGACGCTGGCGATGATCACTGAGGGCCGAGCGAAAAAAGGCGACGTGCTCGCCGTCGCCCGCCTCGCCGGGATCATGGCGGCGAAGAAAACGCCCGACATCATTCCGCTCTGTCATCCGCTGGCGCTCTCCAAGGTCTCCGTCGAGCTGACCGCCAACGAAGCGGAAGCCCGCGTCGACATCGAAGCCACCGTGAAGGTCACCGGCCAGACCGGCGTGGAGATGGAGGCGCTCACCGCCGTCTCCGCCGCCGCGCTGACGGTATACGACATGGTCAAAGCGGTCGATAAGGCGATGGTGCTGAGCGATATCCGCCTCGTCCACAAGGACGGCGGCCGCTCTGGCGAATTCAAGGCGACATGAGCGACCTCCTCTCCGCTGAAGAGGCGCTGGCTCGCGTCCTCTCCCTCATGACGCCGACGGAGATCGAAAGCGTCCCGCTGGCGAAGGCCGCGGGCCGGGTTCTCGCCGCCCCGATCTACGCTGAACGCGACCAGCCCCCCTTCGCCGCCTCCGCGATGGACGGCTACGCAGTGCGTGCGGCGGACGTTGCCGTCGGCGCGACGCTCAAGGTGATCGCGGAGGTCCCGGCGGGCGCGTCCTTAGACGGAGAGGTGGGACCGGGCGAAGCCGTGCGCATCTTCACCGGCGCCCCTGTCCCTGCGGGCGCCGACGCGATCCTGATCCAGGAGGACGCGGGCCGCGACGGCGACGCGCTCACCGTTCGCGAAGCGCCTGTGAAGGGAACCTACATCCGCCCCGCCGGCCTGGACTTCAAAGCCGGATCGCGTCTGGAGGCCTCCCGCCGCCTCACCTCCGCCGAAATCGCGCTGGCGGCGGCGATGAACGCGCCGTTCGTCGAAGTTCGGAAGAAACCCGTCGTCAGCCTGATCGCCACCGGGGACGAGCTGGTCGCCCCCGGCGGGCGCCCCGGCCCGACGCAGATCATCTCCTCCAACAATTACGGCCTCGCCGCGCTGCTGGAAGCCTGCGGGGCCGCCGCCGAAATCCAGCCGATCGCGACCGACGACGAGGGATCGCTGAAAGACGCGCTCGACCGCGCCGCGCACGCCGACCTGATCGTCACTCTCGGCGGCGCCTCCGTCGGCGACTACGACCTCGTGCGCGACGTCTTCGGAGCCGAAGGGCTCGATCTCAGCTTCTACAAGGTCGCCATGCGTCCCGGTAAACCGCTGATGGCGGGGCGCGTGCGCGGAAAAGCCATGGTCGGCCTCCCCGGCAACCCAGTCTCCTCCATGGTGCTCGGACACCTTCTTCTTCGTCCTGCAGTAGACGCCATGCTAGGCCTCCCCGCCACCGCCTTGCCCCGCGTGAAAATCCCGCTCGCTCAGAGCGTTGAAGCGAACGGACCGCGCGAACACTACATGCGCGCACGGATCGAGACGACGGCGGACGGCCCCGTCGCCTTCCCCTACCCGAACCAGGACAGCTCGATCCTCTCCGTCCTCGCCGCCGCCAACGGTTTGGTCGTTCGCCCGCCAAAGGCTCCTGAGGCGAAAGCGGGTGATGTGGTCGAGGTCATCCACCTCTAGAAGACGCGCTGAACAGGTTGACACAAAACAAGAACAACAATAGAACTTTCGCAAACAGGAGCGGGAGTTGAGCAGATGTTGACCCACAAGCAGCTGGATCTTCTGAAATTCATTCAGAGCCGCATGGACAAGGACGGCGTGCCGCCGTCCTTCGATGAGATGAAGGACGCGCTGAACCTGCGCTCCAAATCCGGCATCCACCGCCTGATCACAGCGCTGGAGGAGCGGGGCTTCATCCGCCGTCTCGCCCACCGTGCGCGCGCCATCGAAGTCGTGAAGATGCCCGAAGGCCTCGGCGGTCCGAAGTCCAGCGTCGTCACAGCCGATTTCAGCGCGCCGAAGGAGCCCGCCATCGGCGCTCAGGCCGGCGCGGTTCCGCTCGTCGGGCGCATCGCGGCCGGCACGCCGATCGAAGCGCTGCAGCAGACCGTGGACCATGTCACCGTGCCCCAGGCGATGCTCGCGCCCTCCGCCGAGCATTACGCGCTGGAGGTCAAAGGCGACTCGATGATCGAGGCGGGCATCCATGAAGGCGACATCGTCGTCGTCAAGCGCCAGGACGCAGCCGACGACGGCGACATCGTCGTCGCGCTCGTCGAGGATCAGGAAGCGACGCTGAAAACCCTCCGCCGGAACGGCAGGGTGGTTGAGCTACACGCCGCGAACCAAGCATATCAGCCGCAGAAATACGATCGCGGTCAGGTGAAGATCCAGGGCCGCATGGTCGGCCTGATCCGCACCTACTGAGCCGACGCTCAGCGCATGCGAGGCGGCGGACGGCGAAAGCGGCCCGCCGCCATTTGTTTGCGAGAGCCCAAAAGCCCCCCTCGCGTCAGTGCACGATCAAGACTGTCGCCAAGGCGGCGAGCGTCGCGAGTTAAAAGGGGGGACGCTGAAGAGGTCGCCCTCCCGCCCGCATCGGCGGGAACGTCGCGCCGGAGCGACCCGATCACTGGGCGCCCAGCCGCTCCTCCACCCCGAACCGGCCGCCCGGCATCGTCCAGTATCGCTGCCCGGCCAGCGCCTCCGCAGCCGTAATCTCGACATCCGCGCCGCGCGAACGAACGGCGAGCGCGCCGCTCCGCCTGATCCGATCCCGCCCGTAGAAGACGCAGGGTCCCTCGGCATCGCGCCTCGCATGGGGCGCGATCAGCACCGTGCGCGTCCTGCACCGGGCGTTCAGATCCTCAGCGGAGATCCTCCGATCCGGAACCAGCGTCACCCGCCAGCCGTTTGAGAGGGTCGCGGTGTCGCGGATCGTCCGCACGCCGGTCGTCCATCGCCGCGCCGCCGTCTCCTGATCCGCCCGATCGCCGTCCCTTCGGAGCCAGATCGACGCGGCGTAGGAGGCGGAGGACTTGTGGTCGAGCGCCCTGCCGTCGGCTCCCATCACCCCCGCCAGCCGCCCCTCGGGCGCGATCAGAACCTCGGGACGGCTCTCAGCGGCGAACCAGGCGCCGAGCCCGGCGACGAGCGCGACGGCGCCCGCGACGCGCAGCGCGGAGCGGCCGATGACGAGGCCGAGGCCGCCCATCGCCACCAGCGTCAGTACGATCTTCGGCGCCGCCGCCACAGGGCTCACCGCGCCGTCGAGACCCGCGACGAAGACCGCGACGGCGAGGATCGCCTCGATCCCATAGGACATGACCAAAAGCGCCGGTCCCTCCAGCCCCACCGGAAGCAGAACCGCCGCGAGCACCCCAGCGGGCGCCACGACGAAACCCATAATCGGCACGGCGGCGAGGTTTCCCATCAGCCCGTAATGGGCCATCTGATTGAAATGAAAGGCTGAGAACGGCGCCGTCGCAGCCCCGGCCAAGAGGCTCGTCCCCAGAAGCGCCACGCCATAGGCGGCGACCTGCGCGAGCGCGCCCTGATCGCGCTGCCCGGCGACCCATCCCCGCTCTCGCGCGAAGTCGAACCCCGCGATGATCGCCGCCGTCGCCGCGAAGGACATCTGAAAGCCGACATGGGTCAGGCTTTCGGGGCGGTAAGCGAGGATGATCAGCGCCGCGACCGCCAGCGCCCGGAGCGTGATCGCCGGCCGGTTCAGCATCACCGCAATCAGCGCCACCGCCGCCATGATGAAGGCCCGCTGCGTGGCGATCGATGCGCCCGAGAGCGCCAGATAAGCGACGGCGGCGGCGAGCGCGATCCCCGCCGCGATCCGCTTCGTCCGCCAGCGCCGATTGGCGACCGGCGTCAACGCCAGCAAAAGCCGCGCCCCGCCGAAGACGAGCGCCGTCACCAGCCCCATGTGCAGCCCGCTGATCGCCAGCAGATGCGCGAGGTTCGATTGCCTCAGCGCCTCCAGCGACGCGGTTGGAATGCCAGCCCGTTCTCCCACCGTCACGGCGGCGGCGAAGGCGCCGGTCTCGCCCGGCAGACGCTCGCGCAGGCCCTCGGCGATCCGCGCCCGCTCTCGTGCGAGCGCCAACGCCATGCGTCGCGGCAAGGAGGGCACGCCCTCAGCCGCGATTTCCACAGGCGCCCCGCGCGCATACCCGACCGCGCCGAGGCCGAGGAACCACGCCGTGCGCCGATAATCGAAGCCGCCGGGCTCCACCGGCCCGCCGGGCGGCCCCAGATTGGCGAAGATCGACACCCGGTCGCCCGGGGTCACTCCGTCGATATCGCCTGAGCGCAAAAGCGCGATTTGAGCCCGGCGCGGCGTCTCCGCCTCCGGCACCCCGAAGATGATCAACTGGTCGAGGACGAGCCGGGGACGGCCCGTGCGGGTGCGGGAGACCTCGCGCACCACGCCTTCCACCGTGGCCTCCGTCTGCATCTTCAGAATCGGGGCCGCGACCATGTGGGATCGGAAGACGCCCGCCGCCAGGCCGAGCGCGATAAGCGTCGCGGCGAGGCCCAGAAGGCTGAAATGGCGAAGACGTCGCCAGAAGATCGACCAGATCAGGATCGGCGCAGCGACGGCGATGGAGGCGACCAATCCGCTCGGCTCCACCTGCGCCCAGAAGTAAAGCTGTACGCCCAGCCCGAAAAAGACCGGTATCCACAGCGCCGCCGCCGGTCTTTCGCGCATCCAGAAGGCGCGCAGCGTCTCCATGCCGTAAGCCCCCCTCTACGCCCTGCGCACACAGCGGCCCGATCCTTCGGATCCGGCGCCGATCGCGGCGATGTCGCCTTGTTCCGCACCGGGCCTCCAGCCATAAAGGCCGCGCCTGATCGGCGCCACAGCTTTCATTCTCAAGGTCGCGAACGGAAATCATGACAGCGGAACAGATCGTCACAAGGTTCGCCCCCTCTCCCACGGGCTTCCTCCATATCGGCGGCGCGCGCACGGCGCTCTTCAACTGGCTCTACGCGCGCGGGCGCGGCGGAAAGTTCCTCCTCCGGATCGAGGACACCGATCGCGCGCGCTCCACCCCCGAGGCGACCGAAGCGATCTTCGAGGGTCTCCGCTGGCTCGGTCTCGACTGGGACGGAGAGGCGATCAGCCAGTTCTCCCGCGTCGCCCGCCACCAGGAGGCGGCGGCGCAAATGCTGGAGGCCGGGACCGCCTACCGCTGTTACGCCACGAAAGAGGAGATCGACGAGGCCCGCGCCGCGGCGAAGGCGGAGGGGCGCCCGCCGCTCTTCAACTCCCCCTGGCGCGACAAGGGAGAGGCCGACTGGCCAGCGGGCGCGCCCTACACCGTCCGCCTCAAAGCGCCGCGGGCGGGGGAGATCGCCGTCTCCGACGCCGTGCAGGGCGACGTCTCCTGGAAGGCCGAGCAGATCGACGATCTGATCCTCCTGCGCTCGGACGGGACGCCCACCTATATGCTCGCCGTCGTCGTGGACGATCACGACATGGGCGTGACTCATGTCGTCCGGGGCGACGATCACCTCACCAACGCCGCCCGCCAGACCGCGATCTATCGGGGCCTCGGCTGGGACGTCCCGGTCTTCGCCCATATCCCGCTGATCCACGGTCCGGACGGCGCGAAGCTCTCGAAACGCCACGGCGCGCTCGGCGTCGAAGCTTATCGCGACATGGGCTATCTGCCGGAGGCGATGCGCAACTACCTCGCCCGCCTCGGCTGGGCCCATGGCGACGACGAGTTCTTCACCACCGAGCAGGCGACGGAGTGGTTCGACCTCTCCAGCGTCGGCAAATCGGCGGCCCGCTTCGACTTCAAGAAGCTCGAGAACCTCAACGGCCAGCACATGCGCGTCGCCGATGACGCGCGCCTCGCCGAGGCCGCTCTCGCGCTTGCCGCAGCGCAGCACGGCGGCGCCTTCGAAGAGACGAAGGTCGCGCAGTTCCGCGAAGCCATGCCGGGACTTAAGGAAAGAGCCAAGACGCTTAACGAACTGTTTGAATCCGCCACATATATCTTCGCAACGAGGCCCTTGGACCTCGATGAGAAGGCCGCATCGCTCCTCTCCGAAAACGGTCGCGGGATCGTCTCCAGATTGACCGTGCGGTTGCGAAATGCTACCGACTGGAGTGCGGAGACACTCGAACGAGAGGTCCGCGCCTTCGCTGAAGAAGAGGGTCTTAAACTCGGAAAAGTCGCGCAGCCCCTGCGCGCCGCTCTCACCGGACGAGCGACGTCGCCGGGCGTATTCGACGTTCTCGTCACGCTCGGCCGCGATGAAAGTCTGGCCCGCCTCGCAGATCAATCGGTCTGACGCAGGCTTGCGCCCGCCTCGGGGGCGGCGCGGTTCAACCAGCGGTTCTCATCGCCGCGAAAAGATCAAAAGGGGGATGCCCATGTCGACAGACACGCGCACCGCAACACTCACCGTCGACGGAAACAGCTTCGATCTGCCCATGCGATCAGGCTCCGTCGGCCCCGACGTGATCGACATCGGATCGCTCTACAAACAGACGGGGATGTTCACCTACGATCCGGGGTTCACATCCACGGCTTCCTGTTTCTCCGACATCACCTTCATCGACGGCGACAAGGGGGAGCTGCTCTATCGCGGCTACCCGATCGACCAGCTGGCGGAGAAGAGCCACTTCCTCGAGGTCTGCTACCTCCTCCTCTACGGGGAGCTCCCGACCGCCGCGCAGATCGAGGATTTCGAGAACCGGGTGACGCGCCACACCATGCTCCATGAGCAGATGGTGAATTTCTTTCGCGGCTTCCGCCGCGACGCGCATCCGATGGCCATCGTCTGCGGCGTCGTCGGCGCGATGTCGGCCTTCTACCACGACAGCACCGACATCGCCGACCCGTGGCAGCGGGAAGTCGCGACCGTCCGCCTGATCGCCAAACTGCCGACGATCTGCGCCTGGGCCTACAAGTACCATATCGGTCAGCCGTTCATCTATCCGCGCAACGATCTCGATTACGCGGCGAACTTCCTCCACATGTGCTTCGCGACGCCTTGCGAAGACTATCAGGTCGACCCGATCCTCTCCCGCGCGATGGACCGCATCTTCACGCTCCACGCGGATCATGAGCAGAACGCGTCCACCTCGACCGTGCGCCTCGCCGGCTCCTCCCAGGCGAACCCCTTCGCCTGCATCGCGGCCGGCGTCGCCTGCCTCTGGGGTCCCGCCCATGGCGGCGCGAACCAGGCGTGCCTCGAGATGCTGCGGGAGATCGGCACGGTCGACCGCATTCCCGAGTTCATCGAGCGGGCGAAGGACAAGAACGACCCCTTCCGCCTGATGGGCTTCGGCCACCGGGTCTATAAGAACTTCGATCCCCGGGCGAAGGTGATGAAGGAGAGCGCGGACGAAGTGCTCGGCCTTCTCGGCGTCGAGGACAATCCGGCCCTTCAGGTCGCGAAGGAACTCGAGAAAATCGCGCTCGAAGACCCCTACTTCAAGGAAAAGAAGCTCTACCCGAACGTGGACTTCTATTCCGGCGTCATCCTCGACGCGATGGGCTTCCCGACCTCGATGTTCACGCCGATCTTCGCGCTCGCGCGCACTGTCGGCTGGATCGCCCAGTGGAAAGAGATGATCGAGGATCCGATCCAGAAGATCGGCCGCCCCCGGCAGCTCTACACCGGCGCCACGTCCCGCGACTACGCGGAGGTGGAGACGCGCTGAGCTCGCCTCCTATGAAACCAAACGAAGGGCGCGGGAGACCGCGCCCTTTTTTTGCGCCGCCTCCGCCCAGTCGCACCAACGAAGACCGCCCGACGCCACTTAGTCCCTCTACGGACGCGCTGAGTAGCGACGACCCTCATCTCATCGTCGATAGCGGCGCGAGGCGCGGCTATCTCCTCATAAGACGACGCTCCGCTGGGAGTACTCTGGGAGAACGATGGGACAGCGGAGCGCGCCCGACCACCATCGCTTTCGACAAATACTCAAAAAAAAAACGCCCAACCCAAGCGCGCAACGGTTGCAGCGGAGCGCGAGCGGCGAACCGGACCGCGAAGCGGTCATGAGCCGCCATCGCGCACCGCAGGCGCGCAACCGGGGCCGGAGCGGACATGGCCGCGACGGCGTTACTTGAGCTGGCTGTCCTTGGACCCGCGCCGGTTGATCCCGCCGCGCGCGACGGGTCGGACGTCACGCTCCGACGCGCACTCTATGCAGAGTTTCACGCCGGGGATCGCGCGACGGCGGGCTTCAGGGATTTCCTCCCCGCATTCCGCGCATTCGGAAAGGCTGTCGCCGACCGGGGCGCGGCCGGCTTTCATGCGGTTCAGCTCGTCCTCGATGGAGGCTTCGATCTGCTCCTGAACCGCCCCGTCGCGCGCCCAGCCGCCGGCCATGTCGCTAGCGGCGCTTCTCGTCGTCGGGCGTGATGATCATGGCGGAGAACTCGGCCTCCGCCGCGACCTCGTCGCCGACGCGCGCCTCGCCCCAGAACTTCCAGATCTTGCCGCGCCCGCGCAGGATCTTCACGTGCAGCTTCAGCTGGTCGCCCGGCGCCACGATCCGCCGGAAGCGGGTCTTGTCCAGCGTCATGAAATAAACGAGCAGGCCCTGGTCGATCATGTCCAGCGTCTCGACCACCAGCACGCCCGCCGTCTGCGCCATCGCCTCGACGATCAGCACGCCCGGCATGACCGGCTTCTCCGGGAAGTGGCCCTGAAAGTGCGGCTCGTTCGCGGTTACGTTTTTGACGCCGACCGCACTTTCGTTGTCGACGATATCCTCGACCCGGTCGATCAGCAGGAACGGATAGCGGTGCGGGATCATCCGCTTGATGCGTTCGAGATCCGCCGTCTTCGTCTCGCTCATACCGAGCCCTCGCCTCAATTCCCTCGCCCCTCTCTTACCGCCGAGCGCGCGTCCGTCAAGCGACGGGCGGGCGACGGGCGATCACTCATCCACCCCATCGAGCGTCGCGCCGGTGAAGAGGTCGGCGGTCGCGGCGTTGAAGCGCTCGATCGCCTCCGCCGACATGTCGGCGCCCGGCCGGGCGGCGAGGACGGAGCGGCTGTCCACCGCGATGTCCGCGCCGGCGTCCGACAACATCTCTCCGAGCACGCGCGGCAGGATCTCCGCCGCGTCCTGGCGGGCGCGGGCGAAGCGCCGCTGTATCGCCTCGTTGCGCTGCTGGAAGGTGCGCCGCGCGCCTTGGACTGTCTCGTTAAAGGCACGGACGCGCTCGTCGAACTCCTCCTTCGGGAGCTGGTCCCGGAGCGTCGTCAGCTCCGCCTCTTCGCGCTCGATTTCCATCGTGAGCGCACTCAACTCGCTCTGAAGACCGGCGCGCGCCGCGCCTTCCAGCGCTGAAAGACGCCGCGCCACGTCGCTTTCGCGCAGCACCCGCTCGTTGTCGATAACGACGATGCGCGGCGGCTCAGGCGCCGTCGACTGAGCGTCCGCGTTAAGGGCCGCTCCAGAAAGACCGATCGCCATGACCAGCGCTCCAAGGCGCCGGACCGATCCGCGAGGCCGCAGAGACATCGCGCGTCCGATCAGAAACGGGTGCCCACGGAGAGCCGGAAGAACTCTCGCTCATCCCCGTCTTCTTCGACGATCGGGCGCGCGAAGGTCAGCTGCAACGGGCCGAAGGCGCTGTCGATGAAGAGGATGAACCCGGCGGATGCGCGAAGTTGCGCGCTATCGTCAAGGAACACGTTCCCGCCAGCCGCTGTTCCGTCTGCATTGCGATCCCCGGTCACCGTGTTGTCCAGACCCCAGAGCGTGCCGACGTCGACGAAAGCGCCGCCGAAGATGCCGAACTCTTCCGGCAGGCCAAGGGGAAAAGAGACCTCCGCGCGCGCGACGGCGAACATGTTTCCACCGAGCGCGTCGTCACGCTGAACACCCGTATCCGGTACGACGCTCTGATCGCGCGGCCCCAGCCCCGCGAAGGCGAACCCGCGGAAGCTGTCGCCGCCGAGGAAGAACCGGTCGTCGATCCGTACGTCGTTGTTGAGCGGGAAGATCACCCCGCCCTCGACCTCAAGGCTGGCCACCACGTCGTCGTCGAAGAAGGACGTCCAGGTCTTGGCGCTCGCCCGCGTCTCGGAATAGACCGCCCCGCCGCCAAGACCCGCGAAGGTCTGGTTCAGCGTCAGGAAATAGCCCGCGGTCGGCTCAATCGGATCGTTCCGAAGGTCATGAACATAGCCGAGCCCGATGGCGGAAGTCGTCTGACGCCCTTCATCGTCGAAGATGAAGGGGGAGCTGTTGTTTTCGATATCCCGGATATCCGTATCGGAGATCTCGTAAGACACCTGCAGGCGCCCCACATCGCTCACCGGGAAAGTCAGCGACGGGATGAAGCCGATGCTCGTCAGCTCGAACGTGTTGTTCGTGTCGAGGTCTTCATTCCGGAAGAATGCGTTGAGCCCCAGCGTGAGATCTCGGTCGAGGAAAGCGGGCTCGCGGAACGTCAGGTCGACGACCTGCGTGTCGTCGGAGACGCGCAACCGCGCCCGCACAAACTGGCCGCGGCCGAGGAAGTTCGCCTCCTGAATGGAGATCTCGCCCGTCGGCCCGGTGGCGGAGGAGAAGCCGACGCCGAAGTTGATCGAGCCGGTGGACTGCTCCGTCACCTCGACCTTCACCCGCGCGCGGTCGTCGCTGTCGCCCAGCTCTGTCCGCACGTCGATGGTCGCGAAGTAGCCGAGGGCGCGGATGCGGTTGCGCGCCTTCTCGATCTCGCGCGCGTTGAAGGCGTCGCCTTCGGCGATGTCGAACTGGCGGCGAATGACGCGGTCGAGCGTCCGGTCATTGCCCTCGATGTCGATGCGCTCGACATAGACGCGCTGACCTTCGATCAGCTCGAAGATGATGTTAATGGTTTGCTCGACCTCATTGCGCTGCGCGAGCGGGCGGACATCGACGAAGGCGAACCCCTCCTGCCCCGCGCGAAAGACGAGATCTTCGATCACGTCTTCGACCTCGGAAGCGTCGTAGATCTCCCCCTCCAGCGGCGGGATAAGCGCGCGGAATTCCTCTTCGTCGAGGCCGGGGGCCGAGACCCGCACGTCAAGCTCGCCGAAGTCGTAGCGCTGTCCTTCCTCCACCGTGAACGTGATGAAGAAGCCCTGCCGGTCCGGCGCCAGTTCCGCCACCGCCGAGAGGACGGCGAAATCGGCGTAGCCTTCGGAGAGGTAGAAGCGCCGCAGAAGCTGCTTGTCGAACTCCAGCCGGTCGGGATCGTAAATGTCGGAGGAGAGGAGAAAGCCGAGGATGCCCGATTCCGTCGTGTCGATCTCGCCGCGCAGGGTGCGGTCGGAGAAAACCTCGTTCCCGACGAAGTTGATCTCCCGGATCTCCGTCACCGACCCTTCGACGATCTCGAAGACCAGATCGACGCGGTTGTCGGGCAGCTCAATGATCACCGGCTCCACAACCGCGCCGTAGCGGCCCGTGCGGCGGTAGTTTTCGATCAGGACTTCGGCGTCGGCTTCGGCCTGCGATCGGGTGAACGGACGGCGCGGGCGGGAGGTGACGAGCGCGAGCATCTGCTCGTCGCTGATCAGATCGTTGCCCTCGAAATTGATGCGGTTGATCGACGGGTTCTCGACCACCTGCACCAGAAGGCGCGAGCCGTCAGGCGCGATCGCCGCGTCCTTGAAGAGGCCGGTGTCGAAAAGCTGCCGGACGGAGCGGTTCAGCGCCGCTTCGGTGATCGCATCGCCGGGACCGAGCGCCAGGTAGGAGGCGACGGTCGCCGCCTCGATCCGCTGGTTGCCGATCACGACGACCTCAGAGACGATCTGCCCGCCGGCGGTCTGCTGCTGCGCAAGCTGCGCCTGGGCCTGCGGCGCATGGCCGATTGCGAACACCGCCAAAGCGAACGCCATCAAGCGCGCCGCCATCGTCATCCGATGAACTGACATCGTCACCTCATTCACCCCGCCGACGTGTTTGATCGCCGGTCTCGTCCCTATGACGCCCGCCGCTTAGAAGCGGAGAATGTCGTTGTATGTCGCGAACACCATTAGCAGCAAAATCAGGGACAAGCCGAGTCCATTTCCGTATTCCTGCCACCGTTCGCGCAGCGGCTTTCCGCGTATGGCTTCAACCGCGTAAAAGAGGAGATGTCCACCGTCCAAGACGGGGATCGGGAAGAGGTTGAAGAGGCCGATGGCGACGGAGACGAACGCGATCATGTTGATCAGCGATTCGCTCCCTTGCTCCGCCGCCTGATGGGAGACGGTGGCGATCTGGATTGGGCCGCCGAGTTGCGAAAGGTCAGCGCGTCCTGCGAAAGCATCGTAGATGAAGTTCAGCGTTGCTGTGACGATCAGCCAGCTGCGCTCCACCCCAAAATCCAGCGCCTCGCCGATCCCAGCGGCCTCAACCCGCGGCTCGATACCGCCATACGAAGCGTTCGTGACGCCGATCAACGGGCGCTGCGTCGGATTGCCATCCTCGTCTTCGCCGCTGATCATTATTGGGGTCACGTCGAAGTCGAGCGCCTCGCCGCCGCGATCCACAGTGATGACGAGCGTTTCGCCACCTGACGCCGTCACAGCCTCCCGAACCGAATTAAAACTCGGCATCGGTTCGCCATTGATTGCGGTGATTACATCGCCGGATTTGATGCCAGCGTAGGCGGACGCGCCGCCCGGCAGGACCTGATCGATCTTCGCCGGGTTCTGGTAGAAAATGTCGATCTCAACCTCGCCGCCACCCCGATTGACGATCGCCGTGGTGCGCTTGTCCTCCACTTCTGCGAGAACCGCGAGAATGGCGTTAAAATCTTCGACATACTTGCCGTCGATCGCGACCACGCGATCTCCAGCTTGGAACCCGAGATCCGCTGCGGCATCGGCTTTGACCGATCCGATAACCGGCTCGTTCACGTCGCGCCCTTGCCACATCGCAACTGCGGCGAAAACGCAGATCGCGAGAATGAAATTGGCGAAAGGCCCGGCGAGAATGGTCAGAGCCCGCTTCCAGATCGGAGCGAGATGAAACGCGCCCGCTCGTTCCTCCGGCGTCATGTTCGCCAGCGCGTCCGCATCGACGCCTGCCGAAGCGGCGTTCATGTCTCCTGCGAATTTCACATACCCGCCAAGCGGCAAGATGCCGACGCGCCATCGCATTCCGCGTTTGTCGTGCCAGTGGAAGAGTTCCTTGCCGAAGCCGATGGAGAAAACCTCGGCTTTGATCCCGCACCACCGCCCGACGATATAATGGCCGTATTCGTGAACGAAAACGACCACGCCGAGGACGATCAGGAAGGGTAAGAACGTCCCAAGCAGCGGAATTTCAGCGATAAACTGCATCTCAACCCCAACACACGGGCCGTCGCGGGTCAGGCCGCGGTCAGCCGCATTTCACTTATCGCGAGCCGCCGCGCGGCCCGGTCCATCTCAAACACGTCGTCCACGTCGCGCGCGGGGGTGGTTGGAGTCAACCGCTCAAGCACCGTCTCGACGATCCGCGCCATGTCCAGAAAGCCGATCCGCCCGTCGATAAACGCGACCAGAGCGGCCTCCTTCGCGGCATTTAGGGCGGCGCCGGCCAGTTCGCTCTGGTCCATAACGCCGCGCGCAAGGCGAAGTGATGGAAAGCGATCTTCGTCGGGAGCTTGGAAGTCGAGCCGGGCGAGCGCGGGCAGGTCCAGCGGCTCCACCGGCAACTCGCCCCGCTTCGGGTAGGTCAGCGCGTAACCGATGGCCGTCCGCATATCGGGCACTCCCAGTTGCGCGATCATCGCGCCGTCGGGGTAGCTTACCGCCGAATGGATAACGGATTGCGGATGGACCACGACGTCCAGCGTCTCGGCGGTCGCGCCGAAGAGCCAGCGCGCCTCCACCATCTCCAGCGCCTTGTTGAACATCGTCGCGCTGTCGATGGAGATCTTCAGGCCCATCTCGAAAGTCGGATGCGCCCGCGCCTCCGCCGGCGTGACCCGCGCCATCTTCTCCAAAGGCCAGTCGCGGAACGGGCCGCCGGAGGCCGTGAGGATGAACTTCGAAGGCGCGATGTCGGCGCGAGCGTCGAGGCACTGGAAGATCGCCGAATGCTCGCTGTCCACAGGCACGTAACCGCCCCCGCCCCGCCGCGTCGCCTCCAGAAAGAGGCCGCCCGCCGAGACGAGACATTCCTTGTTGGCGAGCGCGATGGTCGCCCCCGCCTCCGCCGCCGCCAGCGTGGGAGGCAGCCCCGCCGCGCCGACGATCGCCGCCATGACCCAGTCCGCGGGGCGCTCCGCCGCTTCGATGAGCGCAGCCTCCCCCGCAGCCGCGTCGACGCCCGTCCCGTCGAGGGCGTCGCGCAACTCGCCCAACCGCGCCTCATCCGCCGTGACGGCGATCTCCGCCCCCAGCGTTTTGGCGGACTGCGCCAGACCCGCGATGTTGGAGGCGCCGGTGACGGCGACCGTCTCGAACGCCTCGCGGCCCCCAAGGGCGGCGAGAACGTCGAGCGTGCTCTGTCCGATGGAGCCGGTTACGCCGAGAATGGAAATGCGTTTGGCCATAGAGCCTTACCGTCCCCTCATCGGACCTTCTACCAGGCCCAGACGGGGTCCTCCGGGCGGGCCAACGCCAGAAGGCCGAGAACCAACGTCGCCGCCAGCAATCCGTCGAGCCTGTCCAGCACGCCGCCATGTCCAGGCAGCGCGCGTCCAGAATCCTTGACGCCGAACTTACGCTTGTAGGCGCTCTCCGCCAAGTCGCCCATCTGGCTGACGGCGGAGAGGATCAGCGCCACCAGCATCGACGCGCCGGAAATGGCGGCGCCCGCCCCGATTTTGAACATCACGGCGGCGAAAACGGCGAGCGCGGCGCCGCCGATTGCGCCCGACCAGGTCTTGCCCGGACTGACCGCAGGCCAAAGCTTCGGCCCGCCGATCATGCGTCCTGCGAAATACGCGCCCACGTCCGTGGAGACGACGATGAGGAGCAGCCAGACGATCGCGCTCAGCCCCTGCTCCGGCAATTCCCGGATCATCAGAAAGAGCCCGGCGCCAAGGCCGATATAGACCGCGCCGATGAAGCTCCACTTGCCCGGACGGTCGAGCATATGGTCGCCGATCCACCCGGCCCCCGCGATGGAGACGAGGAAGACCAGCGCCCAGAGCGGCGATCCGAGCCAGACGAGGACCACCGCCCCAACCACAGCCGCCGTCTGGATGGACGCGATGTCGAAGCGGATGCCCGGGAGCGAGATGCGCCGCCATTCCCGCACCATCATCGCCCCCGCAATGGCCGCGAAACCGAGGCTCCATCCCCCGCCGAACCAGACGGCGGCGAAGGCGATGGTGGCGAAAAGCGCCGCGAAGACCGTGCGTTTCGCCAGATCGGCGAAAGGCCGCTTGGCGTCCAGCGGGCCCGGCGTCTCCGGCGTTTCCATTCAGATCAGATCGCGACGGCGCCGAAGCGACGGTCGCGCGCGTGGTAGGCGTTCAGCGCGCGGGCCAGCGCCGCGCGGTCGAAATCGGGCCAAAGCTCGTCGACGAACAGAAACTCAGCGTAAGCCGCCTGCCACAAAAGGAAATTGGAGACGCGCTGCTCTCCCGACGTGCGGATCACGAGGTCCGGATCGGGCAGCCCGGCGGTGTCGAGTTCGGCTTCGACGGCGGCGTCGTCCACGTCCTCCGCCGCGATCTCTCCCGACGCCGCCCGCGACGCCAGCCGCTTCGCCGCAGCCGCGATCTCCGCCCGGCCGCCGTAATTCATCGCGATGGCGAGGGTGATCTTCGTGTTCGACGCGGTCCGCTCTTCGAGGCTCGCCATCATCGCCTGAATGTCTTCAGCCATCGCCGTCCGGTCGCCGAGGAACACGACCCGCGCCCCGCGCCGCTCAAGATCGGCCGCCTCGCGCCGGAAATACCGGCGGAAGAGGTTCATGAGGCCCCTCACCTCCTCCACCGACCGTTTCCAGTTTTCGGTGGAGAACGCGTAGAGCGTCAGGACCTCGATCCCGAAATCCGGCGCCGCTTCGACGATGCCGCGCAGCGCCTCCGCTCCGGCCCGGTGACCGAAAAGGCGCGGCCGTCCGCGCTGAGTCGCCCAGCGTCCGTTGCCGTCCATGATGATGGCGACATGGCGCGGCCCCACGGGCGCAGGCTCATTCAGGAATTCGGCGCGTCCCATGGGCGCGTCTCCCTCTCTCCCCCTCTCGGAGACCCCCGAAGTTCCCTCCGGGCGCGCAGGTCAGACCTGCATGATCTCGTCTTGCTTCGCCGTCAGCGCGTCATCGATCTTCTTGATCCCGGCGTCTGTGAGCGTTTGCACTTCGTCCGACCAGAGTTTCTGATCGTCTTCGCCCATGCCCGCCGCCTTCGCCTTCTTGATCTGATCCATGCCGTCCCGACGCACGTTCCGCACGGCGACCCGCGCGTTCTCGGCATATGTGCCCGCAAGTTTGGCGAGTTCGCGGCGGCGCTCCTCATTCAGTTCGGGGATCGGCAGGCGAAGGATCGTGCCGTCCACCACCGGATTGATGCCGAGGCCGGAGTTGCGGATCGCCTTCTCCACCGCGCCGACCAGCGACTTGTCCCAGACGTTGATCGTCAGCATCCGCGGCTCCGGCACGTTCACCGTCGCCACCTGATTGACCGGCGTGATCGCGCCGTAGGCGTCCACCGTGATCGGCTCCACCATGGTGGCGGAGGCGCGGCCCGTCCGCAGCGTCTGAAATTCCGACCGCAGATTCGACAGCGCGCCGTCCATGCGCTTTTCGAGATCGTCCAGATCGATTTCGAGATCTTCTTCCGACATGCGTCTGCTCCCTAGCGCGCGGGCCCCGGCCTCACGCGCCTCCGACAATGGTGAATTTGCCGATGCCTCTCAAGACCGCCTCGAACCCGCCTTCGTGGTTCAGCGAAAAGACCACGATCGGCAGATTGTTGTCCCGCGCCAGCGCGATGGCGGAGGCGTCCATGACCTTCAGGTTCTTCGCCAGAACCTCGTCATAGGAGACGGCGGCGTAGTGGGTCGCGTCAGGATTGGTCTTCGGATCGGCGTCATAGACCCCGTCGACCTGCGTGCCCTTGTAAATCGCCCCGCAGTTCATCTCCATCGCCCGCAGCGTCGCCGCCGTGTCCGTCGTGAAATACGGGTTGCCGGTTCCGGCGGCGAAGATGCAGATGCGCTTCTTCTCCAGATGGCGGATCGCGCGGCGGCGGATGTATGGCTCGCAGATCTGGTCCATCGGGATCGCCGAGATCACCCGCGTATGAACGCCATGCGCCTCCAGCGCCGACTGCATGCCGAGCGCGTTCATGATCGTCGCCAGCATCCCCATGTAGTCGGCGGAGGCGCGCTCCATCCCCTGGGCGGAGCCGCTGAGCCCGCGGAAAATGTTGCCGCCGCCTATGACCAGGCAGATCTCGACGCCCATATCATGGACGCGCTTCACTTCGGCGGCGATCTTGGCGACGGTGGGCGGGTGCAGGCCGAAGCCCTGATCGCCCATCAGCGCCTCGCCTGAGATTTTCATGAGAACGCGGGAATAGACAGGTTTAGGCGTATCTTCAGACCCGTCTGGCATACGCGCGACTCCCTTTTGCAAACCGCGCGCAAACTGTCGGAAAGGACGCGCCTTGGCAAGGAGAGCGGCGGACCCGCCGACCGTCCCGCCGCGCAGCCCTTCGCCTCGCCGCCGATGGCGCAGCCTTTACGCGCATTGCCACGACCTGATCAACCAATGCATGTTGCCGCCCTGATAACGGATTGACGGATTTTCAGGTGACAAAGTTCGCAACATCGGCGCTGGCGGGTTTGCTCTGCCTGTTGACGGTCTTCGGGGCGCTCGCGCAGAGCGATGTCGAAGCGACAGACGGCGAAGCGCTACGGGACGTCAGGGTCGTCTTCACGCGACTGCCGCCTTACGTCATGGAGCGCGAAGGGACGGCGGAGGGGTATTCCATCGACCTTCTCCGCGCCGTCGCCGAGCGGGAGGGGTGGCGGCTTTCCTTCGTGGAAGCGCCGAACCCCGCCGAAGCGCTTGAGATGCTGCGCACGGGCGAGGCCGACCTCCACCCCAACCTCGCACAGACGCCAGAGCGCAACTCGATCGTCGATTTCTCGTTCGAGCTCGGCTCGTGGGACGTCTCCGCGATTGTCGATCCGACGCGGACCTCAGTGCAGCGCGTGAACCAGACGGCGGGTATGAAGTTCGGCTACGTGCGCGGCAGCATCGCCCGCACCGCCGTCGGCGACGGCCCCTTCACGACCGTCGAGATGGAGAGCATCGACCAGCTGCTGGTGAACTATCTCAGCGGCGAGCTCGACGGCGTTCTCTTCGTGGCGGAGGCGTTCACGGGGATCGCCTTCTCAACCGGCAATGACCACCGCGTCGAGGTTCTCCCGCCGACGCTGCGCCGCTTCGGACGGCATATCGTCATCAGCAAAGCCAGCGGGCTGAAACCGCAGCTGGACGCCGCGCTCTTCGCCTTTCTGGAGACGGAAGAGCACGCGGAGATGCGGCGCAAATGGTTCGGCGACGACCGTTTCTGGACGACCGCGAGGATCGGGGAGGCGTCGATGGCGCTCCTCCTGTTTTTCATTGCGATCTTCTGGCTTTACCGGCGCCGCATCGCCGCGCTGAAGACCGAGCTTGAGGCGGAGCGCCTGCGGCTGATGTCGGAACTGACCGACGCCCTGCCCTTCGGCGTTCACATCGTCGACGAAGACGACCGCCTCAGGTTCGCCAACAAGGCGCTCCGCGAACTGGAGATCAACTGGGACGAGGCGATCGACAACCGCGAGGACCACTACGACTTCACCAAGCGCATTCTCTCGGATGGGCGCTTCGATACCGGCGATCTCTCCTTTGACGAGTTTTGCGCGAAGCTGTGCGATTTCGGGCGCGGGAACCCTGAGCCGATGGAGTTCCGCACCCGGGACGGCGGGTTCATCCGCCGGCGGATCATCTCGCTCTCGGACGGCAGCCGGGTGTTTCTGCGGGAGGACGTCACTGAGGACCGGCGCATCCGCCATGATCTGCAGGAGCAGCAAGCGCGCCTGAACGCCGTGCTGGACGCGGCGCAAAGCGGGGTCGTCGGTCTTGCGAGCGACGGCCGGATCGGCATCGCCAACCCGATGGCGCGGGCGATGCTGGGCGATCCCGGCGTAGAGGAGGCGTTCAAGTGGAAGTCGGCCGGCGCCCTGTTGGACCCCAAAGACATGAAGCCCCTGACGCCGGACGTCGACCCGGTCGCGCGCGCTCTGGAAGGGGAGACGATCACGAACGAGATCGCCGTGATCGAGGAGCCGAACGGCGCCCCGCGCTTCGTCTCCATATCGAGCGCGCCCCTGCCAGACGACGCGCCGGGCGATCTGGCGACGGTGCTCGTCCTCGACGACGTGACGGAGCGGGAGCGGAACCGCCAGACTGTCGAACGCACCTCGCGTCTCGACGCGCTCGGCCAGCTGACCGGCGGCATCGCCCATGATTTCAACAACTTGCTCGCGGTGATCGAATACAGCATCCAGCTCGCGGACAAGAGCGACGACGCCGACAAGCGCGCCGCATACAATGAGAACGCCATCGCCGCCGTTCGTCGCGGCTCCGCACTCACCACGCGATTGCTGGCATTCGCCAGACGGCAGCCGGGCATCTCCAGAGCGAAACCCGTGGGCGAAGTGATGGAGGATCTGCGCGCGCTTCTCGAACCAGCCGTGAGGGACGGTTTGGCTCTCGATCTGGAAATCGAGAACGAGGTGGAGAAGGGCGAGCCCCTCCTCGTCTACTGCGACATCGCCCAGCTCGAGAATGCGATCCTCAATCTGGTGCTGAACGCGCGCGACGCGATCAAATCCGCCGGGACGGGATCGCGGGTCGTCATCGCCGCCCGCGCCCTGGAAGAGACGCCAGGCGATGCGCAATGGAACCCAGGCGACCTGTCGAGCCGGCGCGAGCCCGTTGAAAAGGGCCAGGACAATCGCGCGCTGCGCTATGTCGAAATCACCGTGACGGACGACGGCCCCGGTATGAGCGAAGAGGTCTTGGCCCGCGCGACCGATCCGTTCTTCACGACCAAGGACGCGAATATGGGCGCGGGGCTCGGGCTGTCGATGGTCTACGGCTTCATCAAACAGGCGCGGGGCGACCTCAGGATCTATTCGGAGCAGGGCCGCGGCGTCACGGTGCGCCTCGTCCTGCCGCGCGGCGTCGTAGAAGGCGGGCGCGAGGCGCCGGTTAAGAAAACGCCCCTGCCGAAAGGAGACGGCGAGATCATCATGCTCGTCGACGACGAGCCGGACCTTTTGAAAATGCTGCAAGACGTCATCGCCTCACTCGGCTATCGGGTCATACCTGCGACGGGCGGAGCGACGGCGCGCCAGATCATCGAAAGCGAGGTCGAGATCGACCTCATGCTCACCGACGTCCTGATGCCGGGCGGTCTGAGCGGGTTCGACCTCGCTGCGTTGGCGCGCGAGACGCGGCCGGAGCTGAAAGTGCTCTACATGTCGGGCTACGCCGGCTTTACGCCGCTGGAGATGGGACGGGTGATCGCGCCCCTTATCCAGAAACCCTGCCCGAGCGACGAACTCGCCGAAGCGCTCAACGCGGCGTTCGGACGATCGGCCGACGCCGGACCCGACTAAGCCCAAAAGAAAGCGCGCCGGACCATCGGTCCGGCGCGCTTGGCGTCTCATGAAGAGTTAACGCGACGTTCGGGCCGTCTTCAGCCGCCCATCGTCTTCGCGACTTCCGCCGCGAAATCCTCTTCTTCCTTCTCGATGCCCTCGCCGACCTGAACGCGGGCGAAGCCGGTGATCGTGAAGTCGCCCGCTTCCTTGACCGCTTTCTCGACGGTCAGGTCAGGGTTGATCACGAAGGACTGCTTCAGAAGGCAGACCTCCTGGAAGAACTTGTTCATCCGGCCGACGATCATCTTCTCGATGACGTTGTCGGGCTTGCCACTCTCACGGGCCTGCTCGGTGAGAACGGCCTTCTCGCGCTCCACGAGCGCCGGGTCCAGATCGGCTTCGGAGAGCGACGCGGGGGAGGTCGCCGCGATGTGCATCGCGACCTGCTTGCCGATCGCTTCCGCACCGGCTTTGTCGCCGCCGTTCACGCCGACGAGCACGCCGATCTTGCCCATGCCGGGCGCGGCGGCGGAATGGACGTAGCTCGCGACCGTGTCGGCCTCGATGCGGGACATGCGGCGCACCGCCATGTTCTCGCCGATGGTGGCGACCTTGTCGGTCACGGTCTGCTCAACCGACTTGCCGCCCATGTCGGCGGCGAGAAGCGCGCCGTGGTCGGCGACGCCCAGCGCGGTCTGCGCGATGGAGGCGACCATTTCCTGGAACTCGGCGTTGCGCGCGACGAAGTCGGTCTCGGAGTTCACCTCGACCGCGACGCCCACGCCGTCGCCGGACGCGACGCCCACGAGGCCTTCGGCCGCCGTGCGGCCGGATTTCTTCGCGGCCTTGGCGAGGCCCTTGGCGCGCAGCCAGTCGACCGCGGCCTCCATGTCGCCGTCCGTCTCGGTCAGCGCTTTCTTCGCGTCCATCATGCCGGCTCCGGTCATGTCGCGCAGGCTCTTCACGTCTTTGGCGGTGATGGCCATATCATCTGCTCCTTCATCGGCGCGCATCGTCAGCGGGCGCGCCTCGTGTTCGACGGGGAGGTAAAGGGGCGAAGCGACGTCTGTGTGACGCCGCTCCGCGATCGTTCCGAACCAGCTCAGCTAGCGACTGCGGGCGCTTCCTCAGCCGGGGCTTCGGCGGGCGCTTCCTCGGCGACGGCCTCTTCGACCATCGGCTCTTCGGCGGCGCCGATGTCGAAGCCGGCGGCGCCCATCTGCGCGGCCATGCCGTCCAGCGCCGCGTCGGCGGCGAGATCGCAGTAGAGCTTGATCGCGCGCGCCGCGTCGTCATTGCCCGGCACCGGGTAGTCGACGCCGACCGGATCGGAGTTCGAATCGAGAACCGCGACCACCGGAATGCCCAACTTCTTCGCTTCGGCGATGGCGAGGTCTTCCTTGTTGGTGTCGATCACGAAGAGAAGATCCGGCACGCCGCCCATCTCGCGGATGCCGCCGAGGGACGCCTGCAGCTTATCGCGCTCGCGCTCGAGCCCCAGACGCTCTTTCTTCGTGAGCGCCGCCGCCTCGCCGCCTTCCAGCTGCTCGTCGAGCTTCTTCAGGCGGGAGATCGAGTTGGAAACCGTCTTCCAGTTGGTCAGCGTGCCGCCGAGCCAACGGTGGTTCATGTAGTACTGCGCGGAGCGCTCCGCGGCTTCAGCGACGGCCTTGGAGGCCTGACGCTTGGTGCCAACGAAGAGAATGCGGCCGCCCTTGGAGACCGTCTCGCGCACGGCCTGAAGCGCCGCGTCCAAGAGGGGAACGGTCTGCGTCAGGTCGAGAATGTGAATGCCGTTGCGGTCGCCGTAGATGAACTGGTCCATCCGCGGGTTCCAGCGGTGGGTCTGGTGACCGAAGTGCACGCCAGCTTCGAGCAGCTGACGCAAAGAGAACTCAGGCAGAGCCATGCGTCTTGTCCTTTCCGGTTTCGCCTCTGCGGGGTCAGGGCGTATCGCCCAACCGGCGGACCTTGCGGGATGTCTCCCCGCGCGGCCCAATCCCCGCATGTGGAATGGCGCGGCGTTTAGGACATGTCGCAGCGCAGCGCAAGCCCTCGGCGGGTATCGCCCGAACCCTTACCGTTCCGTAAAGAAACCTCAGGATTCCGGCATGCCGGAATCCTGAGTATCGTTAGGGATGCGTTCACTGATCGCGAGAGCCGCTTGTCGCGTCCCGCCGCCTGCGCCAGAAGGCGAACGATGAGCGAGAAGAAAGAGATTATCTGCATCGGCTCCGTCCTCTGGGACGTGATCGGCCGGACGGAGCGGGACATGCCGCCGGGCGCCGACCGTCCGGGCCGGATCGACCGCCTGCCGGGCGGGGTCGCGATGAACATCGCGATGGCTCTCGCGCGCTTCGGCCTCGCCCCGCGCCTCCTAACCCATATCGGCCGCGACGACGCAGGCGACGAGCTGATCGCGGCGGCGGAGGGGATGGGGCTCGACGCGTCCCTCGTCGAACGATCCGACGCTCTGCCCACCGATCAGTACATGGCCATCGAAGGCCCCGAAGGCCTCGTCGCCGCCGTCGCCGACGCCCATGCGCTGGAGGCCGCCGGCGCCCGCATCCTCAAACCGCTGGAGGACGGTCGCCTCGGCGATGCGACCCGCCCCTATGAGGGGACCATCGCGCTCGACGGCAACCTGACCGAACGCCTGCTGGCGGAAATCGCCGTCGCCCCCGCCCTCGCCGCCGCCGATATCCGTCTCGCACCCGCCTCGCCGGGCAAGGCCAAGCGCCTCGCGCCGCTGCTGAGGCGCCCGCGAACGACGCTCTACGTCAATCTGGAGGAAGCGGGACTGATCGCGGCGGACGACGGCGCCGCCTTCGAAACCGCCGAAATGGCGGCGAAGGCGCTGGTGGAGGCGGGCTCAGAGCGCGTTCTCGTCACCGACGGTCCCCGCGCCGCCTGCGCCGCGAGCGGGGAGGCCGCCCATATCGCCCTGCCCCCGCCGACCTCGGTCCGCCGCGTCACCGGCGCAGGGGACATGTTCATGGCGGCGCATATCGCCGCCGACCTCTCCGGCGCCCCACCGGAGGCCGCGCTCCGCCGCGCCCTCGACGCAGCCGCCGCCCATGTCGGATCGGAGACCGCGCCATGACAGCCCTCTACGGAACCTCCCCCGAAGTCGCAGACGCCCTGGCGAACGGCGCTCCCGTCGTCGCGCTGGAGAGCACGATCATCACCCACGGCCTCCCCGCCCCCCGCAATGTCGAGGTCGCGCGGGAGGCGGAGGCGGCGATCCGCGCCCTCGGCGCGACCCCTGCGACCATCGCCGTTCTCGACGGCGCGCTCCATGTCGGCCTGACGGAAGACGAGCTCATCCGCCTCGCCGAAGCGACGGACGTCTGGAAACTCTCCCGCGCAGATCTCGCCGTGGCCATGGCGGCGGGCGCGACCGGCGCGACCACCGTCGCCGCCACGATGATCGCCGCCCGCCTCGCCGGGATCGAGGTCTTCGCCACCGGCGGGATCGGCGGCGTCCATCGCGGGGCGGAGACGGATTTCGACATCTCCGCCGATCTCACGGAACTCGCGGAGACCCCGGTGACCGTCGTCTGCGCTGGCGCTAAGGCGATCCTGGACCTCCCCAAGACGCTGGAGGCGCTGGAGACGCGCGGCGTCCCCGTCATCGGCTATCGGACGGACGAGCTGCCCGCCTTCTGGTCCCGCTCCAGCGGCCTCGCCGCCCCCCTCCGCCTCGACGATCCGGCCGAGATCGCCGCCGCCCACGCGACGCGCCGCGCTCTCGGCCTTCCCGGTGGTCAGCTCGTAGTCAATCCGATCCCCGAAGACGCGGAAATCCCAAACGCCGAAATGGACCCGCTGATCGAAGCCGCGCTCGCCGCCGCCGCTCGGGACGGAGTTCGCGGCAAGGCGGTCACGCCGTTCCTCCTTGCGGCCATTCTTGAAGCCACCGAGGGGCGCAGCCTTGAGGCGAACATATCATTATACCTCTCAAACTGCCGTCTTGCCGCGGAAATCGCGCTATTCTCTCATAGGTTGCGCTAGCCTTGCATTTTCGCGCGCCTTCAGCCTTGACCTTTCGCAATGACCTTGGCGAAGACTGTCGTGGGGAGCCGCGAGCGGCAGGATAGTCATGGACGCAGACGTCGAGAACGCGGCAGTCGCCGTAAGCGAAGAGCTTCTGGAGCGCACTGGCGATGCGATCGCATCCGGGGATGGCGACGCCTTCGCCGCCTGCTTCCTTCTGCCCCAGACAATCGAGACCCCTGAAGGCGCGGCGAAGCTCGAGACCAAACGCGACCTCCTCAGCATCTTCGAGAATGTCAGACGGTACATGCGCGAGCGGAACGTGACGCTGATGGAGCGCCATTGCGTCGGCGCGACCTGGCTTTCCAAGGACATTGTCGAGGCGACGCATGTCTCGCGCTATCTCAGCGGCGCATCGCTGGTGCAGGAGCCGTTTCTGGCGATCTCGCTCCTGAAGCGGACGCCTACGGGCTGGAAGATCGCCGACACCAAATACGACGTCAGCGATTCCCCCGGCCATCTCCGCGCCCTGACCAAGTGGCGCGAAGCGACGGCGCTCGAGGCGGACCGCGTCTGATCGCGCGGCGCGCGGGCGCGGCGCTCTGGCAATTTCGCCCGATCCGCCCATATCCCCGCCATGGCCAAACTTCTCCTACCCGTCCTCATCGCCGCCGCCTGGGGCTTCGCCATGTGGCGCTTCAGCCTCTGGCGGATGCGCAAGGACCTCGACGAAAGCGCGAAGGACATTGACGATCCGGAGCTGGAGGCGGTGATCCGCCGTCTCGGCCGTCAGGTCGGCATCGATCACCTGCGCGCGCAGCTCTACCCGATGGACGCGGTGAACGGCCTCGCGGCGCCCGACGGGCGGGTCTTCATCACCACCGGCCTCTTCAACCGATACCGGCGGGGCGAGTTCACCTCACAGGAGCTCGGCTCCGTCATCGCCCATGAGCTCGGCCACGTCGCCCGCGGCCATTCCCGCCGCCGGATGATCGACTGGACCGGCCAGAACGCCGCCCGCATGGCGCTCGGCATGATCCTCAACCGCTTTATCCCCGTGATCGGCTGGTACATCGCGAACTTCCTCGCCAACCTCTTCATGGCGAAGCTCTCGCGCCGCGATGAATTCGAAGCCGATGAATACGCCTCCGCCCTGATGGCGAAGGCTGGCTACGGCTCGGGCCCCCAGATCTCCATGTTCGAAAAACTCGCCCGCCTCGCCCCAGGCGGGCGCGGCGTGGTCTGGCTCATGAGCCACCCGCCGACTGACGACCGCATCGCCGCCATCCGCGACCGCGACGCGGCTTGGGAGAGCGCGCCCGCCGACTGACGGCTCATCGCGCTCAATTCGCGCTCCTCCGCGCCGCGCCAACGCGATGGCGCTGGCTACACCTTCTTTGCTCTAAAAATATCCAATCCCGCCCTCGGCCCTACACGCGGCGATCGATGGCGAAGAAGCTTCAGCGAGCCGCGCCGCGAAGCGGCGGCGAGCCGCCACCGCGCGCCGAAGGCGCGCAATTACCCGCCCCTGAACCAACGCGCGATCGCCGCCCGCTCTTCGGGCTCCATCCCCGTCAGATTTCCCGGCGGCATGGCGTGGGTGACGCCCGACTGAAGGTAGATCCGCTCGGCCTCCCGCGCCGTATCCGCCTCCGTCTCCAGCACGACGCCCTTCGGCGGCCAGAGCATATCGCCCCAAACCGGCTCGCGCGCATGGCACATGGAGCAGCGCGTCAGTACGATCTTATGCGCCTCCCCGAACCCCTCGGCGGCGGCGAAGCGCGCCTCCAGCGGCGTCATCGCCGCCTCTTCCGGCGGGTGGCGCAGCGGCGCGGTCGAGAGCCAGACGATGGCGAGGAAAATCACGCTCGTCGCCAGCCAGGTCCAGCGCGGGCCGCCCGCCCCAGCGTGCATCACGTTGAAGTAATGCCGGATCGTCACGCCCATCAGGAACACCAGCGCCGCGATCAGCCAGTTCCACTCCGAGGCGAAAGCCAGCGGATAATGATTTGAAAGCATGAGGAAAATGACGGGAAGCGTCAGGTAATTGTTATGGGTCGACCGCAGCTTCGCAATCTTCCCGTATTTCGCGTCCGGCGTCCGCCCCGCCTTCAGGTCCGCAACCACGATCCGCTGGTTCGGCATGATGATCAGAAAGACGTTCGCCGTCATGATCGTCGCCGTGAAGGCCCCCAGATGCAGCAGCGCCGCCCGGCCTGTGAAGACCTGCGCATAGCCCCAGGACATCGCCACCAGCATGGCGAAGAGCAGCAGCATCAAAACCGTAGGCCGCTCGCCGAGGGGCGATCTGCAAAGAAGATCGTAGATCACCCAGCCGACCCCCAGCGACGCCGCCGATATCGCGATCGCCGCTCCGACAGACAGATCCGCCCTGGCCGGATCGATGAGATAGAGCTCCGCCCCCGCCCAATAAACGACGGCCAGCAACGCGGCCCCCGAAAGCCAGGTCGCGTAACTCTCCCATTTGAACCAGGTCAGATGTTCCGGCATCTCAGCGGGAGCCACCAGGTATTTGCGAATATGGTAAAATCCGCCGCCATGGACCTGCCACTCCTCCCCCGCCACGCCGGGCGGCATGTCGGCGGCTTTGCGCAGGCCGAGATCCAGAGCGATGAAGTAAAACGACGACCCGATCCACGCGATCGCGGTGATCACATGCAGCCAGCGGATCGCGAACTCGCTCCAGGCCCAGATGGCGGCGGCGTCGTACTCCACTCAGCTGCCCCGGTAAGTCGAATAACCGAAGGGGGAAAGGAGAAGCGGCACATGGTAATGCGCATCCTCATCCATCCCGAACCGGATCGGCACCTCGTCCAGAAAACGCGGCGCGCCGCCCGGCGCCCCCACCCGATCCAGGTAATCCCCGGCGAAGAAGACCAGCTCGTAAACTCCCGTCGCGAAAGACCCTTCGGGCAGGATCGGCGCATCCGTCCGCCCATCGGCGTTGGTCACGGCTTCCGCGATCTTCACGCGCCCCTGCCCCGCCACGCGATAGAGCGCGATGCGCAGCCCGTCGGCGGGCGTCCCGCGCGCGGTGTCCAGCACATGGGTCGTCAGATATCCGGCCATCGCCCGTTCCTCATCGCGGCTTCCTCGCGCCCGCCAATCCTGCTTTAGTCCACTGAAAGCGACGAGGGAACGCCCATGATCCGATATCCCCGCGACATGCGCGGTTACGGCCAAAACCCGCCCGATCCGCAATGGCCGGACGGCGCGAAAATCGCGCTCAGCTTCGTGGTAAATTACGAGGAAGGGGGAGAGAACTGCACCCTCCACGGCGACGAGGCGTCCGAAGCCTTTCTCTCCGAGATTGTCGGCGCCGCCGCGTGGCCCGGACAGCGTCATGCGAACATGGAATCGATCTACGAATACGGCGCCCGCGCCGGGTTCTGGCGCCTCCACCGCATGTTCACCGGGGCGGGCATGCCCGTCACCGTCTACGGCGTCGCCACCGCCCTCGCCCGCTCCCCCGAACAGGTCGCCGCCATGAAGGCCGCGAACTGGGAGATCGCCTCCCACGGCCTGAAGTGGATCGAGCACAAGGACATGGCGCTCGCCGAGGAGCGCGCCCAGATGGACGCCGCCATCCGCCTCCACCGCGAGGTCACCGGCGAGCGCCCGCACGGCTGGTACACCGGCCGCTCGTCTGAGAACACGCTGCGGCTGGCGGCGGAGGAAGGCGATTTCGAACATGTCTCAGACGCTTACGCCGATGACCTCCCCTACTACCACAGCGTGGAGTGGCGCGAGCAGCTGATCCTCCCCTACACGCTCGACGCCAACGACATGCGCTTCGCCACACCGCAGGGCTTCAATTCGGGCGACCAGTTCTTCGCCTACCTGAAGGACAGTTTCGACACTCTCTACGCCGAGGGTCTGGCGGGCGCGGCGAAGATGATGAGCGTCGGCCTCCACTGCCGGCTCGCCGGGCGTCCGGGCCGCGCCGCCGCGCTCCAGCGTTTCCTCGACTATGTGGACGACCACGACGACGTCTGGATCGCCACCCGCCTCGACATCGCCCGTCACTGGCGCGCGACCCACCCGCCGAAAGTGATGGACCGCCCGTCGGAGATGACCCGCGACCGCTTCATCGGCGCCTTCGGCGGCGTCTTCGAACACTCCCCGTGGATCGCCGAAGACGCCCATATGCTGGAGCTCGGCCGCGCCCATGACTGCGCGGCGGGGGTCCATAACGCGCTCTGCCGGGTGTTCCGGGAGGCGGACGACAACCGCCGCCTGATCGTCCTCAAGAACCACCCCGACCTCGCCGGCAAACTGGCGGCGGCGCAGCGCCTGACGCCGGAGTCGACGGCGGAACAGGCGTCGGCGGGGCTGGATGCGCTCACCGACGAGGAGCGCGCGACATTTGAGGAGCTGAACGCCGCCTACACCGAGAAATTCGGCTTCCCCTTCATCATCGCCGTGAAGGACCACGACAAACCATCGATCCTCGCCGCCTTCCGCCGCCGCCTCGACCACGACCGCAAGGCGGAGTTCGCCGAGGCCTGCAGCCAGGTCGAGCGCATAGCCGACTTGCGCCTCCGCGACATGCTCCCCGAATGAGGACGATCCGTACAGAACCCCTCACCGCCGAAGCCTTCGCCCCGTTCGGCGAGGTGCTGGAGGCGGCGGGCGCCCCCGACAAGATCATCAACCAGGGCCTCTGCGGCCGCTGGCACGACCGCGCGTCGCTCGACTTCTCAGACGGCCGCGCCGGGATCAGCATCTTCAAAGCCGAACCCCGCGCCCTCCCTTACGAGCTGACGATGATGGAGCGCCACCCCGACGGCTCCCAAACTTTCATCCCCATGACCGCCGCCCCCTTCCTCGTCACCGTCGCCTCCGACGAGGGCGGCGCCCCCGGCCTGCCCCGCGCCTTCCTCACCGCCCCGGGTCAGGCCGTCAGCTACCGCCGGGGCCTCTGGCACGGCGTGCTGACGCCGCTGTCGGAGCCGGGACTATTCGTGGTGGTGGACCGGATTGGCGAAGGAGCGAATTTGGAGGAGCGGTGGTTTGAGGAGGCGTGGCTGGTGGAGGGGTAGGGTGGGCTTCAGCCCACCATCCAACGCTGCGGTGGGCTGAAGCCCACCCTACCGGCGCCAAACCGGTATAGTTCAGACCGGCAACGGCGTGTTCGCGCTTTCGCGCTTCAGCTCCACCGCGACGAAAATCATCACCGTGTCGCCGACATTCTCCAGATTGTGGAGCGCGAACTCCCCCGCCCCCACATCATAGAAATGGGTCAACCCGGCGTTGTAGGCGCTCTCGTAGGTCGTCCCGTCATAGGTCCGCTGGAGGAACCGTCCCGGTGTGATCGCCGTCCAGAAATAGGTCAGTATGTGCCGGTGCACCGGCATCTGCTCGCCGGGCCGCAGGGTCATGTGCCAGACGCGCACGCTGGCGTTCTCGAACACCAAATCAGTGCCGATCCGGCCGTTCATCTCGTTGGTCTCGAACTCGCGCTTTATTTCGTCGGACCACCCCTCGAACCCGCTGGTCGTCAGCTCACCTGAACGAAAGCTCCCGCCCGGCCCCGCATCGGCGGGCCCCGCGCGGCGGCGCACGTCGAAGAGGGAAAGCGGCACATTCTCGCTCTCCTTCTTCAGCTCGACCGCACAGAAAACCATCACCGTATCGCCGACGTTTTCGAGATTGTGGAGCGCGAACTCGCCATAGCCGACGTCGTAGAAATGCGTCAGTCCCGCTTCGAAATCGCTCTCATAAGTGGTGCCGTCATAGGTTCTTTGCAGGAAGCGGCCCGGCGTGATCGCCGTCCAGAAATAGGTCAGGACATGGCGGTGGACCGGCATCTTCTCCCCCGGCGCAAGCGTCATATGCCAGACACGCACCCGGTCGTTCTCGAAGACGAGATCGGTGCCGATCTTCCCGTTGTAGACGTTGTCGCGGAACTCGCGCCTGATCTCCTCAGACCAGCCTTCGAACCCCGTGGTGGTCAGCTCGCCCGAGCGGAACGCGTCCGCGAACCCGCCAGCGGGCGCCGCCGCGCGGGCGCCGCCTTCCGCGACCCGCGCGGGATCGCTCAGGAACGGCGCAAGATCCTCCGCGATCAGCCCCTCGGCGAGGATCAGAAACCCGTCCGTCGAGTTATGCCGGAGGTGGATCATCCCCTGATATTCGGGAGAGTTGTACCACCGCATTGCCTCGTCCCGGCTCGGGAAGCGGAGGATGACGAGCCGGTCATGCCCCGTCTGACCCTCGATCACCTCCGTCACCTCGTTCACCGCGAGGATCTCCACGTCGAACTTCGCAAGACAGGCGACCGCCTGCGGGACGTAGACGTCGTTCAGCGTCGACCGGTCGGTCACGCGGTGGGTCGCGACGAAGTAGTAGGGTCTGGTCTCGGTCATGTCTCGTCTCGCCAGGTCGAAGCGACGCAAAGCATGAACGACGGGCGCCCGCGATTTCGACCTTGGATGAAGGCCGACATTGCTTTCAGTCTCTTTTTCAATGTGCGAGAGATCGCGAAGACCTTACTTCGACGTCGCCACGTAAACCCCATCCCAATCCGGCGGCGGCGGATCGGCGCGGTACTCCGCGATCCGCTCCTTGAAGACCTGCACGAGCCCCGAGGGATCATAGGCCGGCAGCTTGTACCGCCCCGCGCGGTCATAGGCCGCCTCCGCCCGGTCCCAGTCCTGCGCCTTGTAGGCGTCGATCCCCTCCTTCACGGCGTCGCGGATGGCGATGTAGTCCTCGTCGAACATCATGTCCGCCTCCCCCGCCACGGTCCAGATCCGCTCCGGCAGGGTCCGGCCCTTCACCGCCACCTGGTCGATCTCAATGAGCGCGAAGGTATGCGCCACCCCAGTCGCGGTCGTATCCCCGATGCAGTTCCAGAGCCCGTATTGCTTGGTGATCCCCTCCAGCCGCGAGGAGAGGTTCACCGCATCCCCTATGCACGAATAATCCAGCCGCGATTTCGACCCCATCGCCCCCACCGCGCAGGGCCCGGTGTTCACCCCGACGCCGATGTCGATCTCCGGAAACCCGATCTCCACGAAGCGCTTGTTGATCTCCTTCAGCGCGTCATGGAACTGGAAGAGCGCAAGCGTCGCCTGCTCCATATGCAATTCGTGCTTCCGGGGCGCGTTCCAGAACGCCATGATGCAATCGCCCATGTATTTGTCGATCGTGCCGGAGTTGCGCAGGACGACTTCGGTCAGCGGCGTCAGGAACTCGTTGATGAACAGGATCGTCTCCTGCGGCGTCATCTTCTCCGTGATGGTGGAGAACTTGCGCACGTCGCAGAACATGACGGAGAGCGGGCGCAGGTCCCCGCCGGGCGTCAGATACCGATCCGGATCGTCCGCGATCTCCTCGATCACCTCGGGGCTCATGAAGTGCGCGAACTGGTTCTTGACCGCTTTCTTTTCGCCCTCGGTGACGACGTAGTTGTAAACTGTCAGCGTCCCCCACGGCAGGAGGACGCCCAGCGCCGGATAGACCGGGCCGAGCAGGAAGCCGTAGAGGTCGAAAGACAGCCAGCAGGCGGCGGCGACCGACACCGCGCCGACGGCGGCGCCGATCCCGGCCAGCACCGTTCTGTTATAAGCGAGCAGGACGGCGACGATGATCCCGATCAGCAGGATGAACCCTCGCTCCAGCGCGATGGTCCAGTTGGGCTTGGAGATGAAGGTCGGCTCCGAAAACTGCGCGATCTGCGCCTCAAGGTCGGCGACGGTCGCCCGCGCATCGGCGATCTGAGCTTCCGTCGCGGCCCGCTCCTCCGCCGATAGCGCTTCAAGCTGGCCTTCGGCATCGGCGATCCCGGTCAGCAATTCATCCCGATAGGCGACGCGATCCGCCTGAAAGAAATTCGCGATGATCTGCTCGGCGAGTTCTGCGTGAACGTTCACGCCGGCGGCGGCGGGCTCGAAGGGCGTCGCCACCAGATCGAGCAAGCCGGGCGCCGAGGTGCCGATGAAGACGACCTTGCCGCCGATCGTCTCCGCAAGCGCCGGATCGACCTGATCCCCCGCCATGATGTCGGCGATGGAGATGACCCGCTCCGCCCTCTGCACGCTATCGCCGGAGTAGTAGACGTAGAGGCCCCCATCGAACTCGACCGGGATCTCCATCGGGCCGACGCGCATCGTGGCGATGCCCTCCGCTCCGACCTCGCCGGAGGCGTCGGCGCTCTTCACCAGGATCGAGCCCGCCTGGAAGCCAACACGGATCGCCTCCAGCGACAGGGTCGGCACGATCTGATCCTCGATCCGGGTCAAAAGCGGCACCCGGCGGATAATCTCCGATCGTAGATCGCTCAGCGAGAAGTTGCCGACGCCCGAAGCGCCTTCGCTCAGCATCGGCATGTTCACGTTGGCTGAGGCGAAATCGCGGATCACCGGGCGCGGATCGGACCCCTGAAAGGATATCCCCGCCTTCACCGGCGGCCGCGATCCGTCGGGATCGTTGTTCAGCACCACGCCCAGCACCGTGGGCGTCTGCGCGATCATGTTGGCGAAGACCTCGTCATGGTCCTTGAGGCTGTCGTCCAGTTGCGCCTCCGCCGCCGGATCGTATTTCCGCCAGCTTTCCACGATGCGGGAGGGTGAGGTGCGGTCAGGCTCAGCGAACACGACGTCGTAAGCAATCGAGATCGCCCCAAGTTGCGTCAGCCGCGCTGTCAGCTCCGCCATCTCCGTGCGCGGCCAGGGCCATTGCCCAAGCTCGGAGAGCGCCCGCACGTCGATATCGGCCACGACGACGGGGACGGAGGGGTCGACCTGCCGCGGCTTCCAGCGCTGATACTGGTCATAGGCGGCTTCGTTCACCGCCTTGAGGCCGCCGAAATCCTGAAGCTGGAGGCCGAGGACCACCGCCGTCGCGCCGATCCCGATCCAGAACGGGCGCCAGCGGAAATCCGTCTTGCGCTTCGGCTTGGCGACCATCTTCTTCTGACGCGCGCGCAGGCGGCTGACCGTGCGGACGTAGCGGATCGGATGACGCCAGAATTTCATGGCCGAACAAGCCCCTTACGCAGACGCGCCCGCCCCTTGGACGCGCGGCGGCAAGATAACCCGGCCTCGCCTCCCGCGCTACCGGGGGGACGCGACCAAACGCACATCACTTTACAGGTTTCAGCTTGCGCGCCCTGAGCGCCTCGAAACCGGGCATGGCGCCCTCCACCAGCGGCTTCAGCCGCGCCTCCACCTCCGGCGGGTCGGCGGGCGGGGCGAAGCCGGTGGATCGCCCCACAGCGCCGTACCAGTGCGCGCCCCAGACCCCGTCCGTCTCCCGCCGTCCCGCTGGCCATGAGGTCATCGCCGGATCGAAGGGGATCTCAAGCGCGGCGCATAGCGCCTTCAGCATGCCCTCAGGATCGCGCCGCACGTCCTCCGCCTCAATCACCGGCGGCGTACGGCCCGTGATCCGCTCAATATCGGCGATCACGCCGTCCATCTGCGGCGTCCCGAGGTCCTCTGGCGTCGGATCGGCGTATTTCGCGTCGAAACTGGCTGCGACGAAGGCGGGATGGCGGATCAGCACCGCGTGGCGCACGGCGGAGAACCAGTCGCGCGGAACGCCGCTGACCATGTGCTGCACCATATGCTTCTGATACCAGAGAGCCGCCCCGCCCGGCGCATCGCCGCCAAGCGCGGCGGCGACCTTCGCCGCATCCGTCTCCTCCGCCGCCAGAACCTCCTCCCGCATCGGATGGTCGATCCCGGTGAGCGCCAGATAGGCCCCGTAGAACGGCTCGTCGGAGACCGCGCAATCCGCACGCGCCCCGAAAGACCGCATCATCGCGGTGGAGAGGTTCCGCGGCCCCGACCACATGGCGATCCGGATCGGCGCGCTCACGACCCCGCTCCTTCACCCTTCTTCAAATATCCGAATTCCGCCGCCCGCCGCAGGCGCGACGCCGGCCGCGCGCCGCGAGCGGAACGGTCTCGCAGGGACGACGGCGGACGCGGCGCTCCCCTCATCCCACGCGCCCCTCGGCCTCGCGCGCCTGCATCTCGGCGTAGAGCCACCGAAGGCGCATCGTTACAGGCCCCGGAACCGCCGCCCTCTCCTCGAGGACCGGCCCGAGCCGCCGCCCGTCCACCTCCCGCACCGGCGTCAGCCCGGCGAAGGTGCCGGTCACGAAAGCCTCCTCCGCCGTGTAGACGTCATGGAGCGAGAAAGGCTTCTCATGGACGGGTATCCCCGCCTCCCGGCAGCAGGCGATCACGTTCCCCCGCGTGATCCCGCCAAGGCAGTACATGCCGGTCGAAGTCCAGACCTCCCCGCCCTTCGCGATGAAGAAATGGGTCGAGTTGCAGGTCGCAACCGCCCCTGACGGGTCGAGCATCAACGCCTCGTCCGCCCCAGCCTTGGCCGCCTGAATACAGGCCTGAATGCAGTTAAGCTTGGAGTGCGAGTTCAGCTTCTGATCCTGTTGATCCGGCCCCGTCCGCCGGATGGTCGAGGTGAAGAGCGAAAGCCCCGCGTCATTGACCTTCGCCGCCTTGTACTCGGGGATGATCACCACCGTTGGCGGAGAGATCGTCACCCGCGGGTCCTGATACGGCGTCGCCCTGATCCCGCGCGAGACCATCAGGCGGATATGAACCCCGTCTTCCATCCCATTCGCGTGAAGGCAGTCGAAGATCCGCTCTCGCATCTCTCCGGGAGCGATCATGTTCTCGAAATCCAGCACCCGCGCGCCGCCGTAAAGCCGCTCCAGATGCTTGGTGAGGAACGGGATTTTCCCGTCCTTCAGCCGCAGCCCCTCCCAAACCCCGTCGCCGAGCATGAAGTTGCTGTCGAAAACGGACACCACCGCTTCGGCCCGCGGTTTCATCTCCCCGTCGATGGAGATCAGAACGCTCTCGTTCCGAGGGTCCGCCTCATAGGCGTGCGCGCCGTAACTCATGACGGCGCCCCGATCGCGTCCGGATGGGCGGCGCGAAACGCCTCCATCTCCCCGCACCGCGCTTCGATCGCGCGGATCATCGGCAGCGGCTCGAGGTCCACGCCCCAGCGCCGCGCGTTGTAGAGCTGCGGCATTAGGCAACAGTCGGCCAGCGTCGGCGCGGCCCCGTGACAGAAGGCGCCCGCGCCGCCATCTCCCAGCATCCGCTCCACCGCCATGAGGCCCTTGGGGATGAAAGCCAGCATCCAGTCCTTCATCTCGGTTCCCGCTAGCCCGCTCGCGTATTTCGCGACGGAGAGGTTGCAGACCGGATGGATCTCCATCGCGATCGCGGCGGAGATCGCGCGCACCCGGTGGCGCGCCGCCGGATCGGCGGGGATCAGTCGGACGTCGGGGCGCGTTTCGTCGAGATACTCGATGATCGGCAGGGACTGCGTCAGCGTCAGCCCGTCAATCTCCAGCGTCGGCACCAGCCCTTGCGGATTGCGCGCCATGTTCGCGTCGCCGCGATGATCGCCCGCCACGAGATCGACCTGCTCGGAGGCGTAGTCGATCCCTTTCAGGTTCAGCGCGATGCGGGCGCGATAAGCGGCGGAGGACCGCCAGTAATCCCACAGAAACGGTGTCATCGACGCCTTCCTCCTCAGCCCCCTGTTCGCCGCGGCATAAGGCCCGCCCCGCCCCCGCCGCGCAAGCCGCTCCGCCGCGATTTCCCTAACAACCCGTTAAAGTCATCCAGTTTTCCGGCATGCCGGAAAACTGGAGGATTTAGTCATACGTTAACCATATCGCGCCGGAACAGGCGGCTGGATCAGCCTGAAAGCGAGCGCTGATACCGCTACAGGTCCCGAGGTGCTTCAGCGCGCCCAAGCGGGAATAGCGGCGATAAATCGGAGGACCACCCGCCGTCTCCGACCACCGCCATGTCGCGAACGGACGAACCGCGCGGCTTCCAACGCGCGACGCTTCCGTCAAAGCGCAAGGGGGAGACATCCATGAAAATCGGCTTCATCGGGCTCGGCAATGTCGGGGCCAAACTCGCGGGCAGCCTGATCCGCAACGGCCATAACGTAACCGTCCGCGACCTCAACCGGGACCTCGCCGAACCTTTCCTCGCTCAAGGGGCCAAATGGGCCGACAGCCCGCGCGAGATGGCGGAGGCTTGCGAGGCCATCGTCACCTGCCTCCCCTCCCCCGCGATCTGCGCCGCCGTTCTGGAGGCTGAAGACGGTCTCCTCGCCGGCCTAGGCCCCGGCAAGATCTGGATGGAGATGTCGACAACCGATGAGGCCGAGGTCCGCCGCCTCGGCGCCCTCGTCAAGGCGACCGGCGCCGAGCCCGTCGACTGCCCCGTCTCCGGCGGCTGCCACCGGGCCGCCACCGGCAACATCTCCATCTTCGCAGGGTGCGAACGGGAGGTGTTCGAACGCATCCTCCCCCTCCTCACCACAATGGGCCGCCGCGTCCTCCATACCGGCGACCTAGGCTCCGCCTCCGTCCTTAAGGTCGTCACCAACTTCCTCGCCACCGCGAACCTGATCTCCTGCGCCGAAGCGCTGACGACCTGCAAGGCGGCGGGGATGGACCTGAACACCGCCTTCGAGGCGATCCGCATCTCATCGGGCAACTCCTTCGTCCACGAGACGGAGAGCCAGGTGATCCTCAACGGCTCCCGCGACATCTCCTTCACCATGGACCTCGTGAAAAAGGACATCGGTCTCTTCCAGGCCGTCGCCGACCGCGCCGGGGTCCCGCTCGAGATGAACCCGCTGATGATCGACATCATGAAAGACGGCATCGCCCGCTATGGCGAACGCGAGCTCTCCCCCAACATCATCCGTCGCCTCGAAGACGCCACCGGCCTCTCGGTGACAGCCCCGGGATTCCCGTCCGAGATGCTGGACGACGAGCCGGAGGAGCCGGGATATGAGATTGTCCCGAACCGGGGCTGAACTTGAAATGCTCCGGGCCGAACGCCTCCTCGACCAGCCCATCATCCGCCCGCACATGGACGGGCGGATGGGCGACAACATCAACGGCCCCGCCCTTATCCGGATACCCGACTGGGCAGAGGGGCTAGGTCGCTATCACCTCTATTTCTCCGACCACAAAGGCGACTACATCCGCCTCGCCTACGCCGATGCGCTGACCGGGCCGTGGACCATGCACGAACCCGGCGCCCTGAACCTCGAGGACAGCCTCTTTCCTCACGGCGATCTCCCCGAACCACCGCCCGAAGACCGCCCGGCCTGGGCGGCCAAGATGGTCGGCGGCTACCTCTACCCCCACATCGCCTCGCCCGACGTCCATATCGACAACGCGAGCCGCCGCTTCCGGATGTATTTCCATGGACTGGTGGAGAACGGCGACCAGTTCACCCGCGTCGCCTATTCCGACGATGGCGTCACTTTCACGCCGCGGGAGACGATGCTCGGCGCCCCCTATTTCCGCGTCGCCGAATACCAGAACGCCCTCTACACCGTCGGATGGGGTGGGAGGCTCTGGCGCGGAACCGACTGGGACGCGCCCTTCGAAGAGGGCCCCCAGATCATCCCATTCGACGCCAAGGACGGCGTCGGCGAGGGCTTCCGGCATGGGGAGACGCGGGTCATCGACGGGCGTCTTCACCTCTTCTTCCACCGCATGGGGGACAAGCCCGAAAGCATCCTTCACACCATCCTCGACACGGATGGCGATTGGCGCACATGGCGCGCCGGGACGATCTCGACCCTCCTGACCCCTGAACTGGAATGGGAGGGCGCGGACCTCCCCCTCGCCCGTTCCGTCATGGGCGCGAACATCGGGCGGGCGCGAGAGCTCCGCGATCCCTGCTATTTCGAAGACGAGGACGGCGCGCGCTACCTGCTCTATTGCGGCGCTGGAGAAAGCGGGATCGGCATCGCCCGCCTCACCGGGTTCTGAGCACGCACTACTCCCCCGTCACCGCCCACCGCCATAGACCATTGAAAAACCGCGCCACCGCGCCCTGCGACGCCCCTTCCACCGGGATCGGGCCGCTGACGTCCCCGCCGATCAGAAAGGCGGAGAAGCCCTCGCCGTCCGCGTCCTCTTTGGTGCGCACCACGATGGCCCCGAAATTCGCATCCCAGCCGACGCTCACCGCCGCGACCCCTTCAGGGACCGGTCCGCCGACCTTGATCACGCTCTCCCGCGCGAAGGTGAGATCGCCCACCGCTGGAACGAGGAGCGATACGGTATCGCGCTCCAGATCAGCGCCCTCGCCGTCTTCGATGTAGAGGCCGTTCAGAAACGTGCTCTCGAAGGCGAAGTACTCCGAACTCACCGTCTCAGGCCGCATTTCGCGAAACCTGAGATAGTCCAGCACCGCGAGACTGTCGTTCACATTGTCATGGCCCGGGCCGACATCGGCCAACAGCGCCTCAAGGTTCACGTAGAACGCGATCTCGTAGCGGCCTTCGGGAAAACTGATCTCCGCCAGCGCCGGGCGCAGCTCATGCGCCTTCGCGTCGCCGATGCTCAGGCCCGCTGAGAAGGCGATGAGAAGCATCGCCAGAACTTGACGGCTGAAGGCGCGCGCGCGAAGCATGGGATATCTCCGGATCATTGATGGCTCGCTATATGTCCCGAATGCTTCGCCTCGCCAAGGCCGCGATCACGCTGAGTTGCGCCGCGCTCGCCCCGTTTGCAATTGGCGGGCCCGTCTCAGCCCACGAGTTCTGGGTGAGCCCCGAAGCCTACGAAGTCGCCGTCGGCGAGACGATCGAGGCGAGCCTGCGCAACGGCGACATGTTCAAAGGCGCCGCCTATCCCTATATCGGCGCCTTCGCGACCCGCTTCGACGTCCATAACCGGCGCGGGACGGAGATGATCCGCCCCCGCGACGGCGACAATCCGGCCCTGACCTATGACGCGGAAAGCGGCGGCCTCCACGTGGTCGCCTATGACAGCGCGATGTATTCGCTGACCTATGCGAGCTGGGAGAAGTTCCAGGCCTTCATCGACTCGAAACCCAACCTCGCCTTCGTGTACGACGAACACGAGGCGAAGGGCTTTCCGCGGGAGGGGATCAAGGAGGGGTATTACCGCTATCCGAAATCTCTCATCAAAGTCGGCTCCGGCGCCGGGCGCGACAAACCCCTGGGCCGCGTCTTCGAGCTGGTGGCGGAGATCAATCCCTATTCGGAGGCCGCGAAGACCGGCGTCCGCGTCCAACTCCTCTACGAGGGCGCGCCCTTCCCGAACACCGATATCCAAATCTTCCATCGCCCCGGCGACGGAACCGAAGTCGCGAAGGACCATGTGACGACGGACGCAACGGGCCGCGCCACCATCCCCGTCTTCGACGGCGGCGAGTTCCTGATCAACGCCACCCATATGCGCAAACCGAGACCGGAGGCCGCCGCGCAGGGCATGCATTGGGAGAGCATCTGGGCCTCCCTCACCTACGAATTGCCGAGGATAGCCGAATGATCACAGAGACCGATATCGAAGCCTATCAGCGCGACGGCGCGACCGTCCTGCGCGGCGTCTTCACCGATTGGGTCGAGGTGATCCGCGCCGGGATCGACCGCAATATGGCGGCCCCCTCCGAATACGCATCCGAGAACGCGGTGACGGAGGGGCGCTTCTTCGACGACTACTGCAACTGGCCCCGCATCCCCGAGTTTGAGCGCGTCATCCGCGAAAGCCCGGTCGCCGAAGTCGCCGCCGCCGCGATGCGCTCCAAAACCGCGCAGATCTTCCACGACCATGTGCTGGTGAAGGAGCCGGGCACCTCCAAACCCACCCCATGGCATCAGGACGCCCCCTATTACTTCGTCGAAGGCGCCCAGACCGTCAGCTTCTGGATCCCCGTCGATCCGGTGAAGAACGCCACTCTCCGCTTCATCGCGGGCTCCCATAGGTGGGAGAAGATGGTGAGGCCGGTCAGCTGGGCCGACGACAGCGACTTTTACGAGGGGGCGCAGGAATGGACCTCCGTCCCCGACCCCGACGCCAACCCGGAGGACACGAAGGTCCTCGAATGGGAGATGGACCCCGGCGACTGCGTCATCTTCGATTTCCGCACCGCCCACGGCGCCCGCGGCAACCCCCACGGCGGTCGGCGGCGGGCGCTTTCATTGCGCTGGGTCGGCGACGACGCGCGCTATGTGGAGCGGCCGGGGCGGACGTCTCCGCCCTATCCGGGGCATGAGATGGTCGCGGGGCAGCGGCTTCGGGAGGATTGGTTCCCGGTGGTGTGGGACGGTTGATGTCGTAGGGTGGGTGAAACCCACCATCGTCGGCCCCACAGCAAAATACTGAAATACAATGCGGCCATAGTTCGTAAACGGCGAAAACATTGCATCAGCTAGCGCCACTTACCACATGACAGAAATCTCAGATGATCTGAGAGAGATATTTTTATACCATCAAAAGACGACTCATAATGGCTGATCGTAGGGTAACGAAATCTGGAAAAGACAGTGACGGTGACATCACGAAGCTCTGTAACACTGGGATGTCATGGTCGCCGCGTTTAAAAGCTGGCGCGATCAGTGATATCGAGAACGGAACACATACTTACTACGTACAGCAAGCAGGCGAAGCGCGAACGGATGTCCACGTCGTGAAGGGCACAAACGGCAAGTATCTCCGGACAACCGCTGGCACACAGCATGCAAACAACTTAGGCAACCTGCCAGACTGCTGACCATCAGAATAGGGGCTGATTTCGAAAGAGAGGCCGTGGACGAAGGCCTTTCCAAGCCATGCGTGTGCCTTAATTGCTCCATCGTGTCAGTTCGGCGTTCAACCTCGCTTCAGCCCTTGGTCACACTACTGATTGGCTGAAGCCCATCCAACCGATAACTCGCAACCGCCCCGGACCTGATCCGGGGCCTCTCTCATGCGGACCAAGACCTTAACGAAGCGTTAAGCCCATCGCTCACCATTACAAAACAATGACTTAACCCCACGTCCCCATGGGGACGCGGGCGAAACCACCGAAAACCGCCCTCTTACCCGGCGATCAAAGCCTCCACAGCCGCAATCGCCTCCGGCGCTTTCGAGGGGTCGGCGCCCCCCGCCTGAGCCATATCCGGCCGCCCGCCGCCGCCCTTGCCGCCAAGGGCCTCCGCCGCCGCCCGGACGGCGTCCACGGCGCTGATCCGATCCGTCAGGTCATCCGTCACGCCGCAAGCCGCCGCGGCCTTCCCGCCGGCGTCCGCAATCAGCAGAACGACGCCGGACCCAAGCCGGCTCTTGTGCTCGTCGATCAGCCCCCGAAGGTCCTTCGGCGACACGCCGACGAGCGCCTGGGCGAGGAACTTGACGCCCCCCACGTCCTTCGCCTCCGGCCCCTCAGCCGAGCCGCCGCCGCCAAGGGCGACCTGTTTGCGTAGCTCCGCGATCTCGCGCTCCAGCGCCTTCCGCTCATCCAGAAGCGCCTTCGCCCGATCAGCCGCCTCCGCAGGCGCCACCTTCAGCGCCGAGGCGACCTCGGCCAGCGTGTGATCCTGCTGGGAGAGATAATCGAAGGCCGCCGCCCCGGTGAGCGCCTCGATCCGGCGGACGCCCGCCGAAGACGCGCTCTCCCCCGTCACCACGAAGGTCCCGATATCGCCCGTCGCCGCCACATGGGTGCCGCCGCAAAGCTCCATCGAGTAGATGTCGCCATCCGGACCAGAGCCGCCTTCCACGACCCGGCCCATGGAGACGACGCGCACCTCGTCCCCATATTTCTCGCCAAAAAGCGCCTGCGCCCCCATCTCCCGCGCCTCGTCCGGCGTCATCAGACGGGTCGTGACGGGCGTGTTCTGGCGGATGTATTCGTTCACCTCCGCCTCGACCGCCTTGATCTCCTCAAGGCTCATGCCCTTGGCGTGGGAGAAGTCGAACCGCAGCCGCTCCGGCGCGTTCAGCGACCCGCGCTGCGCGACATGATCGCCCAGATGCCCGCGAAGCGCTTCATGCAGAAGGTGCGTTGCCGAGTGGTTCGCCCGGATGGTCGAGCGGCGGGCGTGATCGACGATCAGTTCCGCGCCGACGCCCTTGGCGATCTCACCCTCCGTCACGGTGACCTGATGCGCGAAGACGCCCTGCATCTTCTTTGTGTCCGTCACCTCGGCGGCGCCTCCGCCGACTTTCACGACGCCGGCGTCGCCCACCTGACCGCCGCTTTCGGCGTAGAACGGCGTCTGATTGAGGACGAGCGCGCCGGTCTCCCCCGCCATCAGCGCATCAACCTCAGCCCCATCCCTGACAATGGCGAGGATCTGCCCTTCGGCTACTTCCGTCTCGTAGCCGAGGAACTCGGTGGCGCCGTGCTCTTCCGCGATGTCGAACCAGATCACCGCGTCCGCCGCCTCGCCCGACCCGGACCAAGCGGCCCGCGCCTTCGCCTTCTGCTCCGCCATAGCCGCATCGAACCCGTCAGTGTCGACGGCGCGGCCTTTCTCGCGCAGCGCGTCCTGCGTGAGGTCCAACGGAAAGCCGTAGGTGTCGTAGAGCTTGAACGCCGCCTCGCCCGGCAGCTCGGCGCCTTCGGGCAGCTGCGCCAGTTCCTCGTCCAGAAGGTGCAGCCCGCGATCCAGCGTCTTGCGGAACCGGTTCTCCTCCAGCTCCAGCGTCTCCTCGATCAGCGCCTGCGCGCGGGAAAGCTCGGGGAACGCCTGCCCCATCTGCGCAGTCAGCGCAGGCACCAGCCGGTGCATTAGCGGGGCCTCCACGCCCAATAGGTGGGCATGGCGCATCGCTCGCCGCATGATCCGGCGAAGGACGTAGCCCCGCCCCTCATTCGACGGCAGCACGCCATCCGCGATCAGGAAGGAGGTCGAACGCAGGTGATCCGCGATCACCCGGTGATGGATGTTCCCGTCGCCATCGGGATCGACGCCCGAAGCGCTGGCGGAGGCTTCGATCAGCGCCCTCATCAGGTCGGTGTCGTAATTGTCGTGCCGCCCCTGCAGCACCGCCCCGATCCGCTCCAGCCCCATGCCCGTGTCGATGGAAGGTTTGGGCAGGTCCACGCGCGACCCGTCGGGCAGCGCCTCATACTGCATGAAGACGAGGTTCCAGATCTCCATGAACCGATCGCCGTCTTCCTCCGGCGTGCCCGGCAGTCCGCCCCAGATATGGTCGCCGTGATCATAGAAGATCTCAGAGCACGGACCGCAGGGCCCCACCGGACCCGCCGACCAGAAGTTGTCGTCCGTCGCGATCCGGATGATCCGATCATCCGAAAGCCCCGCATGCTTGCGCCAGATCTCCGCCGCCTCGTCATCGGTGTGATAGATCGTGACGTAGAGCCGGTCCTTCGGCAGCCCGAACTCTTTAGTGATCAGATCCCAGGCGAAAGGGATCGCATCGCCCTTGAAGTAGTCGCCGAAGGAGAAGTTGCCGAGCATCTCGAAGAACGTGTGATGCCGCGCGGTGTAGCCGACATTGTCGAGATCGTTGTGCTTACCCCCGGCGCGCACGCATTTCTGCGAGGTCACCGCGCGCGTGTAATCGCGATGCTCCAGTCCTGTGAAGACGTTCTTGAACTGCACCATGCCGGCCGCCGTGAACATCAGCGTCGGGTCGTTGCGCGGGATGAGCGGAGAGCTCTCCACATGCGCGTGGCCGTTCTTCACGAAGTAATCGATGAAGGTCGAACGGATATCGTTGAGGCTGGCCATGATTTGTCTTCCCGAGAGGCGCGAATTCACCAGCGCGGGTGATAGCCGCCGGGCGGTCCGCTGTCCACGGGAGCGCCGACCGTTCCTTCATGCTTCGCCAAATATCCGAAGGAGGGCGAAGCCCGATGTCGGCGAGGAGGCGGCCCCGAAAGGGGCTCCGACGAGGCGACGCCTCCGCCAAACGAAGAACGCGCCGCCCTTTCAGGCGACGCGCCGCATTCGTTTTGAGGTGGCTTACGCCTCCAGAACGTCCTCGCCCTGATCCCGGTCCGGATCGGCCTTCTCCATGTCGAAGTCGAGGCCGTGGGCCGCGCGGATCTTGTCCTCGATCTGGAGCGCGATGTCTCGGTTCTCCTTCAGGAAGTTCTTGGCGTTCTCGCGCCCCTGCCCGATCCGTTCGTCGCCATAGGAGAACCAGGAGCCGGATTTCTCCACCACCCCGGCCTTCACACCGAGGTCGATCAGCTCGCCCGTTTTGGAGATGCCCTCTCCGTACATGATGTCGAACTCGATCTGCTTGAACGGCGGGGCGACCTTGTTCTTCACGACTTTCACGCGGGTCGTGTTGCCGACCACCTCGTCCTTGTCCTTGATCGCGCCGATGCGGCGGATGTCGAGACGGACGGAGGAGTAGAATTTCAGCGCGTTGCCGCCCGTGGTCGTCTCCGGCGAGCCGAACATGACGCCGATCTTCATGCGGATCTGGTTGATGAAGATGACCATGCATTTCGAGCGGCTGATCGACCCCGTCAGCTTGCGCATCGCCTGGCTCATCAGCCGGGCCTGCACGCCGACGGAGCTGTCGCCCATATCGCCCTCAAGCTCAGAGCGCGGCGTCAGAGCGGCGACCGAATCGACCACGACGACGGAGACCGCACCCGAGCGCACCAGCGTATCGGTGATCTCCAGCGCCTGCTCGCCCGCATCCGGCTGGGAGATCAACAGCTCATCCACATCCACGCCCAGCTTGCGGGCGTAGGAGGGATCGAGCGCATGTTCCGCATCGACGAAGGCGCAAACGCCGCCGTTTTTCTGCTCTTCGGCGACCACATGCAGCGCCAGCGTCGTCTTGCCCGACGATTCCGGCCCGTAAACCTCGATGATGCGCCCCTTGGGCAGCCCGCCGATGCCGAGACCGATGTCGAGGCCGAGCGATCCGGTGGAGATCGCCTCGATGTCCATCGCGGCCTCGCGCTGGCCGAGCTTCATTATCGAGCCCTTGCCGAAATTGCGCTCGATCTGCGCCAGCGCGCTCTCCAGTGCCTTGGCCTTGTCCATGTCTCGTTTTCCCGCCAGCTCCAAAACGTTCTGCGTCATTGCGGATTCTCCTGCCGATATCAACCGAAGAGGTTGCGCCTCATGTTCTTAATGCGTTCTTAGCACGAAACGAACAATAAGGGAACAAATCTCTTTACCCGCAAGACAGAGGTAGAGCGCCATGCTTAACAGGCGGTTAAGCGCTCAGAGGCCGCCGCGCTGATCGCAGGGGCGCTCGCAGGAGGCGCGACGTCAGGCGGTCTCCCGCTTCATCACCTCTTTCACGATCCGGGAGAGATCGTCGAAGGTGAAGGGCTTGGCGAGGAAGACGCTGTCGGAAATGTCTTCGAGCCCCTTGCGGAACACATCGTCGGAATAGCCCGAAGTGAAGATCACGGGCAGGTCGGCGCGGGCTTTGCGCGCCTCCCGCACCCAGGTCGGCCCGTCGCGGCCCGGCATCACGACGTCGGTGATGATCAGGTCGACTTCCGGCGCCCCCGCCAGCGCCTCCAGCGCCTCGTCCGCGTCGGCGGCTTCGATGACCTCGTAGCCGCGTATCGAAAGAGCGCGTCTGGCGAAGGCGCGGACAGGCGCCTCGTCTTCGACCAGTAGGATGACGCCGGCCCCTGAAAGGTCCTGCGGCGCGTTGACCTTGCGCTCCGACCCAACCGCGAGGTCCTCGTCATCCGGTCGCGGCAGGAGGATGCAGAACGTCGTCCCCTCCCCCGGCGCGCTGTCGACGAAGATGTAGCCGCCCGTCTGTTTGACGATCCCGTAAACGGTCGAGAGACCGAGGCCGGTTCCATCTCCAACCCCTTTGGTGGTGAAGAACGGTTCGAACACCTGGGCGCGCACGTCGTCGTTCATCCCGACGCCTTCGTCGATCACGTCGACCTTGATGTAATCTCCGGGCGGAACGACAGCCCGGTCGCGCCGCATCTCCTCCGAGATCGCTGCGTTCTCGCAGACCACGCGGATCGCACCGCCGTCCGGCATCGCATCGCGGGCGTTGACGACGAGGTTCAGGATCACCTGCTCGAACTGCTGCGCATCGAGGTAAGCGTCCCAGAGATCGTCCGTGGTGGAAACCTCAAGCGTGATCCTCTCTCCAATCAGCCGGTTCAGGAGGTTGGAGAGATCGCTGAGCGCGGAAGGCAGCGAACAGCGCTTCGGGTTCAGTTTCTGCTGGCGCGAGAAGGCGAGCAGCTGCCGCACCAGCGCCGCCGCGCGATTGGCGTTCTGGCGGATTTGCGTGACGTCCTCGAAGGCGGGGTCGGTTTCCGAGGTGCGCAGGCTCATCAGGTCGCAATGGCCGATGATCGCCGTCAGAAGGTTGTTGAAGTCATGGGCGACGCCGCCCGCGAGCTGCCCGACCGCCTGCATCTTCTGTGACTGGACGAACTGCTGCTCCAGCACTTTCAACTCGGTCGCGTCGTTGACGACGGCGGCGACGCCGAACCCGTCGATCATCTCCACGCGCTTCATCGCAACCTGGAGGAAGGTCTCCCCGCCGCCCCGTCCGCCGCCGCCTTCGCGCACGACGCGGGCCATCTCAGAGCGGCCGCTCGCGTTTCCCGCAATCGCCTCGCGCACGCGCGTCGCGATCGGTCGCCCGAAGCCGTCGACGATGTCGCCGAGGGCGGCGCCGACACGCGCCCGGTCGCCCAGAAGGCGCCGTGACGCCGCGTTGAGCCGCGTGATCCGCCCGGACGCGTCGAGAAGGGCGACGGCGACCGGCATAGCCTCGAACACGCCGAGCGCGTCCTCGTCTTCGCTCTTGCGAGAGGCGAAAGCTGCCCGGCCTTCCTCTCCGATCGGCGTGAGCGACACGACCCGCGCCGAGCCGTCGGAGAAGCGCATGCGTCGCTCGCAAGCGTCCGCTGGCGCCGAGCGCGCAGCCTCAGCCATCAGATCGCGGTCGTCGGACGGAAGGCTGAGATAAGCCTCCGTCGCGTCGACGGCTCGTCCGTCCTGCGCGAGGAACGCCGCCGGCAGCTCGGCCCGCAGCGCATCGTCGAGCGACCACGGAGCCGGAGGCGCGTATGTCCAGAGGAGCGCGTCGTCGCTCCAGCGCGCCGCGGAAAGCGCGCCGCGCCGACCGTCGGCCAGCGCCACGGGCCCGGAGGCGCGGCCGTCGGCGAGCGCGGCCCGACCGATCCGCATCACCGCCCCGTCGCCCTCCTTTACGCCGAACGCCGCTTCGACGGGCAGACCGCGCGCCGCGTCGCCAGCCCCCGCGTCGAGGACGAACCCGTCGCTGTCGGTGAGCGCGACCGCGTCATCCGTCGCTTTGGAGAGGCGCGCGCCCTTGCGCGCGCTGTCCGCGATGCGGCTCAGCCGGAAGATCGCGAAAACGCCCGCGGCCACGGCGGCGACATAGGTGAAACGGGCGATCGACGAGGCCTGAAGGTCCGGCGACGCCGCCATGAGGACAGCGCCCGCCGCAATGACGACGGCGAGAACCACGGCGGCGATCGCCATAAGCCGGGCGCCTGACAATGGACGCTCCGCGCGATCGTTGTTGCGGCCCGATGTTTCGCCGAGTGAAACGTCGACCGGCATCGCGCGCTCCTTCTGCTGCGCCCCAGCGAACAATGTCGGTAAATCGTTAACGGATCGTTAACCTTTGCCGCCCGAAGTCGCGATCACGGCGCAAAAAAAGCCGTCGCCCGGCGCTCCCGGGCGCCACAGCCGTTGTTCAATGAGGCGCGCGCCCGAGATCGAACTGAGCAAAGCTTCAGTTTGGGCGGCGTTCTCCTCGGCCAAGAGCGAGCAAGTCGCATAAGCGAGCCGCCCGTCGGGCTTGAGATAGCGCAGCGCCTCCCGCGCGGCCTCGGCTTGCGCGGCGCGCAGGGTCTCAAGCCGAGCGGGTGTGAGACGCCACTTCGCTTCCGGATCGCGACGCCAGACGCCGGAGCCGCTGCAGGGCGCATCGACGAAGACGAGATCGCAGGCGCCGACGAGAGCCTCGAGCTCCGCGCTGCGGGCGATCTCGATCCGCGCGCCGGCGCGTCCGGCGCGGGTGGGCAAGTCGCGCATCCGCTCCGGGGCCACGTCATGGGCGACGATCCGCGCCTCTCCCCCCGTCAGCGAGGCGAAGGCGAGCGCCTTGCCGCCGCCGCCGGCGCAATAGTCGAGGATCGCCTCCCCCGGCCGAGGGTCCGCGAGCGCCGCGCCCGCCTGGCTCGCCGCGTCCTGGAGTTCGACGAGGCCCTCCTCCAGCGCGCGGGCGTCGGCGATCCGGGCGCCGGGCGGCAGGCGCAAGGCGTCCGGCGCCTCTTCAACCGGTTCAGGGACCAATGACGGGTCGTGCTCCGCGAGCGCGGCGCGAGCCGCTTGCGGATCGGCGCGCAGGCGATTGACGCGGAGGTCGATAGGCGCCCGCTCGCGCATCACGCGCAGTCCGTCTTCGAACTCGTCGCCGAGCGCCGTACGAAGCGGTGCCAGCAGCCAGTCGGGAACGTCTAGCTTCACGCCGACCGGCGCCTCCGCCAGCGCCCGCGCCGCGCCGTCGCCGATCGTCGCAGCGCGGCGCGCCTCCGACGCCGAAAGCGCGGCGGGCGCATGGCCTTCGCCTGAGAATGTCCGCGCCGGGTCGCCGCCCGCCGCCATCGCGCGGCCGAGCGTCAGCGCGCGGCCGTTCTCACCATCCCCGAGAAACCCGTAGGAGCGCCGCCGCCGCAGGCAGTCGTAGACGATGTCGGAGATCGCGCGCCGGTCCTTCGAACCGGCGTAGCGGTTCTCCCGCCCCCAGCGGCGCAGGATCGCCTCCGCCCGCTCATCGCCAGCGCGCCATACGTCCAAGATATCGGCCGCCGCCGCGACCCGCGCGGCGGGCGTCATCAGCTCATCCGGTAGTTCGGGCTCTCGCGCGTGATCTGCACGTCGTGCACATGGCTTTCGGCGAGCCCGGCGTTGGTGATCTTCACGAAACGGCAGCCGTTGCGCATCTCATCCACCGAGCGGGAACCGGTGTAGCCCATCGCGGCGCGCAGCCCGCCGACGAGCTGGTGCAGAACCGTCCCGGCGGAACCCTTGTAAGGCACCTGCCCCTCGATCCCCTCCGGCACAAGTTTGTGCGTCTCGGAGACCTGTTTCTGGAAGTAACGATCGGCGGAGCCGCGCGCCATCGCGCCGACGGAGCCCATGCCGCGATAGGATTTGTAGCTGCGGCCCTGGTAGAGATAGACCTCCCCCGGGCTCTCGTCCGTCCCCGCCAGCATCGAGCCGACCATGGCGCAGGACGCGCCCGCCGCGATCGCCTTGGCGAAGTCGCCGGAGAACTTGATGCCGCCGTCGGCGATCACCGGCACGCCGGTTTTCGCCGCTTCCTCCGCGCAATCGGAAATTGCCGTCAGCTGCGGCACCCCAACGCCAGCGACCATCCGCGTCGTGCAGATAGAGCCCGGCCCGATGCCGACCTTGATCGCATCCGCGCCCGCGTCGATCAGCGCCTTCGTAGCTTCCGCCGTCGCGACGTTGCCGGCGACAACTTGAACGGAGTTGGAGAGCTTCTTGACCCGCTCCACAGCCGCCGACACCGCGCTGGAATGACCATGCGCCGTGTCGATCACCAGCAGGTCGACATGGGCGTCGATCAGCTGCTCCGACCGCTCGAAGCCAGCATCGCCCACGGTGGAGGCGGCGGCGACGCGCAGGCGGCCCAGCTCGTCCTTGCAGGCGTTCGGGTTCAGAACCGCCTTCTCCATGTCCTTGATCGTGAGAAGGCCGACGCAGCGCCCCTCCCCGTCCGTCACGAGGAGTTTCTCGATCCGGCGCTGCATCATCAGGCGGCGCGCCTCCTCGCGATCCGCGCGCTCGCCGATGGTGGCGAGGTTCTCCGCCGTCATCATTTCGGAGATCGGCGTCGCGTCCTGCTCGGCGAAGCGCATGTCGCGGTTGGTGACGATGCCGATCAGCTTTCCGTCCGGCCCGACCACCGGGAACCCGGTGATCTTGTAGCGCTCCTGCATCGCCTTGGCGTCGGCCAGCGTCTGATCGGGACGAAGGGTGATCGGGTTATAAACGACGCCGCTTTCAAAGCGCTTCACCCGACGCACCTGCGCGGCCTGCTCTTCGAGATCGAGATTGCGGTGGATCACCCCGACGCCGCCCGCCTGCGCCATGGTGATCGCCATCTCCGCCTCCGTCACCGTGTCCATGGCGGAGGAGAGGAGCGGGATGTTCAGGCGCACGGATTTGGTGACGTTCGTCGCGACGTCGGCGTCGGCGGGCATCACTTCGGATGCGCCGGGAACCAGAAGAACGTCGTCGAAGGTGAGCGCCTCGCGAATCTCCATCGGGGAATCTCCAGAAGGGGTCGGTTGGCGCGTCCCTATCGCACCGCAGCGCGGGTTTGGAAAGGGCGCGGTTAACGATGCGCGCATTCGCGCGATCTTACGCGTCCTTCCCCCGGTGCCCGCGCGGCTTCTTCTTGTCCGCATAAGGGTTATCGCCCTTGCGCATCGCGATGCGGATCGGCACGCCCCGCATCCCGAAATCCTTGCGCAGACCGTTCACCAGAAACCGCGTGTAGCTCTCCGGCAGATCCTCGGGCTTGGAGCAGGAGACCATGAAGCTCGGCGGGCGCGCCTTCACCTGCGTCATGTAGCGTAGGCGGATGCGCCGACCGCTCGGCGCCGGGGGCGGATGGCCCTGCACCTTGGCGAGCAGCCAGTTGTTCAGCTTCGCCGTCGTCAGGCGCATGTTCCAGATCTCATGCATGGACATGACAGCCTCGCGGAGCCGCTCCAGCCCGCGCCCGGTGATCGCGGCGAGCGTGATGAGCGGCGCGCCGGAGAGCTGCGGCAGGAGACGCTCCTGCATCTCCTTCAGCTCCTTCAGCCGTTCCTGCTTGTCCTCCACCAGATCCCATTTGTTCACGGCGAAGACGACGGCCCGCCCCTCCCGCTCCGCCAGATCGGCGATGCGGAGGTCCTGCGTCTCATAGGCGTTGTCCGCGTCCATCAGGACGATCACGACCTCGGCGAACTTCACCGCCCGCACGGCGTCGGAGGCGGAGAGCTTTTCGACCTTCGCGTCGATCTTGGCCCGCTTCCGCAAGCCCGCGGTGTCGAAGATGCGGAATTCGCGATCGCCCCATGTGATCGGGAGCCCGATGCTGTCGCGCGTGATCCCCGCCTCCGGCCCGGTCAGCAGACGATCCTCGCCGAGGATCGCGTTCACCAGTGTGGATTTGCCCGCATTGGGGCGCCCGACAACGGCGATCTGTAGGGGTTTTCCCTCCTCGTCGTCATCCTCTGGCGCCTCCGCGGCGGTCGCCTTCATCGCCTCGTCATAGGCATCCAGACGCGGCTGGAGCGCGGCGTATAGCTCCCCCATCCCCTCGCCATGCTCGGCGGAGATCGGCAGCGCCTCGCCGAGGCCCAGCTCCCACGCCTCGTAGATCGCGTCCGCCGCGCGCCCTTCCGCCTTGTTGCAGGCGAGGATCACGTCGGCGCCGGCGCGGCGCAGGATGTCGGCGACTTCGTGGTCAACTGGCGAGAGGCCTGACCGAGCGTCGAGCATGAAGACGCAGGCGTCCGCCATCTCCACCGCTCGCTCGGTCAGCTTGCGCATCCGGCCCGGCAAGCTGTCGTCGGTCACGGCCTCCAGCCCGGCGGTGTCGATCAGCGTGAAGGACAGATCGCCGAGCCGGGCCTCGCCCTCGCGCAGATCGCGCGTCACGCCCGGCTGATCGTCGACCAGCGCGAGGCGCTTGCCGATCAGACGGTTGAACAGGGTCGATTTGCCGACATTCGGCCGACCGATCAGAGCGACGGTGTAGGTCATCGCGGCCCCTTACGCCCCACGGGGCGGCGCGGCAAGCCTATCGCAGCGCGACGAGACCGCCGCCGCTGGTCATCACGTAGACAGTGCCGCCCGCGACGACGGGGCCGAGGCCGGTCAGGCCGGAGATCGACGTCGATCCGGTCTGCGCGCCCGTCGCCGGGTCGAAGCTCAGAAGCTCGCCGCGCGAGCTGGTCACCAGAAGCCGCCCGCCCGCAAGAACCGGCCCGCCATAGGCGATGGCGTCCTCGCGGTCGTCGGGGTCGCGATACTCCTCCAGCGTCGTCGTCCAGACCGTGCCGCCGTCATTGGAGGCGAGGCGGCGCAGCTCCGCGTTGTCGGAGATCAGGAAGATGGAGGCGCCGTCGACCCAGACCGCGTTCCGCGCGCCGAAATCGCGCACCCAGCCGCGTCGGCCGTTGCGCCCGTCGATCGCGACGAGCTGGCCGGACTGGTTGCCCGCGATCACCACGACGCCCTGGATCACAGGGTCGGCGGAGATGTCGGAGATGACGGAGCGCGCGAAGGCCCGCCGCCCGCCGGAGACCACATCGGTCCAGAGCCGCTGACCCGTCGTCAGGCGCGCCGCGATCAGCTCGCCCGAGGCGAAGGGCAGGATCGCCACGCCGCCGGGAGAAATCGCCGGGCTCGCCCCGCCGAGAATGCCCGCGCTGGTGGAGGCTGCGCCGGAGAGACGCCAGAGGACGGACCCGTCCTCCCCCGCATAGGCGATTGCGGTGTTGTCGCGCGCCACGGCGACCACGACGCCGTTCGCGGCGGCGGGGGCGGAGCGGATCGGCGCCGTCAGCTTCTGCCGCCAGCGGATCTCGCCCGACGACGGGTCGAGCGCGACCACCTCGCCGAAACCGGTCGTGGCGTAGAGCGTCCCGCTGTCATAGGCGAGACCGCCGCCGAACCCGTCGTCGGAGCTTTCGCCTTCGGGCGTCAGATCGGCGCGCCAGGACGAACCGCCCGAGGTCGAGAAAGCGGAGACCCGCGCCGCGCCGTCCAGCGTGAAGACATTGCCTTCCGCCACCACCGGCGTCGCCGTCAAACCATCGCCGCCGACGCCTACATCGGACCGCCACGCGACGGAAAGGCTGGAAGGCGCCTGCACATGCCCGATGGCGTGGGCGGCGGAGCCGTTGACCTGCGTCCACTCGGCGTTGGCGATCGGCGCGGAAATCGCCGCAGCGGGCGCGGTGGAGGCCCGCTCCGCCGGTTGCGAGCGAACCGGGATGCGTTCGCCCGGCAGGATCACCTCGTCGTCGCCGAAGACGTCGCAACCCGCCAAGGCGGTGATCATCGCGGCCGTCATCAGCCCTCTTCGGGAAAAGATGCTCATGGAGCCGCCCCTCGTCATGTTCCGGGTCATGGTTATGCGCCGGCCCCTCACCCCTGGCCGCCGACGAGTTCCGCGCCCGTCGTCGCGGGCGCGCCGAGCGCCGAAAGCGCCGCCAGCGCGCGCTGGCGCAGGCCGTTCGGCGCCGTTTCGTCTTCGCCGACGGTCTGGAGCGCGGCGATGGCCGCGTCGCGGTCGCCCGCCCGCAGATGCGCCGCCGCCTGCGCCTCAAGCGCCAGAAGGCGGAACGGACCCGAGCCGTTCGCCATCGGCTCTAACGCGGCGAGCGCGTCGGCCGGGGCCATGTCGTCGGCGCGGAGCGCGAGCGCGCGGAACGCCGCGAAATCCTTCATGAGCCCGTCGGCCGAAGGGCTGGATGCGACGACGTCATAGGCCGCCGCGGCCCCCGCCGCGTCGCCGTCCGCCGCCAAGGCGGCCGCCGCGCGGAGACGCGCGAGCAGCGCCGCGCCCTCATGGTCCGCCTGATCAGCGATCGCGGTCAGCGCCGCCGCGGCCTCCCCCGGCGGAGCGGAGGCGGCGGCGATCACCGCGCCGCCGGCGACTTTCGCGTCTTCGCGCGCCTGAAAGTCGAGCCAAGCCTTACCGCCCGCCGCCGCGACGATCAGGACGATCGCGCCGATGACGAACGGGCCGTAGCGCTTCCAGAGCGCGAACATGCGGTCGCGGCGAACCTCTTCGCTGACCTCTTCGATGAAGCTGTCGTTATTGCTCACCAAATTTCTCCCCGTCCTCGGAGCCCCGCGTCGAGAGCGCGGGCCCGGACGCGACGGGTTTACAAAAGGCCGACGCATATTCCTAGACGCCCGCTCACGGAAAAACGCGCGATTGACACGGGCCGCCGCCTCCCCCATCCCGCCTTCGCCATGCTGACCGTCACAGACCTCACCTTCACCATGGGCGGACGCCGCCTGATCGAAGGCGCGTCCTTTCGCGCGCCCGACCGCGCGCGCATCGGCATCGTCGGGCGCAACGGCACCGGCAAGACGACGCTCTTTCGCCTGATCGAAGGCGAGCTGACGCCGGACGAGGGGACGATCGATCTGCGCCGCGGCGCCCGCATCGGGGGTGTGAAGCAGGAAGTGCCCGCCGGCCCGCAGCCGCTTCTCGATATCGTCCTCGCCGCCGACCGGGAGCGCGCTTCGTTGATGGCGGAGGCGGAAACGGCGACCGACGCCCATCGCATCGCGGAGATACAGACCCGCCTCGCCGACATAGACGCGCATTCAGCGGAAGCGCGTGCGGCCTCCATCCTCAACGGCCTCGGCTTCGACGCGGCGGCGCAAGCGCGGGCGGCGGCGGAGTTTTCGGGCGGCTGGCGGATGCGCGTGGCGCTGGCGTCGGTTCTTTTCTCCGCACCCGATCTTCTGCTGCTCGACGAGCCGACCAACTATCTCGACCTCGAAGGCGCAATGTGGCTGGAGACCTTCTTGGCGCGGTACCCCGCGACGGCGATGGTCATCTCCCATGATCGCGGCCTCCTTAACCGGGCCGTCAACAACATCCTCCATCTCACTGGAAAGAAAACCACTCTCTACTCCGGCGGTTACGACGCTTTCGACGCCAAGCGCCGCGCGGACGCTGCCCGGAACGAGGCGATGGCGGCGAAGCAGGACCGCGAGCGGGCGCATATCCAGTCATTCGTCGATCGGTTCCGCTACAAGGCGTCGAAGGCGAAGCAGGCGCAAAGCCGCCTGAAGATGCTCGCGCGGATGGAGCCCATCGCAGGGGTCGCTGAAGGCGCTGTCGCGCCCTTCAAGTTCAGTTGCGGCGACGAGCTTTCACCCCCGATCATCGCCTTCGAAAAGGTCGCGGTCGGCTATGACGCCAAACCGGTGCTGCGCGACGTCTCGCTCCGCATCGACCCTGACGACCGCATCGCGCTGCTCGGGGCCAACGGTCAGGGCAAGTCGACGCTCGCCAAGCTGATCTCGGAGCGGTTGGCGCCGATGGAGGGGGACGAGACCCGCGCCTCCAAACTGCGCATCGGATATTTCGCGCAGCACCAGACGGATGAGCTGCTGCTGGACGAGACGCCGATCCAGCACCTCCGTCGCCTGATCCCGGACCAGCCGGAAGCGAAGATCCGCGCGCGTCTCGGCGCCGTCGGCATCGGGGCGGAGATCGCGGCGAACCCGGTCAAATCGCTATCGGGCGGGCAGAAGGCGAGGCTCTTGCTCGCACTGATGACCGTGCATGAACCGCAGTTGATCATCCTCGACGAGCCGACGAACCATCTCGACATCGAAAGCCGCGAAGCGCTCGCGCAAGCGCTGGCCGCTTATGAGGGCGCGGTCATTCTGGTGGCCCATGATGCGGAACTGGTCAGCGCCTGCGCCGACCGGCTGTGGCTCGTGAAGGACGGCGCGGTGCGGCCCTTCGACGGCGATATGGACGATTATCGCGATCTTCTCCTCTCCGAACGCGGCGGCGTCCGCCGCGAGCGTCCGAAAGAGGCCAAGGAGAAGGCCCCAAAGGCCACCAAAGAGGACAAGGCGAAAGCCCGCGCCGAGAAGCTGGCGCTCCAGAAAGAGGTCAACGCGGCGGAGGCCCGGATCGTCAAGATCGAGGGCATGAAGACCCGGATCGACGAGATGCTCGCCGATCCGGAACTCTACATGGACGCGCCGGCGGGCAAATTCGAAGACCTTCAGAAGAAACGCGCCGAAATCATCGCCGGGCTTGAGAAAGCCGAGGCGCTTTGGATGAAGGCGCAGGAGCGGCTGGACGCGGTGAAATGAGCGCGGAGCTTTTCTCAGGCGAGTTTCCGGCGGCCTTCGCCACCGCCTTCGCGACGCTTTTCGTGATGGTGGACCCGATCGGCCTCGCCCCGATGTTCGCGGCCCTGACGGCGGGCGCGACCCTGCGCCAGCGCGCGGTGATCGGAGGGCGCGGCGTCGCCGTCGCCTTCATCCTTCTCGCCTTTTTCGGGTTGATCGGGGACGAAGCGCTGAACGCCGTTGGCGTGTCCCTCCCAGCCTTCCGCATCGCCGGGGGGCTGATGCTCTTCCTGCTGGCGGTGGAGATGCTGTTCGAACGGCGGGCAGAGCGCAGAGAGAAGGCGACTGAGGGCGAGGATCGCGCCGATCCGTCCGTCTTTCCCCTCGCCACCCCGCTGATCGCCGGGCCCGGCGCGCTGGCCGCGATGATCCTTCTGACGGCCGATCAGGCAGGGGACGCCACCGGGCAGCTAGCCGTTTACGCCGGGGCGGCGGCGGTGCTCGCGATCGCGTTCGTCGTCTTCCTCGCCACCGAGCTTATCGAGCGGCTTCTCGGCCCGACCGGGATCAAAGTTCTGACCCGGCTATTCGGCATGATCCTCGGCGCGCTGGCGGTCCAGTTCGTTCTCGACGGTCTCGCCGCCTTCCCCGCCTTCGCCAATTGACGCGGTTCGCCATCACGAGCGGTGATCGCGGAAATCAGCATCCTTAGGGTGTCGGGGCGCCCAGCCCATGCTACGTCCCTCCGCGATAGTCAGGAGTTTCCGAATATGCCTCTCGCCAACGGTCGCCATTTCCTCGCCATCCCCGGCCCCTCCGTCATGCCGGAGACGGTGCTGAGGGAGATGAGCCGTCCCTCCGCCAATATCTACGAAGGAACCTTGGTGGAGATGACGGCGGGGATGTACCCGGACCTGAAGAAGGTCGCCCGGACCGAGGGGCGCGTCGCGATCTACATCGCCAACGGCCATGGCGTTTGGGAGGCCGCGCTGGCGAACACGGTCGACCCCGGCGAGAAGGTCCTGGTGCTGGAATCGGGCCGTTTCGCGGTTGGCTGGGGCGAGATGGCGGAGCATCTCGGGATCGAGGTCGAGGTACTCAACGCGCCCGCCCGGCGCGGCGTCGATCCGCAGATGGTGGAGGATCGGCTGCGCGCGGACAGCGCGCATGAGATCAAGGCGGTGCTGGTCGTGCAGATCGATACGGCCACCGGCGTCTGGAACGACATCGCCGCGATCCGCAAGGCGATCGACGCGGCGGGGCATCCCGCGCTCTTTCAGGTGGACTGCATGGCCTCCCTGGGTTGCACGCCCTATGAGATGGACGCCTGGGGCGCCGACATCACCACCGCGGGCAGTCAGAAAGGCCTGATGACGCCGCCGGGCATGGCCTTTCTCTGGGCCTCCGACAAGGCGTGGGAGCGGTCGAAGACGCTGACGCGCGGACGCTCCCACTGGGACTGGGGGCCGCGGGCGGAGCCGGAGATGTTCTATCAGCGCTTCCACGGCACCGCGCCCGTGCAGCACCTCTACGCCCTTCGCGCCGCGCTCGACATGATCGCGGAGGAAGGGCTGGAGGCGATCTGGGCGCGCCACCGGGCGCTGGCGCGCGGGGTTCAGGCCGCCGTGCGCAAATGGGGCGAGCGGGGGCCGCTGGAGCTGAACGTGCAGGATGAGAACGCGCTCTCGGATTCGGTGACGACGATCCTCACCGGCGATCTGGACGCTTCGGTTCTTCGCGAGACGGCGGAGAGCAAGCTGGGCGTCACGCTCGGCATCGGTCTCGGCATCTCGCCGACGGGCGCCTTCCGCATCGGCCATATGGGCCATGTGAACGCGCCGATGATCCTCGGCGCCCTCGGCGCGACGGAGCTTGCGTTGACCCATATGGGGGCTGAATTCCAGCCGGGCGGGGTCGAGGCTGCGATCTCTGCGATGGCGGGGGCCGTCGACTAAGCGAGGCGCAGGTCTCCCGAGCTTCGCGTCCTTCGGCCGCTGCGCGTTGGGCCGGGCGGCGGCCTCCTCGGAGCCCCTTTCAGGGGCCGCCTCGTCAGCCGCAGCGGGCTGCGCCCGCTCTGAGTATTTTTCGAAAGCGATGAACGAAAAAGGCCCGCGCTCAGGCGGGCCTTGTCGTTGTCGGAGAGGTCGGTTCAGCCGACGAGTTCGAGACCGGAGAAGAAGTAGGCGATCTCTTCCGCCGCCGTCTCCGGCGCGTCGGAGCCGTGGATCGAGTTCTCGCCGAGGGAGCGGGCGAATTCCTTGCGGATCGTGCCCTCGGCGGCGTCCGCCGGGTTGGTCGCGCCCATCACTTCGCGGTTCTTCGCGATGGCGTCCTCGCCTTCGAGGACCTGCGCTACGATCGGGCCGGAGGACATGAATTCGGTCAGTTCGCCGAAGAAGGGACGCTCGGAGTGCACCGCGTAGAACTGCTGCGCCTGCGCCAGCGACAGGTGGATGCGCTTCTGCGCGATGATCCGTAGGCCCGCGGCCTCCAGCTTGGCGTTGATCGCGCCGGTGAGGTTGCGCTCGGTCGCGTCCGGCTTGATGATGGAGAAGGTGCGTTGGATAGCCATGAATCCCGTCCTTTGAGTGGGTGGTCGATTTGGCGGCGCGCCTATCATGGGAGAGAGAGACATGAAAGCGCATTTCGAGATGTTCGCCGCCTATAACGCCTGGGCCAACCGCCGCCTCTACGACGCGGCGGGCGAGATGAGCGACGAGGCGCTGAAGGCGCCCGCCGGGGCGTTCTTCGGCTCCCTCTTCGGGACGCTCTCGCATCTTCTGATCGCCGATCAGATCTGGCTCTGGCGGCTGGAGGGCGCGGGACCGGCGCCGACGTCGCTGACCGAAGCGCCCCATGACGACCTCCCGGCGCTGAAGGACGCGCGGGAGGAGACGGATCTGCGCATGATCCGCTACATCGCCGACCTTGCGGACGACGACCTGGCGGGAGAGGTGACGTATACGACGATCACCGGCCCGGCGACCATGACCCAGCGGCGCGATCACGCGCTGGCGCATATCTTCAATCACCAGACCCATCATCGCGGCCAGTGCCATCACATGCTCACCGCCGCCGGACGGGCCGCGCCGCCGCTGGACCTCCTGTTCTATCAGCGGGAGATCGCCTGATTTCAGTGGCGGGCCCGCTTCGGCGAGCCTATCGTCACGCGAAACACGGGGAGGAACGGCATGGCCAAGGGCTACATCATCGCGCGCGTGCGCATCGACGATCTTGAGCAATACAAGAAGTACATGGCGGTGAGCGGCGATGCGATCGCCGCTTTCGGCGGCAAATTCATCGTGCGCGGCGGCGAGTATGAAACGGTGGAGGGCGATCCAGAAAGCCGGCGCCTCGTCGTCGTCGAATACCCGACCTATGAGGACGCGGTGGAGTGCTACAACTCGGACGTTTACCAGTCCGCCAAGGCGCTCCGGGTTCACGCCGGGGATGCGCAGTTCGTCATCGTGAAAGGCGCTGAGTGAGGGCGGCATGATCCAGTTCTGGTATGATTTCGGGTCGCCCGCCGCCTATCTCGCCTGGACTCAGCTCGACCGCATTCGCGAGAAGACGGGCCGAGAAATCGAGATGAAGCCGATGCTGCTGGGCGGGGTCTTCAAGGCGACGGGCAACGCAACGCCGGTCGCCATCGCCGCCAAGGGCGCGTGGATGATGAAGGATCTCGGGCGACACGCGGCGCGCTATGGCGTTCCGCTGACGCTGCCGCCCGGATTTCCGATCAACACCCTGCACCTGATGCGGGGCGTCTTCGCGCTCGACGGCGATGCGCGGCAGGCGGCGTACGTGAAAGCGGTTTTCGAAGCGATCTTCGCGCGCGGCGACGCCATGGGCGAGGTGGAGGTGATTGGAAAGGTTCTCACTGAGGCCGGGTTCGACGCCAAAGCGATCATGGCGGCGACGCAGGACGATGCGGTGAAAGAGAAGCTGAAAGCGTCGACGGAGGAGGCCGTGTCCAAAGGTATTTTCGGCGCGCCGACCTTCTTCGTCGACGGCGAGATGCATTTCGGGCAGGACAGGATCGACTGGGTGATCGACGCCGCCAACGCCGCGTGAGCGAACCCTACGCGCTCGCTGAGCTTCTGACCCGCCATGCTCAGATCGGGCGGGTCGAGTGGATCGGTCTTCGCCCCGCGCGGAAGGCTCCATTGGAAACCGTCGATGCGGCCGATATCGACGAAAGCGGGCTCGTCGGCGACCGCCATACCTCCCCCGGCAAGCGCGCGGTGACGCTGATCCAGGCGGAGCATCTGCCGGTCATCGCCGCGCTGATCGGGGCGGACGCGATCGACCCCGCCGACCTTCGCCGCAATATCGTCGTCTCAGGGATCAATCTCACTGCTCTTCGCAAGGCGGAGCTGAAAGTCGGCGGCGCGCTTGTCCGCGTCTCCGGCCCCTGCGCGCCCTGTTCGCGAATGGAGAAGACGCTTGGTTTCGGCGGCTACAACGCCATGCGTGGGCATGGCGGCTGGTGCGCGGAAGTCATCGCGCCGGGGCGCGTGGCGCTCGGCGACCCGGTGGAGCCGTCAACCGATTGACGGCTGGCGGCGTCTCGCGCCCGTCGATAATGCTAGGATGAAACCGACGGAGCGCGCCTTTTGCTCGAGCTGACCCAATTCGGACCGATGGCCCCCGCGCTTCTGACCCTGGCGGTGGTCGCGGTCATGTTCGCGTTGTTCGTCTCCGAAGCCTATTCGACGGAGACCGTGGCGATCGCCGGCGCCGCCGTCCTCTTGGCGGCGGGCGTTCTGACGATCGACGATCTCACTTCCGCCGTAGCGAACCCGGCGCCGATCGCGATCGCCGCGATGTTCGTCATCTCCGGGGCGCTGGTGCGCACGGGCGCATTGGAGCGGGTGGGCGGCGCGCTTTCGCGTTCGGTGAAGACGTCGCCAGTGGCGACGCTGGCGGGGCTGGGCGCGTTCACGCTTTTCGCATCCGCTTTCATGAACAACACGCCCGTTGTGCTGATCCTGATCCCCATCGCGACGCAAATGGCGGCGAGTTTCGGGACGGCGCCGTCCCGCCTCCTGATCCCGCTGTCCTATACCGCGATCCTCGGCGGGGTCTGCACGCTGATCGGCACCTCGACCAACCTCCTCGTCGACGGCGTGGCGCAAGCGGAGGGGCTTGCGCCCTTCTCGCTCTTCGAGATCACGCCGCTGGCGCTGGTCCTCGCCGCCATCGGCATCGCCTTCATCGCCGTTGCGGCGCCGCGTTTTCTGCCTGAACGGCAGGCGCTGATGAGCTTTCTCTCCGACAAGAGCGACCCGAAGTTCATGACCCAGGTCGCGGTCGTCGAAGGCTCCCCCATCATCGGCGAGAAGGCGGTGGAGGTTGCGCTTTTCCGGCGCCAGGGCATGCGGGTGGTGGACGTGCTCAGGGGCGACGCCTCGCTCCGGCGGGCGCTGTCGGAGGTCGTGCTGGAGGAAGGCGATATCGTCGTCATCCGCACAGGAGTGGACGAGCTTCTCACGCTCCGCGAAAGCCGCGCGCTCGCGATGGTGGACCAGATTTCGTCCACCGAGACGGTGACGGTGGAGGCGCTGATCGGCCCCGACTGCCGCCTTCTGAACCGCTCGCTCGGGCAGTTGCGGCTCAGGCGGCGCTACGGCGTCTACCCGCTGGCGGTGCATCGGCGGGCGCAGCGGGTCGGGCAAAGGCTGGACGACGTTGTGATCCGCGTCGGCGACACGCTGCTGATCGAGGGGGCGCCGGACGACATCCGCCGCCTCGCCGACGATGTGAACCTCGTCGATCTGGTGGAGCCGACAGGGCGCTCCTATCGCCGGGACAAGGCGCCGATCGTGCTGGCGACGCTCGTCGCCGTCGTCGGCCTCTCCGCGCTCGGGATCGTTCCCATCGCAGCCGCCGCCGTGATCGGCGTTGCGGTCGTCCTCCTGACCCGATGCATCGACCCCGACGAAGCGTTCGGTGTGGTGGACGGGCGTCTGCTCGTCCTGATCTTCGCCATGCTCGCCGTCGGACGGGCGTTGCAGACATCGGGCGCGGCGCAGCTGATCGTGGATGCGCTGGCGCCCTTGCTGCTCGGCCTCGCGCCATGGCTTGCGCTCTGGTGCGTCTACCTGATCGCATCGGCGATGACTGAGCTCTTGTCCAACGCCGCCGTCGCCGTGGTGCTGACCCCCATCGCGATCTCGCTGGCCGAGACGCTCGGGGTCGACCCGCGCGCTTTCGTCGTCGCCGTGATGCTGGCGGCGAGCCTGAGCTTCGCAACGCCCATCGGCTACCAGACCAACACGATGATCTACGCGCCGGGCGGCTACAAATTTACTGATTTCATGCGGCTGGGCGTCCCGATGAACCTCGGCATCGGTCTGATCGCGGCCCTGCTCATCCCGATCTTCTGGCCGCTCTGAACGCCGCACCCGCGATGCGGGCGCGCGTCACGGTGAGAGAACATTCCGGTCTTCCGAAACACCGAAATTCTAACATTCCGAAATACCGGAAGGTTGAAAGGTCAGCCGGGGGACAAGGCGATCCTGAAGCGACGGGCGCCGCTGGGACTTCCCCATGCCGGACCGCAGGGCTATAAGCCCGCCAACAGCACAGCATTCGAGGATCGGGACATGGCCGGCCACTCAAAATGGGCGAATATCCAGCATCGCAAGGGCCGTCAGGACGCGGCGCGCTCCAAGCTCTTCTCCAAGCTCGCGAAGGAGATCACCGTCGCGGCGAAGATGGGCGACCCCGACCCGGAGAAAAACCCGCGCCTGCGCCTCGCCGTGAAAGAGGCGAAGAGCCAGTCGGTGCCCAAAGACGTGATCGAACGCGCGATCAAAAAGTCGATGGGCGGCGACGCGGAGAACTATGACGAGATCCGCTATGAGGGCTACGGCCCCGGGGGCGTCGCGGTGATCGTCGAGGCGATGACGGACAACAAGAACCGCACCGCGTCCAACGTGCGCTCCATCTTCTCGAAGAACGGCGGCAATCTGGCGGAGACGGGGGCGGTCAGCTTTATGTTCGACCGCAAGGGCCAGATCCTCTATCCGGCCGCCGCTGGAGACGAGGACAGCGTCATGATGGCCGCCATCGAAGCGGGCGCCGAGGATGTGGAGAGCTCTGACGACGGCCACATCATCTACACCGACGCCGGCGATCTGGCGGAGGTCTCCAACGCGCTGGAGGCCGAGCTCGGCGAGGCGGATTCCACCAAACTGATCTGGAAACCCCAGACCCAGACCGAGGTCGACGAAAACTCGGGCGAGACGCTCTTCAAACTCATCGGCGCGCTTGAAGATGACGACGACGTTCAGAACGTCACCGCCAATTTCGACATGTCCGACGAGGTTATGGAGAAGCTGGCGGGATGACCGCCCGGCTGATCGACCCGAAGGACATCGTCTCCCTTCCCGTCCCGAACTACGCCCATGGCGCGCTGGCGGAAGAGTCTGAGACCTGGCTGCATCTCTCGGGGCAGGTCGGCGTCGCGCCCGACGGGACGACGGAGAAGGGCTTCGAAGCGCAGTGCCGCCGCGCGTTTGAGAACATCCGCTCCTGCCTGCGTCAGGCGTCGATGGACTTCAGCCATGTGGTGATGCTCCGTATCTACCTCATCCATCGCGAGGATCTCGCCATGCTGCGCCAGGTGCGGGGCGAAGTTTTCGGGTCGCGGCGCTTTCCCTCAACCCTCGTCTTCGTCTCCGGTCTGGTCGATCCCGACTGGCAGGTGGAGTTGGAGGCTGTCGCGGCGCGTTGACACTCGCGCATTGATCCCCGTCGCGCTCGGCATACATCTGTATGCAAGAACGAGCGGGGGATGCTCATCCGATGAAACTAGACGCCGAAGGCCGTATCAGCCTTGAGTTCGCGCGCTTTGACGACATGAGCGCAGCGGAACTTCATGATGTTCTGAAGCTGCGGTTCGACGTCTTCGTGCTGGAGCAGGAGAGCCTCTATCCGGAAATCGACGGCCTCGACCCCGAGGCGGTTCATGGCGTCGCCTCCGATGGCGAAGGGCGAACAGTCGCCACGCTCCGGCTTCTGAACCTTGGGGGAGCCGGCGCGGTGACCATCGGGCGCGTCGCCATCGCCGAAGACGCGCGCGGCTACGGGCTCGGGCGCCGTCTGATGTCCGCAACGCTTGGTTACCTGGAAGCGCATGCGCCGAGACGCTCCGTCCGCCTAGGCGCCCAGCGCCAGCTTGAAGGGTTCTACGCAAGTCTCGGTTTCGCCCGCACCTCGGACGTCTATGATGACGGCGGCATTCCGCATGTGGACATGGAGCGGCCCGGCAGATGAAAGACGCGCGCGACATCATCGAAACCCTGGGCCTCGAGCCCCATCCCGAAGGCGGCTGGTATCGAGAAACCTGGCGAGCGGAGGCTGCGGAGGGCGAGCGCGCCGTCGGCACCGCGATCTACTACCTCCTGGAGGCGGAGCAATTCTCCCACTGGCACCGGGTCGATGCGGCGGAGGTCTGGCTTTGGCATGCCGGCGCGCCGCTCGCGTTGACCCTCTCGCCCGACGGCCATGACGCGGAGGCGAAGATCCTCGGCCCCGAACTCGCGCAGGGCCAGCGCCCGCAAGTCGTCATCCCGCCGAACTGGTGGCAGACGGCGGCGTCGCTGGGGCGGTTCACGCTCGTCTCCTGCACGGTGAGCCCCGGTTTCGAGTTCTCAGGCTTCGAGATGGCCCCGCCAGATTGGCGCCCGACGCCGCGCGCGGGCGGCTCCTAGTTCCGCCTCAAGCGTCTGCTTTTTCACTGCAAATCTGCGGGCTAAGAAGGACTGCTTCTCACAGGGTTCAGAAACCCCGTGAGAAATTGCGAAACCGTATGGCAAGTTAACGCCGCATCTCGAAAGACTTGGAACAGGCGCCGTTAGATGCGATCAGTCCGGCGACCAACCAACCGGGATGACCTCCGATGAGCGCGCCGCGCCTTTACCTGCTGACCCCACCGCTCTCCGGCCCCTCCACCTTCGCCGATCAGCTGTCCGCCGCGCTCGACGCCGCGCCCTTCGCCTGCGTCCGCCTGCGCATGGGCGTCGCCGACGAAGACGCCCTCCGGCGCACGGCCGATCAGCTCAGGGAGGTCTGCCATGCCCGCGACGTGGCGCTCGTCCTGACGGATCACTACCGCCTCGTCGCTTCGCTCGGCCTCGACGGCGTCCATCTGGCTGACGCGCGCCTGACCGTCCGCGACGCGCGCAAGGAACTCGGGCGCGACGCGATCGTCGGCGCCTACGCCGGAGCCTCGAAACATGACGGCATGACGGCGGCGGAGGCGGGAGCTGATTACGTCTCCCTCGGCCCGGTCGCGCCCTCCCCGCTTGGGGACGGCGAGATGGCGGAACCGCATCTTTTCCAGTGGTGGTCCGAAATGATCCAGACGCCCGTCGTGGCGGAGGGCGGCGTCACCGCCGCCTATATCGGCGCCATGACCGAAGTGGCGGACTTTTTCGCCGTGGACGACGCCGTTTGGGCCCACCCCGAGGGACCGGCGGAAGGCGCGCTGAAGGCGAAGGCCTGCCTCGGCTGAAGCGCCCCGAAGCTTACTGTTTCAGCGTGATCGCGCCCACTCTGAGACGGGCTTTGCGATTGTCGAAGGAAGACCGCCACGCGACATCCGCCACCACGCAGTTCGCCGACTTGCCCACAAGGACGTCCTCGCCCGGATATGTCGCCCCGAAAGGCGCCCGGGGCAGGATCTGCTCTTCGCCGATGTAAACGCGCGTCCGGTTGAGCAGCGCTTGAGGCCACTCGCCTTCAAACGACTTTTCCCCTCTGGCCGCCGCGGCCGCGCAGACCAGCGTTCGCCCCTCGCGCTCCTCCGCATAGACGGCGATATGCAGGCTGGTGTTCCCCGACCGCGTGTTACCGCTTTCCACCGTGAATGCGCGATCGATCGTCTTGGTTTCGGACGGGGTCGACATGGGGGCGCAGCCGGTCAGGGTCGCGGCGCCGATGGCCGCCGCCAAAGCGAGTAAAGAACGCAAAATAGTCTCCATTAAAATTGCTTTCACAGATGCCGAAAGAGTAGCGATCCCCTGCGGTACCGGCAAGCGCTGGAGCGGTGGGCGCAGCGCTCAATCGTCAAAAGCGCTCCGCACATCCGCCTCGCACCGCGCCGTCAGCGCCTTGCGATCGGTCCAGTCGGAGGCCTTGACCGGATCGTGGAAGACGACCTCCACCTCGCCGCCGAAGGACCGGGTCGCGACCGTCCAGATATGGCTCTCAAAGCTCATCGATCCCCACCAGCCGTAGAAATTCACCGGCAGGTCCGATTTCGGGTTCGGGCGGTAGATCACGGAAACCGGCTGCACGAGCGCGCGCTCGTGCACGCCCTCCAGGAACACGACGGAGAGCAGCGACGACTTGAACGGCAGCACGCGCAGCCCATCGGTCGAGGTGCCTTCGGGGAAGATGCAGAGGACCTGATCCTTGCGCATCCGCTCCTCGAGGTCCTGTTGCTGGCGCATCGCGGCGGTGCGTTTGCGTTCGATGAAGACCGTCTCGCAGACCTCGGCGATATAGCCGACGCCTGGCCAGTTCCGCACCTCCGCCTTGGAGACGAAATGGATCAGCGTGACGGAACGCATCGCGATGATGTCGAGCCATGAGGCGTGGTTCGCCGCCAGCACGCCGCCCTTCCGGATCGGCGTTCCGCGCACCGTCCGCCGGATGCCCAGCAGCGCCAAGAGCGCGCGCGACCACATGCGGGCGGTGAAATAGTGAAACTGACACCAATCGCCGAAAAGGTTCTTCGCGCCCTTTCCGAGCAGGAAGAGGACGAAGCAAACCAGCGTAAGCGCGAGCAGAACGGAGACCCGAAGCGCGCCCACGATCTTCTGGGCCATTGACGGCGCCGGAAGCGCAGGCGGCTCCGCGTCTTTCCAGGTCAGGCTCTCCATCCCGTCAGCCCAGCCCGTTAACCGAGGATGCGCGCCGTCGCGCCGCGGCTCTCTCGCTGATAGAAGTCGCGATAGCGGTTCACCATGCGGGTCGTGTCCATCAGAAGGCAGACGTCGACCGTGTTGAAGTCATGGTCGACATAGGCCCCCTCCCCCACGAACCCGCCAAGGCGGATATAAGCCTTGATCAGGGTCGGGATCGCCTTCATCGCCGCCGGCTTGGCGATCTCTTCCGCCGGGATCAGGTCCATCGGCTCGAACACCTCTTCCCGCGTGCGCACGCGCAGATCCTCAGGGGCGAGATGATTGTGATGGAGGTAGGAGAGCGGCAGCGCCAGCGCCTTCGGGTCGTTCCCGTGGAAGCTGGCGACGCCGAACATAATCTCGATGTCATGGTCGGCGACGTACTGGCCGAGCCCGGTCCAGAGCAGATGCATCGCCGCGCCGCCGCGATAGTCGATACCAACGCAGGACCGGCCGAGCTCCACGGTCTCCCGCGGATAATCCTTGATCTTCGTCAGATCGTATTCGCTTTCGCCGTAAAACCCGCAGCCCTCTTTCGCGACCGCGCCGCGGAGAAGCCGATAGACGCCTGCGACCCCGTCCATAGGGTCCTCCGGGGTCGCTTCGTTGTCGATCAGCAGAAGATGGTCGAAATGATCGTCGAACGCATCCCGCTCCCGGCGCAGTTCGGCGTCCTCAGCGGAGGTTTTCGCCCCCATTTCCTCGACGAACACCCGATAGCGGAGGCGCTGCGCGGCGGCGACGTCATCGTCGCTCTCCGCAAGTCTCACCGTGAAACGGCCCGCGTCTATCCGCACCCGCGTGCTCCCGAACAACTTCTGGCGGGGCGTTCTCTCCCCCGTTTCAACGGCTGGACACTATGGGAGCGCGGATGGCGACGCAACATCGCGCGCACCGGGCGCGACGGAAGCGCACATGATCTCCGGGCTTGGTAATTCAGCGCCGCCATGCAATCTTCGGTTGAATGAACCGTTCAGCTCCAGTCGCCCGCGACGAGACGCAACCCGGCTTCGTCGCCGACGAGGACGACCTTGCCCTCGTTCTCGAAATTCACGGTGACCCGACCGTCGATGCAGGACTGAACCTGACCGACGCCCCATTCGGGCCGAGCATCGCTCTTCACCAGATCGCCGGTCTCGAACATCAGCGCCATGGCGCGCTCTCCTCATGGGCGCGGTCATGAGCGGGCCGCGCGATCTCGCGGGTCTCGTCGCCTCCCGCATTTGCCATGATCTTATTAGCCCGGTGGGCGCGCTCGGCAACGGCATGGAGCTGATCGACGCCTCGGGCGGCGATATCGGCGAAGAGCTCGAGTTGATCCGAAGCTGCTCGGACGCCGCCCGCTTCGCCCTCACCTACATGCGCATCGCCTTCGGGGCCGCCGGTCCGGAGGATACGGTCGATCCCGCGGAAACGATGGCCGCCGCCCGTCCGTATCTGGCCGCCAAGCGCCTCACGCTCAGCGGGACCGAGGGCGAGACCGAAGGCGGCGGCGACCGCTCCCGCCTCCGGGCGAAGGCGCGCCTTCTCACGCTTCTCGCGGCGGTCGACGCGGCGCCGCGCGGGGCGACCGCGATCCCGTTGGACGCGGACGCGCTGATCTGGGCCGTCACCGGCGCCTCTCTGAACTCCGATACGCCAATCGAGCGTCTCGCCGCCCCTGAGAGCTGCGGCGCCCGCGAAGCGCACTACCCCGTGCTGCACGACGTCGCGCGAAACCTCGGTAGGACGCCATTTGCGGAAGCGCGCGGCCCCGAGCGTTTCGAAATCGGTCTACGCTGACCGGCGCCCTTCGCAACCGCATCGCGGATTGGGCCGGAGCTTTCCTTTAGACGATGTGTTTCAGCGACAGGCCGTCGCCTGCAAAAGCCCGGCGCCGAAGATGTCGTCCGGCCCGCGCGGCCCGAGATCGACGGCGTTCGCCGCGAGATGCGCCAGCGCCTCCTCCACCGTTGAGACGAGGCCCCGGTCCACGGCGGCGGCGATCTCCGCCGTGACGTAAGGCGCGGCGAAGCTGGTGCCGCTCCAGAGCGCGCCTTCGTTGGTGCGGATATCCGCGCCCCAGACGTCGACGCCCGGCGCGATGATGTCGATGTGATCGCCGGACGAGTTCTGGCGATAGGGGCGGCGCCGGTCGTCGATCGCCGCGGTGGCGATGACCTCGTCGAGGGCGGCCGGATAGCGCGGCCCGCCGCGCCGTCCGCCATTGCCCGCCGCCGCGACGATGATCATGCCCTCCGCCGCCGCGGCGCGCACGGCGTCGGCGATCAGCTCGTTCGGCGGCCCGCTGAGAGACATGTTCACGACCTTCACGCCGTTCGCCGCCATCCAGTCGAGCGCCGCGATCATGTCGATCGCGTCGGCGACGAGCGTTCCCGATTCCGAGTTGAAGACATCGGCGGCGAGAACGCGAACGCCGTCCGCGAGGCTCGGCCCGTCCGGGTGGTCGCCGACGAGAATGCTCGCGACCGCCGTGCCGTGAATGCCCGAAGAGCCGCGCGCGGAGAAGCGCCGGTTCTCGATATCGGCGCGGTCGAGGCTCGGGTGGTCGGAGACGCGACTGTCGATCAGGCCGATCGCGGTCTCCCGCACGCAACCGCCCGCAGCGGGCATGCGGGTCATGGAGCGCGCGAAGGTCGATCGGACAGAGCTCGGACCGTAGAGATGCGAGAAATCGAAGAGCGATTGCGGCGCGATCTGGCGCGCGGTCGCCAGCGCGTCTTCGGGCGATAGGGTCGCGGGGGTGCGGAGCCGCGCGGTCTCTCCGCCGCCGAGCGCCGGGGTCTCCGCGCTGCGGATCACCTCGAAGCCCTGGGAGCGAAGGCTGGAGAGCGCGCCGCCGTCGAGGCGCGCGCCCGAAATTTCGCGCTGGCGAAAGACGTCGTCGCGTCCGACGGCGTCGCCGCCGTAGCTGAGCGCGGGGATGCCCTCGGGAAGATCGGTGGCGCTCGCCGGCTCTAGATCGCCGTCGTCGTCGCGTTCCGCAGCGTCGTCGCCATCGTCCCCGTCGTCTCCATCATCTCCGTCGTCTCCGTCGTCTCCGTCGTCGCTGTCATCCCCGTCGTCGCCGTCATCTCCGTCATCTCCATCGTCACCGGCGCCGTCGTCTCCATCGCCGTTACCGTCCCCATCGCCGTCACCGTCCCCATCGCCGTCACCGTCGCCATCCCCATCTCCGCCATCGCCATCTCCGCCGTCGCCATCACCGCCGTCGCCATCACCGCCATCCCCGTCGCCGCCGTCGCCATCTCCCCCGTCTCCACCGTCGCCGTCTCCACCGTCGCCGTCTCCACCGTCGCCGTCTCCACCGTCGCCATCTCCACCGTCGCCATCTCCGCCGTCACCATCGCCCCCGTCGCCATCACCACCGTCGCCGTCGCCCCCGTCGCCATCGCCCCCGTCGCCATCTCCATCGGCGAAGGCGGTTGGGGTCCATTGGCCGTCCTGCAGTCGTTCGACGTCCGGAAGGAAGCAGATCGACAACGCGGCGGCCGCCGCGGTGGCGAGGAGGCGGGAGCGAATGGTCATCTGCGCGGTCTCCGAAAAGAAAAATCGCTTGCGGTGGAATAATAGCGCCGCCCGCCCGTTCTCAAAACGATGCAACCTTCGCAAGGAGATCGATAATGAGACGGAGAACCACCGCGCTGCTCGCCGCCGCGCTTCTCACCGGCGCCTGCGCCAGCGCCCCGCCGCCGCCCGTCGCCGGAGCGGGCTTCGTGAAGATGAAGGGTGAGGAGATCCGCGCCGCGCTGATCGGCAACTCCCTCGACGGGGAGGACAGGGACGGCGAATTCGTCATCCACTATCCCACGGCCTCGACCATGCGCATCTTCTACCGGGGCCGCGAAGACGACGGCGTCTGGCGCATCGACGGCGACAGGTACTGCCGTAAGTGGAATAGTTTCGGCAAAGGACGGGAGCGCTGCGTGAACTTCTGGCGAAACGGCGACGCGATCAACTGGGTCCGCAAGGGGAAGGTGACCGACCGTTCGGTTCTCGTCGCCGGAAACCCCGCGGGTCTTTGAGAGGAGGCCGAACGCCATGCAGTCTTCGTTCCGCAGGGATATGATCGACCTCGTTCCGCGTCTGAGGCGGTTCGCCTACAGCCTGACGAACAGCCGGGCGGACGCTGACGACCTCGTCCAAGCGGCGTGCGAGCGGGCCCTTCGGAACGAAGACGCTTTCCGGGCGGGCACGCGGATGGACAGCTGGATGTACCGCATCATCCAGAACCTCTGGATCGACGACCGCCGCCGGGCCCGGACGCGCGGCCCCGAGGTCGACGCCGACGACGTGCCGCTCTCCGATCGCGGGAAAGCCGCCGCCGCGCCGAGCGACCGGTTGATGCTCAGCGCCGTCCACGCCGCTATGGCCGCGTTGCCGGATGAGCAGAGAGCCGTTCTGTCGCTGGTCGCGATCGAAGGGTTGAGCTATCGCGAGGCGTCTGAAGCGCTCGACGTCCCGATCGGCACGGTGATGAGCCGCCTCGCCCGCGCGCGGGAGAAACTCGCGCCCCTCGCAGCGTCCGAAGGACCGATGCAATGACCGAAACCACGATGGACAAAGCCAGGCTCGCCGCCTTCGTCGACGGGGAGCTGGAGCCCGAGGACGCGGCGGCGGTGGTCATGCACCTCGCCGACCATCCGGCGGATCAGGCCTATGTCGACGGGCTGATGACGCTGAACGAGACGCTGGGCGCGGCCTATGACGCGCCGATGCGCGAGCCCGTTCCAGAGCCCATCCTCAGCACGATAGAACCCGCCCGCGACGCGCCGAACGTGACGCCCTTTCGCACGCGCACCTCCGGTCCGCGCGTCGCCGCATGGGTCGGCGGCGCGGCGCTGGCGGCGGGGATCGCCGCGTTCGCGGTCTTCTCGCCCTCGACGACCGGCTCGTTTCTCGCGCCTGGTCCGCTGGAGGGCCGCAGCGCCGTCGCCGAGGCGCTGGATCAACTCTCCACCGGAGAGGCCCGCTTCGTGGCGAAAGAGGTGGAGATGCTGATCCTCGCCAGCTTCGCGGCGCCGGATCGCGGCGTCTGCCGCGAGTTCGAGCTGATCTACGGCGACGGCGCGGTCCACGACCACGCCGTCGCCTGCCCCGCAGCCGCCTCCGGCTGGACGATCGAAGTGGTTGAGGCGGTGGAGCTGGCGGCGCCCGACCTCTCCTTCACAGTCGCATCGGGCGAGGCGGGCGACGCCGTGAACGCCTTCATCGACCAGATCGGCGGAGGCGCGGCGTTGTCGGCGGATGAGGAAAACGCCGCGCGCGCAGCTGACTGGCGGCCTTGAACCTGCCTCAAGACGCGAACGCGCCGTCGCTGGGAAGCGGCGGCGCGTTTCTCTTTGAAAACAGGAGATCCAAAAAAAGCGCCGCCCGCGGAATAAAACCCATCCGCCTCCGTTGTCCCCGCAGAACGCCGACAATGGAGCCGACAGATGGACATGATCGCATCGCATTTTCCAACGGAAGCGCGCCGCCGCCCGCCGCCCCCTTCCCGTCCGTCTTATGTGCGCGAAACGGTGAAGACCGTCACCTCGGCGGGGCCGATGACCTATCACGTGGTCATCCCCGAGCGTCCGCGAACCGACCTCGCGCCGCTCCTCACTATTCACGGCATCTCCCGCGAAGCGACTGCCGTCGCTGAGGGGTTCGCCGAGCGCGCCGCCCGCGAAGGGCGCATCGTCGTCGCCCCCCATTTCTCGGCGGATGCGTGGCCGGTGTTCCAGCGTCCGACGCGCAAGGCGCGCCCGGACATCGCGCTCCTCGACCTGATGGAGGAAGCGCGCCGCTTCGGGCTCTTCTCGGGCCGCGAGGTCAACCTCTTCGGCTTCTCCGGCGGCGGTCAGCTCGCCCATCGCTTCGCGATGCTCTATCCGCATCTCGTCGCGTCGCTGCACCTCGGCGCGGCGGGCTGGTACTGCATGCCGGACGCGGAGGCCGCCTATCCCTACGGCCTCGGCCAAGGACGCGAGCGCGATCGCGATTGGTCGCGCCGCATGGCCGACAATCTGGATCGTTTTCTCGACCTGCCGGTCTCCGTCTACGTCGGGGTGGAGGATGACGATCCCGCCGCCCCCGCGCTCCGCCGCAACCCCGCGCTCGACGCGGCGCAGGGCGCAGACCGCCGCGCCCGAGCTGCAGCCTATGTCGGCGGCATGAAGCGGGCTGGCTGCCGCATCGCGGAGCTGATCGAGCTGCCGAGGTGCGGACACGCCTTCACCGACTGCATTCGCTTCGGCGGCCTCGCCGACCGCGTTCTCGCACGCTCTCTCTGATCGAAAGGACTGGACCAATGACCTTCCGCCTCATCTCAGACGACGCCGCGCTCTTCGCTCAGGCGAAATGGGCCTTCTCCACCCGGCGCGTCGATCGCGCCGCAGCCGCCGGCCTCAGCCGCGACTTCGCCTCCGCCGTCAGCGGCGATCTCGTCCTCGGGCGGATCGTCTCCATCGCCCAGCATGCGGGCGTGCAACTGGCCGAGGGTCGCCGCTCGCTCCTCTATCCCGGAGACCTTGTCGTCGCCGCCTGCGGCGCCCGCTACGCGCCCGATCAGTTCGAGGGCGTGGCCGAGATCAACGCGCAAGGCGCCCATATGCTCGCGGGCGGCGGCTGCGTCGGGCGCATGATCCACCGGAACGAAAAGGTGAAGCCGCCGACTAAGCTGATCCCCCTTGGGCTGATCACCGACGCCGCGGGCGCGACGATCAACATCGCAGACTACGCGCTGCCGCCCTCTGGAGCCGCGCCTAGCATTCCCGTCATCGGCGTCTTCGGCGCTTCGATGAACTCCGGCAAGACGACCGCAACCGCCGCGCTCGCCTACGGCCTGCGCCGCGCGGGCTGGTCGGTCGCGGCGATGAAGGGCACCGGCACGGGCGCCTTCGGCGATTTCCACAAGTACGAAGACACCGGCGCGCGCTACGTCGGCGACTTCACCGACGCCGGCATGGTCTCCACCTACAAGACGCCGCTCGACCGCGTGAAAGCGGGCGTCCGCGACCTGTTCGCCGCCGCCGCGAGGGAGCGCGCCGACGTCGCGGTGCTCGAAATCGCCGACGGCGTTTTCCAGCGGGAGACCGCGGCGCTTCTCGCGGACGCCGAGTTCCGCTCCTGGTTCGCCGGCGCGATCTTCGCCTGCGGCGACCCTCTGGCGGCGGCGGGGGGCGTCGGCGCGATGGCGGACCATGGGCTTCGCCCCGCTGCGCTAACCGGCGTCCTCTCCTGCTCGCCGATGTCAGCCGCCGAAGCGGTGGAGGCGACGGGGGTGCGGGTTCTCTCCAAATCCCAGCTTGAAGACCCGGCGGAGGCGGGCGCGCTTCTGAACGCGCTCGCGTCGCCGCGTATCGCAGCGGCCTGACCCATGAAGTTGCCCGATTTCGCCGAAAACGGGCGGCGCCGCGGTCTCGCGATGATCGCGGCGCTGGCGCTCTCCCAAGTGGTCGCGGCTGCGGCTGCGGCTTTCGCGACGCGGACGCTTTTCGGCGATCTCCACGCCGCCCAGGGGGTCGCGCTCGCCGCCGTTGCGGTGCTGGCGGCATCCGGCCTCGCCATCGGCGCGGCGCGGATCGCCTTCGCCGTCGTGGGAGAGAAGATCGGGCAGGCTTACGTCCTGGAGATCAGGGAGGCGCTTTTGCGCCACGCCGCCGGCCTCACCGCCTCCGACATAGCCGCGCGGCGGCAGGGCTACATCGCGCTCCGCTTCGTCGGCGACCTCGCCGCTTTCCGGATGTGGATCGCGGAGGGGGCGCCGCAGGTGATCGCCTCCGCCATCCAGATCCCCGCGATGTTGATCGTCCTAACGCTCATGAACCCAGCCTTCGGAGCCATCGCAGCGATCGCTTTCGGGGCCGCCATCTGCGTGATCTGGAGCCGCCGCGGCGCTTTGGCGGAGGCGCACGGCGCCCTCCGCTCTCGCCGCGCCGCCATCGCCGCCGACATGACGGAGCTGATGCCGGTCGCGCCAGAGCTCTCCCAACTCGGCCGCGCGAAACGGGAGGCGCGCCGTCTGCGCGAACGCACCGCCGCGATGATCGACGCCTCGGTGACCCGCGCCACCGCGGCGGAGGGGCTCGTCGCCCTCGCCGACGTCGCCTCCGCCATCGCAGCGGCGGCGATCTTCTATCGCGCCCATACGGACGACGTCGCGCCCGGCGCCGTCGCCGGGGCGCTCGCCGCGCTCGGCATCGGCGCCGTCGCGCTCCGCGCCCTCGCGCGCGCCGCCGACCATCGCGGCGCCTTCGCAGCGGCGGAGGAGAAATGCGCCGCCGCTCTGACCCGCCCCCGCGCCCGTCCGCGACGGGGCGAGGCGAAACTGCCCAACGGCCCGCTCTCGCTCTCCCTCGAAGGTTTGAGAACGCCGTCTGGCGCGGCGGTCTCGCTGTCGATCCCACAGGACGGTTCCCATCGCCTCGATAGCGAAGCGCGCGATGCGGCCGATTTCATCTTCTCCGCCATTCAGGGTCGGGAACGATGCGCTCCAGGCGCGGTGACGATCGGCGGACTGGACCTCTGCGACGTCGATCCGCGCTCCCTCCTCCGCCGCGTCGCGCTCATCACGACGGCGCCGCTGATCGTCCGAGGAAGCGTGCGCCGCAACCTCACCCTGGGCATCCGTCCGAGGCCTTCGGACGCTGAGATCGCCGAGGTGTCGCGCGGCATTGGAGCTGGCGAAGCGCTGCTGTCTCTGGACGCGAAATTGTCGGCGGGCGGCGCCGGCCTGACGCGGCGCGATCGGCTCCATGTCAGTCTGATCCGCGCCGCGCTAAGCGAGCCGGGGCTAACGCTCGTCGACGATGCGGCGACCTCGCTGCTCGCGAGCGAGCATGAGGCGATAGCGCTCATTCGCCGCCAGGGCGCTACGCAGCTCGCCGCATAGACGACGTTCCGCCTGACGTATGCATGGTCTTAGCGGATCAGCTCGCCATCGGGATGAAAGGCGGCGAAGGCGTAACGGACGACGGGCGACGCAGACCGTCTCAGCTCGCGAAGTCGGTCGTCTCCGCCGCCAGCTCGAGCTTTTCGAGAACCCGGAACGTCGTCTCCAGATCCTCGTCCGAAACGTCATGGACGAGCCACTGGTTGCGCGCAGTCATCAACGGCAGGAGCTCTTCATGTTTCCGATGGCCGGCGTCCGTCAGCGAGATGATCTGCTGGCGCTGGTCGCCGGGGTCGCGCTCCATATGAACGAACCCCATCTCGCGCAGGGCCTTGAGGTTGCGACTCAGCAATCCCTTATCCAAATCGGCGATCTGAGCGAGCTCGGTGGCGGTGGTCGGTTTCTCGGCGACCATATCAGTGATGATCCACCATTGGCGCGGGGTGAGCGCGCCGTCCTTGGCCAGAACGCGCGCGGCCTGCGCCGTGATGCGCGCATGCGCCCGCTCCACGCGGAACGCCACGAAATCGCGGGTTGCGCGGTCGTCGCGGCCGGTAGGCTCCGTGCGCATGTCGGCTACTCCCCAGTTGCATCGATCAATGTTGTTTCGCATGCATTTCGACAAGTCAAACGCAGCGCGCGCATGATCCGGGTGGCGTCGCCACGGCCCAGCCGATACTGCGCCGACATGTCTTCGCCAACCGCCATTCCGCTCCGCGCGTGGATCGATTTGATCCTCCTCGCCCTGGTCTGGGGCGCGATCTTCCTCTTCATCGCCATCGCGCTCCGCGAGATGACGCCGTTCTGGACGGTTTTCCACCGCGTTTTCTGGGCGACGCTGCTTCTCTGGCTCTACGTTTGGTGGAAAGGGTTCGCCGTCCCGACCGGCGCCCGCATTTGGTTCTCCTTCTTCGTAATGGGCGCGCTCAACAACGCGATCCCCTTCACCCTGATAACCTGGGGCCAGACGGAGATTGAAAGCGGCCTCGCTTCGATTCTCAACTCGACCACCGCCTTCTTCGGGATCATGGTCGCGGCGATCTTTCTGGCTGATGAAAAGCTGACCGCGCGCCGCATCGCCGGCGTCCTGATCGGCGTCCTCGGGGTCGCCGTCATCATCGGGATCGACGCGCTGACGGCGTTCGATCCCCGCTCCCTCGGCCAGATCGCCGTCCTCGGCGCCGCGCTCTCCTACGCTTTCGCCGGGGTCTGGGCGAAGCGGCGGATGCAGGGCCTGACCCCGACGGTTTCGGCGGCGGGGATGCTGACTGGATCGTCGGCGATCATGGGCATCATGGCGCTGGCGGTCGAAGGCCCGCCGGACCTCAGCCTGACATGGACGACCATCGGCGCCCTCGCCTATTGCGCCACCTTCGGCACGGTCGCGGCCTATCTCCTCTACTACCGCATCCTCGCCACGGCAGGGTCGGGCAACCTGATGCTGGTCACGATCATGATGCCGCCGATCTCGATCCTTTTGGGGGCGTGGGTTCTGGAGGAGGCGCTCTCGACCTCGACCTATGTCGGCTGCGGCTTGATCGCCTTAGGTCTCGTCGTTCTCGACGGACGGGTGTTCTCGCTCCGCTCCTCACGCGCGAAGAGCGCCTAGAACCACCTGAGACCTAAACCCGACAAGAGCCGGGCCAGCGGCTGGCCGGGGACTGACGCCGCAACCGGAGTTAAACGCGCTTTATCCCGGCGGCCTCCTTCAACGGCGGAGGAAGGCGCACCCCATCGGAGCGTCAGGCCGCGGGACGGCCAGACGCTGGCCCGGCGGGCTCCGCCCTTGATTCCGGGCCGGAAGAAACCCCTGCTTTGCGCCAAACGATTGTTGGCGCCTTGAAGGGAGAGGCGTAAACCCAACCCGCAACGAAACATCGGAGACGCTCCCCATGTCCTTCCTCGCCGACAGCCTCGCCCGTGTGAAGCCCTCGCCCACCATCGCGATCTCCACGAAGGCGCGGGAGTTGAAGGCGTCGGGGCGGGACATCATCGCCCTTTCCGCCGGGGAGCCGGATTTCGATACGCCGGAGAACGTGCGCGACGCCGCCAAGGCCGCCATCGACGCCGGCAAGACCCGCTACACCGCGCCCGACGGCATTCCGGAGCTGAAGGAGGCGATCTGCGCCAAGTTCAAGCGGGACAACGGACTAGACTACAAGCCGAGCCAGATCTCCGTCTCCACCGGCGGCAAGCAGGTGCTCTACAACGCCCTCGCCGCCACGCTGAACCCTGGCGACGAGGTGCTGATCCCGGCGCCCTACTGGGTCTCCTACCCCGACATGGTGCTTCTTTGCGGGGGCGAGCCGGTGGCGATCGAATGCGGCATCGACGCGGGGTTCAAGCTGACGCCTGAACAGCTGGAGGCCGCGATCACGCCGAAGACCAAATGGCTGATCTTTAACTCCCCCTCCAACCCCACCGGCGCGGGCTACACGGCGGAGGAGCTGAAGGGCATCACCGAAGTGTTGATGAAGCACCCCCATGTCTGGGTCATGACCGACGATATGTACGAGCATATCGCCTATGAGGGCTTCACCTTCGCCACCCCCGCTGAGGTCGAGCCCGCGCTCTACGATCGCACGCTCACGGTCAACGGCGTCTCCAAGGCCTATGCGATGACCGGCTGGCGGATCGGCTATGCGGGCGGGCCGGAGCATCTGATCGGCGCGATGCGCAAGGTGCAGTCGCAGTCGACCTCCAACCCCTCCTCCGTCAGCCAATGGGCGGCGGTGGAGGCGCTGAACGGGCCGCAGGATTACATCCCCTGGTCGTTGGAGCACTTCCAGCGGCGGCGCGATCTGGTCGTCTCCATGCTCAATCAGGCGAATGGGCTGGTCTGCCCGACGCCGGACGGGGCGTTCTACGTCTATCCCGATTGCTCTGGCTGCATCGGCAAGACGGCGCCTTCGGGGAACGTCATCTCCAATGACGAAGAGTTCGCGAACGAGCTTCTGGAGGCGGAGGGCGTCGCCGTCGTCTTCGGCGCGGCCTTCGGCGTCTCCCCCTGTTTCCGCGTCTCCTACGCCGAAGCGGACGAGGTGCTGACCGAGGCTTGCGAGCGCATCCAGCGGTTCTGCGGCTCCCTGAAGTGAGCCTCGCCGAGACGAAGGCGGCTTTGCGCAAAGAGGTTTACCCCAAACGCAAGGCCGCTCATGCGGAGCGCGCAGCGAAAGACGGGGCGGCGAACGCGCGCCTTTCCGCCTATTTCGACAAGTCCAAAGCGCGCATCGTGGCCGGCTATCGCCCGATCCGGACAGAGGTCGACCCGACCCCGACCATGACCGCACTCGCGCTGGCCGGGCGGCGCATCTGCGTCCCCGTGATCGAAGCCGCCGGAAAGCCGCTGAAGTTCCGCGAATGGCGCCCCGGCTGCGAGATGGTCGATGGCCCGTTCGGCGCCGAAGTGCCCGCCAGCGGCGACTGGCTGGAGCCCGAAGCGCTGATCGTGCCCTTGGTCGGCTGGGATCGTAAGGGTTGGCGCCTGGGCTATGGCGGCGGGTTCTACGACCGCTCGCTGGAGGGACTGCGCGCAGAGCGCCCGACCCGCGCCGTCGGCTTCGCCTACGCCGCGCAGGAGGTGCCGGAGGCGCCGCGCGAGCCGACGGACCAACAGCTCGACGCGATGGTCACAGAGGCCGAGACGCTTGAATTCATGGGGGAGTTCGCCCGATGAAAATTATGTTCCTCGGCGACGTCATGGGCCGCGCGGGCCGCACCGCCGTGATCGACGCCCTGCCCGGCCTCCGCGCCGATCACGCGCTCGATTTCGTCATCGTTAACGCGGAGAACTCGGCGGCGGGCTTCGGCTGCACCGGGGCCATCGCGACGGAGATTCTGGAGGCCGGGGCGGACGCGATCACCCTCGGCGATCACGCCTTCGACCAGAAAGACATGCTCCAGCATATCGAGAAGGACCAGCGCATCATCCGCCCCCTGAACTACGCCAAAACCGCCCCCGGCGCGGGCGCCCGCGTCTTCGAAGCGTCGCGTGGGCGGAAGGTGCTGGTGGCGCAGGCGCTCGGACGGGTCTTCATGTCCCGCCCCTTTGACGATCCCTTCTCCGCGCTGGAGGGAGAACTCCGCAAGCACCCGCTCGGCCCTTCCGGCGTCAACGCCGTCGTCATCGACATCCATGCGGAGGCGACGTCGGAGAAAATGGCCGTCGGCAAGTATTTCGACGGCAAGGCGAGCCTGGTCGTCGGCACCCACACCCACGTGCCCACGGCGGATGCGATGATCCTACCCAAAGGGACCGCCTATCAGACTGATGCGGGGATGTGCGGCGACTATGACAGCGTGATCGGCATGGACGCGGGCGAGCCGCTGAAGCGCTTCATCACCGGCATGCCCGGCGCCCGCTTCAGCCCCGCGGATGGGGAGGCGACGATCTCCGGCGTGATCGTGGAGACCGACGACCGGACGGGACGCGCGACATCGGTCGCGCCGCTCCGCGTCGGGGGGCGGCTCCAGCCCAGCTGACGTTCACGGGTTCGTGAACTCTGCTCGCCTCGCCATGATCAGGGTGGGCGCTAACTTTCGTGTCATGTTTACACACGCCAAATCGCTCGCTGCGCCCGCTATCGTCCTCGCATCGCTCGCCCTCGGCGCATGCGCTGGAGGGCCGGTCGGCGGACAGACGGCGACCTTGGCGGATAACCGCCATCAGTGCCGCGATTACGACTGGTTTCAGGTGGGACTGCGGGACGGCATTCGGGGTTACGAGGACGCGCAGGAGCGGTTTAACGCCCTCGCCGCCAATTGCAGCCAGCACGGCGCGGTTATCAGCGAAGACCTATACTTCAGCGGTTACGCTGAAGGCCGCCAAAAGGCCGGTGGCGGGTAAGAGCGCCTTCGCCTTGTCAGCGACGACGCTACCGACGCTGGCGCGCGCTCGGGCCAACCGCTCCATCATCTCGTAAGTCTGGTCTAGATCTTCCGACAGCCCGTCTGGCCGCATGGCGAGGACTTCGGCTCGCGCGGTGTCGAGGACGCGCCCGCCGACGACGATCCGCACCTCCGGCGCCTCCAGATGCAGGGCCACGATCAGGCGACCGAGCTCCGGCAAAACCCGCTCGCTCCCGGCGGAGAGTCCGACGATAGACACCTCGTCGCGCGCGCCGACGATCAGATCTACGAGCGCGTCATGATCGATGTCATTCACCAGATCGACGGCCCAGCCGCGCTCCTCCAGAAGCCCCTTCATCGACGTCACGCCGAGGATATGCGTTTCTCCCGGCGTAGCGGTGAAGATCGCGCGACGCCCCGCATCGCCATCGCCCCTTCGGATGTCGCGGTTCAGCCCGCGGATCAGCGCGTAGAGCCGAAGGGACGCGCGGGTCACTTCAATGAACCCGACCTCATCCTCGTCCCACAGCGCGCCGAGCCTGCGGGCGGCGGGCGCGAAGTAGCCGAGGTGCATCATCTCCAACGACGCGCCTCGCTCGCGAAGGCGGTCGACGTAGACTTCGCCCGCATGCGGTTCGGCGGCGAGCAGAGCCGCGCAAAGTTGATCGACGGCGCCATCATCGGCGGCGTCTTCAAATACGCGATCCATCGTCTCGGATTTTCGGATGATGCGATGCAGCGCCTCTTTGGCCACGGTGTTCAGCGCCTCGCTCCGCAGCGCGCCGAACACGTCATCGATCGCAGTGGCTGTCTTCTCGGACAGGGTAGACTTAGGCACGTCTTGCATGGCGTCGCTCCCGAAGTCTTCTTTTTGTCAGAGCCGTCAATCTCGCGGATCACGGCGACTTGTCATCACAGGGTGACATCCGAGCGTTCTGCGGGGAAGCTTCCCCTGCGATGGGACGGCGCGGCGAAGCGTCGCGATGCAGCGGATGCCGCGCCGCCTAGGTCAGAGCCATGAGCGACAAAACCACAGTCATCTACAACGCCGAGTGCCCGGTCTGCTCCTGGGAGATCGACCATTACCGCGCCTACGCGGCGGACGCGGCCCCCGGGATCGAATTCCGCGATCTGAACGACGGCGCGGCGCCCGCAATGGCGGCGCTTACGGAGGATGAAGCCGCGCGGCGGCTATACGTTCTGAAGGACGGCGAGCGCCTATCGGGGGTTCCGGCCTTCATCGCGCTTTGGCGGGAGATGCCGCGTTATCGGGTTCTGGCGAAGCTCTTCAGTCTGCCCGGCGTCCACTGGCTGAGCTGCGCGGCCTACGACTACGCGCTGGCCCCCGCAATCTATCGCTGGCATCTGAAGCGAAAGGCGAGGGCGGAACGGCCCGCATCCGGGTAGCGCCCCTCTTTCCGCCGCCTTCGATGAAAAGCGCCGCCGGATGCGCCACCCTCAGCCATGGGGTCGGCTTCAGCGCTAGGCGTTTTCCAGCTGACGGGCGCAGACCCGACAGAGCGGCGCATGGGGCACGACGTCGAGGCGTTCCGCGAGGATCTCATTGCCGCATTTGACGCAGTAGCCGTACTCGCCCGCGTCCACCCGCTTCAGCGCGGCGAAGATCATCGCGATCTCCTGCTCGCCCGCCTGGCCGAGGCTTTCGAGAACTTCATCGCCCTCGCGCTCGGTCGCCGCCTCCTCGAAATCCTTGGGCGCGGGCTCGTCCAGCGCGTGCTCCACGTCCTCGAGCCTGTGGCCGAGCTCATCAAGACGCTCTTTGAGTATCTTCTCGTATTTCGCGACGTCGATCATCGTCTCCTCCCTTGTCCAGGTGACGATCGATCTTCAGCCGCGCCGGGCCAGCGCGCCTTGCGCTGGATCAAGTCGGGCGAGACGGCGATTTAGCCGTCCATCCCCTCGTCGATCAGCTCATCCAGCGGATCGAGCACGAGGACGAGACGAGCGACGCCCGTCCCTTCAATCGGAGGGGAGCGGTGCTTCAGACCGGACGGCGCGTCGCCGCGCCAAAGCTCTCCGCGAAGGAGGATCGGCGCGCCCTCCGGGGTCTCGAAAACCTCGCGCGGGTCCTCCTCGCCCTCGGCGACGCCGTACTGCGTGCCCGGACCGCGATAGGTGCAGACCAGGCGCTGCTCCACCACGTCCAAGTGATATTTGCGGCAGGCGTTGTTCGTCACCGTCTGAAGGCGCAGGCGGAGGTAAGCCGCGCCCGCGGTCTCAGCGAAGGCGCGCGCGATCTTGGCTACATCGTCCGCGAACATCTCCCGCCCTTCACCGGACGGCGCGCCCGCGGCGGAGAGGAGGGCGTCCACCGCCCCCCTGACCTGACCGGGCCGCAGCGCGAGCCGGCCATCTGGCATGTGATCTGGCGTCAGCCCCGCGAGCCATTCGGTCATCGCATCGGGCGAAGCGCGGTTCCATATCACGGCGGCGCAGCCCGGCTCTCGGATCGCGGCGAGCTCTTCGATGGATGAGACGGCGGCGACGCCAACCGCGCGCGGTCGCTTCAGCGAGGCGGGCGCGTTCACGCCGCTTCGTCCGGGCGGCGCCAGACCGGAAACGGGTCCGCCACCGTCATGCGGAGCGCATCGCCGAGCTTCTCTTCCTCCGGTCGGAGCGCCGCGTCGAGACGCGCTTTCAGCGCGGCCCAGTCGATCCCGGCGCCGATGAAGACGATCTCATGGCGCCGGTCGCCCCATTCCGCCGTCCAGTTGTTCTTGATCTGGGCGATGGCTTCGGGATGGGTCGGCCACCGTTCCTCCGGCACCGCGGACCACCATGTGCCGAGAGGCGTGACGGAGGAGAGCGCGCCCGTCAGCGAATACTCCGCCACCCAGTCGGGCCGCGTCGCCAGCCAGAAATGCCCCTTGGCGCGGATCACGCCCGGCAGCGAGCCGTTGAGCACGTCGTGGATCTTCTGCGGATCGAACGGACGGCGCGCGCGGTAGACGTAGGACGTCACGCCATACTCCTCCGTCTCCGGCACATGGTCGGCGAAGCCGTAAAGCTCCTTCGCCCACATCGGATGGTCATGGGCCTGCTCGAAATCGAACTTGCCAGTGTCCATGATCTGCGCGATCGGCGCATCGGAATGATCCGTCTCGATGATCTCCGCGTCCGCGTTCAGGCTGCGGATGATCTTGCGCGCAGCGTCCACCTGTTCGGGGCGCGCGTCGCTCACCTTGTTCAGGATCACCACGTCGGCGAATTCGATCTGGTCGGTGAGGAGGTGAACCAGCGTGCGGTCATCCTCCTCCCCCAGCGTCTCGCCGCGGTCGCGGAGGAAATCGTGGCTGGAGAAGTCGTTGAGGAGGTTTACGGCGTCCACCACCGTCACCATCGTATCCAGCCGCGCGACGTCGGAGAGGCTCTCTCCCTCCTCATCGCGGAACTCGAAGGTCGCCGCGACGGGCAGCGGCTCTGAGATGCCGGTCGATTCGATGAGGAGGTAGTCGAACCGCCCCTCCGCCGACAGGCGCCGGACCTCTTGCAAAAGGTCGTCGCGCAGCGTGCAGCAGATGCAGCCGTTGGTCATCTCCACCAGCGTCTCGTCGGTGCGCGACAACTCCGTCTCCGCCCGGACGAGGTCGGCGTCGATGTTCACCTCCGACATGTCGTTGACGATGACGGCGACGCGCTTTCCCTCGCGGTTGTTGAGAACGCGGTTCAGGAGCGTCGTCTTTCCCGCCCCGAGAAACCCTGAGAGGACGGTTACGGGCAGGCGTTCGTCTAGCGGCATGGGGCGACTCCCTTCGCGGTGCTGGCTGCGGTTCGGGAGGTATATGTTATACTATAACACTACGTAAAGTGGCGGATCAGCCTCAGGCGGGATGCGCGATGCGCCCGCCGCAAACCGGCGCGCGGCAGCCGGTCGTTCCCGGCGCGCTTGTCGGCAATCCCTTGGCGACGCGCACCGCGAGGTAGGCGAAGGCCTGCGCCTCCAGCATATCTCCGTCGAAGCCGACGGCCTCCACCGCATCCACCGGCGCGCCGAGCTTCTCAGCCAGCCCGCGCATCATGACGGGGTTCCGCCGCCCGCCGCCGCAGACGAGCCAGCGGGCGGGCGGCGCAGCCATATGCGCGACGCTCTCTGCGACGCATTCGACGGTCAGCGCGGTCAGCGTCGCGGCGCCGTCTTCAAGCGATAGGTCGTTTACGATCTCAAGCATGGCGGCGAAAGTGTTTCGGTCGAGTGATTTCGGCGGTTTTCGCTCGAGGTAGGCGTTGGTCGCGTTGCGGCCATGGAGGCTCATCCAGTCGACGTCCCCCTTCCCCGCCGCCGCCCCGTCCCGATCCATCGGCGCGCCCGACCGGCGGGTCATCCAGTCGTTCACGAGCGCATTGCCCGGCCCGGTGTCGAAGGCGAGGAGCGCGCCCTCCGCCTCCGGCGCCGCCGCGCGCGGGTCGACCCAGGTGACGTTGGCGACCCCGCCGATATTCAGGAATGCGACCGGCTCCGTCGCGCCGATATGGCGGGCGAGCGCCCAATGATAGAAGGGCGCGAGCGGGGCGCCTTCTCCCCCCGCCTGCATGTCTGCAGTGCGGAAGTCCCAGACGACCTGGCGATTGGCGGCGCGGGCGAGCGCCCCGCCGTCGCCGAGCTGCCATGTCCAGCCTTCCTCCGGCGCGTGGGCGACCGTCTGGCCGTGATAGCCGATCAGGGCGGGGGCGTCGGGGGCGCCCGCCAGCAACGCGGCGACGGCTTCGGCGTGCAGGCGATCCACGTCGGCGGAGGCGGCGGCGAGGTCGCGCGCGAGAAAATCGTCCTTCGGCGGGCGATAGTCGAGCGGCGCGTTCATGATCAGCTCGATCGCGCCGGTCTCGCCTTCACGGTAAGGTCGCTCGGCGCCCGGCCCGAAGGCCGCGATCTCCACTCCGTCGGTTCTGAGAAGCGCTGCATCGACCCCGTCCAGCGAGGTGCCGGACATCAGCCCAAGCGCCCAGACCGGCCCATCGCCCAAGTCCACCATGCTCAGCGCCCTTCCCTTCGCCCACCGGTCGGGTATAGAGCCGCACGCGACCACCGACCAGCCGGGACGAGACGAGATGACCTACACGCCACGCTCAGACTTTCTGCACGAGCTGACGCAGCGCGGCTTCATCCAGGACTGCACCGATCTGCAGGGCCTAGACGAACGCCTGCTGACAGGTCCCCTCCCCGCCTATATCGGCTTCGACTGCACGGCGACCTCGCTCCACGTCGGATCGCTCGTCCAGATCATGATGCTGCGCTGGTTGCAGAAGACCGGCCACAAGCCCGTCACCCTGATGGGCGGCGGCACGACGCGGATCGGCGATCCCTCCGGCAAGGATGAGGCGCGCCAGCTTCTGACGGACGAGAAGATCGCCGCCAACATGGACGGCATCAAGCAGGTCTTCGCCGCCTACCTCGATTTCGGCGAGGGCGCGACTGACGCGATCATGCCGAACAACGACGAGTGGCTCCGTGATCTGAACTACATCGGCTTCCTGCGCGATTACGGGCGGCATTTTACCATAAACCGGATGCTGACGTTCGAGAGCGTGAAGGCGCGCCTCGATCGCGAGCAGCCGCTGACCTTCCTCGAGTTCAACTACATGCTCCTCCAGTCCTACGACTTCATGGAGCTGAACAAGCGCTTCGGCGTGGGCCTGCAGATGGGCGGCTCGGACCAGTGGGGGAACATCGTCAACGGCGTCGACCTGACCCGGCGGGTGAACCGGGCGGAGGTTTTCGGGCTGACGACCCCGCTCCTGACAAAGTCCGACGGGTCCAAGATGGGCAAGACCGCCTCCGGCGCCGTCTGGCTGAACGAGGACATGCTGCCCGCCTATGATTTCTGGCAGTTCTGGCGGAACACGTCAGACGCCGACGTGGGCAAGTTCCTGAAGCTCTTCACCGAGCTGCCGATGGGCGAGATCGCGCGGCTGGAGGCGCTTGAGGGCGCGGAGCTGAACGAGGCGAAGAAGATCCTCGCCGACGAGGTGACGACGCTGGCTCGCGGCGCTGATGCGGCGGCGAGCGCTGCGGCGACGGCGGCGGAGACGTTCGAGAAGGGCGGCGCAGGCGCCGACCTCCCCCGCGTCGCCTTCACCGCCGCCGATCTGGCCGACGGCCTCTCCGCCCCCCAGCTCTTCGTGCGCGCAGGGCTTGCGGCCAGCGGGAAGGAGGCGAAGCGGCTCATTCAGGAGGGCGGGGCGAAGCTGAACGACGCGCCGTTGACCGACGCGGGCCGCATGTTCACCGCCGCCGACTTCGCCGACGGAGAGGTGAAACTCTCAGCGGGCAAGAAGCGCCACGCGCTCGCCTCGCTCGGCTAGCGCCTCGAATTGTCGGCGGCGTCCGCCCGGAACGCCGCGTCGACCTCGTCATCGACGGCTGAGCCGCTGAGCATCGTGCGGAAGATTCCCGGCGCGAGGATCGAGAACGGATTTACGCTGACCTTAGGGTCTTTCGCATTGCCCCGGACCGCGAAGTTGAACGCGAACATGCCCTGCCCGTCGCCGCCCGTGAAAATCGCGCCGAGCACCGGGATGTTTCCAAGCGCGCTGTTCAGCGCGTAGGCGGGGGTGAAGACGCCCTTGAAGTCCAGCGCTTCGGAATCGAGCCCGTAATCGCCCGAGATGCTGACGCCGATGGCGGAGCCCTTCGCGATCGCCTCAGAGAGCGTAATGCGGCCGTCGGATAGTTCGAAGGGCGCGCGGATCGACGAGAAGACGATCCCCTCCTCCCGCATCGTCTCCTGCAGAGCGGCGAGATCGGCGCCGGAGAGCATCTGCTCCACCTTGGCGTCTTCGTGAATGACGATGTCGCGCACGACGGCGCGACCCTTAACTTTCAGCGCTTCGCCCGGCGCGATGTCGCCCTCGACGAGGAGATCTCCGCCGGAGCCGTCGTCGAAGACGCCCGCATCGCGCAGGAACCGGCCCGCATCGCCGGTGCGGAGCGTCAGTTCGCCCCCCGTTTGAGGGTCGCGGGCGAAGATGAACTCCACCGGTCCGCCATCGCCAAGCGCGCCGTCGAGCTCGACGTCGATCCCACCGGCGACGGATTGGGCGACGCGGCCTTTCACATTGCGGAAAAACCGCTCTTCGTTCAGGCGGATCTCGCCGATGTCGAGATCCGCGCGCACGGCGGTGGACGGACCGCCCGCATCTTCAGCGGCGGCGGTGAGATCTTCATCTCCGAGGAGATCGAATTTGGAGAGGTTCAGCATCGGCCCGGCGACGCTGACGCGCCACCCCTCGCCTTCCCGCATCGCGGTCGCGCGGAGATCCATGACCCCGGCGTATTTCGCCTCCCGCGCCTCAAGGCGCATCAGATCGCCCTCCTCGGTCAGGCGGGCCGAGCCGTCGAAGCTGAGATCGGGCGTCTCCAGCGAGAGCGCGTCGAGCCGGATCGATCCATTGGCGACGACGCCCTGCGCGCGCGCTTCCGACGGGGCGTCCATCGGCTTGTCCCAGGCGATCTCCTCGACGACGAGGCGGGTCTTCGAGAGGTCGATCCGGGCGTCAAAGGCGAGGTCATCGCCGGTCGGCGCCAGCCGCGCCCGCACCCGAGCGGCGCCTTCCGGGAACCAGGGCCCCTCCAGCCCGAGACGCGCCAACGTCTTCGGCGTCGCCGTCGCGGCCACGTCGATCGTGCGCGCGGCGGGGGAGAACTGCTCTTTCCATTCGATATTCGCCGCAATCCCGTCGACGACGGCGTCGCCGGAGAGCGCGAAGCCTTCCGTATCCGCCTCCAGCGCCAACTCGCGGGAGGAGACCGGAACCCCGAGACCGGGCGCCTCGAGCGCAACATCGGTCAGCACCGCCGACGCGGTGATCTTCACGTCCTCCAGCAGAAGATCCTTCAAGAGCGGAAAGCCCCCTTCCGCCCGCACCTGCGCAGTCCCGCCCACCTCGCCGAGCGGCACGCCGAGCTGGCGGGTGAGCGCCAGCGGCTCTTCGTCGATCAGCGCCAGCGCCGCCGCCGTCGGTCCTTCGGCCAGGATGAGAACCTCCGCCGGGTTCGCCGGATGATCGAGATCGGTGACGACGAACTTCGACCCGGCGAGGGAGATCACGCCCGCCTCGCCCACAGTGACGAAACCCTGATCGAGCGAGAGCGTGAACTTCTGAAGATCGACCTGCCCTGCCCCGACCGCGTCCCGGATCGGCGGCATCGGGGCGAGATACGTCCCCGCGGCGCCTTCGAAGGTGAAGTCGATCTTCACGTCCTCGTCGTCTCCACCGAGGCGCGCGAAGGCGTCAGCCTCCAGAATGCGGGCGCCGCTCATGTTCTCGCGCATCCAGAGAAGCGCGCCCGGCGCCGCCTGACGCGGCCAGTGGTCCAGCATCTCCTTCAGCGTGAAGTCGGTTCCGCCGGCGGTGACGTCGGCGCGCCAATCCTCGCCTTCGCGCCAAAGCCGTCCGGCGGCGTTCAGGCGCATCGCGCCCTGGACGACGCGAACCTCTCCGATCTCAAGCGTCAGCGGCTCCAACGTCAGCCGTCCGGTGAACTTCGCTTCCTCATAAGCGAGGGGCGCATCGAGGAACTCGGGCGCGGAGACGTCCACATCCGCGAACTCGAGCTGCGCGACGATGTCGGAGACCTCTCCCGCCTCGTCGCGGTTCACTTCGACGAAACCCACCCCGTCGATCGACAGCCGATCGGAGCGGATCGCGACCCGCTCCACCAGAAACCGCTCGTTCTCAGGTTCGAACGCATAGGTGAGCTCGGTGGAGGTGACCGGCTCCGATGCATCGGGGCCGAGCCGCAGGAAACCCTCGCCGCCTCTGAGCGATCCGTCCAGCGCCAGAAGCTCTCCGGCCTCGGTGAATTCGATGTTCAACTCGGCGTCGACCTGAGCGTCGAACGCCTCCAGCCAGTCGAGAGCGGAGATCTGGTCCGCCACGTCCCTCGGCGATGCGTTGGCGAGGGAGGCCGCGACCTGGATGCGCCCGTCTTCGAACCGCTTGCCGGAGAAGGTCGCGCGCGTCGGCTCCTCGAACCCGTCGTCATATGTTAGCGCGGCGTTGGAATAGACGCCGTCCACGCCGCGCCAGATGAAGATCGCGGCGTCCGAGGAGGCGTAGGTTCGGCCCGAAAGACGGTCCTCATAGATCACCTCGGCGTCCGCCAACTGAAGGATCTGGCCGCGCGCCTCGGGGATCGCCGACGGCTCGACGGCCTCGCCCTCTTCGGTGGCGACGGCAGCGAGGAGGCGCCCGAAGGCGGCGACGCCCTCCGCCTCGCCGTCCTCTTTCGGACCAGCGAAACCAAACTGGAAGGCGCCGTCGGCGGTGCGCACCAGCTTGGCCTCCACGCCCGATAGGATCACGTTGCTGGGGTCGATCACGCCTTGCGCGAGATCGCTTAGGCGGAAGGCGGCCTTCGCCTCCGGCACATGGGCGAAGGGCCCGGTCTCGTCGTCGATCAGCGTCGCGTCGGTGACGACGAGGTTGGCGACGCCGTTATCGTCGAGCGCGATCGCCGCGCCCGCGATGTCGAGGCGCGCGCCGGGCAGGCGTTCGGAAATGCGCGCCGAGATATCGCCGAGATAATCGTTGAGATCGACCGGACCGGCGGAGAGGCGCGCGTAAGCCGCCACGCCCGCGACGAGCGCGAGCAGCAGCACCCCGCTCATCGCCGCAGCCGCGAAGGAGGCCGCGCGACGCAGCGGCCCACGCCGTCGTCGGGGACGCCGTGAGGGCTTTTCGGGCGTGCTCGTCTGCTCTTCCGTCATAGGGCCCTGCTAAGGGCGGCTCGTTCATGCGGCGGTCGGCCTCTTCCGCGCCTTGACCGCCGTCGCCGCGTCTTATCTTGTTCGTCGCGGCGTCCCACCGCATCCCTCAATGTAGCGACGAAATACGGTCTTAAGAAGGACAGAGACATGACAAAAGACGCACCCGAAGTCGGTTCGGCCGCGCCGGACTTCACGATGCCGACAAATGGCGGCGGATCGGTCTCTCTGGCCGGCCTGAAAGGCCAGAAAGTCGTGCTCTACTTCTACCCCAAGGACGACACGCCCGGCTGCACGACGGAGGCGATCGACTTCACCGCCGATATCGCCGCATTCAAGGCGGCGGGCGCGACAGTGATCGGCGTCTCCAAGGACAGCGTCGCCAAGCACGACAAGTTCGCCGCCAAGCACGATCTCGGCGTCATCCTCGCCTCCGACGAGGAGACGACGGTGTGCGAGGATTACGGCGTCTGGGTCGAGAAGAACATGTACGGCAAGAAATACATGGGCATCGAACGCGCCACCTTCCTGATCGACGGTGAGGGCGTCATCCGAGAGATCTGGCGCAAAGTGAAGGTGAAGGGCCACGTCGCCGCCGTGCGCGAGGCGGTCGAGGCGCTTTGACCACCCTCTCCGATCTCGGCGTCGCGGTCCTGACGGAGCGCGACGCGCGCCGCAAGGCCGCCCTCTCCCGCGAGGCCGCCGCCGCGTGGCGCGCCTCGCGCGAAGCGAAGGCGCCCCTGCCCTTCGGCGAGGCGCGACCGCCGGATTTCCCGGGCCGCCCCGACGCGCCGGAGCTAATCGACCCGCGCGATATGCCGAAACGCCGGCGCGGCGGAGAGGCCGGGCGCATCGCCCTCATCCACGCAATCGCCCATATCGAGCTGAACGCCATCGATCTCCACTGGGACATGGCCGTTCGCTTCGGCGGCGGCGACCTGCCGCTCGGCTTCATCGACGACTGGACGTCCGCAGCCGACGACGAGGCCAAGCATTTCAACCTCCTCTTCGACAGGCTGGAGGCGATGGGAAGCTTCTACGGCGCCCTGCCCGCCCACGCCGGCATGTGGCGCGCGGCGGATGATACGCGAGAGGACCTCTTCGGTCGCCTCGCGGTCGTGCCCATGGTGCTGGAGGCGCGCGGCCTCGACGTCACCCCCGGCATGATCGCCGCCTTCGAAAAGGTCGGAGACGAGCCAACCGTCGCCGCCCTGAACGCGATTTACGCCGAAGAGGTCGCCCATGTCGCCTACGGCTCAAAGTGGTTCAACTTCCTTTGCGGGCGGCGCAACGAAGACCCGACGGAGGCGTTTCACGCCCTCGTCCGGCGCTACTTCAAGGGCCCGCTGAAACCGCCCTTCAACGACATGAAGCGGGCGGAGGCCGATCTGCCGCCGGACTTCTACTGGCCGCTCGTCGACGCCTGACGCGCGGCCATTCCCGCCCGCATCGGCGCAAAGTCGAATTTTGGTGATTTAAGGAAATATTTTGTCATCGTCACTTTATTGCGACAGATGCACAGATCGCCTATCGATAAAGCGTCTCAAGAGGAACCGACCGCTCGTGTCAGTATCAGCGGCCAAGGTGGGGTTACGAGTATGATCCGCGAACTCAGCGCGCGCGTTAACGACGCGCTGTCCAAAATCGTACCGGAGCGGCGGATTATCCTCCGCTCTCCGGAGACGGCGAGCTACCACAGATTGACGCCGCTTATGCAATGCGCCGCCGCCGCCCTGGTGGTCGCGTCGGTCTCAGGTCTCGGTTATTTCGGCTATGAGGCGCTTCGCGGCGACGTGGCCGTGGCGAAAGCGTCCGAGCGCGAAGACGCGCTGCGCGCCCGGTATGAGGCGCGCATCGCGGCGCTGGAGGCCGACCGCATGCGCCTTGCGGACGATCTCTCCGACGCGCGGGGCACGGCGCATATCGCGCTCTCGCGCCTTTCGACGCAGCACGCGTCCCTCTCCGACGCCGCGGCGATCGAGCGGGAGCTGGCGAGCGCGCTCAGCGCCCAGCGCGACAAGCTCGACGATCTCGCGGGCGAGCATGACGAAACCGTCCAGATCTGCGAGGCGACCAGCCACCGCGTCACCTCGCTGGAGGTGGAGCTGCATCGCCTTCAGACCGAAAACGAAACCCTAGTCGAGACCGTCGGCGACCTGAACCAGACGATCGCCGCCGTCGCGGACCAGCGCGACGACGCCAATGCAGGCGAAAAACAGCTGACGCTGCGGCTGGAGGACCTCAACTCCGAGCTCGCCGCCCAAGCCGAACGGCGCGACCGCATCCTCAATCAGCTGGAGCAGGCCGCCGAGCTCGGCCTCGGCGCGATGGAGGGCGTCCTCGAGAAGAGCGGCGTCGAGGTCGAACCGATCCTGAACGCCGTCCGGCGCGAGTTCAGCGGCCAGGGCGGCCCCTTCCTGCCTGCGGATCAGGTGGAGGCGCTCTCCGAAGAAGAGGGCGATGTCGGCCGGATAGCGCCGCTCATGTCCGATCTGGAGAAGCTGAACCTCCTGCGCATCGCGGTGGATCGCCTGCCCTTCGCGCGGCCGGTCGGCGCGGCGCGGATGACCTCCCCCTTCGGCCCCCGGCGCGATCCGATCAACGGCGGACGCGCGTTCCATTCGGGCGTCGACTACGCCGCGCCGCGGGGAACGCCGATCTACTCGACCGCCTCCGGCGAAGTCGTCAAGGCGACCACCATGCGCGGCTATGGCCGCATCGTCATTCTCCGCCACGCCTTCGGGTACGAAACCGTCTACGCGCATTTGCACAGAATTCGCGTAAAGGTCGGCGACGTGGTTGAACGCGGCGACCGGATCGGCGATATGGGGAATACGGGGCGAAGCACCGGCACCCATCTGCACTACGAAGTCCGGATCAACGGCAAAGCCGTCAACCCTGCGAACTATATCGAGGCCGCACGCCATGTTCTCTAAGAGCAAGATCAACGAACCCGCCAAACCCGAGGCGAAGCCCGCCGGCGCCGCCGCGCCGACCTCCATCCCGGCCGCACCGGCGTCCTCCGCTCCGTCCGCGCCGGCGCCCGCCGCGAGCGCGCCGGCGAAAGCGAAGCCGTCGCCCTCCGTGATCTCCACCGATCTCACGATCACCGGCGATCTGAAGACCACCGGCGACATTCAGGTCGAGGGCACGATCCAGGGCGACATCCGCGCTCACCTGCTGACAGTCGGTCAGTCCGCGATGATCTCCGGCGAAGTCGTCGCCGACGACGTCGTCGTCCACGGCCACGTAAAGGGCCGCGTGCGCGGCCTGAAGGTGCGCCTCACCTCCTCCGCTCAGGTCGAGGGCGACATCATCCACAAGACCATCGCGATCGAGAGCGGCGCCCATTTCGAAGGCTCCGTTCAGCGCTCGGAAGATCCGCTGAAGGGCGGCTCCTCGTCCGCGAAGAAAGCGGACGACGCGTAAAAGCGCTCGATCCGGAAACGAGAAACGCCGCGCTCTAAGGGCGCGGCGTTTTCCTTTGTTTCGGCGTCAGAGCGAGGTCAGAGGATCGCCCCGATCCGGCTGATCGCCTCGTCGATGTTCTCCACCGAGTTCGCGTAGCTGAACCGGATGTAATCATCCGCATGAACGCCGAAGCTCGGCCCCGCCACGGTGGCGACCCCCGCCTCCTCCAGAAACTTCGTCTGCAGCGTCTTGGCGTCCATCCCCGTGCCGGAGACGTTCGGAAAGGCGTAGAAAGCGCCCGCCGGCTCCAGGCAGGAGAAACCCGGAAGCGCGTTCAGCGCCTCCACGATCACCCGACGCCGCTCATCGAACGCCGCCATCATCGCGTCCACCGCGTCCTGCGGCCCTTCGAGCGCCGCGATCCCGGCGAACTGCGTCGGCGCGTTCACGCAAGAATGGGAGTTGATGCAGAGCCGCGTCGCCTTCTCCACCAGCGCGTCCGGCCAGACGGAGTAGCCGAGCCGCCATCCCGTCATCGCATAGGTCTTTGACCAGCCGTCCAGCAGGATCAGGCGATCGCGGATTTCGGGATAGGCGAGGAAGCTGACATGCTCCCGCCCGTCATAGAGCATCCGGCTGTAGATCTCATCCGACATCAGGCAGACGTCCGGCCAGTCGGCGAGCCCCGCCACCAGCTTCTCCACTTCCGCCTTCGGCGTCGCTCCGCCCGTCGGGTTGCCGGGCGAGTTCACGATGATCAGCCGGGTGCGATCAGTGATGTTCGCGAGGAGCTCCTCCGCCGAAAAGGCGAAGCCGTTCTCTTCGCGCAGAACAATCGGCACTGGGGTCGCGCCCGTATACTCGATCATCGACCGATAAATCGGGAAGCCGGGATCGGGATACATGATCTCCACCCCCGGCTGGCCGAACATTAGGATCGCGAAGAACATCGTCGGCTTGCCGCCCGGCATGACGACCACGTTGTCGGGAGAAACCTCCGCCCCCCGCCGCGCAGCGATGTCGGCGCATACCGCTTCCCGCAGCGGCAGGATGCCGTTGGCGGGCGTGTAGCCGTGATGCCCGTCGCGCAGCGCCTTCGCCGCCGCCTCCACCGCATGCTCTGGCGTTTTGAAGTCAGGCTGGCCGATGCCGAGATTGATGATCGACTTGCCCTTACGCTCCAGTTCCGCCGCACGGGCGAGCACTTCAAAGGCCGTCTCGGTCTGCAGGCGGGAAATGCTGTCGGCGAGGATCACGAGATCGGCCCGTTCGGCGTCAGAAGGATCTTGCCGTTCCGCCCGCCGCGCCACGCATGAGCGAGCGCCTCCGATAGCTGATCCATGCCGTATTCGGCTTCGACCGGGCTCACTAGCTTGCCGCTCTCGAAAGCCGCCGACATCTCCGCGAAGAGCGCCTCTTTCGCCTCGCGCGGCGCGGTTCCCATCCAGCCCGCCAGCCAGAAGCCGGTAAGCGTCTGGCGCCGCACGATCAGGTGCCCGGGTTCGATCTCGCACGGGTTCCCGTCGAGATAGCCGTAGTTGACGATCGTCGCCCCATCCGACAGCGCGTCCGCCATCCATCGGGTCGTCGCGCCCCCACAGGCGTCGATGCCAAGCGGCGCGTTTGCGTCCCCGATGGCGTCGCGGATGGCCGCGGCCTGCCCCTCGCCCGCCACGACCACGACGTCGGCGCCGTGATCCTTCAGCGGCTGGATCAGCTCCTCGCGCCGGACGACATTCACCGTCTTCGCGCCAAGGTCCTTGGCGAAGCGGATCACATGCAGGCCGACCGCGGAGTTGGCCGCGTTCTGGATCACCCAGTCGCCCGGCTTCAGGTCCACGTAATCCGTCAGCATCTTCTTCGCCGTCGGCGGGTTGATCTTCAGCTGCGCCGCATCCCGCCAGGGCAGGCTCTTAGGGATGCGGATCAGAAGATCGTCATCCGCCAGCACCTTCTCCGCCCAGTTCGCGCGGGGGAGCGAGAGCACATGATCGCCGGGCGTCAGGACGGAGCCTTCGCCGACGCTCTCCACGATCCCCACGCCTTCGATCCCGCAAGGCGCGGGGAACGGGCCGGGACCGGGATAGCGGCCCTCGAAGCCCAGAAGATCGGCGGGGTTGATCCCGCAGGCCATGATCTTCACGACCGCCTGCTTCGGACCGGGGGTCGGCTCGTCGACCTCAAGGACCTTCACAACCTCGGGCGGCGCGCCGTTCGCGACCAGATGAGCGACTTTCATGCGTTTCCTCCCTCGCGGCGCGCCTCAGGAGATGACGGGCAGCGCCTTCGCTTCGTATTCATGGGATATGGCGCGGCCCGTGGCGGGGTCGCGCAGCTCCATCCGGAACCGGGCGGCGGCGCGGACGCCGCCAATGGCGGAGAGGGTGCCGCAGAGCATCGCCTCGCCGTCGGCCAATGCGGCGCCTTCGATCAATTCGGCGAGCGGCCGGATCGCCGCCAGCGTCCCCTCCTGATAGGCGATCCACTCGCCTTTCTCATGGATTTCGGCGCGGAGCTCGACCGCATCCAGATCGGCGATCCCGTCGAGCCGCCATAGCGCGGACGCCACCGGCTTGGCGCAGATCTGCTTGGAGTGCGCCACCGAATGCGCCTCCAGTCCCCGGTCCGTGTGATCCGAACCGAGGCCAAGCCAAAGCGCCCCGTCGGTCTTCATGATCAGCGGCTCCGCCTCGCCCGAGGTCGCATCGCCGAGCACTTCGACAGCATCGTCCTGCGTCAGAAGGTTCGCCGCCCCGCGATAATAGAGCGGAATAGCCGATGGCGCCGGCACGCCGATATTCGCCAGCTCCTCGATATGATGGCGCACGCCCGCTTCGTCCCGCCCCGTCCAGCCGGCGATGATCAGGCGGGAGATTTCGACCTCCAGCGCTCCCTCGTCAGTCTCAAAGCGCATCACGCACCCCTTCTTTGCTCAGAAAATATCCCCGCCGGAGGCATCCGACGTCTCGGCGAGCGAAAGCGCCAAACTTACTCCGCCGCCGCCTCCGCCCGGCTCTTGCCGGTCACCTCCTGAGCCAGCGCCGCCGACATGAACGCGTCGAGATCGCCGTCGAGCACGCCCTGCGTGTCCGACGTCTCCACCGAGGTGCGAAGGTCCTTCACCATCTGATAGGGCTGGAGGACGTAGGAGCGGATCTGGTTGCCCCAGCCGATCTCGCCCTTGGCGTCATGGGCGTCCTGAATGGCCTGGGTCCGCTTCTTCATCTCGAGATCGTAGAGCCGCGATTTAAGCGCCTTCATCGCGATGTCGCGGTTCTGGTGCTGCGACTTCTCCGATGAGGTCACCACGATACCCGTCGGCATATGCGTGATGCGCACGGCGGAATCGGTCGTGTTCACGTGCTGACCGCCCGCACCCGACGATCGATATGTGTCGATGCGGATGTCATTCGGCGCCACGTCGATCTCAATAGAGTCGTCCACCACCGGATAGACCCAGGCCGAAGAGAACGACGTGTGCCGCCGCGCCGCGCTGTCATAGGGCGATATGCGAACGAGGCGGTGAACGCCGCTTTCCGACTTAAGCCAGCCGAACGCGTTCGTCCCCTTAATGAGGTAAGTGGCGGACTTGATCCCCGCCTCTTCGCCCGCGCTCATCGACTGCAATTCGACCTTGTAACCGCGTTTCTCCGCCCAGCGCACGTACATGCGGGCGAGCATGGATGCCCAGTCGCAGCTTTCCGTTCCCCCGGCGCCGGCGTTGATTTCGAGATAGGTGTCGTTGCCGTCCGCTTCGCCGTCGAGCAGCGCCTCGATCTCCTTCTCGGCGGCGGTCTCCTTCAGCGCGGCCAGCGCCGCCTCGGCCTCGGCGACGACGTCCGCATCGTCCTCCATCTCGCCGAGCTCGATCAGCTCGCGATTGTCGTCGAGTTCCTGCGACAGCGCCTTGTAGCCGTCGATCTTGTCGGCGAGCTGCTGACGGTCGCGCATGACCTTCTGCGCCTTGGCCGGGTCGTTCCAAAGGTCGGGGTCCTCCGAGCGCGCGTTCAGCTCGTCCAGCCGCCGCTCCGCCGTGCCCCAGTTGAGCCGCTGGCGCAACAGCTCCAGCGACTTCTCGATCTCGCCGATGATGGTCTCGGTTTCCGCCCGCATGGCCCGTTGGTCTTTCCGTGAGGTCTCGTCGCGATCGTCATAACCGGCGCCGACGTTTGGGACAAGAAACCGGTGGCGTGGGCGGCGCCGCGACGCGCCGAAGCGCAGAGTTATGAGACGCAATCGCCGAAAACGAAGCCAATTACTCCCAGAATCCCGAGATTCTAGAATTCTAGAATCCCGGGATTCTAGGAAGATCTTGAAACCATGCAGATAATCGCTCCCCTGTGTGGCTGTCGCCGATGGGAAGACGGCTTATGAACGTCCCCCGGCGCCATCGAGACGCATCCCGCCCGGCGCCTCCCGCCGACTGGACATCATCCGCGGCTCGCAAACCGCGATCACCCAACCGCGAGAAAGCGCATCGACGCCCCGATCGCTGAAACGGCTTCCCCGCCATCGCGCTTTTCTCTATCCATCCGGATCAACACCTCACCGGTCCCGCCGAGAGAACGGACGGAACTCGCCCATGACCGATCGCGCGCAGCACGCCACTGAACCGGCCTCGTCCCGGATGGGCCCAGCGTGACCGGCTTCGTCTCCTTCGTCTCCTCCGGCCCCGGCGATCCCGAGCTGCTGGCGGTCAAGGCGGTCAAGCGGCTGGAGGCCGCCGACGCGATCCTCTTCGACGATCTCGCCTCAGGCCCCATCCTCGCCCACGCCAAGAAGGGAGCGGAGCTGCTCGCCGTCGGCAAACGCGCCGGCCGTCCGTCTCCCAAGCAGGAATTCGTCAGCGCGCTTCTGGTCGAGCACGCGCTCTCAGGCGCCCATGTGGTGCGTCTGAAATCCGGCGATAGCGGCATATTCGGGCGGCTGGAGGAGGAGCTGGTCGCCGTCCGCGAAGCGGGAATTCCCTATGAGATCATCCCCGGCGTCACCTCCGCCCACGCCGCCGCCGCCGCTGCGGGCATCCCGCTGACCCGGCGGCTGGAGGCGCGCCGCATCCAGTTCGTCACCGGGGCGGACGTCACCGGCGGCATGTACGACGACGCGAACATGGCCGCTCTGGCCGATCCCGCAGCGACCACCGTCGTCTTCATGGGAAAGCGGAGCTGGCCCAAGCTGTCGGCCATGCTGATGGAGGCGGGATTGCCCGGCGATACCCCCGCGCTCTTCGCCGAAAACGTATCGAAACCGGATCAGCTCATTCGCCGGTCCACAGTCGCGGAGCTGGAGCGCATTATCGCCGACGCATCGAAAACCAGCGTCGCGCTGATCCTCTACGGGGCCTTGGCCGAGGACGACCTGAAGGGCTGACCGCAGACACGGCGAGCGAAAAGGCTGACGCGAAAGTCGCCCGACGAGTGGGCGTTTTTTGCGATTTTCTTCTATTCAGCGATTTCGGATGTCGCCCTACCCGAAGGTCAGCACCCCATCCTCCATCTTCCCATGACGGATGGAGAGCATGTCGGCGATGTAATTCTCGTAGTTCTTCCAGGGCCGCTTGTCCGTCCCCTTGGGCAACAGCGCTTCGGCCCGCTTCAGATAGCCGGATGAGAGGCTGACGAGCGGCGTATCCCCTTTCGTCCCCGGCGCCAGCGCGGGCCGGACGACTTCATACCCGCCTTCGTGCATCCGGTTCACCAGCCGACAAACGAAGTCGGCCGTCAGGTCCGCCTTCAGCGTCCATGACGAGTTCGAATAGCCGAAAGTCACCGCGAAGTTCGGGATGTTGGAGAGCATCATGCCCCGATAGACCATGTGCTCCGCCGGGTTGATCGGCGCCCCGTCCATCGTCGCCACGATCCCACCGAGGAACTGAATCTGCAGCCCCGTCGCGGGCACGACGATGTCGGCCTCGATCGTCTCCCCGCCCTTCGTCGCTACGCCGGTCGCCGTAAAACGCTCGATGTGATCGGTGACGACGCTGGCCTTCCCCTCCCGGATCGAGCGATAGAAATCGCCGTCCGGGATCAGGCACAGCCGCTGGTCCCACGGGTCGTAGGCCGGGTTGAAGTGGGCGTCCACGTCGAACCCCTCCGGCAACTCGTCTTCAGCCATCTTGCGGAGGAACTTGCGCACCATCGCGGGCCGCCATTTCGACAGCGTCCAGATGTAGATGCCGAGAAGGACGTTCTTGATCCGCGACAGCTTCCACGCAGCCCGCCACGGCAGAAGCTTGTTCAGCCATTTGGCGACCGCATCCTCCGCCGGACGCGAGAAGATATAGGTCGGAGAACGCTGGAGCATGGTCACATGCGCCGCCGTCTCCGCCATCGACGGCACGATGGTGACGGCCGTGGCGCCGGAGCCGATCACCAGCACCCGCTTGCCCGCATAGTCGAGGTCTTCGGGCCAATGCTGCGGATGGGCGATGGTTCCGGCGTAGTCGCCATACCCCTCCCACTCCGGCAGATACCCCTGTTCGTAATCGTAATAGCCGGTGCATGAGGAGACGAAGCGCGCTGCGATCTCGTAAGGCTCTCCTTCGTCTGGCGCCACGGTCGCGAACCAGCGCTTGTCGGCGGAGGACCAGTTGAGCGCCGTGATACGGCTCTGGAGCCGGATGCGGTCCCGCACCCCGAACTCGTCCACCGTCTCGTTCAGATAGGCGAGGATATCCGGCCCCGGCGCGATGTCCTTGGCTGATTTCCAAGGGCGGAACCGGAAGCCGAAGGTGAACATGTCGCTGTCCGAGCGGATGCCCGGATAGCGAAAGAGGTCCCATGTCCCGCCGATCCGCTCCCGCGCCTCCAGCACGGCGAAGGACCGGTTCGGGCAGGTGCGGGTCATGTGGCACGCCTGCCCGATCCCGCTGATCCCCGCGCCGATGATGAGAACGTCCAACTCTTCGCGCCGCATGGGCTCGTCTCCCGCTGTCCGGTTTAAGCTTGAGTAGCGCCGCCGCGCTTTGCAAGCGGCCTCAGGCGGCGTCGATCCTGAGCACGAGGTCGCCGGAGGCCATCTGCGCTCCGACCTCCGCCCCGATCTCCGCCACGGCGCCGGAGACGTCGGCGAGGATCCGGTGGCGCATCTTCATCGCCTCGATCACCGCGACGGTCGCGCCCGCCTCCACGGCATCGCCGACGGCAACGGCGATCTCCACGAGAAGCCCCGGCATCGGCGCCGCGATAAAGCCCGTCGCGCCGCCCGCCGCCGCTTCGCCCCCCGCCCGGACGCGCCGGAAAACGCCCTCGCCTTCGGGAAGCGACAGAGCGAGCGCCCCGTCGGCGTCCATCGACCACTGCGCCATAAGCCGAACGCCGTCGACCTCGACTACGCCCGTATGCGCGGCGGAGAGGTCGACCATGCGCGCCTCCCTGCCCTCGATCCGCCATCCGTCATGGGTCGCGACCGCGCGCAGCGCCCGCTCCTCCCCCTCGCCGAGGCCGATGGTCAGCCGCGTCTCCGCCGCCCCGTCGGAACGCCAGCCCAGCAACTCGCAGGATACCCGCCCGGCGGCGGCGTAGGCCGCGTCCCGCTCCGCCTGCAGGATCAGCGCCGCCGCGACGGCGATCATGTCTTCGGAAGGGGCGGAGGCGGCGACGCCCTCCGGCCACGTCTCCCCGATGAACGCCGTCGTCGCCTCGCCGGCGATGAACGCCTCGCGAGAGAGAACGTCGATCAGGAACCCGCGGTTGTTGGCGGGGCCGACAAGCGCCGTCGCCTCCAGCGCCCGGATCAAGCGGCGGCGCGCGTCCTCCCGCGTCGGCCCGTGGGCGATGATCTTGGAGAGCATCGGATCGTAGAAGGGAGAGACCTCGCCTCCCTCCTCGATCCCGGCGTCGATCCTCACCCCCGCGCCGGACGCAGGCCGCCAGAGGGCGATGTCGCCTGTGGAGGGGAGGAAGTCGTTGGCCGGGTCTTCGGCGTAGAGCCGCACTTCGATCGCGTGCCCGTTCAGCGCCACATCAGCCTGCGACAGCCCGAGCGGCTTCCCCTCCGCCACCGCGATCTGGAGCGCCACGAGGTCGAGACCCGTGATCTCCTCCGTCACCGGATGCTCCACCTGAAGCCGCGTGTTCATCTCGAGGAAATAGAACGACCCGTCCGCGTCCAGCAGGAACTCCACCGTCCCCGCCCCGCGATAGTCCACCGCCTCCGCCGCGGCGACCGCCGCCGCGCCCATCGCCTCGCGCAACTCTGGCGTCATGACGGGGCACGGCGCTTCCTCAACCACCTTCTGGTGGCGCCGCTGAACGGAGCAGTCGCGCTCGCCGAGATGCACCGTCGTCCCATGGGCGTCTGCGAAGACCTGCACCTCCACATGGCGCGGCCGCATCACCGCCTTCTCGATAATCAGGTGATCCGCGCCGAAGGCCGACAGCGCCTCCGCCCGCGCGAGACGCAGGGCTACTGGAAGGTCTGCGGCGTCATGGACGAGGCGCATCCCCCTGCCCCCGCCGCCCGCGCTGGCCTTGACCATGACGGGGAAGCCGATCTCACCAGCCTCCGCGATCAGCCGCTCGTCCGACTGATCTTCGCCCTGATAGCCGGGGACGCATGGCACGCCCGCCGCGATCATCGCGCGCTTGGCCCCCGCCTTGTCGCCCATGATCCGGATCGCCTCGGCGGGCGGGCCGATGAAGGTCAGGCCGGCGGCGGCGACCGCCTCAGCGAATTCGGCGTTCTCCGAAAGGAACCCGTAACCGGGATGAATCGCGTCCGCTCCCGCCGCCTTCGCCGCGTCGAGGATCGCACCCGCTTTCAGATAGCTTTCATTGACCGGGGCCGGGCCGATGCGCACGGCCTGATCCGCCTGCTTCACATGGGGGGCGTTCGCCTCGGCGTCGGAATAGACGGCGACCGTCTTGAGGCCCAGCGCTTTGGCTGTGCGGATGACGCGGCATGCGATTTCGCCCCGGTTGGCGATAAGGATGGAGACGATGGCCATAGCTTACTCCGCCCAGGCAGGTTTGCGTTTCTGCGCGAAGCTCAGGACGCCCTCGCGCCCTTCCGCCGACAGCATGGCGTTAGCGAAACTCTCCGCCGCCGCGTCGATCTGCGCGGCGCGGTCGAGCGTCGGCATGGCGAGGATCAGGCGCTTGGTGGCGGCGACCGCGCCGGGCGCGGATTTGCGCACCTGCGCTGCGACGCGGGCGACCGCTTCGTCCATAGCCTCGGCGCCTGTCACGACTTCATCGGCGAGGCCCACCGCCTCCGCCGCCGCACCGTCGAGCGTCGCCGCCGTGAGCATCAGCTTGCGCCCGATCCGCGCCCCAAGGCGCTGGAGAACGAAGGGAGAGATCTGCGCGGGCGTCAGGCCGATCTTCGTCTCGGAGAAAGCGAACTTCGCGTCCCGATCGGCGATCACCACGTCCCCACAGCAAACGAGCCCGAAGCCCCCCGCCATCGCCGCGCCCTCCACCGCCATCACGGTGACCTGCGGCAGCGCGTTCACCGCATCGAAGAGCGCGCCGGCGGAGGCGGAGAGCGCGATGACGACTTCGCGCTTAGCCCCGCCCTGAAACACGTCCTTGAACGCTTTCAGATCGCCCCCGGCGCAGAAGGTCCCGCCCCGCCCGCGAAACGTCACCCCGCGAATGTCGCGCCTTTCTTCTAGCGCGGCGCATAGGGCGGTCAGGTCGGCGGCGCGCTCATTGGTCAGCGCGTTGCGGATTTCGGGCTGGTTGAACCAGACGGTCAGCCAGCCCGCGTCGAGCTCCAGATCAAGCGAAGGGAACGACGGCAACTCCATCACTTCCTCCATCACATCCGGGCCGCGCCAAAATTGTTCGGATGCACCGTCCGGTTCCGCGCCTCCCATACCGTCTCCAGGCAGAAGGCCAGCACCTTGCGGCTGTCGCGTGGGTCGATCACCCCGTGATCGAGGCAGCGGCCGGAGGTGTAGAAAGCCCCCGCCTGACTATCGAAAACCATCTCGATCATCTGCCGCTGCTGGTCCAAGAGCGCCTCGTCCACCGTCTCACCCTTGCGCTCCGCCCCCGCCTTCATGACGGAGACCATGGCGCCAGCGGCGGAGGATCCGCCCATCACGCCGGTATTCGCGTTCGGCCAGGCGAAAAGGAAATCCGGCTCGTATCCGAACCCCGCCATCCCGTAATTCCCCGCCCCGTAAGAGGCCCCGATATAGAGCGTGATCTTGGGGACGGAGGTGTTGGCGACCGCCTGGATCATCTTGGAGCCGTGTTTGATCATCCCCGCCTGCTCGAACTCCGTCCCGACGAAATAACCGGTGGTGTTGTTGAGAAAGATTAGCGGGATCTGCGCCTGATCGCAGAGCTGGATGAACTGCGCGGCCTTGGTCGCCCCGTTCGGGTCGATGGGTCCGTTATTGCCGAGGACGCCGCAGGCGAATCCGGCGATGCTCGCCTGAAGGCAGACCGTGGAGACGCCGTAACCCGGCTTGAACTCGTCGAAATCGGAGGCGTCGACGATGCGCGCGACGACTTCCCGCACGTCATAGGGGGTTTTGCTGTCCACTGGCACGACGCCGAGAAGCTCCTCCGGGTCATGCTTCGGCGCCGCCCCGCCGACCACCGGCGGGGGCGCGAGGCGGCTGTTCCAGTCGAGCCGCCCGACGACGTCGCGGGCCATCTCGATCCCATGCGCGTCGTCTTCGGCGAGGTATTCGACGAGGCCGGTGACCTCGCTATGCATCTCCGTCCCGCCAAGCGTCCGGTCGTCCGCCTTCTCTCCCGTCGCCGCCTCCACCAGCGCGGCTCCAGCGAGGGCGGCCAGGCCGCGTTTCTTCACGCCGACCACGTAGTCGGACATGCCGATCATATACGCCCCGCCCGCCGTCGACGCCCCATGGAGACAGGCGACGGTGGGGATCCCGGCAGCGGACAGCTTGGCGAGATTGGCGAAGATGCGCCCGCCGCTGGCCCAATCCTCCACCTTATATTTCATCAGGTTAGCGCCCGCGCTCTCCACCAGATGGACGAGCGGCAGCTTCAGTTTCAGCGCCATCTCCTGCACCGACAGCGCCACCGGCAGGCTCATCGCCCCCATCGCGCCCGCCTTGATGCCGCTGTCGTCGACCCAGATCATGCAGCGCGCGCCCTTCACGAAGCCCAAGCCGACGAGGAGGGAGGAGCCGGGGATCGATTTCTCCTCCTTCTGAGTGTCGACCATGTATCCCGCCAGAGAATGCAGGCGGAGGAAGGGCATGCCGGGGTCGAGAAGCCGCGCGAGGCGTTCGCGCGGGGTGAGTTGGCCGCGCTTCTCGAACCGCGGACGGCTCTTCTCGCTCTCCTCCGCCGCCCGCGTCTCCAGCGCGCGCAGCTTGTCGATGAGCGCGAGCATCTCCGCCCGGTTCGCCTCGAATTCCGCGCCGGAGGTCGGCGCGCGGGGGACGAAAGTCATTTCCGGTCTCCTGTCGGCGCGATGGCGCGCGGAACCCGGATGGGCGCCGCCAGCAGCATCTGCGCGTATCCCTTGCCTTGGGCATCGTTCAGCAGCGAGGCGACCCCGCCGCCGCCGAGCGCTTCATGGGCGAGGATGTTCATGGAATGGGTTCCGGGCAAAGGGAACTTTTCGATTGCGCCCATGGCAAAGCCCCTGAGGGCGTCTCGGATCGCCGCCTCGTCAAGCGACGCCCAGATGAACGGCAGATAGGCGGGATCGCGGGCGATCACCCCGATATTCGCTTTGTCGCCCTTGTCGCCGGAACGCGCCCAGGCGAGGGCTTCGAGGGGCACTTCGATGAGGTCGGCGCCGTCCGCCGTTGGCGCAGGGTGCGGGGGAGGCCCCGGCGCATGATGAAACGGGGCGGCCCGGGCGGTCGGGTTTTGATAGCCGATGTCTTCGCCTTCTACCGCCACGGTGATCTCGGGCGCATCGGCGTCAGCGAGGAAAGAAAAGAGACGCACCACAGGCGAAGGCTTCGGTCGCCCCGCGCCGGTGAAAGCGTGGAGCCCCGGCGGGGTCGCCAGCCCCGCTCCCATCGTCTCCTTCAGGAAAAGGCCCACCGCTTTGGCGTCGTCATGGCGCACGGCCGTTTTAACCAGAACCTCTTCGTAGGCGCCCTCGCCCGACTTCCCGCCCGTCACCTCGACGCAGGTATCGGCGAAGTCGGCGGCGTTCATCGCCCGCAGCTTCTCCCGCGTCCGCTTCAGCCCCGCTTCGGCGAAGGCCCGCGCTTTCCGCCCTGCGTCCCGCCCGTTGAACTGGAAAAGGTACCCGGCGCGGAACCCATCCACATAGGTCGCGCAGACTTTCAGCTTCCCGCTCGGCGCCCTGCCCTTGGCGGCGCTGACCGTCACCCGATCCGCGCCTGCTTCCGCGATCTCCACCTCCGAGAAATCGCAGATCACGTCCGGCAGCGCATAGGCGCGCGGATCGCCGATTTCGTAGAGCATCTGCTCGGCGACGGAGGCGAAGGAGACGATCCCGGTCGTCCCTTCCGGCTTCGTCACGTCAAAGGCGCCGTCGGCGCCGACCTCCGCGATGGGATAGCCGATATCCGCGATGTCGCCCGCATCCTCCCAGTCGGTGAAATTGCCCCCCGTCGCCTGCGGCCCGCACTCGAGGATGTGCCCGGCGAGCGAGCCGCCCGCGAGCCGGTCCAGATCCGACGCGCTCCATCCAAAATGATGGATGCAGGCGCCGAGCGTCGCGGCGCTGTCCACGATCCGTCCGGTGACGACGATATCCGCGCCCGCGTCCAGCGCGGCGGCGACCGGAAAGGCCCCGAGATAGGCGTTGACGGAGGCGACGAGCTTGCCGGTCGGAAACGCCTCCCCGCTGAACATCTCCTTCGCGTCGGCGAAATCCTTCGCGCAGGCCGAAAGATCGTCGCCGGTGACGACGCCGACCTTCAGCGAGAGGCCTTGTTTCGCGATCTCCGCTCGAAGCGCATCTGCGCAGGCCGCTGGATTCAGCCCGCCCGCGTTGGAGACGACCTTGACGCCTTTCGCCGCGATCGCCTTGAGGTTCGGCGCCATCGCCGCCGAGACGAAATCGGGCGCATAGCCCATCGCCGGGTCCTTCGACCGGGCGCGCGCCAGAAGCGACATCGTGATCTCGGCGAGGTAGTCGTAGACGAGGACGTTCAGCCCCGGATGCGCCAAAAGCTGCGCCGTCGCATGGGGCGCTTCCCCCCAATACCCGCTCGCGCCGCCGATGATCAGCCGATCTTGACCCACAGCCTTCGCCTCCAGTAAACAGACCGAACGTTCGGTCTGTTTAGAGGCCGTTCGCGCAAGGGTCAAGCGAGGCGATCATGGCGGAGGTGCGGGGCGAAGACATGCAGAGGCGCATCTGCGCCGCCGTCGTCGCCTGCCTTGACGAGGTCGGCTACGCGGAGACCTCCATCGGCCGGGTGCAAGCGCGGGCGGAGGTGAGCCGCGGCGCCCTCACCCACCATTTCCCGACCAAACAGGCGTTGATGGCGGAGACGGCGACCCGCCTGCTCGACGCCGCGACCGTCCCGCTCAAATCCCGCGCGCCGCAGCCGCCCGACGAGATGCTCGCACAGTCATGGGAGCGGATCGTAAACCGGGCTGAGGGGCGGGCCTTCGTCGAGATCCTCTTCGCCTGCCGCACCGACGCCGACCTGAACGCGGCGTTGGAGGCGAAGCTCTTCGGCTGGGACGAAGAGGTGAACGCCGCGATCAACGCGGCCTATCAAGGCGCGGGGGCCGAGGCGGACGACGCCGCGCTTCTCTGGAGCATCACCCGCGCTTTCATCCGGGGCCTCCTGATCCATGAACGCTTCGTCAGCGACCCTGAGCATTTGCGTCGCATGCTTCGCCGCTTCGGCGGGCTGCTGGCGCAAGAGATGCGCCTGCGCTGATCGTCGCCGGTGCTACGCTGGAGCCGACCCACGGGTGCAGAACCGCGTTTACGTAACTCGCGCCTGCATTTCGCTTCGCAACCCTTTGTGATCGGGACTTTGCGACGGAGCGCCGGAGTTCCTACGTTGCAGAGCGCAACACGAACCGAAAAAGTCGAAGAAAATGATCCGCGCATTCCTCGCCGCCCTTCTCATCGCCGCCGTTCCGCTTCTGGACGCGAAGGCCGCCACGCCCGAAGGCTATTGGCTGACGGAGAAGAAGGGCGTGATCGTCAAACTCTATGACTGCGAGGGCGCGCTTTGCGGCCAGACGGTCTGGCTGAAGAAGATGACCCACAAGGACGGCGCGCCCCGTTTGGACGCGAAGAACCCCGATCCCGCACTTCGGGACCGCCACTGGTGCGGGATCACGCCGATCACCGGGCTCAAGGCCAAGGGCGAAGGCGAATGGCGCGGCGGAAAGGTCTACGACCCGAAGACGGGCGAGACTTTCGATTTCCGGCTGGAGACGCGCGGCGACAAGGTGAAGGTGCGCGGCTTCCTCGGCGTGCCCCTCCTCGGCAAGTCGGAGACCTGGACCAAGGCGGACCTGGCGGGCAAGGACCTCTGCGTCTCCAACTAGAGCAGCGTGCGACAGCGTTTGACCAGATAGGCGCGAAAGATGCCCACCCTACGGGCTGCTTTCGCGTCAACCAATTCGCACGGTGCTATGATTGCGCAGCCCCGAGTAACCCGGTAGCGAAGGCTCTCTGAGGAGCCTTCGATGACTATTTCCTGCCAGCGCCATCTCTTCGACATCCCGCGGGATGTCGCCTATCTCAATTGCGCCTATATGAGCCCGCTTCTGAACAGCGTGGTGGAGGCGGTTGATCGCGGCGCGCGCATGAAGGCGACGCCCTGGACGCTGACGATCCCCGATTTCTACGACAGCGTGGATCGCGCGCGCTCGCTGGCGGCGGGGCTGCTGAACGCCGACGCCGAGGGCATGGCCATCGTCCCCTCCGCCTCCTACGGCATCGAAACAGCTGTTAGGAACCTGACGCTGGGCGAAGGTCGCCGCGTCGTCATGCTGGCGAACCAGTTCCCCTCCCACGTCTACCCCTGGCGGCGCATGGCCCGCGATCAGGGCGGAGAGGTCTTCATGGTCGACGTCCCTCCGGGCGAAGCCGCGACCGACGCCGTTCTCGCCGCGATCGACGAGCGCTGCGCCGTCGCCGCCCTCCCCAACGTGCTCTGGACCAACGGCGCCCTTGTCGATTTGGTCGCCGTAAGGAAGCGCTGCGACGAGGTCGGCGCCGCGCTTGTTCTCGACCTCACCCAGTCGGCCGGCGCGATGGTCACCGATTTCGCCGCCATCCGCCCCGATTTCGCGGTTGTCGCGGGCTACAAGTGGTTCCTCTCGCCCTACGCCACCGGCTTCCTCTACGCCGCCCCCCATCGCCGCGACGGGGAGCCGATGGAGGAAGGCTGGATCATCCGCGAAGACAGCCGGAACTTCTCCGGCCTCACCGCCTACACGGACCGCTACGAGCCCGGCGCGGTCCGCTACGACATGGGCGAGCGCGCCAACTTCGCTCTCATGCCCGGCGTCGTCGCCGCGCTGGAGCAGCTGACGGAATGGGGCATCGCGCATATCGAAGCGACGCTGGCGGAGCGGAACCGCGGCCTCTCCGCCCGCCTCTCGGCGCTCGGCCTGACGCCCACGCCCGATCATGCGCGCGGGCCTCACTTCATCGGCGCGACCCTGCCCGAAGGCGCGCCAGACGACCTTCTGGCGCAGCTCGCCGCCGAGAAGATCTACCTCTCCGAACGCTCCGGCAGCCTTCGCGTCACGCCCCATCTCTGGTGCGACGACGAGGATTTCGACCGTCTGATCGACGCGCTCGGCCGCCTCCTCTAAGCGCCGTCCAGATGCGCCGCCCAGTCCTTCGCGAACGCGCCCAGGGGTTCGATCAGGCCAAACGCCCGTCGCCCCAACGGCGTGACGGCGTACCCTCCGTCGCCGCGCTTGACGAAGCCCGCCTCCCGCAGTTCCGCCAGCCGCTTGTTCAGCACGCCGGGCGAGATCGTCTCGCAGGCCGCCTGCAACTCGCGAAAGGTCATCGGCTCCCCCTCCGCCAGCGTCCAGAGGACGCCCATCGCCCAGCGACGCCCCAGAAGATCCAAGAGCGCCATAACCGGCGCGCCGGAGCGGGAGCCGCGAACGGGCTGGCCAGGCACGGGGATCGCGTTCATGACGACTCCTCTTGCTATAATTTTGATAGCGCACTATCACATGCTATCTTTTTGATAGCAGAAAGCCCCAATTCATGTCCACGGCGATAACAGCGCGTCCCACACCGAGCCTCCTGGCGTGGGCGCTCCTGATCCTCCTCGGGATCATCTGGGGCTCCAGTTTCATGCTGACCAACATCGCGGTGCGCGAGTTTCCGCCGATGACGCTCGCCGCCCTTCGCCTCGCTCTCGCCGCCGTCCTGATCGGCGCGGTGGCCGTAGGGGCCGGCGCCCGCCTGCCCCGCTCGAACCGGCTCTGGGCCTTCGCCCTCGCCTCCGCGATCATCGGCAACGTTCTGCCGTTCTGGCTGATCTCCTGGTCGCAGCAGCACATCCCCTCCGCTCTCTCCGGTCTCCTGATGGCGCCGATGCCGCTGATCTCGCTTCTCCTCGCCCATTTTCTCGTGGCGGGGGAGCGGATGAACCTGCCCCGCGTCATCGGCTTTTGCGCGGGCTTCGCGGGGATCGTGGTGCTGATCGGCCCTGGCGCCCTCGCGCTGATTGGAGGCGGCGGCGGGTTCGCGCAGCTCGGCCAGCTCGCGAGCCTCGGCGCCATGCTCGGCTATGCGATCAACGGCATCGTCATCAAGCGCGCCGCCGCGCCGGACGCGCTCGGGATCAGCGTCGCCATCCTCGCCCTCTCCGCCCTGATCGCCGCGCCCCTCGCCTTCGCGCTGGAGACGCCGAACCTCGCCGCCGTCTCGCTTGAAGGCTGGGGAACGATGATCGCGCTCGGGATCGGGGCCACCGCGATGGGTCAGATCCTCCTGATGAAGATCATCGCCCTCGCCGGCCCGCCTTTCCTCGCCTCCGTGAACTATCAGGTCCCGCTATGGGCCACGGTCTTCGGCGTCGCCTTGCTGGGAGAAGCGCTCGACCCCGCGTTCTGGATCGCCCTCGCCCTAATCCTCGCCGGGCTCGCCATCGCGCAGCTCGGCGGGCGGCTTTCGGGACGACGCGGGCGTGTCTAACCCAGCGACCATCGTCGATTGGAAAAGCTGGGCGGGCCTCTCCGTCCTCGTCGTCTTCTGGGGCTCGTCCTTCCTCTTCATCACATTCGCGCTGGAGAGCTTCACGCCCTTCTTCATCACCGGCGCCCGCCTCGCCCTCGCCGCCATTGTCGTCGGTCTAACCGCCCGCGCCCTCGCCGGCCCTTTCCCGCGATCGCCCGCCTTCTGGCTCTGGTGCGCCGCCGCCGGAGTGACCGCGCTGATCGCGCCCTTCACGCTCTACACCTGGGCGCAGGTGGACGCGCCTTCGGGCGTCGTCGCCATCTATATCGCGGCTTCGCCCCTCTTCGTCCTCGTCCTCTCCCACTTCCTGACGGACGAGAAGATCACCAAGCGCGGCGCCGTCGGTTTCGCCGTGGGCTTCGTCGGCGTGCTGATGCTGATCGGCCCCGACAACCTCTCCCGCCTCGGCTCGTCTTCGGTGATCCGGGAGCTGGCGGCCCTCGGCGCCGCCCTCGCCTTCGCCTGCGGCGCGATCATCGTCCGGCGCATGCCCCGCTTCGACCCGCTCCACGCTACGGCGGGCGCGATCATCGTCGCCGCCCTCCTCTACGCGCCCTTCACCGCGGCGGAGGCGCCGTCAGCCTTCCCCGTCTGGACGGCCATCGCGGCGGTGTCGGTACTCGGGACGGCGCAAACTGGGGTGGCGCAGGTGACGCGATATCTGCTCATCAAACGCTCCGGCGCCGTATTCGCCAGTCAGGCGAGCTACCTTCTGCCGATCTGGGCCGTCTTCCTCGGATGGCTCTTTCTAGGCGAGACGCTGACGGGCGAAGACGCCATCGGCTTCGCGCTGATCCTCGCAGGCGTGGCGGCGGCGCAAAAGCGGGAGAGGTGACCGCAGTTCCGCTCGTCTCACGCGAGACCCGAAAGCCTTTGCGCGAGATGCGGTAAGTCGGTCTTAAACTTCCACGTTCACAACAGGCTTCGAAAAATGGATTCGCCTTCGAGAGCTCGCCTGAATGCTTCTCCCGATAACGTTGACGACCTCGGCCATGCTGGCTTTCTGGTCACTAGCGCTCGTCGCGGGGGCTGGGGTGGTTGGCGCGCCCACAGCTCTGGTTTTCCCGCCGGACTACACCGCTCGCCAAAGCCTCGAGGCCGCTTCGCAGCTTGACGCCGCCATCGTCGCTATCGGCTCCCGTCCATTCATCATCGTCATCATTCCCCGCAGCCCGCTAACGCAGACGGAGATGCGCGACGCCGGCGCGCTTTTCGCCGCAGGCGGCGGGGGGTCGATCTTTTGCGCGACGGAAAGTTAGCCAGTCAGGATCCAACGCCATGAGCCGAAACCTTTTCGCCAAAGCAGCCGCCGCGATGAGCGAAGCGAACGACGTCTCGTCCGCGCAAATCCTCGGCTTCCGCCGCATGACCCTGAAATGTCTCATCGGCTTCGCTTGGACCATGGCGCTCTGCGCGCCGCTGCTGACCTATATCGGGTCAGGCGCATGGCTCCCCGTCCTCGTCCTCACCGGCGTCTCCGCGACCGTCGCAACCGTAACCGTCATTCGCAATGCGGACGCGTTCGCGACGCGGCTTAACGTCGGCGCGGCGCTCATCATCGGCTGGATGGGGCTAATCTACGGCGTCTCGGGGATTTCAAACGGCGTTCATGTGCTCGATGCGCACATGGTCTTCTTCGTTCTGAACCTGCTTCTCGTCGGCCTTCTGTGCTGGCGCAGCCTGCTTTTCGTCAACGCCGTGACGGCGGTCCACCACCTCGGACTGACCTTCGCCGCCCCGACCCTCATCTGGCCGGGGGCGCAAGACGCCGCTATCGCGCATCTCGTCATCCACATGTCGCTCGCCGGCGTGACGGCCTCAGCCGCCATCGCCATCGCAATCCAGATGGCGTTGAACATCGAGCGCGGTCAGCTCGCCTATCAAAGAGCGAAAGGCGAGATCGAACGCGAGCGCATAGCGGCTGAAGAAGCGCAACGACAGGATCGTGAAGAGACTGAGCACGCTCTGCTTGAAATCGCCGATGCGCTCGGGCGTCTAAAGTCAGGCGACCTGACGGTGGGCATCGACGCGGACCTGGCCCCTCGCTTCGAGACGCTGCGCGACGACTTCAACGCCACCACGAAACGGCTGGACGCCGTCTTCGCAAACGTGCGGAGCGAAGCGGGCGCGATCGGCGGCGTCGTCAGTTCGATCGCCGCTCATGCGGATGATCTGCAGAGTCGCACCGGAGCCTCCGCAGCCGCGCTTGAAGAGGTGAACGCCGCGCTCAGCGATATCTCGTCGCGCGTGAACGAGACCAAACAAGACGCGGACACCGCGAGGGACATTTCGGCGAAAAGCGCCGCGACCGCCGACGCCAGCCGCGGCGTGGTGGGCGAGACTCTCGATACGATGAACGAGATCGTCGACACCTCCCAGCAGATATCCCAGGTCGTGAGCATGATCGACGACATCGCATTTCAGACGAACCTCCTCGCCCTAAACGCGGGCGTCGAAGCGGCCCGAGCGGGACCGGCGGGCGCCGGTTTCGCCGTAGTTGCGACGGAGGTGCGGGCCCTCGCTCAGCGATCCTCGGAATCAGCGCTTAACATCAACGGCATCATCGCAACCTCCAACGAACAGGTCAGCCGCGGCGAGGAATTCGCCAACGCCACCAGCAAGGCGCTCGACGATATCGCCCGGGAAGTCGCGCTCGCATCGACGAGCACCGAGAAGATCGCCGTCGCCTCCACCGAACAGGCCAACTCAGTCTCCGAAGTCCGCGCCGCCGTCACTGAACTGGACGCGACAGTCCAAAGGAACGCGTCCATGGCGAACGCCCTTTCCGAAAGCACCAACGCTTTACGCGAACGGTCGGAGCAGCTCATTGAGCTGATCGGTCGGTTCAAAAGCAGCAGTACGGACGCATCTTCGCATGTGGCGTCGAGAGCGGCCTGAGCGCCGGAACTACAAAAGCGGAAAGATCCGTATCACTCTTCGGCCAGCTTTCAGTCGACGCAGAGAGCGATGCATTCGCCGCGGGCGCGCCAACGCATAACTTAACCGGTTCGCCCTTAAACGCGCCGCTTCGCCGAGCTCATTGAAGATGCGCTTCGACGCTCCTGCGCACGTCGTCACGGGGGGTTATCGACCGCAGCGCATCTCAGCGCTTGCGATTGAGCTGACTATCCGGTCGCCGGGAGGACGTATCCAGTCGGCGGGTCGCCCGGGTTCCGGGGACCAGAAGCTCCGCCTTGCGGAAGTAGGCGCGCAACTCCTCCTTCACGATGCCGAGGTCGCGGCGCGCATCGCGGACGGTCTTGCTCAGCCACGGGTCTTCCTCCAGCGGGGTCAGGTGAAGATCCCGGCCCCGCAGGTTGTCCATCGCGAACCCGACGCCGAGGCGGAAGGACGGAATATGCTCCGGCTCGAACCGCCAGTGCTTCGGATATTCCGTGGTCGAGACCTTGATGAAGAACTCGACGATCTCTTCGGTGATGTCGGATGCGGCGCCCATGGTCGCGCCGATCACGAAGGCTTCGTCCTGCACGTGCAGGCCCCTGCCAACCAGCACGTGAATGCAGTCATGGCGCGCCAGCGTGATCGCGCCCGGCAGCGCGTCCGGGCTTTCGGGGTTCTCGTACTTCTTGATGATCTCCGGCACTTCGTCGGCGTTCGCCGCAGGCATGGTCGCCAAAACCTCGGCGATCGTCATCTCATCGGTGTCGAGGCCCGGGTTCCATTCGTCCCAGTTCAGATCGACGCGGCGGCCCATGGCCTATCCCTCCTCATCGCCGAAATCGGTGATCGCGGTGAAGTTCGCGTTCTCAGCGACCGCCGCCTCGAGCGCGCGCTGTAAGGCGGCGACGTTCGCAACGTCCACGAAGGCGCCGAGATCGCCGCGCCGCAGCACATGGCGGCCGTCGATGCCGATGCCGATCGTCGTGAGCTGGATCGGCGTCGCCGCCGCCAGCGCCTCGATCGCCGCGTCGAGCGCCTCGCCGTCATCCGCCTGGCCGTCCGTGGTGACGATCATCCGGAAGGTGCCGAAACCGCGCATTCTCGCGGCCTCCGCCGCCAGAAGCGCCTTCGCGTTCACGATCGATCGGGTGAGAGGCGTGCCGCCGTCGCTATAGATCGGCTCGAGGAGCCTCGGCAACGCGGCCCGCGCTTCTTCAACAGTTGAGAACGGCAGAACCGTCCCCGCGTTGAGCGCCAGCACCGACACCCTGTCGGTTCGCGCCATCGCGTCCAAAGCGCCCGTCACCGCCGCCTTCGCCGCTTCGATGTCGGCGCGCATGGACCCGCTGTCGTCGAGGATGATCGCCGTGATGCGGCGGTTCGGATCGGGCTGCGCCTCCACCTCCTCGGCTTCGCCGCCCGGCCAGGCCGCGATCGCCGTCCAGTCCGGGGCGACCGGGTCGGGCCCGATAAGGCTCCCCACCGCCTGTTCGAAAAACTGATATCCGGCGAAGAGAACGATCGCTCCCACCATCGCGACCGCTTTTTTGTTCATCGACATGGCCCGGCGCCCCTATTGCAGCGGCGCGAAGGTGGTCGCTTCGGCCTGTACGGTGAGCACCCGGAACACCACGCGCATGTTCTCGCGCCACTCCGCCTCCGTCGCCGGCGGGTCATGGCGCGGACTGGCGATGCCGACGCCGTCCACCGTGAACTGGTCGCGGTTCATCCTGACGCCGAGTTCGGCCGAGTAATCCGTCAGCGCGTCGACCACCGCGATGGCGCGATCCATGGAGAGATTCTGGGTCGAGGTGCGGATCGCGCGCAGCTCCGCATTGTCGGCCCCCGCTTTCTCCCGGCGGAGGAAATGGAGCGGGTCCGAATGCCCCTCCACCGTGATGATCGCGCCGGAATAGGTCGAGGCGAGGCGCAGGATCTCTTCGAAATCGTCCGCATAGAGGGCGATCGGGAAGGAGGTGCTGTCGGGCTCGAAATAGACCTCGAAGTCGATCTTGGTGTTCGCTTCGAGCTGGCCGGTGCGGCGCAGTTTCTGCACCGCCGCCGCCGCCGCTTCGGGGTCGAAGGCCGCGATCTGACGTTCGTCGAGATCGCTCAGCCCGTCGGCGAGCGCGGCGTAATCCCATTCCGCCGTCCCGAGATTGGCCGGCGCGTCCAAACGATCCGCGCCGCGGAGAGCGACATTCACCTCCTCCAGAAGCACGTCGTAGCGCCGCGCCTCGGTCGGGTCGGCGAAGTGCTTGGCGTTGCCCGCCCAGCCGTCGGTGATCGCGTCCCGCCAGAGGAAGACACCCTCCTCCGTCGGCAGCCCGCCGAGGAATTCCGACGCCATCAGCGCCGCCATCTCCGCTTGGCGCGGATCGCCGTCGCTCGCCATGAAGTCGCGCATCTCCTCCTCCGCCTGGAAGAGGATGTTGACCATCCGCGCGATGTCGTCGCGAGAGGCGTCGAAATAGTCGGCGCGCACCGCGATGTAGTCGCCGATCACCGACGCCGCCTCCTGCGTGGAGATCAGGACGGTCGCGCCGCGAACCGACCCTTCCGCCCCGGTGCCGACGCCGCCACCCGAGGTGAGGAAACGCGCATCCGGCAGGATCACGGCGGCGGCGTCAGCACGCCCTTCGGCGATCGCGGCGGCGGGCGTGTCGCCGTCGCCGGTCAGGTCCTCGACCCAGACGATGTCCACATCGCCGAAGGAGAGCCCGCCATCGGCGAGGATCCGGCCCACGAAATCCACATGCGGCCCGTTCGCCTGGATCGCGATCCGCTTGCCCGCGAGGTCGCCGATCCGGTCAATCCCTTCGGCCGCCACGATGCCGTCGCCGGCGGAGAAGGAATGCTTGAAGAAGACGATCTGCTCAGTGCGCGGGTCGAACTCCGTCACCGGCGCCGCCGCCGCGAGCATGCCGAGCGTGCCGCGCAGATACGGCGTCTCGCACGCGAGGTAGGCCTTCAGCTGCGCTTCGAAACTGTCCACGACCGAGAGCGACAGCGGGAGGTCCGCTTCGCGCAGCGGCCCGTCCGCGTTCTCCATAGAGGCGCCGTTAGCGTATGCGACGACGCCGTCGGCGCCCCAGGCGATCAGGGGCATGTTCGGGTTCCAGCCCGGCGCGCAGTCGCGCACAGGGTCTGTCACGACCTCCGCGAGGCGCGCGCCCGGATCGGCCTCGGCCGCGCCGCCGCCGAAGATGAGAGCCCCGCCGACGGCGAAGGCGGCTGCGAACGGTGCGAATTTCATCGATCCAAATGTCCCATGTTCAGTCGTCTCAAAGATTTAGGGTCGTCGACGCGGTTTGAGGAGGGCTTCGGCCACTTCGGAGGCGGTTTCGACCTCATTCAGCAGTTTTCGCGCTGTGCGGCGCTCCCGTTCGTCGAAGGCCGCGTCGAGCGCGTCGACCGCGGTTAGGAGCTTGCCGCGCGATGCGTCCTCGCTCTCCGTCTGTTCGCGCCCCCGCAACGAGGCATGCGCGGCGGCGGCGTCCTCGATCAACTCCGAGCGGATCAGAACCGCGCTCAGCTCCCGCTGCGCATCGGGCGCGTAGAAGATCTCGCGCGCGGCGGCGTCCATCCGATCGGCGATGGCGACGACCCTCTCCGCCACGTCGTTCCGCATCGCGGCGGCGGCGCCGCGGAGGGCCGTCGCGCGGTCATGGGCTCCGCCGATCGCCGCGAGCGCGCTGTCCGCGACCTCGTCCGGCACGTCATGGCGCGCCTGAAAGGCGTGGCGCAGCCGTTCGGCGTCGGTCCACACCCATTTAGGCGGCATCCACGCCAGCACAGTCGGTACGGCGAGTAAGGCGAGGCACGCCGCGGCTACGGCGGCGAACCCGTCGAAGGGCAGCGGCAACCGCGCGAACCACGCGAAACCCGCGCTCGCCATCGCCGCGACGACGCCGGTGATCCAAAGCCGCGCCACGGGGCTCATCGGCGCACCTGAAGCGACACCTCGACCCGCGCGAGGCGCGACTGATGCGCGCGATCGCCCTCCTCGCTCGCTTTGGGGAGCGGAGCCGCCCCGCCGACGCCCGCCTGGCTGATCCGCGCGAGGTCCACGCCCATCTCCGTCGCCATCGCGGCGGCGAGCGCCGCGCGCTCCTCGCTAAGCGCAAGATTCGCCGCGAGATCGCCCGCCTCGCCAGTATGGCCGACAATGGCCACGTGAACCCGCTCATCCGCGAGAGCGGAGGCGAGATAGGCCCGAAGACGAGCCTCCTCCCCCGCCGCGAAAGCCAGCCCGCGAGAGAATTGAAACGTCTCCGACCGCGCCAGCGTCGCTTGGCCGAGGAAACCGAGCCCGACGAGCGACCCGGCGAGAGCGGCCGAAAGGCCCGCCGCGATAAAAGCCCTGCGCGGCAAGATCGGCGGAGCGCTGCTCTTGTCGTTCATAGGAGATACGTTCCGAGCTTCACCGCGACTGTCTCGCACTATATCTGCCGCAGGCGTTACGAAAACCCAAATCCGCAAACGCTCGGCCTTGGGCGCCGGAGGTCATCGCCGACACTGGCGACGCCCCGCTAATCCCAGTCCAGCCAGTCGTCGAAATCGAAGAAATCCTCGGCCTCGTCGATGATATGGGAGAGGAGGGATTTGCGTTTCTTCTTGCGCTTCTTCGCCGCCTCGAAATGCTTCGGGCGTCGGTGCTTGTTGACCTTTTCCGGGATCGGCGCGGCCGGCTTCGGGGCCGCCGCCTCGCCCAGCTTCACCGCCTCCATCTTCCGCACGGGCGCGCCGCAGGTGAGGCAGTTCAGCGCCACGCGAGAGCCCTTGCCCATCCGCATCACGTCGCGGGCGCCGCAATAGCAGCAGGTGATCATCTTCACGCCGGTCATGGGCCAGAGGTAAGCCGCCCCCCGCGATCAGTCCAGATCGCTTTCCTCAATCACCAGCCGCCCGCGAGGCCAGGGCCGGAGAACCGACGCGGGGTCGCCCTCAGCCTCCCCCAGCCAGACCGGCCAGTCGGCGGGCGCGAGGATCGCCCCCATCCGGTGATGGATCTTCGCCACATCCTCGTTCGGCGGAACCGTCACAGTGGCGAGCGAGGCGATCTCCCGCCCGCCCGGCGCGGCCCAGACGTCCCAGACGGCGGCGAAGGCGAGGATTGGAGAGGTTGGATCGGAAATCGCCCAGCGCGTCTTCCACCGCCGCTCCCCGGTCCACTCATACCAGCCGTTCACCGGCAGGATCGCCCGCCGCACGCCCTCGTAAACCGATTTGTCGAAAAGCGTCTCCGACCGCGCATTGACCAGCGTCTCCATCACCGGCCGTCCCCTCGCGTTCTTGCGCCCCATCGGGATCATCCCCCAGCGCATCGGAACCATCCGCCGGGGACCGCCCACGACAGCGCAAACCTCCTCGCCCGGCGCCGCGTCCAACCGCGGCCCGGAATCCGCCGCCTCTAGCGCCGCGCCAAACGCCACGGCGACCTCGGCCAGCGAAGTCGTCAGGAAAAACCGTCCGGGCATGGCGCGATCCTACACCTTCATGCTTCCCCAAATACTCGAAAAAAATCTCACGCCGCCCCGCGATCCGCCCGCTTTCTCGCGGCCCCCGGGCTTTCCCCGAACCGCGACCGGAACGCCCGCGCGAAGGCGGAGGCGGAGGAGAACCCCGTGGCCTCTGCGATCTCCGCCATCGTTAACGCCGTCTCCAACGCCAGCCGTCGCCCGGCATTCAGGCGCAAGGTCAGATAATAGCCGTAGGGTCCGACCCCGAGCCGCGCCTTAAAAAGCTCCTCTAATCGACGCGGGGAGCAACCGACGGCGCGGGCGATCTCGGCGGTGGGGATCGGATCGCTCAGCGCCCCCTCTATAAGCGCCACCGCTTCGCGCAGGCGCGGCTCCCGCCAGCCGAGGCGCCCGAGTGAAACCTGGGGCTGCGGCTCCTCCGCCGCCCGCGACTGGTCGTAGATGAAGAGCGAGGCGACGTCCAAAGCGATGGCGTAGCCGTGCCGCGCCCGCACGAGGTGCAGCATCAGGTCCAGCGCGGGAGAGGCCCCGCCCGTCGTGAAGCGCGGCCCGTCGATCACGAAGCGGTCGGGGCGCACGTCGATCTCAGGATGGGCTTCGGCGAAAGCGTCGAGATCCTCCCAATGGGTCGTCGCGCGGCGACCGTCGAGCAGCCCCGCCCGCGCCATCAGCCAGGCCCCCGCCTCCACCCCGCCGATGGCGGCGCCAGCGCGCGCGGCGCGGCGGAGGAGGCTCAGCACTTCAGGCCGCGAGTAGGCGTCCACGTCGAAGGAGGAGAGAAAGATCGCCGCCTCCCCCGCGACCGCCGGATCGAAGGCCCCGCCGACCGCGATCGGCATGGCGGAGGAGGAATGCGGCGTTCCCCCGTCCGCCGACCAGAGCCGCCAGTCGAAGAGCCGCCGCCCCGCCACCCGGTTCGCCCCGCGCATCGGCTCCATCACCGATGCGAGCGAAAGCAGCGAAGTTTCGGGCAAGACGATCAGGTCCACCGTGAGCGGCGATGCGGTCTGACTGTCTACGGCGGTGAAAATCGACATGGGTTCGCGGTTTTCGTCACATTACTCGCGTTAAACGGTTCGCATATTCCGCGCTGCCGCGCCATCGTCTTCGCGCGTCGACCGATTAGAATCGGCGTCCGAAACGAAGGGGAGCGCGCCATGCCGCTGGAAATGAACAAAGAGGTCTTCATCACCTGCGCCGTCACCGGCGGCGGCGGCACGCAGGACCGCAGCCCTCATGTGCCCCGCTCGCCCGAAGAGATCGCCAACGCCGCGATCGAGGCCGCCAAGGCCGGCGCCGCCATCGCCCATTGCCATGTGCGCGACCCCGAAACCGGCGCCCCGGCGCGCGACCCGGCGCTCTACCGCGAGGTGGTGGAGCGCATCCGCGACAGCGAAACGGACGTCGTGATCAACCTGACGGCCGGCATGGGCGGCGACATCATCACCGGCCCGCCCTCCGCGCCGTTGCCCTTGGCGGACAGCACCGACATGATCCCGGCCTATGACCGCGTGGCCCACGTGATCGAAAGCCGCCCGGAGATCTGCACGCTCGACTGCGGCACGATGAACTTCGCGGAGGCCGACTACATCATGGCCAACACGCCTTCGATGCTGGAGGAATGCGCGCGCCTGATGACGGAAAGCGGCGTCCAGATCGAGATCGAGGCGTTCGACACGGGGCACCTGTGGCTCGCCAAGAACCTGGTGGAGAACGGCCACGTCAAAGACCCGGTCCTAGTCCAGCTCTGCATGGGCATCCCCTGGGGGGCGCCGGACGATCTGAACACGTTCATGGCGATGGTGAACAACGTGCCGAAGGACTGGACGTTCAGCGCCTTCTCCATCGGCCGCAACGAAATCCCCTACGTCGCCGCCGCCGTTTTGGCGGGCGGACACGTGCGCGTCGGGCTGGAGGACAACCTCTGGCTGGAGAAGGGCGTCCTCGCCACCAACGGCGCGCTAGTGGAGAAGGCGGTCGGGATCATCGAAGGCATGGGCGCCCGCGTGATCGGCCCGCAGGAAGTGCGCGACCGGTTCGGGCTGGAGAAGCGGGCGCCGAAGTAAGTCGCTTTGTCTGAGGTGATGCGATGACGTTGACGCGAGATCAGGTCGAAAGTCTGGTGAGGTCGCTCGTTGAGCGTGAGAAGATCTCCCAGAAGGTCTTCAACCGGACTTGGCGCGACATCGTCTCCGCCATTAACGCCGGGGTCGTCGGGGCTGAAATCGTCAATCGTCTTTCGACGTCACCGCACGCACCAGCACGGCTCACTGCCGCCGCTGTGATTGGAGAGTTGCCCCGAACGGACGAAGCCAGGGTCATCTTGAAACGTTTGGAAAGTGATAGCAACGAAGCGGTTCAAGAGAGCGCTATCGCCGCGAAACGCGTTCTTGAGAGACGCGAGGCGCAGGTACCGTGAAAAGCAACGGCAAACCTCTTCGCTCAAAACTGCAACCCGGTAGGGTGGGCTTCAGCCCACCGTCGCGTCGCGGTGGGCTGAAGCCCACCCTACCGCTCCTGGCCGCCCTCACCGCCTTTCCCGCCGCCGCGGCGCCCTGGGACGCGGTGATCGGCGCATGGCGGACGCCGGAGATCGACAGTTGCGGGGTGGATGACGCGCGGATCGGGCGGCTGACCTCAGTCAGCGAGACGGCGATGATGATCGGGCATGTGATCTGCACCATCAAGGACGGCGCGGATGAGGGAGAGGCGATCCGGATCACCGGCGCCTGCGATCTCGGCGGCGGGTACATGATCGATCTGAATTACGAATGGCGGCTAACCTCGGAGACGGAGGCGATCCTCTCCAACGAGGGCTACGAGACGGCGCTGGTGCGCTGCGAGCGGGGCGTGGAGTGAAACCGTCGAACCATCAGAGCGCAGTCCCGGCCTTGAGCCGGGACCTCGACCCTCAGCGCGCAACGTATCGAGGTCCCGGGTCGAGCCCGGGACTGCGGAGGAGAAAAGAATGACCATCGCGAAAGCCGCCCTGATCGGCGGGGGCGTCATCGGCGGGGGCTGGGCCGCCCGTCTGATCGAGAACGGGATCGACGTCGCGGTCTACGACCCCGACCCGGAGGCGGAGCGCAAGCTGAACGCCGTTCTCGCCGCCGCCGAGCGGGCCTACGCCAAGCTGACCATGGCGCCCCGTCCGACAAAGGGCGTGGTCACCTTCTGCGCGACCATCTCGGAGGCCGTGGCGGAAGCCGAACTGATCGTGGAGAGCGTGCCGGAACGGCTCGACATCAAGCGGAAGGTCTACGCCGAGGCCGAGGCGGCGAACGGCACTGCCGTCATCGCCTCCTCCACCTCCGGCATTATGCCGACCGACCTGCAGGCGGAGCTGAAGCATCCCGAACGCCTGATCGTCGCCCACCCGTTCAACCCGGTCTACCTCCTCCCCCTCGTCGAGCTGGTGGCCGGGGAGAAAACCGACCCGAAGCACATCGAATGGGCGAAGGGCTTCTACGCCGGGATCGGCATGGAGCCGCTGCATTGCCGGGTGGAGATCGAGGGGTTCCTCTCCGACCGCCTGCAAGAAGCCTTGTGGCGGGAGGCGCTCTGGCTCCTGAAGGACGGCGTCGCCACGGCGGACGAATTGGACAGCGCCATCCGCTTCGGTCCCGGCCTCCGCTGGGCGCAAATGGGCACGATGCAGACCTTTCACCTCGCCGGCGGCGAAGCGGGGATGCGGGGCATGCTGGCAATGTTCGGGCCATGTCTCAAATGGCCCTGGACCAAGCTGATGGACGTGCCGGAGCTGACCGACGAGTTCGTCGAAATGGTCGGCGATCAGTGCGATGAGCAGGCGGGCGACCTCGGCCCCCGCGATCTGGAGATCATCCGCGACGACAACCTGATCGCCATCATGCAGGCGTTGAAGGTGAATGGCTGGGGCGCCGGAGAGACGCTGGCGCGCTACGAACAGGCGCTCTTCGACAAGGGCGCGGCGCCCGTCGCCGCCGACCTCTCGCAGCCGGTGCGTACGATGGACAAGATCGTCCCGCCCGACTGGACCGACTACAACAACCACATGAACGAGGCGCGCTATCTGCAATGCTTCGCCGACGCGACGGACGCCTTCATGCGGATCGTCGGGGCGGATGCGGACTACGTCGCGGGGGGGCTCTCATATTTCACGGTCGAGACGCATATCCGGCATCTGGACGAGGTGAAGGCGTTGGAGCCGATCCACGCCACCACGCAGGTGATCGAGGGGCGGGGCAAGAAAATGCGCCTCTTCCACTGTCTCTATCACGAAGACGGACGCCTCCTGGCGACGGGGGAGCACATGCTGATCCATGTCAGCCTGGAGACCCGCGCCGCCTGCGATCCGTCGCCGGAAGTGCAGGCGAAACTCGGCGAGATCGCCGCGCTGCACGCCGCCCTGCCCGCGCCCGAAGGCGCCGGGCGGGCGGTTGGACAGGGCAGATGAAACCGGCGTCCGCCTCAGCGAACGCCTGGCCGTCAGCGCGATGGGCAGGGATTGTATTCGACGGTTCCGTCGGTGAGCGTCCGCTTTTCCCAGTCCTGCCGGCAGTACTCGGCGATTTCCTCGGGCGTGTAGGCGACGGGCCGGGCCAGACGCTCGCCTTCGACAGCGGCGGGCGCGGGCGCGGCGGCGACCGTCTTGCTCGGCTCAGCGCGCTTCGGCGCGGCGGCGGATGCGGTTCGCGAAGACGAAATCGGCGGGAAGCCGGCGGCGGCGCGGGTCGCGCCAAAGCACCGTTGACGCAGCATCGCCTGCTCGAGCGCGATGTCATGGCCCTTGAGCGTCGCCAACTGGTCCTCGGAATCGCCGGCGAAAGCGGAGACGGGGATCAGAAACAGAAAGACGCCCACGGCGTCGGCGACGAAAGCGCTGGTCTGTTCGCGCTCCGCCTTGGCGAGCGCCTGAGCGACGCCAGCGCGTTCTTCGGACAGCTCGTCGCAGGTCCGGTTGTCGTAAATCGCCGGGCTCACATAGCTCGGGCCGACGGCTGCGGGGGGTTTGGCGCATGCGGCCAGCGCGAGCGCGCCGAGGCAAGCGAATGCAATGGAACGGGTCACAACTCTCTTCCCAACACAACTTCAACTGTCGCGTGCGTTAGGCGGCGGGAAGATTCGCGTCAATCAAGGGATTTCACCGGATGATCGGTAAATCGTTCGATCATCCGCTCGGCGCGCGCTGCGCGTCAGCCGAAACGCGCGTGGGCCAGATCGCAGGCTTCGGCGACTTCGGCGTAAGCGGCGGCGAACCCGTCGAGCGAGACGGCGCCGATCACCTCCCCCTCAGCCTCCAGCCGCAGGGCGTCGCTTTTCTTCATCTCCTTGACCAAGGCCATCGCGGCCTCGACCGCCGGAAACGCTTCCGACTGTGCGGTGAGCCCGTCGGCGGAGAGCGCGACGGAGACCTTGCCCGGCGCGCGGGTCTCGCCCACCGCGAAGTCGACCATGAAGGCGGCGTCGACCGGTGTCAGGGTCGTCGGCGCCGACTGACGGGTGAAGATGAAAGCCGACAGCGCCCCCGGGCGGGCGTCGCCGCTATTGGCGAAGCTGAGGAGCAGCGTCGGCTCGCTCTCCGGCCCGGTCGCAACGGAGCAGGCGACGCGCGCCGCGCCGGTGACGGAGGTGTGCGAGACGACTTCATATCGCCAATCGCCCGCCGCGCCGGTTTGCAGTTCGGCGGCGAAAGCGCCCGAAGCGCCGGTGACGAATGCGATGGACGCAACTGCGGATGCCAGACGCTTCATGTGACTCCCCTTCGTTTCGGTGTGGAACAGCTTCAAGCTCCAAAACTGTGGAATAAATGCACACATAGCGAAGTCGCCCCGTTTTTCAATGAACATCCGTTCACGTTCCTCTGACATGGCGCGAGTGAATAAAGAGCTAAGCCGAACAGTCGTCGTGACCGGCGGCGGCGCGGGCGTCGGGCGGGCGATGGGCGAAGCCTTCGCGTCGCGCGGGTTCGCGGTGCATGTGGTCGACGTCAGCGAGGCTGCGCTGGCCGCGTGTCCAGCGGACTGGGGTCGCCACTGCTTCGATGTGGGCGATGAGACGCGCATCGCCGCCATGCTGGAGGAAATCGGCGGCTGCGATGCGCTTTGCGCCAATGCGGGGGTCGCCGGGCCGACGGCGCCGGTGACGGACATCTCGCTCGACGATTGGCGAGCCTGCATGGCGGTCAATCTCGATGCGGTCTTTCTTTGGGCCAAACATGCGGCGCCGAAGATGCGGGATCAGGGATGGGGATCGATCACCATCACGTCATCGACCGCGGGGCTGCACGGGTATTCGAACCGCGCGCCATACTGCGCGTCCAAATGGGCGGTGATCGGGCTCGCCAAGACCCTCGCTTTAGAGCTCGGCCCCTTTGGGGTCCGCACCAACGCGATCTGCCCGGGCTCCGTCTCAGGGCCGCGCATGGACGGCGTGATCGCGCGGGAGGCGGCGGCGAAGGGCATGACGGAGGAGGACGTGCGCGAGGGTTACACTAAAGGCGTCGCGCTTCGGACGTTCGTGGAGGCGAAGGACATCGCCGAGATGGCCGTCTTCCTCGCCTCCGATGCGGGGCGATACGTTACGGGCCAGGCGCTCAGCGTCGACGGCTACATCGTGAACCCGGAGGCCTGAGCGATGCGCGCCCTACCCTCCGCAGACCCGCGTGATCTCCGCATAGGCGGCGGCGAAGCCCGTCAGCGGCATGGAGGCGACGGCGGCGCCGTTCTGCTCCAGGCGCACGTCGCTGGCGACGCGCATCGCCTCGATCATCGGATCGGCCATGTCGAGCGACGGATAGGCGGCGACGTGGACGCCGTCCTCGTCGTAAAACGTGTCCAGTTCCGCCTCCGTCCGCGTCGCGGCGGCTGCGAGGACCACAGGGCCGGCGCCGAACGGATCGCGCTCCGCCACGATCTCGAGCACGGGAAGGATGAAGGGACTGTCGCTGACGCGGCTGACCACGAGCGCGGCGCCGGTTTCGTCTTCGCGTATCAGCGAACAGGCGGCGCGGTCGCCGTCCCGGACGATCTCGATGATCCAGCCTTCGATCTCGTATTGAGCCAGCCCGTCTTCCACTCCGCTTTGGGCGTATGCGCCCGCGGCGGCGAGCAAGCTGGCGACGACTGCTATGACGAGCGCGCGAACCATGGGCGCGACCTCCGATACCCTCTTGGCGCGGCGAACCGCGCTCAACCGCAGGTAAGCGGCCGCGCCGCCGGCCGCCATCCGAAAGCGGCGAATAAACCGAAATGTGACCATCCGGCGACAGGCCCGAACGCCGAGCCGAACGCAGGATCGAAAAAGGGAGCGCCCAAATGCCTTTCCATCTGACCGAAGAGCAGGAGATGATCGTCTCCACCGTCCGCAGTTTCGTCGAGAACGAGATCTACCCTCACGAGGAGGAGGTCGAGCGCACTGGCGAAGTGGACCCGGAGATCGCCGAGCGGATCAAGCAAAAGACCATCGACCTCGGCTTCTACGCCTGCAACTTCCCCGAAGAGGTCGGCGGCGCCGGTCTCTCCCACCTCGAGTTCGCGCTGGTGGAGCGGGAGTTGGGGCGCGGCTCCATGGCTTTGAACCACTTCTTCGGCCGCCCGCAGAACATCCTGATGGCCTGCGAAGGCGAACAGAAGGAGCGCTACCTCCTCCCCGCCGTCCGGGGCGAGCGGATGGACGCGCTGGCGATGACGGAGCCGGACGCGGGCTCCGACGTGCGCGGGATGAAGTGCTTCGCCAAGCGCGACGGCGGCGACTGGGTGGTGAACGGGACGAAGCATTTCATCTCCGGAGCCGACCACGCCGACTTCATCATCGTCTTCATCGCCACGGGCGAAGACGACACGCCCAAGGGCCCGAAAAAGCGGATCACGGCCTTTCTGGTGGATCGCGGCCATCCCGGCTTCACGATCCGGCATGGCTACGACAGCGTCTCCCACCGGGGCTACAAGAATATGGTCCTGGAGTTCGACGACTGCCGCCTGCCGGACGCGCAGGTGCTCGGCGAAGTCGACGGCGGCTTCGCGGTGATGAACGAATGGCTCTACGCCACCCGCATCACGGTCGCGACCATGTCCGTCGGTCGCGCCCGGCGCGCCTTCGACTACGCGCTGACCTATGCGGCGGAGCGCAAGCAGTTCGGCCAGCAGATCGGCAAGTTCCAGGGGGTCAGCTTCCAGATCGCCGACATGATCACGGAGATCGACGCCGCCGATCTCCTGACGCTGAGCGCGGCGGAGCGGCTGGACAGGGGTCTGCCCGCCAACCGGGAGATCGCGAGCGCCAAGCTCTACGCCTCCGAAATGCTCGCCCGCGTCACCGACGCCGCGATCCAGATCCACGGCGGCATGGGCCTGATGGACGACCTCCCCCTCGCCCGCTTCTGGCGGGACGCGCGGGTGGAGCGGATCTGGGACGGCACGTCCGAGATCCAGCGCCACATCATCAGCCGCGACCTCCTGCGGCCGCTCGGCGCGTAAGACGACGCCATGCGCTCCGCCCGCCCATCGCTTTCGCCAAATACTCCCGCCGGAGGCGCCCGCCCCCGCCGCGCGCGCGGACGTCGGCGATGGGCGTTCCCCTCGCCGCAACCGGTAGGGTGGGCTTCAGCCCACCATCGCGAGTGCGCCGGGCCGACGTCCGCGAAGCAGACGGCGGCGACGGTCGCGCCATGACCCTCTCCCCCGAAGCGCGCGCCTTCCTCGCCGATCCGGCGAACCGCGTCGTCCACGGCCTGACGCCGGAGGCCGTTCGCGCCGACCGCACCGCGATCCGGGCGGCGGCTGAGGCGGAGGCGCCCGCCCTCGCCGCCCGTTTCGGCCTCTCGCTGGCATGGCGCGATATCGGCGGGGTCCGGACGCTGGAGATCGCGCCAGAAGGCGCCTCCGATGCGCCGCCTCTCCTCTACATCTTCGGCGGCGGCTTCATCACCGGCGGGCCGCTGGAGGACTTGCGGATCAGCGGCGGCGTCGCCGCCCGCCTCCGCCGCCGCATCCTCTCGCCAACCTACGGACTGGCCCCCGAACACCCGTTCCCAGCGGCTCTCGACGATGTCGCCGCCGTCGCCCGCGCGATGGACCGCCCCGCCGCCATCATCGGCGAAAGCGCGGGCGGAAATCTCGCCCTCGCTCTGACGCGACGGCTGATCGTCGAGAAACGGGCGCCCAAAGCGCTCGCCCTCCTCTCCCCCGCCGTCGACCTCACTGACGAAGCGGTGCGCGCGGACGCCGAAGACGGCCCGGACGATCCGACGCTTTCTCCGGAGATCATGCGCGCCGTCCCCGGCTTCTACGCCCCGGACGTCGACAGGTCGCACCCGGACATCTCCCCCATCAACGGCGCTTTCGGCGCGGACTGGCCGCCGACGATCGTCACCACCGGAACCCGCGATCGCCTGGTCGCCCACGCCGCGCGTCTGGCGCGGGCGATCCGCGAAAGCGGCGGCGAAGTCGATCTGCGGCTCTGGCCCGGTCTCTGGCGCGTCTTCGAATATTACGACGTCCCCGAAGCCGAGACCTCGCTCGACGACATCGCCGCTTTTCTGCGAGCGAGGCTGGCGTGACGGTTCGACCGGCATCCCAAGCCGAAGACTGGCGCGCCCTCGCCAACTGGGCCGCGGCGCCTCTCTCCTTGTCCGCCCGCCCCCGCGACCGCGCGCTCGACGCCTTCATCGACACGGCCGCCTGCATCGTCGCAGGCCGCGAAACGCCGGCGGCGAGGGCGGCGCGCGCCGTCTCGGGCGACGGCGCCTCCCTTGAAGCCTTCCGCCTAGCCGCCGCCGCCCATGCGCTCGATTGGGACGACTACGACGTCCCCTCCATAGGCCACCCGAGCGCGGTGCTGGCGCCAGTAGCGCTCGCTTTCCGCGACCTCTCTGGCGCAGACGCGCTCGCCGCCTACGTCGTCGGGCTGGAGGCGATGGACCGCCTCGGTCTCGCCGTGAACCCGGCGCACTACGAGCGGGGCTGGCACGCCACCGGAACCCTCGGCGCGTTCGGCGCGGCCGCAGCGGCCGGGCGGGCGCTCGGGCTCGACGCGGAGCGGATGCTCGCCGCCCTCTCCCTCGCAGCGGGGCAGGCCGCCGGCCTGAAAGCGCAGTTCGGCTCAGGAGCCAAGCCGCTCAACGCCGCCTTCGCCGCCCGCACCGGCGTGATGGCGGCCGAGCTGGCGGCGCAGGGCGTCGACGCCAGGCCGGAGACGATCTGGGGGCCTGAAGGCCTCATCGCGCTCTACGGAGCGGAGCCGCGCCCAACGCCGCCGCCGCCCGGCCCCGGCGTCCCCCTCATGATCGAGACCTACGGCCCGATCGCCAAGCCGCATCCCTGCTGCGGCTATCTCGCCCGCATCATCGATGCGATGACCGACATCGCCGCCCGCCCCGGCTTCGCGCCGGAGCATGTCGAGCGCATCGACATCCTCGCCCCGCCCCGCAACGCCGCGATCCTCGGCCACGCCGCGCCCGCCACGCCGGACGAGGCGCGCTTTTCGCCGCCCTACTGCGTCGCCGCGACACTGACCGGCGGTCGCCTCGCGCTTTCGGACTTCACGCCAGAGGCCCTGATGCGCCCCAACGTCCGCGCCCTCGCGCACCGCATCTCCTTCGCATCGAGCGGAAAGAGCCAGTCGCCGCGCGATCTCTCCCGCGGAGATCCAGACGAAATAGAAATCCGCTGGACCAGCGGCGAGACCGAGCGGATCGAAGCCCGCACCATGCGCGGCGGCCCTGACGCGCCGATGACCCGAGACGATTTCCTCGGCAAGCTCGACGCGGCGGGCGGCGGCGGGCTCGCCGATCTGCTGACGCTCCTCCCCGACGCGCGAACTCTTCGCCCGCTGACGGAGGCGCTGCTCTCGCCATGACGCGCCGCCGCCCCGCCTTCACTCTTCTCCAAATACTCGAACGCGCCGTCCGCCGCGGGCGCCGCGCCCGGACCTGAAGCGATGACCAGAGACCTCTCCCGCCTCCTCCGCCCCCGCTCCATCGCCGTGCTCGGCGGAGGCTGGGCCGCCAACGCCGTGCGCGCGACGGAGGCGATGGGATATGACGGCGCCGTCTGGCCCGTGCATCCGTCAAAGACCGAAGTCGCGGGCCGTCCCGCCTATCCGAACCTCGCCGCCCTGCCCGCCGCGCCCGACGCCGCCTTCGTCGCCGTGAACCGCGACGCCTCCGTCGGCGTCATGGCCGAACTCGCCGCGATGGGCGCGGGCGGCGCTGTCTCCTTCGCCTCCGGCTTCACCGAGACGGGCGACGCCGACCGCCAGGCGGCGCTGGTCGCCGCCGCGGGGGAGATGCCGATGCTCGGGCCGAACTGCTACGGCGTGATCAACTATCTCGACGGCGCGCTCCTCTGGCCAGACCAGCATGGGGGCGAACGGGTGGAGCGGGGCGTCGCCATCGTCTCCCAATCCTCCAACATCGCAATCAACATGACGATGGCGGCGCGGGGCCTGCCCATCGCCTATGTGGTCTGCGTCGGCAATCAGGCGCAGACCGGGCTGGCGGAGATCGGCGCGGCGCTGGCCGCGGACGACCGGGTCAGCGCGATCGGCTTCTACATTGAAGGCGTCGGCGATCCGGTCGGCTTTTTCGAGATGGCGCGGGCCGCGGGCAAGCCGGTCGTGGCGATCAAGGCGGGGCGGAGCGCGGCGGCGCAGGCCGCGACCGTCTCCCACACCGCCTCGCTGGCGGGCGGCGATGCGGCCTCCCGCGCCTTCTTCGCGCGCTGCGGGGTTCCGCTTCTCGCCTCGATCCCGGAGTTTCTGGAGACGCTGAAGCTCCTCCACATCGCGGGGCCGCTTCCCGGGCGCGGCATATGCTCGGTCTCCTGCTCCGGCGGGGAGGCGTCGCTGGCGGCGGACGCGGCGGAAGGACGGGACCTCCATTTCCCGCCGCTGACCGAAACGGACAAGACGCGCATCCGCGCCACCCTCTCCGACCTCGTGACGATCTCGAACCCGCTCGACTACCACACCTTCATCTGGGGCGACCGGGAGCGGATGGCGGACTGTTTCGCTGCGGTGATGGAGAGCGGGTTCGATCTGACCATTTTCATCCTCGACTTCCCCCGCGCCGACCGCTGCGACGCCTCCGAATGGGACACCGCGATTTACGGGATCGGCGAAGCGGTCAGGCGAACGGGCCGGCGCGCCGCCGTGGTCGCGGGCATGCAGGAGAACCTGCCCGAAGCCGTCGCCAAGGACTTCGCCGCCGCCGGCATCGCCCCGCTCTACGGCATCCACGAAGCGATGGCCGCCGCTGAGGCCGCCGCCGCATGCGCGGACGCGAGCCGCGCGGCGCGGGCGCCCGCCGCGCCGCAAGCGCCAAGGCCGGACGCGCCGCCCCCGCGCCTCCTCGACGAGGCGCAAGGCAAGGCCCTGCTCGCCGCCGCCGGTATCGCCGTTCCCCATGGCGCGCAGGCGGAGACGCCAGAGGCCGCGCAGGCCGCCGCCGCGATCCTGACCGCGCCCCTCGCCCTGAAACGCCTCGGCGTCGCCCACAAGACGGAGGCGGGCGCCGTGCGCCTGAACCTCGCCGCCGCCGACATCGCCGAAGCCGCCCGCGCAATGGGCGAAGGCCCCTATCTCGTGGAGGAGATGATCGAGGGCACCGTCGGCGAGCTGATCCTCGGCGTCGCCCGCGATCCCGCCTACGGTCTGACGCTCACCGTCGGTTCGGGCGGCACGGCGGCGGAGCTGCTGAAGGACACCGTGACGCTCCTCCCCCCTATCGACGAGGCGGAGGCGAAGGCGGCGATCCTCTCCCTCCGCCTCGCGCCGCTCCTCACCGGCTACCGGGGCCGCCCGACAGGCGACGTCGACGCCGCCGCCCGCGCCCTCGCCTCCCTCTCGCGCTTCGTAGAGGCAAATGCGGCGACGCTGGAGGAGCTTGACGCGAACCCGCTGATCGTGACCGCTACGGGCGCCGTCGCCGCCGACGCGCTGATCCGCATCCGGGAGGACACATGAGAACCATCGCCGCCCTCGTCTTCCCCGATTACGAGCTGCTCGACCTCTATGGCCCGCTGGAGATGTTCTCCATGCACACTGACGCGTTCGAGCAGAAGATCGTCGCCCTCGACGCCGCCCCCGTCGCCTCCTCCGCCGGTCCCCGCACGGCGGTGGATGCGACGCTGGACGAAGGCGACGCCTACGACATCCTCCTCGTTCCCGGCGGGCGCGGCACGCGGCGGGACGTCGAAAACCAGCCGCTCCTCGACTGGCTCGCCCGCTCCGCGCCGAAGGCTGAAATCGTCGCCTCCGTCTGCACCGGCTCAGCCCTCCTTGCGCGCGCCGGGTTGCTCGACGGCAAGGCCGCCACGACCAACAAGCTCGCCTTCGACTGGGTCGCCTCCCAGGGCCCGAAAACCGACTGGCGCCGCCGCGCCCGGTGGGTGGAGGACGGGAACGTCTTCACCGCCTCCGGCGTCTCGGCGGGAACAGACATGAGCCTCGCCGTCATCGAACGCCTGCTCGGCCCTGAAAAGGCCGCCGAAGCCGCCTTCTGGGCGGAGTACGAACGCAACGCCGACCCTGATCACGACCCGTTCGCAGTGGAGTAAGCAAATGACCGACAGCCCCGTCAAAACCCGCCGCGAAGGCGCGATCCTCGAAGTGACGCTGGATCGCCCCAAGGCCAACGCCATCGACCTCGCCACCTCCCGCGTCATGGGGGAGGCGTTCAAGACGTTCCGCGACGACCCCGACCTCCGCGTCGCCATCGTCACCGGCGGCGGCGAGAAGTTCTTCTGCCCGGGCTGGGACCTGAAGGCGGCGGCGGGCGAGGATGGAGAGGGCGGCGACGCGGTGGACGGCGATTACGGCGTCGGCGGCTTCGGTGGTCTGCAGGAGTTGCGCGGGCTCAACAAACCCGTCATCGCAGCCGTGAACGGCATCTGCTGCGGCGGCGGGTTCGAGCTGGCGCTCTCCGCCGACCTGATCCTCGCATCAGAGACGGCGAGTTTCGCGCTTCCCGAAATCCGCTCAGGCACGGTCGCTGACGCCGCTTCGATCAAACTGCCGAAACGCATCCCCTATCACGTGGCGATGGACCTCCTTCTCACCGGCCGCTGGATGGACCCCGAAGAGGCGATGCGCTGGGGGATCGTCCGGTCGCTTCACAAGCCGGAGAAGCTGATGGAGGACGCCTGGGACCTCGCCCGCCTGCTCGTGAGCGGTCCGCCCCTCGTCTACGCCGCGATCAAGGAGATCGTGCGCGAAAGCGAGCGGATGACCTTCCAGGAATCGATGAACATGATCACCAAGCGCCAGTTCCCGACCGTCGACATCCTCTATGACAGCGAAGACCAGCTGGAAGGCGCCCGCGCCTTCGCCGAAAAGCGGGATCCGGTCTGGAAGGGAAAATAGAGCTAAGGGTTTAACCATACGGCAAGGTTGCCGGCGCATGTTGCCGGTATGGCGAAGCTCTTTCTGCATATCGGCGATCACAAAACGGGCACCTCCGCGATCCAGCGCGCGCTGGCGGCGGGGCCGTTGCAACCTGGCTGGCTTTACCCTGAAGCAGGGCGCGCAAACGGCGCGGGCCACCATAATTTGCCGTGGGAGATCGCAGATGACGGGCGCTTCCGCCCCGCGAAGGGCGGCTGGCGCGCCGTCGCGAGAGAGGTCGCGTCCGCATCGCCGCAAAACGTGATCCTGTCCAGCGAAGGGTTCGAGTTTCGCCCGGCTGAGAAGGTCGCCAAGCGCCTTGAGACGGCGTTCGACGGCCTCTTCGACGAGGTGGAGGCGGTTCTCTATCTCCGCCCGCACGCGCCCCGGCTGATATCGTCCTTCGCGGAGCGGACGAAACGCGGGATCGGGCCATTCGACCGCAAGAGCTACCTCGACCGCATGCTGAAGGGACGCGCCGCTTATGCGACGCGCCTCGCCAGCTGGACGGAGGTTTTTCAGAAGCGCGGCTGGCGTCTGACCCCGAAGATCTACGCGCCCGACAACCTGCGCGACGGCGACGCCGTCGCGGATTTCGCCGCGCATGTCGGACTGCGCGCGCTTCGTCGCGCCGAAGGCGGACCGCTCAATTCCTCCCCTTCCGCCCCGGCGCTGCGGATGATCCAGATTTACGCGAGCGCCGCGCAGCGCGAGGGCGGACCCGACGCCGCGCGACTCGCCGCGCAGACCATCGCGCCCATCGCCATGCGCGGCTTCGGAGCGAGCCATCCGCGTCCCAACTGGCGACGGACGGAGGCTGAGCGCATTCGGGACGCGTTGCGCGCCGATGCGATGGAGGTCGACGACCTCCTCGCTTGCGGTCACGGGCTCGTCGCCGACTTTACAGCGGCGCTCGACGCGGCGGTCTCAAGAGCCGACGACGACGCCCAGCAGGACCTGAGCCCGGAAACGGAGATCGCCGCGCTTACGGCGGCGGAGGCGGCCGCCATCGCCGCGACCGAAACAGGGGCGAAACCGAAACCGGAACCCGATGCGACGCGTCGCGATTCCAAAAGAAAGTCGCAGAGCGGGCAGAGCGCGGCGCGGACTGATGCGACCTCGCTTCGTCCGGCCGCGTGAACTGAAGGACGACGCGCGATGACGTACCAGAAACCGGATGCGGCGTTCATTAACTATCACGTCTACCGTTGGGGTCGACTGAACCAGATCTACCGCGGCCCGGAACCTGATCTCACCCAGCCCTACATCGCCTGCCTAGGCGCGGCGCAGACGTTCGGACGCTATGTCAGGCGCCCCTTCCCCGATTTGATGGCGAAGGCGCTTGGCCACAGGGTCGCGAACTTCGGGACGGGCGGCGCTGGGCCGGGCTTCTTCCTGAGAGACTCCAAGGTCATGGAGGCCGCGAACGACGCCGCGCTCTGCGTGGTGCAGGTCATGAGCGCGCGGTCGCTTTCAAACCGCCTCTTCAAAGTGAAAGTCCGGCGAAACGCGCAGGTGAAGGCCGTCTCCAGCGCGCTGGAGGACCTCTTCCCAACGGTCAAGTTCGATCAGTTCACTTACGCCCACAACATGCTGAACGAGATGGCGCAAACCGACGCCAACCGCTTCGCTGAGGTCGAAAGAGAATTGAAAACCGCATGGATCGCGCGGACGAGGACACTGTTGGAGAGCATCGAGGCGCCGACGATCCTCCTCTGGTTCTCCGAGCGCGCGCCGGAAAGCCGGAAGACCCACCGCGAAGGGCGCGCGATGCTCAAGTACCCGCATTTCGTCGATCGGGACATGATCGAACAGGTCGCGCATTTCGCCGACGACTACGTGGAATGCGCCACGGATGTGGGCATGCCGCAATCGCTGCTCGTGGACAACGCGCCGGTGCTCAAGACGCCGAAAGGCGACCCAGTTACCGAGAACAGATACTATCCGTCGCCGGAAATGCACGAAGCGGCGGCGGCCGCGTTGACGCCTGCGGCGCGCCGGTTGCTCGACCTTGGACCGCGCGCCAGGGCGGAAGACGACGTGACCGTGTGAATGTCAGTGCGAAGAGGCTTGCTCGCTCTTCGCGGAACCACTGACGCAATCGGGCAATCATCGGCGCGCCAGAAATCGTACGTCCCAGTTCGGGCCTGTGGACGCGCCGGGGCCCCGATACCGCCGGGACGTGGCATCGAAGCCCGCTCACCCTGTTCACCTGAGCCACAGATCGATCGCCTACGTTCAGGTTCCGCGCAACCAGCCGTGGAGACGCTCGGGCGCCCCCTACACTGTGTCTGACAGTTGGCGCGCTCGAATAGGGCTTTCACGTCACCTCGCAACGCGTTCCACCCGCAGCCGCCGCGGCGGCGAACTAGCTCTAAAGATCAGACGAAAAAGGCGAGGATGAAGGGGGCGATCAGCGCCGTCAAAACCGCATTGAGCCCAAGGCCGACGCCCGCGAACGCCCCTGCGCGTTCACTCTCGCGAAACGCCCGCGCCGCGCCGACGCCGTGGCTCGCGACGCCGATGGCAAGACCGCGCGCCGCCTCCTCGCGCACGCGCAGGGCGGTCAAGAGCGCGGGCGCGCAAACGGCGCCGATCACGCCGGTCGCGATGACCAGCGTCGCGGTGAGCGTGGGCGAGCCGCCGAGGCCCTCCGCCACGCCGATGGCGACGGGCGCAGTCGTCGACTTCGGCGCAAGCGATGCGAGAAACGCCGTCGGTAGCCCAAACGCCGCCGCCAGCGACAGCGCCGAGACGATCGCCGCAACTGACCCCGCGACCAGCGCGGCGAGGATCGGGGCCCAGCGCGTCAGCACCGCGCGGCGCGCGGCGTAAAGCGGGGCGGCCAGCGCGACCGTCGCGGGGCCGAGCATGAAGTGGATGAATTGCGCGCCTTCGAAGTAGCGGTCGTATGACGTGTCGCTCAGCGTCAGAAGCGCAGCGACGATAGCCACGGCTATCAGCACCGGGTTGGCGATCGCCGCGCCCCGAAGCGCCGCCGATATCGCATCAGCGATCGCGTAGGCGACGACCGTAACGGTGAGCCAGAGCAGCGGGCCCGCCGCCAGATAGCTCCAGATTTCAGTGAAGTCGGTCATTCGCCCCGCCGACCCGTCAGGCGCTCCACGAGGAGAAAGGCGGCGGCGGCGGCGGCCACTGCGATCAGCGTAGACGCGACCAGAACGATCGCGACCTCCCCCGCGACGGCGGCCAGCGCGTCGAGATGGCCGAGCACGCCGACCCCGGCGGGCACGAAGAGCAGCGCAAGATGGGAGAGGAGGCCGTTCGCCGTCGGCCGCACCTCCTCAGCCAGTCGCGGGAGCGCGCAAAAGGCGGCGAAGAGCAGGATCAGGCCCACGACGGGGCCAGGCGCGGGCAGATCGAACGCCCGCGAGGCGCCCTCGCCGACGAGCTGAAAACCGAGGATGACGGCGATGGCGCGAAGCATCCGCCCTTATGGACGCCTTTCGCGCCGCGCGCACCCGTTTCCGCGCGCCTACTCCGCCGCCTGCAAGACGGGCGCGCCACCGGAACGGAACTCCGTGAGCAGCTCCGCCCTCCGCTTCGCCGCCGCTTCGGCGTTGGCGTCTTTCACGTGGCCGAACCCTTTCACCTGGAGCGGCAGCGCCGCGAGCTGGACGGCGACCGCATGGGTCTCGGGCTTCAGCCCCTTAATCAGTTCTTCGACCAACGCCTCCTGATCGGCGATGGCCTGACGCTCGCCCCGCCGCTCCGCCGAATAGCCGAAGATGTCGAAGGTTCCCCCGCGCAGGCCTTTCAGCTTTGCGAGCCGTTTGAGCGCACCGAGCATCCAGGGACCGAACGATGTCTTCACCGGCTCGCCCCGGCTGTTCTTCTTGCCGAAGATCGGCGGGGCCATGTGAAACTCGATCTTCGTCACGCCGTCGAACCGCTCGTCGATCTGGCTCTCCAGCGTCTCGGCGTGGAGGCGGGCGACCTCGTATTCATCCTTGTAGGTCATCAGCTTGAAGAGACCGAAGGCGACCCCTTCGGCGAACCCGTCGGCGCCGGGGATCTTCGCCTCAGCGGCCTCCGCCTTCTTCACGGCGGCGAGCCAGCGATCCGCCCAGGCGCGGTCGCCCCAGGCTTCGAGCCGCTTGAAGCGGAAGTCGATCTTCTCTTCCCAGGTCTTCGCTTCGACCCGGCGCGGCTCCACCGACTTCGCGGCGTCTTCAGGGTGGAGGACGGCCCAGCGCCCAATCTCGAAGGCCTTCTTGTTGCCTTCGATCCCGGCGCCGTTCAGCTCGATCGCCTTCATGATCGAGGCTTTGGTCAGCGGGATCTTGCCCATCTGCCAGGCGGCGCCTAGCACGAGGACGTTGGAGAAGATGCTGTCGCCGAGAAAGCGCTCCGCCAGTTTGGTGGAGTTCAGATAGACCACGGCGTCGGCGCCGACCCGCGCCTCCATCCCGAGCCGCAGTCGGTCGGACGGGATCTGGAACCCGCCGTCGACGGTGAACTCGCCCGAGTTGATCTCATAAGTGTTGCAGACGACGCCGGTGCGCCCGTTCGCCATCAGCGCCAGCGTCTTCGCGCCCGCGGTGACGAGCAGATCGCCGCCGATCACCACATCGGCCTCGCCGGTAGCGACCCGGATCGCGGTGATGTCGGCGGGCGTGTTCGCGATCCGGCAGTGGATCTGCACCGCGCCGCCCTTCTGGGCGAGGCCGGCCATCTCCATCACGCCGGCGCCCTTGCCTTCAAGGTGCGCGGCCATGCCGAGAAGAGCGCCGATGGTGACGACGCCGGTGCCGCCGACGCCTGTGGTGACGGTGTTGAAGACCTTGTCGATCTTCGGCAGCTCGGGCTCCGGCATGTCGGGCAGCTTCAGCTCCGCCGCCATCTCCTTCTTCGGCGTCGCGCCGTGGAGGGTGACGAAGGACGGGCAGAACCCGTTCACGCAGGAGAAATCCTTGTTGCAGCTCGACTGGTCGATCTGCCGCTTGCGCCCAAGCTCGGTGTCGAGCGGCGCGACGGAGACGCAGTTCGACTTCACCCCGCAATCGCCGCAGCCCTCGCAAACCTCAGGGTTGATGTAGACCCGCTTGTCGATGTCCGGGAACTTGCCGCGTTTGCGGCGGCGGCGCTTTTCGGCGGCGCAGGTCTGCACGTAAATGAGGACGCTCGTACCCTCGACCTCCCGCATCGCGCGCTGCACGTCGTCGAGATGCTCGCGGGTCTTGGTCTCCACGCCAGCGGGCGCGCGGGAGGGGTCGAAACCCTCTTTCTCATCATAGACGACGGAGAGTTTGTTCACCCCGAACGCCTTCACCTCTTCGATGATGCGGTAGACGTCGAGACCGCCCTCCAGCGTCTGACCGCCGGTCATCGCGACGGCGTCGTTGTAGAGGATCTTGTAGGTGATGTTGGCGTTCGCCGCGACGGCGGCGCGGATCGCCTGGGCGCCGGAATGGGTGTAGGTGCCGTCGCCGAGCTGCTGGAAGACGTGCTTCGTCTTGGAGAAGCGGCTTTCGCCGATCCAGTTCACGCCCTCCCCGCCCATATGGGTGTAGCCGAGCACGTCGCGGCCCATCCACTGCGCCATGTAGTGGCAGCCGATCCCGGCGTAGCCGATGGAGCCGTCCGGCAGTTTGGTGGATGAGTTGTGCGGGCAGCCGGAGCAGAACCAGGGCGTGCGCTCCGGCGTCGCTTCGACGTTTGCGGAGTTCGCGGCGCTCTCCAACGCTTCGATGCGGCGGGTGTTCAGCTCGGATGCGACGCCTTCGTTGAAGAGGATCTTGCCGAGCTTCAGCGCGACGTCGACCGGGTTCAGGCCCATCTCAACCGGGAAGAGGACGTTCTCCGCCTCATCCCGCTTGCCGATCACGCGCGGGCAATCGGGCTCGCCGTAGAGAAGCTCTTTGATCTGGCTTTCGATCAGGCTCCGCTTCTCCTCCACCACGACGATCAACTGAAGGCCCTTGGCCCATTCGCGAAGCCCCGTCGGCTCAAGCGGATAGATCATGCCCGGCTTGTAGACGGTGACGCCGAGGCGCTTCGCCGCCTCTTCGTCGATCCCGAGAAGGTCCAGGGCATGCGCCACGTCGAGCCAGCTTTTGCCGGCGGAGACGACGCCGATCCGCGCGCCCGCCTCGCCGCGAATGCGCTTGTCGAGGTCGTTGGCGCGTGCGTAGGCGTGGACGGCCCAGCGCTTATACTGCTGCATCCGCGCTTCCTGCGGGATGCGGTCGTCTGCGAGGCGGATGTTCAGGCCGCCTTCGGGCATTTCGAAATCGGTCGGGACGTTCACCTGCACCCTGTCCGGCCGCCCGTCGATGACGGCGGTCGATTCAATCGTGTCCTTGAGGCACTTCAACCCGACCCAGACGCCCGCATAGCGACCGAGGCCGTAGCCGTGGACGCCGAAATCGATGATCTCCTGTACGCCCGCCGGGGCGAGGATCGGGATATGCGCGTCGACGAAGGCGAAATCCGACTGGTGGACTGTGGTGGAGCTTTCGCCCGTATGGTCGTCGCCCATCGCCGCGACGACCCCGCCGAGGGGGGCGGTCCCCGCCAGGTTCGCATGGCGGAACACGTCGCCGGAGCGGTCGACGCCCGGCCCCTTGCCGTACCAAAGGCCGAACACCCCGTCATGGGTGCCGTCGCCGCGAAGCCCGGCCTGCTGCGCGCCCCAGAGCATCGTCGCGCCCGAATCTTCGTTCAGCGCGGGTTCGAACCGAATGTCCTGTTCGGTGAGCTGTTTACCGGCGGAGAGGAACGTGCCGTCGACGCCGCCGAGCGGAGAGCCGCGATAACCGGCGACGTAACCGGCGGTGTTATGGCCCGCCTGAGCGTCTCGCCACTTCTGGGTGAGCATCAGGCGGACGAGCGCCTGCGTGCCGTTCAGCAGAACCTGGTCCTTGTCGAGATCATAGCGATCTCCGAGCGTCACGTTCACATGCTTCACGGCGTCCTCCCACTCCGCTGCCTCCGGCGCAACCAAGGTAAGCAAGGTTGACCCTTTTAGGCAAGAAACATTTCCAGATGTATCTTGGGTCACTGGACCAGAGGATCAATCGCAGCGCAAATACGTGATTGCGAGATCATCAGCGCGAGGGAGCGGCCGACATGACGAGACGAGGATTTCTGGCGGGCTCCGCCGCGCTCACCACGCTGACCGGATGCGTAAGCGGCGAGACCCAAGCGAAGACGGCGGAGGAGAAATACCCCCCGCTCGGCCAGTTCATCACCGTCGACGGCATACGGATGCATTACGTCGAAGAGGGGTCGGGCCCGCCCCTCGTCCTGATCCACGGCGCCAACGGCAATGTGCGCGACTGGACGTTCTCCATGATGGGGCGGCTTTCGGAAAGCTTCCGCGTCATCGCGATTGACCGGCCCGGCCACGGCTATTCGCGGCGAGCGATCGAAAACGGCGCCGACCCGATGGTCCAGGCCGACCTGATGGCGAAAGCGGCGCGGCGGCTCGGCGCGGATCGGGCGATCATCGCGGGCCACAGCTGGGGCGGCGCGGTGGCGACGGCCTGGGCGGTCGCGCATCCCGAGCAGGTAGCGGGCGCCTCCATCCTCGCCGGGGCGACCTATCCCTGGGGCGGCGACGGGGGAACGCTCTACGCCCTTGGCGCGGGGCCGCTCGGCGGGCTGATGGGCGCGGCGGCGCGCAGTTACGTCAGCGGCGACAGGATCGGGAAGCTCGTCGACGACGTCTTCGCGCCAGACGCGATGCCGGCGGGTTACGCCGACTATATCGGCGTGGAACTGGCGCTTCGGCCGCATACGTTTCGCTGGAACGCAGAGGATATCGACCAGCTCAACGACAATCTCACGCGCCTCGCGCCGCGTTACGGCGAGCTGGCGATGCCGCTGGAAGTCGTGCACGGCGACGCCGACCGCACCGTATTCGACGACGTCCACTCAATACCGCTCGCGCGGGACGCACAGAACGCCAGTCTCACGATCTTCCCCGGCGTCGGCCACATGCCTCATCATGCGCGAGAGACGGAAGTGATCGCCGGCCTTTTCCGCCTGCGCGACGCGGCCTTCGGCTGACCGTCAGTAGCGGTCGAGCACCGTCCGCACCGTGTCCAGCGAAACCGCGCGCTTCGCAACGGCCTTGCCGGAGGCCATGCATTCGGGATCGTTGCGCCTGTAGTCGATTGAGCAGCGGATCGCCTCCACCAGCGCCGCGCGCTCGGCGTCCAGGTCGGCGCGATAGCGGTTGTAAGTCGTCACCGCCCCGCCGCCGATGATCCCGGCGTAGGCGTTCAACACGTCCTGACAGTTGACGCCCTGCCCGCGCAGCGCCTCCGCGAGGCCGGCGGGGGCGCTCTGGCTACGGCACATCTTCCAGAGAACGTCGGCGAGAACGATCGGATGCAGCCGGATCAGCGTCCGGTAGCGCCCGCGCACCATCTCGTAGCCGTAGCCGACATTCTCCGACGGCCAGAAAGCGTAGCTTTCGACGAAAGCCTGCGGGTCGATAGTGCCGCCCGGCCCCGATGGCGGCGGGACGTAGCGCGAGGCTTTCGGCGGCGGCGCGACGCCGTCTTTCAGGAAGACCATGGCTTCGGTCCGCTGGGTCATCAGCTCGTCGTTCTCCGCCATGGGCACGAAGATCGCGGTGAGGCCCAGAGGCTCCTCCACGAAGAGAGCGTAGATGCGCTGGCCGTCACGCTCGATCACCGCCTCGCCGCCATTGTCCAGAAGCTCGATCTCAAAGGGACGGACCGCGCCGTCGCGGTCGCGGAGGACACCGTCCGCGGCGACCTCAGACTTCGGACTGAACTCCAGCCGCATGCCCGAAGCGGCCTCCAACCCGTTGTAGAGCCCGCGCAGCTCAGCCGCCGCGGCGCCCGCCGAGAGAAGAAAAACGAGAAAAGTCAGGATGATGCGCATAGCGTCCTTGGGTCCGGGGCGTTCCATATGTATGGTTCGTCTACCCCAGCGGCGCGGCTGAAAAAAGGCGTTCGACTGGCGGAACGACGGGGGGATGACGTCCATGCCCATGGACTGGGACAAATTGCGCGTGTTCCACGCGGTGGCGGAGGCCGGGAGCCTCACCCATGCGGGCGAGACGCTGAACCTTAGCCAGTCCGCCGTCAGCCGCCAGATCCGCGGGCTGGAGGAGAGCCTCGGCGCGACGCTCTTCCATCGCCACGCGCGCGGCCTGATCCTCACCGAGCAGGGCGAGCTTCTCTTCGCCGCCTCGCGGGACATCTCCGCCCGCCTTCAGCTTGCGGCGGCGCGGATCAAGGACGCGAAGGAGGGGGATGGCGGCGATCTCCGCGTCTCCACCACCCATGGGCTCGGCTCCATGTGGCTGGCGCCGCGCCTGAAGAAGTTCCTCGCCAAGCACCCGGACATCTCCATCGAGCTGCTGCTGACGGAGGAGGTGCTGGACCTGCCGATGCGCGAGGCTGATGTGGCGCTGATGCTGCGCGAGCCGGAGCAGGCGGATCTGATCCGCCGCCCGCTGGTCGAAAGCTCGATCCGCTTCTACGCCTCCAAAAGCTATGTCGAACAGTTCGGCGCGCCCGAGACGGCGGCCGATTTCACCGGACACCGGCTGATCAGCTACCGCGCCGACAACAAGTCCCCCCTGCCCCCGGAAGTGACCGATTGGCTGCGGGAGACGACGCGGATCGAACATCACTCCGACCTCGCCGTGAACAACTACTTCGCGGTGATGCAGGCGGCGGAAACGGGGATCGGCATCGCGCCCCTGCCGGATTATCTCTCGGCGCTGAACACGGACCTAGTGCAGGTGGCGCCGGAGCTGGTGAGCCCGCCCTTCACCATCTATATCGCTTACGCTGAAGAGCTGCGACGGTCGCGCCGGGTTCTCGCCTTCCGCGACTTCGTCCTCGAAGAGCTCTCCTCCCTCAAAGGCGCCTGATCGGCGCAAGGTTTACGTTAACGGAAAGCTATGCGCGCAGCGCATGGCTGAGTTGCGCGAAATTGCGTGTTTTTTTCCTTGATGGGCGGATTCCACATCCCTATATGCCCTTTCAGGCGATGCAGCGGCGCGACGCAGTTGCGACAATGCATCACCTACCTCCCTGTTGGACTAGGCCGAGCGAGAGCTCGGCCTTTTTTTTGGCCAATCGTCCAGATCGAGTTTGCGATGCGCGCCAAGGGTCGAACGCCGCCTTGTGCGCGGCGCCGAATGGCGCGCGAAGGAAGGGCGGCCTCCTCGGAGCCCCCTCCGGAAGCCGCCTCGTCAGCCGCGCGCGCTTCGCGCGTTTTTTGAGTATTTGAAGAAAGCGATGAGGGGGCCGGGTCGCCCCCTCAGCCCGGTCAGCGCCAGAGGCGGTCCTTTGCGGCGCGCGCTTCGGGCGTGTCGTAGAGCGCCGCCACCTGCTCGCCGTAGCCGTTGAAGAGCTGGGTCGGGATCCGCTCGCCCGTCGCGAGGTCGCGTTCAGTCGCCTGAGACCAGCGGGGATGGGAGACCTCGGGGTTCACGTTCGCCCAGAAGCCGTATTCCTTCTGGATCAGCTCTTCCCAGAAAGAGACGGGACGCTCGTCAGTGAAGGTCATGCGTGTAATCGATTTGATCGACTTGAACCCGTACTTCCACGGCAGATGCAAACGGATCGGGGCGCCGAACTGCTTGTGCAGAACCTTGCCATAGGCGCCGACGACCATGAAGGGCAGCTCGTTCGCGGCCTCTTCGATCGTTACGCCTTCGACATAGGGCCAGGGATACCAGTCCTGCCGCTGACCGCGGGCGACGTCTTCATCGAGGAAGGTCTCGAAGCGCACGTATTTCGCGCCGGAGAGCGGCGCGGCCATCGCGACGATGTCTTTCAGCGGGATGCCGATCCAGGGGGCGACCATCGACCAGGCCTCGACGCAGCGGTGGCGGTAGATCCGCTCTTCCACCCCGAATTTCGCGATCAGGTCGTCGGTGGAGATCTTCATCTCCTTTTCGACCATGCCGTCGATGGTGACGGTCCAGCCGTCGGTCTCCAGCGCCTGCGCGGCGTCGGCGATCTGCTTGTGGGAACCGAATTCGTAGAAATTATTATAGGTCGCGTTGATGTCCTCAGGCGTCACCGGACGGCCCGCGTCGCGATAGTCCGGGTTGGCCGCCGCGTCTGCGAACGGGGCCGCGGCCCGCGCCGAGAAACCGCCCATAGCGGCGAGGCCGAAGCCCATGCCCATCGCCTTCAGGAGGCTGCGCCGGTTCAGATAAGCGCTTTCCGGCGTCACCTGGTTTTCAGGGATCAGCCACTCGGGCTTATGGATCACGTTCATGGTCGCTCCCACGTTACATCGCCGTCACAGGTAGGCATCGCGGGGAATCGGGTCCAATCACGACCCCGCCAGCGCATCGTAACATCAGGCGAAAGCGGGCGCGGGGATGCCTTGAAGCCGCAGCACGGCGGTGAGGTCGCTATGGTCCAGCCGCGCATCCGCCGCCTCCGCCACGGCGGGTTTGGCGCGATAGGCGACGCCGAGGCCCGCCGCGCCGATCATGGCGAGATCGTTGGCGCCGTCGCCGACGGCCACCGCGTCGGCGGGGGCGCAGGCGAGTTCAGCGGCGAAGCGCTCAAGCGCCTCCAGCTTGGCCTGCTTGCCGAGGATCGGGGTTCCGGGCTCCCCGGTCAGCGCGCCGTCTTCAACCAGCAGCGCGTTCGCCTGATTGCGCTGGAACGCGGCGGCGGCGGCGACGCGCGTCGTGAAGAAAGTGAACCCGCCGGAGACGAGGGCGGTGAGCGCGCCCGCCTCGTTCATGGCAGCGACCATCTCGGCGGCGCCGGGGTTCAGCGAGACGCGTTCGTCGAAAACCTGCTGCAAGGTCGCTTCGGGTAGGCCCTTCAGGAGGCCGACCCGCTCGCGGAGGGCGGCTTCAAAGTCCAGCTCCCCTCGCATGGCGCGCTCGGTGATGGCGGAGACGCGGTCCCTCACCCCGGCGAAATCGGCGATCTCGTCGATGCACTCGACCGGGATGATCGTGCTGTCCATGTCGCAGATCAGGATGCGCTTGGCGCGCCCCTCCGACGACACGGCGTTGGCGTCGATCGGCGCGCCGATCAGGAGCCCGCGAACGACGGAGAGGACTGCGGCGGGCTCTCCATCAAAGGCGATTTCAACAGCGTCTTCGGCGAGGCGCCGAGCGGCGGGGGCGACCCGCGCCGACCGCGCGGCGGCGAGGCGGATCGCTTCGGCCCGCTCATCGGAGAGCGGGCCAGCCGATGTCAGGACGAGGACGCGGTCCAAACGTTCAAACCGCCTCGGCGCGGGGAGCGGGGGCGACCTTCTCAAGCTCTTCGGCCAGCAGGAAGGCCAGCTCCAGCGCCTGAGACGCGTTGAGACGCGGATCGCAGGCGGTGTGATACCGCGAGGAGAGATCGGCGGAGGCGAGCCCATGCATGCCGCCGAGGCACTCGGTCACGTCCTGCCCGGTCATCTCGAAATGCACGCCGCCGCCATAGGTGCCCATGCCCTGATGGATGTCGAAGAACTCGCGCACCTCCGCCAAAACCTTGTCGAAGGGGCGGGTCTTGTAGCCGCTTTCGGCCTTGATCGTGTTGCCGTGCATCGGATCGCAGGACCAGACGACTTGCTTGCCTTCGCGCTCCACCGCCTTGATGAGGCGCGGCAGATGCTCCTCCACCTTCCCGGCGCCGAAGCGGGCGATCAGGGTCAGGCGGCCCGCCTCGTTGGCGGGGTTCAGGAGGTCGATCAGGCGGATCAGGTCTTCGTCAGAGATCGACGGCCCGCATTTCAGGCCGATCGGGTTGGAGACGCCGCGACAGTATTCGACATGGGCGCCGTCCGGCTGCCGCGTGCGGTCGCCGATCCAGATCATGTGGCCCGACCCCGCGACCACGTCGCCGGTGGAATGGTCGCGGCGGGTCAGCGCCTGCTCATAGTTCAGGAGCAGCGCCTCGTGGCTGGTGTAAAAATCAACGCCCCGCAGGTTCTCCGCGTTCGCCGGGTTCACGCCGCAGGCCGAGACGAAGTCGAGCGAGGCGGAGATCTGCTCGGCCAGACGCATGTAGCGCTCCGCCGATGGGCTCTCCTTGGCGAAGCCGAGATTCCAGCTCGCGACCCGCTGCAGGTCGGCGAAACCGCCCTGGGCGTAGGCGCGCAGCAGGTTCAGCGTCGCCGCCGACTGGGTGTAGGCCTGCACCATCTTGTCCGGGTCGGGGATGCGCGCCTCAGACGTGAAGTCCAGCTCATTGATGATGTCGCCGCGGTAGGAGGGCAGCTCCACCCCGTCCACGGTCTCGGTGTTCGCGGAGCGCGGCTTGGCGAACTGACCGGCCATGCGACCGACTTTCACCACCGGTTTCTTCGCGGCGAAGGTCAGGACGACCGCCATCTGCAGAAGCACGCGGAACGTGTCGCGGATGTTGTCGCCGGAGAACTCCGCGAAGCTCTCGGCGCAGTCGCCGCCCTGAAGAAGGAAGGCGTCGCCTCGCGCGACGTCGCCGAGACGCGCTTTCAGGCTCCGACACTCGCCCGCGAAAACTAGCGGGGGATAGGAGGAGAGCTTCGCCTCGGCGGCGCTGAGCGCGGCTGCGTCAGGGTATTCCGGCATCTGAAGCGCGGTGCGCGCGCGCCAGCTTTCGGGGGACCAAGGGGCGGTCATGGCTCGTCTCCATCGACGTTCGGTTGCAGTGGGCGCGTTCTACGCAAGGCCCCGTTCTATTTCCAGACGTCGAATCGTTCGACGCGGGCTTGACCGCCAAATACGAAATGAATGAGGTGCACGGGCAAGAGTTCAGCGCGGTGAGCGTAATGGCCGAAGAAGACACGGGGATCACGCGGACCTTCGCGTTCCTTCTGGTGGACAAGTTCTCCATGATCGCCTTCGCGGCGGCGCTGGAGCCGTTACGCGTCGCCAACCGCATGGCGCGGCGGGACGTCTATTCCTGGTCGCTGGTCTCGGACGCCAATGCGCCGGTGCGCTGCTCTAACGGGACGCAGATCAACACCGACGGCGGGTTGGAGGATATCGACAAGAACGCGATGATCCTCGTCTGCTCCGGCGTGGACGTGAACCGCGTCGACACCCGGAACGCCATGACGTGGCTTCGAAAGCAGTCGCGGCGCGGCGCCGGGATCGGCGCGCTTTGCACCGGGGCCTACATTCTGGCGCGGGCAGGGCTTCTGGACACCGCGCGCTGCACGATCCACTGGGAGAACCGCGAAGCGATGCGCGAAGAGTTTCCCGAGCTGGATCTGACGAACCATTATTTCGAGCGCGACGGAAACCGCTGGACCTCCGCCGGCGGCACCGCGGCGGCCGACATGATGCTCCACATGATTAATGAGGATCTCGGCCGCGACATCGCGGCGATGGTGATCGACCAGTTGGCGATGACGCCCGTCCGCTCGAACGAGGACGAGCAGCGCCTGTCGGTTCCGGCGCGCATGGGCGTGCGGCATCCGAAGCTCACCACCGTCATCCAGATGATGGAGGAGAACATCGAGGAGCCGATCAGCCCTTCCGAGCTCGCGCGGATGGTCGGCATGTCGACCCGGCAGCTGGAGCGGCTCTTTCGCCGCTATCTGAACCGCTCGCCCAAACGATATTACATGGAGCTTCGCCTGCAGCGGGCGCGAAACCTGCTTTTGCAGACCGACATGACGGTGATCAACGTGGCGCTGGCCTGCGGGTTCACCTCGCCCTCGCATTTCTCGAAGTGCTACCGGAACCATTTCGACCGGACGCCTTACCGCGAGCGGGGCGTGGCGGCGGCGGCGGTCTGAGGCGTCAAAGGGTCTTCGCGACCCGCTCGCACCAATCGGCGACCGCGCGGATCCGATCCAGTTCTCGGAACATCGGATGAAGCGTCACCCACAGCTCGCGCGAACGCGGCGGCGCGTCAACGCGCGCGAGCCCGTCGATCGCATCGCCGGCGAACGCCGGCAAATAGCCGACGCCGCGCCCCGCTTTCAGGCAAGCGATCAACGTCTCGGCGTCGTTGACGGTGAGTGCCGCCGCGCCCTCGGTTTCGATCCGCTCGCGGGTCCAGGCGTATTGCGGCACATGCGCCATGCTCTCTCCGTAGCAGATCCATCGCCCATCGCCGCCCGGGGCTCGGTATGCGCGATACTCCAGATCGGCGAGGCGCTTCGCCACGGCGCGTCCGTCCTTGCGCGGACGGGCGAGGCGCAGGGCCACGTCCGCCTCCCGGTCGATCAGGCTGTAGTCGGCGGCGTCGGCGAGCAGATGCAGCGTCACGCCGGGATGCGCTTCGACGAAATGCGGAAGGCGCGGCGCCAGCGCGCGATTGATCAGGATCGCGGCCGCGGTGAGCCGGACGTCGCCCGTCGCGGCGGCGCCGTTCGAGAGCCGGAGGCGCGCCTGCTCCATCGCCTCCGCCGCATCCGCGGCGTTTCGACCGTCCGGCGTCAGCGAAATCCGCCCGCCGCTCCGCTCGATGAGAGGCGCGCCGCGCCGTCGCTCCAACCGCGAAATGCGGCGCGCGACCGTCGTCTCGTCCGCGCTGAGATCGCGCGCCGCGCCGACGAACGAACCCGCCCGCGCGACCGCCAAAAGAACGCGAAGATCATCCCAGTTCTCATCCTGCATTTTCGCAGGCTAGCAAGGCGATCATCGGCATTCCAGCAGGACGCACGCTCGGCGCATCCTGAAAACCAAGGAAAAGGAGGACGCGATGATCGCAATCGTGAAGTTTGAAGACGAAGCGGGGAAAGAGGGTCTGCGCGCTCAGCACATGCAGGCGCATCTGGCGTTCATCGACGCCAACGCCGCCGCCTTCATCGCCGCAGGCCCGGCCTTCGCAGAAGATGGAACGCCAGTCGGGGGCTATTGGCTGTTAGACGTCGAAGACCGCGCCGCCGCCCGCGTTTTGGTTGAGGCGGATCCCTTCTGGTCGACGGGCCTGCGCAAAACGGTTGAGATCGTCGAATGGCGCCGCGTCTGGGCGGACGGCGCCCGGCTTATCTAACTCCGCCGATCCCAAAAGGCGTCGCGCGGCAGAGGGAGACTGGTCGGAGCGGCAGGATTCGAACCTGCGACCCTCTGGTCCCAAACCAGATGCGCTACCAGGCTGCGCTACGCTCCGACGGCGGTTCGTATACGGTGGTCGGCGGCGGAGGGGAAGAGGCGATCAGAGGGCTTTCAGCCAGTCGGCGAAAAGCCGCGCGCCCTTCGCCTTGTTCGCTTCCCAATCATCCGGCGCGCCGCCGTCTGCCGCGTCGGAGACGAATTTGAGGCAGCGGAAGGAGACGCCCGCCCGCTCGCACGCGCGCGCGAGCGCGAACGCCTCCATATCCACCAGATCGCAGGCGATCTCCGGCGCTTCGGCGGCGAAACTGTCGCCGGTCGCGACGGTCGGGCCGTCGCCCCAGCGCGCGTCGTGCGGCGGCGCGTCGCCATAGGTCTCCCCCAGCGGCGTTCCGAGCGGCCGGAGATCCATATCGCGCTGCACCGCCCGCCCGCATTCGATGAGGCCCGAAAGGCCGGGCGTCACTGCGCCGGCGGAGCCGAAATTGACGGCGAGCGCGGGGCGGCGCTCGGCGAGCGCCTCGGCCGCCGTAAGCGCGGCGTTCACCTTGCCGACGCCGGTGTAGACGACGGGAATCGGCGCGATCACTTCGGCGGGCAGTTCATCCTCAAGGGCGACGAAAACCAGAATATCAGTCAAGGCGATCCCTCCATAGCGCGCGCGCCATCTCCTCAGCCTCGGCAAGCGTCGGGGCGGCGCCGAGCGTCAGGAGCGCGGCGCCGGCGGTGGCGATAACCAAGGCCTCTTCGAACTCGTTCCGTCGCGCGCCGGACCAGAGCGCGGGCAGATGGGCGGCGTCGGGCGCTTCTTCGTCGGACTTCATACGCCGGGCTTCGAAGGCGGAGAGAGGAGCCATGGCGAAATCGAAGGGCGCGTCGGCCGTGTAGCCGTAAAGCTCGATCGCCTTGCCGGGATGGCGTTCGAACTCTCCGCCTCCGCCCTTGATGACGGCGACGGCGGGCTGTTCGAGCAGACGCGCCGCTTCCGTCTGGAGCCCCCGGAAGACCGGATGGAACACGCCTTGGGCGGAGGCCGCCGCACCGCAGGGGTTGAAGGCGCGCAAAGCGGTGTTGATCGGCGAACGGAGGCCGAGAACGTCGCGCAGGCGGAGCAGGCGCATGAGTTCGGCGTCGATCGCCTCCAATCGGATATAGACGAGCCCGTCCGCCGCCAGCGCGGCGCGCGCCGACGCGGCGTCTTCGGCCACCGCGATCTTCATCGCCTCCACCCCCGCGATGGTCGACGCGGGATGGCTCAGATGGGAGTTCCAGCCATGGACCGTCACGGAGTGCTCCGCGCGCGCGATGAGTTTCGCGGCGAGGAGGAAGAACGGCGCCCCCCGCGTGCGCCCCGCCGCGTAGGACGGCCAGTCGAGCGCCGCGCCGATTTCCCGCCAGGGGGCGATCCGGGCGCGCATGGCGTCGACCATGCCGGCGATCTCGGCTGAGGTTTCGCCCCGATAACGCATCAGCATGAAAAGCGCGCCCACCGCTTCGGGCGCCGCTTCGCCGGCGAGGATCAGGCGCATCGCCTCCGCCGCTTCGGCGCGATCGAGATTGCGGCCGCGAGACGGGCCGCGGCCCATCGCCCGCACGAAAGGCGCGAGGCCGCCGCTCATTCGCAGGCCCTGAGCGGGGCCGCGATCGCCGGATGCCGCGCAACCGAGCCGACGGCGACCCCGGTCGCGGCCGCCTGCCCGGCGTTCACCTCGAACACGGTCTGCGCGGCGCAGCGCGAAGGGATGTGATCCAGCGAGAACGGCGTCGTATTCGCCGCGATGGAGCAGACCACGCCCTGACGGTTGAGGAAAATGATGTCGAGCGGCAAGGGCGTGTTCTTCATCCAAAAGGCGACGCGGTCGGCTTTTGGATAGACGAACAGCATGCCGTGATCGGCGTCCATGCTTTCGCGGAACATGAGACCGCGGGCGCGGCTCTCTTCATCGTCGGCGATCTCAGCGCTGAAGACAGCATCGCCGTCCGGCGTGCTGAAGGCGATCTCATCTTCAGGGCATGCCGACGCTGCGGCCGGCGTCGGGCTCGCAAGGATGAGAAGCGCCGCAGCGGCGGCCGCCGCTCCGTTCACCCCTCTTCGGGTTCGATGCGCACCTGCTCCCACGCGCACACCTCGGACGCCATGAGACCGCGCGGGCCCTGCATCGTGCGGACCGCGACGCCTTCGTCGGGATTGAGGTCGGAAAGCCCCGCGGTTCGCAGCGTCTCCATATGAACGAAAACGTCGGAGCTGTCGCCGAAGATGTTGACGAAGCCGAAACCTTTGGCGCGGTCGAACCACTTGACCTTAGCCGCCTTCCAGGCGCCCGCCGTCTCAACGCCCTTGATGATCTGCGTCGGACGCATCTCGTCATCCGGCGCTTCTTCCTCGAATTCCTCGACCTCGAGAATATTCACAGCCTGCCGACCACGGTCGCCCGCGACCGCTTCGATGACTATGCGCGCCCCATCGGGCGGCTGCGCGACGCCGCATCTACGCAGGCAATTCGCGTGAAGAAGAATATCGCCCTCTCCGTCGTCGGCGGTGATGAAGCCGTAGCCTTTACCGCTGTCGTACCACTTAACACGGCCCTCGACGACGTGAGCCTCATCTGCTTGAGCTAGACCCACAACAAACCCCACAAACAGAGTATCGCTAACTTCTGAGGTATAACCCATAGCACCCTCGACAACTATGGAAAACTTTTACTCAATCACGAGCGTCGCAGACGCGCCGCGTCATGCTGATCCGTGAAGGGAATCAATGGAAAAGTTGCGTAATTTCATTGTGTTGACGGCGATCGCCGCGCTCTTCGGCTGCGCTCCGTCCGACGACCGGGGGGCCGCTGACGATTCGCCTCGCTCGGGCGGCGATGCGCGATTCGCCTCGGCGCCGATTCCCGCGAGGTTGGTCGCGGAAAGCCGGGCGGACATCCCCGAGCTCGCGCGCGGAGCCGCCAATCTTTCCGACGAAATACTATTGTCTCGTCAAGGACTTCGTTTCGTGGAAGCGTCGTCGCTGCCGTTCCTGACCTCCAGCGTGGAGGGCGCGGCCTATCTCGGCGCGGATAGAGTGCGCGCTCTGGCGCGGGGCGAGCCCGCGCATCGCTGTCCGGCCGCCGCCGCCGTCTCCGGCGCCGCGTCGCGGCCCGCCGCCGTCGCCGCCTCGCTTGAGGCCTGCTTCGCGCAGCTCGCCGCACGGGGGGCGGACGCCGACTGCGGCTGCCGGGTGGCGGCGCTCGACGAGTTCCTCCTCGATCGCCGGGTCAGCTTCGGCTATGCGACGGCGGTCAGCGCGCTGGTGGTCGGCGACGGGCGCGAACCCGCGCATCTGATCGCCGAAGCGCTCCCGCCTGAAGGGCGCGAGCAGACGGTGGTTCTGCGCGACCTGAACGGCGAGATCGGCCGCGCCGTTCTTTCAGGCGATCAGGCGCAAGTCCGCCTGAACGGCGCGCCCGAGCGCATCTTCGCCGGGCCGCGCAATCGCTTCGGCTATAGAAGAGGTCGGATGGCCGAGCGGCTGGAGCTCGCGGACGAGGGCGGCGCGCGCCTCAACGTCCTGATCGGCGTGGAGCGGCGGGACGTGGTTCGCCAGTAGCGCCCAGCGCCGCCATCACAGCCACTGCCCAACGACGGCGACCGCCGCAGTTCGCAGTGAATCGAAAAACACACGCCATCGCGACCCGCCGCTTGCGGCGTTCTTCCCAAGGCGCGACATTCCCTCCGGAGACAATGGGCCTTTGGGCGACATTGGGAGGGATGCGACATGTTTCAGAATTTCTCGGCCCCCGACGGCGATGCGGCGGCGGCCGCGGCGCGCCTCGCCGCGATCCGCGCGCGAATGGCGGAGGTCGGCGTCGACGGCTTCATGATCCCTCGCGCGGACGCGCATCAGGGCGAATACGTGCCCCCGAGCGACGAGCGCCTCGCCTGGGCCACGGGCTTCACGGGATCGGCGGGCATGGCCGTCGCGCTCGCCGAACGGGCGGCGATCTTCGTTGACGGGCGCTATACGCTGCAGGCGGAGACGCAGGTCCCAGCCGCCTTTGAAAAACGCGTCCTCGACGCTGGAGAGACGGCGAGCTGGATCGCCGAAGCCGCCCCCGAAGGCGGCGTGATCGGGTTCGATCCCTGGCTGCACGGGCGCGACGCGATCGCGGCGTTGCGCAAACGCCTCGAGAAGAACGGTCGCAAGCTGGAGCCGACGTCTTCGAACCTGATCGACGACGTCTGGACCGACCGCCCGCCCCCGCCCGCCGCCGCGATCAGGCCGCAGAAAGACGAACACGCGGGCGAGGCCGCCATGGCCAAACGCGCCCGCATCGGCGCCCTGATCGAAGAGACGGGCGCTGACGCCGCCGTGCTGACCCTGCCGGACAGCATCGCGTGGCTCCTGAACATCCGGGGGGCCGACATTCCGCGAAACCCGATCCCGCTCGTCTTCGCCATCCTGCGAAGCGACGGACGCGCGACGCTCTTCGTTCGAGTCGGACAAGTGGATGACGCTCTGCGCGACCATCTGGGCACTGACGTCGCGCTTCTGGCGCGGGACGAGTTCGAAGCCGCCCTTCGGGCGCTGGCGGGGTCGCGGATCCTTCTCGACCAGACCACGGCCCCGCTTGCGGTCGCCTCGACCCTTGAAGACGCCGGCGCGGAGATCGTCTGGGGCCGCGACCCCTGCGTCCTGCCCAAAGCGATCAAGAACGAGGTCGAGAAGCAGGGCGCCCGCGACGCCCATATCCGCGACGGCGCCGCCATGGCCCGCTTTCTCGCCTGGCTCGACCGGGAGGCGCCGGGCGGCGAGCTGACCGAGATCGCCATCGCCAAACGGCTGGAGGAGGAACGGCGCGCGACCAATCAGCTCCTCGACATCTCCTTCGACACGATCGCAGGCGCCGGTCCAGACGGCGCCATCGTCCACTATCGGGTGAACCGGAGCACCGATCGGACGCTGAGCTCAGGCGAGTTGATGCTGATCGACAGCGGAGGGCAATATGTCGACGGAACCACCGACATCACCCGCACCATCGCCGTCGGCGAGCCGCCCGAGGACGCGGCGCGCGCTTTCACGCTCGTCCTGAAGGGCATGATCCAAGTCTCCATGGCCCGCTTTCCCCAAGGGACGACCGGCCGCGATCTCGACACGCTCGCGCGGGCCGCGCTCTGGCGGTCGGGCATGGATTACGACCACGGGACCGGGCACGGCATCGGGTCTTATCTCTGCGTCCATGAAGGGCCGCAGTCGCTGTCCCGGCGCGGGCATGTGCCGCTGGAGCCGGGAATGATGTGCTCGAACGAACCCGGCTATTACCGCACCGGCGCTTTCGGCATCCGCATCGAGAACCTGATCATCGTGACGGAGCCCGAAACCCCCGATGGCGGCGATCGGGCGATGATGGGGCTGGAGACGATCACGCTCTGCCCCATCGACCGTCGCCTCATCGTCGCCGACATGCTGACGGCTGAGGAGCGCGACTGGCTCAACGCCTATCATGCGCGGGTGAGGGCGGAGATCTGGCGGCTGTTGGACGAACCCGACGCCGCCTGGCTCGAAGAGGCCTGCGCTCCGATCTGAAGCGACGGCGCGGGTTTTCGGGCGACATAGGCGACCGACAGAGCGCGGTTGAGCCAGGTTCCGCCAACGGCGAACCGCTCCGGCTTCGGCAGGCCGGCGGCGGCGAACATCGCGCCGGCGGAGCGGTCGGTGGCGAGGCGCACGCGCCATTTCAGATGGACCCATGCGCCGACCATGGAGCGCGGCGTCAGGATCGCGATGAGAAGCCCGCCGGGTTTGATCGTCCGCGCCATCTCCCTGAGGCCTGTCTCAGGTTCCGCCAGATGCTCCAGACAATGCGCGGAGACGCAGATGTCGAACGCCTCGTCCGGGAACGGCAATGCGCGGATATCGGCGCGCCTCAGGTCCGCCTCCATCCCGGCTTCGAAAAGCGCGGCGCGCGCCTCCGAAACCATCTCCGCCGCCGCGTCGACGCCCGCGAGCCGCGCGTCCGGGCCGAAGGCCAGCGCCAAGGCGCGCAGGGTCGCCCCGGCGCCGACCCCGCAGTCGAGCGCGCGAACCTTCCGGCGCCCCGTCAGGCCATGCGATCGCGCGATCCTTGTCAGCGCATCCGCGTAGACCGCCTCCGCCCCGCAAGCGCTCGTGATCGCGCTCCACTTGGAGGCCGCAGCCGCGTATCGGCGCGTCAGCGTCGATTGCGCGAAACCCTCCCGCTCCAGCGACAGCCGCCATGACAGGAACCGGGCGCTTGCGACGAGCAAGAGGGGACCGGTCGCTCGCGCGTCGCCGCGCGAGACGTGGTTCATAACCATGGGTTCGCTCCTGGAAGGGGATCAGCCGAGCTTGCGGGCGATCAGAAAGACTGCAGGGCTCTTCTGCCCGGCGCGATGTTCGATGACGAAGCCTCGCCGCTCCATCTCCGCCCGCAATTCGCGCTCCGAGAGGAACGCGAGCGCCGGCGCCTTGCCGAACTGCCGCGCGAGCCAGACCACCGGGCGCAAGAGCCGCCATGCGCCGCTCAGACAGACGGTGCTGGTGATGAGGCGACCGCCCGGCTTCAGCGCGCCGTGGGCCTTCGCGATCATCTCCCGCCAGTTCGGCATCAGGTGCAGAATGCTCATGCCGAGGACGACGTCATAGGCTTCCTCCGCAGTCTCCTGATCGGAGAAGGCGACCTTGGCGAAAGACACGTTCTCCGCCCCCGCCGCACGGCGTTTCTCTTCGGCGATCTCCAGCATCTTCCCGGAGACGTCGGAGGCGAGGATGGACCCGGCGTGCGGCGCGAGGGCGAGCGCGGTCGACCCGGTGCCGCAACCGAACTCCAGCACTTCGGAGGTCGGGGACAGCACCTCCCGGATCTTCGCGAGCTTCGCCTGATAGGCCGCCTCGTCGCTCACCGGCCGCTTGGCGTAGGACGCCGCGGTCTTGTCCCAGAACGACGCATAACCCTTATCGGCGGTCGCAGCGGCGGACATCGTCATCTCCATCTTTCGTCTCCATCGCGTTTCGACGGTGAGATAAGACATGCGCAAACACATGGAAATTGACGCAATGCGCAGAATGCGTATGCGTAATTGCATGGATTGGCGTAGCGTGAATTTCGACTGGAACCGGCTTCGCGGCTTCCTAGTGGTGGCGGAGGAAGGGTCCTATTCCGCCGCCGCCCGCGCGCTCGACATGGCGCAGCCGACGCTGGGGCGGCAGGTGGCGGCGCTGGAGAAAGAGCTCGGCGTCGTTCTCTTCGAACGGGTCGGGCGCGGCCTCCTCCTCACCGAAGGCGGCGCGCAACTGGTGGAGCACGCCCGCGCCATGGGGGAGGCGGCGGGCCGCATCTCGCTGACCGCCACGGGCAGCTCCCAATCGCTCACCGGCGCCGTGCGCATCACGGCGACGGAGATCGGGGCCGCCTACGGCCTCCCGTCGATCATCCGCGAGATACGGGAGGAGGAGCCGGGGATCGAAATCGAGATCGTCGCCGACAACGCCATACGCGATCTCCGCGGGCGAGAGGCCGACATCGCCATCCGCTCCGCCCGGCCGACTGATCCAGAACTGATCGGCCGGAAACTCCGCGATGGCGAAGGGCGGCTTTATGCGACGCCCGAGTTTATCGAGCGCCACGGTCCCTTCACCTCGCTGGAGGCGCTGTCCCGCGCCGACTTCATCGGCTTCGCGGACGTCAAACCGCTGATCATGGGGCTCAACGCTTACGGCTTCAGCCTGAGCGAGCGGAATTTTCCGATCCGCAGCGCCTCCCATCTGGTCACGTGGGAGATGACGAAGGCCGGCCTCGGGATCGGGGTCATGGCCTCCGAAGTGGGCGACGCAGAGCCGCTTTTGGAACGCGCGGCGCCATGGCTCACGCCGGTGCCCTACGAGTTATGGCTGGTCGCCCACCGCGAGTTGAGGACCTCAAAGCGCGTCCGCTTCGTCTTCGACAAACTGCTGGCGGCGCTTCAGTAAGGCGCCAGCCCCGCCGAATACCGCTCCATCGCCGCCAGCCCCGCTTCTGTCGGGGCTTGCGCGGGGGCGCGGTCCCGCACCTCGGTTATGCCGAGACGGCGGGCGGTGATCCGCTTGCCGTAGCAGAGGAACTGGTCGACCGACTGCATGAGGAACGTGACGAGCGGCAGGATCTCGGCGTAGAGCCGCTCCGCCTCCGCTTCCTCCCCGCGGTCCATCGCCTCCCAGATCTTCACCTGAATGTCAGCGCATTCCGGGGCCAGGATCAGCCCGGCGCAGCCCGCGCGGTGATTGTCCGGCAACTCCAGCCCGCCGCGTCCGTTGAAGACAGCGAGCGCGCCGTCCGTCGCCGCGATGGTCTCCCCGACCGAAAGGGCGGAGCCTTCGCCCTTGAGATAGCGGAACTGCCCGAATTCGCGCGCGAGCCGCGCGAGGCTCTCGTCAGAAAGCCCGGCGCCGAGATATTGCGGCGCGTTCTGAAGCCCAAGCGGGATTTCGGAGACCTTCACGACGGAGGTGAAGAACCGCAACAGCTCCCCCTCGCTCGTCCCCCGCGCATTCGGCGGCGGCTGCAAGATCGCCCAGGCCGCCCCAAGGTCGGCGGCCATGCGCAGCTGCTCGATCTGCTCGGACTGGGTCGCGCCGAAGATCGTCACCGCTAAGGGAAGGCGCCCGCCTGCGTCCTCCGCCAGCCAAGTCATGACGCGCCGCCGCTCCTCCGGCGTCAGTTTGGAGACCTCCGTGGCGAGACCGAGAACCGCGAGCCCATGGGCGCCGAAGCCGATGCAGGCCTCCACCTGCGCCCGCACCGCGCCCCGGTCGAGCGCGCCGTATTCGTCGAAGAAGGCGTAGAGGATCGGCCAGATGCCGCGATGCTCCGCTCTTTGATCGATCACGCGCTCTTCTCCCGGTCCGCCTCGATCAGCGCGCGGTTAAGCGCCTTCAGAGCATCCACATGATAGACCGCGCCGAGGAGGACGGGCTCCCCCTCCTCCTCCACGATGGGAAGGAAATCGACCTTGAGCCTGTCGAAGATCGGCAACGCGTCCGCGAGCGTGTGATCGCGCGTCAGCCGCGCGCCCTGCTCCGCCAGCGCCCAGCAGGCGGTGTCGGAGGCGCAGTCCTCCCCTCCCCGAATGCGCATCAGGCGGCGGAGGGAGATCTGCGCCGGGAGATACCCTTCCGGTCCATCGGCGAGGTTCACGCCCGCGCGCATCAGCTGGCTGAGGAAGAAGCTCTTCCACACGAACCGATGCGCGGTGACGGAGGCGAGCGAGACGGAGACCATCACCGCGATCGCCGCCTGATAGTCGCCCGTCAGTTCGAAGACGATCAGCGTGGTCGAGATCGGCGCGCCGAGGACGGCGGCGGCGACCGCGCCCATCCCCGCCAATGCATAGAGGCCCGAGACGCCCGACATCTCCGGGAAGATCGCCGTCGCCACCTGCCCGAAAGCAAGTCCTGTCAGGGCGCCCACCATGATGGAGGGCGAGAAGACCCCTCCCCCCATGCGGCCCGCGTAAGTAATGGCGACCGCCAGCGCCTTGATCGCGGCGAAGCTGATCGCGGTCCAGAGCGGCAATTGCGCGGTCAGCGCCTTGCCCGTCGTCTCGTATCCGACGCCGATGATGTGCGGGAAGAAGATCGCCAGCGTCCCCAGCATGGCGCCGGCCACGGCGGGGCGGATCCAGACGGGCGTTCCCGCTTTCTCCTGTATCTCGTCGGCGACGTCTTCAGCGAAGAAGAGAGCCCGCATCAGGACGACGGCGACGAAGCCGCAAACGATGCCGAGGATCATGAAGGCCGGGATTTCCTGATAGAAACTCAGCGTCTTGGCGGGGAGGACGAAGGTCGTGATCTCCCCCATATGAATGCGGGAGATGATCGCCCCGGCGACGGAAGCCATCACGATCGGCCCGAAAGCGTGGAGCGCGTAGTGGCGCAGCACCACCTCCAGCGCGAAGAGGGCGCCAGCGATCGGCGCGTTGAAACTGGCGGAGACGGCGGCGGCGACGGCGCAGCCGAGAATGTCGCGCGCGGTGACGCCGTGATGGTCCAGCCGATCGTCCACCCAGCTCGCGATCACGGCGGCGAGGTGGACCACCGGCCCCTCCCGCCCGGTTGAGCCGCCGGTGGAGAGCGTGATGAGCGAAGCCGCCGCGCTGGCGAGGCCCGTCTTGCGGTTCACCCGGCTGTCGCGCAGCGCCGCCGCATGGATCACGTCGGAGACGGAGGCGGCGCGGGCGTTCGGCGTGAATTTCCAGAGGATCAGACCAACGGCGAGCCCGCCGATGACCGGAATGATGAAAATCAGGAACGGATTGAGACCGGCGGCGTAACTGTGGATCGTCTGGTTGTCGGCCCCGTAAACCGCCGTCTGCAAAAGATCGATGGCGAGACGAAATCCGACGGCCATGTACCCGGCCGCGACCCCGACCAGCAAAGCGACGACCCAGAAGAAGAGGCGCCCGGACGCATCCGAGGCCGAGACTGACAGCGCATGCGTCCAGCGGAGGCGACCCTCCGGTGACGTCGCGCGCGGCCCTGTCTCATCAGCCATGTCTCGCCCCTACAGCAGCGCGACTCTAGCGCGCCGGGCGGCGTTCTGGAAAGGCGGAAAAGGCGTTATATCGCCGCCATTTACGCTTTTCTGCGGATGCCGATGACCTGACCGAGCTGTTTCGGGCGCTCATGGTCCTTCTGCGCCGACATGAGGCGGTCCATCCGCTCGACCGCCCAGCCCGGATAGGGCGCGCCGCGACGCGCCTCCAGATCGACGTTCATGCCGAGGCTTTCATAGGTCGCGGCGACTGATCCGTCTTTCTCCGCGATCATCTGGCAGAAGACGTGCATGCGCTTGTCGTCATGGTCCACGAGCCAGAAGCGGACGTGAAAAGCCTCCCCCTCCAGAAGCTCGCCGAGGAAGCAAACCTGACTTTGCAGCGCCATCGGCCCGAAGCGCGAGCGTTCGACAAAGGTGACGCCGGTGCCGATCCAATCCTCCAGAAACTCGTCGAAGGCCTTGTCGAACGCGAGCGTATAGAAGGCGACGTTCATGTGGCCGTTATAGTCGATCCAGTCGGGCTGGACGGTCTGACGGGACATGATCGCGACGCCGTCGCCGAAGTCGCGGTCGGGGCAGGATGGGGTCAGGTCGCGCATGATGTCTCCTCTGCTCAGCGACGACTTACCGCAAACTTCGCGGCCCCGGAAGCAAGGCGCAGAGGTTTCGTTGCCCCGAGTCCGGAAATCCGGATTTCTGGATTCCTTTGAACCATTTCAGCCGCCCGAACGACCCATCAGCAGCCTTCCCCCGTGCGTCGCATTTCGCTACCTCTCTTCCCAAGGGAGACACGAACATGACCATTGAAAACGCCGTCGCGCGCCTGCGCGATCTGATGGGCGAGCGCCTGAGCACCGGCGACAGCGTCCGCGACCTGCACGCCCAGAACGAAGCCTATTTCCCGGTCGTCCGGCCGGACGCCGTGGCCTTTCCGCAATCGGCCGAAGAGGTCTCCAAGATCGTCACGATCTGCAACGACGAAGGCTGCCCCATCGTCCCCTGGGGCGTCGGCACGTCGCTGGAGGGGCACGCCCTCGCCTTCAACGGCGGCGTGACGCTGGACATGTCGGAGATGAACAAGGTCATCGAAATCCACCCCGAAGACATGGACGCCGTCGTCCAGCCCGGGGTCACGCGGGAGCAGCTTAACGAAGAGCTGCGCGCCACCGGTCTGATGTTCCCGGTCGATCCGGGCGCCAACGCCACGCTCGGCGGCATGGCCGCGACACGCGCCTCCGGCACTACGGCGGTGCGCTACGGCACGATGCGCGAAAACGTCATGGCGCTGGAGGTCGTGCTGGCCGACGGACGGGTGATCCGCACCGGCTCGCGCTCGCGCAAATCCTCCGCCGGGTATGATCTGACGAAGCTGATGGTCGGCTCCGAGGGTACGCTCGGGATCATCACGGAACTCACCGTGCGCCTTCACGGCCAGCCCGAAAGCATCACCGCCGCGGTCTGTCCGTTCGAGACGGCGGAGGATGCGATCAACACGGTGATCGCGACCATCCAGATGGGCATCCCGATGGCGCGGATCGAATATGTCGACCCCACGTCCATCCGCGCGGTGAACCTCCATTCCGACATGTCGATGCCGGAGAAGCCGCACCTCTTCATCGAGTTCCACGGCTCGGAGAGCGGCGCGAAGGAACAGACGGAGCAGTTCGGCGAGATCGCCGCCGACTTCGGCTGCCTCGGCTTCGAATGGTCCGCGAATATGGACGAGCGCAACCGCCTCTGGCACGCCCGCCACAACTTCGCCTACGGCATGTATCGCCTTCGCCCAGGCTCAAAGGCCCTGGTCACCGATGTCTGCGTGCCCATCTCGCGGCTGGCGGAAGCGCTGACGGAGACCGCGAAGGACCTCGAGGAAAGCGGCCTGATTTCCCCCATTATCGGCCATGTGGGCGACGGCAATTTCCACGCCTCCCCCCTGATCATGCCGGACGACCCGAAAGAGGTGGAGCTGGCGAAGGAGCTGGCGCACCGGATGAACCAGCGCGCCCTCCGCCTCGGCGGCACGATCACTGGCGAGCATGGCGTGGGCGTCGGCAAGAAGCGCTACATGGCCGAAGAGCATGGCGACGCCTGGGGCGTCATGGCGGACATCAAGCGCACACTCGATCCGAAGAACATCCTGAACCCCGGCAAAACGGTTGAACTGAACTGAGGTGTCTCATGCGCGCGGCGGCTTTTCTTCTGACCTGGCTCCTGGCCTTTAGCGCAACCGCGCAGGACAGGGTCGGCAAGGTCACCCGCGCGCAGCCCGACGCCTTTCAGCGGGTGGAGACGATCGGCCACGCCCTTAACCACGCCAGCGCGATCTACCGCGACGCGCTCGTCTACACGCGCCGCTTCGGATCGGCGCAGATCCGGCTGAACGACGGGACGGACCTCCTGATCTCGCCCAAGTCCTCCATCCTGATCGACGATTTCGTCTTCGCCGGAGACGACGCGGCGGGCGGTCTCGGCATGACGCTTGTCTCCGGCGCGCTCCGCGTGCTGAGCGGGCGCATGGCCAAGCCGTCCTACACGGTGAACACGGTGGTCGCGCAGATCGGCGTGCGCGGCACGCTCTTCTGGCTCGACGTGGACGAGCCCGGCATCCTGAAGATCTGGGTGGACGAGGGCGCGGTGGAGGCGCGGCCCGTGGGCACGACGGAGACCTTCCTCTTCACCGCGCCGATCTACGCCGAATGCACGCCGACCACATGTTACGAGGCCCCCGCCCCGCCGGCGCCCGCGAAATTCCCAGACGATCCGACGCGGCGCTGACGGGCGTCGCCCGGCGAGACCAATTCGCCTTACGGCGACTTCTCCCGAACGCAACTAGCCGAATGGTCACTCGCAGACGCGCGCCCTTCCGCGCCGCGACGCTCGCTCATGTCGGCGGCGAGCCTCTCCAACCTTTCAGCCTTCCGGCATTCCGGAAGGTTGAAAGGTTGGAGGTGAGAACCGGTTGTCCATCGACGAGAAGCAGGTTCGCGCGTTCGCGCAAACGGCGGCGGCTCGCGAGCGCTTCGCGCTCAGTCTCGCCGCTGGCGCTCCGCTGCGGACGAATGCGATGGCGGCGATGTTCGCCTCCGGCGGGAGTATTTGGGGAAGCGTGAAGTGCAGGATGGACGGTCGCCCGCGACAGGCGGTGCGCATCCATCGGAAAGCCCATAAGGCGGCGCGGCTTCGGAACGCCGTGGTGGGTGAACGACGCGAAGCGCCCGCGAAAACAAAGCGCTTGGTCGATTCCCGCCCTTCGCGCCCAGTTCTAACCGATTAGCGCGTCAGCGGCGGCGCGCGCGGCGTCGGTGATCTGGTCGCCAGCCAGCATCCGGGCGATCTCGTCCCGCCGCTCCTCCGCTGAAAGCCGCGCGACCGCGGTGCGCGTCGCGCCGCCCTCAACCGATTTCGCGATCTGGAAATGCGCGTCGCCCTGCGCCGCGACCTGCGGCGAGTGGGTGACGACGAGGACTTGCGCCTCCCGCGCCAGCCGGGAAAGGCGCCGCCCCACCGCATCCGCCGTCGCGCCGCCGACGCCGCGGTCGATCTCGTCAAAGATCATCGTCCCGCCGCCGCCCCGCGCCGTCAGCGCGACCTTCAGCGCGAGGAGAAAACGCGAGAGCTCCCCGCCCGAGGCGATGCGCGCGATGGGTCCCGGCGCGGCGCCGGGATTGGTCGCGACGGTGAAGGAGACCCGATCCGAACCGTCCGGGCCGGGCGTCTCCGCCGCGTCCACGGACGTGGCGAAGACCGCCCGCTCCATCTTCAGCGGCGGCAGCTCAGCCGCCATCGCGGCGTCGAGCGCCTTGGCCGCCTCGCGGCGCGCGGCGGTCAGCCTTGCGGCGGCGGCGGCGTAAGCGGCTTCGGTCTTCGCGACGGCGGCGGTCAGGCCGGCGAGCTCGCCTTCGCCGCCCTCGATGGCGGAGAGTTTCGCGACGATCTCCGCAGTCAACGCGGAGAGATCGTCCGGCCCGCACTGGTGCTTGCGGGCGAGCGCGCGGATTGCGAACAGGCGCTCCTCCACCTGCTCAAGCTCCGCCGGATCGAAGGTCAACTCGTCGAGCGCCGAGGCGACGCCGCTCTCCGCCTCGGCCAGCGCATCGAGTGCGCGCGAGAGGGCCTCGATCGGGGCTTCCAGCCGCCTCTCCATCTTCTCGGCGGCGGTATCGAGGCGGCGCATGGCGTCCGCGGCGGCGCCCTCGGCCCCTTGCGCCCCGATCAGACCGGCGGCGGCGGCGATGTCTTCGCGCACCCGCTCCGCGCCCTGCATCAGGCGGCGGCGGGCGTCCAGCGCCTCATCTTCGCCGGGCTGGGGGTCGAGCGCGGTCAGCTCTTTCGCGGCGTGCTCCAGATAATCGCGGTCGCGCGCGGCGGCTTCGATGGCGGCGGCGGCCTCTTCGGCGCGGGCCTCCGCCGCCCGCCAGTCGCGCCACGCGGCGCGCACCTCGTCAACCAGCGCGTCACAGCCCGCGAACTGATCGAGCAAGAGACGATGTCCGCGCGGATTGAGCAGGCCACGGTCGTCATGCTGGCCATGCACCTCGACCAGCGCATCGCCGATGGCGCGAAGGGCGCTGGCGCTCACGCGCTGATCGTTCACGAAGGCCCGGCTCGGCCCCTCCGCCGCGGCGACGCGCCGAAGGACGAGGCCGTCCTCCTCCCATGGCAGATCGGCTTCATCGATCAACGCCCTGACCGGGTGGTCGGACGGGATCGCGAAAACGGCGGAGACCGACCCGTCGACTGCGCCCTCGCGCACGAGCCCCTTGGCGTCGCGGGCGCCGAGCGCGAAGCCGAGCGCGTCGAGAAGGATGGATTTGCCCGCCCCCGTCTCCCCGGTCAGAACGTTGAGCCCGCCGTCAAAGGCGAGCTCAAGTCGTTCGATCAGGACGATGTCGCGGATCGATAACGCCTCCAGCAAAGCCCGGCCCTCCGGACCTCAGATCTGATCGCCGTAGATGATCTTGCGGAAATTGCGGCTGAGCCAGCTCTCCGGGTCGATCTCGGGCCCAAGGCGCTCGCCGGTGAGGAGCGCGAAGCTCTCCACATACCAGGGCGAGCCGGGGAAGTTGAAGCCGAGCACGGCGGCGGCGTTCTGCGCCTCGTTCTCGATACCGAGCGAAAGGTAGCTCTCCACCAGACGATGCAGCGCCTCGGGCGTCTGCGATGTGGTGTTGTATTGCTCGACCACCGTGCGGAAGCGGTTGATCGCGGCGGTGTAGAACCCGCGCGCGAGATAGTAGCGCCCGATCTCCATCTCCTTGCCGGCGAGGTTGTCGAGCGTGAGATCGCGCTTCAGCTTCGCATCGCGCGCGAATTCGCTGTTCGGATAGCGTTCGATCACTTCGGAGAGCGCCTGGCGCGCGCGGATCGTGTCGCCCTGATCGCGGCCCACGTCGGAGATCTGGTCGTAATAGGTCAGCGCGATGATGTACTGCGCATAGGCGGCGTCGGGATCCGACGGAAAGAAGTCGAGGAAGCGCTGGGCGGAGAACCGGGCGCGGTCGTATTCGCGGCCGCGGTAGTAGTTCTCCGCCGAAGCGATCATCGAGGATTTCGCCAGTTGCGAGAAAGGATAGAGGCGCTCGACTTCGTCGTATTTCTCCGCAGCCGCAATGAAATCGCCGTCGCCGGAGAGCGCGGAGGCGTCGGCGAAGATCGCCTCCGCCGGGCGGGTGTCGTCGATGAGGTCGTCGTCATCGGAACAGGCTGCGAGCGTCAGCGCCGCCATCACCCCGAGCGCACTGGAAATACGCCTGAAATACCGGGTCATTCCCGTCTCCCTCACCGCCCCGCGCCGCTCGCCGCCGCGCGATCGCGCTTACGTCTCGCATCGCCGCTCATCTGACGCGGCACAATCCTGCGCCGCGCCGGTTTCGTCAACGCCCGGCTCTCTGGTCCGGTTCCGCCGCCCGGCGATAGCCGCCCCGCCCGCCGGGCGCAACTCCCCACATGAAGAGCGCCCCCAAGATCGGCAGGGGGCGCTCACGCGCGACCAGGGAGAGGAAGTCGCGGGTTAGTTCGCCTGACGGCGGAGGAAGGCGGGGATCTCCATCCGCAGATCCTCGTCGTCATGGGCGTGGTCGTCATCCTCCATCGCCGCCGTCGGCTCGCGGCGCTGCGCAGGCGCCTGGGCGGCTGCGGGGGCGGCGGGCGGCACGTCGCGGGTGCGCGCGGCGGCGCCTCCGCCCGTCATCCGGTGGATGAGGCTATTGAGGCCGAAACGGCTCTTGTCCGCGTCGGTTTCCTCTTTCTCCCGCGCGGCCTGCATGCCGGCGATGGTGAAGGGCGTCGGATCGCCGCCATGGGGCGCGGCGCGCACGGGCGCGGGACGCGGCGCTTCGCCGACCGGCTCCGGCGCCGACTCATCGATCGGATCGCCGGGCTGCACCGCGGCGGGCGCGATGAACGCGGGCTCCGCCTTCGGCGCTTCTTCGAAGGCTGCGTCGTCGAAGAGGTTCGGCTCTTCGACGCGCGGCGCGGGCGCGGCGACCGGCGTTGGGGCCGCGGCCTCTGCGGGCGCCGACGCCGCTTGGGCGACTGGGGCCGCCGCGGGCCGCGGCGCTTCGACGGCTGGCTTCGCGGAGACGATCGCGGGCGCCGGACGCTCGACCGCCGCCGGAGCGGCGGAGGCGCGGCGCGGCGCGGGCTGCGCCGTCGGCGGCACGATGCGCGCCGTCGTCTGCGGGCGACGCTCGGACGGGCGCGGCTCGGCCTGGCGCACTTCGGCTGCGTCGATGCCGGTGGCGACGACGGAGACGCGCATGACGCCTTCGATATCCGGGTCGAGCGTGGAGCCGACGATGATGTTCGCCTCCGGATCGACCTCGGCCCGGATGCGGTTCGCCGCCTCGTCCAGTTCGAAGAGCGTGAGATCGTAGCCGCCGGTGACGTTGATCAGCACGCCCTTGGCGCCCTTGAGGCTGACCTCGTCGAGCAGCGGATTGGCGATGGCTTTCTCGGCGGCGTCGATAGCGCGGGTCTCGCCCTCGGCCTCGCCGGTGCCCATCATCGCCTTGCCCATCTCGTCCATCACCGCGCGCACGTCGGCGAAGTCGAGGTTGATGAGACCCGGACGCACCATCAGGTCCGTCACGCCTTTCACGCCCTGATAGAGAACGTCGTCCGCCATCATGAAGGCTTCGCCGAAGGTCGTCCGCTCGTTGGCGATGCGGAAGAGGTTCTGGTTCGGAATGATGATCAGCGTGTCGACGACCTGCTGAAGCTCCTCAACGCCTTCCTCGGCGAGCTTCATGCGCTTGGAGCCCTCGAACTGGAAGGGCTTGGTCACGACGCCGACCGTGAGGATGCCCATCTCGCGCGCCGCGCGGGCGATGACGGGCGCGGCGCCGGTGCCGGTGCCGCCGCCCATGCCGGCGGTGATGAAGCACATGTGGGAGCCTTCGAGGTTCCCGACGACTTCGTTAAGACTCTCCTCCGCCGCGGCCGCGCCGACATCCGGCTTGGCGCCTGCGCCGAGGCCTTGGGTGACGTTCGCGCCGAGCTGAAGCTTGCGGGAGGAGCGAGACTGCTGGAGCGCCTGCGCGTCGGTGTTCGCCACGACGAACTCCGCGCCCTCCAGGTTTTTCTCGATCATGTTGTTGACTGCGTTGCCGCCTGCGCCGCCGACGCCGAATACGGTGATGCGCGGCCGGAGTTCGTCCGACTCCGGCGTAATCAGATTGAGGGCCATTGGGTCCGCCTGTTCTTTGCTACTGCTGCTCCGCCTTCGTTTTTGTAATGAGGCGTTGTGGCTGAAGGTTACTAAAGTCTGCGAATCATGTCGATAATTATCAGCAATTTCAGTCGGTTAATTTGCAATCCGAACCCGGCGAAGTTGCATTGATTTGTCAGCTTCCGCGGCTAACCCCCTGTTTCTCGTCGGAAAGCGGCGCTGGATCATAGCGGCGCCCTCGGGCCCCGCCAAAGTCACTCGCCGTCGACTTCAAGCGCTCCGCGATAGATCAGCCCGCAAAGCGCGATCAGCGCGGCGATGGCGGCGAAGCCCAAGCGGTATCCGTCTTCCGCTCCAAGCCCGGCGGCGGCGGCCGCGTCGAGGATGGCGCCGAAGCCGGTCTGCATCAGCGGAATGCCCCCAACGGAGACGAGCATCAGGAGCGTCGAGGCCCGACCGAGCGACGCAGGCGGCGCGACGCGCCGCATGTGGGCGCCGAGCGGGATGTAGAATTGCTGGCTGAACACCATCAGGCACATCACCATCGCCGGGACCGCGGACGATGACGAAGGGATGGCTGCGAGCGCCGCGAAACAGGCGATCGAGCAGATCAGCGAGATCCCGATCACCCGGCGCCGGCGCCACCCCCTCCGCTCGATCCATCCGTAGGCGAGCCCGCCCGAAGCGGTCGCCAGATACCAGAGGAGAAGGAGCGCCCCCGCCCCCTCCGCCGTCATCCCATGGACATCGCGGAGGTAGGGCCCGCCCCAAACGCCCGTGACCGTGACGATGGGCGCGAAGGTGACGGCGCCGAGGATGAGGATGCGGCGAAACTCGGCGAGCCTGAGGAGATCGAGAAAGCCGAGGGAGGCGACGACCTCGCTCCGCGTCGGCTTCCGAAACCGCTCCCCGGCGAAGATCGAGAGCGTCGCGGCCGCGAGGCACAAGATAAGCGCCGCCGCGACAGCGAAGACCGCGGCGAAGGGCGCGTTCTCCAGCGCCAGCGCCAGCGGGTACGTGCCGATCAGCCCGCCGATGCCGCCGAGCCCGACGACGAGCCCGTTGACGTAGCCAAAGTCGCGCGCTGGAAAGGCCCGCGCCACGATCACATGGGTCGCCGCGCCCATGCAGGCGGAGCCGACGCCGATGATCGCCCGCCCCGCGACCGCTTGCCCATAGGTGGATGAGATCGCGAAAACCGCCGTGCCGAGCGCGATGGAGATCAGGGAAAGCGAGACAACCGGGCGCAACCCGAACCGATCCAGCGCCGCGCCGAAGGGGGCCTGAAAGAGGATCGTCGCGAAGAACATCGCGGAGACGAGCGCCCCGGTCAGCGTCGCGGTGAGCGCGAAGCGGTCTGCGAGGATCGGCGCGAAAACCGCGCCGGAGGCGCGATGGAACTGGCCAACGGCGAAAATCGCCACGCAGATCGCAATGACGAGCAGAGCTTTGCGGCGGGGAAGGGTCTCGACGTTCACGATCCCTGTATTTCACGAAGCATCAGGGTTGGACAGGCGGTTGGAGCGCCCGGGCCGTCGTTCTAGAAAGTCTGTGGCGCGTCGGCGGCCGTCGGCTGTCTGGGCGCCAGGCTTTGCACCTTCCGCAACACCGGCAGGTTGAAAGGGTCAACGCTTTGGGTCGGCGGGGGCCGCGTTCGGGCTGGCGGGGCTGATTTTCCGTTTCACAGCGGCATTTTGTCAGAAATCCGGATTTCTGACATCAGGTTAACGCGAGGCCGAGAAGGAGCGGCGCGGCGCCCGCCGATCAAACGGAAATCCTCACCAGTTCTCCCGGAACCACCGCACGGCGGAGGCGAGCTTCCGCCGGGGCGAAAACTCCCCCACCGGCTCGAAATCCCAGAGCTCGTCCTGCGGCCGCGCCGCATAGAGCGCCAAACCAACGGAGGTGGAGAAGCCCGGCCCCGTCGTCGCCTGCGGCAGCCCGGCGATGCGCATCGGTTTCCCGATGCGCGCCTGCTGGCCGAGCACGCGGCTCGCCACCTCCTCGATGCCGATCAATTGCGAGCCGCCGCCGGTGAGCACGATCCGCCGCGCGGGCAGATGTTGGAACCCCGCCGCATCCAGACTGGCGCGAACCCCCTCCAGGATCTCCTCAAGGCGAGGCCGGATCACCCCAATCAGCGCCGAGCGCGATATGGTTCGCCGCTCCGCCGGATGACGCTCGCCGATATGCGGCGCTTCGATCAGCTCACGATCGTCGAGCCCAGTGGCGACCGCGCCGCCATGGAAAGTCTTGATCCGCTCCGCCGCCGCTTCGGGCATGGAGAGGCCGGCGGCGATGTCCTGCGTCAGGTGATCGCCGCCGAGCCGTATCGCGTCGTTGTAGATCAGATGATTGCGCAGGAAGATCGACACGTTCGTCGCCCCCGCCCCGAGGTCGACACAGGCGGCGCCGAGTTTCTGTTCATCCTCCACCAAGCTGGAAATCGCCGCCGCGTATGGCGCAGTCACCACCCCCGCCAGCTCCAGATCGCATTTCCGGATGCAGGTCGCGAGGTTTCTCAAGGGCCGCGTCGCGACGGAGATCGCATGCATGTCGACAGTCAGCCCCTTGGCCGCCAGCCCGCGCGGATCGGGCGCCTGCGTCGCGCCGTCCAGCGTAAAGCAGACCGGCATGGCGTGGATCACCTCCCGCCCCTCGCGCCGCTCAGGCCAGTCGCAAATGTGCAAGGCGCGGGAGATGTCGCGCCCCGTCACTGCATCGGTCTCCACCTCAGCCTCGCCGAAGCTGGAGAAACTTTGCGGCTTCGCGCCGGAGACGGCGGCGATTACCTGATCGACGCGCACCCCCGCCATCTTCTCGGCCAGCTCCAGAGCGGTGCGGATGGCCCGCTGCGCCTCCTCCAGATCGACGATCTCGCCGAGCTTCACCCCGCGCGAGCGGGTGACCCCCGCGCCGACGACGCGCAGCGCCGTCTGCATCTCATGGAGCGCGCTGGCGTTCTCCAATCGGGTCTGGTCGACGCGCAGAACGAAGCAGACGGTCTTCGACGTGCCGACGTCCAGCACGGCCACCAGACCGCGCTTCAAGGCGGTCCTCAGACGCTCGCGCATCGACCGCATGTCGGAGAGGTAGGGGTTCATGCGTCTTCTCCGGGTTTTTTCGGCGCGCGCGCGGCGTCCAGCGCCTCTTTCGCGTCAGGACTGAGCCGCAGGGTCGGGCGCTTCATCAGTCTCAGATCGACGGCGGCGAGGTCGCGGCCCAGCACGTCCTCCCGCCCCTGCATGATGACGAGATAGGCGACCGCGTCGACCGGACCCTCGGCGGGCAGCATGACGCGCGGCCCGTCGGCGAAGACCATGTCCCAACGTCGCTCGCCCACGCGGACCAGGCCGCGGACCGCTTCGGCGAGCGCTCCCGCTTCTTCGAGAATCGCCTCCGCCTCCGCCACCGCTCTGTCCGCGCCGTCTCCCGCGATGAGCGGCAGGTCCGCGCGCTCGCCGCGTTCGTTGAGCGGCGTGATCGCCGCTCCGTCGCCGTCGACCAGCATCAGGCGGCCGTCATTGCGCCAGACGGCGCGCGGCGTCCGTTCGCGGACGGAGATCATCAGCGTCTCCGGCGGCGCGAGGCGCACCCGCGCGGTCTCGACCCATCCCAGCTCCTCGACGCGGGCGCGGATGAGCGCGGCGTCGGCGTGCATGGAGGACGATCCGACGATGTCGAACAGGACCGCCCGCACGTGACCCTCGACCTCCGCAGTGGCGCCGGAGACGTCGATGCGCTTGATCGCGAACTCCTCCATCGCCGCGACGTTCGCCCGCGTCTCCTCCATCTTCGCCATGGCGAGGTCGCGCCAGTCCGCCTGAAACGCCGCCCAGGTCAGACCCGCGCTCAGGAGGCCGAGCGGCGCGTAGACCGTCGCGACCCGGCGAAACCGCGGGCTGCGCCAGAGGCGCTTGGCGCGAAAGGCGATGCGGGACGGCGCGGGATCGCGCTTCAGCGGTCGCATGAGGCGTCCTCCACCATCCAGGCGCAGAACTCCGCGAAGGAGATGCCGAGATGCGCCGCCTGCTCCGGCGACAGCGAGGTCGGCGTCATCCCGGGCTGCGTGTTCGTCTCAAGGACGATCAACCCGTCGAGCCCCCGCGCGTCGTCCCAGCGAAGGTCGGTGCGGGAGACGCCGCGGCACCCCAGCGCCTGGTGACAGCGGAGCGCGTAGTCCATGCAGGCTTCGAAGACCTCGCCGGGCAGATCGGCCGGCACGACATGGCGCGAGCCGCCGTCGGAATACTTCGCTTCGTAGTCGTACCAGCCGGTGTTGGAGACGATATCGGTGACGGTCAGCGCCCGATCGCCCATGACGGAGCAGGTCAACTCCCGCCCCGGCGCGAATTTCTCGACCATCAGGATGTCGGGCGCGTTCGCATCCAGCTTCGCCGGGCCGTTCGCGCCCTCGGCGACGATGTAGATGCCGACGGAGGAGCCCTCGTTGTAAGGCTTCACCACATATGGCGGCTCCATCGGATGGGAGCCTTCGACCTCCGCACGACAGGCGAGGCGGCTCTCCATCACCGGAATGCCGGCGGCCGCGAAGACGCCCTTGGAGCGCTCCTTGTCCATCGCCAGCGAAGAGGCGAGCACGCCGGAATGGGTGTAGGGAACGCCGAGCACTTCGAGAATGCCCTGCACGCAGCCGTCTTCGCCCCAGCGTCCATGCAATGCGTTGAAGACCACGTCCGGCGCCGCGCCCCGGATCTGATCCGCCACGTTCCGCCCCGCGTCGATTTCGACGACGTCGTAACCCGCTTCGCTAAGCGCCTTGGCGCACTCGCGACCGGAGACGAGGGACACCTCGCGCTCGGCCGACCAGCCGCCTTTCAGCACCGCAACGCGGGAAGCCCTGCTCGACATCCGCGCCTCGTATGTTCGCCCTCTTGGTCGGGGCCGTTACGCGCCCGGCTTGTCGCCGATCCGCTTGATTTCCCACTCTAACTCAATTCCCGATGATTTGAGAACCCTCGCCCTGACCTCTTCACCCAAATTCTCAAGGTCGGCGGCTGTGGCGGCGCCCGCATTGGTCAGGAAATTGGAGTGCTTTTCGTTCATGACGGCGCCGCCGATCCGAAGGCCGCGGCATCCGGCTTCGTCGATCAGCTTCCAAGCCATCAGGTCCATCGAATGATCGCCCTTGCCGGTGGAGGAGAACCCGGCGGGATTGCGGAACGTGCTCCCCGCCGTGCGGTCGCCCGTCGGCTGGGTCTCGGCCCGCTTGGCCAGCGCAGCCTCCATCCGCGCCTCGATCGCGGCGGGATCGTCGGGGGCGCCTTTGAGGGTCGCGTCGATGAAGATCACGTCGCCCGCGCCCGATGAGCGGTAGGCGAAGCGCATGTCCTCAGGGCCGAGCGTCACGACCTCCCCCGCCCGCGTTACCGCCGTCGCGCTTTCGAAGACGTCGGCGGTGTAGGCCCCGTAGCACCCGGCGTTCATGGCGAGCGCGCCGCCGATGGCGCCGGGGATAGTGCGAAGGAACTCCAGCCCGCCGATCCCGGCGGCGGCGGCTTTCTTCGCGACCTGCGCATCCAGCGCGGCTGCGCCCGCGCGGATGCGATGGCCGTCGAGCGGTTCGATCTGGCCGAAAGCGCGGGGGGAGAGGCGGATGGTGACGCCCCGCAACCCGCCGTCCCGGACGATGAGGTTGGAGCCGACGCCGACGACGGTGAGCGGGCCCTCATAGGCATTGAGAAATGCGGCGAGGTCGTCGACGTCCGCAGGCGCGAAGAGCGCCTCCGCCGGACCGCCGACGCGCAGCCAGGTGAGGTCGGCCATCAGGCGGTCTGTCTCGATACGGCCGCGAATAGCGGGAAGGTCGGGCATTCCGGGACCGTCCTTAGCAACCAGGCCGGCTCGTGCGACCAGCACGGGCCGCGCCCCGCTGCCCGGCAGACGTTCGCTTGCGAACGTCGAGAGGGTTCCTCCCCGATGGGAGGGCGCTTTGCGACGTTTCGAGTTGCGGTGAGGCTGCATGTTGGCGGGACCATAAAACGCGATACGGCGATCTTAGGAGCGCCCACCCGAGGGAGGGCGCGGCCCTTAGCGCCAAGCGGTCAAGCTCCGCTTCACACATTTCGCGCCCTCCACCGCCTGATGCCCAAAACGACGAGATACATCCCTAGCATGGCCGCCGAAATCGCCACCCAGATCAGCGCGAGCATGGTCAGCCCGCGCCCGTCGTTGGCGCAGGCGAAGATGCTGCGGGAGCCTTCGCAGAACTCACCTGTCGCCGCGAGCGGCAGCGTAAACGCCAGAACCAGCGCCGCCGCGGTCAGCACGCCGAACACCACGAACCGCCCGCCGAAAAGCATCGCCAATTGCGTCACCGCCAGCGCCGTCCATGAGATGAAGAAGACAGCGATCAGCCCGAGGTCGAACCCCGACAGCTCGGTGAATTCCTCCTCGCCCACCGCTCAGTCGATCCCGCGAATGGCGGACCACATGTATTCGAGCAGGATCGCGAGAAACGCGCCGACCAGGCAGAGCCCCATCGCTCCGAACCCGAGACGGAGCGCGCGGGCCGCCTCCGCCGGCGGCATGGACTGACCGAGATAGAGCGCGTGGCCAACCGGGATCGCAGCGCAGACCAGGCCGATGGTGACGAAGCGAAGCCAGCCCGCGCGGCGAAGCTGCACGGCGAGAAACACCGCGTAAATCAGCGCAACGGCTAGAACCAGATAGCTCACGCGAGGCCCCTCAAGCCGCCAGCTTCGCCGGCAGCGCGTTCGTCCAAGCGGAGATCGTCCCCGCCCCCAGGCAAACGACCATATCACCGGGTCCGGCATGTTCGCGAACGAATTCCGCCAGTCCCGCCTCATCCGCGACGGGCGCGGCTGCGCGGTGGCCGTGGGCGCGAAGACCAGCGACGAGACCCGCCTGATCGGCGCCTTCGATCGGCGCCTCGCCCGCCTCATAGACATTGGTTATCCCGACGACATCGGCGTCGTTGAAGCAGCCGCAGAACTCTTCGAAAAGGTCGGAGAGGCGCGTGTAGCGGTGCGGCTGATGCACCGCGATCAGCTTGCCTTCGCAGGCGGCGCGGGCGGCCTTAAGCACCGCCTCGATCTCCACCGGATGATGACCGTAATCGTCGATGATCGCGGCCCCGTTCCAGTCGCCGACATGGGTGAAGCGCCGCTTCACGCCGCCAAAGCCCGCGAGGGAGGTCTTCACGTCCTCCGCGCTCACGCCGAGCTCCCGCGCCGTAGCGATGGCGGCGAGCGCGTTGGAGACGTTGTGCTCCCCCGGCATCGGCAGGGTGACGGCGCTCAACTCCGCCCCGTCGCGGAAGGTCACGTCGAACACGGCCTTGCCGCCTTCGTAGCGCAGATTGTCCGCCCGCACGTCCGCTTGGCGGGAGAAGCCGTAGGTGACGACCCGCCGGTCGTCGATCAGCCCGACGAGACGCTGCACCTCCGGATGATCGATGCAGCAGATCGCGACGCCGTAGAAGGGGATATTCGAAACGAAGGTCCAGAAGGCGTCGCGCAGGGCGTCGAAGTCGCCGTAATGGTCCATATGCTCGGGGTCGATATTGGTGACGATGGCGATGGTGGCCGGGAGTTTGACGAAGGTGCCGTCACTCTCATCCGCCTCCACCACCATCCAATCGCCCGCGCCGAGCCGGGCATTGGAGCCGTAATTCTGAATGATCCCGCCATTGATGACGGTCGGGTCGATCCCGCCGCCGTCGAGAAGGGCGGCGACCATCGACGTGGTCGTCGTCTTGCCGTGGGTGCCCGCGATGGCGACGTTCTGGCGAAGGCGCATCAGCTCGGCCAGCATCTCCGCCCGCCGGACGACGGGCAGCGCGCGGGCGCGAGCTTCGTCCAGCTCCGGATTGCCCGGTTTGATGGCAGAGGAGATGACGACGACCCGCGCGTCCTCCACATTCTCGGCGCGCTGGCCGATGAAGACCTTGGCGCCCATCTTCTCCAGCCGCTCGGTGATGGGGGAGGCTTTCAGGTCCGAGCCCTGCACCTGATAGCCGAGGTTGAGAAGCACCTCCGCGATGCCCGACATGCCGATCCCGCCGATGCCGACGAAATGCAGGGCGCCGATGTCGATGGGGAGCGCGGTGGTCATCATCTCAGGTCAGTCCTTCCGTCCAAGGCGTTCGACGAGATCCGCGAGGTTGCGACCGGCGTCGGGCCGCCCGAGGCCGCGGGCCGCCTCAGCCATCGCGCCCGCCTTATCGGGATCGTCGAGAACGGCGCGGATGTGCCCCGCCAGCGCCTCTCCGGTCAAGCCCGCCTCCGCCGCCATGATCGCCGCGCCCGCCTCCGCAAGCGGGCGGGCGTTGGCGGTCTGATGATCGTCCAGCGCCGCCGGAAAGGGAACGAGGATCGCGGGGCGCCCGATCGTCGTCAGCTCGGAGACGGTGGAGGCCCCTGCGCGGGAGATCACCAGATGCGCCTCGGCGATGCGGCGGGGCATGTCGGAGAAGAACTCCGCCAGCTCCGCCTCCACTCCGCCAGACTTGTAGACGGCGGAAACAGCGGCGATCTCAACCGGGCGGACCTGCTGCGTCAGCTGAATGCGGTCCCGTATCTCCAGCGGCAGGGCGGCGACGGCGGCCGGGATCAGATCGGCGAAGACGGAGGCGCCCTGGCTCCCCCCGAAGACGAGCACGTTCAGCGGGCCGTCCGCGGATAGCGGCGCGTAGGCCGTCTTCGCCGCCTCCGCCACCGCGTCGCGGATCGGGTTGCCCATGTCGATCAGCTTCGCGCCCTTGGGCGCGTTGGTCACTGGGTAGACGCCGCAGGTCAACGCATCCACCCGTCCGCCGAAAAGGCGGTTCACCCGGCCGAGCACGCCGTTCTGTTCATGAATGAGGCGCGGTATGCCGTGATACATTGCCGCCGATAGGGCCGGTATGGCGGGATAGCCGCCGAACCCCGCGACCGCCGCCGGGCGATCATGGGCGAACCAGCGGATCGCTTCGATCACGCCCCAGCCGATCTTCACCGGCGCCGCCAGCTTGGCCTTGATCCCACCCCGCGAAAAGGTGGCGGCGGAGAGGGCGCGCTTCGGCACCTCCTCCGGGAACCCGCCAGCGTAGCGCAGGCCCCGCGCGTCGGTGGAGAGCTTCACCCGCCAGCCGCGCGCCAGCATCTCCTCCGCCAGCGCCTGGGCGGGAAACATATGCCCGCCGGTGCCGCCGGCGGCGATGACGAGGAGAGGGGCGTCGCTCATGGCGCGCGTTCAACACGGGCTTCGCGCGTTGCGCAAGGCGGGAAGGCCCAGATTTCGCGCAGGGACGCCGCCGCCCGACCCTTAACAGACGGTAAAGAATACCCAGGATTCCGGCATGCTAGAATTCCAGCATGCCGGAATCCTGTTTTTCTTAACCTCTGATTTACATGCCCGGCGCGCGCGCAGCTCTCCGTCAGAGGAAGGTCGATCGCACGCCGGACGTCGATCATCGCGAGGCCGCCTCGGAAGCGGAAACCTCCCTCACTCCCTGGCGCCCAGCATGTCGGTGACGTGATCCTGCGGCCGTTCCCGCGTCAGCGCGAGGAGGAGGCCCATCGCGATACCCGAAGCGAGCATGGAGGAGCCGCCATAGGAGACGAAAGGCAGCGTCATGCCCTTCGCCGGCAGAAGCGTGAACGTCACGCCGATGTTGATGAAGGCCTGCGTCCCGAACATGACCGCCAGCCCCGCGCCCGCCACCCGGCAGAACATATCCCGCTCGCGGCTGAGGAGGCGAAGCGAGCGGAGAACGATCGTCAGGTACAAGAGAATGACGAAGACGCAGAAGAGAAGCCCGTACTCCTCCGCCGCCACGGCCATGACGAAATCCGTATGCGCGTCCGGCAGGGACCATTTCACCGACCCCTCCCCCGCGCCGACGCCGAAGAGCCCGCCCTGCAGGATGGCGTTGGTCGCGTAGCCGATCTGGGAAGTCGGATCGATCTCCGCCGCCCAGTAGCTGTCGATGCGAGACGCGATGTATTCGAAGTTCGAATAGGCGAACCAGATCAGCCCGACGCCGAGCCCGACCAGGATCACCATCAGCCAGATCGAGGCGCCCCAGACGAAGAACATCGCGCCCCAGGAGGCGACGATCAGCAGCGACTGCCCGAAATCCGGCTGGATCGCGAGGCTGCCGACGACGGCGAGCATCAGCGCGAATGATATGGTCACGCCCGGCGGTCCGTTGGGGCGTGAGGCGGCGGCCATCATCCAGCCGATCAGGATCGCGAAGCCGGGCTTCATGAACTCCGACGGCTGGATGGACATGCCGAAGGAATACCAGCGCACCGCCCCCTTGCCGAAATCGGTGCCGAACACGGGCAGAAAGAGAACGGCGACGAAGGCGACGAGGAAGAGCCGCACCCCGTTTCGCCGGATCTGATCGGGCGACATCACGGAGAGCGTCAGCATCGCCCCGATCCCGGCCAGAACGTAGACGATGTGGCGGATTACGAAATAGAAGGTCGGCAGACCCCGCTTCTCCGCCAGCGGAACGGAGGCGGCGAAACTCATCAGCAGCCCGACGAGGATCAGAAGGATGATCGCCCCCAGTGTCGCCTTGTCCACCGTCCGCCACCAGCGCCCGAGGATTGACGGATCGGCGAAATTCGTCTGCGGAGATTTGAAGGCGAGTTCGGTCATTTAACCCCTCCTATGATCTTCATCGCCGCGTCGCGGAAGACGTCGCCGCGGGCTTCGAAACTCGCGAACTGGTCGAAACTGGCGCAGGCTGGGGAAAGGAGCACGGTGTCGCCCTCCTCCGCCTCCGCCGCCGCCAGCGCCACCGCTTCTTCTAGCGTCTTGCAGACGGCGTAGGGCCGGTCGCCGAGAGTGAAGGCGAACTCGTCCGTCGCCTCGCCGATCAGATAGGTCTTCGCCACCAGGTCCATCAGCGGCATCAGCGGCTCGATCCCGCCCGCCTTGGCGACCCCGCCCGCGATCCAGCGGATGCGCGCGAAGGTCGTCAGCGCCTTCTCAGCCGCGTCGGCGTTGGTGGCCTTGCTGTCGTTCACGAAGGTCACGCCCTTCGCCTCGCCCACGATCTCCATCCGGTGCGGCAGGCCGGGAAAGGAGACGAGCGCCTTTTCGATCTGCTTCGGCCCGATACCTAATGCCCGGCACGCGGCCCATGCGGCGGCCGCGTTCTGGTGGTTATGCGCGCCCTGAAGGTTCGGCGCCTGACGCATGTCGAAGGCGGCGATCTGCTTGGCTTTCCACTCCGTCAGGTGGTTCTTGTTCATGAAGACGGAGCGCGCCTCGCCCCGCAGCTTCGCCTTGGCGGAGATGCGGGTCACTTCGGCCCCGTCCTCCTCATCGTCCTGGATGGCCGTAGCGAGGAAAGCGCCATGCTCGTCGTCAACGCCGACGACGGACATATCCGGCGCGCCCAGCTCAAAGAGCCGCTTCTTGGCGGCGAAATACCCGCCAAGCCCGCCGTGGCGTTCGAGATGATCGGGCGAGAGGTTCAGGAAGACGGCGACATCCGGCGCGAGAGCGCGGGCGAGCTCCAATTGATAGGAGGACAGCTCCAGCACGATCGTCTCGCCGTCGGCGGGCGGGTCGAGGTCCAGCACCCCGCGCCCGATATTGCCGCCCATCTGGCGCGGGCGGCCCACCGCCCCGAGGATATGGTCGATCAGCGCGGTCGTGGTCGATTTTCCGTTCGAGCCGGTGACGCAAATGGTGCGGACCTCCGCCCCCGTCATGCCGATGGCGCGGAAGAAGAGCGAGACGTCGTTGTCCACCACCGCTCCCGCGCCTTGCGCGGCTGTGACTGCGGGATGCGGCTCGGGATAGAGATGCGGCACGCCGGGGGAGACGATCAGCAGCGGCGTCTCCTCCCACGCCTTCGCTTTGGTCAGGTCCTCAACAGCGAAGCCTTCGGCGGCGGCGGCGTCCCGCACCCCCTCGCCGTCATCCCAGCAGACCGGGATCGCTTCGCCCGCCTTCAGCGCCCGCGCGGCGGCGAGGCCGGAGCGACCGAGGCCAAGCACGCCGACGCGGCGGCGCTCATATCCCCTGACCGCGATCACCGGGCGATCTCCCCCGCAACAGCAGGCGCAAAAACGGAAAAACCAGTTTTTCGGCATGCCGGAATACTGGAATGCCGGAATACTAGAATTCCGGAATTCCGGAATTCCGGAAAACTGGAGGACTTAAGAAAGCGTTCGCCTTTGGGCATTGTCGAGGGGCCCGGTGTCAGCGCTGGCGCGGCGGAAAAACAGGGGCGCTCAAGGCCGGGCGCGCGGCGCCTCTCAAATTCCCAAACGGCGATCATCCCGCGCCTCCGAACAAAACAGCATGCATCGCCCGCCCGGGCAGCAGCGTGAACGCCCCAGTGACGACCAGCGCCAGCCCAAAGAGCGACAGCATGATCGCCTTGTGCTGGCGAATGTTCCCCGCCCGCGCCGCGCGGACCGCGAGCCAGAGCGAGACGAGCGTGACGACGGACAGGATGTGGATCGGGGAGAAGGGGCCGATCAGCTGAATCTCGTGAATGAAGAACCCGCTCGCGGCGACAAAGGCCATCGCCGCCACCCAGACATAGCCCATTGCGCGATGACGCCCGCCGCTCTTCGGCAGCGAGAGTTGCACGGCGCCGAGGCCGAATGCGCCAATGGCGATCAGCGCATGGGGCGCGATCGGTTGGGCCTCTGCGAAGAGAGCGGACCAGTTCATCCGCGCCGGGCCTCATATGCCGCCGCGATGCTCACGACTTCGACGGGTCCTGATCCGTATCCCGCTGCGCCTCGTCGCGCCGCGCCCATGCGCGCTTCGCCTCGTCCCGCGCGCGGCGGAGGTTCATCGCGTTCTGCTCGAAATCGGACCGCCGCTCGACGGCCTTCACGCCCAGGCCCATCGCGGCCAGCATCGGGGAACTCGTAATCATTGCGCCTGCCTGCTCTTGCGCCCCGGCCCGCTTTGTCGCGGATCTCAAAGGGCTTTGGTTGCTCTTACCTCAGTTTCAACGATGCGAGGCCGATCAGGGCCAGAATGACCGCGATGATCCAGAAGCGGATCACGACGGTCGGCTCCCGCCAGCCTTTCTGTTCGAAATGGTGATGGATCGGCGCCATCCTGAAGACGCGCTTGCCGGTCAGCTTGAAGCTCGCCACCTGCACGATGACGGAGACGGCTTCGAGCACGAAGAGCCCGCCGATCACCGCCCAGACGATCTCATGCTTCGCGGCGACTGCGATGGCGCCAAGCGCCCCGCCCAAAGCCAGCGATCCGGTGTCCCCCATGAACACCATGGCGGGCGGCGCGTTGTACCAGAGGAACCCCAGACCGGCGCCGATCAGCGCCGCCGCGAAAACGGCGATCTCGCCCGTCCCCGGCACATGGTGGACCTGCAGATACTCGGTGAAGTCCGTGCGCCCGACCACATAGGCGATGGCGCCGAGCGAGCCCGCCGCGATCATCACCGGCATGATGGCCAGCCCGTCCAGCCCATCCGTCAGGTTCACCGCATTGGCGGAGCCGACGATCACGAACATGGCGAAGGGGATGAAGAGGAAGCCAAGGGGGATCAACGCATCCTTCAGGATCGGCATGGCGAGCTGGTTCTGCAGCTCCTCCGGCTGCAGCGTCGTCGCCCACCAGGCGGCGATCCCCGCAATGGCGAACCCGATGGCGAGGCGGACCTTGCCCGACAGCCCCGCATGGGTCTGCTTCGTCACCTTCGCGTAATCGTCCGCGAAGCCGATCGCGCCGAAGCCAAAGGTCACGAAGAGCACGATCAGCACGAACCCGTTATCCAGTCGCGCCCATAGCAGCGTCGACAGAAGCACCCCGGCGAGGATCATCACCCCGCCCATCGTCGGCGTCCCCGCCTTTTCGATGATGTGGGATTGCGGCCCGTCGTCCCGGATCGGCTGGCCTTTGCCCTGCATCCGGCGCAGCCGGTCGATGATCGGTTTGCCGAAGATGAACGCGAACATCAGCGCCGTGAAGAACGCTCCGCCCGACCGAAAGGTGATGTAGCGAAAGAGGTTGAAGACATCCCCGCCCGACGAGAGCGGAAACAGAAACTCATAGAACATTACGCGCCCCCCTCGCGCCCATTGTCTCTCTGGGCCGTTCCCATGCGCCGGATCGCGTCGACCACCACGGCCATTTTCGATCCGAGCGAGCCCTTGACCATCGCGACGTCGCCCGCGTCAAGCCTGCGACCCGCCTCCGCCGCCATTTCCGCACTGGAGGGGTAATGCTTGCCCTTCTTCTCATTGGGCAGCGAGGCATGGAGAGAGAGCGTCAGCGTCCCACAGGTGTGGACGGTGTCGATGTCCTTCAGCTCCGGCGCGCTCGCGAGTTCGGCGTGCATCTCCATCTCGCGGGGGCCTAGCTCCAGCATGTCGCCGATGAAGGCGACGCGCCGCCCCCGGTCGATCCGCCCGACATTGTCCGTGGTCGGCGCCGCGCCCAGCACCGCGAGCGCCGCGCGAGCCGAGGTCGGGTTGGCGTTGTAGCTCTCGTCGATCAGGGTGATCTCGCCGTCGATCCCCGCCTCCCCCAGCGCGATCCGCCAGCGCGATCCCCGCCCCTCCGGCGTCCGCCACTGCCCGAGCGCCAGGGTCGCCTTGGCGAGGTCGCCGCCCGCCGCGTCCACGGCCGCCAGCGCGGCCATCGCGTTCATGGCGAGATGCGCGCCCGGCGCGCCGATCTTGAAGACAAGGGGGCGGCCGTGCAGTTCCCCCTTCACCACGGTCGCGGCTGAGGCGACGCGGACGCTGTCGATGCGCGCGTCGGCGCCGTCCGCCTCCCCGAAGGTCACGATCTTCGCGTTCGCGGCGCGCGCCTTTTCGGCGAGCTGCTCGAAGTAGGCGTTGTCGAGGTTCAGGACCGCGACGCCGCCCGGCGCCAGCCCTTCGAAAATCTCCGCCTTGGCGTCCGCGATCTGCTCAACCCGCTCGAAGGAGGCCATGTGGACAGGCGCGATGGTCGTGATGATCGCGACGTCGGGTTTGCCGAGCCGCGATAGCGGCCCGATCTCGCCCGCATGGTTCATGCCCATTTCAACGGCGGCGAAGGCGGCGCCGCGCGGCATCCGCGCCAGAGTCAGCGGCACGCCCCAGTGATTATTGAAACTCTTCTCCGCCGCGTGGGTCGGGCCCGAAGGGGAGAGCGCGGCGCGCAGCATCTCCTTCACCCCGGTCTTGCCGACTGATCCGGTGACGCCGATCACCTTGGCCGATGTCCGCGCGCGCGACGCGGCGGCGAGTTTGCCGAGCGCCTCCAGAGCGTCGTCGACGATGACCAGCGGCCCGGTCGCGCCCTCCACCTCCCGCTCCACCAGCGCGGCGGCGGCGCCGTCCCGGAAGGCGGCGGGAACGAAGTCATGCCCGTCGCGCGCGTCCTTCAACGCGACGAACAGATCGCCCGCCTCCAGCGTCCGCGTGTCGATGGAGACGCCGTTCGCTTCGAACACGCCCGACATGCGCCCGCCCGTCACGGCGCCGATTTCGTCAGAGGTCCAGAGCGGCTCAGTCATCGTCCAATCCATCCAGCGCGGCCACCGCGACGCGGGCCTGCTCGGCGTCGTCGAAGGGGATCACCTGATCGCCGACGATCTGGCCGGTTTCATGTCCCTTGCCGGCGATAAGCAACCGATCATCGGGCGACAATGCGTCGACGCCGGTGAGAATCGCCTCAGCCCGGTCTCCGATTTCAATCGCGGTGGCGCAAGCGGCGATGATTTCCTTGCGGATCGGCGCAGGGTCTTCGGTGCGCGGATTGTCGTCGGTGACGATCACGCCATCAGCGCCTTCGCATGCCGCATGTCCCATCAGCGGACGCTTGCCCGGATCACGGTCGCCGCCCGCGCCGAAGACGACGATCAGCCGACCCGGCGTGTGGAGACGCAGCGCCGCCAGCGCATTGGCCAGCCCATCAGGCGTGTGGGAATAGTCGACATAGACGCCCGCGCCGTTCGCGCGCGTCGCCACATGCTCCATCCGTCCGCGCACGCCGGTAAGCGTCTCCAGCACGCGGATCGCCGCCGACGGCGCCTCCCCGCAGCCGATGGCGAGGCCAGCCGCCGCAAGCGCGTTCAGCCCCTGAAACCCGCCGATCAGGTTGAGCCGAACGGAATGCCGCTGGCCCTGATGCGCGATGTCGAGCGATTGCCCCTCCGCGTCATAGCGGGCGTCCAGAAGGCGAAGGCCGTCCTCCGCCTCCTCTCCCCGTCCGAAGGGGATGATCTTCAAACCAGCATCCGACGCCGCGCGCCACATCGCGCCATAGGCGGGATCGTCGGCGCCCAGCACGACGGGCGCTCCTTTCGGCAAAAGATCACGCAGAAGCCGCAGCTTGGCGTTCAGATAATCCTCGGTCGTCGCATGGTAATCGAGATGATCGCGGCTGAAATTGGTGAACGCCCCCGCCGTCAGGCGCACCCCGTCCAGCCGGTGCTGCGCCAGCCCGTGGGAGGACGCCTCCATGGCCGCGTGGGTCACCCCCTCCTCCGCCAGTTCGGCGAGCAGGCGATGCAGCGTCACCGGCTCCGGCGTGGTCATGGAGAGCGGTCTGGACACCGCCCCCTCCACCCCCACCGTGCCGAAATTGGCGGCGCGGCGCCCGAGCGCGGCGAAGACCTGCCGCGAGAAACTGGCGACGGAGGTTTTGCCGTTCGTCCCCGTGATCGCCACGATGGTCTTCGGCTGCGCGCCGTAGAACTTCGCCGACGCAAGCGCCAGGTCCCGGCGCGGGTTGTCGGAAATCAGGAACGGGATCGGCCAGTCGCCGATATCCGCCTTCGCCCGCTCCGCGCCCTCCGCCGAAATCAGAACCGCCGCCGCCTCCATCCGCACCGCGAACTGCGCGAACTCGGCGCCGTCGAGCACCTCGCCCTTGAGCGCGGCGAAGAGATAGCCGGGCTTCGTCTCCCGGCTGTCGACGCAGATGCCCGCGATGGAGAGGTCGCCCGCGGCGTCCGGCCCGCGCACGGGCAGATCGGCGAGGCCGAGCTCGGCCAGCGTCTTCACTGGCTCGCCCCGACCACGGTCGTCCCCTCTTCGATCACCGGCTCCAGCTTGGGGCGCATCCCCAAAAGCGGCGCGATGCGCTTGACGGCGAGGCCCGCGGTCGGCGCCGCAACCCAGCCCGCCGTGCGCCATTCGCGCCCGAACTTGAACGTCTTGCCCTCGTCCAGCGTCACGACGATCACGTATTCCGGCGACGACATCGGCCAGGCCCCTGCGAAGGAGGTCAGCGTCCGCCGCTCGTCATAGCCGCCGCGATAGGGTTTGTCGGCCGTGCCGGTCTTGCCGCCGACCTCATAGCCCGGAACCTCCGCGAAGTTGGCGGTCCCCGCCTCCTCCGCCACAACGCCGCGCATCATGTCGCGGAGCGCGAGGGAGGTCTCGAGCGAGATCACGCGATCCGCCTCCGTCGGCGCCTCCCCGCCCTTGAGGACGGTCGGCTTCACCTTCAGCCCGCCATTGACCATCGCAGCGTAGGCCGCCGCCAGATGCAGCTGCGTCGCCGCGAAACCGTGCCCGAAGGAGATCGTCATCGCCTCCAGCCGCCCCCAGCGTTCGGGGATCAGCGGGCGCCCGATCCGCGCCTCAGCGATCTCGACGGGCGGGGCCTTCGTGAGGCCCAGGCTCGCCAGAAACTCCCGCTGCTTCTCCGTCCCGATCTGGAGCGCGAGGCGGGAGGTGCCCACGTTCGAGCTCTCCACGATCACGTCGCGCAGCGTCATCTGGTCCGGCATCTTGTGGAAATCGCCGATCTTGTGGCCGCCGAAGCGGATCGGCCCCTTGGTCTCCACCATCGTGCCCGCATGGGCGATGCCCATCTCCATCGCCTGCGCGGCGGTGAAAACCTTAAAGGTGGAGCCGAGCTCGTAAACTCCCTCCGCCGCGCGATTCATGAGCGGACGGACCTTGGCGACCTCCGGGTCGTTCGGGTTCGGGCGGTCGTTCGGGTCGAAATCCGGCAGCGACACCATGGCGAGGATCTCGCCGTTGCGCGCATTCATCAGCGTCGCGGCGGCGGCGACGGCGTTGAACTCCACCTTCGCCGCCTGCATCACCTCCGTCAGCGCCGTCTGCACCGCTAGGTCGACGGAGAGCTTCAGCGGCGCGCCCCGACGACCCGGATCGCGCAGCGTCTCATCCATCGCCCTCTCGACGCCGGCGCGGCCCACCAGTTCGGCGTAAGTGACTGATTCCTTGCCAGTTCTAATCCCGCCGAGGATATGCGCGCCGATCCGTCCCGCCGGATAGATCCGCGTCTCCCGCCGTCCGAAATGGACGCCGGGCAGGCCGAGATTATGCACCGCCTGCTTCTCAGCCGGGCTCGCCGGGCGCTTCACCCAGACGAGGCCCTTGCGGTTGGCGAAGACGTCCCGGAGGCGGTTCTCATCCACGCCCTCGATCGCCTCTGCGATGCGCCGCGCGCCTTCTTCGGCGGAAACGCCCGCGCGGATCATTTCCGTCGGGTGGGCGTATATCGACCAGGTCGGCAGGTTCGCCGCCAGCACCCGGCCCGCCCGATCCACGATGGCGGCGCGGCTCGCGGTGGCGGCGACGTCGCTCGCCGCCGCGACGCGCGGCTCCTGCGGCTCGGAGGCCGCGAGCAGCGTCATGCGGCCCGCCAAGGCGCTGTAGCCGAGGAGGAAAAACGCGCAGATCAGCCCCAACCGCCACTCCGACCGCTCCGCCCGCGCCTGACGGCGCTCGGCGCGCCGCACGGACCGCTTGCGCGCCCGCCGCTCACGGTAGCTTTCGCCCGCTTCGCCATCGGCGAGCAGCCGGACGAGGTCGTCGTTCGCGCTCATTCCCTCACCTCGCTCACCCGCACGGGGCGCGGGCGCGGCGCGGGGGCGGCGACGGGATTGGGCAGGGTGACGGGGCCGACCTCGTCCATCCCGATCAGCGCCACAGGCTCCATCCCGTCGTCCACGGGGGGCTCCGCGATCTCCGCCACGCGGGCGAAATGGTCAGGGATCATCGGGGCGAGGCCCAGTTCCTCTTCGTACTCTTTCGCCAGCGCGGCGAGGCGCTCCGGCGCATTGAGCCAGGCCCATTCCGCCTGAAGCACCGTGATCGCTTCACGCTCCCGCGCGATGGCGCGGCGGAGATCGACAACTTCCGCGAAGGCGTCCTGCGTGCGGTAGGTCATCTTGTAGGACCAGGACGCCGACATCGCGACCAGCCCCACGCCGAGAAGGTAAAGCGCCCAGCGCATCAGCGACGCCCCCCCTGCGATCGAGCGGCGACCTGCGGCAAGCCGAGCTCCCGCGCGGAGACAGGCGCCGCGGGCGCGCTCGTGCGCCGTCCCGCCCGCAGCCGGGCGGAGCGGGCGCGCGGATTGACGAGAAGCTCGTCCGACGCCGCCGTGACGGCCTTGCGCGTGATCATCTCGAACCCGGCGGCCGGCCCCCGCGCCTCCGGCGCATGGCGCGATCCGCCCTGCACGCCGGACCGGGCGCGGAAGAAGCGCTTCGCGATGCGGTCCTCAAGCGAATGGAAGGTGACGACGGCCAGAACGCCGCCTTCCTCCAAAAGCGTCTCGGCGGCGGCTAGGCCGCGCGCGAGTTCGCCAAGCTCATCGTTCACCGCGATGCGCAGCGCCTGAAAGACGCGCGTCGCGGGATGGATCTGCCCCGGCTTCGGGCGCGGCGAATGGCGCTCGATCAGCTCGGAGAGCGCCAGCGTCGTCTCAATCGGCGCCTCCGCCCGCGCCTTCGCGATCGCGCGCGCCAGTTTCCGCGCCTGACGCTCTTCGCCATAGAGGAAGAAGATGTCGGCCAGTTGCGCCTCTTCCGCTTCGTTCACCAGATCGGCGGCGGACGGGCCGTCGCCGCCCATCCGCATGTCCAGAGGGCCGTCCTTCTGGAAAGAGAACCCCCGTTCCGCCTGATCGATCTGCATGGAGGAGACGCCGATGTCGAAGACGACGCCCGCCAGCGGCGCCTCCACTAGATCGGCGATGTCGCCGAAACAGCCCGGAACGATCTCCAGCCGCTCGCCGAAGATCGGCGCCCAGGCGCGGCCCCGCGCCACCGCCTCCGGATCGCGGTCCACGGCGATGACGCGGTCCGCGCCAGCCTCCAGCATCGCGACCGTGTAGCCGCCCGCCCCGAACGTCCCATCGAGGAACTTCCCGCCGCGATGGGGCGCCAGCGCCTCCAAGACTTCGCGCAGCAAAACGGGCGCGTGGAGCGCCCGTGCTTTATCCAACGCCGCCTGAGCCGCCGCCGTCATTGCGCGCCTCCGGGCCCGCCGCCCCAGGGCAGCTTATCGAAATTGGCGACCGCGGTCTCACGCCGCTGATCCTTGATCGCGGCGTAGCGCTCCGGCGCCCAGATCTGAAACGTGTTCACGCGCCCGACGAAGAAGGCGCTGTCCTCGATCCCCGCCAGCTCCCGGAACTCCGCGGGCAGCACGATGCGCCCGGTATCGTCCAAGGGGAGCTGATGCGCCTGCCCCGCCACCACGTCGGCCAGCGCGTCATATTCAGGCGAGAGCGGGTTCATCTGGCTCAGCGCGCCCGCGAGCTTTTCGAAATGCGCCTGACCGTAGCCTTCGATGGCGGGCAGGCCGCGAATTTCCGGCATCAGGAAGAGAACGGGAGAGCCTTCGCCCTGCAGCACCTTACGGAAAGGCGCGGGGATCGAGACCCGGCCCTTGCCGTCGACCTTGTTGGTCGCGCTGGAGGAGAAGAACTTCAACACCCCTTTATCCCTGCCCAGTTCAAACTGCGCGCGTACTCAGCGCTTCCTGAACGAATTGACCCGCGCATCGGCGCGATGCGCGGGTCTGGTCTGTCCCTCGGCGCTTCTGACTGCGCCCGACCGTCTTCGCGGTCTTTCGCCTCTCAGCAGCTGTATGCGTGCGGCCTGTATGAAACCTGCTCGGGTGACCGTCTTTGCGCTGCTGAAGATTGGGTAGCATGGGATTTCATGGGAAAACAATGAAAAACTTAGTTTTCATATGGAGAAATAGCCTGCGAAATCCGAAAATAGCAAGTCTTGTGCTTCACCCCGGAGCAGACACAAGTAATGTTCATTTAATGTTCTATTTGAGCGGTGGCGAAACCCAGTTTTCTGGCGAATCCAGCGATTTCCCATGCGATTCCCGACGAATCCCATGAAAGGCGGAAATTTGGCGCGGATGGCCTGTACGCCGGGTTCTGTCCCGGGGCCGAGGCCCCATAGATAGCCATTCATCTGGGACGCGCGTCGCCGCGCGCCTCTTGCGATCAACCCGGTCAGCGGGGCGGAGACCCCCTGCCCCGTCAGGAGCAGCCGACCCTATTCGATCTTGCGACCGGCGGGGCTTGCCGTGCCGCCCCTGTCGCCAGGGGCGCGGTGAGCTCTTACCTCACCGTTTCATCCTTACCTCCGAAGAGGCGGTTTCATTTCTGTGGCGCTTTCCCTCGGGTTTCCCCGGCCGGGCGTTACCCGGCGCCGTTTCTCCATGCCGCCCGGACGTTCCTCACCATAAAGGCGCGGCTATCCGGCCATCCGCAAGGCGAGGCGATACGCTCAGCCGGGCCGCCGCGCAAGACCGCGCCGCACCAGCCGCGCCCAGTCGAATTTCGGCCCCGGATCGATCTTGCGCCCCGGCGCCACGTCCTCATGCCCGACGACGTTCTCCGGCGCGATGGACCAGCGCGCCGCGATCTCCGCGATCAGCGCCTCCAGCGCCGCCATCTGCGGCTCCGGGAATGGGTGATAGCCGCCCCCGTTCGGCCCCTGGTTCTGCAACTCGATCCCAATGGAGCGGGAATTGACGTCCGCCTCCCCGCCCCATTCGGAGACGCCCGCATGCCAGGCGCGGCGATCCTCCGCCACCAGCTGATCCACCGCGCCGTCCAGATCGATGAGGTAATGGCAGGACACCTCCGCCGCCGGATCGCAAAGACGCATCCGCGCCGCCGCCGCCGTATCCATGTCCGTATAGTGCACGAGGATCATGTCCGGCGCGCCCAGCCTGCGTTCGTTGTGGTTCTGGCTTCGCATTCCGGCCCCAAGGCGCTTCGTCACCCGGTGGATACTCTACCGACACGTGCGAATCGACGCGAAGATTCTGTTAACATACCCTTAATGCGCGCAACCCAAGGGCGTGCGCACTGCCTGAAACCATCCGATTAATCGGCGCGATACCCCACTTTTTTTGTAGAGTTGCACATGTTGACCGCCCTCAATCCGGTATCCGCTTGATCCCATCGCCCCATTTCGGTCACATTTCACCCATGGGGCATCGCGTTCGTGTGTGAACGACGGTCTTTCGCGTGAGGCGCTCGTTGCGCCGATTGGGCTCGCGAATGAGAGACCGCTCGATATGTAGAGTTCCCTGTCTTCCAGATGTCCCGCTGTACGGGCGCCGATGCGCGCCCGCCGCGTGCGCAGTGTTTCCGACCAGTTTGGGGCTAGGGAAGGAGTGCGACGATGGGTTGCGACAAGGACTATTCATTTTCCGCTTTCACTGAGAGCGACATGCTGGCCGCAGGCGCCGGCAGCGGAAATTTTCTGAAGAACGGCGAGACGATCACCATGCCGGGCGCGGCCAGCGCCACGCTGACGGTCTCGGATAACGACAGTCGCCTCAGCGGCGATTCCAACTGCAATGAGAACGCCAACGACCACTCCGGGCAGACGGCGGGGATCTCCGTCGACGGCGAGGAAGCGGGCAATGGCGGGCAAATCTACGCCGAGTGCTACTACTGGCTGCGCGACGCAGCAGGTAACTGGTACCTCCTGATCGAGATCGAGCAGGAGGGGACGGGCGACAACTACTTCACCTTCTGCGACGCCTACGGTTGCGGCGTGCCCGCGGCGGGGACGGAGCTGACGGTCTATTGCCGCGGCAACGTCAGCTGCTGGGAGCCGAGCTACGACTGCCTCGGCGCCGGCCAGACCGCCGCCGTCAACGCGGCCCCCGTCGCGGCGGACGACGCTTTCGCCACGGAGAGCGACATGTCGCTCTCCGGCGATCTCCTCGCCAACGACAGCGACGCGGACGGCGACGCGTTGACCCTTTCGGGCGTGAGCTTCGGCGAGGTCGGGGTCGCGGCGGAGGTTTCGACCGACAGCGGCGACTTCACCGGGACGCTGACCGTCAACGCCGACGGGAGCTTCGACTTCGAACCGGGCGCGGCGCTTATGGGCCTCACGGTGGGAGAGTCGGAAACCGTAACCTTCACCTATGAGATCGTGGATGAGGCCGGAGAGGCGGCGAGCGCCAGCGTCACGATCACGATCGACGGCGTCAACGAGAAGCCGGTCGCGAACGACGACCAGATCACCATCTACGAAGGCGAACGCACCGGCGACGGCGACAGCGCGGATATCCTTTTCAACCTCCTCGCCAACGACACGGATGCGGAGAACGACGGCCTCACCGTCACCGCCGTCGAAGGCGGCGCGGTGGACGAGAGCATCTCCATCGTCACCGAAGGGGGCCGCACCGTTCAGTTCACGCTACAGGCCGACGGCGACGTGATCTTCGACAGCGCGTTCGACTTCAACGCCCTCAACGACGGCGACAGCGACAGCTTCACCTTCTCCTACACCGTTTCGGACGCGAATGGCGGCTCCGCCACCGCGGTGGCGACCTACACGGTCGCCGGAAAGGACGGCGGCTACGACGGCGAAATGCCGGAGGAGGAGGACTTCGGCTTCGGCGGCTCGGCGGAGGGTCTCGCCGGGTTCGCATCGGAGCTGATGGGCTGACGGCGACGCGCCGACCGGAGACGGTCGGCGCTAACGCGGCCTGCGAAGTCGCTGATTAAAGGAAACGCGAAAGACGCCCGCTCCATGGGCGACTTTCGCGGCGATCTTTTCACACGTTGCTTTAGTGAGCGATCAGCGCCCGCGCCTCGTGGCTTTTCAGCGCGTGGCGCGCGAGGTTCCGCGTCTCGACCACGAGCTCGGGGAAGAGCGTCTCGATCTCCTCCCGCGCCTCTGCGTCCAGCGCCGCCAGCGCTTCGCCGCCGGGATGGAGGCTCTCCGTCGCCGCCCCTTCCGCGAAGACGATCTCATGGCGATCGAAAAGGATGTGATGGTAGGTCACGTCCGCGGCCTCGCCCTGATAGACGCTCTCGCCATCGACCAGATCCGCCGCTTTGACCAGAACCTCTTTCTCGCCGAACAGCATTTCGGCGCGCAGGCCGCCCATCAGCATCCGATGCTGGGGGGAGACGCGAAGCTCCCGCTCGTTGCCGAGCGCGCCCCTGGCGATCACCACCGGGCGCAAGCGCGGCTGCGCCGTCAGCGCCGCCGCCGGCAGCGCGCGGCGACCGGCCCAGCGGATCGGCTGCGGGCCGTGGTCCCGGGTCATCACGAGATCGCCGACCTCCAGCGTCTCCACCGCCCGATCGCCGTCGGGAGTGCGGATCATCGTGCCGCTCGCGAAGCAGACGAGGTTGACGTTGTCGAAGAAGATATCGTCCGGCGCGACCCCGGTCAGCGCGAGCGAGCCGTCCGCCGGCAGGTTGATGTCGCCCGCCTCGATCGCCCGGCCTTTGCTGTCGACCAGGATCGGGTTCCCGTTGATCAGCCCGTCCAGAACCCCGTCCGCGAGGTCCGCGCGCGCCACGAACAGATCCGAATAGAACGGCGCCAGATCGACGAAGTCGTTATTCGTCTGATCGCCGTCGTTCAGGACCTGGCCGGTCGCGTTGTTGAAGTCGGCGATTTCATCGTCGCCGCCGTCATAGACGAAGGTGTCGAAACCGTCGCCGCCCGTCAGGCTGTCGTCGCCGGCGCCGCCCGCAATCGTATCGTCGCCGCCGTTGCCCGAGATGGTGTCGGCGCCGGCGCCGCCAGAGAGGCTGTCGTCGCCGTCCACCAACACGGGCTGAACCGGCACCGCCTCGTAGAATATGTCGGTGACGTTGACGCGCTGTCCGTCGGTCTCTTCGTTGGAGTAATCGATCTCGATCCGGCCCACAGGGCCCGGGATCTCCACCAGAAGAGAGCCCGCCGCGTCGTCGGGGTCGAGGTTGTTGTTGTTGTTGATCGCCGTGGCGGTGTCGTTACCTGCGACGCCGTCGGTATCCGACAGGACCATATTGGCCCCTGCGGTCAGGTTGATCGTGATCGGGTTGTTGTCCGGGTCGAAGGCGCGGACAGTCAGTACGTCGCGCCAGCCGAGATCGTCGATGTCGTTGATCCGGAAGGAGACGTTCTCGACCCCGTCCTCAAACGCCGGATCGCTGGAGGAGAAGTCGATCCGCGTCGTCGACGTATCGCCCTGCCCCGTGCCCTCGAGGAAGAGAGAGCTGTCTTCGGCCGCGACTTCATTCTCCGCGCCCAATCCGTCCACGAATTGGGGGCCGTTGTCGAAATCGAACGCCGTCGCTTGGCCATTGTTATTGAACGACACCGCGACCTGAACGCCGCCGGTTTCCTGCGTAATGGGCGTGGTGAAATTCGCGTCGATCGGGTCCGTCGGCTCGGTCCCGGCGAGATCGTCGCCGTCGTCGATGGCCGTGCCGGGGCCGTTCGGATCCGCGAAGAGATCCCAGTTCAGCGAACGCCCGACATTCTCCAGCGCGGGCTGCTCGTCGCCTGAGATGACGTCGGCGCCGGCGCCGCCTTCGATCGTGTCGTTGCCGACGCCACCGACAAGCGTATCGTTCGCCCCGCCGCCGAGCAGGCTGTCGTTTCCAGCGCCGCCGAAGATGCTGTCCGCGCCGCCGGCGCCGTCGATCGTGTCGTCGCCTTCGCCCGCGTCCACGGTATCGGCTCCGGCGCCCGTGTTGAGCGAATCGTCGCCGCCGCCGAGGAAAATGTCGTCGGCGCCCGTGGTGGGCAGGTTGAAGCCGGTCGCGTCGACCTCGCCGCCGCCATTGAAAATCTGGAAGAAACTGAACGCTTCAGGCGTCGGCGTGAAATCAGCCGCGAGCAGCGTCGCGGTTCCCGGCGGCGCCTCAGGCGGCAGGACGAGGAAGTTCTGCCCCGACCCCTCCATCTCAAGGAGCAGACCCGTGTAGCTCTGCCCGCCGATCTCCACCTGGACCGTCGCCTCGACGAAGGTCTCCACCCCGTTGAAGATGACGTTGCCGTTCTCGTCTTTGACGAAAGCGAGCTGGTCGCCCTGCGCATCGGCGGAGGTTTCGCTCGCGCCGACCTCGCCATCATAGACCGTCTCGCCCGAGGTGTCGGAGACGATGAACTGCTGTTGCGGGAGCGAGCCGAAAACGAACTGGGAGCCAAGCGCGAACCCGCCAGGAAGGTCCGCGATGTCGATCGCCGAAAACGAATACAAGTTGGCCATTGAACGCCCCCAGATTTCCCACACTTTCAGCCGCCGCACGCACACGCGGTCTACTGTTGACGCAGCATATGACGTGAAAACGTGTAAAATTCAAGGCGAAACTGCTGCGCCAGCCGCCGATCTCGCCAATTCTGAGGTATTTTCCTACGGCGAGCTCGCGCTTTACGGGTTAAGCCGCTCGATCTTCCACTCGGAGCTATCGGGCTTGGCGCGGGTCCACCGGAACCGGTCATGGAGGCGGAAATCGCCGTCCGCCCAGAACTCCATCTCGATCGGCTGGATGCGGTAGCCGCCCCAATGGGGCGGGCGCGGCGGCGACTTGGGGTAGCGCGCCGCGAACTTGGCGACCTCCGCCATCAGCGCGGCGCGGCTGCGCAAGGGGCGCGACTGCTTCGACGCCCAGGCGCCGATCCGGCTCTGATAGGCGCGGGAGTTGTAGTATTCATCCGACTGCTTCGCGGCGACCTGAACGACCGGCCCGCGCACCCGCACCTGGCGGTGCAGCGACTTCCAGTGCAGGACGAGCGCCGCCTGCGGGTTGTCGGCCAGCTCGCGGCCCTTCGCGCCCTCATGGTTGGTGTAGAAGACGAAGCCGCCGCCGTTCTTCTTCGCAGGCTCGATCTCTTTCAGGAGCACCATGCGCACATTCGGCAGGCCGTTCTTGTCCGCCGTCGCCAACGCGATGGCGTTCGCGTCGTTAGGCTCGGACGCCTCCGCTTCCGCCAGCCATGCCTGCGCCATAGAGAACGGATCGTCGCCCGCAAACAGATCTTTACCCTTGGCCATCGTCGTCTCCTTTTCGGAGTGGTCACGGTAGCCCGCGCCGCCGCCGCGTCCACGCCCGTCGCCCGCGGCGTCTTGCCCGCGTGGGGCGAAGGGCTTAAACGAAGCGCGGAGCAGATCAACAAATAATCGGGGGGACGCCCAGATGGCGGAAACCGCAGGGCTCATGGCCGGAAAACGCGGGCTCATCATGGGCGTCGCCAACAAGATGTCGATCGCCTGGGCGATCTCGGAAGCCTGCGCCGCGCAGGGCGCGGAACTCGCGTTCACCTTTCAGGGCGATGCGCTGGAGAAGCGCGTCAAACCGCTGGCCGAGAGCATCGGCTCCGACATCGTCCTCCCCTGCGACGTGACCGACGCCGCCTCCATCGACGCCGTCTTCGCAGAGCTGGAGGCGAAATGGGGCAAGCTCGACTTCCTGCTCCACGCCATCGCCTATTCCGACAAGAACGAGCTGACGGGCCGCTACGTCGACACGAGCGCGGACAATTTCGCGATGTCGATGAACATCTCCTGCTACTCCTTCACCGCCATCGCCCAGCGGGCGGAGAAGATGATGACCGACGGCGGCTCGATGGCGACTCTCACCTATTACGGCGCTGAGAAGGTCATGCCGCATTACAACGTCATGGGCGTCGCCAAGGCCGCGCTGGAGACCTCCGTCCGCTACATGGCGATGGATCTGGGGCCGAAGAACATCCGGGTGAACTCCCTCTCCGCCGGGCCGATGAAGACACTCGCCGCCTCCGGCATCGGCGATTTCCGCTACATCCTGAAATGGAACGAGCTGAACGCCCCGCTCCGCCGGAACGTAAGCCAGGACGACGTCGGCAAGGCGGGCTTCTACCTCCTCTCCGACCTCTCCTCCGGCGTCACGGGCGAGTGCCACCATGTCGATTGCGGCTACCACGTCGTCGGCATGAAGGCGGAGGACGCGCCGGATATCGACGTCGCCGTCGGCCGAAAATAGGGTGTTCAAATGAACGATCGCCTCCCCCACGAAAAAGGCTTCCACATCTCCTGGGACCAGATTCATCGCGACAGCCGCGCGCTGGCGTGGCGGCTGGACAAGCAGGGGCCGCTGGCTGAGGGGGAATGGAAGGCGGTCGTCGCGATCACGCGCGGCGGCATGGTCCCCGCCTGCATCATCGCGCGGGAGCTGAACGTCCGCGTCGTCGACACGATCAGCGTGAAATCCTACGATCATCAGGCGCAGGCGGACGCGCAGGTGCTGAAAGCGCCCGACGCCGATCTGATGGGCGCCGACGGCGAAGGCGTCCTGGTCATCGACGATCTCGTCGATAGCGGCAAAACGCTGGAAGTCGTCCGCGCGCTCTATCCCAAGGCCCATTTCGCCACCGTCTACGCCAAACCAAAGGGCAAGCCGCTGGTCGACAGCTTCATCACTGAAGTGAGCCAGGACACGTGGATCTTCTTCCCGTGGGACATGGCGCTGCAATATGTCGAGCCCTATCGCGGAACGGCGTGACTGAAGCGAGCGCAGACGCCCCGGCGTTTCCGGAACCCGAGTTCATCGAACGCCACCATGCGACGCTCCATTACGGCGCCTCGCTCGGCAAACGCCGCCGGGCGCTCGGCGTCTACGACGCCGACGGCGCGCTGGTGCCGCTGACCGATATCCGGACCGGCATCCTCTCCACCGCGCCCCCGAAGGAGCGGCCGGAGGCCGGAAAGGTCGAGGTGCATCGCGGCCCCGCCCTCTTCGCCGGGCTCGGCCATCCCCATTTCGGCCACGCCATCACCTGCTCGCTCGGCCGTCTCTGGGCGACGGAGCGTCTCGGCGCCCGCGCCACGCTCCTCTTCGCGCCGCGCCGCTTCGGCTGGGGCGTCGGCGCGATCGAGCCGCTGGCGCGCTTCTTCGGCGTCGGAAACCCAATGCGGATGATCCGCGGCCCGATCCGCGTGCGGCGCTTCTTCGCCGCCACCGACCTGTTCGGCGAGCGCTACGAAGGCCGCGCCGCGCCGCTCTTCCGCGACTGGGTGAAGCGGCGAACGCCCAACCTGGCGGAGACGCGGGCCGGCGCGAAGCTCTACGTCACCCGCGGCGCCATCGCCAAACCCCACGGCCGCTTCGCCTGCGAGCCGGTGCTGGAGGAGAACCTGGCAGCCAACGGGTTCGAGATCTGGTCGCCCGAAGCCTTCACGCTGGAGGAGCAGGCGGCGAAGCTGCAATCAGCGGAGACGCTGGTCTTCTCCGAAGGCTCCGCGGTTCACTTCTTCGCCTTTCTGAAGCGGCCGGAGCAGAACGTCTTCGTCGTGCAGCGCCGGTCCAACCTCGCCCCCCTCCTCAGCCAGAACGCGACAGCCTTCGACGACCGCCCCGTGACCTTCGTGAACGCCATCGAACGCCAGTGGTATCCGCCCACTAACAAGGACAATCACAGCGTGGCGGAGCTGAACTTCGACGTCCTGCGCGACGTCTTCGTCGACGGCGGCGCGATCGCGCCGGACGGCCCGTGGCGCGCCCCGAGCGGGGAGGAGCTCTCGGCCTCCCTCAGCTACTCCAAAACCAAGCGCATTCCGCTGATCAGCCGAGAGGAATTCGACCGGCGACGCAAGGCGGGGGAGCTTCTGTCCTTCCGCCCCGAAGACTTCGTCTGAACGCTCAGGGCGTGACGAAAGCCGGCGCCTCCCCGCGATCCACCTTCAGGCTGTCGGGGAGAAATGGGAACCCCGCCCGGACGAGCCCGATCGCGCTTTCATAGTCGAACTGGTCGTTGAACCGCTCGACCCCATAATCCGCCAGCTCCAGATCGCGATACTCGGCCAGAATGTCGTCATAAGCCTCCGCGAGCGTGGCGTTCTCGGGGTCCAGCCCCTCCACCACGACGACGCCGGACGGGGAGGCGTCGACTACCCGCACCGTCAGGTCGGGGCGATGCGATTTCAGGATCGGAATGATCTTCCAGACGTCGCCGGTCCACGCGCCCTTGGGCAAATTGTCCAGATCGCGCGTCGTCATCTCAAGGTTCCACGGACAGCAGTCATGGAACATCGCGACCCCGCCGGGGACGGCGTTCCGCTCCACATTGATGAAGTCGCGGAGCGCGAACTCCATCAGGTGCATGCCGTCGATGAAGCTCAGCGACAGCCGCGCGCCCATCGCCCGCAACATGCCGGAGGCGAAGAAATCGTCGCTCGTCTGCTGGAAGAGGAGCAGCGCCGGTTTCGAGCGCAGAATGTTCGTCTGTATCTTGAAGAACGGATCCACCGCGATGGACTTGCCCGTCACATTGGCGAGCGATCCGCCCTTGCGGCAGCCGATCTCCAGATACCAGTCGACCGTCGCCGCATGGTGCAGCCGCTTCAGGAAGCGAGCGTAAGGAAAGCCCTTCGCCTGTTTGAACATCGCCTTTCCTCCCAAACGGCGTCAGCGGCCGCGAAACAAGCCGCCCAGCACGCCCCGGACGAGGCGGCGGGTGATCTGCGTGCCCGCCGTGCGCACCACAGATTTCACCAGCGCCTCGCCGACGCTGTCGGAGCGCGACGAGCGCTTCCGCGTCGTCTTACGGCGTTTCGGCTCAACGCGGGGTTTATAGCGGCGGGCGGAGCGGTATTCGCGGTCCCGCCAGCTCGGCGCCGTGTCGTCGCCGTCATAGCCGCCGCCCGAACGGCTGCGCTTGAAATCGGCCCAGCTCTCGCCCTCGTCGCCCAGCTCCTCAGCCTCCGCCGCCTCGGCGGCTTCGCGCGCCTGCCGTTGCAGCATCTCATAGGCGCTGTCGCGATCCACCGTCTCTTCATACATCCCCGCGAGCGGCGAGGCCGCGATCGCGGCCTTCAACGCCGCCGGATCCGCAGGCCCGAGGCGGGAGGACGGCGGGCGGATCAGCGTCTTCTCCACGACGCTGGGCACCCCCTTTTTCATCAAGGTGGAGACGAGCGCCTCTCCCACCCCGACCTGCATGATGGCGTCCTCGGTGTCGAAGGCGGGGTTCGGGCGGAACGTCTCCGCCGCCGCCTTCAGCGCCTTGCGGTCGCGCGGGGTGTATGCGCGGAGAGCGTGCTGCACCCGGTTGCCGAGCTGGCCGAGAATGTCGTCCGGCACGTCCGCCGGGTTCTGCGTGATGAAGTAGACGCCCACGCCCTTCGACCGGATCAGCCGCGCCACCTGCTCCACCTTCTCGATCAGCGCCGACGGCGCGCCGTCGAACAGCAGATGCGCTTCGTCGAAGAAGAAGACGAATTTCGGCTTGTCGGGGTCCCCGACTTCGGGGAGCTGCTCAAAAAGCTCCGACAGGAGCCAGAGAAGGAAGGTCGCGTAGAGCCGCGGCGCCCCCATCAGCCGCTGCGCCGCCAGCACGTTGATCTGCCCGCGCCCATCAGCGGCCATGCGGATCATGTCGGTCAGCTGCAGCGCGGGTTCGCCGAAGAACCCGGCCCCGCCCTGGTTCTCCAAGACCAGCAGCCGGCGTTGGATCGCGCCTACCGAAGCAGTGGAGATGTTGCCGTAACGCAAGGACAGCTCTTTGCGCTGCTCGCCCACATGGACCAGCATCGACTGGAGGTCCTTCAGATCGATCAGCAAAAGGCCCTGCTCGTCCGCCACCCGGAAGACGATGTTCAGAATGCCCTCCTGCGCATCGGTCAGCTCCAGCAGCCGGGCGAGCAGGAGCGGCCCCATCTCCGAGACGGTCGCGCGGACAGGGTGGCCGGTCTCCCCGAACATGTCCCAGAAGACGGTCGGGAAGGCGTCGTAGCCATAATCGTCGAACCCGATCTTCGCCGCCCGCTCCATAAATGCGCCATGGAGCTTGTGATCGGGCGATCCGGCCTCCGCCAGCCCCGAAAGGTCGCCCTTCACATCAGAGAGGAAGACGGGAACGCCCGCGTTCGAAAAATTCTCCGCAAGGATCTGCAGCGTCACCGTCTTGCCCGTGCCCGTGGCGCCGGAGATCAGCCCGTGGCGGTTGGCGTATTTGAGAAGCAGCGTCTGCGCCTCGCCATAAGCTTCGCCCCCGCCGCCGATGAAAATGCGATCCGTCCCGCCCATAGCGCTCCCCGTTCCGGCCGCGACTTCCGATGTGATGCGGCGCACACTGATTGTTAAGCTTTGTGCCGTAGCGTGAGGCGGTGGTCAAAGTGCGATCGCAGATCATCGCGATCCAGGTCGCGTTCCGACCACACCTCCTCCCTGTCGAACTGGCCGCGCTTCGGCGCGGCCTTTTTTTCGATCTCCAGCTCTCCCATAGGCATATCCGATCCACGCGAAAGGACATAGCCCTTGTCGCGACAACTATGCTTTGAAAACCCTGAAAAATGGAGCATGAACGCGCAGTCCCTGCGGCGTTTTCGCCGCATTAGTTGTTGACGGTTTCATGAACTCTGCCTAACGTCCTCGCCAGAACTTGCTTCGGCCGGTTCGACAGGGAGAGAGAAGAGGTGGAAGCCTCTGAAGAAAGGCGCCTCACGGGCGCCTTTCTTACGTCTCGGACAGTCGCTTCCATCCTGGCGGTTTCCGGCGGTGATGTGACCTCTCCGCCTTGATTTCGCTATGGGCGGATAGCATCACGGGGTCCGAGAGGATTCGCCCGGCGCGCGCCAAGGCCGCGCACAGACCACAAGGACGCAGGTAACGTGATAAGAAAGTCGCTCATCGCACTCTCAGGCGCAGCTCTTCTCGGGGTCTCGACACCGGCCGTCGCGCAGGAACCCGCATCCACGGTGCGGGAGACGCACGGCTCCTGGGATATCCGCTGCGCCAACGACAACCCGCAGGCTTGCCTGATGGCGCAGACCGGCAACAACGCACAGGGCCAGCCCGTTATTCAGGCGCTCGTGCGCAAGACGCCCGGTCTGAAAGGCCCGCAGGGCGAAGACGTCGCCGCCGTGGTTGAGATCATCGCGCCGATCGGCGTCTTTCTCCCCGCCGGCGTTCAGATCAAGATCGACGGGCGGGAGGTTGGACGCGGCGCCTATCGCGTCTGCAATCCGCAGGCCTGCCTGGTGGCCGAACCCGTAGCGGCCGACTTCATCGACCAACTGAAGCGCGGCTCCAATGCGGTGATGACCATCGCCGCCTCCAACGGCGAAAGCGCTGACATCACCATCTCGCTGTCGGGCTTCACGAAGGCGTTCAACAGCCTCTGAACCGCCTCAGACCCGGCGGAACGCGAGCACCGCGTTCAGCCCCCCGAAGGCGAAGGAATTGGAGAGCGCGGCGGGAACGTCGCGCTCTTTCGCTTCATTGGGCGTGATGTCGAGGTCGAGGCAATCCGGGTCCGCCTCCTCATGGTTGATCGTCGGGGGCACGACCCCATCCGTCATCGCCATCAGCGCCGCGCCCGCCTCCAGCGCGCCCGCGGCTCCGATGCCGTGGCCGTGCATCGACTTGGTGGAACTGATCGAAAGATCCGCCGCCGACGCCCCGAACACGTCGGAGAGCGCGCCGCACTCCGTCTTGTCATTCGCCGCCGTCGCCGTGCCATGGGCGTTCACGTAAGCCACTTCGGAGGGATCCATCCGCGCATCGCGCAAGGCGGAGCGGATCGCCCGCGCCGCCCCGTCGCGGCTCGGCGTGACGATGTCGGAAGCGTCGGCCGACATGCCGAAGCCGCAGATCTCCCCCCAGATGCGGGCGCCGCGCGCCTTGGCCCGCTCCATCTCTTCAAGGACGAGGATCGCCGCCCCCTCCCCCTGCACCATGCCGGAACGGGTCTTGGAGAACGGGCGGCAGGCGTCCTTCGACATGACCCGCAACCCCTCCCACGCCTTCATGACGCCGAAGACCAGCGGCGCCTCCGCGCCCCCCGCCACCATCACGTCGGATACCCCGCCATGGACCATCTGAAACGCCTGCGCGAGCGCGTGGTTGGAGGAGGAACAGGCGGTGGTGACGGTCCACGACGGCCCCATCAGCCCGTATTTCATCGAGATCTGGCTCGCGCCCGCATTGGTCATCAGGCGCGGCACGACGAAGGGGTGAACCCGGTTCTTTCCCTCCTGAAAGACGGCGCGGTAGTTCTGGTCGATGGTCTCCATTCCGTTGAGCGCGGTGCCCATGACCACGCCCGTCGTCGTGGTCTCGGCCTCCGTCAGCTCGACGCCGCTATCGGCCATCGCCTCCTCGGCGGCGACCATGGCCAGCTGCGTCGTGCGGTCGAAAAGGGCGAGCTCCTGACGGTCGAACCGGTCCTCGCCGACGAAACCGCGAGCCTGCGCGCCAATCCGAACGGAGAGCCGGTCCACATCCTCGATGTCGAGCGAGCCAATCCCGCTCCGCCCCTCGCGCAGACCTTCGAAATGCGAATCGCGCGTGAGCCCTAGCGCAGAAACGATGCCGAGTCCGGTGACGGCGACGCGGCGGTTCATCCGCTCAGGCCTTCGCCCGGATCAGCTCTTCGACGGCGGCGATGATTTTGGCGACGGTGGAGATATCGAAATCGGATTTGTCCGGCTCGTTCGCATTGAACGGGACGGAGACGTCGAACGCCTCCTCGATCGAAAAGACGATCTCCACCACCGCCAGACTGTCTAGCCCGAGATCATCCGGCGAAGCGTCGTCCCTGACGTCTTCCACGGGTATCATCGCCTGGTCGGCGATGATTTTCTTGATGGTTTCGGCTGTGGACATGGCGGCGTTCCTGCGATCCTGAACGCTGTGTATCGCGTCCAATCCAGCGCGAAAAGACCCTTCGAGCGGAGCCTCCTTCGCTAACCTCCAACCTCCGGCGCCGCGACCCCTTCGGCCTTCAGCGCGGCGAGGATGCGCCCGTCGCGGCCATAGACGTCGTCGCGGAACTGCCACGTCCCCTCATCGTCCACCCAGGCCGTGAGATAGGTTAGGTGCACCGGCACCGGATCGCTGAGATTGATCCGCCGCTCCCCTCGCCGCGCCAGTTGCCTGTCGACGAAAGCGGCCGGATCCTCCGTCTGCGGGGCGAGCAAAGCGCGGGCGAAGGCCATCGGGTCCTGAACGCGCACGCAGCCATGGCTGAAGGCCCGCGCGTCTTTCTTGAAAAGGCGCTTCGACGGCGTGTCGTGCAGATATATCGCGAACTGATTGGGGAACATGAACTTCACCCGTCCCAGCGCGTTGCCGCCGCCCGACCCCTGCTTGATGAGGTAGGGAAAATCATTCTCCGAATAGAGCGACCAGTCATGCAAGGTCGCGTCCGGCCCCAGTGCGCCGTCGCGCGTCAGAAGCCGCATGTTCTTTTTCAGAAGGTACTCCGGATCCTCCTGCAGCTTCGGCAGGATCTCCTCGCTCGCGATGGAATAGGGCACGTGCCAGATCGGGTTGAAGACCATGTAGGTCATGGTGTCGGAGAACTCCGGCGTCCGATGCTTGCGCGCCTTGCCGACCACGACCCGTTCTTCGAAGGCGACCGCATCGCCCTCCATCAGCTTCACCGTGAAATCGGCGAGGTTCACATGGACATGGCGATGGCCGAGGTCCTTGTTCATCCAGCGCAGCCGCTCGAGCGAGACGAGCACCTGGCCGATCCGCTCTTCCACCGAGGCGTTGAGCGCAGCCACGGTCCGCCGCCCCGCGACCCCATCGTCGTTCAGCCCATGGCGGCGCTGAAACGCGCGGACGCTCGCCTCAAGCGCGAGGTCGTAGCGTCGCGAATCCAGCGCATCCTCAACCCTGAGCGCCGCGTTCTGAACCGCCGCGGGCTGGACGGCTCCCGTCTGAACGAGCGTCTCGGCGACCGGTTCTGGCGCGTGGTCGCCCTTCGCGATCAGACGCGCGCGCATCGCCGCCACCCGGTCGGAGACGTCCCCGATCCGGATCGAAGGCCCCTCCGCCACCGCGTCGCCCCAAGCGCCCGGCGCCAGCGATGTCAGCCGCGACAGCTCGCCCAAAAGCCGCTGGTAGTCGTGTCCTTGCGGCGCGAGACCGGCCAGATGCGCCGCCATCGACGAGGCGGACGCCGCCGCCGCCAGCAAGGCCCGCTCCTCAGGGCGCGGCGGCTGCACATGCAGCTCCCGATCCACGCTCCGAGGCTCCAGCAGCCCGGATGAAAGATCGCGCGCGTACCGCAGATAGACTTTGGTGAACGTCAGCTCCGCAACGGCCCTCGCCGCCCCGTCCCCGGATCCGCCCGCCTCCAGCGCCGCCTCAAGAAGCGCCGCATCGTAGCGCCCCGCCGGCAGACCGTGGCGCGGCGCTTCCCTCACCGCATCGAGTAAAGCGCGCGCCGGCGCGTCGTCGCCGCCCGGAAGAAACCAGATTTTCTCGAAGCCGGAGGCGGCGTAGTGCCCGCCGATCTCCTCCGACCCGCCGCTCTCCAGAAGCGCGACCTGAAGCGCGTCGCCGCCCGTTGGCGCGACCGAGCGGTGCAGAATGACTGCGGAGGTTTCCTCAGTGGTTTCAGTGGCATGCGCGGCGGACGCCCCGCAGACGAGGAGCGCCGCAAGACCCGACCATGCGACGATTTCGCCCGTCCTGTTGCCAAAAACCTTCATTGTGTCCCCTTGGTCACTTCAAACCAGTCCCAATGCGAAACTACCGCGCGTCGATGCCCGCGACAGCCGGTTTTCACCCATTTCCGCCGATTTTCGCTCCGTCGTGTGAAAAAAGCCGCAATACTTCGCCAGATTTCGAGTTCTTTTAACAATTTCCGCTGAAGGTGCCGGGAACTGAGACGGACGGACCGAGCCGAAATGACGCGAATCTGCAACTTGCAAGCTGAATGAAATGTGGCAAAATCCTGCCGAGAGCTTGGGAAAGCTGCGAAGAAACAGCAGCGCCGACAAACGAGCCGAGGACAGTGTGAAGAATTCAGACGATAACGCGACCTTGTCGCGTCGGGGCATCTTAGGCGTTTTGGGGGGAGCGGCGTGCGCGCTCGCCGCGCCGCAGGTTTTGGCCAAGGCGGCCGACGTCCGCCGCCTCCACCTCAGCAACCCTCGCACCGGCGACCTGCTGAACACCGTCTACTGGGTGGAGGGTGAGTATATCCCCGAAGCCAAGGCGGAGATCGACTTCCTTCTGCGCGACTGGCGCCAGGATCTCGTCATCGACTTCGATATGAAAACGGTCGACATCCTCGCCGCGACCTACCGGCTGCTCGACGCCGCCGAGCCGATCTCGATCGTCTCCGGCTATCGCAGCCCGGTCACCAACGCGATGCTGCGCCGCAAGAACCGCGGCGTCGCGAAGGACAGCTACCACACCAAGGGCATGGCGATCGATCTTCAGATGAAGACCCGCACGGCGAGCAAGATCCGCCGCGCCGCCAAGAGCCTCGACGCCGGCGGCGTCGGCGGCTACCGCAGCTTCACCCACATCGACAGCGGCCCGGTCCGCGCCTGGGGTCGCCGCTAGCGCCTCCGTACATTCGGAACGAAAAAGCCCGGACATGGTTCCGGGCTTTTTTCATAGATCCATTGCCCGCGCCACGAAACCGCCCGTCCGGCGAGGACGACGGCCGACGAGGACGGCGGCCGACGAGGCGGCCCCGCAGAGGCTACGAGGAGATCGCCCTCCCCCGAGCTAGTCGCGGATCGTCCCGTCCCCTTCGACGAGATATTTGAAGCTGGTCAGCTCCGCCGCGCCCACGGGCCCCCGCGCGTGCATCTTGCCGGTGGCGATGCCGATCTCGGCCCCCATCCCGAACTCGCCCCCATCGGCGAACTGGGTGGAGGCGTTGCGCATCAGGATCGCGCTGTCGAGCCGGGCGAAGAACCGCTCCGCCACCGCGTCGTCCTCGGTGACGACGCAATCCGTGTGCTGCGAGCCGTAGCGGGCGATATGCGCAATCGCCTCGTCGACCCCATCCACGACCTTCGCCGCGATGATCATATCGAGGAACTCCGTCCCCCAGTCGTCTTCATCGGCGGGCGTCACGCCCCCCAGCGCCTGCAGCACCTGATCGGCCCGCACTTCCACGCCCTTTTCCAGAAGGTCGTCGATGAAGGGCGCGGCGTGCGCGTCGAAGAACGCCCGGTCCACCAACAGGCACTCCGCCGCCCCGCATATCCCGGTGCGCCGCGTCTTCGCGTTCACCACGATCCGGCGCGCTTTCTCGATATCCGCCGCCTTGTCGATGTAGATATGGCAGATGCCCTCCAGATGCGCGAAGACCGGCACCCGCGCCTCCGCCTGCACCCGGCCGACCAGCCCCTTGCCGCCCCGCGGCACGATCACGTCGATGAAGTCGGTCGCCGTCAGCATCGCGCCGACGAAGGCGCGGTCCCGCGTCGGCGCGATCTGGATCGCGTCTTCGGGCAGGTCGGCGGCGCGCAGCCCCTCCACCAGACAGGCGTGGATCGCGGCGGCGGAGTTGAAGCTCTCCGACCCGCCCCTGAGGATCACCGCATTGCCTGATTTCAGGCAGAGCCCGCCCGCATCCGCCGTCACGTTCGGGCGGCTCTCATAGATCACCCCGATCACGCCCAGGGGCGTGCGCACCCGCCGGATATGGAGGCCGGAGGGCATATCCCATTCCGCGATCACCTCGCCCACCGGGTCGGTTTGATCGGCCACGGCGCGCAAACCGTCAGCCATGCCGCGGATGCGGTCTTCCGTCAGGAGAAGCCGATCTAGCATCGCGGGCGAAAGCCCCTTCTCCTGCCCGTATTCCATGTCGAGCGCATTGGCGTCCGCGATCTCATCGCGCCGCGCCCAGATCGCGTCCGCCGCCGCGATCAGCGCCGCGTGCTTGCGCTCCGCCGTGGCGTAGCCGAGCGCGCGGGAAGCGGCCTTCGCCCGCGCCCCAATCTCCGCCATCAAGGCGCCCGCATCGATCTGATCGCCGTCCATCATCGCTCTCTCCGTCTCCTTCGGTCCGCAGTTAGTCCCACAGAACCATATCGTCCCGATGCGCCATGGCCGCCCGTCCGGGATGGCCCAGCGTCGTCTCGATCTCGCCCGACTGCAATCCGGCGATGGCCCGCGCCTCCTCCGCCGGATACCCGGCGAGCGCCATGCCGACCCCGTCTCCCGTCAGCGTCACGATGGCGACGGGATCGCCCCGCTCGAACGCGCCGTCGACTCCCCGCACGCCAGCGGGCAGAAGCGATTTGCCCCGTCTCAGCGCCGCGACCGCGCCGTCATCCACTATGATCCGCCCCTCAGGCGGCATCGCTGCGATCCACTGCTTGCGCGCGGCCTGCGGGCTTTCGGCGGCGGAGAACCAGGTGCTTCGCGCGCCATCCTCCAGCGCCTTCAGCGGGCGGTCGCAATCGCCGAGGGTGATCGCCATCGCGCAGCCCGCCTTCATCGCGGTCTTGGCGGCGATGAGCTTGGTCTTCATGCCGCCCTTGGCGCCTTCGGTGCCGGCGCCGCCGGCCATCGCCTCGATCTCCGGCGTCAGCTCAGTCACCAGCGGGATCAGCGCCGCATCGGCGTCCTCGCGCGGGTTAGCGGTGTAGAGACCGTCAACGTCGGAGAGGAGGATCAGCGCATCCGCCCCCGCCATGGAGGCGACCTGCGCCGCCAGACGGTCATTGTCGCCGAAGCGGATTTCATCCGTTGCGACGGTGTCGTTTTCATTGACGATGGGAACGACGCTTAAGGAAAGCAGCGTCTTCAGCGTCGCCCGGCCGTTCAGATAGCGACGCCGGTCGCGGCTGTCGTCCAGCGTCACCAGCACCTGCGCCGTCTTCAGCCCGTGAACGCCCAACGCCTCCTCATAGGCCCGCGCCAGCCGGATCTGCCCGACGGCCGCCGCCGCCTGGCTCTGCTCCAGCGCCAGCGCGCCCGGCTTCAGGCCGAGCGCCCGGCGCCCCAAGGCGATGGAGCCGGAGGAGACGATCATCACCTCCGTCCCGCGCGCGCGCAGCGCCGCGACGTCGGCGGCGAGGCCCGCGAGCCAGTCGGCGCGCAGCGCCCCGGTCTCCGCGTCCACCAGCAGCGCCGAGCCGATTTTCACCACGACCCGCCGGGCGGCGGCGAGGCGGTCGCCCGCTACGGCGTCCCCCCTCACGGCGTCCCCCCTCACGGCGTCCACGGCTCTTTCTCCGTCTTCGCGTCGATCTCGGCCTTCTTCGCCGCCTCGATCTCCTTACGCAACGCGCGGAGCACCCGCTCCACCCCCACGCCGGAAACGCCGGACATCAGGAGGACGTTTTCCGCCCCCTCCGCCTCCAGCTCCTCGCGCAGCATCTGGCCGAGCTCGTCATCCAGCGCGTCCATCTTATTGATCGCAGTGACGCGGGGCTTCCGAGCGAGGTCGCCGCCATAGGCCTCTAGCTCGCCGATGATCGTCCGATAATCCTCCGCCGCGCTCTCAGCGGTTCCGTCGATCAGATGCAGCAGCACCTTGCATCGCTCCACATGCCCGAGGAACCGGTCGCCGATCCCCCTGCCCTCATGGGCGCCCTCGATCAGGCCGGGAATATCCGCGATCACGAACTCCGCCTGATCGACGCCGACGACGCCGAGCTGCGGCTCCAGCGTGGTGAAAGGATAATCGGCGATCTTTGGACGCGCGTTGGAGGTCGCTGCGAGAAAGGTCGACTTGCCCGCATTCGGCAGGCCCAAAAGCCCCGCATCCGCAATCAGCTTCAGGCGCAGCCAGATCGTCCGCTCCACCGGCGGCTGACCGGGGTTGGCCCGGCCCGGCGCCTGATTGGTGGAGGATTTGAAATGGAGGTTGCCGAACCCGCCGTTCCCGCCCTTGGCGAGGATGACGGTCTGGCCTTCCTCCACCATGTCGGCGATCAGCGTCTCCTGATCCTCCTCCAGTATTTCGGTGCCGACCGGCACCTGGAGGATAATGTCCTTGCCATCCGCGCCGGAGCGCTGCTTGCCCTCTCCCGGGCGGCCGTTCTTGGCGAAGAAATGCTGCTGATAGCGATAATCGATCAGCGTGTTGAGGTTGGTGACCGCCACCGCGATCACGTCCCCGCCCCGCCCGCCGTCGCCGCCGTCGGGGCCGCCGTATTCGACGAAGGCCTCGCGGCGGAAGGAGACGCAGCCGGAGCCGCCGGCGCCGGACTTGAGATAGACTTTGGCGAGGTCGAGGAATTTCATGGGGTCAGCCTTTACGCTTCCGCCTGTCGGAAGGCCAGATGGAAGCGCCGCACAGCGACGTTCGCGCCGCGCGCGACGGAAAAGTCCTCTCCCGCCCCAACCTCGATGAACCCTGCATTGACCAGCACATGCGCCGAAGCGTCGTTCTCCGCGAAGATCTGCGCCGCCAACTTCTCAGCGCCCGCTTTACGCGCCGCCGACGCAACCGCGCTCGCCGCCTCCGAAGCGTAGCCGGTCGTCCAGAACGGCGAGCCGACCCAATAGCCCAGCTCCGGCGGCGATTTCCGCTTCAGGCCGATGGTCCCGATGAACTCGGCCCCACCGGATTTCAGCGCGTCCATCGCCCAGACCTGCTCGCGCGCGCGTCCCTGACGCACGGTTTCAATAAACGCCTCCGCTGCGCCCGGCGGATAGGGATGGGGCATGGAGGTCAGCATCTCCGCCACCCGTCGGTCGTTCGCGTAAAGCGAGATCGGACCGGCGTCCGACGGGCGCAGCGGGCGGAGCGTCAGGCGCTCGGTCTCTATGGTCTCGGGCAATTCCATGATCGCTACCTGAAGTGAAAGAGGGGCCGAAAAGAAAAGGGCCGGTCTTCGCGACCGGCCCCTTCAATCTGGGTGTCTGGACCGGCCCGCGCCGGTCCGAGTTCGAACAGCGCGTTACTCTGCGGCTTCCGCGGCTGGGATGATGGACACGAAGGTGCGGCCCTTGATCCCCTTGTGGAACTTCACGTTGCCCTCGGACGTGGCGAAGAGCGTGTGGTCCTTGCCCATGCCGACGTTCTGGCCCGGCCACCACTTGGTGCCGCGCTGGCGCACGATGATGTTGCCGGCGAGAACGCTCTCGCCGCCGAATTTCTTCACACCGAGACGGCGGCCGGCGCTGTCGCGCCCGTTGCGGGAGGAACCGCCTGCTTTTTTATGAGCCATTTCGTCCTCTCCTTACTTCGCTTCGCCGGCGAACTCGGTCGCCTGCGCAATCCAGTTATCACGATCGATGCGGCCTTTGAAGGACAGCTGGTCGTCCATAAAGGCGACGTCCGACGGGCCCCACTCGGCGATCTGCCAGAAGTGGTAGACGCCGTTGGCGTTCAGCTTCTCGACCAGCTTCGGACCGACGCCGGAGATCTTGCTCAGATCGTCCGCCTCGCCCTTCGGCGCGTCGAGAAGGTTGCCGGGCTTCGTCGCCTCGACCTCAGCCGCCGGGGCGGCCTCTTCCTCCTTCGGAGCGGCCTTTTTCGGGGCGGCTTTCTTCGCGGGAGCCGCAGCGGCCACAGCGGCGGCGGAGACGGAGCCCGCGCCGACGGCGGCCATCACGCCCGACTTGTCCGCGCCCTTGGCGAGGATCTCGGTGATCTTCACCAGCGTCAGGTCCTGCTTATGGCCCCGCTTGCGCTGGGAGGAGTGCTTCCGGCGGCGCTTCTTGAAGGAGATGACCTTCGGTCCGCGGGTCTGCGCGACGACCTCGGCCTGCACGCCCGCGTCCTCGACCAGCGGCGCGCCGACGGTCACGTCGCCCTCGCCGCCCAGCATCAGGACGTCGTTGAACTGAATGGCGTCGCCTTCGGCGGCGGCCAGTTTCTCCACGGTGAAGATATCACCGGAGTTGACGCGGTACTGTTTACCGCCCGTCTTGATCACAGCGAACATCGTCGCTTCCTTTTTCTCTTCCGCGTCCTGCGGCGGCGGTTCCCCGCGCTTTCGGGCCTTTTCGAACCCGCCTCGAACGGCGCGCCCCCGGATCGAGGCGTCACAACATCAAACGCCGGCGACCTGAAGCCCCGGCGGAGCGCGCCTTATCCATGAAGAGCGGGCGCCCGTCAACAGGCGAGATGCGGTGCGTCTCCGCACGGCCCATCGGTTACCAAACCCCTAACTTCATCCAGGATTCCGGCATTCTAGAATTCCGGAATGCCGGAAAACTAGAATGTTCGAAACGTTCGCGTTCAGAGACGCGACAGGCGTCGCAGCTACGCGATGCTTCAAGTGGTTTTGAAGAGTGGGGCGAGGCTGCGCTCACCGAAGGTTTCCGGCGCCTCAGTCCGGGAAGTGACAGGCGACCAGCGCATCGCCCTCCGCCTTCAACTCAGGCCTGTCCTGCTTGCAGATCGCCTGCGCCTTGGGGCACCGCTCCGCAAAGGCGCAGCCCGGCGGCGGGTTGATCGGGGAAGGCGGGTCGCCTTTCAGCTTGGCGGGCCGCACGTAGCCAGCCGACTTCCGCCGCGCCAGCGACGGAGCCGCGCTCAGGAGCGCCTGCGTGTACGGATGGCGCGGTTTCGCGAACAGCTCCGCCCGCGGGGCCTGCTCCACGATCCGGCCGAGATACATCACCGCCACGTCATGGCAGATCTGCCGCACGACCCCGAGATCGTGAGAGATGAAGAGATAGGAGAGCCCCAACTCCTCCTGCAGCTTCACCAAGAGGTTCAAAATCTGCGCCTGAATGGCGACGTCCAGCGCCGAGACCGGCTCATCGCAGACGATCAGCTTCGGGTTCGTCGCCAGCGCCCGCGCGATAGAGATGCGCTGGCGCTGCCCGCCTGAAAACTGGTGCGGGAAGAGGTTCAACTGATCGCGCCGGAGGCCGACCAGCCCAAAGAGCTCTTCCACCCGCGCATCCCGGCTGGCGTCGTCGCCGACGTTCAGGAGGTCCAGCGGCTCGCGGACGATATGGTTCACCCGGTCGCGCGGGTTCAGCGAGGAATACGGGTCCTGGAAGATGACCTGCATGTCCTTCCGGCGCTGGCGCATCGCCTCGTCGTCGAGGGTGAAGAGGTCTTCGCCCTCGAACCGCACCTCCCCCGTCGCCGGGCCGGTCAGGCGGATCGCGGCCATCGCCGTCGTTGTCTTGCCCGAGCCGCTTTCGCCGACGATGCCGAGCGTGCGCCCTTCGGCGAGGTCGAAATCGACGCCGCGCACCGCCTCCAGATATTGCCGTTCCGCGAAGAAGGACGTCTTCGGCATGGGAAAGCGAACGGTCAGGTCACGGGCGGAGAGAATGCTCACAGCCGCCCCTCCTCAACCGCATGACACGCCGCCGGATGCGCGTCGCCCATCAGCGCGGGCCGCGCGGTGTCGCAGCGGTCGAACCGATGCCCGCAGCGATCCGCGAAGGCGCAGCCGTCGCCGAGGAGATGCAGCGGCGGCACGACGCCGGGGATCTCCGCCAGCGGCGGGGGCACCGCGCCCCCGTCTTCGTTGGCGCCCTTGCCGAGATTGGGAATGCACTCGATCAGTCCGCGCGTGTAGGGATGCTTGGGGTTGTCGAGGATATCGTCCGCCGCCCCCTGCTCGATCACCCGGCCCGCGTACATCACCGCCACCCGGTCGGCCATCTCCGCGATGGCGCCCATGTCGTGGGTGATGAGGACAATCGCGGTACCGAGATCCCGCTGGATGTCGTTCAGAAGGTCGAAAATCTGCGCCTGCACCGTCACGTCCAGCGCCGTCGTCGGCTCATCCGCGATCAGCACCTTGGGCTGGCAGGAGACCGCCATCGCGATCATCACCCGCTGGCGCATGCCGCCCGACAGTTGGTGCGGATAGTCGGAGGCCCGGCGACGCGCCTCCGGAATGCCGACGCGGTCCAGCAAGGCCACCGCCTGATCGAAAGCGGTCCCGCGGTCCACGTCCTGATGCAGCATGATCGCCTCGGCGATCTGGTCGCCAGCGGTGAAGACGGGGTTCAGCGAGGTCATCGGCTCCTGAAAGATCATCGCGATCTCACCGCCGCGCAATTCCCGCATCCGGGCGTCGCGCGCGCCGATAAGCTCTTCGCCCGCCAGCTTGATCGACCCGCCCGCCACCCGGCCCGGCGGGCTGGGGACGAGGCCCATCGCAGAGAGCGCCGTTATCGACTTGCCGCATCCCGATTCCCCGACGACGCCCAAGGTCTCGCCTGGGTTCACATGCAGCGACACGCCGTCGAGCGCGGTGACGGGGCCGTAGCGGGTGGAGAACTCCACGCGCAGATCGGCGATCTCCAGAAGCGCGCTCATCTCTCGCGCAGCTTCGGATTGAAGGCGTCGTTCAGCCCGTCGCCGATCAGCGAGACGGCGAAGACGGTGAGGAAAATGGCGAGGCCGGGGAAGGTCACCGGCCACCAGGCCTGAAGGATATATTCCCGGTTCGACCCGATCATCAGCCCCCAGCTCATCGTGTTCGGATCGCCGAGGCCGAGGAACGAGAGCCCCGCCTCAAAGAGGATCGCGATCCCCACCGTCAGCGTGGCGGAGACGATCAGCGGCGGCGCCGCGTTCGGCAGGATCACCCGCCACATGATCCGCCCGTTCTTCGCCCCGATGGCGCGGGCGGCGGTGACGTATTCGAGGTTCTTGATCTTTAGGAACTCCGCGCGGGTCAGACGCGCGGTCTGCGGCCATGAGACGACGCCGATGGCGATGGCGATCATGGTCAGCGAGGGGGAGAAGAGCGTCACCAGCACCATCGCGAAAAGGAGCGCGGGCAGTACCTGAAAGAACTCGGTGAAGCGCATCAGGAGGTTGTCGACCCACCCCCCGAAATACCCCGCCAGCGCGCCAATGGAGACCCCGATGATCATCGTCAGCGCCGCCGCCGCCGCGCCCACCGCCAGCGTCGGCCCGCCGCCAGTGAGCATGCCGGAGATCAGATCGCGGCCGAGATAGTCGGTGCCGAGCGGGAATTCGGGCGTGACGCCGGGCGCCTCATGCGGCGCCCAGACGATTTCATAGGGATCGCCGCCGTAGAAGAAGGCGCCGTAGAGGGTGACGAGGATGATCGTCAGAAGGATCGCCGTGCCGACTAATGCGGGCACGTTGCGCCTGAACATGCGCCATGCTTCGCGGAGCGGGCTTTGGGCTTTAGCGCTCATATGGCCATTCCCGTCCACAAAGATAATCCGTCGAAGGCCCGCCCAACGGCGCCTCCGGCCCGTGTGACTAACACGGGCCGCGCCCTCCCTCCCCAATGGGAGGGCGCTTTTGCAACGTTTCGAGTTGCGGAGCGGTCGGATGCAGGCGGAACCATAAACCGCCGATTGGCTTCGTCACGAGCGCCCACCCGAGGGAGGGCGCGGCCCTCAGCGCGCGGATCGAACGCCCTCATCACGTCTTCCCCCTAAGCCGCGGATCCGCCAGCCGGTAACTCAGGTCCGTCACGATATTCGCCACCACCACCATCAAGGACGCGAAGAACAGCACCCCCAAAATCGTCGTGTAATCCCGCCGCAGGATCGCATCGAAAGCCAGCGTCCCCATCCCCGGCCAGTTGAACACGGTCTCGACCAGAAGCGCGCCGGAGATCAGCCCGCCGAACTGCAACCCCGCCACCGTGATGATCGGCAGCGCCGCGTTGCGCAAAGCATGGCGAAAGAGAACCGTCCGCTCCGACGCCCCCTTCGCGCGCGCCGTACGCACGTAATCCGCCCCGAGCACGTCCAGCATCGAAGCCCGCGCCAACCGCGCGTAGATCGCCAGAAAGATGATCGCCAGCGCCGTCGCCGGTAGCGCCAGATGGTGCAGGATGTCGATGGAGCGCACGAAGAAATTCTCGTTCCTGAGGCGAATATCCGCCATCCCCTCCACCGGGAAGATCGGGATGATGGAGGCGAATAGGATCACCAGCATGATCCCCATCCAGAAGACCGGCACCGCATAGCCGATGGTCGCCACCACGCTCACCACGCCTGAGAAAAGCCCGTTGGGCCGCCGCGCCGCCAATACCCCCATCGCCACCCCGAAGGTGATCGCGATCACCTGCGCCGCCAGCACCAGAAGGATCGTCGCGCCGAGCCGATCCATGATCAGATCGGAGACCGGCTGGTTGAAGAAATAGCTCTTGCCGAGATCGCCCTGAAGCATGTCGGTCAGATACGTGAAGAGCTGGATGTAAAGCGGCTGATCGAGGCCGTAGTCGGCGCGGATGGAGGCCAGAACCTCCTCCGTCGCGCCGCCCATATCGCCCGCGATCACCTCCGCCGGGTCGCCGGGGGCGAGGCGGATGAGGAAGAAATTCAGGATGACGACGCCCGCCATCAAAAGGAGGCCGTAAAGCAGTCGTTTGACGATGTAGCCGAGCATCGACCCCCCCCCTTGATCCGCAGTCCCGGCCCTGACCCGGGACCTCGAACCTCATCGCGCCTCAGATCGAGGCCCCGGGTCAAGCCCGGGGCTGCGGCGCGCGATAATGAGAAAGGGCCGCCGAAGCGGCCCGATCCGTTACTCCTTCGGCGTCTCCCAGAAGACGTTGTCGAGCGGGTGCATCGGCCCCCAGATCGACGTCGGCAGACCGCCGAGGCCTTCGTTGTAGCCGGTGTGGTAGGGCAGCGAGTTGATCCAGTAGACCGGCAGCTCCCCGCCGACGATCTGCTGGAACTCGGCGTAAAGCGCCTTGCGCTTGTCCTGATCCAGCTCGACCGCCGCCGCGTTCAAGAGCTCGTCCACCTTGGCGTTCTGATAGGCCTGCGTATTCGACCAGATCACCCCGTCCTTGATGTTGTCGGAGAGGTAGGTGCGGTGCACGCCGATCACCGGGTCGCCCCAGTTAAAGACGATGTCCATGGTCAGCTCGAAGTCGTTCTTGGAAACGCGCCCCGCCCAGGTCGGGAAGTCCGGCGCTGCGCGAACCTCAACCTCGATCCCGATCTTCTTCAGCTGAGATTTCAGGTACTCGGCGACGTTCTTCTGCTGCTCGTTCGGGCCCGGAATGAAGTCGACCGTCAGGTCCATGCCGTCGCCGAACCCGGCCTCCGCCATCAGCGCGTTCGCTTTGTCGAGATCGACATTGTAGGCGGGGATACTGTCGTCGAAGAAGGGCGAGGATTCAATGATCGGCCCCCGCTGCTCGCCTGAGAACCCGCGATGCAGCGCCTTGCGGATGAAGTCGCGATCCACCGCATAGGCGATCGCCTGACGCACCCGCACGTCGGAGAGCTTCTCCGACCGCGTGTTGAACGCCAGCCAGTTGATCGGCCCGACCGCATCATAGCCTTCATTGGTGACGTTCAGGCCATCCGCTTTCTTGATCCGGTCGATGGAGGTCGAGGCCGCCATGAACGGGTACATGTCGATCTCGCCGTTCTCCATCGCGATGAGAAGCGAGTTCTCGTCCTTGATCACCCGGATGATGATCTCGTCCATCAGCGGCTTGCCCTCGAGGAAGAAGTTCGGGTTCTTCTTCAGCACGATGCTTTCGCCCTGAGTGAAGCTCTCCAGCATGAACGGGCCGGAGCCGACGGGCGCCGAGTTCATGGAGTTCGACTTCGGATCCTCGCCATTGTCGAAGACGTGCTTCGGCATCACCGGCGCCAGCGCGGGCGACAGGGCCAGCAGAAGCGCGGGGTGCGGCTTCGAAAGCTTGATCACCGCCTTCATCGGATCGGACGAGTCGATGCTCTCCACCGGGTCGAACATCGACTTGAACGGGTGGTTCGCCTTCGTCGTCATGATCGAATAGGCGACGTCCTCCGACGTGATCGGCTGCCCGTCATGGAAGGTCGCGCCGGCGCGCATGTTCAGCGTGAAGGTCAGGCCGTCCTCGCTGACCTCCCAGCTCTCTGCCAGATAGGGCTGCGGGTTCCAGCCCTCGTCATAACGAAGCGGCGAAGCGAAGATCTGCGTCGACGGCACGGCGGTCGCGGTGCCGGACTGCACGGCGCCGTTCAGATGGCGGGCGGTCTGCGTCGTGGCGATCACGAGCGTGCCGCCCGCGTGACCGGCGGCGAGCGCGGGAAGCGCGACCGATCCGGCGATCGCCGCAACCGCGGCCGCGCCGAGGATACGTGTGAATTTCATGGCGAAGGCTCCCTGTTCATTGTTATCACAACAAATCAGCGGGGGTCGCGCGCTGTCCAGCCTTTTCCGCGCGCGCCGAGCCAAAAACAACCGGGGGTAAGCCATGTCCGAAACAGTCGTCTTCGCCGCGAAGAAAATCGTCACGATGGACCGCAACCTCCCCGAAGCGACCCATGTCGCTGTCCGCGACGGCCGCATCCTCGCCGTCGGCGACGCGACCTGCGCGGACCAGTGGGGCGACGGGCGCCTCGACGAGACCTTCGCCGACGCGGTTCTGACCCCCGGCTTCGTCGAAGGCCACGCTCACCTCATGGCCGGCGCCATGTGGAACTACCCCTATGTCGGCTACCACGACCGCTTCGACACGGAAGGCAAGCTTTGGGAGGGCCTGACGGAAATCGCGCCCGTCATCCAGCGCCTGAAAGAAGCCGACGCGCAAATGACCGCCGACGGCGCGCCGCCCGAAAAACCCCTCTACGCCTGGGGATTCGATCCCATCTTCCTGACGACGGAGCGGCTGAACCGCTGGCATCTGGACGAGGTGTCGAAAACCCGCCCCGTCGTCGTCCAGCACTCCAATTTTCACCTGATGACGGTCAACTCCGCCGCCCTCGACCTCGCCCAATACACCCGCGAGACCAATGTCGAAGGCGTCGCCAAGGACGACAAAGGCGATCTGAACGGGGAGCTGCAGGAGCTCGCCGCCATGTTCCCCCTGATGCGCAGGATCGGCGTGGATTTCCGCGCCCTCTCCTCCCAGCCGCCGTCGATCCGCGCCTTCGGGGCGCTGGCGCGTCAGACCGGCACGACGACGATGACGGATCTCCACGCCGCACTCCCCGATGAGGACGTCGAAACGCTCGTTAACGTAACGGGAGCGGCGGACTACCCGCTCCGCATCGTCCCCATGCTCGGCGCCGCCCTCATGCCCATGCCCGAGGTCGCGCCCCGCGCGCTGGAGCTCGCCGCCAAGTCGACCGACATGGCCCGCCTCGGCGGCGTCAAACTGGTGCTCGACGGCTCGATCCAGGGCTACACCGCCCGCCTGCGCTGGCCCGGCCATGTGAACGGCGCGCCGAACGGCATCTGGGTCATCGCCCCGGAACAGGCGGAGGCGCTGATCGAAGCGCTCCACGCCGCCCACGTCCAGATGCACATCCATACCAATGGCGACGAAGCCTCCGTCGTCGCCATCGACGCCATCGAAAAGGCCCAGTCGAAGCATTACTGGGGCGACCACCGCCATACGCTCCAGCACGGGCAGATGATCGACCGCGCCCTCTTCAAGCGGATGAAGGCGCTCGGCATCGCGGTGAACCTCTTCGCCAACCACATCTGGTATTTCGGCGACATGCATGTGGAGAAGAGCATCGGCCTAGACCGCGCTCGCCGCATGGACGCCTGCCGCGACTGCCTCGACGAAGGCGTGCCGCTCGCCATCCACTCCGACGCCCCCGTCACCCCCCTCGCCCCGCTCTACACGGCGTGGTGCGCCGTGAACCGGATCACGATGAGCGGCGCCTGCCTCGGCCCCGAACAGCGCATCGAACCGGCTGAGGCGCTGGAGGCCATCACCCTCGGCGCCGCCTACACCCTGAAGCTGGACCACGAAATCGGCTCCATCGAAGCCGGCAAAATCGCCGATTTCGCCGCCCTCGACGCCTCCCCGCTGGACGTCGACCCGATGGCGATCAAGGATATCGCGGTGAAGGGCGTGGTGAACGGCGGCCGCGTCTTTCTGAACTAAGGCTTCTTTGCTCCCCAAATATCCCCGCCGGAGGCGAAAAATGACGCTCCGCCCGCTTCCCGTCACCGTCATCTCCGGCTATCTCGGCGCCGGCAAGACATCGCTCGTGAACCATCTCCTGCGAAACGCCGACGGGCGGCGCATCATGGTGATGGTCAACGATTTCGGAGAGCTGAACATCGACGCCGACCTTCTGGAGAGCGAGACGGACGACACCATCACGCTCTCCAACGGCTGCATCTGCTGCACGATGGGAACGGAGCTTCTCTACGCCCTCGGCGACGCCATCGACAGGCGCCCGCGCCCTGACTGCCTCGTCATCGAAGCCTCCGGCGTCGCCCAGCCCGAAAAGATCGCCGCAGCCGCCCATGCTGAGCCGGAGCTGCGCTATTGCGGCATCGTCTCCATGGCCGACGCCGCCAATATCGCGGCCCGGATCGGGGATCGGATGATCGGCGCCCAGATCGCCGATCAGCTCCGCGTCGCCGACCTGATCCTCGTGACGAAGACCGACCTCGCCCCCCTCGCCGACGCCACCGCCGCTATCCGCAACATCTCCGAAGCGCCGGTCATCGAAGCCCCGCGCGGCGAGGCCCCGGTCGACCTGATCCTCGACCGCCCCGAAGCCGACGCGCCGCCCGCGCATGACCACGACCATCACCATGACCACGACCATGCGCATGACCATGGCGAGATGTATCGCAGCTGGTCCACGCGCGGCGGGACCGTCGATCTCGGCCAGCTGAAGGCGCTCCTGAAGGACCCTCCACCAGGCCTCTTCCGGTTCAAGGGCCGCTTCAGGCGCGAGGACGGCGGCGCGGTGGAGGCGCATCTGGTCGGCTCGACTTTCGAAACCGCGCCCATCGCCGATATCGAGGAGACCCGCGCGGTCGCCATCGGCTTCGCGCCGGCATTCGACCCTGACGACTTCGCCCGAAGGTGGAGAGAGGTGGCTCGCTAAGGCGTAGCCCGATGCGACACAGGTTTCACCAAGCCTGAAGCGCCCCGCTCCGACGCTTCAGACCGGCCCGGTTTTCTAGTTTGCTAGCATACTAGCAACATGCTGCGATCAAACGGGAATTGCGGCGGAAGTCGCCGCCCTGGACACGCGTTTCCGCCGGTTCACTCCACTCCGCCCGCCGCAAGCTCCCGCACGCTCTCGGCGATCCGCGCCTTGAACGCAGCGGCCGCCCCCTCCGACGTCTCCCACCCGTACATGCCGCTGATCGCCCGCTGAGAGATCGCGAAATACTGGATCGCCCCGATCACCGCGAAGAGCCGCGCCAGCGCCTCCTCCTCCTCCATCGCCGCACCGCCCTGCGTCCGACCCGCAAGGCGCAGGAGCCGGTCGAGGAACGGCTTCATCGGCCAGAACCCGGCCTCCTCCGGGCTGTCCAGCAGCGCCCGGATCACGAGGCGCGCGTCGTCCGTCTCCGCCCGCTCCGCCAGCCCCGTGAAATAGGCGGTCAGATGCGCCGCCGGGTCCGCGACCGTCGCCGCGTCCACCTCCTCGCAGAGCCGCTCCGCCAGCCCGGCCAGCACTTCGGCGTAGAGCCGCTCCTTCGAGCCGAAGAAATGCAGGAGCGCCTGCTTGGTGACCCCCGCCTCATTCGCCAATGCCGCGAGGCTGGCGCCGTGATAGCCGTCCGCTGCGAACTTCCGCGTGGCGATGGCCAGATAGGCCGCTTTCGCATCGGTCATGTGGCGCTCCTTCGTTCCGGGGCCAACGTTGACAACTTACCGATCGTCAAGCAACTTACCAATCGGTAAGTCCGCATGGGGACGCGGCGGAGAACAGGGGAGGAGAACGCCATGGACCGCAGCACCGAGATCGCGTTGATCAGGGAGATCATCGGCCTCGCCGAGCAGAACGCCGCCTATCTCGACCAGACCATCGCCCACTCCCCGATCGCCCGCTACGCCAGCCCCGAGCGATTCGAGCGGGAGCGCGCCATGATCTTCCACCGCAAGCCGGTGGTGGCGGCGCATTCATCGGAACTCGCTGATGAGAACGCCTACATCGCCCGCGACTTTCTCGGCCTCCCCCTCCTCCTCACCCGCGACGAGGCGGGGCGCGCCCACGCCTTCCTCAACGTCTGCCGCCACCGCGGCGCGACGATCGAGCGGGAGGCGACGGGCTGCAAACGCATCTTCACCTGCCCCTATCACGGCTGGAGCTGGACCAACGAAGGCGCCCTCCGCGCCGTCCCGCATGAGGCGGAGGGCTTCCCCAACCTACCCCGCGCCGAGCGCGCCCTCCGCAGCCTCCCCTGCGCCGAAGCCCACGGCTTCATCTGGATCGTCGCGGACCCCGAGGCCTCCGAGATCCCCGATATCGACGGCTGGCTGAACGACCTCGGCGAGGATTTCGCCTGGCTCGACCTCGCCAACCACCGCATCGCCGTCAGCGAAGAGATCGAGATCGCCGCCAACTGGAAGCTGCTGGTCGAGGGCGGGCTGGAGGCCTACCACTTCCGCGTCGCCCACAAGAACACCATCGCCCCCTATTTCCCCGACAACCTCTCGACCTACGCCATGTTCGGCCCCCACATCCGCTCCGTCCTCCCCCGGACGACGATGACCGACCTGCGGGAGGTTCCGGAGGCCGACTGGCGCATCCGCCGCGACGCCAACCTCCTCTACGTCCTGACGCCCAGTGTTCAGCTTCTCGTGCAGCAGGACCACGTCGTCTGGATCAACGCCGAACCGGTCTCCGAAGGCGTCACCAAACTCCGCCTCGCCACCCTCGTCCCGCAGGACAGCCCAGAGACGGAGGAGACGGCCGCCCACTGGCGCAAGAACCACCAGATCACCCACGTCACCCTGATGGAGGATTTCGAGCTCGGCGAAGAGGTCCAGTACGGCTTCGCCTCCCACGGCAACCCAAGCCACCTCTTCGGCCGCTTCGAAGGCGCGCTGAACCGCTTCAACCTGACGGTGGAGGAGATGATCGCGGGGTGACACACATGGGATCAACGCATGCGAGAGCGCCCCTCCAATTTACAAGTCGGAAAGAATACCCTCGGCGACCATCCCTTCGACTAGCTCTTGGGTTCTCTCCGGAACTTGACCTTGAATAAGCGGCAAAATGCGCTCCATCACGACCGGCATCTTCGACATTAAGGCCGCCATCTCTGGGTCGTCGTAGATCTCGATCATCAAATCGAGCTCGCGCTCCGTCATCTCCTCCGCCCATATGCGGGCGACTTCGGGCGTCAGGTCGGTCATCATGTCGTTGAACATCGCCGCGAAGCGAACGATCAACTCGTTCTGTTGACTCAGCGAAAGCGCTCCGCCCTTTAGAGCGAGGCGCGCATTGATATGGTCCGCAAGTGCGCGACCGGTGCGCGCGCTCATGTCGCCGATGATTTCGGGCGTCATCGCTAATTCGAAAACTCGTAGCGCCTTTTCTTCTCTGTTGTCAGCCATCGCTAAAGGGGCTGATAAAAGAATTGATGCGAAAACGGCTACTGCAAAGCGGCTCATGGTAACTCCTCAAACAAATGGCGTGGTAGGCCCGGAGGGACTTGAACCCCCAACCAAACCGTTATGAGCGGTCTGCTCTAACCAATTGAGCTACGGGCCCCTACCGGCGACCTGATTATGACGCGACCGCAGGGTGGTCAATCGGGCCGTGTGAAACGGGCTTGGGCCGCGCGCGCGCTTGGGTTAGAGGGTCGCGCGAAGGAGCCTCTCATGACCGACCGCCCCAACGCCCTCACCTACAAAGACGCCGGCGTCGATATCGACGCGGGCAACGAGCTTGTGGAGCGGATCAAGCCCGCCGCCGCCTCGACCAAGCGACCCGGCGTGATGGACGGGCTCGGGGGCTTTGGCGCGATGTTCGACCTGAAGGGCGCGGGCTATCAGGACCCGATCCTCGTCGCGGCGACCGATGGGGTGGGCACCAAGCTCAAGCTCGCCATCGACACCGGGCGGATGGACACGGTCGGCGTCGACCTCGTCGCCATGTGCGTGAACGATCTCGTGTGTCAGGGGGCGGAGCCGCTCTTCTTCCTCGACTATTTCGCCACCGGCGCGCTCGACGTCGACGAAGGCGCGGCGCTGGTGGAGGGGATCGCGGAGGGCTGCCGGCAGGCGGGCTGCGCCCTCATCGGCGGGGAGACGGCGGAGATGCCGGGGCTTTACGCCAAGGGCGACTTCGACCTCGCGGGCTTTTCGGTCGGCGCGATGGAGCGGGGGGCGAACCTGCCCCGCGAAGTGGGGCCGGGCGACGTGCTGATCGGCCTCGCCTCCTCCGGCGTGCATTCCAACGGTTATTCGCTGGTGCGCAAGGTGGTGGCGCAGGCGGGCCTCGGCTGGACCGACGCCGCGCCCTTCGCCGAAGGGACGATGGCGGACGCCTTCCTCGCCCCAACGCGCATCTACGTCAAAGCCGCGCTGAAGGCGGTGGAAGCGAGTGCGACCGCCCTCGCCCACATCACCGGCGGCGGGCTGACGGAGAACCTGCCGCGCGTCCTGCCCGATGGGGTCGGCGCAGAGATCGACCTCTCCGCCTGGTCGCTCCCTCCGATCTTCGGCTGGCTGGCGGCGGAGGCCGGGATCGTCGAGGGCGAGATGCTGAAGACCTTCAACTGCGGCGTCGGCATGATCGTAGTCGCGCCCGCCGACGAGGCGGACGCGGTGGAAGCGGCGCTGACGGCGGCGGGCGAGACGCCCTTTCGCATCGGCGCGCTCACAGATGGCGAAGGCGTAGCCTACAAGGGCGCGCTCGCGTGAAGCGACGCGCCGCGATCTTCATCTCCGGGCGCGGCACCAACATGACCGCGCTCTTGGAGGCGATGGCCGACCCGGACTACCCGGCCGAAGCCGCGCTCGTCTTCTCCAACAACCCCGACGCGCCCGGCCTCGCCCACGCCGCCTCCAAGGGCGTCGCCACGGCTGCGGTGGACCACCGCCCGTTTAGGGGCGACCGCCCCGCCTTCGAGGAAGCGATCAACGACGTGCTGGCGGAGCACGCCATCGACCTCATCTGCCTCGCCGGGTTCATGCGCATCCTCACGGGCGATTTCGTGGAGGGCTGGCGGAACTGGATGATCAACATCCACCCGTCCCTCCTCCCCTCCTTCAAGGGGCTCGACACCCACCAGCGCGCCATCGACGCCGGCTGCGCCTATCACGGCTGCACGGTGCATCTGGTCAGGGCGGAGATGGACGATGGCCCGATCCTCGGCCAGGCCGCGCTGGAGATCGGGGCGGAGCGGGACGCCGATTCGCTGGCCGCGCGGGTGCTGAAGCTGGAGCATCAGCTCTACCCCAAGGCGCTGGCCGCATATCTGAACTACGACATCGCGCTGGCGGAGGAGCGGGTCGTCCCCGCCCCGCTGGCGATTGGCGCGACGTCAGCGTAGCGGGCGGCGCATCACGGCCTTACGTTCACGTTAACGCCACACGGAGACCGCCATGAGCGACGTCGCCTTTTCCAAGATCATCGCCGAAATGACGCCCAAAGACGGGGCCGTCACCGTTCCCGTCCCCGAAAACTGGGCGCAAGGCCGCACGGCCTATGGCGGCTACACGGTCGGCGCGATGCTCGGCGCGGCGCTGGCGCTGCATCCCGGCCTGCCGCCGCTCCGCTCCGCGCTGGTGAACTTCACCGGCCCCGTCTCCGCCCCGCCCCGCATCACGGCGGAGGTGCTGCGCGCCGGGCGCAACGTGACGACCGTTCTGGCGCGGGCGGAGATCGAAGGGGCTGTGGTCGCCACCGTCACCTTCAGCTTCGGCGTCAATATCGAACATGACCTGACGCTGGACCTCCCCGCCCCCGAGGCCCCCGCCCCGGAAGAGTGCGAGCCCTTCACCCCGAAGGAGGTCGAACGCTTCGTCCCCCGATTCTTCAGCCAGTTCGACACCCGCCTGATCGCGGGCGCCCGCCCCTATTCGGGCATGCAGGACGGCTACATCCGCGCCTGGTCGCGCCATCAGGACGAAGGCGCGCGGGAGACGTGGACGGGGCTCATGAGCCTCGGCGACGTGCTGCCGCCCGCGATCTTCCCGATGTTGAACAAGATCGTGAAGAACAGCTCCATGACCTGGCTCTGCAATTTCCTGACGGACGACTGCGCGAGCGCGGACGGCTGGTATCAGGTGGAGACGCGGATGACGGCGGCGCGCGACGGGTATTCATCTCAGGTCATGCGCATCTGGAACGCGGACGGGCGACTGATCTCCGACGGCATGCAGTCCGTGGTGGTGTTCGGGTGAAGCCCACCCTACCGCACCAACCGGGGCCGCTTACCGTCCGCGATCGCCGTAATTGCTGAACGCGGGCTCCGTGAAGCCGAGCGATATGTTGGGCGTTCCGACGGATCCTTGCACAGAGGCGCATGCCCCGGTGAAGAGCGCGGCGGCGACGAGGAGGGCGAAGGAATACTTGCTCATGCCCTTCACCCGATCGCGGCGGTCATGACGCCGACTATTTCCACCGCAGGGGCGGCGTAGGACGTGACGGCCGCGGTGGCGGCGAGGGAAACGGCGGTGAGGGCGACTGCGAAGATAACGCGCATTGGACTTTCTCCTGTAATCCCGGCGCCCCTCATGGGCGCGGTTCGACGAGGAGCCGCTCGCGGCCCCTCGGGGCCCGATGCGCGGCTGGCGTGGATTACAGGTGGGGAAAGATGTGTTTCAGTTCACCGGGTCGATTGTGACGTTCGCGTTAGGTTACCGTCACTGCCGCTATCGCCACAGGTTCGTCACGGAAAGCGCGTCTACGGGCCGTCGCTCACCTTGGCAGTCTATGAGGACGGTAGCCGACGCTCACCGCGGCATCCCTTTAGGGCGCCGTTCGAATATACGGCATCATATGTCATCAATCGGTAGCTCCATAAGCGGGTCTCGCCACCTATTACGGCCGATCCATGTGCTTGGGACGGAGCAGGGTAGAGGGACCGCAGTGAACGTAGATCTTCGAAGAAACTCCGCGCAGTAAAGCAGGAAGCGCCTAAACGGCGAGCTTCGCTTGCCTTCAGATCAGCCACATATACGTAGCCGACGGCCGAAAACGCAAAGACCGCGAAGACCAAAGCGCCGCCAACCGCCAAGTGCCAGTTGATAGGCGCGGTAAGCGCAATCGCCAGAGCCAATGCAAAGGCCGCCGAGCCCGCCACCAGCGGAACCCACAAAAACGAAAAGAGGCGCAGAGCGTCGAGCGCCATCGAGAGAGCCAATGGCGGCACGATGAACAGAAGCGGCGGGACGAAAAGAAACATCCCGAAAACCCCTGGCGCGATGAACGCAATCGCTAACGCGCTCATCAGATTTAGCGAGGCGGCGCGGATCAACCATTTGGTCGGCGACATCGGATTGCTCCATTGAGGAAACTCCGAATGCCCTATCGTTCGCGCTGTGAGTGCGACGGCATGGCGCAGATCGCGCGCAGTTTTCGCCGATGAAGCGTCCAATCAAGGCGGTATGTCTGGCCCGCGTCCGTCCATAAGAACTCGCCGCTTTCGCCCCTCAAAACTCTTCCACATGCACCACGCCCGTCGCCGCCTTGATCGCGCCCTTGATCGCAGGCGTCACCGGGTATTCGCCGGGGAGGGCGATCTCCGCCTCCTTGTCCAACTCCGGGATCGTCATGACGAGGTTCACCGGCCCGCCCCGGCCCGTGGGCGCGTCCGCGAGCCGTTTCTGGATGCTCTCGAAGGCCCGCGCCTCGTTCACGTAGATGCGCAGGCCCGCTGGCGCCGCGTCCTTCACCGCGCCGTCGATGGGCTGGACCGCGCGGGCGAGCATCTTCACCTGCTCCCCGTCGATCTCCGGCTCCACCGTCAGGACGACGTTGGCGCCCGGCTCCAGGTGGTCCCGGTTCGCGGCGAGCACGTCGGAGAAGACGGTGACTTCGTACATCCCCGTCGGGTCCGAAAGCTGGACGAAGGCGAAGCGGTTGCCGCGGGCCGACTTCCGCTCCTGTTTCGACATGACGGACCCTGCGATGCGGGTGGAGACGCCGGTCTTTCCGCCCGCCACGATCTCCGCGTAGGTCTGCACGCGCTTGCGCTTCAGCGGGCCCATATAGTCGTCAAGCGGATGACCGGAGAGGTAGAACCCGACCGCCCCATGCTCCTCCGCCAGCCGCTCCGTCGGCAGCCAGTCGTCGGGCGCAGGCAGGCGCGGCGGGGGAAGGGCGTCTCCGCCCTCGCCGAAAAGGGACGTCTGGGCGGAGGCGGCGGCTTCAATCGAAGCCGCCGAATAGGCCGCTAAAGTGTCGACCCCAAGGAACGCCCGGTGGCGGTTCGGCTCCAACTCGTCGAACGCTCCGGCGCGGGCGAGCATCTCCAGCGGGCGCTTGCCGACCCGCTTCAGGTCCACCCGGCGGGCGAAGTCGAAGAGGTCCTTGAACGGCCCGCCTTCCTCCCGCGCCTCCACGATCAGCTTCATCGCCTCGACGCCGACGTTTTTCAGCGCGCCCAGCGCATAGACGATCTTGCCGTCCTTCACTGTAAACGTCGCGCCGGAGCGGTTCACGCAGGGCGGGATCGTCTCGATGTCCAGCCGGTCCACTTCGCGTTTGTAGACCGCCAGCTTATCGGTCAGATGCAGGTCGCAGTTCATCACGGCGGCCATGAACTCCACCGGATAGTTCGCCTTCAGCCAGGCCGTCTGGTAGCTGACCACGCCATAGGCGGCGGCGTGGGATTTGTTGAAGCCGTAGTTCGCGAACTTGTCGAGGAGGTTCCAGACCTCCATCGCCTTCTTCTCGTCCACGCCGTTTTCGGCGGACCCGGCCAGAAACTTCGGCCGCTCCGCGTCCATCGCCTCCTGGATCTTCTTGCCCATGGCGCGGCGCAGAAGGTCCGCGCCGCCGAGGGAATACCCGGCCATCTTCCGGGCGATCTCCATCACCTGCTCCTGATAGACGATGATGCCCTGCGTCTCGTCCAGGATGTCGTCGATCAGGGGGTGGAGGCGGTCGCGGTCTTCGCGCCCGTTCTTCACGTTGCAGTATTTCGGAATGTTCTCCATCGGGCCGGGGCGGTACAACGCGACCAGCGCGACGATATCCTCAATGCAGGTCGGCTGAAGCTGGCGGAGGGCGTCGCGCATCCCCGAGCTCTCCACCTGGAACACGGCGACCGTGTTGGCGGAGCCGTATAGGTCGTATGATTTCTGATCGTCCAGCGGGATCGCGTTGATGTCGATCTCGACGCCGCGGTCCTTCAGGAGGTTCAGCGCCCCCTGAATGACGGTCAGCGTCTTCAGCCCGAGGAAGTCGAACTTCACCAGCCCCGCCTGCTCCACCCATTTCATGTTGAACTGGGTCGCCGGCATGTCGGAGCGCGGATCCTTGTAGAGCGCGACCAGCTCATGCAGCGGCCGGTCCCCGATCACGACCCCGGCGGCGTGGGTGGAGGCGTTGCGCAGGAGCCCCTCCGTCTTCTCCGCGATGTCGAGAAGCTGTTTGACGACGAACTCGTTCTTCTCCTCCTCCTGCAGACGCGGCTCTTCCTTCCGGGCGCGCTTGACGGACACGGGTTTGACGCCTTCGACCGGGATCAGTTTGGAGAGGCGATCCACTTGGCCGTAGGGCATTTGCAGGACGCGCCCGACGTCGCGCACGGCGGCCTTGGAGAGCATAGCGCCGAAGGTTATGATCTGAGCGACCCGGTCGCGCCCGTATTTCTCCTGCACGTAGTGGATCACCTCCTCCCGGCGATCCATGCAGAAGTCGATGTCGAAGTCGGGCATGGAGACGCGCTCAGGGTTCAAAAACCGCTCGAACAGGAGCCCGTACCGCAATGGATCCAAATCGGTAATCGTCAGCGCATAGGCGACGAGCGATCCCGCGCCCGACCCGCGCCCCGGCCCCACGGGGATATCGTGATCCTTCGCCCATTTGATGAAGTCCGCGACGATCAGGAAGTAACCGGGGAAGCCCATCCCCTCGATCACGCCCAGCTCATAGTCGAGCCGCGCCTGATACTCCTCCACGTTCACCGCATGGGGGATGACGGCGAGGCGGGCCTTCAGCCCTTCGTTCGACTGGCGGCGAAGCTCCTCGATCTCGTCATCGGCGAATTTCGGGAGGATCGGGTCGATGACGGTCGGGCGATAGGCGCAGCGGCGGGCGATTTCCACGGTGTTCTCAATCGCTTCCGGCAAATCGCTAAAAAGCTGCGTCATCTCGGCGGCGGTCTTGAAGCGATGCTCCACCGTCAGGCTGCGCCGGTTGTCCTGGTTCACGTAGGCGCCCTGCCCGATGCAGAGGAAGGCGTCATGCGCCTCGTACATATCCGCGTCGGGGAAATAGACGTCGTTGGTGGCGACCAGCGGCAGGTCGCGGGCGTAAGCCTCCTCCACGAACCATCGTTCGGTCGCGGCCTCCTCCGGCGAGTGGGTCGCGCCGTTCACGCCGTGGCGTTGCAACTCGATGTAGAGCCGGTCGCCGAACATGCCGGAGAGGTGGTCGAGCAACTGCACGGCGGACGCCGCCTTGTTGTCCCTCACCAGCGTTCCAAGCGGCCCGAGCGCGCCGCCGGTGAGACAAATCAGATCCTCCGAATGCGCGCCGAGATGCTCCAGCGTGATGTGATGCGGCGCGTCCCCCGCCTCCAGATAGGCGATGGAGGAGAGCGCCATCAGGTTCATGTAGCCCCGCTCCGTCTTCGCGATGCAGACGATGGGCCCGGGCGGGACCATCTTCTGCCCAGGCTGCGGCGCGGGCGCGTAGGCGAGGTCGATCTGACAGCCGATGATCGGCTGCACCCCGGCCTTGGCCGCCGTCTCCGCGAACTCCAGCGCGCCGAAGAGGTTGTTGGTGTCCGTGATCGCGACGGCGGGCATGCCCTGATCGGCGCATAACTTCGGCAGCGCCTTCACCGGCATGGCGCCTTCGAGGAGCGAATAGACGGAATGGAGGCGGAGGTGGATGAACGTAGAGGCCATGACGCGAACCTAACGCCTCAGCCGCCCGCCGCCAGAGATTCGCGTCAGCTGGAGACGGATAAAGGCGCCCGGAGAACCGTCCGGCCGCGCCCGTAGATATCCTCATGCTCGAGCATCGTTCCTGAAGCGTCTGGGAACGAGGTATAATAGCGCATCATCACCGGAATGAGGTCCAGCGTCGGAATGTCGAAGGTCCGCCGCCCGGCGGTGAACGCCTCATAGTCGCCCGGTTCCAGATCCAGCGCCCAGGTGATCAGGCGCCCGATATCCTCCACCCGGACGCAGCCCCACGAGAGCGCGCGGCGGTCGCGCTCGAAGAGGTGCGGTTTGTTGGTGTCGTGGAGATAGACCAGCATCCCCGGCTCCAGCCTGAGCGCCACCAGCCCCAGCGGATTGCCGCGCCCCGGCGGGCGCACGCCGTCCTCGTAAGCCCCGGTGCGGATCATCGTCGGCGTCGGACGCCACGTGGGCAGAAACCGGGCGACGGAGGTGACGGTGTCGATCACCGGCGTCTCGCGATCCGCGCCGGGGGCGCCGACGATCACGGGCAGGCGAAACGCCTCCTCCCCGTCCTCCAGGGCGATCAGCTCGTAGGAGGGGATGTTCACCAGGATCGCCCTACCCCGCTTCGGCGCGACCATCGGCACGCCGTGGCGGTCCATCATAGCCTGAAATCGGGTCGTCTCCGCCTTGGCCGCGACTGCGACGGGCTCGGGCGCCGCAGGTTGCGGTTGCGGCGTCGGCGCGAACGCGCGCGGCTGGGCGCAGGCGGACACGGCGAGGGCGACCGCCAGAACGGCGGCGACATGATGAAAACGCATAAGCTCCCCCAAATTTTCAACCCACCCCGGTATTCCTTTGATACCGCACGAGAATTGAGAATGAAACATGGACCTCTCATCCCAGCTGATCCCGCGCGACCGCTTCAACTGCGCTCTCAAAAAAGCGAACGCCCGAGACGGTCCGTCGCGCCGACCGGCGCTAGCTTTCGTCGACGCGTGGGCCTATTTTCCGCGAACGTCGCAGGGAATGGTTAATGCTCGACTTCGCCTCGGATTTTCTCGCCCTCTGGGCCGTTATATGGGTTGCGAACGCGGCGCTCTATTTCGCGTGCGGCTGGGCGATCATGGCCCATGCGAAGCGCCATCCGGAGCGGAAGATCCAGACCCGGCGCGACGGCGATGGACGGGTGGGCGTGGAGATCCGCGAAAGCCTCCGCTCTATCGGGATCACCGCCGCCTGCATGGCGCTCGCCATCGCGCTGACGCTGAACGGGCTGACCCTCTGGGCCCCGCTGACCGGCTGGTGGGGCGTCGTGGCGGGCGCGGCGATGGTGATCCTCGGCTACGACCTCTACTATTATTGGGCCCATCGGCTCTTGCACACCAAGCGGTTCAAGCACCTCCATCGCCTTCACCACCAGTCGCTCGCGCCGACCGCATGGTCGGCCGACAGCCAGAGCCCGGGCGAGACGTTCATCGTTCAGAGCTTCATGATCTGGGCCGCGATCCTGCTGCCGATCGCGCCGCTCGCGTTCGTCCTCCACCGGCTCTACGACCATATCAGCGCGCAGCTCGGCCATTGCGGCTACGAGTTTTTCGCCGATCGGACGACCCGCGCGCCCTCGCCCATGGTTTGCACGACCTTCCACGATCAGCATCACGAGCTATATAACTTCAACTACGGCAACTACTTCTCGCTCTGGGATCGCGTGCACGGGACGCTGCATCCGGAGTATGACGGGCTTGTGGACAAGTGGTCGGCGAAGCCCGAAAGCCCGGCCCGATCGGAGTGACCATGTACGAACTCGCCGTTCTCCTCGGCCTCTGGGTCGCCGTCTACGTCGTGACGGTCGCGTTCTATTTCGGCCAGGGCGGGCTGATGATCTGGCTGAATGAGCGCAACCCCGAGCGCCGCATCCAGAAGAAGCGCTGCGGCGAGAGCCGCGCGCGGGTGGAGATCATCTCCTCCCTCAAATCGCTGGTCGTCACCTGCGGCTGCCTCGCGGGCGGGCTCTGGCTGCAATGGATGGGCTGGACGATCTTCGCGCCGCTGGAGCTGACCTGGTGGTCGGCGATCCTGATGTTCGTCGTCTCGATCTTCCTCTACGACGCCTGGTTCTACTGGGGCCACCGGCTGATGCACTGGAAGCCGCTCTACAAGCATCATTTCTGGCATCACAAGTCCGTCGCGCCGACGGTCTGGTCGAACTATTCCGACACGCTGACCGACGCCTTCGCGATGCAGTCCTACTATCTGATCGCGCCGATTTTCCTGCCCTTCCCGCCGCTCGTGCTGATCGCCCATCGCGTCTGGGATCACATCAACGGCCAGATCGGTCATTCGGGGTTCGAGTATTTCGCGGACAAGTCCACGCGCTTCCCCTCCCCCATGGTCTGCACGACCTTCCACGATCAGCACCATGAGGCGTTCAACTACAACTTCGCCAATTTCTTCAGCTTCTGGGATCGGCTCTGCGGAACGCTTCACCCCGACTACGACGCCAAGGTGAAGGCGAGCGGGGATGCGGCGCCGAAAGTGAGCCTTTCCAAGCAAGAGCCGGCGAAATACTGACGATTTTAGGCGTAGGCTGATCTGGAAAGGTCTTGTTAACCACGCCGCTGCAACGTGGTTAAATGTTCTTTGCGTTTGGAACCCCTTCGCCCTTCAGCGATAATTCCGGGCCCGCCGCGGTGCTGGAGCTTCAGCGCGCGCGGGTCTTCGACAAGCTCGCCGCGGCGCGGGGGGAGACGACGGCGGCGACCGATACGGGCGTCGACGTCATCCCGCGCTCGGGCGAGCGGCGGGCGGTCATCGGCGCCGAAGCGGTCGCGAACGCGGCCGCCCTCGACGCGAGGCGCACCGCCGACGACGGCGAGGCGCTTTCCTCCAGCGCGGAAACGGCGCCGGAAGCCGCAGCGCCCGACCGCAACGAGAGTTTCGGCCCACTCACCGAAGAGGAACGGCGCGTCGTGAATGAATTGAGGGCCCGCGACCGGGAAGTGCGCGCCCACGAGCAGGCGCACGCCCTCGTCGGCGGGCAATACGCGTCGGCGCCGAGCTACGACTATCAAGTCGGCCCAGACGGGCGGCGCTACGCGATTGGAGGCGAAGTCAGCATCGACGTCTCCGCAGTGGAGGGCGACCCGGAGGCGACCATCGTCAAGATGGAGGTGGTGAAGGCCGCCGCCCTCGCCCCGGCCGAACCCTCCTCCGCGGACCGCCGCGTCGCCGCCATCGCCGACGCCACGCGGACCGAGGCCCAGGCCGATCTCACCGCGCTGCGCGCCGCCGAACGGCGGGGAGAGGAAGTCGACCTCCGCCTCTAAGGCGGCGTGCGACCCCGTCCGATCGAAAGTCGCAAAGGGCGACAGCCCAGCGGGCGCTTTTCGCTCAACCTTTTCGCGCGGCGCACTTGGACAGAGCCATCGCGGATACGGAACCTTCGCCGCCTCGCCCCCTCCCCTCTTGGGTGCGGCGTCGAAACTCCACCGAGTACTCGGCCTTGCGACGCACCGGACGCGGGCGCATTCTTGCGTTAGTGGGATGGCCGCCCCATATACGGTTGACTGTTCAACAGATTGCTGCGGGGACGCGATGAAGGACTCCAATTTCCTCAAGGAGAATAACGCGCGCCACCTTTGGCACCCCATGGCGCATCCCGCCGACATGCGCGCGCACCCGCCGACCATCGTGACCAAAGCCGAAGGGGTCAGGATCACGGATGTCGACGGGCATGAGACCATCGACGCGGTCGGCGGGCTCTGGAACGTCAATCTCGGCTTCTCCTGCCAGCCGATCAAGGACGCGATCGCAGCGCAGCTCGACGTGATGCCGTATTATTCGACCTTCCGCGGCACGACGAATGACGCGGTGATCGAGCTCAGCTGGATGCTCTCCGAGTTCTTCGCCCCCGATGGCCTCACTCGCGCCTTCTTCACCTCCGGCGGCTCCGACAGCGTGGAGGTCGCGCTGCGCCTCGCCCGTCAGTATCACAAGGTGCGGGGGGAGAATGGGCGGACGAAATTCCTGAGCCTGAAGAAGGGCTATCACGGCACCCATTTCGGCGGCGCCTCGGTCAACGGCAACGCCAATTTCCGCACGAGTTACGAGCCTCTGCTCGCAGGCTGCCACCACATCCCGGCGCCCTATACCTACCGCAATCCGTTCAACGAAACGGACCCGGCGCGGCTCTCGCAGCTTTGCCTCGTCGCCCTAGAAGACGAGATCGCCTTCCAGGGCGCTAACACCATCGCCGCCTTCATCATGGAGCCGGTCCTCGGCGCCGGCGGCGTAATCCCGCCGCATGAGAGCTTCATGCCCGGCGTGCGGGAGATCTGCGACCGGCATGGGATTTTGCTCATCGCAGACGAGGTGATCACCGCTTTCGGGCGCACCGGCTCGTGGTCCGGCTCGCGTCACTGGGGAGTGAAGCCGGACATGATGGCGACCGCGAAGGCGATCACCAACGGCTACTTCCCCTTCGGCGCGGTGATGCTGTCGGAGACCGTCGTGGAGACCTTCGAGGGCGACGAGACCGGCCTGGCCAATATCGGCACCGGCTACACCTATTCCGGTCACCCGGTCGGCGCGGCGGCGGCCATAGCCTGCCTGAACGAGACCGAGCGGCTGACGGTGAACGAGAACGCGGCGGCGCGCGGGGCGGAGATTTTCGCGGGGCTTCAGGGGCTGGCTGAAACGCATGAGCTGATCGGCGACGTGCGCGGCGGCCATGGGCTGATGTGCGCGCTGGAGCTGGTCTCAGACAGAGGCGCGAAGACGCCAATCGACAAGGCGACCATCGCCCGGCTGCAGGAGGCGACCTACAAGGCGGGCGTCATGGTCCGCGTCTCCGGCCCGAACGTGATCCTTTCGCCCCCGCTGGTGATCTCGGAGACGGATGCGGCGCGGATCGTCTCCGCACTCGACGAAGGGTTCGCGGCGGTCGCGTAGGTCTCCCGCGCCGTCGCTTGGGCGGGTTCAGTTCCGGCGACGCCGAAAATGAACGGGAGCGCGGCTCGCCCAGCCGCTTCGCGGCCCGCTCGCCGCACGCCGACCTTGCGGTCGACGCGGCTGCGCCGCTTTTTCAGTATTTGAGGAAGAGTGAAGGGGTGGGTCAGTCTGATTTCAGGCGATGCGCTACGGCGGCGAAGGCGTCACTCCATGGCGGGAAGGCGTTCGCCTCGTCTAGGATGGCGAGGCCCTGCGCTGTGATCCCGCCAGGGGTGGCGAGGGCGTTCAGGATGTCCTCTGGCGATTTTTCCGAATTGAGCGCGACGCGGCCGGCGGCGACGAGCGTCTCCATCGTCATGCGTTTGGCCGCCTCATCGGAGAGGCCCGCCTCCAGGTTAGCCTTCACAAGGCCGTCGATCAGGCGGAAGTGCCAGCCGTAGGCGGCGGCGTTGGCGCTGGCGGCCTCCAGCATCGCCTCGCTCTCCATCGGTATGACGGCGCCGATAAGGGCGAGGAGCGCTTCGGCTTCCCCGTCGCGCGGAAAGACGGGCGTGGGGCTGGCGCCGATAGTCGCGGCGGAAATCGGCATCGCGCGGAGAATGCGGGCGCCGGGGGCGAGGGCGGCGAGGCGGGCTATCTTCACGCCCGCCATTGCGGAGATGAGGAGGCGGCCTTCGGGCCAGTCTAGGTCGGTGAGCGCGTCCTCCACTTGCGCCGGGCGAACGGCGACCAGGAGGGCGTCGGCGCCGCCGACGACGTCTTGCGTCGTCGCGGCGATCTCGGCGCCGAAACGATCCGCAAAACCCGCCGCGGAGGGGCGGTCGGGCACGATCAGCGCGCCGTCCCATCCGGCGTTGCGCAAGCCTTCCGCGATGAAGCCCGCCAGATGGCCGACGCCGATAATACCCAGTCGTCGGATCACGCCTTGGCCCGCGCGATGGCGGCGAGTTGGGGGCCGAGATCGTCGATGGAGCGGCAGACGACGGCGCCCTCCTCCGCCAGCTCGCTTGAGACGTCGACGGGGAGCGAGGTGTTGGAGCCGTCGGGCACCTGATTGATCTTGCCGCCGATCAGGATGGGAACGTCGACGCCCGCCTCGTCCAGCGCCTCGCGCACCCGGCGCAGGTAATCGAGCGCGACGCCGTTATAGGTGCTGATGGCGACCGCGTCCGCGCCTTTCGCCAGCTCCGCCACGCGGGCGGGTTCGGCGTGGATGCCGGCGTCGCGCGCTTCGACGCCGAGGCGGTCCAGCGTCTCCGTCAGGAGGATCTTGCCGTATTCGTGGACGTCGGAGGCGGAGACGCAGAGGACCAGTCCCGTCGCTTCGATAGCGCTGCGGTCCTCTACCGGGATGGACGCCACGGTCGCCTCCGCCGACGCCTCCAGCGCCGCGATGGTGCTGGCTAGGAGGATCGGGCGACGGCCGCGCCGGTCGGCGGGATCTTCGACGCCGGGGCCGAAAGCCTCCTCCAGCCGCTTGGCGCCGATCCGGCGAAGGGCGAGGAGCATCTCCAGCGGGTTGGCGGTGTCGACGCCGGTCGCCTCCAACCCCTTCAGGACGCGGGCCTTGAATAGCTCGGCGCCCGCGACGAGGTCGTTCGCCGTCGCCTCGGCGGAGGCGAAGTCGAAGAGCGCGGGGGCCTCCTCCAGCCGCTCCGCCATGCGCCCGGCGAAGGCGATGGCGTCCACGGTCTCGTCGATGTCGGGAATGCGGGCGGCCTCCGTGATCGGGATCGGGGTGACCGCATGGCCTGTGCCAGCCCGGCGCTGGCCCGCGATGTCGACCGAAAGATAAGCGGCGAGGGCCGCATAATTCTCCGGCCCGTCGCCCTGATAGGCGACCGTGTTGCCGTAGACCATGCTGCCCGGCCCCGGCGCCACGCGGGCGAGCGCCGCCTGAAAGGCGAGGCGCTTCTGCGGCTCGGAGAAGGAATGGCCGTAGCAATGGGCGACCGTCCCGCCGATCAGGTCCTCGACGATATGCCGCTCGATCAGCACGGCGCCGAGGGTGCAGGCGAGATCGGTGAAGAGCGCGGCGAAGCCGTCGTCGAGGTTCGAGTGGATCAGAACGTCCACCGGCTGCGCGGCGCAGAGGGACAGCGCCTCCAGCGTCGCGGCGGTGTCGCCCACGTCGTCGTCATGACCCGGCAGGCGAAAGGCGAAGTACTGGCCGAGATTGCCGATGGCGGTGGAGCCCGCTTTCAGCGCCGCGACCGTGTTCTCCACCGCCGCCGGGAAGCCCATGACGAAATCGCCGAAATGCGGGGCGACGGGGGCTTCGGCGGCGAGGGCGGCGAATTCCTCCTCATGGTCGAGGATCAGGCCGGTGCCGCGCAGGCCCTTCGCGCGGTCCTCGCGGGCGTAGCCCATGCACCAGTCGAGACAGATGCCGTAGCGGTCGACGCGGGCGCCGCGCTCGCCGGCTTGGCTCCAGATCTCGCGCCAGGCGCGGCGGGTCTTCGCCGGGTCGCGGTAGCCGATCTGCGCGTGGACCGCGACGTCGCCAGCTGCGGCGGCGGCGCGTTTGAACTCGGCTTCGGAGGCGATCCCGTGATGGTCGAGAAAGGCGCAGGAGGCGACCTTCACATCGCCCGCCAGCGCCCGGCCCCGCGCCATGATCTCGGCGGCGTCGGGCAGCGGCGCGGCGCCGAAGATGTCGGCCCGCGTCAGATCAAGCTTCAATGCCCGATCTCGAAATTGTTCGAGCCGTGCCTGTCCTCCCCTCGCACGAGGTACAGCGGCCGCGTCCCATACCCCTGCGACGGGTGCTTCGCGCCGATCTCCGCGCCCAGCGCGTGGTCATAGAAGGAGGTGGCGGGCATCAGCCGCACGATGAAGGCGGCCCGGCGATGCGCTGTCCGGTTCGCGGAGGAGCCGTGGATCATGTAGACGTCGTGGAAGGAGACCTGACCCGCCTCGATGATCAGATCCTCCGCCGATCCTTCGTCGAAATGCTCGCCGTCGGTGACGAGGTTGATGGTCTTGTTCCCGCCCTCGACCCAACTATGCGAAAAGAGCTCGTGCGGCTTGTGGCTGCCGGGGATGAAGCGCATCGGCCCATTTTCGGGCGTCACGTCGTCCAGCGGGATCCAGATCGTGAGCGTCTCCAGCGGGCGGATCGGGTAGTAGCCGCCGTCCTGATGCCAGGGCGTCTCTTTCCCGTTCATCGCGGGTTTGCCGAAGATCGTGGTGCCCCAGAGGATGATGTCGTCGCCGATCAGCTGACCGGCGATCTCCATCAGGTCGGGATGGGTGGCGAACTCGAGCCACCTCTCGGAGCCGACCACGCCCTGCGACCCGCCGTTCGTCTGATGCGGGCCGAGCATGATGTCGGAAGCGATGTGGGAATTTCGTTCGAGAAGCGCGTCGTATTCCGCGCGCATCTCCGCGATCAGATCGGCGGGCAGCCGGTAATCCGGCACGATCCAGCCCTTTTCGCGGTAAGTCGCTAGTTCGTCTTCGGTCAGTCTGACGCCCATGTCGCCCTCCCTTTCGCCGTAACTTGAGCGAAAGGTCGGACGAATGGCAAGCTTAGCGGCCCTGACGGGCGACGGAGCGGATCTCCGAACGGGAGATGCCGATATCGGCGAGCTCGCGATCGCTGAGCGCGCTCAGCGCGGAGATGGTCCGGCGCTCGGCGATCCAGGCGCGGAAGAAGGAAATCAGCCCTCCGAACGGCGCCTCTACGGCGCGGGGGGCGGCGGCGTTGGTGGTGATGACGGCCATTGGTTCACTCCATGTTCGGCGTTACGCATCTGGAGTGTCATCTGGTTTACGCGAACGTCAGGGACAACGCATATCGCGGCATGGCGCCTATGCGTTTTTCGCAATCCTGACCTAGGGTTAGGCTGATTTCACCCACCCTGGCGCGAACGCCTGAAGCCCGCCGCCCGCGTCAGGCGAGCGCGGCCGCGTGATGGCGCAGGTGATCCTCGATAAAGGTCGCGATGAAGAAATAGGAATGGTCGTAACCGGGCTGCATCCGGATCTCCGCCTTCACGCCCGCGGCCTCGCAGGCTTCGGCGAAGAGATGGGTCTTCAACTGCTCCTCCAGAAAGCCGTCCGCATCGCCCTGATCGACCAGGACCGTCCCCTGGCGCCCCCGCGCCTTCACAAGCTCGCAAGCGTCATGCGCGGCCCATGTCGCCCGGTCCGGGCCGAGATAGGCCGTCAGCGCCTTCTCCCCCCACGGACAGTTCAGCGGCGAGACGATGGGCGAGAAGGCGGAGATCGAGCGGAATGTCTCCGGATGCCTCAGCCCGATGGTCAGCGCCCCGTGCCCGCCCATGGAATGTCCGGTGATCCCGACGCGGGCCGTATCCACCGGAAACTCCGCCGCGATCAGCTTCGGCAACTCGTCCGCGATGTAAGAGTACATGGAGAAATGCGGCGCCCAGGGCGCCTCCGTCGCATCCACGTAGAACCCGGCGCCCTGCCCCAGATCGTAAGCCTCGTCATTCGCGACGCCTTCGCCGCGTGGGGAGGTGTCGGGCGCGACGAAGATCATCCCAAGCTCCGCCGCGACCCGCTGCGCGCCCGCCTTCTGGGTGACGTTGTCTTCAGTGCAGGTAAGGCCGGAAAGGTAATAGAGCGTCGGGCGCGGCCCCTCCTGAGGCGGCAGGAACACGGCGCATCGCATGGTCGTTCCGGTCGCCGCGCTCTCATGGGCGATGGTTAGCTGGCGGCCGCCGAACATTCGGGTTTCCGAAATGATCTCCATGTCGCTCTCCTTTGTACTCTCGACGGTCGGACCCTGAACAAGCGAACGCCGCGCGGCAAGTGGCCGGACGCATACAAAGCGATCCGGCGGGTGGCCGCCGGCCCCCGCGCCCCGCCAAGGTTCTAACATTCCGGCATTCCGGAATGTTGGAACCTTGGCGGGGCGCCACCAGCTTCACCCCGGAACCAGCGCCCGCCGTTGACGCCTCAATCGCGGCGCCGGATGGTGCGCGCGGCGAGGGAGGCGCGCGTGAAGACACAGGTGGCGATCATCGGCGGCGGGCCCTCGGGCCTCCTCCTCGCGCAGCTTCTCGCGACGCGCGGGATCGAAGCCGTGGTGCTGGAGCGCAAGACGAAGGACTACGTCCTTTCCCGCATCCGCGCCGGCGTTCTCGAACAGGGCCTCGTCCGGCTGATGGAGGAAGCGGGCTGCGCCGAGCGAATGCGCGCCGAGGGCTTCACCCATGACGGAACGCTGATCTCCTACGGCGACGAGATGTTCCGCATCGACTTCACCGAACACGCCGGAACGCCGGTGATGGTCTACGGCCAGACCGAAGTGACCCGCGATCTCTACGCAGCGCGGGAGGCGGCGGGCGGGCCCATTGAGTTTGAAGTCGACGATGTGGTCATCCACGGCGCCGACACCGACGCGCCGAACGTGACCTACACGGTCGAGGGCGAGCCCCGCCGCATCGACTGCGACTTCATCGCGGGCTGCGACGGTTTCCACGGCGTCAGCCGCCAGACGATCCCGCTCGACGTGCGCAAGGAGTATGAAAAGGTCTATCCCTTCGGCTGGCTCGGCGTCCTCTCCGAAACGCCGCCCGTGAACCACGAACTGATCTACGCCAATTCGGATCGCGGCTTCGCGCTCTGCTCCATGCGCAACGCCAATCTCAGCCGCTACTACATCCAGTGCTCGCTCTCCGACAGCCCGGACGACTGGACGGACGAGGCTTTCTGGTCGGAGCTGAAGCGCCGCATCCCCGCGACCCAAGCGGCGGCGCTCGTCACCGGCCCCTCCATCGAGAAATCCATCGCCCCCCTCCGCTCCTTCGTCACCGAGCCGATGCGCTGGGGCCGCCTCTTCCTCTGCGGCGACGCCGCCCATATCGTGCCGCCGACGGGGGCGAAGGGGCTGAACACCGCCGCCTCCGACGTGCATTATCTCTACAACGGCCTGCGCCAGTTTTATGAAGACGGCTCAAGCGAAGGGATCGACGCCTACTCCGCCAAAGCCCTCGCCCGCATCTGGAAGACGGAGCGGTTCAGCTGGTGGTTCTCATCCCTGATGCACCGCTACCCGGACCAGTCCGAATTCGACATCAAGATGCAGATCGCGGAGATCGAGTTCCTCCGCTCCAACAAGGCCGCGCAAAAGGCGATGGCGGAGAACTACGTCGGCCTGCCCTATTAGGCGACACAGCCGTCATGCCAGAACTTGATCCCGTTGCCTGGCGGCCAACGCGCTATCGATGGCGAGAAGGGGGCGTCCGGCCCGCCTCTAACGGCTCAAGAACTCCGAAATCGTCGCCGCGCTCTCTTCCGGCTGCGTCACCAAGAAGAGATGCCCGTTGTCGATCAGCCGCAGCTCCGACTTGTGGATCATCGCCGCCAGAAACTTCGCGTTGATCACCGGGATCAAGGGATCGTCCGCGCCCGACAGGATCAGCGTCGGCTGCCGGATCGTCCAGAGCCAGTGCGCCGACGTCCACCCGGCCATCGCCATCAGCTGATAATTGTATCCCTTCTGGGATTGCGGCTTCATCCCCGCCGCATGGGCGCCGATCAACGTATCGTCCTTGCGGAAATCGCCCCCGTAAATCTCGGCGGCGATGGAGCGCATGTAGCCCTTGTCCGTATACCGCTTCGGGCTCGCCATCTTGGAGAGGACGTTCCATCCGCCCGGAACCATCACCATCCCCGCCGTCGTCGCCGAGAGCACCATCTTGCGCACGTAGCGCGGATACTGAAACGCGAACTGCTGCGCGATCCCGCCGCCCCAGCTCACTCCCGAGACGTCCACCTCTTCATAGCCGAGCTGATCGCAAAGCCCCTTCGCCCAAGAGGCCAGCGTCCGCGCCCGATAGGGCAGCGAAGGAAGGGGAGAGCCGCCCACCCCAGGCACGTCGAAGATCACCATCCGCCGGTCGGTCATCGCCTTCAGCAGCGGCGTCGCCAGCTCCAGATTGGCGCCGATCCCGTTGAACATCAGGAGCGGCGGCTGATCCGTCGGCCCGCCCGCGATGGCGGTGTGGAGGGTCTGCCCATCCACCTCGATATCCCGGATCGCGATCCTATCGATCGCGGTCAGTCCGGCTCTTTCAGCGGCTGCGCCCATGTCGCTCTCCTCAGGCGGCTTCGTCGCGATCAAAGAAACAGGAAACGCCCCGCCGCGCAGCCACAACGTCACGTCATGTCAACCTGACCTGACGCGCCGCCTTAACCTTCTTTGCTCGAAAAATATCCAAAGGCGATCTCGCAAAGCGAGTTCGCCCCGCCGAAGGCGAAAAGGCCGCCCAAAGGCGGCCTTCGTTTTCCCCGGGCGTCAGCCCGGCGGAAAACGCCGGGCCCAAGCGAAGGCGCGGGAGACCTCCCCCACGCCTCACGTGATCACGGCTCGAAAACATAGGTGCCCGGGGCCGCCCCCAGCGACTTGTATTTCCGTCCTCCGGGCGATTTCGGCGCCGCGATCACCTCGCCGGAGCGCTCTTTCAGGTGCTCCGCCCAGTCGAGCCACCAGGACCCTTCGTGCTTCGTCGCCGTCTCGGCCCACTTGTCCGGGTCCTCGGCCTCCGCAGGGGCCTTCACATACCAGCTCTTCGGATTGCCCGGCGGGTTCAGGAGGCTCTGCAAATGCCCGGAATTCGAGAGGATGAACGTGCTCTCCGGTCCGAAGAGCCGCGCGGTCTCATAGACCGCCTTCCAGGGCGTGATGTGGTCGGTCGTCCCGGCGATGACATAGGTGTCGTGCTTCACCTCGGTCATGTCGATCGCATGACCGCCGACCTCCAGCGTTCCCGGCTTCATGAACGGGTTGGTGAAGATCATGTCGAGGAAGTCGTGGTGCAGCCCCTTCGGCAGCCGCGTCGTGTCCGCGTTCCAGTAGAGCACGTCGAAGGCCGGCGGCGCGTTGCCCATCAGGTAGTTGTTGACCCAATAGTTCCAGATCAGATCGTTCGGGCGCATCCAGGCGAACATCTTCGCCATGTCCTCGCCGTCCAGAACGCCCTTCGCCTCGGACGCCTTCTTCGCCGCCCCGACCGTTGCGGGAGAGACGAGCGCGGCGAAGTCGCTATCCGTCTTCGCCTCCGTGTTCAGCACGCAGACGGCGAGGAAGACCGCGTTGATCTCATCGCTCCGTTCCTGCGCCGCGAGCCAGCCGAGATAGGTGGAGAGCGTGATGCCGCCCGAACAGGACCCCATGACGTTGACGCTGTCCGACCCGGTGATCTCCCGCGCGGCGGTCACGGCCTCGTCCAGCGCTTCGATATAGGTCTGGAAATCCCAGTCGCGCTGCTCGGGCGTCGGGTTACGCCAGCTTACGCAGAAGGGCTGAATGCCCTGGCTCTGCAGAAACTCGATCATCGACTTTCCGGGCGACAGGTCTATCGCGTAGTACTTGTTGATCTGCGGCGGCACGATGATGAACGGGCGCCGCTGCACCTTGGCCGTCGTCGGCGCGTATTTGATCAGCTCGATCACCTCGTTGCGAAAGACGACGTCGCCCTTGGTCACCGCGAGGTTCTCGCCCACCTTGAACTTCGACCGGTCCACCGAAGACGGCAGCCCGCCATGCTTGAACATGTCGTCGAAAAGGTTGCTCAGCCCGTCCACCGCGCTCTTGCCGTTGCTTTCATAGAACTTCCGCACCGCCGCCGGGTTGGCGAAGAAGTTGTTCGACGGCGCCATCGCGTCGACGAAGATCGAGGTGACGAGCCGCGCGCGCGCGGCGTCGCGGTCGGGCAGGTCCAGCTTCTCGACCATCTCCGTCACGTCGCCGGACCATTTGAGGTACGCCTGCATCAGCGCCTTGTTGACGCCGTTCTTACTCCAGCCTTCATCCGCGAAGCGCCGGTCGCCGCGCGCCGGCGCCATCTCCGACCGCCCCATCATGATGGAGCCCATTTCGGAGGCGAAGCCCATCCACTGTTTCGTCAGCATCTGCGGCTGGCTCGCCAGCGTGCGCATCACATTGGCGCCGGCGGCGACCATGTCCTGACCGCGCAAACCGACGAGCGGGTTCAGCGCCAGCGTGTTCTCGGCGGCGCTCTCGGCGATGTCTTTCGCGGGACTATTCGTCTTCTTATCAGCCATCTTTTCCTCTCCTCAGGCGCCGGGCGCGGGCACGAGTATCGCCAGCGTCGTCGCGATCAGCGCGGGTTTCTCGGCGCCTTCGACCTCCAGCGAATTCTCGAAGGTCGTCAGGTATTGCCCCGGCGACTTCTCCTCGAACCCGGTCAGCTTAACATGAAGCCGCACCCGCGCGCCCACGAGAACCGGCGTCAGGAAACGCACCTTCTCCAGCCCGTAGTTCAGCGCCGCCGCCGTGCCCTTCGGAACCACTCCAAGACGCATCGACAGGCCCGCGACGAGCGAGAGCGTCAGATAGCCATGCGCGACCGGCCCGCCGAACGGGCTCTCCTTCTTGGCTCGCTCCGCGTCCACGTGAATCCACTGATCGTCCAGCGTGCACTCGGCGAACTGGTTCACCATCGACTGATCGACGGTCAGCCAGTCGGACGTTCCCAGATGCGCCCCGATCTTGTTCGGCATTTCGGCGTAAGTCAGCTCGGTCATAACTAAGGTTCCCTTCCCTTCGCGCCGCTTGATCGGCGCGTTCATGACGTTGACGCGGTCACTACATGACGTTAACGTAAACGTCAATTGCATGCTATCGGCAAAGCGCGCGTTCGCATTGAAACCTGTGGTGGATTGCCCGACAGTTCCACCAAACAAGGCCCGCGCGCCGCAAGGGGAGACGGAAATGTCCTACAAGCAGCTGTCCGGAATGGATGCGTCCTTCCTCTATATGGAGACGCCGGAGACCCCGATGCACGTCGCGGGCTGCACGCTCTATGAGCTGCCGGAGGGCTTCGAAGGCTCCTTCCACGAGCACTTCAAAAAGTTTTTCGCGGGGCGGGTCCACCTGATCCCGATCTTCAACAAGAAGCTCGCGAAGACCGTATTTCAGATGGACCACCCCGGCTGGGTCGAAGCGGATGTGGACCTCGACTACCATATCCAGTCCGCCACCGTTCCCGCCCCCGGCGCCTTCAAGCAGATGGAGGATCTGATCGGCGACCTCCACTCGACCACGCTGGACCGCACCAAACCGCTTTGGCAGTTCCATGTGATCGAGGGCCTCGCCGACGGCCGCGTCGCGCTTTACTCAAAGGTTCACCACGCCGCCGTCGACGGCGGCGCCGGCATGGTCATCACCCAGGCGCTCTACGATCTCGGGCCCGTCCCGCGCGAGGTGGAGCCGCCGAAGCCGCGCGAAGCCTCCCGCAAGCCCTCCGTCCCCGAACGCGCCGTCCTCGGCATCCACGACATGGCGACCAACATGGTCCGCCAGCAGCTAAAGATCATGGAGGCGCTGCCGAAGGCCGCCGGTCAGGTCGCCGACCTCGTCGCTCCCGCGCTGAAGGGCGGCCTCTCCCTCCCCCAGATGCTCGCCCCCAAAACCGCCTTCAACGGGACGATCGGGGCCGAGCGCTCCTACGCCGCTCGCTCCGTCTCGCTGAAGACGGCGAAAGCGATCTGCAAGGCGACGGGGGTGAAGATCAACGACGTCGTCATGGCGACCTGCTCCGGCGCGCTCCGCGCTTATCTCGATGAAAAGCACCAGTTGCCCGACGCCGCCCTGATCGCCTTCGTGCCGATTTCGATGCGGGAGGCCGGGAACACCGACCTCAACAATCAGGTCTTCGGCATGAACACCCCGCTCGCCACCAACTACGGCGACCCGGTGAAGCGTCTGACCAAGATCAACGCCGAAAGCCGGTCCACGAAGACGATGGCCGCCAGCGTGAAGGACCTCTCGACCGGCGACTTCACCGTCCTCGGCGCGCCGATGCTCCTGCCCGGCCTGATGCAGCTTTTCGGTCAGACGAAGCTCGCCGACGTCGCGCCCAACATCGTGAACGTCTGCATCTCCAACAACGCCGGCCCGCCGTTCCCGCTCTACTGCGCGGGAGCCAAGGTCTCTGCGCTCTACCCCGTGTCGATCCCGGTGCATGGCGTCGGCGTGAACTTCACGGTGCAGAGCTATATCGACCATCTCGATTTCGGCGTGACCTGCTGCAAAACCTCCGTCCCGGACGTGGACCGGATGGGCGATCTCCTGATCGAAGCCTTCGACGAGCTGGCGAAAGCCGTGCTCGGCGACGAGGCGGTCCCGACCGCCGAGGCCGCGCCTTCGCCGAAACCCGCCGCTCCGGCCCCGAAGCAGGCCCCTAAACCAGCGCCGAAAAAGCGCGCGCCGGCCAAGAAACCCGCCGCCAAGGCCGAGTCGGCTAAACCCGCCGCCCCCGCGAAGGCGGCCCCCAAGTCGACGCCCAAGAAAACTACCGCAACCGCGAAGAAAACGGATGCTGCACCCGCTAAATCCGCAACTTCTTCACGGCGCCGCACAAAAACAGAGCCGAAAACAGCCGAGTAACCTTACGTAATGACGCGAGCGTCAATCTAGCTTAACAGTTGAGAGCACATATACTGCATCCCCAAGCGCCCGAAAGATGCGCATTAACCTTTACGTAATGTGCAAGTACTGGGGTAAAGCATGCAAGAAGCCGCGATCAAACCGCCGAGCAAGACGCTTCTCATGATGGAGATGCGCGCGCTCCCCGAACTGTTCGGGTTCTCGCTCTCATGGCCGACGCTCGCGACGGTCAGCCCGCGCGGCGACGGCCAGCCCGTGCTGGTCCTGCCCGGCCTGATCACCTCAGACCGGTCCACCGGCCCGCTCCGCGGCCTGCTGAAAACCCTCGGCTACCCGACCTACGGGTGGGAGCTCGGGCGCAATCTCGGGCCCCTGCCCGGCGTCGAAGACGGCCTGATCGCGCGGGTCGAGGAACTGCATGAGAAATACGGCCGCAAGGTCAGCCTCGTCGGCTGGAGCCTCGGCGGCATCTACGCCCGCCAGCTCGGGAAGATCATGCCGGAGAAGATCCGCCAGGTGGTCACCCTCGGCAGCCCGTTCAACGGCGATCCGCGCGCGACCAACGCCTGGCGGGTCTACCAGATGGCCAGCGGCCAATCGGTGGACGAGGGTGAACAGCATATGGGCGGAGCCATCGCCAAACGTCCGCCGGTGCCGACGACCGCGATCTACTCCAAGACCGACGGCATTTGCGCCTGGCGCTCCTGCATCGAAGAAGCCGGGGACGATATCGAGAATATCGAGGTGACGGGGAGCCATTGCGGCCTCGGCCACCACCCGGCGGCGGTCTACGCCATCGCCGACCGTCTGGCGGCGCCGGAGGGCGAATGGGCGCCCTTCGACCGCTCCGGCGTGCGCAGCTTCCTCTACCCGAACCCGCATTACGCCGAAGCTGCGTAAGGCGACCCTACTGGTCACAGCGACCGTTTAGGCCTGAAACGGCCTGAGCGCGGCGACGGAGTTCGCGAACGTCTTCGCGGCCGCGTCGCGCTCATCACCGCTCAGGATCAGCACCAATCGCGTTTCCTCCACGCCCGGCGGCCAGCCGTCGAAGACGCTCGGCGGGCTGAAGACATGGCCCACGACGTGAACCACGCGCGGGCAGCCGGGAAAACCCGTCAACTCCACGAGCCCCTTGATGCGCAACAGGTCGCGCCCCAGCGAGCGTTGAAGCGCGAAGATCGCGTCCTTCAACTCATTGGGCTCCACAAAGCCGTCAGCCGAGAAACAGTAGGCGGAGGCCGTCTGTCCGTGATTGTTGGCGTCGTGGTGATGGTGGTGGTCATGCGCGTGTCCGTGCCCATCATGATGATGATGGCCGTGATCGTGGCCCGCGCCGCCCTCGAAGCGCAGCCAGTCCCTCACTTCCGGCGGCTTTCCAGCCGGGTCGAAGGCGGCGAGGGAGAACACCCGCTCCGGCGTGACCGTCTCCGCGCCGATCAGCTCGGCGTTCGGATTGCGCGCGGCGAGGTCGGCCTTCAACGCCGCGAGGGCGCCGGCGTCCCGCTCCGCCGCGAGATCGGCTTTCGACAGGATCAGAAGGTCCGCCACCGCCACTTGTCGCTGCGCCTCCGGGAACTCGTTGATCGCTTCCGTCCCGTTCACCGCGTCCACCACCGTCACGAGGCCGTTCAGCGCGAAGCGGCTCAGCATGTGATCGTTGGTCATGAAGATCTGCAGCACCGGCGCCGGATCGGCGAGGCCCGTCGTCTCGATGATCACCCGGTCGAAAGACGGCCCTGCGCCCTTCTCCGCGTCCTCCAAAAGACCGAGCAGCGTCAGCCGCACGTCGCCGGAGATCGTGCAGCAAAGGCACCCGACCGACATCGCCATCGCCCGCTCGTCCGCCTGCGCGATCAGCGACCCGTCGACCCCCGCCTCGCCGAACTCGTTCACCACGACCGCTGTGTCGCCGAAACCCGGCGCGGCGATCAGACGATTGAGAAGCGTCGTCTTCCCCGCCCCGAGAAACCCGGTGAGGATCGTGACGGGAATGCGTTTCAAATCGCGCTCTCCGGCGTCGATACGGGATGGTCGGCGCCCCAAACCTTACGCGCATCCTTTGCGATAAGTCGCCGCTGCATCGCATCGAGTTCTCGCAGGGCGCTCTGGCGATCCCCGGTGCTGGCGTAGGCCTTGGCGAAGGCGCGCTTCACCGACTGCGGGCGCCAGGGTAAGGCGGCGGCGGCGAGCCAGCTGCGAAGCTCCGGCGGCAAACGGTCGAACTCGTCCATGCCGCTTCCACCGCGCCGACGGCGCTTCAAGCTCGTCCGCCCTCGATTTGTCTGCCGCATGCCGCCTCCGAAACGAATCCGCATTTGCTCGCGTATCGCTTCAGATATGTGATGTGATAACATTATGCCAGCTTGCGCCGCTATGAGGCCTGAAACCGTTATTCGTTCATTTTCAGACAGTTATATGCATGTCCCCATGGGGACGCCCCAAAATTCGGGCGCTGAAACGAAAAACGCCCGAGCTTTCGCCCGGGCGCTCCGCATCTTTCGACGGCCCGCTTACTTCTTGGAGCCCATCATCCCGCCGGTCAGTTCGGAGAGGCTCTCCTCCACCCGGTTCTTCAGGATGTTGAAGGTCTCCGTCCCGCTTTCGCGCGCGATCTCGGACATTTCGCTGGCGTGCTTCACGGTCATCTCGAAGGACTTGGTGGCGAGGTCGGCGCCGCCGCCCATCATCTTCGACGGGTCCTTAGCGCCCTCCGACGCGCCCTGCACCATGTCGGAGATGTCGGCCAGCGCCCCCTCCAGCGCCTCGCGCTGCTTGGCGATCATCGCCTGCCCGCCGGCGGAGGACGCCTGCGCCGCATCCTGCAGCGCCTGCAGGTTCTTGCGGTGGTAGTCCAGCACGTCTTCGATCTGCGGGGTCGGCACGTTCATGTTCGAACCGAAGTCCTTGAACATGTCCATGAAGGCGTTCATCGGGTTCTTGTCTGACATCGGTCGTCCCTTCCGTGCGATTGCGTTGCGAACACTTTGCGGGACCCGGCGCCGAGAAGCAAATCAAGAGAATTAAAGCAGAAGCCGCTCAACCGCGAAGAGAAAGAGCCCGGCGAGCCCGCCGATGATCATCCCGTTGAAGCGAATGAACTGCAGGTCGCGGCCCACATTCGCTTCGATCAGCAGGGTGAGCTGCGCGAAGTCCCACGACTTCACCTGATCGGCGATGAAGCCGGAGACGGCGCTCTTCTGCCCCTCCACGAACCCGGCGATCGCCGTGACCATGCCGCCGTTGATATCGGCGCGCAGCCGCTCCTCCGCCTTCAGGTTCTCCGCGATGTCGACGAAGAGCTCTGTGAGCCGCGCGACCAAAACGCTGTCCTCCGCCACCGCGTCCCGCTCGACGAAATCGCGCAGGCTCTCCCACATCCGATCAGCGACGGCGCCAAGCTCGGGCCGGTCCAGGATCTGCTCCTTCGCCCGCTCGATCCGGTCCGCGAAGCGTTTGGAGCGGCGAAGGCGGCGGACGTATTTCTTGAAGAAATCCTCGAACTCATGGCGGAGGTCATGGTCCGCGTCCTCCCGCACTTCCTGCAAAAGCGCGGTCGCGGTCTTGAGGATGCGGTTCAGGATCAGGCTGTCGGCGCGGAAGATATTGAGAACGGTCGGCAACTCCTCCGCCACCCGCTTGCGGATCGCCTCCACCGCCTCCTCGTTGTTCAGGAACTTGGCGAGAGCGTTCAGCACTTCGTCGAGGAGGCGATGGTGCCGCCCGTCCTTCGTCAGCTCCTTCATCACCTCCATCACGAAGGGCGACATATCGGTTTTGCGAAGCTGCACGACGGCCCGTTCGGCGATGAACTGGCGCAGCTCCGTCTCGTCCACCGCTTTCAAAAGCTCCGGCGCCAAGCGCGCGAAGAACCGCGCCAGCCCCTCCGACCGCTCCCGGTCCGCCAGCCAGTCGATCATCGCGGCGGCGAAGTCGAACTCCTTCAGCTTCGCGCCGACCTCTTTCTCGTTGAGGAAATTCTCCTCGATGAAGAGGCCCATATTGTCCGCGATCCGGTCCTGATTGCGCGGGATGATCGCCGTGTGCGGGATCGGCAGCCCCATGGGCCGCTTGAAGAGCGCGACGACCGCATACCAGTCCGCCAGCCCCCCGATCGTCGCCGCCTCCGCCGCCGCCGCGACGGCGGCGAGCCACGGATATCCCGCCTCCAGCAGTTTCGCGACGATCATCGTCCCAAAACAGAAGACGAGCATCGCCGTCGCCAGAAACTTGATCCGGCGCAGTTCATCGAGCTTGCGCCTGTCTTCGGGGTTGAGCGTGACCACCATAGCCGGACCCTGCCTTCCGCGTTCGCGACCGCGCGGATATAGGCGACGATGGCGCGCAAAGCCATGAGATCGGACGGCAGATTCGTCGCAGGAAAGGTCGTTTCGCCCGAAAACTCGCACCCGCACCTAAGCTCCCAACCGCCTAATCAACTGAAAACACTGAAGTTTCTAAAACTCGCCTCACTTTACCCTTACGTAAAGGGAAATTTATGTTGCACCTGCGAACAAACGCCCCTATATCAGCGTTGTCCGGGTTGCTGGACAACCGGAACAACCGCCATTCTTGCTTGATGAAGGAGAACCCAAATGGCCACCGCGAAAACGACGACGAAGAAAACCGAAGCCGCCAAAGAAGACAGCCGCGTGTCCCAGATCGCCGACAATGCGCGCGATTACGTCCTTAAGACGACCGCGACCGCGAAGGACCGCACCGACAACGCCTATGAGAGCGTTGAGGAGTTCAACAAAGGCGTCGAGAGCACGATGAACCGTTTCGTCAGCGGCTACGTGAACTTCCTCGGCGGCGTCGCCCGCGTCTCCCATGAGAACGTGAAGCACGCGCTGACCACGGTCGAGAAAATAGCCGCCGCGAAATCGGTCTCCGAGGCCGCGCAGATCCAGGTCGACTACGTCCGCGAGAGCGCCGCTGCGAACTACGACACCGCCCGCGCCGCGTTCGACGAAGTGCGTGAGACGGTCACCGAAGGCGCCGAAGCCGTTCGCGCCCGCGCCTCCTCCGTTTGGTCGAAAGACGAGAAGAAAGCGGCGTAAGCCCTCCCTTCTCTCTCCCAGACCGAAGCCCGCTCCGATCCTCCCCGGAGCGGGCTTTTTCTATGGGCGAACCCCGTTCATCGCTTTCGAAAAATACTCGCCGCCGGCAGGCCGCCGCGCCTTAGCGCGGCGTTTCGCTTTTCCGCACCGCGGAAAAGCGCCGGGCCCAACGCGAAGCGGCCGAAGGACGCGCAGCTCGGGAGACCTAGCCGCCCACCCAGACGTCGAGATTGTAGCGACCCGTCGCCGACAGCTCGTCGATCCATGCCTCCGCCGCTTCGGCGCTCACGTCCTTCTCTTCGGAGTAGATCCGCCCCAGCGCCCTCCGGACGTCCGGCTCCATCCGACCGCCATCGCCGCAGACGTAGACATGCGCCCCCGCCTCCAGCATCGGCCAAATGGCGTCGCGCTGCTGACGGATCAGGTCCTGAACGTAGACCTTTTCCTTCTCCTTACGGGAGAACGCGACATGCAGGTCCGCGATCCCATCGGCGGCCCAGCCCTCTAGCTGGTCCTGATAGAGGAAATCCTGATCCGGATGGCGGCAGCCGAAGAAGAGGACGGCTGGGCCGAGCGCCTCGCCCCCGGCCTTCACATGCGCCCGCTCCGCCATGAAGCCCATGAAAGGCGCGATGCCGGTGCCCGGTCCGATCATGATCACCGGGGTCGCCGGGTCCTCGGGCATGCGGAAATTCGCCTTCGTCTCCTTCATGGTCGCGTAGATGCGCGAGCCTTCCTCTGCGCCGGCGAGATAATTGGAGCAGACGCCCCTGAATCGCCCCTCCCCCGAGATCGCCGGATCGTCCACCACGCCCACGGTGATCGAGCATTTGCCGCTCTCCACCGCAGAGGACGAGGAGATCGAGTAATACCGCAGACCCAGCATCGGGCACATTTCGATGAAGACCGCGAAGGGAAGCTCGCAGGCCGGGAACCGCTCCAGCAGCTCCAGCACGGCGACCCGCTTGAGGAACACCTGCGCCCGGTATTCATCCCCCGCCAGCGCCTCCAGCTGCGGTTTCGAATGCGGGCATTCGGTGTAGCGCGCCAGCGTCTCCACATCCCGGCGGCTCGCCACCGATTGCAGCTCCAGATAGTCGGTCAGGAGGCGCCGGGTCGAGACCGGCCCGCCGGTCGGCAGTTGCGAGGTGCCGCCGGAGGCCGAGGTCAGCTTCACCTGCGTCTGCGGGGCGAGGCCGAACCGCGCCTCCACCCGCGCCACCAGATCGACCGCGTTGCGCGGCACGACGCAGAGGTGATCGCCTGTGCTGTAGCTCATCCCCTCCGGCAGCTCGACCTCGACATGGCGGGTGGAGCGGCCCGACGCCTCCGTATTCTGCAACTCGCGGTTGGCGAGCACCGTCATGGGCTTGGCGTCGCTCTCCGCGATCAGGCCGCCCTCTTCTTCGTCCGAGAGGAATTCGACCTTGTAGAGCGGCGCCGCGTCCGCTGGCGCCTCCAGATCGAGGCCCAGCGCTTCGCCGACCTGCGGCCAGAGCGCGGTGGACCACGCCTGCACCTGCTCGTCGATATCGTCCTTCGCGTCCGTCTCGCAGCGGTCGACGATCCGGGTGGCGCCGATCCGCTCCAGCCCGTCGTCGATGGCGCGGGGCGTCGCCTGGAAGGTCGCGGCCCAGTCGCTGTGGCCGCAACCGAGAACGGCGTAGCGCACGCCCTCCCCATCGCCCGCCCCGGCGGCGTCGAGCCATTCGATGAACTTCGCCGCATTGTCGGGCGGCGCGCCATTGTAGGAGGCCGTTGCGATCAGCGTGACGCCGGATTTCGGCAGTTTGCCCGCGAACTCGTCCAGCGTGCCGAGCGTCGTCTCGAACCCATTGAGCTCCGCCTCGCGCGCCACTGACCGCGCGAAATCCTCGGTGGTGCCGAGGTTCGAGCCGTAGAGCACCAGCGCAGGCGTTCCGTGCGTCGGGCGCTTCGCGGCCTCCGCGAGGCTCGCCCCTTCGACCGGCGCATCCGCCCCGGCGGAGACGAGGCGCCCGCGCACGACGTCGTCGCGCAGGCGCACCCGCATCTTGAACCCGTCGGGCTTAATCGACAGGCTCTCCTTGATCTTCAGCTCGTAATTCGTGTGGTCGACCAGCTCGAAGCGCTGAAGGATCATGCCGATAACCAAGACCGCCTCCTGCATCGCGAACTGACGTCCGATGCAGGCGCGCTGACCGTTGCCGAAGGGCTTGTAGGCGTGGGGCGGGCGGCCCGCCATCGCCTCGCGGGAGAAGTTTTCGGGGTCGAACTCCTCGGCGTTCTCGCCCCAGATCGCCTTGTCCCGGTGAAGCATCAGCGTCAGCACCGTGATGAAGTCCCGCTCCCGGATGCGATAGCCGTCGCCGACCCGCTCCTCTTTGTAGGGGTAGACGCTGAACGCGGGCGCTGTCGGCCAAAGGCGCAGCGCCTCGAAGAGGATCTGCTGCACGTAGGTGAGCTGGTTCACCTGCTTCAACGACGGCTCCACCGCGATGTCCCGGCCAAGGACGCGGTCGACTTCCTCATAGGCTTTCGCCAACACGTCCGGATGGTTCATCAGATAGTAGAGCGTGAAGGACATCAGCCCCGATGTCGTCTCATGCCCCGCGATCAGGAAGGTCAGGATCTGATAGCGGATGTTCTCGTCCGACAGCCCCTCGCCCGTCGCCTTGTCCACGCCCTGCAGCATGTAGGACAGAAGGTCGTTCGGCTGCGGCCCGTCGCTCGCCTTCCGCTCCTTGATGATCTCGTCCACGAGGTTGTTCATGAACGCGATGTCCTTCTCCATCCGGCTCAGGCGGCGGTGAAGGATCGTGCTCTCCAGCGGCAGGCCGCGCTGGACCATGCAGGTCTCCAGCGTGTGGTTCAGCGCGTCGATGAACGGGTGGTAATCCTGCCGGTAGAAGGAGTTGAAGCGGTAGTTGAACCCGCAGATGCCGATCACGTCGAGCGCCACCGCGGTCATGTCGTGGACGACGTCGATCTCGTCGTCGGCGTTCATCCGCTCCCATTTCGTCACCAGCTGACCGGCGACGTCCTGCATCATCGGCATGTAGTTCGCCATCGCCTGACGCGAGAAGGTGGGGAGGAGGATGTTATGCGCCTTGCCCCAGTTCGCCGCCTGCGTGTCGCCGGTGAAAAGGCCGTCGCCCGCAAGCGCCCGCACCTTCCGAAGCGCGCCGCGCACCGCCTTGTCGAAGCGGCTTTCGTCACACAGCTCTTCGACGATGTCCGCGCCCCAGGCCATGATCAGCGGCTTGCCCATCATGTCGAGTTTGAAGATCGGGCCCTGTTCGCGGGCGATCTCCATCAGGTCCTGCAAGGGATGATTGCTGTCGAGCGCCAGCAGGTTTCCGACGATCGGCTGTTTCGGCGGCGTGGGGATGCGTTTGGTGTCGGCCATATGATGTCCCGTCTCTCCCTTGGCGCGCGTCCTCTTTCGCGCAGGTCGCGCGGACGTCTCGCATTCAGCGAAAGTTAGGGGATCGACGGGTCGGCGTCCATGATCGCGCTCCGGCGCGACGCGGCGTCAGGTCAGGAGCGCGACCGGGGCGTCCTCCTCCGGCGCGTAGTCGGGCGACGGGGCCGTCGCCTCCTCCGTCCGCCGTTTGTATTCGTAGCGGATGATCCCGGTCTCTTCTTCTTCGGCCAGCACGATCAGGCAGCGGGCCAAGCGCTCCTCCCCGATCATCAGGTCGACGAAGCCGCGCAGACGCGGCGCGTCTTCAACCCGGACGGAGAAGCCGCCCTCCCACATGTCCTTCAAAGGATAAACGTCGCCCTCAGCCCGGACGCCGAAACGCGGCGCGCGGCGACGGCCGCCCCGCGCCTCTCCCGCCTGTCTGAGAGCGTGGGCGATTTCCGCCTGCAAATGGTCCATCTGATCCCTCCCCGATCAATGACGCGACAGTTGTCGCGCCCGGTCGGCCTTTCAACTGCGCAGGGGGAAAGATCGCCGGAGATCGTTTCTTTCCGGCAAACAGTCTCTCGCTTGCAACGCCGTTTATCGGGAGGGTTGCAGGGGCTACCTCCCGTCTAACGGAAAAGGAGAGCTTCCATGGGCAAACTGATCGACGGCGAATGGCATGACGTCTGGTACGACACGAAATCGACGGGCGGAAAGTTCGAGCGGCAGGAATCGCAGTTCCGCAACTGGATCACGCCCGACGGCGCGCCGGGGCCCACAGGCTCGGGCGGCTTCACGGCGGAGAGCGGGCGCTATCACCTCTACGTCTCCTACGCCTGCCCCTGGGCGCACCGGACGCTGATCTTTCGCGCGCTGAAGGGGCTGACGGATCACATCACCGTCGACGTAGTCGACCCGGACATGCTGTCAGAAGGCTGGACGCTGGAGGGCGCCTATCCCGGCGCCACCGGCGACAGTCTTTTCGGCAAGACGCGGATGCACCAGATCTATACGCAGGCCGACCCGGCGGCGACGACGCGGGTGACGGTGCCGGTGCTCTGGGACAAGGAGACGGGGACCATCGTCTCCAACGAGAGCTCCGAGATCATCCGCATGTTAAACAGCGCTTTCGACGGGATCACCGGCAATACGCTGGATTTCTATCCGGAGGGTCTCCGCGGAGAGATCGACGCGGTGAACGAGCGCGTCTATCCGAACTTCAACAACGGCGTTTACCGGAGCGGCTTCGCCACCACGCAGGAGGCTTACGATGAGGCGGTGGCGAACGTTTTCGACCTCCTCGACTGGGCGGAGGACCGCCTGAGCCGCCAGCGCTATCTCGCCGGGGACCGGCTGACGGAGGCGGACTGGCGGATGTTCGCGACGCTGGTTCGATTCGATCCGGTCTATGTCGGCCACTTCAAATGCGACCGGAAGCGGATCGTCGATTACCCGAATCTCTGGGCGTATACGCGGGAGCTTTACCAGCATCCGGGTGTAGCGGAGACGGTGAACTTCGACCACATCCGGCGGCATTATCTCTACAGCCACGAGACGATTAACCCTAATCGGATCGTCTCCACAGGCCCTGAAATCGACTGGATGGCGCCTCATTCCCGCGAGATTTCTCACGCAGCTTAAAACCATCGCTGGACCCCCACGCGCCTTAAGTCTATTTTAGCGTGTGTGGGGGTTTTGGTTTTAGTGGAGTAATCACGTGTCTGATGTGAGTGGGCTTAGCGCGGCGTCATCGCGCTCTTGGGGTGAATTCATCCGATACTTTGCGGTGAGCGGCATTGGCCTGGCGGTCGACTTCGCGCTTCTCACCCTTCTCGTCGAAACCGCCGGCATGGCGCTTTTGACGGCCAATACGATCTCTTTCATGACCGGGATGATCGTCGTCTACCTCGGCTCGATCTATTGGGTGTTCAGCTATCGTCGGCTGCCGCATCCGGGTCGCGAGTTCGCGATTTTCTGCTGCATTGGCGTCGCCGTTCTCAGCGTTAACCATATCGCTCTGCTGACGGCCGTGGATGCGATGGGCGAGCCTTACTATGTGGCGAAGATCTTCGCCGCGGGCGCGAGTTTCATCGCCAACTTCCTGATCCGAAAGGCCGCGCTCTTCACATGAGCGATCGGCCGCAGATCGCCGTCATCGCTGGCGGCGGTCCGGCCGGCCTGACGGCGGCGCTGGAGTTATTGCGCCGTACGGACGTCGTCCCCCTCGTCTTCGAGGCTGCGGACGGCGTCGGCGGCATCTCGCGCACCCATATCCACAACGGCAACCGCATCGACATCGGCGGGCATCGTTTCTTCTCCAAATCGAAGCGGGTGATGGACTGGTGGCGGGATATCCTGCCGCTTCAGGGCCTGAACGGTGCCGACGAGCAACTCGTCATCGCCTACCAGAACAAGCAGACCATCGTGGACCTGCCAGCCGACGGGCCGGACCCGCGAGAGGTCGATCAGGTGATGCTGGTCCGCCCCCGCACCAGCCGCATCCTCTTCAAGGGAGAACTATTCGACTACCCCCTCTCCCTCTCCCCCGCCACGCTCCTGAAGTTGGGGCTCTGGGAAACCGCGCTGATCGGCTTCAGCTATTTGAAGTCCCGCGTCGTCCAGCGACCTGAAAAGACGCTCGAAGACTTCATGATCAATCGCTTCGGCGTGCGGCTCTACCGGACCTTCTTCAAGGAATACACGGAGAAGGTCTGGGGACGCGGCTGCGACGAGATCTCCGCCGAATGGGGCGCGCAACGGATCAAGGGGCTGGACCTCCGCGCCGCCGTGATGAACGCGGCGTCGAAAATGGTCGGTTTCCTGCGTCCGAAAAAGGTCGAAACCAGCCTGATCGAACAGTTTCTCTACCCCAAATTCGGCCCCGGTCAGATTTGGGAAACGGTCGTGGACATGGTCCGCGAGAAGGGCGGTGAGGTGACGCTGAACGCCCGCGTCACCGGCGTTTCGCTCAGCGATAACGGTGAGACCGTCCACGCCGTTACGATCCGTCACGCAGACGGGCGGGAGGAGGAGATCGCCTGCGACCACTTCTTCTCCACCCTCCCCATCCGCGACCTCTTTGCGATCACGACGCCCGCGCCGGACGCCAAGGCGGCGGGACTCGCCGGAGCGCTGGAATATCGCGACTTCATCACCGTCGGCGTCCTCTGCAACCGCCTGATGCTTGGAGAGTGCGACGGGCGCGATCTGGCGGAGATGATGCCTGACAACTGGATTTACGTGCAGGAACCGGGCGTCACCGTCGGGCGCCTTCAGTTCTTCAACAACTGGTCGCCCTGGCTCGTCTCCGACCCGACGAAGGTCTGGGTCGGCATGGAGTATTTCTGCGACGAGGGCGACGCGCTTTGGTCGATGTCGGAACCCGATCTGATCGCCTTCGCCAAGCAGGAGCTGGAGCAGATCCGCGTCGCCCGCGCCGCCGACGTTACCGACGCCGTGGTCATCCACGTCCCAAAAACCTATCCCGCCTATTGGGGCGCCTATGACGATTTCGACGCGATCCGGGCGGAGACCGATAAGGTCGCCAATATGTGGCTGATCGGGCGGAACGGCATGCACCGCTACAATAATCAGGACCACTCGATGCTGACCGCCATGGCGGCGGTGGACCAGATCGCCGCGGGCCGCGTGGGCAAGGCGCCGCTCTGGGACGTGAACGTCGAACAAGACTACCACGAGGCGGGCGAGAGCGACTGACGCCCGTTGCAGCGGCTCGCTATCGCATCATCTTCGACGGACACCGTTCAGCGCGCCTGAAACCCCTCCGCTCCAGCACTTCAGAATGCCGACATACCGGAAGTCTAGAAGGTTGTGGCGGCGTTGGGTTTCAGTCCGGGAGGGTTCGTTTTTCGCGGCTCGCCGGTGCGCTCTTCGCTAGTAGGCGTCCCGATCCGCCGGCCTAACCGCCGAAATCCCGGCAATCGTAGATGTGATAGCGGTCGACGGCGTAGGTCGTAAGCCGCGCGCCCTTATCGTCGCTCACGATATGGGTGCGGTAGTCCGGCGCCGGCGCGTCCCAGATGCGCCCCTCCCGCTCAGACAGCGGGGCCGTGAGAACGACGAGCCGGGGCCCGGCCTCATCGGCGCAGAGCAGGGCGAGATCGCCAGCCGTCGGCTCCGGGGCCTCGCGCCAGCGGGTGAGGACGGTTTGCGTCGTCGCCCGGTTGTCGACCGGCTCGGCGACTGCTGCCCGGCGCGCGTATTCCAGCGCGGTGCCGCGGTTGAAGACGACCCCGGCGCCCTGCGGCCAGGCGAGATAGGCGGCGCGGTGCAGCCCGAACCAAACCGGCGGCGCGCTGTTGCCGCCCTGCCAGAGGATCGCTTCGCCCGGCGCCGTCGCGAAAGCGCCGTCGCCGAGCGCGCCGTTCGCGCCATCCACATAGCGGCGCCAGTCCGACCGCTGATCCCAGAGGCCCGCGCCGATCACCGCGATCGCGAGACCGCCGGCCGCAAAAACGTAGCCGGCCGACCGCGCGCGAAACGCGAGCCCGAAGACCGCCGCCAGAATGGCGATATGCGGGATCAGCAGCGCCTCCATCGGGATGGTCAGAAGCCCCTCCGGCGAACGCGCGAGAAAGGCCGCGAGCCGCTCGAACTCGGCGATCTCCAGAAACGCGCCAAAGACGAAGATCCCGAACGCCCCAAAGGCCATGAGCCACGCGATGAAGTTGGCCGCAACCGTCGGCCGGCGCGCCGCGCCCGCCGCCGCCAGAAGCGCGGCCGCCGCGAAAAAGCCCGCCGCCTCCATCGCCAGTCCCGCATTCACCGCGACCTGCGTCATGAGAACGGCGGGCGCCGCGATCTTCACCTGCGGCGAGAACGCGCCGCGTTCGACCAGAAGCAGGCTCGCCAGCGCGAAGCACGCGAAAACCCGCGCGTAAAGCGCCGCGCGCCAGGGCTGCACCTGCGTGATGAGCACATTGGAGAGGAGATCGGTGAAGACGAAGGACGCGGCGAGCCCGATCGCGAAAAGCGCGGCCGCCGCAAGCATCCAGCGCCTGAACGCGCCTTCCGCCAGAACGGCCCCGGCGAGCAGGAGAACCAGGGTCGAAGCCCGTCCCGCCAGCATCGCCGGCGTCCAGGCGTCGACGAAGAGATGCGGGCTGCGATTGCGCGCGACCGCGAGCCAATCGGGATCAAAGGTCGCGAAGAGCGCGCCGAGCGGGCCGAGGTCGAGCGCCGCGCCGATCAGCGCGGCGACCGCGCCTATGGGAACGAGCCAGAGGAAGCGCGGCGCCGCGATCGTCAGAACCAGCACCGCCAGCCCGACGCCGATCGCAGCGAGGATCGGGTGCAGCGCCAGCGCCGCCGCGAAAAGCGCCGCCGCCAGCGCCCAACGCCGCGCCGCGAAGGCGGCGAGCGCGAGGAGGATCGTCGCCTCCGCCCAGAGACGCGGCGTCGCGAAGCCTTCGCCGAATTTCAACGCCCCGCCGACCCCATATACCGGATCGAGCGCCGCGATCATCAGCGCCGCGACTGAGAGCGCCCCGACCGAAGCGCCCGTGATCGCCCGGAAAAGCGCCAGCGCGCCGCCGATCCAGGCGACCTGACCGACGACGACCATGGCCATCGACCCGCCGCTGAGCCCGAAACCGGCGATGAACGCGCGGAAGATCGGCGAGAACGCCGTGTAAGCGTCCTGCGAGCCGTAGCGGAGGTAGAGATCGTCCTTGAGAAAGGCCAATTCGTCCGTCGCAATCGCCTGGAACGCGTAGAGGATCGCGTCGTGATCGACGCCGATATAGCCATGCCGCACGCACCAGGCGCCAAGCGCGAACAGAAAGAACCCCGCGACGATGGGGGGCGCGACGGGCTGGGCGACGATTTGGGCGCGCATCCCGCTCAGGGGCGCGCGATGGCGCGGTACATGGCGATGCTGTCCAGTCGCGACTGGCTGCTGTTCGCCCGGAAATTCCGGTTGGCTGAGGTTCGGACGATCACCACGTTCGCCTTCCGGTCGATCCAGATCCACTGGCCGTAAACGCCGATGGCGAAAACCTCCTCATCCGCGTCCGGCGGCGTCCACCACTGATAGCCGTAGCGAAACGGATACCCGGCGGCGGCGGGCGGCGGGGCGGAAATGGCGGTGCTCTCCTCAACCCAGCCTTCGGGCAGGATGCGCTCCCCCTCCCACACGCCGTCATTCAGGATCAACCGCCCAAAGCGGGCGTAATCGCGGCTGCGGATATTGAGCCCGCCGAGAACGAAGGCCGCCCCTTCGGCGTCAGTCAGATAATAGGCGTCGGCCTCCACCCCGATCTTGGACCAGAGCTTCTCAGCCATGTAGTCGGCGACGCTCGCCCCGGTCGCGCCCCGCAGGACCATGCCGAGCACGTGGGTGTCGATGGAGACGTATCTCCACGCCTCCCCCGGAGCGCCCGCCATGGCGGTGATGGAGGCGGAGAACTCGTCGAGCGAGCCGCCGAGAGCCAGTTCCCGGCCCATCTTGTTGATGTCCGAATTGTAGTCGAGATAGTCCTCGTTGAACGCCACCCCGCTCGCCATGTTGGCGACGTTGCGGATGGTCGCGCCGTCATAGCCGGACCCGGCGAGAGACGGCGCGTATTTCGTCAACGGATCGTCGAGACTGGAGATCGCCCCCTCGCCCACTGCGACGCCGATCAGCGCGGAGAGGAAGGATTTGGCGACCGACCAGGAGATGCGGAGGTCCTCCGGCTCTGTGCCGAGGTAATAGTCCTCAAACTCGATCTGGCCGTTTCTCACGACGATTAGCGACGTGGTTGCGCTGGCCTCCAGATACGCCTCCAGCGATTGCTCGCCATCCACGCCGACGAAGGTCTCCGGCAGGGGCGCGGGCGCCTCGCCGAATTCCCAGACCGGCCCGCTGCGGGGGATAGGGGCGGAGAGGAACATCGTCTCCATATTGGAGAAGTTGCTCACGATCCGGTCTTCGTCGAACAGCGTGTTGACCCGGTAGAGCCGCTCGATCTCTTCCCGGTAGATCAACCCCGCGACGATCGCGACCAGCGCGAGGGCGCCGATCACGGCCCCGATGCGTTTCACCCAGCGCATATACGCTACTCCCCGTGTTTCCCTCAGCTTTCGAGAAAGCGGTTCACCGCGTCAAGAAACTCGCGCGGCTTGTCGGCGTGGAGCCAGTGGCCGGCGTCCTTGATCGCCTCGTAACTGGCGTTGGGGAAGAGACGCAGCACAGTCTCCCGGTGCGACGCCTGCACGTACTTCGACGCGCCGCCGAGCAGGAAAAAGGCCGCCCCTTCATAGGCGCTCTCCATCTCCGGAAACCCGGTGATCCGGTCCATGTCCGCCGCCAGCGCATCGAGGTTCAGCGACCAGCGCGGTTCGTCCCCCAGAACCGCGCTGTGCGCGAGAAAGGCGCGCGTCGCTCGATCTTCGACCTTCGCCTCCAGCGCCGCCTCCACCTCGCTGCGGCGCGCGAGACCGCTTAGATCGACGCTCCGCATCGCCTCAATCTCATCCATCAGATCATGGCTATAGGCTACCGGCGCGATGTCGGCGACGATCAGGCGCTCGACTAGTTCGGGCCGGGTCAGCGCCAGAACCATCGCCGCTTTGCCGCCCATGGAATGCCCCATGACGGCGGCTCGCCCGCCATGGGCTTCGATGGTCTCCGCCAGATCCCCCGCCATGGCGGGGTAGCTCATGTCGTCGTCCCATGAGCTTTCCCCATGGTTGCGCATGTCGACCGCGATCACCCGCCGCTCCGGCCCCATCCGCTTGGCGTGCGCGCGCCAGTTGCGGGCGGCGCCGAATAGGCCGTGGGCGACGATCAGCGGCGGTTTGCTCTCGCTCTCCTTCGGAAAAGCGACCTCGGCGAGTCTCATCTGCGTCGCTCTCCTTTAGGTTTGGCGCGGCTTTCCCTCGCGTGATAGCGTTTCGCGATTGGAAGCGAAACGACCGTTTGGGGCGCGAGCGGAACCGAGGGGGTGGGGCCCATGTGGCTGACCAAGATCTTCGCGCGGGAGTTCGGCTTCTCCGACGTCCAGTCGAACTACAGCCGCGTCTACGCCTGGATGGCGAACCAACTCGGCCACATGACGCTCGGCCTCGCCACCGCGCTCCTCTTCGTCTGGATCGTGGAGACCGTCCACGCCGTCGGCCTCCAATGGAAGGAGAAAGGCCTCCCCGGCGCCTACTGCGCGACATGCGGGGATGAATGCGCCGCGCCGGTGCTCTGGTCCCTCGCGATCATCCTCGTCGCGTTTGGTTTCATCGGGATCGGCTGGAGCCTGCGGCGCAACCGCTTCACCTTCACCGGTCTCGGCGCGATCGTCTCGGTGGGCGTCTATGCGCTCTTCACCGATTGCTCGGAATGCTGGAACTACGTCCTGATGCTGACCGCCATCGGCGTTCTGATCCTCGGCTTCGCCGGCGCGGTCTGGTCAGCGGGCGTCGCCCCGCTCGCCATCCGCAAGGTCGAAACGGACATGCAGAAGAAATGGCGCCGCGACCTGCATGAGGCGATGAACCTCCGCGCGCTCGTTCTCTCAGGCCGGGGCCACGCCATCCTCGTCCTCGCGACCGCCGCCATCGGCATCGTGCTGATCGGTCATACTTGGGGCGATATCGGCCCCGCCGACGAATTCGCAGGCGCCCCGCCGCCGGATCACCCCCTGATGATCTTCGCGGCGACGGTCGCGACGTCTCTCTTCGCGGTCGCCTGCGCGATCCTCTGCAAGGATCCGCGCTTCATCCCGATCTACGCGCTGATCCTGCTCGCCGCCTACATGACCGCGACCGACGGCGCGCCGCTCGGCTTCGACGAGTGGGGTTACGCCGCGCAGGCGCTCGCCTCCGTTTATTTGCTCTACTCCACCGTCGTGATCGCCATGCTGGCGAAACCGGATGAGCTCTTCACCCGGATCGAACGCGTCGTGCAGACCTTCGCAAACGTCCTTATCGCCGTCGGCGTCTACCTCGCCATGACGACGGTCCATACCCCGGAATGGAAGCTGTCGCTGGCCGCCGGGATGGCCTCCCTCTGCATGTGGTGGGTCAAGGAATTCGCCTCCGACCTCCCCAACGTCCACAAGGAAATCGCCGCCGTCATCCTCAAGCGCCACACCGCCGACGGCGCCGATCCGCTCGACCCGGAGCGCGAACCCGCCGCGACCGACCGCCGCCGCGCGCTGGAGAAGGAGTATTTCCGCGACGCCCGCGTCGACGCCCGCGCGGACGGAATGTTCTATTTCGCGGGGGCCTGGATCGGCGCGGGCGTCCTGAACGACGTGCCCGTTCTCTCCGAAACCGCATGGCCGGCGGGGTCGGAGATATTCGGGCTGATGCTCTTCCTCGCGATTTTCCTCGGGCTGGGCAAAAACTGGGCCTATCGCCAGCTCGCGCTCGACCTGATGGGCGCCCGCATGGCGAGCCGCTTCGCCGTCTTTCGGGCGGAGGTGCGGATGCGGAGCCTCTTCGTCGCCAAATCCGGCCATGTGCAGGTCGGCGCGCTCGACCATGGCGACTGGCTGGCCCATCCGCTCCTGAAGCTCCGCGAGTTCGCCGCCCCGCGCACCCTGCCGCTGGAGACGAGCGAGGAGCCGCAGGACGAGGACGATCAGCCCATGGCCGAACGGTTCGACCATATCCTCATCTTCGGCGATCTCGGCTCCGGCCGCTCGCCCCTTGGCCGCGCCATCGCGAGCGAGGCTGCGCTGGCCGACTGGCCGACCCGGTTCCAGATCAGGCGGCGGGAGAAAATCCGGGTGGACGAGGACAAGCGCCGCGCCCGCTACATTACCGGCGCGCGCCTGCTGAATTACGTGAAGGACATCGAATACCGCAGCGATCTCGCCGCCAATCCGACCGTCGCCTTCTCGATCAATCCGCAGAACGAACGGGCCGTGAGGGGCGTGGAGGACGGATGCGAGGTGGAGCGGGCGGCGGACGTCGTCGTGATCGACGACGTCTCGATGCCCAACGCCCAAAACGAAGACTGGATCGACGCCCGTTTCGCCAATCTCCACCTCGCGCGTGGGCAGCAGACGGCCTGGCTGATAGACATCGCCGACGACGGAACGGAAAGCTCCGAAGCGCTCCTAAAGCGCGCGGCGGGCGAGGCGGAGACGCTTCTCGCGAAGCTGGCGGAAGCGACGGGCGGAGAGGCGGCGGACGACCGCTGCCACGTCGCCCTCGCCCTCACCCGGCGGCATCCCGACCCGTATGCGGAGGCGGAAGCGGCGACGAATTGATTTCCGGCGAATGGCGCGTTGGCGGCTATCGCCGCCACCCCGTCCGCTTCGGTCTCTTCGGCGCGCCTGAGGCTTTCGGGGCCTCGCCAGCGTCCCGCATCGCCATGGCGATGGTGATCGCATCCGCCATGTTGCGCGAAGATCGCCCCGGCGTCGCCCCGCCGATGCCGACCCGCTGCCCAATCCGCCACCAGAGGCCGGGAGACCAGGCGCGCGGTTTCTCCTCTTTCAGGAGAAGCGCGAAACCGCCTGAAGGTTTGAAGAGCGCGAAGCCCCGCTCGACGCTGTGGATGTCCTCCAATGCACAGATCACCACGCCCGCATCGTCCGTCAGCGTCTCGCCGTCAAAGGTGACGCTCGACGCTTTCGCCGTCGCCATGGCGTAACCGAACCAGGCGAGCGCAAGCGCGGCGGGCAGGTTGATGAACATGACGATCGGGTTTGTCGCCGACGCGCGACCGGCGATGGCGACGGTCAAAAAGAACGCGAAGGCCACCGCGAGGACGATGATCCAACGCAGCGTTTGCGGACGTCTGACGGTTTGCGGGCGTAGCTCCTCCATGCCCGCCTGATGTCGGAGCGGGCGGGGAAAGTCCAGCGCCCTTGCGCGGTGGGGCGCCGCCGCGCATCGTGCCGGCAAAAGCGAACAGGAGAGATCGCATGATCGAGGAACCGCCCCTTCTCACCATCCGCCGCCCGAACCGCCGTCCGACAGCGGCTCAGATCGAGGCTTTCCGCGGCCAGCCGACCAGCTTCGTCGCGGATGCGATGTGGGGCGTTGGCGCGATCCCTCAGATCGGCCCGCTCGGCTTCGGACGCGACCTCGACTGCGTCGCGGTCGGCCCGGCGCTGACGGTGGATTGCGGCCCCGGCGATCTTCTGGCGCTCGCCGCTTCGCTGGAGTTCATCCAGCCGGGCGACGTGGTCATCTCTGCTTTCGCGGGTCATCAGGGCTGCGCGCAGGCGGGCGACCGGATCTGCGGAATGATGAAGAACAACGGCGCCATCGGCTTCGTCACCGACGGGCCGATGCGGGACTATGACGGTCTGGTCGCAGCGGGCCTGCCCGCCTGGTGCGCCGGCCTGAACCCCAATTCGCCAGTTTCCCAGGGCCCGGGACGGATCGGCCTGCCCATCAACCTCAACGGGGTGCAAGTGGAGACAGGGGACATGATCGTCGCCGACCGCGACGGCGTCGTGGTCGTGCCTTTCGCGGAGATTGCGGAAGTCGCCGAACGTCTCGCGCGGGTGGCTGAGCTGGAGACCGCACTGGACGAAAAGGTGCTGGCGGGTCAGACCCGCATCGACGGCGCGGCGGCCGTCGTCGCCTCGGACCGAACCGCTTTCGTCGATTAGGTCGCTCGGTTGCGCGCGTGAGCGCCGAAGCTGGGGCGCGTGGCTGGTGGGCGCCTGCGGGCGCGCGATGGGACGACTTTCCGAATAGCCCGCCCGCTTTCCAACAACGCCGAACGACCAAGACAGAGCCAAGTCGCCAATACAAATCGGTATCTTGCTAGTTCGCCAGCAAACTAGAGAACGATACGCGGCAAGTCGGCGTCGCCCGCAAAGAAGGCGACCTTCACAAACGGCGAACGCTAGCTGGCGAGGTCGTCGCTCAAGCCCCGCTGGAGGCCGCGAGATCGGCGATGAACTGATCCATGTTCCCGCCGCGCTTTTCGATCATGCCGCCGAATATCTCGCGCAGCGTAATCGCTAGCGAGACGCCCTCGAAGACGATGTCGGAGAGGCGGGTCTTCCCGCTCCGGTCGCTGACCAGCCATTCGACCACGATCCCCTCGGTGGAGGGACGCTTCAGGAGGCTCTTGACCAGCACGCCCTTGCGCCCCGCGTCGACGGAGCCGTTCAGCACGATGTCCTCGCCAGCGTACTCGCCGAAGCGGTTCTGATAGGTCTTGGAGATGTAGTTGCGGAACGCCGCGCCATAGGCGCTCTTCTGCGCGTCCGACATCTCCAGCCAGTTGCGCCCGACCGCGAATTTCCCAACCGCGTCGAGCGAGGCTTTGGTCTCCAACAGCGCCAGAAACTCCGCCGCGCCCTCCGGTCCGGAGCGGCCGTTCTCGACGAGACCGCGCAGATCAGCGACGACGCTTTCCACGAAGACTTCGGCCTCCGAAGTCGACAACGCCTGCGCCGTCGGGGCCGCGAACGCGATCGCCGCGCCGAGCGCGAGGCCTGAGAAGCCGCGGCGGCTGAGCGAAGCGAAACGCCGATTAGTCATGGTCAGTCTCCCATGCGCGCGGCGCGGATTACTCCTCAAAGAGGTCCGGCAGCTGCTCCGTATCCGTCTCACCGGAGACGAAACGCCGACGGGACTGCACGTAACCCGTTCGCGCCGTTACGTAACTGTCTTCCGAGTTGTAGAGAACGTCGTCAATGAGTTCGGCGTTTTCGTGGCGCGTATTCACAATATCGAGCGGCGTGCGCGAGGTGTCGATCACCGAAACCGCCGTTCCGACCTCTACCGCGCCGACCGTAATCAGGATCGACGGGTCGAGCGCGAAGTCGACGATGCGGCCCACCGCGTGGCGCTCCGTGCTCGGGCCGAGAAGCGGCAGCTCGACATAGTCGCCCTCCGCCGCGCCCCATTCGGCGAGCGTCACGCCGAAATCCGTCGGCTCCTGCGGCACGCCGAACTCAGTCGCCGGGTCCAAAAGGCCGCCCGCGCCGAGGGTCGTGTTGAGAATGAACCGCGCGAGCACCCGCCCCGCGTTGCGCGCATCGCCCTGCAGGATGCGATTCACGAAGATCCCCGGCAGCTTCAGGTGATCGACGCCGTTGGCGACCACATGCTTGACCAGCGCCGGCGTGACGAAGTCGTAAACCTGCGAAGCGGGCCTCACCAGCGCCGTGTCGACGCCTTTGTTGAAGGCGTGGATGTCGCGATTGGTCTCGATGTAGGGATCTGCGATCAACTCGCCCGGCTGACCCGGAACAGTGGAGCAGGCCGCGAGACCGGTCAGAGCGACGGCCGCAACCGCGCGACGGGCGTGCTTCGAGGAAAACTTGAAATTCATATCCACCACCGACGGGCGCGAAGCCGCATCGCCTCTGAAGAAATCCGGCGATGACGCGCCGCACCATGCAACCTATTGCCTGAGCGTGGCATCGCAAGCAAGCCGGATGGCGTAAACTCGGCTTTACCGCCCCGATAGCCATGTGCGCTCGCGCATATTTCACACGATGTAAGGACTTCAGCGCGACTATGCCTGTTCATCCTTTCCGTTCAGCGTGCTAGGAACGGGCGTTAAGTTACCCGAAAGGCGCAGCGGCATGAGCGATATCGACGTCAGCGCAGGTAAGAAGGAGCTTCGCGAAGCGCTTTTCGCCTCGCGCAAGCTGCTCGTGGGCGTCGGCCTCTTCAGCATCTTCGTGAACCTCCTGATGCTCACCGGCCCGCTCTTCATGCTGCAGGTCTATGACCGCGTGCTCGCGTCGAACTCCAAGCCGACGCTGTACGCCATGTTCGCGCTGGTCGCGCTCCTCTTCCTCTTCATGGGACTTCTGGACCATGCACGCGCCCGCGTCCTCTCCCGCGCGGGCGCCCGCTTTCAGGCTCTCCTCGACAAGCGCGTCTTCGACGCCGTCCTCCGCCGCTCAGTCGCGCCCTCCGAACGCTCCAAGCCCGAAAGCGGCCTCCGCGATCTCGAGACGATCCAGCGCGTCCTCTCTTCGCCCGCGCCCTTCGCCGTCTTCGACATCCCATGGACGCCGCTCTTCCTCGCGCTCATCTTCTCGTTTCACTGGATGCTCGGCGCGCTCGCTTTCGGCGGCGGCGCCTTCTTGATCCTGCTGACCTGGCTGAACGAGGTGTCCTCGCGCAAACCGATGGCTGAGAGTCAGATGGCCTCCGCCCAGTCCGAAGCCTTCTCCGAGTCCCTCCGCCGCGAAGGGGAGACGGTGCAGGCCCTCGGCATGCGCGGCTCGGCGCTGAACAAGTGGAAGCAGTTCCGCGAGAAATCCCTCGGCGCGGCGGTCACGGCCTCAGACAGCACCGGGGGCTTCTCCACCGCCTCCAAGACGATCCGCTTCTTCCTGCAATCGGCCATCCTGGCGCTCGGCGCCGGGCTCGCGATCGAGCAGATGATCTCTCCCGGCCAGATGATCGCCGCCTCGATCCTGATGGGACGCGCGCTTGCGCCGATCGAGCAGGCGATCGGGCAGTGGTCCAACGTCCAGCGCGCCCTCGACGGCTGGAAGAAACTTGCGGAGCTTCTCGCCAAGACGCCGGAGCAGACGCCGCGCACGCCCCTCCCGGCGGCCAAAGGGCGGCTGGAGGCGCAGGGCCTCACCATCGTCGCGCCGGGAGAGCGGGCGCCGACGCTCCGCAACGTCTCCTTCGTGATCGAGCCCGGCCAGGCGCTCGGCGTGATCGGCCCCTCGGCCTCCGGCAAATCGACGCTCGCGCGGGCGCTGGTGAATATCTGGCGACCGGCCCAGGGCAAGATCCGCCTCGACGGGGCCGCGCTCGACCAGTTCGAGGACGACGTGCTCGGCGCCAGTCTCGGCTACCTGCCGCAGGACGTGGCGCTCTTCGAAGCCTCTGTGGCCGAGAACATCGCCAGGCTCTCCGACGATATCGACCCCGAGGCGGTCGTCACCGCCGCCCAGCGCGCGGGCGCGCATGAGATGATCCTCAATCTGCCCGGCGGCTACGATACGCCGGCGGGGCCCACCGGCGGGCGGCTTTCCGGCGGTCAGCGCCAGCGCATCGCGCTCGCGCGCGCGCTCTACAAGGATCCGGCCGTCCTGATCCTAGATGAGCCGAACTCCAACCTCGACGCACAGGGCGAGGCCGCGCTGGTGCAGGCGATCAAGGATGCGAAGGGCCGCGGGCGCACGGTCGTGATCATGGCTCACCGCCCAAGCGCGATCGCCGCCTGCGATCTTCTCCTGATGATCGAGGCCGGCCAGCCCCGCGCCTTCGGCCCGAAGGACGAGGTCCTGCGCGAGACCACGCAGAACTACGCCCAGCTCGCCGCCAACCAGCGCGGCGCCCCGCGCGCGCCAGCCGCGGGCCAGATCGCTCAGGGTCAACCGGCTCAGGGACAGCCGCCGCAGGGTCAGGCTCCTCAGGGCCAGTCGCCCCAGGCCGTTCCGCAAGCCAAGCCTGCAACGACGACCGCAAGGCCCGCCGCCGCACCGCAAGCGGCGACGCCCGCAGCCGCCCCTTCAGTCGCGCCGGCGCCCGCGCCGACCCCAAAGGTCAAAGAGGCTTGAACCCATGTCCATCGATCCCGAGCTGAACAAACAGGTCTCCTCCCGCTGGACCGCGGGGCGCCACCTCGCTCTCGGCGCGGTGACGCTGATCGTCCTCGTCTTCGGCGTCGGCGTCTGGTCGGCCTTCGCCAATATCAGCGGCGCCATCGTCGCCACCGCCAAACTGAAGGTGGAGAGCGAACGCCAGGTCCTCCAGCACCCCGAAGGCGGCGTCGTCTCGGCCATCCTCGTGCAGGAAGGGGATCGCGTCGCAGCCGGCCAAACCCTGATCCAACTCGACGACACGCTGATCCGGGCGGAGCTGAACATCGTCGAAGGCCAGCTTTTCGAGATCATGGCCCGCCGCGGCCGGCTGGAGGCGGAGCGCGACCAGGCCGCCGTCCCCGCCTTCTCGGAGGAGCTTATGGCGATCGCGGCCGCCGACTCGAAAGTCGCCTCCCTCGTCGAAGGCCAGCGCCAGCTCTTTCTCGCCCGCGGCGACACCGCCGCGCGGGAGATCGCCCAGCTCCGCGAACGCCAGATGCAGATCGACGAGGAGATAACCGGCGCCGAAGCGCAGCAGACCGCGCTCACCCAGCAGCTCGACTTCGTCGGGCAGGAGCTGGAGGATTTGCGCGAGCTTCAGAAAAAGGGCCTCGCCCAGGCCAGCCGCGTCCTTGCGCTGGAGCGCGAAAACGCCCGCCTCCTCGGCCAGCGCGGCGAATTGATCGCGACGATCGCGGGCCTCAAGGGCCAGATCTCCGAGATCGAGATCCAGCTCCTCGGTCTCGAATCGGGCCGGCGGGAAGATGCGATCACCCAGCTGCGCGACATCGAGTTTCGCGAATACGAGCTGCGCGAGCAGCGCAATTCGCTGGTCGAGCGGGTCCGCCGCCTCGACATCGTCGCGCCCCGCCCGGGCCGCGTGATCGGCATGACGATCTTCGCGCTCCGCTCGGTCGTTCAGGCGGCGGAGCCGATCCTCTACATCGTCCCTTCCGACGTCAGCCTTGTCGTCGAGGCGCAGGTGGAAGTGGTGAATATCGACCAGGTCTATCCCGGTCAGCCCGCGCGCCTGCGCTTCTCCGCCTTCTCCATGCGCACGACCCCGGACATCGCGGGTACGGTGATGAAAGTCTCCCCCGACGCATTCGAGGATGAGCGCGCCGGCCGCTCCTACTATCTCGCCGAACTGGCGATCAACGACGGCGAACTGGAGAAACTGGGGGAGGTCGAGCTGATCGCCGGCATGCCGGTGGAAACCTACATCACCACTGGCGACCGCTCTCCGTTCAATTACCTGACCAAACCCCTGACCGACTACTTCAACAAAGCGTTCCGCGAAGAATAGTTCACGCCGTCGACCATCGCTTTCGCCAAATACTCACTTTAAGCCGCGCTCCAGCGCGGCGCGGATCGGCCCCAAAGGGTCGATCCGGCGGCTGACGAGGCGGCTCCCGAAGGGAGCTCCGAGGAGGCCGCGCCTCCCCCACCCGCCTCAGGCGCCGCCGATGACGTTCACCGGCACCTTCAGATAAACCGTGCCGTTATCCTCCGCCGGCGGCATGTCGCCCGCCCGCATGTTCACCTGGATCGACGGGATCAAGAGCTTCGGCGTGCCGAGCTTGGCGTCTTTCGCCTCCCGCATCGCCACGAACTCGTCCTCGCTCACCCCGTCGCGCACATGCGGATTGCGCTCGCGCTGCTCGCCCACAGTCGTCCGCCAGGCGAACTCTTCCCGCCCCGGCGCCTTATAGTCATGGCAGATCCAGAGCGTCGTCTGCGGGTGGTGGTCCAGAATACGCCGGATCGAGCGATAAAGCGTCCGCGCGTCTCCGCCCGGAAAATCGCAACGCGCCGTGCCGAAGTCCGGCATGAAGAGCGTGTCGCCGACGAAGATGTTCTCCTCCACCTTGTAGCACCCGCAGGCCGGCGTATGCCCCGGCGTCGACAGGTATTCGCAGGAAAGCCCGCCAATGGAGAACGCGTCGCCATCGGCGAAGAGATGATCGAACTGCGACCCGTCCCGCTTGAACCCTCGCTCCGCATTGTAGATCTCGCCGAACGTGTGCTGCACCTCAGTGATCCGCGCGCCGATACCGATCTTCCCGCCGATCCGGTCGCGGATATAAGGCGCGCCGGAAAGATGATCCGCGTGAACATGCGTCTCCAGGATCCAATCGACCGTCAGCCCCTGCGCCGCGACGAAAGCGAGGACGCCGTCCGCATGGTCCGTCCCCGTGCGGGCGGAGACCATGTCGTAATCAAGCACGCTGTCGATGATCGCGGCGCGCTTCGTCGCCGGATCGGCGACCACGTAGCAGACCGTGTTCGACGGTTCGTGAAAGAAGGCTTCAATCTCGGGTTTCATGGTCGTCCTCCCAGCCCGTTTTTCACACTCAATTCCCCACAAAGGTAATGTGGAATAGCGCCCGGCGCCATAACTTCCGCGCGCCCTTCCAACGAACGTGATCCCCGGCCATGATCCGCCCGACGAATCCCCCAGAGAGGAGACCACCATGCCCGGAACCATCGACGCCCGCCTCGCCGAACTCGGCCTCGAGCTGCCCAACGCCCCCGCGCCCGCCGCGAACTACGTGCCCTATGTGCAGACCGGGAACCTCGTCTTCATCTCCGGCCAGGTGCCGAATACCGGCGACGGCCTCCTCTACGGCAAGCTCGGCGCCGACGCCTCGGTGGAGGACGGTCAGGCGGCGGCGAAGGTCTGCGCGCTCAATCTGATCGCGCAGATGCGCGCGGCGACGGGCGGCGATCTCGACCGGGTGAAGCGCGTGGTGAAGCTCCTCGGCATGGTCAATTCCACGCCCGATTTCCCGGACCATCCGAAGGTGGTTAACGGCTGCTCCGACGTGATGGTGGAGGTCTTCGGCGACAAGGGCCGCCACGCCCGTTCCGCCGTCGGCGTCGCCAACCTGCCCTTCGGGGTGGCCGTCGAAGTCGAGGCGATCATCGAGATCGAATAAAGTGCAAGGCCCTCCCTTCGGGCCTCCGCTCGATCCCGCCTTCCTGACGACGCCCATCGCCCACCGCGCCCTGCACGACCGGGCGGCGGGCGTCATCGAAAACTCGCGCGCCGCCGTAGCGGCGGCGGTGGAGGCCGGTTTCGGGATCGAGATCGATCTCCAGCTCTCGGCGGACGGGGAGGCGATGGTCTTCCATGACGACGAGTTGAACCGCCTCACGGGCGAGCGCGGTCCGGTGCGCGAGCGAACCGCGATCGAGCTCCGCCGCATCGACCTCGACGGCGCCGATGACGGCATTCCGACGCTCGCCGAAGTGCTCGACATCGTGCGCGGCTCCGTCCCCCTCCTGATCGAAGCCAAGGACCAGTCCCTCTCGCTGACGGAGGTCGACGGGCGGCTGGAGCGGCGCGCCGCTCGCCTCCTCTCCGCCTATGACGGACCGGTCGGCCTGATGTCCTTCAACCCCCATTCCGTCGCCCATTTCCGCGACGCCGCGCCCGACATTCCGCGCGGCCGCGTGACCTGCGGCTTTGGGGAGACCTACTGGTCCCATGTGGCGCCGGATCGCCGCGCGGAACTCGCGCGGATCGACGATCTTGAAACCCTCGGCGCCAGCTTCATCTCCCATCAACGAAGTCAGATCGACGAGGTAGCCGCGCTGAAAGCCGCTGGCTGGCCCGTCCTCACCTGGACCGTTCGATCGCCGGAAGAGGAGACTGAAGTGCGCCGCATCGCCGACAACGTCACCTTCGAGGGCTACCGCCCGCAATGAGCCCCGCACCGTGAGTGAGGAGCCGCTTTTCGGCGTCGACGTCCTCGGCGGGATCTCGGAAATCGACGCCGCAACATGGGACGCCTGCGCCTGCCCCGAAACGGCGGATGGCGGACGCCCGGTCGATCCGTTCACCACTCACCGCTTCCTTAACGCCTGCGAAGAGAGCGGCAGCGCGGTGGAGCGCGCGGGCTGGATCCCCCGCCACATCGTCGCCCGGCCACCGGACGATGCGGCGACGGCGCTCGGCGTCATGCCGCTCTACGGCAAGACGCATTCACAAGGCGAATACGTCTTCGACCATTCATGGTGCCATGCGTGGGAACGGGCGGGGGGCGACTATTACCCGAAGCTCCAGTCCTGCGTCCCGTTCACCCCCGCCACCGGACGTCGCCTCCTGACCCGCACGGACGCTCCGGCGGGGGCCGACCTCGCGCTCCTTCAGGGCGGCATCGGCCTTACTGACGCGAACGATCTCTCCTCCTTCCACCTCACCTTCTGCACGCGGGAGGAATGGGAGCGCGGCGGCGCCTACGGCCTCCTCCGCCGTCAGGATCAGCAGTTTCACTGGGAGGACGACGGCTACGGCGATTTCGACGGCTTCCTCGCCTCCCTCGCCTCCCGCAAGCGCAAGAATCTGAAGAAGGAGCGCGCCCGCGCGGTGGAGAACGACGTGACGATCCACCGCCTCACCGGCGACGACATCAGGCCCGAACACTGGGACGCGTTCTGGATCTTCTATCAGGACACGGGCATGCGGAAATGGGGCCGCCCCTACCTCACCCGCGAGTTCTACGAAATCGCTCACGGGACGATGCGCGACGACATCATGCTGATCATGTGCGAGCGGGACGGCCAGTGGATCGCCGGGGCGCTGAACTTCATCGGACGCGAGACGCTCTTCGGCCGCTTCTGGGGCTGCCGGGAGGATCACCCCTTCCTCCATTTCGAGACCTGCTACTATCAGGCTATCGACGCCGCTTACGAGCTTGGCCTGCGGCGGGTCGAAGCCGGCGCGCAAGGCGCGCACAAGCTGGCGCGCGGATATCTGCCGACGGCGACCTACTCCCTCCACTACATCGCCAACGAGGGCTTCCGCGGCGCCGTCGCGGATTACCTTGAACGCGAGCGTGCGGCGGTGGATGAAGAGATCGAGTTTCTGCTGGATCGCGGCCCGTTCCGGAAATCAGGATGAGGCGTTGTTCAGTGACGCGAAAGGACGCTCTCTCCACGGTAGCCGGGGCCGCGCCAGTCCGTGGGATGGCGCTGCAACGCGTGTGTCGCAGGTTTTATTTCTCCACCCTGAACGCCCTGCCCATCCCTCACCGAAATCCGCAACGCGCCAGCCCGTGCGGACGGACTGGCGCGGGCCCGGCGGCCTTCGGCCTTGAATTCCGGCCGCAGAGCCGAACGGCGACGACAAGAAACAAAGGGAACTAGAGATGCCCCACAAACTCACCGAAGAAGAGCGCACCGCCGCCCTGCCCGTCCTCGCGCAATCGTCCTGGGCGCATGAGCCGGAGCGGGATGCGCTGAAGAAGACGTTCAAGTTCAAGAACTTCGTCCGCGCCTGGGGCTGGATGTCCTCCGTCGCCATTGAGGCGGAGAAGCTGAACCATCACCCCGAATGGTCCAACGTCTATTCGACGGTCGAGGTGACGCTGACCACCCATGACGCCGATGGGTTGACCCAGCTCGACCTCGACCTCGCCCGCAAGATGGACGCTTTGGCGCGGGGCTGACCCCCCGCGCGCGATTGCCTCCGTCCGCGCCGAAGCGTAGCGTCTCGCCTAACCGACATTCGCGAGGCGCGCCATGAACAAGATCCACGCACCGAATTCCTGGGAAGGCCGCGCCATGGCGTCCGTCATGGCCGGGTTCACAGATTTTCCGACGCTGCAGGAGCGCGGCCCTATCGTGCTGACACACGGCAAGGGCGCGCGGGTCTACGATGTCTCCGGGCGCGAATATCTCGACGCCAATTCCGGCCTGTGGAACGTCGTCTGCGGCTTCGACCATGAGGGACTGACCGAGGCGATGGTCGAACAGACCCGCCGCTTCCCCTCTTACCACGCCTTTTTCGGGCGGATCGCCGATACCGCCGTAGAGCTGTCCGAGAAGCTAATTGAGGTCTCTCCGTTCGAGACGGGCCGCGTCTTCTTCACCAACTCCGGCTCCGAAGCCAACGACACGATGGTGAAGATGCTCTGGATGATGTCCCAGGTCGAAGGGACACCGGAACGGCGCAAGATCATCACCCGCGTCAATTCCTATCACGGCGTCACCGCCGTCGCGGCCTCGATGACCGGCAAGCCCTATAACGCCTGGTTCGGCCTGCCCTTCGACGGCTTCCTCCACGCTGACTGCCCGCACTACTGGCGCTTCGGCGAAGAGGGCGAGAGCGAGGAGGCGTTCACAGCCCGCATGGCCGCGAACCTCGAAGCGCTGATCCTCAAGGAAGGCCCCGAAACCATCGCCGGTTTCTTCGCCGAACCCGCCATGGGCGCGGGCGGCGTGATCCCGCCGTCGGAGGGGTATTTCCAGGCGATCCGCCCGATCCTCCGCAAATACGACATCCCGATGATCGCGGACGAAGTGATCTGCGGCTTCGGGCGGACCGGGGAGCTTTGGGGCTCCCTCACCTACGACATCCAGCCGGACGCGATCATCTCCTCCAAGGCGTTGACCTGCGGATACATGCCGCTCGGCGCGGTCATCCTCGGCGATGAGTTCGCGGAGCGGATGCAGAAGGCGTCAGAGCAGATCGAAGAGTTCCCCCACGGCTTCACCGCCTCCGGCCACCCGGTCGCCTGCGCGGTCGGACTGAAGGCGATCGACGTGATCATGAACGAGGGGCTTTTGGACAACGTCAAATGCCTCACCCCCTATTTCATGAAGCGCCTCAAAGACTTCGAGAACCACCCGCTGGTCGGCGAAGCGCGCGGCGTCGGCCTGATGGGAGCTCTCGAGGTCGTGAAGGACAAGGCGACGAAGGAGAGCTGGGACGGCTCTCTCTCCGTCTCCGAACGCCTCGCCAACGCCTGCCAGGACAACGGCCTGATCTGCCGCCCGCTCGGCCCCTCCGTCGTCCTTTGCCCGCCCTTTATCTTCGACGAGGCGCTGACGGACGAGATGTTCGATAAGATCGGCGCGGCGCTGGATCAGGTGGAGGCGGGGCTCCCCGCTCGGTGATGCGAATGCGGTGACGCCGAAACGGCGTCACCATCCCTGCCGGATCATGTTCAGGCCCATGGCGAGGAAGAACAAGAGCACCAGATTCTGGAAGAGGGCGGCGTCCACGCGCCGCCTGAACCGCTCGCCCACCGAAAACCCGATGAAGACGGGCACGCATAACGCGAGCGAGAGCCCGAACATCTTCCACGTCATCAGCCCGGCGGCGACATAGCCGATCTGGAGCGGCGCCGCGCCGAGGCACAAAAGCACGCCGACCGTGTTCACGAAGGCCCGTTTGTCGAGCCGGAGCGACAGGAGCATCATGATCATCGGCGGCGACCAGATGCCGGTCAGCCCGCCCATCACGCCCGCGACGCCACCCGTGAAGACCTGCGCCGGGCGCTCCCAGCGCGGCGGCAGGGCCGGCGGGCTCCCGATCAGGGAGGAGACGGCGAAAATGACGATCGCAATCCCGGTGAAGACAAGAATGGCGTCGCCGTCCGCCTCCGCCGCGAACTGGCTGACCGCGAGCAGCGCGGCGCCGCTGATGACGAGGTAAGGCCAGAACCGCGCGAGCGGCTGAATCCATCCCCCTTCCCGGTGCGCCTGCCAGACGTTGGAGAGGATCATCGCCGTGAGGCCCAGCGCCACCGCGACGCGCGGGTCCACGAAGAGGCTCATCAGCGCGATGATCGTCGTCGGAAGGCCGAGGCCGATCGCACCCTTGATGGTTCCCGCGAGAAGGAAGATCAGCGGCGCGATCCAGATCAGATTGTCGTCGGGCAAAAGGCGTCTCCGGTTCCGCCCCGCTCTAGCAGGTCGCGGGCGGCGCGGCGAGACGGGATGGCGCGTCGCGTCTGAGGCGGCGCGAGATGGTGAGCGATTCCAGTTTTCCGGAATTCCGGAAAACTAGAGGATTTAAGAATCTCTCAGGGAACGCCCCGCCTCCGCGGTTGCGCGGACGGCGATGGCGGGTAAGACAGGCCCATGTTCACGGTCGCCGCCCTTTACCACTTCACCCGCTTCGACGATCCGGCGACGCTGAAGAAGCCTCTCGCCGCGCTCTGCTGCGGCGAAGGGGTAAAGGGCACGCTGCTTCTGGCGACGGAGGGGATAAACGGCACTATCGCCAGCCCGCGCGCCGGGATTGACGCCGTCATCGCCCATATCCGCGCCCTGCCCGGCTGCGACGGTCTGGAATGGAAGAGGAGCGAGGCCGCCGCCCAACCCTTCCGCCATATGAAAGTCCGCCTCAAGAAGGAGATCGTGACCCTCGGCCAGCCCGGCGTCGATCCATCGGAGCGCGTCGGAACCTATGTGGCCCCGAAGGACTGGAACGCGGTGATCTCCGCCCCCGACGTCGCCGTCATCGACACGCGCAATGATTACGAGGTCGGCATCGGCGCCTTCGAAGGCGCCATCGACCCGGAGACCGCCAGTTTCACCGACTTCCCAGCCTGGTTCCGCGCCAATCGCGACCGCTTCGACGGCAAGCGCATCGCCATGTACTGCACCGGCGGCATTCGCTGCGAGAAGGCCTCCTCCTGGCTCCTCGGCGAAGGCGTGGAGGAGGTGCTGCATCTCAAAGGCGGCATACTGAAATATCTTGAAGAGACGCCGGAGGACGAAAGCCTTTGGCGCGGCGAGTGCTTCGTCTTCGATGGGCGCGTCAGCGTCGGCCATGGGCTTCGCGAAGGCGAGCACGACCTTTGCCACGCCTGCCGCCGCCCCATCGATGCCGCCGCCAAGGCGCATCCCGCCTATGAGCCCGGCGTCCAGTGCCACCAATGCGTCGACCAGTTCACCGACGCCGATCGCGCCCGCTTCCGCGAACGCCAGAAGCAGATCCGCCTCGCCCGCGCGCGCGGCGAAGAGCATCTTGGCCCCGTTTCATGAATAGTCTCCCGTGAGGGACGTCCCGCCCTACCGCCCGCCGCATCCGCCTTACTTGTCCGTCGCGCATATGGATGAGGAGGTGATCGCAGTGGTGAAGCCCGCCGGGCTCCTCTCCGTTCCCGGCAAACCGCCCGAGATGGACGATTGTGTGGAGACCCGCGCGCAGCGCGCGTTCGGCCGCGCCTTCATCTGCCACCGGCTCGACATGGCGACGTCAGGCTTGATCTTGCTCGCCCGCTCAAAAGCAGCGCAGCGCTCGCTGTCGATGCAGTTCGAAGCGCGGGAGATATCGAAAACCTACCACGCCCTCGTTCAGGGCGAGGTTGCGGAGGATGCGGGGGAGATCGATCTCCCCCTCCGCACCGACTGGCCGAACAGGCCCTTGCAGATGGTTTGTCCAGAGAGCGGGAAACCCTCTCGCACGCTCTGGGAGGTCGAGGAACGGCGAGACGGCGCGACGCTTCTCCGCCTCACGCCGGTAACGGGACGCAGCCATCAGCTACGGGTTCACCTGATGGCGATCGGCCATCCGATCGTCGGCGATCCGTTCTACGGCGAGGGAGAGGCCGAAGCCCCCCGTCTCATGCTTCACGCCAGCCGCATCGAATGGCGGCGGGTGGACGGCGCGGGATGCGCCGCGAGTGCGCCGCATCCCTTTTAATCGACAGTTCCGAAAACCGGACTGTCAGGCGGCTGCGGAGCGCCGCCGCATAAACCCGAGGATGCCGATCCCTCCGAGGAGGAGGAGCGCAGGCGCCGGCAACGGCACGGGCGCGACGTTGGTGGTCACGAAGTTCCCGAAAAACTCGTTGTCGTTCGTGCCGAGCATTTCGCGGACCTGAACGGCGTCGAAGCCGAACGTGCTTTGAATGCCGAAGAAAGCGGCCTCGGTATCGCTGCGCGTCGGCGTGAACATCGCGGATCCGACCTGATCGGAACCACTGAACAGGCTCACGCTGAAGATCGACGCGGCGCATACGATCGTGTTGCAGATCGAAGCGCTCACAGGCTCCAGGATGTCGAAGCCGAACCCGAACACCGGATCGTCGAACCCGACGTTGAAGTTTTCGCCGCGCCCGTCGCTGAACACGATGGGATTGGAGATGCCGGCCCGATCGCTGGTCGTGAAGAAGCTTCTTCTGATCGACGTGATGGAGAGACCGTCAAACGTGACGAGCGAAGGACCGGACCGCGAAAAGGACGGCGTCGCGTAGGTGGTCGCCTCCCCTCCCGCTGCGAGAAACTCCGCTCTGTCGTCGAAAGTCGCCGTGGCGGCCTCCACAGGCTGCACGGCAATAGCCGCGGCGAAAAGCGCCGCAGCGAATGCGATTGATTTGTACATTTGTACACGCCCCAAATTTTACTACACTTTGATCAGTACCATGGGCGCCCCCATCGCGCTAGCGAAAGCAAGGCTCGAGGCGCGTCCGATGTGCACATTCGACGGCCATCGAAGGTCGAGCGGGGATCGACTCTCCCTCTGCGCTTTCCGCGCCTTAGGCGATCAACCGCGCGATCTCATCTTTCAAAATCATCCGACGTTTACGGAGCGCCTGCTCCGCCTGATTCTCGATCGGCTCCACCAGCGTCTCCGCACGGTGAACGGCTCGGTTCACATCGTGGTACTCGTCGAAGAGTTTGCGAAAATGCATGTCGGACATCTTCAAAAGATGTATCCGCTCCGCCTTCTCCGGGAATTCCTCGGCGAGTTCATGGGGCGTGTTCGACATAGCGTTTCTCCTCATCTCCGTTGTCTGGAGATGAGGCTACCCGCGTCGCCCGCGGCGGCTTTGATCCAGCGCAAATCGCCGCTGATTATTCCGCCGCGATCGCCCCATCTTCGGCTTTCGCCACACGGCAGGCGGAGAACTTGAACTCCGGGATCTTGCCGAACGGGTCGAGCTGCGGGTTGGTCAGCGTGTTAGCCGCCGCCTCGACGAAGGCGAAAGGCACGAAGATCATATCCTCCGACACAGCCCGGTCCGCCCGCGCCATGATCTCGATGGACCCGCGCCGCGTTTCCACACGGATCATCTCGCCGGGCTCCACGCCCAGCTGACGGAGCGTTTTCGGATGGAGAGAGGCGTTCGCTTCCGGCTCCACGCCGTCCAGCACCTTGGTGCGACGGGTCATGGAGCCCGTATGCCAGTGCTCCAGCTGACGTCCGGTCGTCAGGATCATCGGGAAGTTCTCATCCGGCACCTCGGCCGGCGGGGTGATGCGCGCGGGCGTGAACATCGCCCGGCCCGCCCGGCGCGGGAAGCCGTCGCCGAAAACCACCGGCTGGCCGGGGTCTTCGTTGGAGAGCGACGGGTACATAACCGCGTTCTCGTTCTCCAGCCGCTGCCAGGTGATGTGATGGAGCGAGCGCATCGACATCTTCATCTCGTTGAAGACCATGCGCGGCGTGTCGTAATCCCAGTCGAGCCCGACCCGGTTCGCGATGTCGACGATGATCCGCCAGTCCTCGCGCGCCTCGCCCGGCGCCTCCAGCGCCTTGCGGCCCATCTGCACCTGACGGTTTGTGTTCGTCACCGTCCCCGTCTTCTCCGGCCAGGCGGAGGCGGGCAGGATCACATCGGCGAAATTCGCCGTCTCCGTCAGGAAGATGTCCTGCACGACGAGGTGGTCGAGATTGGCGAGCGCTTTCCTCGCGTGCTCCACGTCCGGATCAGACATCGCCGGGTTTTCGCCGAGGATGTACATCCCCTTGATCTCGCCGCGATACATGGCGTCCACGATCTCCACGACCGTCAGACCCGGCGCCGCGTCGATCTCCGCCCCGCGCCAGATATGGCGGAAGAGCTCGCGCACTTCGGGGTCGGTGACGGACTGGTAATCCGGCATGACCTGCGGGATCAGCCCCGCATCCGACGCGCCCTGCACGTTGTTCTGACCGCGAAGCGGATGGAGACCCGAACCGGGGCGCCCCACCTGCCCGCAAAGGAGCGCGAGCGAGATCAGGCAACGCGCATTGTCCGTCCCGTGGATGTGCTGGCTGACGCCCATCCCCCAGAAGATCATCGCCGAACGCGCGCCCGCGAAGGTGCGCGCGACATCGCGCAGCGTCTCCGCCGGGACGCCGCAAAGCTCCGACATCTTCTCCGGCGGGAAGGCGCGGATATGCTCGCGGAACTCGAAGAACCCTTCGGTGAAGCCTTCGATATACTGCCGGTCGTAGAGTTTCTCCTCCACGATCACATTCATGATGCCGTTCAGCATCGCGACATCCGTGCCGGGACGGAACTGCAGCATGTGCTTGGCGTGACGCTTCAGGCCCTGTCCGCGCGGGTCCATCACGATCAGCTCGCCGCCGCGTTTGGCGAACTGCTTGAAATAGGTCGCCGCGACAGGATGGTTCTCGGTCGGGTTGGCGCCGATGACGATAGCGACGTCGGCGTTCTCGATTTCATTGAAGGTCGCGGTGACCGCGCCCGAGCCGACATTCTCCATCAGAGCGGCGACGGAGGACGCGTGGCAAAGCCGCGTGCAGTGATCGACGTTGTTATGCTTGAAGCCCTGCCGGATCAGCTTCTGGAAGAGATACGCCTCTTCGTTAGAGCACTTAGCGGAGCCGAACCCCGCCACCGACTTGCCGCCATAGTAGGACCGCAGGTCCGCCAGCCCCTTCGCCGCGACGTCCAGCGCCTCATCCCATTCCGCCTCGCGGAAATGGGTCCAGGGATTGGAGGGGTCGACGTTCAGCCCCTTCTCCGGCGCGTCCTCCCGCCGGATCAGCGGTTTGGTGAGGCGATGCGGGTGGGCGATGTAGTCGAAGCCGAACCTGCCCTTCACGCAGAGGCGGTTCTCGTTGGCGGGCCCGGGCGCGCCGTCCACGTATTTGATCTCGTCGTCCTTGATCTTGAAGGAGATCTGGCAGCCGACCCCGCAATAGGGGCAGACAGACTGCACTTCGCGATCGTAATCCTTCGTATCGCCGACCTGCGCCTCATCCACCGCCGTCGCGGGCATCAGCGCGCCGGTCGGGCAGGCCTGCACGCACTCGCCGCAGGCGACGCAGGTGGAGGCGCCCATCGGGTCGTTGAAGTCGAAGACGATTTCCGCGTTATGGCCGCGGCCAGCCATGCCGATCACGTCGTTCACCTGCACTTCGCGGCAGGCCCGGACGCAGAGATTGCAGTGAATGCAGGCGTCGAGATTGACCTTCATCGCCACATGACTGTCATCCAAGAGCGGGATGCGGTCAGGCTCGATCGCGGGGAAGCGGCTGTCCGCGACGTCCTGCGCCTCCGCCATGTCCCAGAAATGGGAGGATTTGTCATGAGCGGCGTCGCGGTCGGGCTGATCGGCGACGAGCAGTTCCATCACCATGGCGCGCGCCTTCTCCGAGCGTTCGCCGGCGGTGTTCACGACCATGCCTTCAGCAGGTTCGCGCACGCAGGACGCGGCGAGCGTCCGCTCGCCCTCGATCTCCACCATGCAAGCGCGGCAATTGCCGTCGGAGCGGTAGCCGGGCTCGTCCCGGTGGCAGAGATGCGGGATGCGGTTGCCGCGATCCTTCGCGATCTCCCAGATCGTCTGACCGGCCTCGGCCGTCACGGTTTCGCCATCCAGAACGAAAGTGATCTCGTCCGACATCGTCGCGCCTCCCCTAGTCGACCTGTCAGTGATAGCGCCGATCAAGGCGGCGGTGAACGCAAGAACGACGAAGCGGGGCGTTTTCGCGACGGCGGAGCGTCGGTGGCATGGATGCAGTTACGCATAGTGAACGCGCATTTCCGATCGGCGACAAAATCGCTTCGTCGGGGGGAGGCGGGCGCGGTTTCAGTACGTGAACGACGCAATCACGCCACCTCAGCCCCGCTCGATCTGCGTCTCGAGAAAGGCGGCGCGGATATGCGCTGCGCGAAGGGTGAAGAGTTCGGCCAGCCAGACTCAGAGCCGACAAACGCGCCTCGTCGCCTCTCCAGATTTCGTCTCTGACAAGGAGCTTTCGCAAAGATTTAACAGCGCTGTTTCAGGCCAAGGCTTCGCCGCTCAAAGGGAAATCAGGTGAACCCGTTTGGGCGGTGACTTCGCTTCAGTGTCGGGTGTTGGCGGCCGATGGATCCAAAATGGGCGGCGCGGCCCTCGCCGCCGAGATTTGGGCAGGTTCCAACTGGAGAGGCGAACGTAGAGTTCCTGAGCCTGATCATCTGAAAATGTTCCGCCCTCCGCGAACGCTTCGACGTCATGACCTCGCACGCGGCTCCATGCAAAGCGTTTGAGGGGATAGCTAGGGAGCACCCAAGAACGTCCGTGGACGTCAGACGCCTTGCATTGAACCGCGCTGTCCTCGCATGCGATCGAGCGCGCGCCCAGTTCGCGCCGCAACGAAAGGGTGACCCAAAAAATCGCTCGAAGGAGGGACGCCCCTTTTAGATCTGTTTTGAGGCGACGACTACGCAGGCTGTTCCCCTCCCCGACGTTAAGGCGCCGCCGTGAAAAACGCTTAAAAGACGCGGCTCGCATTCAAGTCGAACAGGTCGGCACTCTCAAATTCAACCTCGCAGATCACCCGCCGCGTACTAAGCTCGTTGCGCTTCTCGGGACGAAAAACCTTCCGAATTTGCGCCGAACCATGTCGCAACTAGACTGGCAAAGGCCCCGGTGAAGCACGGGTGTTCGCGGGCCCAAAAAGCCTTGAGCTCGAAACGAACCAGATCATCTCGTCTAAGCTCAACCGTCGCTAATGCCCATACTTTGACGCAGGGCCGCGACGCTTCTGTCGGAGCATGCAGCCAACAGACGACCTCCGATTTTCGACAGCGGCGTCGACGTATCGACCGCGCCCATCGCAAGCGCCGCCTTCGGCATGCCGTAGACGATCGAACTCGCTTCATCCTGCGCGAAAGTCGACGCGCCCGCCGCCCGCAGCGCCGTAAGGCCGGCGGCGCCGTCGGCGCCGATACCCGTCAGCAGCGCGGCCGCCACGCGCTTCGCGAAGGGAACGGCCGATTCGAACAGCGCATTGACGGACGGGCGGTGCCCTTCGATTTTCGGACCCGCCTTCAGTTTGCAACGGACGCCGGCGCCCTGGTCCAGCTGCAGATGATGATCGCCGCCCGGTGCGAAAAGCACCTCTCCCTGACGCAGTACGGCCCCGTCCGTCGCAAGACGAACGGTCGGCTCCGCGATCCCATCGAGACGTGCGGCGAAACCCTCCGAATACGCCGCCGGCATGTGTTGAACGATGAGCGTGGGCGGACAGTTTCCTGGAAAGGCGCGCAGCAATGTCTCTATGGCGTCGACCCCACCGGTCGACGCCCCGATCATCACGATGGCGTCGCGTTTCAACGCGTAGGCGTCGGGGCGCTCCGCTTGCGGCCGCGACGCCTCCGGCGGCGGCGTGTGGAACCTCGCAAGATTGGCTGACGCGGCCGCCCGGACCTCCGTCGGCAATCGCTTCAATGCGTCTCGGTTGCCCGGCGTCGGCTTGTCGACGCAAGCGACCGCGCCCAAAGCGAGCGCCCGCCTGGCGATATCCGCGCCCGGCCGGGTGAAGCTCGACACCATCACAACTGGCGTCGGCCGCTTCGACATCAGGTGCTGCAGAAACGTGACGCCATCCATGCGCGGCATTTCCACGTCGAGCGTCAAGACGTCAGGCGCGAGCGCTTTGACCTGCCGACGCGCCTCATATGCGTCCTCGGCCACGCCGACGACGTCGATAAGCGGGTCTGCGCCGAGCGCGTTGACAATCAAACGCCTCATCGTCGGCGAGTCGTCAACCACGAGCACCCTGACGCGGCGCCTTCCGACAGAGGCGTCCGGCGTCGCTGAGGTGGGCTCGTCTCGATCGGTCATTGGGCTCAGAACGCTTCCCAGTCATCGTCGTCCTCGGCAACCGCGAGAGCCGCGGCGGCGCCAGCCGCAGTCGTGGTCGGGCTCGGGGACCGGGACGGCGCGACCTTCTCGAAAGCGCTCGACGCCTTCGCCGCATCGGCTTCGGCCGAAACCGGCGTTTTCAGCTGAGCGGCGGTGACCTGCGGAGCCGCCGCCGCCTTTCGGACGTGAGCGGCGGGGTCGGCGCCGACCGTAAACTCGCCAATATGCTTGGTCAGCAGCGCGGCGTCGTTAGCGAGCTCGCTGCTGGCCGCCGTCATTTCCTCCACCATTGCGGCATTGCGCTGGGTCACCTGATCCAGCTCGTCCATGGCCGCCATAATTTCGTTAACGCCGCCAGACTGCTCCTGAGCGCTGGAGGAGATCCGCATGACGATGCCGTTGATATCCTCGACCTTGTTGATGATTTCGGACAGCGCCTCGCTCGCTTCGGTGACGAGCTCCACGCCGTCGCGGACCTGCTGGTTGCTGTTGGTGATCAGGGAATTCACCTCCTGCGCCGCCCCGGTGCAGCGCTGCGCGAGCGCCCGCACTTCCGACGCGACCACCGCGAAACCGCGGCCCGCTTCGCCCGCGCGCGCCGCCTCGACGCCGGCGTTCAGGGCGAGCAGGTTCGTCTGGAACGCGATGTCGTCGATCACGGCGATGATCTGCGTGATCTGCGAGGACGAGTCCTTCAGGCCCTGCATCGCATTGAGCGAACGCACCATGACCTCCTCGCTCGCCGTCGCCTCGTGGGAGGCCGCTTCCGTGACCCGGCTCGCATCGTCGGCGTTCTTCGCGGACCCTTTGAGACCTATCGAAAGCTGCTTGAGCGCCGCGACAGTCTCCTCCAGCGCGGCGGCCTGGCTTTCCGTGCGGTGAGCGAGATCGTTCGTCGCATGACTCACCTCGCCGGCTCCGCCTCCGACGCTGCCCGCTTTCTCGGTGACAGCGTTCATCGTCTGGCGCAAACGCTGAGCGGCGTCGTTGAAGTCGCGGCGGATCGGCTCGTAATCCTCGGCGAAAGGCGTGGCGAGAACGTCGGTCAGATCGCCTTCCGCGAGCGCTGAGAGACCGCGGCGAAGATCGTCAACGACCAGCGCCTGAGCCTCCGCCATTTCCTTGTCGCGCTGCGCGACCGCTTCGCGCTCAGCTGCGGCTTCGCCAAGAGCGTCGCGCATGGCCTGAAGCGCCCCGCTTATCGCCCCGATCTCATCGCCGCGTTCGACGCCTTTGATCTCTACCGCGAAGTCCCCGCCCTGAACGGCCGTGATCTCGCGCTGAATGCCGACGAGCGGTCGGGTGAACCCTCTAGAGATGAGCCAACCCAAGGCCGCGATGATCAGCGCGAGCCCCGCCGCCGCGATCTCACCGAGGATGAGCGCGTCGCTTAAGGACGCGAACACCTCTTCCGTCGAAATCTCCGCGACAATCGCCCAGGTGACGCCGGCGATATCGAGGGGACTATAGGAAGACAGAACTTCCCGGCCGAACCGGTCGACGTAGATCGCGGAGCCCTCGCCGCCCTCCAGGGCTGCGCGGACGGCGTCGTTCACGAAGGTCGTCTTGAGGATGTCATTCGCTTCGCTACGCGGAGAATCGACGCGCAACGCGCCGTCCTCGCCGATGAGAATGACCTCAGCTGTTTCGCCGAGATGGCCCTTGCGGGAGACGAGCAGGCTCAAAGCCTCCGCCGGGGTCTGGATCGCGAGAACGCCTACGGTCGACCCGTCATCGCCGAAGATGGGAACCGCCGCGAAGCTCGCCGGCGCGTCCGCGCTCGGTCCGTATGGCGCGAAATCCTCGAAAATGACCGCGTCGCTGGTCGCAGCGACAGCCCGGCGGAAAGCAGCGCCGAGCCCCGAAGACGCCCAGGCGCCATCCAAGAAGTTCGTCGCGAAATCCGTCTCTTTTTCAACGCTGTAGATCATGTCTCCCTCAACGTTGAAGAGAAACACGTCGTAAAATCCGTAGACCTCCGCCAGGTTCTGGAAGTGCTTGTGGAAAGACGAATGGGCGTTGTTGTAAGCGGACGGCTCGTCAAGGGTCACGAGCGCGTCCTTGTCGCCGAGAGGATATGGGTTTTCCTCGATATAGAGGCGGTGGAAATGCTCCACCGGGTCCGCGCCGACCTGCTTGAAGCCCTCCTCGAAGGAGGAGATGACCTCCACGATGCCGTGATCCCGGCTCTCTGAATGCAGCGCGTCTGAAACGCCTTCGAACCATGTCTCCACGGCGAGGGCGCGTTCGTATCTCATCTCATCGAGGCCGCCCTCGATCGCCGTGCGCAGCGACGCGCTCATCACGTTATGGGCGAGCGCGCCCAAAGCGATAATCGCGAAAAGAGAACAGCCGACGAAAGCCATAGGCAGCTTTACCGCGAAGCCCAACCTGTTCAAAAACCGCATGAGTGACCCTTTCGAAACCTGTCGAACGCTTTTCCTCAAGCGCAGGTTCTCGGGTCTTCTCGTTAAGGCGGAGATAATTCGCGCGCTCAAACTCGCTCAAATCCGGTGCATTGGCGCCCGCCAAAGAAAAAGGGCCGCGGCGCAAGGCTGCGGCCCTTCTGTTTCCAGCGATCCTCTCGGATCACTCGACGATGAGGTTGTCCTCTTCGCCCGCGTCGCTCTCGATCACGTCGAAGGCGTCTTTCGAAGCCTCCGCCGCCGCTGCGGCCTCCGCCTCGCGCTCGGCGATGACCTTGCGGTCGCGCTCCGCCGCGACGGACTTGATCCGCATCGCGGCCCCGCCAGTGCCCGCCGGGATCAGGCGGCCGACGATGACGTTCTCCTTCAGGCCGATCAGGCGATCGCGCTTGCCCTGGGTCGACGCCTCCGTCAGCACCCGCGTCGTCTCCTGGAAGGAGGCGGCGGAGATGAAGGAGCGGGTCTGCAAGGACGCCTTGGTGATGCCCAAGAGAACCGGGCCGCCCTGCGCGGCGCTGCGGCCTTCGGCCTCCGCCTTGGCGTTGGCTTCCTCGAACTCCAGCCGGTCCACCTGCTCGCCCTTCAGCAGCGTCGTGTCGCCGCCGTCGGTGATCTCGACCTTCTGCAGCATCTGGCGAACGATCACCTCGATGTGTTTGTCGTTGATCTTCACGCCCTGCAACCGGTAGACGTCCTGCACCTCGTTGACGAGGTAATCCGCCAGCGCTTCGATCCCCATTATGCCGAGGATGTCATGCGGCGCCGGATTGCCTTCGAGCAGGTATTCGCCCTTCTGGATGAAGTCGCCTTCCTGGACCGCGATGTGCTTGCCCTTCGGGATCAGGTACTCGACCTTCTCCGCGTCTTCCTCCACCGGAACGATCGCGATCCGCTGCTTGTTCTTGTAATCGCGGCCAAACTCCACGTGACCGTCGATTTCGGCGATGATCGCGTGGTCCTTCGGACGACGCGCCTCGAAGAGCTCCGCCACGCGCGGCAGACCGCCCGTGATGTCCTTCGTCTTGGCGCCTTCGCGCGGGATACGGGCCAGAACGTCGCCCGGACGCACGTCCTGACCGTCCTCGACCGACAGAATGGCGTCGACCGACAGGAAGTAATGCGCCGGGTTGCCGTTATCGAGCTGAAGGTTCTCGCCGTCTTCGCCGATCAGACCGATCGCCGGCTTGAGGTCGGAGCCCTTCGGCGCCGACCGCCAGTCGGAGACGATCCGCTGAGCGATGCCCGTGGCGTCGTCGGTCTCTTCCCGGACGGAGATGCCCGGGACGAGGTCGACGAGCTTCGCCTTACCCGCTTTCTCGGCGATGACCGGAAGCGTGTAGGGGTCCCACTCGGCCAGACGCTGGCCGCGCTCGATCTCGTCGCCCTCTTTCACCAGCAGCTTGGAGCCGTAGGCGAGCTTGTGCGTCGCGCGCTCCTTGCCGTTAGCGTCGATGATGACGAGCTGCACGTTCCGGCTGACCGCGATGACGTCGCCGTCGGCGTTGGTGAGCAGGTTCGGGTTGCGGATCTCCAGCTTGCCTTCCTGGGTCGACTCCACGAACGACTGGTCGTTGACCTGCGCCGTGCCGCCGATGTGGAAGGTGCGCATGGTGAGCTGCGTGCCCGGCTCGCCGATGGACTGCGCCGCGATGATGCCGACCGCTTCGCCGATATTGACCGGGGTGCCCCGGGCCAGATCACGGCCATAGCAGTTGGCGCAGACGCCATCCTCCGCTTCACAGGTGAGCGGCGAGCGGATCTTGATCGAGACGACCTGAAGCTCGTCGATCTTGGCGGCGAGCGCCTCGTCGATCATCTGGCCGCGCGCCACGATCACCTCGTCCGTCGCCGGATCGAGAACGTCTTCGGCCGGCAGGCGGCCCAGAACGCGCTCGGAGAGCGGGGAGACGACTTCGCCGCCGTCCACCACCGCTTCCACGGTGATGCCGTTGTCGGTGCCGCATTCCTCCATCTTGATGATGCAGTCCTGCGCCACGTCCACCAGACGGCGGGTCAGGTAGCCGGAGTTCGCCGTCTTCAACGCCGTATCCGCGAGGCCCTTACGGGCTCCGTGGGTGGAGTTGAAGTACTCGAGAACCGTCAGACCCTCCTTAAAGTTGGAAATGATCGGCGTCTCGATGATCTCGCCCGACGGCTTGGCCATCAGGCCGCGCATGGCGGCCAGCTGGCGCATCTGGGTCGGGGAGCCACGGGCGCCCGAATGGGCCATCATGTAGACCGAGTTCGGCTCCATCGTCCGGCCCGCGTCGTCGACCTTGGTGGACGAGATTTCGCCCATCATGGCGTCCGCGACCTTGTCGGTGCACTTGGCCCAGGCGTCGACGACCTTGTTGTACTTCTCGCCCTGCGTGATCAGACCGTCCTGATACTGCTGCTCGAAGTCGCCGACCGCGTCGCGGGTCTCGCCCACGATGTCCCACTTCGAATCCGGGATGACCATGTCGTCCTTGCCGAAGGAGATGCCCGCCTTGCAGGCCTCGGTGAAGCCGAGGGTCATGATCCGGTCGCAGAAGATGACAGAGTCCTTCTGACCGCAGTTACGGTAGACCTCGTCGATGACCTCCCCGACCTCCTTCTTCCGGAGAACCCGGTTGATGAGGCTGAACGGCACCGCGGCGTTGGTCGGCAGAAGCTCGCCGAGCTTCATGCGGCCCGGGGTCGTCTCAAGACGCTCCCAGTACTCTTCGCCGTCCGCGTTCACCGTCTTGCGGCGGGTGACGATCTTGGAGTGCATCGTGACCGTGCCGTCGAGAAGCGCGTGGTCGATCTCCGCCATGTCGGCGAACATCATGCCCTCGCCCGGCTCGCCCTGTTTCTCCAGGGAGATGTAGTAGAGGCCGAGGATCATATCCTGCGACGGCACGATGATCGGCTTGCCGTTAGCGGGCGAAAGCACGTTGTTCGTGGACATCATCAGGACACGGGCTTCGAGCTGCGCTTCCAGGCTCAGCGGCACGTGGACCGCCATCTGGTCACCGTCGAAGTCGGCGTTGAAGGCCGAGCAGACCAGCGGGTGAAGCTGGATCGCCTTACCCTCGATCAGCACCGGCTCAAACGCCTGAATGCCGAGGCGGTGAAGCGTCGGCGCGCGGTTCAGAAGAACGGGGTGCTCGCGAATCACCTCGTCGAGGATGTCCCAAACCTCCGGGCGCTCTTTCTCGACCAGCTTCTTCGACTGCTTGACGGTCGATGAATACCCCTGCGCGTCCAGCTTGGCGTAGATGAACGGCTTGAAGAGCTCGAGCGCCATCTTCTTCGGCAGGCCGCACTGGTGCAGCTTCAGCTCAGGCCCGGTCACGATGACCGACCGGCCCGAGAAGTCGACGCGCTTACCCAGAAGGTTCTGGCGGAAGCGCCCCTGCTTGCCCTTCAGCATGTCGGAGAGCGATTTCAGCGGACGCTTGTTGGCGCCCGTGATCACGCGGCCCCGGCGGCCGTTGTCGAAGAGAGCGTCGACGGATTCCTGCAGCATCCGCTTCTCGTTGCGGATGATGATGTCCGGCGCGCGGAGCTCGATCAGCCGTTTCAGGCGGTTGTTGCGGTTGATGACCCGGCGATAGAGATCGTTCAGGTCCGACGTCGCGAAGCGGCCGCCGTCGAGCGGGACCAGCGGGCGCAGCTCCGGCGGGATCACCGGAACGACCGTCAGGACCATCCATTCCGGACGGTTGCCGGAATCGAGGAAGTTCTCAACCAGCTTCAGCCGCTTGATGATCTTCTTCGGCTTCAGCTCGCCCGTCGCCTCCGCGAGATCCTCGCGCAGCTGATCGCGCAGCACCTCAAGGTCGATCGCGGCGAGCATCTCGCGCACCGCTTCGGCCCCGATGCCCGCTTCGAACGCGTCCGAACCGTAGGTGTCTTCGGCGTCCAGGAACTCCTCCTCGGTCAGCAGCTGACCGGGGGTGAGGTCCGTCAGACCCGCGTTGATGACCACGTACTGCTCGAAATAAAGCACCCGCTCCAGATCGCGGAGCGTCATGTCGAGCATCAGGCCGATCCGGGACGGGAGCGACTTCAGGAACCAGATATGCGCGACCGGGGCCGCCAGTTCGATATGGCCCATCCGCTCGCGGCGGACCTTCTGAAGCGTGACCTCCACGCCGCATTTCTCGCAGGTGACCCCGCGATACTTCATGCGCTTGTACTTCCCGCATAGGCACTCGTAGTCCTTGATCGGGCCGAAGATGCGGGCGCAGAAAAGACCGTCCCGCTCCGGCTTGAACGTGCGGTAGTTGATCGTCTCAGGCTTTTTGATCTCGCCGAAGGACCAGCTCAGGATCCGCTCAGGGGAGGCCAGACCGATCTTGATCTCGTCGAAGGTCTGGGGGGCCTGGGTCGGATTGAAGATGTTGCTGAGTTCATTCATCGCGATTTACTCCGTTTCCGAGTCCAGAAGCTCGACGTTCAGGCCGAGCGAGCGGATTTCCTTGACGAGAACGTTGAACGATTCCGGCACGCCGGCTTCGAAATTGTCCTCGCCCTTCACGATGCTCTCGTAGACCTTGGTGCGGCCCGCGACGTCATCCGACTTCACGGTCAGGATCTCCTGCAATGTGTAAGCCGCGCCGTAAGCCTCCAGCGCCCAGACCTCCATCTCGCCGAAGCGCTGGCCGCCGAACTGCGCCTTACCGCCCAGCGGCTGCTGGGTGACGAGCGAATACGGGCCAGTGGAGCGGGCGTGGATCTTGTCGTCCACGAGGTGGTGCAGCTTCAGGATGTACTTGTAGCCCACCGTCACCGGACGCGAGAACGCCTCGCCCGTGCGGCCGTCGAACAGCGTCGACTGACCGGACTGGTCGAAACCGGCCGCCAGCAGATGCTCGTTGACGTCCGCTTCCTTGGCGCCGTCGAAGACCGGGGTCGCGATCGGCACGCCGCGGCGCACGTTCTCGGCGGCTTCGATGAACTCGCCCTCCGTCATGTCGGCGGAGGCTTCGGCCAGAATGTCGGCGCCATAGGCGTTCGCCATGGCGTCCTTCACTTGGTCCAAGTTCCCGTCACGCTTGAAGTTATCAAGCGCGGCGGCCACCGAACGGCCCAAGCCCGAAGCGGCCCAGCCCATATGGGTCTCCAGGATCTGCCCCACGTTCATGCGCGAAGGCACGCCGAGCGGGTTCAGCACCACGTCGACCGGGGTGCCGTCCTCAAGGAACGGCATGTCCTCTTCCGGGACCACCTTGGAGATGACGCCCTTGTTGCCGTGACGGCCGGCCATCTTGTCGCCCGGCTGCAGCTTGCGCTTCACCGCCACGAAGACCTTGACCATCTTCATCACGCCCGGCGGCAGGTCGTCGCCCCGGCGCACCTTCTCGACCTTGTCCTCGAAACGCGCGTCAAGGCGCCCTTTCTGGATGTCGTACTGCTTGTTGAGCGCCTCCAGCTGCTGCTGTTCGGCCTCCTCCGGCAGGACGATCTGCCACCACTGCCCTTTGGACAGGATGTTGTCGAGAATGTCCTCGGTGATGACGTCGCCCGCCTTCACGCCTTTCGGACCCTTCACGCATTTCTTGCCGATCACCAGATCGCGCAGACGCGCATAGGTGTTGCGGTCGAGGATCGCCATCTCGTCGTCGCGGTCGCGGGCGAGGCTTTCGATCTCCTCCCCCTCGATCTGCATGGCGCGCTCGTCCTTGTCGACGCCGTGCCGGTTGAAGACCCGAACCTCGACGATCGTGCCAAAATCGCCCGGGGGCATTTTCAGCGACGTGTCGCGAACGTCCGACGCCTTCTCGCCGAAGATGGCGCGGAGGAGTTTCTCCTCCGGCGTCATCGGGCTTTCGCCCTTCGGCGTGATCTTGCCGACGAGGATGTCGCCCGGCCCCACTTCGGCGCCGATATAGACGATCCCGGCTTCATCCAGATTGCGGAGCTGTTCTTCGCCCACGTTCGGGATGTCGCGCGTGATCTCCTCCGGACCCAGCTTGGTGTCGCGGGCCATGACCTCGTATTCTTCGATGTGGATCGAGGTGAAGACGTCGTCTTTCACGATCCGCTCGGAGATGAGGATGGAGTCCTCGTAGTTGTAGCCGTTCCACGGCATGAACGCGACGAGCGCGTTCTTGCCGAGCGCCAGCTCGCCCAGATCGGTGGACGGACCATCCGCGACGATCTCGCCCGCCTGAACCCGGTCGCCCACCTTCACCAGCGGACGCTGGTTGATGCAGGTGTTCTGGTTCGAACGCTGGAATTTGCGAAGACGATAGATGTCGACGCCCGGATCGCCCGGATCCATGTCGTCCGTCACGCGCACGACGATGCGGGTCGCGTCGACCTGGTCGATCACGCCGCCGCGCCGCGCCGCGATGGCCGCGCCGCTGTCCTGCGCCACCACGCTCTCCATGCCGGTGCCGACGAACGGAGCCTCGGCGCGGAGGAGCGGAACGGCCTGCCGCTGCATGTTCGAGCCCATCAGCGCGCGGTTCGCGTCGTCGTTCTCAAGGAACGGGATCAGCGAGGCCGCGACGGAGACGAGCTGCTTCGGCGACACGTCGATCAGATCGACGCTATCGGACGGCGCGAGCTGGTAGTCGCCCGCGCGGCGGGTGGAGACCAACTCGTTCTTGAACTTGCCGTTCTCATCGAGCTGCGCGTTCGCCTGGGCCACCGTGTACCGCATCTCCTCCGTGGCGGAGATGTAGTTCACGTCGTCCGTCACCACGCCGTCTTTGACGGTGCGGTACGGCGTTTCGATGAAGCCGTATTTGTTGACCCGCGCGAAGGACGCGAGGGAGTTGATCAGGCCGATATTCGGCCCCTCCGGCGTCTCGATCGGGCACATGCGGCCGTAATGCGTCGGGTGCACGTCGCGCACCTCGAAGCCAGCGCGCTCACGGGTCAGACCGCCCGGCCCAAGCGCCGAGAGACGACGCTTGTGCGTGACCTCGGAGAGCGGGTTGGTCTGATCCATGAACTGGCTGAGCTGGGAGGAGCCGAAGAATTCGCGCACCGCAGCCGCCGCCGGTTTCGCGTTGATCAGGTCCTGCGGCATCACCGTGTCGATCTCGACAGACGACATCCGCTCCTTGATCGCGCGCTCCATGCGCAAGAGGCCGACGCGGTACTGGTTCTCCATCAGCTCGCCGACGGAGCGGACGCGGCGGTTGCCGAGATGGTCGATGTCGTCCACCTCGCCCCGACCGTCGCGCAGATCCACCAGCGCCTTGATCACGGCCTTCATGTCCTCGGGACGCAGGGTGCGGACGGTATCCTCCGCATCCAGCTGAAGGCGCATGTTCATCTTCACGCGGCCGACCGCGGAAAGGTCGTAGCGCTCAGAGTCGTAGAACAGGCTCTCGAACAGCGTCTCCGCCGCTTCGAGGGTCGGCGGCTCGCCCGGACGCATGACGCGATAGATGTCCAGAAGCGCGGTCTCCCGGCTCAGGTTCTTGTCGATCGCCATCGTGTTGCGGATGTACGGGCCGACCGTGACGTTATCGATGTCGAGCGTCGGGATCGATTTGACGCCGTTGTCGAGCAGAAGCTGAACGTTATCTTCCGTCAGCTCCTCGCCCGCCTCGGCCCAGATCTCGCCGGTCTCTTCGTTGATCATGTCCTCGGCCGCGTAACGACCGTAGATGCCTTCGAACGGCGCGAGATAGCTGTCGACGCCGTCATCCGCGAGCTTCTTCAGCTTGCGCGGGGTCAGCTTCTGACCGGCCTCGGCGATCACCTCGCCCGATTTCGCGTCGATCAGATCGTAAGCGGGCTTGGTGCCGCGCAGACGCTCCACGTCGAGCGGGGCCGCCCAGCCCTCGCCCTTCTTCTTGTAGTCGACCTTGTCGAAGAAGAAGTCGCAGATGCCCTCCTGATCCATGCCGAGCGCATAGAGCAGCGTCGTGACCGGCAGTTTCCGGCGACGGTCGATGCGGACGTAGACGTTGTCCTTCGCATCGAACTCGAAATCGAGCCAGGAGCCGCGATAGGGGATGATCCGCGACGCGAAAAGGAGCTTGCCCGAAGAGTGGGTCTTGCCCTTGTCGTGGTCGAAGAACACGCCTGGAGAGCGGTGCATCTGGGAGACGATGACGCGCTCCGTGCCGTTCACGATGAACGTGCCGTTCTCCGTCATCAGCGGCAGGTCGCCCATGAAGACGTCCTGCTCCTTGATGTCCTTGACGGACTTGGCGCCGGTGTCTTCGTCAACCTCGAACACGATCAGGCGCAGCGTGACCTTCAGCGGGCACGCGAAGGTCATGTCGCGCTGCTGGCACTCTTCCACGTCGTATTTCGGCGGTTCAAGCTCGTATTTCACGAACTCCAGAACGGCCGTCTCGTTGAAATCCTTGATCGGAAAGACCGACTGGAAGACGCCCTGAATGCCGTCTCCGTCCGTCGGCGTCGGGCCCTCGCCCGACTGCAGGAAAAGATCGTAGGAGCTTTTCTGCACCTCGATCAGGTTTGGCATTTGCGCGACTTCGCGGATTTTGCCGAAGAATTTACGGATGCGTTTACGTCCGGAATGCGTCTGAACCATTTAAGTCCTCTGGGTCTTTCGCCCGCGCGAGCTCCGGTGGGCGGCCGGCGCCGTTGCGTCCCGTTAGATTTGGTCGCCAATACCAGCCGACGTCCCATGCGGCTTCCCGGCGATCCGCCTCGTCTGAGCCGCTCCCTGAACCCGCTCTGAGGCGGGGGAGCGCCTTAGACGACGCGGGCTGGACCCGGAATTTCCGGATCCAGCCTTGTGTACGTAGTCCATACGCGACCGAAGTCGCGCCGGATTACTTGAGCTCGACTTCGGCGCCAGCCTCTTCGAGCTTTTTCTTGATTTCCTCGGCCTCGGCCTTGGAAGCGCCTTCCTTAACGGCCTTGCCGCCGGCTTCGACGAGATCTTTCGCCTCTTTCAGGCCCAGGCCGGTGATGGCGCGAACCTCTTTGATGACGTTGATTTTCTTGTCGCCAGCCGCTTTCAGGATGACGTCGAACTCGTCCTTTTCCTCAGCCGCCGCAGCTTCGCCGCCGCCGGCCGGACCAGCCATCATCACAGCGCCGCCAGCGGCGGGCTCGATGCCGTACTCGTCTTTCAGGATGTTCTTCAGCTCGTTCGCTTCGAGCAGGGTGAGACCGACGATTTCCTCGGCCAGTTTCTTCAGATCAGCCATTTGCTTCTTCCGTTTGCTTGTCTTCGTGGTTCCAGCGGCCCGTTACAGGCCGCTCCCAACCGCTGAAAATCAGGCTTCCTCTTTGTCCGCGATGGACGCGATGGCCCCCGCGATGTTGGAGGCGGGCGCCGTAATCGCCCCTGCGAGGTTCGCGGCCGGCGCGCCGATGCAACCGGCGATGGACGCGATAACTTCCTCGCGGGAGGGCATGGCGGCCAGTGCTTTCACACCGTCCGCATCCAGAACGGTCTCCCCCATCGCGCCGCCGATGACGACCAGCTTTTCGTTCCCCTTGGAGAACTCCTGCGTGATCTTGGCGGGCGCGACGGGATCCTCGGCGTAGCCGAGAACCGTCTGACCCGTCAGAATGTCCTTCAGACCTTCCGACGGCGTGCCTTCGAGGGCGATTTTGGCGAGCCTGTTTTTGGCGACGCGGACCGACGCGCCTGCTTCGCGCATCTTCGCGCGGTAGTCCGACATCTCAGCGACCGAGAGCCCCGCGTAGTGACACACTACGACGGCGCCAGAGCTGGAAAAGATCTGGTTGAGTTCCTCAACCACTGCTTCTTTCTGCGCTCTATCCACAGTCTACTCCAAAGTGATGGAGGGTCGGGTCGCCCCTCGCCTCCGGCTCCATTCAGACGGCCAGCTTCCTGCCCGTCCTCTTCTTCAACCCGTCCCGGGTCAGCCAAAATCACCGCCGAGGCGGCTGATCCTGCGTCTCCCGTCTATGGCTGGACTTAACGACCCTTGCGGGCCCGCCTGCCGTCTCGGACTGGGTCGGCCCTTCCCGAAAGAAGGGCCTAGCAACCGCCGGGCGAACCCGGCGGGAACCTCTTACTCCTGAGCCGTCGCCGCTTCGACGTCCAGGGTCACGCCCGGCCCCATGGTGGAGGAGAGCGAGATTTTCTTCATGTAGGCGCCCTTGGCGCCCGACGGCTTGGCCTTGGCCACCGCGTCGACGAAGGCCTTCACGTTCTCGGCGAGCTGCTGCTCTCCGAAGGACGCTTTGCCGACGCCGGCGTGAACGACGCCCGCCTTCTCAGCCTTGAACTGGACCTGGCCGCCCTTGGCCGCCGCAACGGCCTCTTTGACGTCCATCGTCACCGTGCCGACCTTCGGGTTCGGCATCAGGTTGCGCGGGCCGAGGACTTTACCGAGCCGACCGACGATCGGCATCATGTCCGGCGTCGCGATGCAGCGATCGAAATCGATCGTGCCGCCCTGAACCGTCTCCATCAGATCTTCGGCGCCGACGATGTCGGCCCCGGCGGCCTGCGCCTCCTCGGCCTTGGGGCCGCGGGCGAAGACGGCGACGCGGACGGTCTTGCCCGTGCCGTTCGGCAGGTCGACCGTGCCGCGGACCATCTGGTCAGCGTGGCGCGGATCGATGCCGAGGTTCATCGCGATCTCGATCGTCTCGTCGAACTTCGCCTTGGCGTTGGCTTTCACGAGCGCCACCGCCTCATCGATCGTGACGTCGGACTTGCCGTCGAATGCGGCCAGCGCCGCTTTGGTGCGTTTCCCGAGCTTGGCCATTACTTCACCTCGATGCCCATGGAGCGCGCGGAACCTGCGATGATCAGCATCGCGGCCTCGACGTCGTTCGCGTTGAGATCCTTCATCTTGATCTCGGCGATCTCGCGGACCTGCTTCGCCGTGACCGACCCGACCGTCTCGCGGCCCGGCGCGCCCGAAGCCGATTTCAGCTTCGCCGCCTTTTTCAGGAGGTAAGACGCCGGCGGCGTCTTGATGTCCATCGTGAAGGACTTGTCCTGATAGTAGGTGATGATCGTCGGGCACGGCGCGCCCGGCTCGATCTCCTGGCTCTTGGCGTTGAACGCCTTGCAGAATTCCATGATGTTGATGCCGCGCTGACCGAGCGCCGGCCCGATGGGCGGCGACGGGTTGGCTTGCCCGGCGGGGACCTGAAGCTTCAGGGTCCCTACGATCTTCTTGGCCATGACGGCCTCCTCTTCATCCCGGCTTCGGGGACGCGACCCCGGACCATTCGGTTAGCGGTGCGGTCCGAAGGGCGCGCCCTCCTCGCCTCCCGCGAGTTGACGCTCAGGTTTCTTTCGACACCTGCGCGTATTCCAGTTCGACCGGCGTCGCGCGGCCGAAGATCGAAACCGTGACCTTCAGGCGGGCGTTCTCCTCGTCGACCTCTTCGACCATGCCCGAAAAGCTCTCGAACGGGCCGTCGGTGACGCGGATCTCTTCGCCGATCTCGAAGGTGATCGTCGGGCGCGGACGCTCCACGCCTTCCTCGACCACGTTGAGAATGCGGTTCACCTCAGCGTCGCGCAGCGGGCTCGGCTTGCCCTGCGGGCCGAGGAAGCCGGTGACGCGGTTGGTGTCGATGATGTGGAGATAGGCGCGGTCCGTCATCTCCATCTTCACCAGCACGTAGCCGGGCATGAAGCGGCGCTCGACCGGGACCTTCTTGCCGCGGCGAATCTCGATGACTTCTTCAGTCGGGACCAGAACCTCTTCGATCTCCTCGCCGAGGTTCTGCTGTTCAATGGATTCCTTAAGCGTCTCCATCACGCGCTTCTCGAAATTCGACAGCACGTGAACCGCATACCAACGTTTGGCCATTCCGCTCGCCGCCTCTCCGTCTGCGCGCCGGGTTCGCTCCCGACTTCCGCCTTCGCGCCAAACCCCTGATAAATCAGAGAAAGTCGCGCGTCCCAAAAATGATGCGGCGCGCTGTCCGAATCGACGCGCGCCACGATGCTCTTCCAAGCTTGCGCCGGGTACGGCGCAAGCCGGTTAAAGTCAACCGCCGATGCGGAGAATCTGGTCGATGCCCAGACCGATGATCTGGTCGATGAAGAAGAAGAAGATCGCCGCGATCGTCGCCATGATGAAGACCATGACGGTGGTCAGCATCGTCTCGCGCCGGGTCGGCCAGACGACCTTGGAGGCCTCCGCGCGAACCTGCTGGATGAACTGCGCCGGATTGGTGCGCGCCATGATGCGATCCCTTTTCGTTAGCGCCTGAGGTTGGCAGGGGCGATAGGACTCGAACCTACGACATTCGGTTTTGGAGACCGACGCTCTACCAACTGAGCTACACCCCTAAACCTCAGGCAGGGGGTCAGATAAGAGGAATCGGATAGGGATGCAAGCGAGGCTGAGGCGGAACGACAGCGCAGTCCGGTAGGGTGGGCTTCAGCCCACCATGCAGTGCGGTGGGCTGAAGCCCACCCTACCGGCGTAAGCGATGGTTAACGCAAAGTTAACAGATCGCGGACGCCAATAGTTTCAGCGACTTAACCCCGCGTCCCCATGGGGACGCCCTCAAAACGGCCCCCTCAGGCCGCCGATTTCTTCACCAGCCGCCATTTGTGAAGGGCTGGTTCTGTGTAGCCGGAAGGCTGATTCACCCCCTCGAACACCAGCTCGCACGCCGCCTTGAAGGCCGGCCCGTCGAAGCCCGGCGCCATCGGCTCGTAAGACGGATCGCCCGCGTTCTGGGCGTCGACCTTCTCCGCCATCTTCTTCATCGCCGCCATCGCCTGATCCTCGGTGACGACCTCATGGCGCAGCCAGTTCGCGAGGTGCTGGGAGGAGATGCGGCAGGTCGCCCTGTCCTCCATCAGTCCGATGTCGTTGATGTCCGGCACCTTGGAGCAGCCGACCCCCTGATCCACCCAGCGCACCACATAGCCGAGGATGCCCTGCGCGTTGTTCTCGATCTCCGCCGCCACGTCCTCCGGCGACCAGTTGGTCCCCTTCGCCGCCGGGATCTGGAGGAGCTGGGAGCGGACGGCGCGTTGGCCGAGCTCCGCAATCTCCTCTTGCCGCGCGAGCACGTCGACCTTGTGGTAATGGGTGGCATGCAGCGTGGCCGCCGTCGGCGAGGGCACCCATGCGCAGTTAGCGCCGGAGATCGGGTGGCCGACCTTCTGCTCGAGCATGGCGTTCATCAGGTCCGGCATCGCCCACATGCCCTTGCCGATCTGCGCTTTCCCGCGCAGCCCGCAGGCGAGGCCGACGTCTACGTTCCAGTTCTCATAGGCGGTGATCCAGGTCTCCTCCTTCATCGCCGCCTTGCGCACAATCGGCCCCGCTTCCATCGAAGTGTGGATCTCATCGCCAGTGCGGTCGAGGAAGCCGGTGTTGATGAAGAAGACGCGCGACTTCGCGGCCCGGATGCACTCCTTGAGGTTCAGCGTCGTGCGCCGCTCCTCGTCCATGATGCCGATCTTCACGGTGTTGCGGTCGAGGCCCAGCGCCTCCTCCACGAAGGTGAATATCTCGTCAGTGAAGGCGACCTCCTCCGGCCCGTGCATCTTCGGCTTCACCACGTAGATCGACCCGGTGCGGGTGTTGGCCCGGCGACCGTTCAGGTCGTGCATCGCGCAGAGCGTGGTGATCAGCGCGTCCATCAGCCCTTCCTGCGCCTCCAGCCCGTCGCGGTCGAGGATCGCGGGGTTGGACATCAGGTGGCCGACATTCCGGACCAGCATCAGCGACCGCCCCTTGAGCGTCAGCGCGGAGCCGTCAGGCGCGATGTACTCGCGGTCGGGGTTGAGGGCGCGGGTGAACGTCTCTCCGCCCTTGGCGACGGCCTCGCTGAGCGTCCCGTCGTTCAGGCCGAGCCAGTTGCCATAGGCGAGGATCTTGTCCTCCGCATCCACCGCCGCGACGCTGTCTTCGCAGTCCATGATGGTGGAGATCGCCGCCTCCATCACCACGTCGGCGACGCCCGCCGGGTCCGTCCGCCCGATCCGGTGCTCCCGGTCGATGGCGATCTCGATGTGGAGGCCGTTGTTCTTGAGAAGGATCGCCGTCGGCGCGGCGCCGGTTCCCGCATGGCCCGCGAACTGGGCGGCGTCCTTGAGCGTCGTCGCGCCCCTAGCCGTGACCGCCCGCAAACCCTCCACGGCGACTTCATAAGCGGTCACATCCGCGTGAGACGCTCCGGTCAGCGGCGCGACCTCGTCGAGGAAGGCTTTCGCCCAGGCGATGACCCGCGCGCCCCGCTCTTCACTGTATCCGCCGCCCGAAGGCGCGTCGCCCATCGCGTCCGTCCCGTAGAGCGCATCGTAAAGCGAGCCCCACCGCGCGTTGGCCGCGTTCAGCGCGTAGCGCGCGTTCATCACCGGAACGACGAGCTGCGGTCCGGGGGTGACGGCGATCTCCGGGTCGACATTCGCGCTGTCGACTTCGAAGTCGGGACCTTCTTCGACCAGGTATCCGATCTCTTTCAGGAAGGCTTCGTAAGCGGCGGCGTCGACGTTGCGATTGTCCCGGTGCCACTGGTCGATCTGCGCCTGCATCGCCTCCCGCCTCTCCAGAAGCGCGCGGTTGCGCGGGCCGAAATCGTGGATCAGCGCGGAGAGGGCGGACCAGAAGGCGCCTTCGTCCACCCCCGTTCCCGGCAGGGCCCGCGCGTTGACGAAATCCGCCAGCGCCGCGTCAACCTGAAGACCTTCGATTTCGATGCGATCGGACATCTCCGCGCCCTCCCTGAGTACCGCTGCATACAGGTCGCGCCTACCGCTCCGAATTGGTAAAATCAACCGACCGGTTTCCGATACGAAACACAAATTCACGATAAAGCGCGCTCACGAAAGATGTGATCGCCAATCTGGAAACAGTCTTTCCGCAAAGGCGCTCATTGATGCACGCGCGCGAGTGGCCACATGCTTTAGCACCAGTCCAACAAGGAGCATCCCCATGCGCTTCGCCCCCATCGCATTCGCCGCCGTAATCCTCGCGGCTCCGCTGGCTCAGGCCGGCGACGTCTACAACTTCGACCCCGGCCACACCCAGGTCCGCGCCGAGTGGAACCACGCCGGTTACTCGATCCAGGCGCTGCATTTCCGCAAAGTCGAAGGCGACGCCGTCATCGACTTCGAAAACCCGGCGAACACCAAGCTTAACGTCACGATCCCGGTCGACGGAATCGATACGGGCGTCGAGGCCTTCGACAAGCATCTCTGGTCCGCCGACTTCTTCGAAGCCGAGGCGCATCCGAATGCGACCTTCGTCTCCACCTCGGTCGAGCGCACCGGCGACGCCACGCTGGAGGTCACCGGCGATCTGACGATCAAGGGCATCACCAAGCCCGTGACGCTCGACGTTGTGGTCAAAGCCCAGGGCGAGCATCCGCTCGGCCAGTTCATCGACTTCTACAAGGGCGAGTGGGTAGGCGTGACCGCGACCGGCAAGATCACCCGCTCCGAATGGGGTCTCGGTTTCGGCGCTCCGATCACGTCGGACGAGATCGACCTCTTCATCTCGACCGAGATGAAGAAGGCCGAGAGCTGACGCAGCCTGACGCTTAACAGACGCATTTCCGAGCGCCGCCCTCACCGGGGCGGCGCTTTCGGTTTGCTAAGTGGCGGAATATTGCCACGGGTCGCCGGATCGAAGACAAGCATCCGAACGCCACGCGAAGAGGTGCATGCGCGATGAATCCGGACTGGCTCTACGGCCTCGGCGGCGGCCTGATGATCGGCCTCGCCGCCGCCCTCCTCCTTCTTCTCAACGGCAGGATCGCCGGGATCAGCGGGATTTTCGGCGCGATGGTCGCCGGGCGTCCCGACGGCGACGCTTTCGAGCGGCTCGCTTTCCTCGCGGCGCTGATCGGCGTTCCAGCGCTTTACGTCTTCGCGGGCGGCGCGCCGGCGGCGAATGCGCCCGCGTCCGCGCCGCTGCTCGTCGCGGCGGGGCTTCTCGTCGGCATGGGGACCCGCATGGGCGGCGGCTGCACTTCGGGGCACGGCGTCTGCGGGATGAGCCGCTTCTCTCCCCGTTCGATCGTCGCCGCCGTCACGTTCATGCTGGTGGGCGCAGTCGTCGCGACCCTCGGTCGCCACGTGATCGGAGGGCTCTGAGATGCGCGTCCTCGTCTCCCTCGCCGCCGGCGGCCTTTTCGGCGCGGGTCTCGTCGTCGCCGACATGATCAACGCCCAGCGGGTTCAGGCCTTTCTCGACCCGTTCGGAGCCTGGGACCCGACGCTCGCCTTCGTCATGGGCGGCGCGATGATCCCGATGATCATCGCCTGGGCGCTTTCGAAGTCCCAAAAGCCCGCCTTTGCCGACGCCTTTCCGTCGAAGCGAAGCGAGATCGACGCTCGCCTGATCTCCGGCTCCGCGATGTTCGGCGCTGGTTGGGGCCTCGCCGGGTTCTGCCCAGGCCCCGCCCTCGCCGCGCTCAGCTTCGGCGGCTGGCCCGTCTCCCTCTTCGTCCTCGCCATGGGGGCGGGCATGTGGGGGCATGACCGGTTCATCGCGCGGACGGTGCCCGCGTAACGAAAAGGGGCCGCGTCGCCGCCGCCCCCTCCTTTTCAATCGCGAGACGCGGTCAATGCACCGTCGCCGCCGGGCCTTCCTTCGGCGCGCCGCCGACGGGCCGAACCACGCCGCCAATGATCAGCCCTTCGTCGCCGGCGGAAACCTCGACGGTGGAGCCGTCCTTGATCTCTCCGCCGAGCAGCATCTCAGCCAGCGGATCCTGCACCGCCTTCTGGATCACCCGCTTCAGGGGCCGCGCGCCGTAGACCGGATCGTAGCCCTTATCGCCCAGCCACGCCTTCGCCTTGTCGTCGAGCGACAGCCCGATCTTCCGGTCCGCCAGCCGCTTCTCCAGAATGGCGAGCTGGATATCGACGATGCCGTCCATGTTCCCGCGGCTCAGCCGGTCGAAGAGTACGATCTCGTCCAGCCGGTTCAGAAACTCGGGCCGGAAATGCGCCCGAACCGCGCCCATCACCGCGCCTTCCGCGTCCTTGGCGGGCGCGCCTTCGGGCAGACCGGAGAGCGCTTCGGAGCCGAGGTTCGAGGTCAGGATCATCAGCGTGTTCTTGAAGTCGACCGTGCGCCCCTGCCCGTCCGTCAGCCGCCCGTCGTCCAGCGCCTGGAGGAGGACGTTGAAGACGTCCGGGTGGGCCTTTTCGACCTCGTCGAACAGGATCACCTGATAAGGACGCCGCCGCACCGCCTCCGTCAGCACGCCGCCCTCGTCGTAGCCGACATAGCCCGGAGGGGCGCCGATCAGGCGGGAGACCGCGTGCTTCTCCATGAACTCCGACATGTCGATGCGGACCATCGCCTGATCGTCGTCGAAGAGGAACTCGGCGAGCGCCTTGGTCAGCTCCGTCTTGCCCACTCCGGTTGGGCCGAGGAAGAGGAACGATCCGATCGGCCGGTTCGGGTCGGCGAGACCCGCCCGCGCCCGGCGCACCGCGTTGGAGACGGCGACGACCGCGTCGCGCTGACCGATGACCCGCTTGCCGATCTGCTCCTCCATCTTGAGGAGTTTGTCGCGTTCGCCCTCGAGCATCTTGTCCACGGGCACGCCCGTCCAGCGGGAGACGACGGCGGCGACATGTTCGGGCGTCACCGCCTCTTCGACCATGGCGCCTTCGGTCTCCTCCGCCGCCTCAAGCTGCGCTTCGAGATCGGGGATCACGCCGTAGGAAAGCTCGCCCGCCTTGGCGAGGTCGCCGTTCCGCTTGGCGATCTCCAGCTCCGACCGGGCGGCGTCCAGCCGCTCCTGCACGTCCCGGGCGCCGGCGAGCTTGTCGCGCTCCGCCTGCCACCGCGCCGTCATCTCAGCGGAGCGCTGCTTGAGGTCGGAGAGCTCCTTCTCCAACTTCTCCAGCCGGTCCTTGGAGGCGTCGTCGGTCTCCTTTTTCAAGGCCTCCGCCTCGATCTCCCGCTGCATGATGTCCCGGTCGAGCGCGTCCAGCTCTTCGGGCTTCGAGTCGACCTCCATCCGCAGCCGCGACGCCGCCTCGTCCATCAGGTCGATGGCCTTGTCCGGCAGGAAGCGGTCCGCGATGTAGCGGGTGGAGAGCGTCGCCGCAGCGACCAGCGCGCTGTCGGTGATCCGCACGCCGTGGTGCAGCTCGTATTTCTCCTTGAGGCCCCGGAGGATGGAGATCGCGTCCTCCGTCGTCGGCTCCTCCACCAGCACCGGCTGGAACCGGCGGGCGAGCGCAGCGTCCTTCTCCACATGCTTGCGATATTCGTCGAGCGTGGTCGCGCCGACGCAGTGCAGTTCGCCCCGCGCGAGCGCCGGTTTCAGGAGGTTGGAGGCGTCCATCGCCCCGTCCGCTTTCCCGGCGCCGACCAGCGTGTGCATCTCGTCGATGAAGAGGACGATCTCGCCAGCCGCCGCGGTGATCTCGTTGAGGACGGACTTCAGTCGCTCCTCGAACTCGCCGCGATATTTCGCGCCCGCGATCAGCGCGCCCATGTCGAGCGACATGAGCGTCTTGTCCTGCAGGCTTTCGGGCACGTCGCCGTTGACGATGCGGAGCGCGAGCCCCTCCGCGATGGCCGTCTTGCCGACGCCGGGCTCGCCGATCAGCACCGGGTTGTTCTTGGTGCGGCGGCTCAGCACCTGCACCGTGCGCCGGATTTCCTCATCGCGCCCGATAACGGGGTCGAGCTTCCCTTCCCGCGCGTCCTTCGTCAGGTCGCGGGCGTATTTGTTGAGCGCGTCGTAATTGTCCTCCGCCCCCGCGCTGTCGGCGGTGCGGCCCTTCCTGAGATCGTTGATCGCGGAGTTGAGGCCCTGCGCCGTGACCTTGGCGTCGGCGAGGATCTTGCCGGTGGCGGACCGCTTAGTCAGCGCGAGCGCGGTCAGAATGCGCTCCGCCGGGACGAAACTGTCGCCCGCTTTCTCCGCCAGCGTCTCGGCTTCGGCCAGCACCCGCGCGGTCGCGGCGTCGACGTAGATCTGCCCATCGCCGCCTTCGACGGAGGGCAGTTTCTTCAGCGCGAGGTCCACGCCCTCCAGCGCCGCCTTGGGGTCGCCCCCGGCGCGCTTGATGAGGCTCGCCGCGAGGCCCTCGCGGTCGTCCAGAAGCGCTTTCAGAAGATGTTCGGGAAGAAGACGCTGATGGTTCTCCCTCAGCGCGATGGTCTGCGCCGCCTGTATGAACCCGCGCGCGCGATCGGTGAACTTCTCCAAGTTCATGGGTGCTGCTCCTCTAGCCCGCCCGTTCCGGGATGTCCGAAGCCCATCCCACGAGGCGTCTTTACGATTGATTGACGCCCATCAAGGCGCGTCCCGGATTATGTGGTGTTTCGGCAACGGTCACGCAAGGGCGCCCAGATGTCGGAGACGGGCGTTCGCGCTAAGGATCGGGCCGCCAATATGGGCCGATAGATGAGGAATACCGTCATGCCGCGCCTTACGCCCGTCCAGATCGAAACCTTCCGCCGCGACGGCGCCGTCGTCGCCGAGAACGCGGTGACGTTAGACGCGCTCGCCGCCCTCCGCGCGACCTTCGCCGAGTGGGTGGAGGAGAGCCGCAGCCATGACGCGCCCTTCGGTCGGATCTGCGACGGACGTCCCCGCTTCGACCTTGAGGACGACCACGCGCCGGATCACCCGTCGCTCCGCCGCGTCGCTTCGCCGACGGACGTCTCCGACATCTACGCCAAGGTCACCTTCGACAGCGCCATGACGGACATGGCGGCGGACCTTTTGGGGCCGGACGTTCGGTTCCACCACGCCAAGGTGAATTCGAAACTGCCGAAGACGAAGACGGTCGTGAAATGGCATCAGGATTTTCCCTTCGATCCCCATTCCAACGACGACACGCTGACGGCGCTCCTCTTCCTTGACGACGTGACGGCGGAAAACGGCCCGCTGATGATCGCTCCCGGCTCGCATGAAGGCCCGCTTCTTTCGCACTTCCAGAACGGCGTCTTTTCGGGGGCCGTTTCGGACGAAGCCGCAGCGAAGTTCGAGAGAGAGGCGATCCCGTGCACCGGTCCGGCGGGCGCTGTCTGCCTGATGCACAGCCGCGTCGCCCACGCGTCTACCGCGAACAGATCGACGAGACCGCGCACCCTCTACATCGTCACTTACGCCGCCGCCGACGCCGCTCCGCTCTCTCCCGTCGCGGTGCCGAGCCCGCATCAGGGTCATATCGTGCGCGGGAAGGAGCCTGGACGCATCCGCTCGATCGATTTCGAAATCGAAACGCCCGTCATTCCGAAAGGCGCCTCCTTCTTCGCTCAACAGGCGGGGGAAGACTGACCCTGTTTTGCTTCCTCAAAACGAGCAGCCGGCGAAGCCGTTCCCACGCCAGTGGGAAACGAGGCGCAAAGTAGCGCGACGGTTGAGGAGGCGGCCGTTCCTTTGATCTGCTACAATCCAAGTTCTGGACGGGTCTAGGCGCGGCGAAGACGCCTTTCGTCGGCGCCTCGCCATCCGTGCGGCGACTGCGCAGCCTCAGAACGACAGGCCCACTTATAATGAAGCCTGAACTAGAACCGTTCGATGATCCTGAATTCCACTCCCTCTGCCCTCGCTAGGTAGAACGCGATGCTTTCGGCGGGCGACGTCCGGCGCAGATCGCCCACCGGACGCCTAGCGCTTCGGTATCCGGCAGATGTTCGGCCATAGTCGCGGTTGGTCGCCCAGCTTTCCCTCTGCGCCTCCAAAAGACCGGACAAGAACTGCAGACCTTCGTAGGAGGACTGGCCGATGGAGTTCAGCATGGGCGCGCGATCGCCATGCAAGGAAAAGTACCGTTCCTTGAACGCGGCGTTTTCCTCGGTTTCAAGCGCGCTGAAATAGGATGCGGCGCTATACATTCTCTTCAACGCGTCCTCGCCGCAGGCCAGAAGGCAGTTTTCCTCGAGCACGCAGGAAAGGCGGATCATCTGGCGGTCGAGAGATGCGTGACCGAAGGCGCGGTTGAAGTCGACGGCGTCCTGGCCAACCAGCGTCATAAGAACAGCTTCGGCGCCGCTCTCGCTGAGCTTTTCAACCTCGGTTTCGATAAGCGGCGAGCCGAAAGGAAGATATCGTTCGCCGACGATCTCCCCACCCAGTTCCGCGATTTTCCGTTTGGCGAAAGCGTTGGAAGCGCGGGGCCAGACGTAGTCGTTGCCGATCAGCGCCCATTTCTTATGGCGATAGAGCGCCGTCAGCCGCTCGATCGCGGGACCAAGTTGAAACGCCGGGGTGTCGCCGATGGCGTAGACGCCGGGCGTCGTCTCTCCGCCTTCGTAAACCGGCGTGTAGATGTACGGCACGCGACCGCGCGCGATCCTGGCGACGCGCTGGTGAACGGCGCTTATGTGCATACCGACGACCGCGTCGATCGACTGCGTCCTGATCAGCAGATCGACCAGCTCCTCGGCCGGCGACTCCGCTTCGATGGCGCTGTCGATGATCATCAGCTCCGTCGGACGATCGAGGATCCCGCGATCCGCATTCAGCTCCTGCGCGGCGAGCTGGGCGTTGGCGATGCAGGATGGGCCCCAGATACCGGCCGCCCCGCACATCGGCACCAGCAAGGCCACTTTGAAACTGTCCGTTGAGAAGCTCGTCTCCCCGCCGCTGAAGATCGGAGGCAGCTTCGGCGGAGTTCGCGTCGAGCCGCCGAGGTATCGGCGCGGATTGTGCATTGCAGCAATGTAACGTCGAACCCGTCAATGCTGTCAATTGATTTTCATTTCGCGGTCAAATAAACACCGCCGAAAGACCAGCAATGGCGCGTGCAAATTGGGGTGTCGGTTCAATGACGAAATCAAATCCGATCAGCGGTTATCTTTCATATGCATTGGCGGCGGCGCACCGGAACGTGCATTTGAATCTGTCCCGTCACCTGAAAGAGATGGGCGTTCAGATAGAGACGTGGCGCATTCTCGAGACGCTTAACGACGATCAGGGTTACACGATGGGTCAGCTGGCCGAGATCGTGCTCATGAACCCGCCGGCGCTCACCAAGCTGGTTGACCGAATGGTTTCAGACGGGCTGGTGCAGCGCAAACTTTCCGAGGAAGATCAACGCAGTATCAAACTGATCCTGACCGATGTCGGTCTCGATATGGTCGGCAAGATCCGACATCATGTCGAAGACGAGGACAGGATCATGCTGTCGCGTCTCGGCCCGCGTAAGGCGAAGCAGCTACAGCAGGCGCTGCGCGTTCTGCAATAGCCGGGCGATCGGCCCGCCCCCTCTCAGACGCCAATACGAAAATCGAAGGTGACCACGCCGACGACGGATGCACCTTTTCGTGCGCCCTTCGCGTCTCAGATTACCGCCTCGCCTCTCGCTGCCGGGCAAGGCTCGTTAATACTTGAATTGGAAAATATAATCCGCTTCAGTGCAGATCGAATTTCGCACTCATTCGGCGGGGCTGCGGGCTCTGACCGAACCAAATCGCACACGGAGGATTCGACTTATGACGGTGAAGCGGCCCACTCAGGAGCAGATGGAGGACATCGTCGCCGATCTCGGCATGTCGATGGAGCCAGCGCGCGTTGCGGAGTTTCTCGAAGCGATGGAAGGCAACTTCGCCGCGTATGATCTCCTCGAGACATTGCCGGACGAAAAGCCGGTCGTGACCTACCCGCGCACGCCCGGATACCGTCCGCAGCCTGAGGATAACCCGCACAACGCATGGTACGTGAAGACGGAGATCAAGGGCGCCGCGACCGGCAAGCTCGCGGGCAAGACCGTCGCGGTGAAGGATAACGTCTGCGTCGCGGGCGTGCCGATGATGAACGGATCTTCGACGCTGGAGGGTTATACCCCGGACATCGACGCCACCATCGTCACCCGGATGCTGGACGAAGGCGCGACCATCATGGGCAAGACCCATTGCGAGCTTTTCTGCCTATCCGGCGGCAGCCACACCAACGCGACCGGGCATGTCCATAACCCCTACAAGCACGGATACGCCGCGGGCGGGTCCTCATCCGGCAGCGCGGTCGTCACGGCGACGGGCGAATGCGACATGGCGGTCGGCGGCGATCAGGGCGGGTCGATCCGCATGCCGGCTTCCTTCTGCGGCATCTACGGCATGAAGCCGACCCATGGCCTCGTCCCCTACACGGGCGCGATGCCGATCGAGAGCACGATCGACCATGTCGGACCGATGACCGGAACGATCGCGGACAACGCGCTGATGCTGGAGGTGATCGCCGGCAAAGACGGCCTCGACCCGCGACAGTACGATGTCGAGACCGCGGCCTACACCGAAGCGCTGGGCAAGGATGTGAAGAGCCTGAAGATCGGCGTCGTGAAAGAAGGTTTCGGTCACGAGAACAGCGAAGCCGACGTCGACGAAAGCGTTCGCGCGTTCGGCGAGGAGATGGCGAAGCTCGGCGCGGTGGTTGAGGACGTGTCGATCTCGATGCACCTGATGGGCCCCGCCATCTGGACGCCGATCGCGCTGGAGGGCCTGCAGTGGCAGATGATGCGCGGCAACGGCCTCGGCATGAACTGGGAGGGGCTGCATACGACCAGCCTGCTCGACGCTCACGCCAACTGGCGCGACAGGGCGGATGAGTTGTCGGACAGTCTGAAGATCAGCATGTTCGTCGGTGAATACTTCATCCAGAACTATCGCGGCCATTACTACGCCAAGGCGCAGAACCTCTCCCGCCGTCTGCGCGCCGCCTATGACGCGGCGCTTGCGGAATACGATCTGCTGCTGATGCCGACGACGGTGATGAAGGCGCAACCGATGCCTGAGCCTGACGCGCCGCTCACGGAATATCTGCAGCGCGCGTTCGAGATGATCGGGAACACCGCTCCGTTCGACGCGTCCGGTCACCCGGCGATGGCGATCCCCTGCGGGATGAGCGACGGCCTCCCCATCAGCGCGATGTTGATCGGCAAGCACTTCGACGAAACGACGATCTATACGGCTGCGGACGCCTACGCCTCTTCAGTCGATTGGAAAGCCGCCTGAGACGATCGGCCCCCGCGCAGCGGCGTGGGGGCGGTCAGGGAGCCAGGTATCTCGTCAGGCGCGGATCGTCGGCGACCTCTTTCGACGGACCGTCCATGGCGATCCCGCCGCGATCCATCACGTAGGCGTGGTCGGCGACGCGCAGGGCGAGTTCGACATGCTGTTCGACGATGATCACGGCGATCTCCTTCGAGAGCTGCGCGAGGCGATCCGCGATCTCTTCGATGACGCCGATCCAGACGCCCTCCGTCGGTTCGTCCAACATCAGGAGCTTCGGCCGCCCGAGGATCGCACGGCTGATCGCGAGCATCTTGCGCTCTCCTCCCGACAACGTGCCGGCCTGCTGATCCAGACGCCCGGCGAGTTTGGGAAAGAAGTCTAGCGCCATGTCGTATCCCTTCTGATCGGGATGGGCCATTGCGCCGAGCGCGAGGTTCTCCTTCACCGTCAGGGATGCGAAGACGGCCTGATCCTGCGGCACGTAGCCGAGACCCCGGCGCACCCGCGCTTCGGTGCCTTCGCCGCCGCAGTCCGCGCCGACGAACGTGATGTCGCCGCCCATCGGCGTGATTTCGAGCTCCCCCGCAAGCGTCTTCAGGAGCGTCGTTTTGCCGGCCCCGTTGCGCCCCAGGATCGCGACGCCGCCGGTTTCGGGGATGTCCAGCGAGACGTCGAACAGGACCCGAGACCGGCCATAGCCGGAGGACAGGTTCTTCACGGACAGAATGGGATCAGACACGGGTCGTGTAGACCTCTTGCACTTTCTTGGAGTTTTCGATCTCCGCGACCGTGCCGTCGTCGAGGACCGTTCCGTTGTCGAGAACGGTCAGCCGGTCGCAGATGTCCTTGATGAAGTCGAGGTCGTGTTCGACGATCACCATGGCGCAATGCGCCTTGATTGGCGCGAGCAACTCGCCCGTCGCGCGGCGCTCTTCAGGGCTCATGCCCCCGGTCGGCTCGTCCAGAAGCAGCAGCTTCGGCTTTTGCGTCAGCGCCATCGCGATCTCCAGCCATTGCTGCTGCCCGTGGCTCAACTCCCCCGCCAGATCATTGGCGCGGTCCGCCAACTTGAACCGCGTGAGGGCGGTCATCACCTCCTCATGCAGCGCGGCGCGGGAGTTCGACCGGAGCAGGCCCCAGATGGACTTGTGTCCCTGCAACGCCAGAAGGACGTTGTCGTAGACGCTAAGCTCCAGAAGAACCGCGGTGATCTGGAACTTTAACGACAGACCCTGGCGGGAGCGTTCCGGCGGCTCGGCGTTGGTGATGTCCTTCCCGTCGAACGTGACGGTGCCTTCGGTCGCGAAATGCGCGCCGGCGATCGCCTTCAGGAGCGTGCTCTTGCCGGATCCGTTCGGCCCGATCAGCCCGTGGAACGTGTTCCGCTCCACAGTCACATCGACGCCGCCGAGGGCTTTCAGCGAGCCGAAGACTTTGGTGACGCCGCGGACTTCAAGCAGCGCCACGTTCGTCTTCCTTTCCAGCCGTATCCGCGTTTTCAGGTTTCGAGGTTTCATCACCGCCGATCCCGAATGACCCGATGCGTTCGCGTTCCGACACGATCGCGCCCAGCAGGCCGGACGGGCGGTAGGCGACGACGACCAGCATGATCACGCCGAGAATGACGGGCCAATAAGGCTTCAGCGCGTCGATGTCCGAGAGGACGAAGGCGATCGTCTCGATCGCGCCGACGCCGATCACAGCGCCCAAAAGCGTGCCGACGCCGCCGAAAAGGCCGTAGAGCACCGCATAGGTCGAGAGGCCGATCCCAAGCGAAGACGGGCCGATAAAGCCCTCATGAAAGGCGTAGAGCCCGCCGGCCATGCCCGCGATCATGCCCGCGAAGGAGAAGATCAGCGCCTTGTAGACCTGCACCCGGTAACCGAAATAGGCGAGGCGCTCTTCGTTCTGGCGCATCCCCGCCAGCACCAGTCCGAACTGGGACCGAACGATCACTCGGCTTGCGAGGTAAGCCGCGATCAGCAAAACCAGTATGAGATAGTAGAAGATAACGCCCGGCTCCAACTCATAGGAGCCGATCTTGGCGAAGTCCCAGATCGACATCCCGTTCGCCGCGCCAACCCATTGCCAGCCCGCCACCAGCCGCTCAGCGGCGTAGGACGCGGTAAGCGTGCCGAGCGCGACGAAGATGATCGTCGGCGTCCGTTTGCCCAAAAGCAGGAACCAGGCGATCAGAAACGATCCGATCAGTCCCACCAGCATCGAGATCGGGATGATCGCGAGAAGCTGCACGAACCCGAGCTTGTTCGCCAACAACGCCGCGACGTAACCGGCAGCGCCGAAGAACAGCGCCTGCCCGAACGTCATGATGCCGGAATAGCCCCAGCAGAGGTCGAAGCTGATCGCCAGCATGGCGAGGATCAGCATCCGAGAGGCGATGATCGTCTGAAAGTCGGAGGTCACCGCAGGCACCGCCAGGAGCCCGACGAGCACGATCCCTTCAAGGATCGGGACGATCTTGCGCGGCTTTTTCGCGGGTTCAGAGGCGTTGGTCATCAGGTCTTCCGGCAAGAGGATGGCGGCCGCGGGCGATCCGCGGCCGCTCGGCTTGGGATCAGCCGCACTCGAGCGGCGGCACCGCGGTCTCGGACGAGATGATGTCCCAGACGCCGCCCTTCGACTGGGCGATGTACATGTTCATCTCGGCGTGCCCGCTGCCGGGAACCATCTTCGACGGGCCGCCCGGTCCTTCGGCGATGGAAGCTGTCTGCATCGCTTCGCTGACCGCATCGCGGGCGAGGTCGCCGCCCGTTGCGATGACCGCCTGCTCATAGAGTTTGACGCCGCGATACATGCCGGTCGCCGCCGCGCCCGCCGCGAAGAGGTACTTCGTGTCAGGGAACATGGCGTTGTAGTCGGCGATCAGCTTTTGCGTGTAGGCGTCTTCGACCGTCGAGAACATGTCGAGGCAGGAATAGACGCCGTCCAGCTCCCGCGCCGCCACATAGTTCACCGCGTTCTCATCGAAGTAGACGCAGCTTTGGCCGCCGACGTCATAGTAACCGCTCTCATAGAGCTGCTTGGTGAAGCCCTGCAGCCCCGGCGGGATGATCGTGGTGAAGACGTGGTCGACCTTCTCCGATTTGATCTTCGCCACGGTGGCCGAGTACTCGAGCTGGTCGAGGGGGAAGTAGTCCTCCATTACAACCTCAGCGCCCGCGTCCTCGATCGCCCGGCGCGCCCATTTGTTCAGAAGCTGCGGCCAGATGTAGTTGGCGGAGGGAAGCGCGAAGCGTTTGAAGCCCTTTTCCTGCACCAGATAGGGGATCAGCTTCGCGCATTGCTGCGCTGGGGTCGGGCCGGTGCAGAAGAGATGCTCCGTGCACTCCTGGCCTTCGTAAAGCTGCGGATAGATATAGAGCGTCTTGCCGCGCTTGGTGATCGGGTTTTTGATCGCCTCCCGCATCGCTGACGTGATGCCGCCGAGAACGACGTCGACCTCAGTCTGCTGGATCAGGCGGCGGACATTGCCGACCGCGACCCCGGGGTCGGACGCCGTGTCTTCGAGAAAGAGCTCCACCGGTTTGCCGAGGATGCCGCCCGCGTCGTTGATCTGACTGACGGCCAGTTGCGCCGCCTGCCAGTTGGCGTTGCCGGACGGCGCGATGGCCCCGGTGATGTCGGTGGCGATGCCCATCTTGATCGACGTCGCCGCGTGCGCCCATTTCGGTTTCAGAACCCAGCCGCCTGCGACGGCGGTCCAGCCCGCAGCGGCGAGGGCGCTCGTTCCGCCGAGGAACCCCCGGCGCGTTACTTCACGTGAAGCCATCTACTTTCTCCCTGAGTTGATAAGGCCGTTCGGCCGAAATTTGACGACAAGCAGCGCGGCGACGAACACCAGAACCTCCGCGACGACGGGGCTCACGTTCTCCGAAAGCCCCGGGATCTCGCGCAGCCATTGAAAGCCCGGCACCATCGATCCGATGATCGCCGCGCCGAGCAGCGGCCCTTCGAAAGTGCCGACCCCGCCGAGCATCACGGAAAGGAACGCCTGCACCAGAAAGCGAACGCCGAGATCGGCGGAGAGTGAAAAGAGCGGGACCATGAGCGCGCCGGCCAAGCCCGCCAAACCGGCGCCGAGCGCGAAGGTCAGTGAGTAGAGCTTGGTCGTCGACACGCCCGAGGCGCGCGCGAGGTTCGGGTTCTCCAGAGCGCCGCGGATTTGCAGGCCGGTAGCGCTCCGCGTCAGGAAGACGAAGGCGGCCGTCATGGTCATGATCATCGCGACGATGATCACCGTGCGCCAGATGGAGAAGCTGACGCCGCCTATCGTGAAAGCGCCCTCAGCCGGGGCCTCGATCGCGTAGTACTGCCCGCCGATCAGGCCGCGCACGACCTCCCGGATGATCAGCCCGATCGCGTAAGTGGCCAGCATGGCGATGATCGGCTGGGTGTATAATCGCCGGATCACCGTTCTCTCGATCGCCGCGCCGAAGGCGCTGACGACGAAGGGCGCCGCCATCATGCCCATCCATACCGGAAGCCCGAGCTCGCGGAACAGGAACACGGTGTAAGCGCCAAGCAGGACGAACTCGCCGTGGCCAAGATTGAAGATGCCCATCAGGCTCGCGATCACCGCCAGGCCGGACACGACGAGGACCATTATCGACGCGAAGGCAGCGACATCGAATATCAGTTTTACGATATCTTCCACGTCTGCAAGGCGCCTTTTATTTCACTTGGAAACTTTCTCTTGAACATTCGGATCACAAGATAAATGGTTAATCAACAGAAAACATTGCAGTGCAGCATAAAAACAGAGGGGCGATGAAGCTCATAATTATCTGTTTTTAAGCGCAATTTTCGGTGCCTGCGTTTGGATCTCGCCAACCGCAATGCCGCGAACGAAAGGGAACTCCAAGTGAATGACGATTCGACCCCACCCCTCTCGCCGGATGAAATACTTGTCTTGGCAAAGGCCGCGCGATTGACGCTCAGATCGAGCCGCGCTGAGCTTCTCACCCCTGCCCTCAACGACGTCATGGCGAACTTCGACATGCTGGATGAAGTCGACCTGGCCGAGACGCCGCCAACGAACGCCTTCGATCCACGGTGGAGGACGTAAGATGACCGCTCTCGCCGATCTCTCCCTCCGCGACGTCGCCGCCAGCATCAAAGCGAAAGACGTCTCGCCCGTCGAAGTCACGGAAGCCTGCCTTGAGCGCGCCGCCGCGACCGAAGCCAAGCTGACCGCGTTCTCCAGCATACTCGCCGACAGCGCGCGCGCGGAGGCGAAAACGGCGGAGGCCGAAATCGTCGCCGGCGACTGGCGCGGAGAACTGCATGGCGTGCCGGTGGGCATAAAGGAGCTCTACGACGTGGCCGGAGCGCCCACGACGTCATCCTCCAAGGTGCGGGCGAACTGGACGGCGACGGCTGACAGCGCTTCGGTCGCGCAGTTGCGGAAGGCCGGCGCAGTCATTCTGGGCAAGACGCACACCCATGAGTTCGCCTATGGCATCGTCACGCCCAAGTCGCGCAATCCATGGGGAGAAGATCACAGTCCCGGCGGGTCTTCGGGCGGCTCCGGCGCCTCGGTCGCCGCGGGCAGCACCTACATGTCGATGGGGTCCGACACCGGCGGCTCGATACGCATCCCCGCGGCGGTCTGCGGCGTCGTTGGCTTGAAACCCACCTACGGCCGGTGCAGCCGCGCTGGCGTGACATCGCTCTCATGGTCGCTCGACCATGTCGGGCCGTTGACCCGAACTGTCGCGGACGCCGCCGTCTGTTTGAATGCGATTGCGGGATATGACCCGCGGGATCCCGGCAGCGTCGACATTCCCACGGAAGATTACGTCGACGCGCTCGGCTCCGACATCAAGGGCCTGCGGATCGGCGTGCCTAATAACTACTACTTCGACGCGATCGATCCTGAGGTCGAAGCCGCTGTGCGTGGCGCCATTGATCAGATGGCCGCTGAGGGCGCGATCATATCGGAGGTCGAGGTTCCCTACGCCGCTCAGATCATGGCGGTTGAATTTGCGATCTGCCTGCCGGAAGCCAGCGAATACCACCGCCAGATGTTGCGGGCCGAGCCGGATCTCTACGAAGACGACGTGCGCGCCTTCCTCGAGTCCGGCGAAATGATCCCGGCGACGAAGTATCTTCAGGCGCTGCGCGTACGCCAGCTGATGCAGCGCGAATGGGCCGCGATGTATGAGAAGATAGATGTGCTCGTCGCTCCCAGCGTTCCCGCCACCGCGGCGCCGACAGGCATTGAGAGCATGAACCTCGGCGGGCGGGACATCCCGCTGAGCGCCGTCTATGTCGGGCTCTCCGCGCCCGCCAACATCACCGGCATGCCCGCGCTGGCGGTTCCCTGCGGCTTCTCGGAAGCGGGACTGCCAATCTCGTTTCAAGCCATCGCCAGACCATTCGACGAAGCGACAGCCATACGCCTTGGCGACGCCTACCAGCGAATGACTGACTGGCACTGCAAGAGACCGCCGCTGTAGGTTTCCAGTAGGAACAGGTTCCGTTTAGCGTTACCCTCAACTCGCATGGTTCCGAGAAACTCTCGTACTCCTGTTCCTCCCCGAGGAAGACGGTCGATCTTCAGCCCTGCCGCACCACAAGACTTTCGCTGCTTCAGGTCCAGCTCGACCGGCGAAGACGGCCCTTCGTCGCCATTGTCGACATCAGCTTGAAAGCGCTGGGATGGTCGGCACGGCCCCAGCTGCTATTGCGAACAGATCGGCGCCTGAACGGCAAAGCAGACGACCAACCCTTCGGAGCCGTCAGGTCGTCAGTTTAAGGGGCGGGCGGCTTATATTATAGAAAAACAGTATTCTGATTCAGATTTCCGGCAGTTTTTATAGCAAACCCGAATTGGCATGTGTGCTGCGAACGGAGGCGTTCGTCGGAGAAACACATGACCAACATCGCTCTCAACGCTTACGGGTCAGAAACCGCTTTCGAAGCGGCCGAACGCGCAAGCGAGCCGCTCACTATACCGGCTGCCGGTCTGTATCGCCGCGGAAAGTTCTGACGCGGTCGATGGGATGCATCGCGCTTCGGACGAGCATCCGCCGATCCCGCCCGGCTTTCCTACGCCGCCCGAAAGGGCCGCTTAGCCCGCTTTCCAATCCGCCAACGCCACACGCGCCACCAACGCCTAAAGGAGCCATATGATGGACTACGACAATTTCACGACTTTCGGCGTCAAGATCGACCACGCCGTCGCCTCGGTCACTTTCGACTACGGCCCGGTTAACATTCAGGGCCTGCCGATGCTGGCCGACCTGAACCGTCTGGCGCAGAAACTGGAGGCGGACGACAAGGTCAAAGTCGTCGTTTTCCAGTAGGCGAACCCGGATGTCTTCGTCGCGCACGCCGATACGAACTTCCTCAAGGACATGTCCGGCACGGCCGTATCGCGAGACGAGACGAAGCTCCTCGACCTGCAGATCGTGCTCGGGCGGATCAGCAGACTGCCTCAGGCGACGATAGCGAAAATCGAGGGGTACGCCCGCGGCGGCGGTCATGAGTCTGCGCTGGCCTGCGATATGCGCTTCGCGGCGCGCGGCAAGGCGAAGTTCATGCAGATGGAGGTCGGCATGGGCATCCTGCCCTGCGGCGGCGGCGCGTCGCGCATGGCGCGTCAGACCGGCCTCGGCCGCGCGCTTGAGATCGTACTCGGCGCCCGCGATTTCGACGCGGACGAAGCGGAACGCGCGGGCACGATCAACCGCGCGCTCGACCCGGACGAGATCGGCGCCTTCGTCGACGACCTCGCCCGCCGCATCGCGCTCTGGCCGGCGGCGTCGATCAACGCGACCAAGCGGGCGGTCTACGAATCCATCGACAAACCGATCGAGGAAGCGCTGAGCGCCGAGGCGTATTGGCTCTATCAGGCGACAAGTCAGACGCCCGCGCTGAAACGCTTCGCATGGGCGGATGAGCAGGGCGCGCAGTTCGATATGAGCAACCAGCATGTCTGGCCCGACATGCTCGTGTCGATCCAGGATATCCAGAACTGACGTCGTCAGATTCTGGAGCCGGCCGCCCTCGCGACGCAGTGCGGGCGATCAACGCCAGAGACGGAGCTTCGGCATCGCACGAGATGTGGGAAATTCTCGCAAAACTGAGCTAAGCTCACATCACGGTGCGTAGCAGAAAGGTTCTTTGGGCAGTTACAGTCCCAAATAAAGAAGGGACCAGTGCGGCGCCGAAAAGACCATGCAACGGTACGGGAGGACCGCATGGCGATACCGAAACGGAACGGGACGACCACTCCCGCGATCCAGGCGTCATGGCTTCGATGCGAGGCCGACTACAAACTTCGGCGGCGCACGGCTCATCCGATCCCGCGCCTCTAAAGCGGCGAAGTAACCCCTCGACTGGAGCGACTGGTCGAACAGGTCGGCGGCAGGCGCTGCGTCATCCGCAACCTAGCGGAGATCGCCGCGATCACCGGACGCGCGCTCGTCGTCACCGACGCCGACGGGGTCCTGTAGCGGTTGGAGATCGACCCGAACCCAAGGCGGCCGTGGGCCGCGAGGGGATCGCCGTGGGCTCCTGCTGGCATGAGCCGCTCGCAGGCACCAACGGCGTATCGATGGCGTTGAACGAGCGCGAAGCCTTCACAGTGCGCGGCGATCAGCATTACTTCTCGACGCTCAGGCCTTTCGTCTGCACGGGCATGCCCCTTTTCGATGCGGAGGACGAGGTCATTGGGTCGATCGGCCTCGCCGCACTTGACCGCGGGTTCGACCGGACCGAGCTTCTTTCGCGCCGCGTCCTTCGGGAAACGTCGCGAAGGCTCCAGCATCTTCTGTTCGCAAAGGCGTTCCGCGACGATCTGGTTATCGAGATCGCCTCAAACGCCGCTGAGGGCTTTTTCCCGACGAAGGAGCTGATCGCCGTTGACGACCGGGGGGTGATCAAGGGCGCGACCCATCAGGCCGCCGAAAAGCTGGGCGTCGCTTCCCGTGAGGGCCTGCTGGGCGAGGCGCTGGAAGGTCTGATCGAGACGGACCTGCGCCAGATCGAGAGTTCGACCGAGGCCTCGTTGGACGCGCGACTGGGCGTGCGGCTTTCGCGGCGCCCCCATATGGCGAGCGCGCCTTCCGCCGCGCGTCCGCCGATCCCTCTCTCGCGAAACCGCGCGCGCAGGCGTCTGGCGCCTACGCTCAGGGAGCTTTCGCATGGCGATCCGCAGATGACGGTCGTCCTGGAGCGGGCCCAGCTTCATTTCGCCGAGAGAAATCCAATGCTGATCGAGGGCGAAACCGGCGCAGGCAAATCCGCGCTGATCACAGCGCTGCGAAACGCCGAGGGGCTGTCTTCTTCGGAGGTCGTCATCGTCAACTGCGGCCTTATGGAGGGCGACCAGCGCGAGGCGCCGAAACTGGACCGACTTCTGGCCAAAGGCCGAATGCATGAGGCGCTGACGGATGTTCGAGCGGAGAAGATCCTGATTGTTCTGGACGACGTCGAATGCGCTCCGCCGGCCTTTCAGGCGAGCCTCACGGGATTTCTCGCCGATATCGAAGCAGGAGACGACCGGATCGCGACGGATCGCGCAACGCCGAACCTCAGGATCATCGCAACTTCCAAAGGGAGCCTGAGGGCGGCAGTCGAGCGCGGCGCGCTCCGCGAAGACCTCTTCTATCTCCTTTGCGGGGCCAGACTGAGCCTGCCGCCCTTGCGGCGCCGAACGCGGCTGGAGGAGCTGGCGGCCCGCCTCGCCTCCCGAATGGCGGGCGCGCCGATCGAATTTACGGAAGAAGCGGTTGATCTGATCCGCGGGTATTCATGGCCGGGCAACGTCCGCGAGATGATCAACGTCTTGCGCCAGGCCATTCTCGAGGGCGATGGCGGGCCCATTTCGGCGCATCGGCTGAGGCTCGGCGAAGATGAGCGTCCGGGCGTGGCGGACAAGTCTTCGGACGCCAAGCCGCTGGTCAGGCGCGACAAGAGGACCGAACTGGCCGACGCTCTCGCCGCCTCCGGCTGGAATGTGTCGAAAGCGGCGAGGATGCTCGGCATCAGTCGGGCGACCATTCATCGAAGGATGAACGCTTTGGGCATCGCCCGACCGAAAACCGCGGATCAGCCGCTTTCTTTCTGAGAGGGTTCAGAAGCGGTTATAGCCACCCTTCTGCCCGATATAGAGCGGCGAGATGCCCTCAAGCGCGCGCTTGATGTAGGGCGTGGCGTTCTCCAAGACGATGCCAGTGCGGCTTTCGACCAGTTCGAAGAAGCTGCCTGCGTGGTTCTCCGCCAAGTCCGTCACATGCAGATCGCCGTTCTCCGCGTCGGCGTAGCGTTCCAGAATGTGCCAGACGCCGGTGTCGCCGACCTCGCACCATTCGTAGACGAGCGTGCCGCTTTCCTTGGCAGTGCGCTCGACGAGCTCGGACGTCCGGTCCTGAAAGCCGGCCCGGTTCGCCTCCGGCACCTTCGCATCCAGGTGAATGTGGATCGTCTCGTTCGCCATATTTCCTCCCTTGGTTTTCTTGGCGTTTAGTCGGCGGTCGGCGAACGCCGCAACATCCAGTGCGCCGCAGAGATCGTCGAGGGTCGCGTGGGCTTCCGCGCTGACGGGCCCGAGGCCCATGTCCCGGTGATAGGCGTCGACGGCGTGGGCGACGCGCGGGGCGTCGGCGTCGGCGTCGGTCAAGATCATCGCATGGGCGAGGATGCGGACCCGACCATCGGGCAGCGGGCGCCACCGCTGGGCGGTTCCGACCGCCTTTCGCCCGTCGCAGGAAAGACAGGTCGGGACACATCTAAACCACCCGCGGGCGCTACATGGAAACAGCCCTCCCTTGCCAGCCGCGGCGGCCTCTGAAACACGGGAGCGCAAAGGAGACACCTATGTCCGACGACCGCCTGATCGTAGCCTTGGACCCGCCTCTCGTCCCCCATGCCCTCGCCGGAGAGCAGATGGCCGATCGTCTCGGCGACGCCGTCTCCTTCTACAAGATCGGCCTCGGGATGATCACCGGCGGCGGGCTGGCGCTGGCGAATGAGCTGAAAGAGAACGGAAAACGCATCTTCCTCGACATGAAGCTCTTCGACATCGGCGCGACGGTGGAGGCGGCGGTGCGCGGCCTCGCCCAGTTCGATCTCGACTTCCTCACCGTCCACGGCGACCCCCATGTGGTGCGCGCCGCCTGTGAAGGGCGCGGGGCTTCGGACATGAAGATACTCGCTGTGACGATCCTGACCTCGCTCGACCGCGACGATCTCGACGCTAGTCTCCTGATCCCCGGCGCCCCCGCCGATCTGGTGGTGGAGCGCGCCCGCCGCGCCCTGGCCGCCGGCGCGGATGGCGTGATCGCCAGCCCGAACGAAGCCGCCGCGATCCGCGCGTTGCCCGAAGCGGCGGGCCGCCTGATCGTCACGCCCGGCGTGCGCCCCGCGGGCGCCGCCCTCGGCGACCAGAAACGGGTCGCGACGCCGGAGGCCGCCATCGCAGCGGGGGCGGACCACATCGTCGTCGGTCGCCCGATCATCGGCGCGGACGATCCGGCGACGGCGGCGCGGGACATCCTCGCATCACTGCCCTGATCCGCTTCATCGCGGTCGTTTGACGGCAGGTCGCGCCCTCTGGCCCCGCTCAGTTTCCTAACGCGTTCTAAAAGAATGTCAGAAAACCGGTTTTCTGACATTCTGCCGGTTCCCGACCTTCGCGACGCTCTTCATTCCGGCCGAAATGCGCTTCACGCTCGACCAGCTCTCCGCCTTCCTCACCGTCGCCCGCACTGGCGGCGTGCGCAAAGCGGCGGAGGAGCTGAACCTCACCCAGCCCGCCGTCACCGCCCGCCTGAAATCGCTGGAGGCGACGCTGGGGGTCGAGCTCTTCGACCGCGCCAACGCCATGGCGCTCACCAAATCCGGCGCCGCGCTGGTGACCTACGCGGAGCAATCGCTCCAGATCAACGACCTGATCCAACGCCATGTCGCCAGCCCTGAAGCGGTGGAGCGGCAATACCGCATCGGCGTCTCAGAGACGATCGTCCAGTCCTGGCTGCCCGACTTCATCGCGAGCCTCCGCACAGCTTTCCCGCGTCTCAGCGTGGAGATCGACGTCGACATCTCGCGCAACCTGCGCGATCGCCTTCTGGGCAACGCGATCGACCTCGCGCTCCTGATGGGTCCGGTCTCGGACTACCGGGTGGAGAACGCGCCGCTGCCCGCCTTTCCGATGGCGTGGTTCCGCGCGCCCTCCCTCGTCGTCAGCGCGCCCGGCGCGGGCGCCCCGGTCATCACCTTCGCCCGCGACACCCGGCCCTATCGGCTGCTGAAGGAGGAGCTTCTGGCGCGCTATGGCGCGGGCGTGTCGCTCTTTCCCTCCTCCTCCCTCTCCGCCTGCTTTCGCCTCGTCGCCGCCGGGCTCGGCGTCGGCGCCCTGCCGCTTTCCATCGCCGCGCCTTATCTCGACAGCGGCGAGATCGAGCGGTTCGACCTCGGCTGGACGCCGAATTCCCTCGACTTCACAGCCTCTTACCTCGCAGCCGACACGGGCGTCGGCGCGAAAGCGGCTGAGATCGCGCAGGGCGTCGCAGCCGAATATGATAAATCTCATCTATCGAAATAGATGCATTCTTCTGATTTGATTCTATTGAATTGATCAACCTAGCGTCACGTCCGAAGGGAGCGACCCATGAGCGCTGCGCTGGACATCTCGCCGAAAACCCACGCCAACCTGATCGGCGCAGACGTCGGCGCTGTACGCGCCGCGATCCGCTCGGGCGCCTATCAGGGCCACACGGCCGGCCTCGCCCCCGGCAAGCTTCAGGCCAATCTGGCGATCCTGACCGGCGATTACGCCGCCGATTTCGAGCGCTTCTGCCGCCTCAACCCGCAGCCCTGCCCGCTCGTCGGCATGACCGCGCCGGGCGATCCGCACTGGCGCGCGCTCGGCGACATCGACATTCGCACCGACGTTCCGTCCTACAACATCTATCGGAACGGCGAACTCGCCGGACGGGCGACGGACATCCGCGACCTTTGGACCGACGACATGGTCGCCTTCGCGCTCGGCTGCTCTTTCACCTTCGAAAAGGCGCTGGTCGAGGCGGGCGTGCCGATGGCGCATATCGAGGCGGATGCGACCGTGCCGATGTTCAGGACGAATATCGAAACCACCAATGCCGGCCCGTTCGGCGGCGGCATGGTCGTCTCCATGCGCCATGTGGCGGAGGATCAGGTCGATCTCGCCCGCGAAACGACCGCCCGCTTCCCCTGGGCGCATGGCGCGCCGGTGCATGTGGGCGATCCGGCGGAGATCGGCATAGCCGACGTCATGAGGCCCGACTGGGGCGACCCGCCGGTCCACCAGAACGGCGTTCCCATGTTCTGGGCGTGCGGCGTCACCCCGCAGAACGCCCTCACAGCCGCGCGCCCGCCGCTCTGCATCACGCATACGCCGGGCCGGATGCTCGTCTGCGATCTCGCGGACGACGCCGACAGCTTCATCCAATAACCGAGACCAACCAACCGGGAGACCACACATGAAGAAACTCGCAACCTACGCCGCCGCGCTCGCCGCCGCCGCAACGCTCGGAATGGCCGCGACCGCCGACAGCCCCGCTGTCGTCAAAGCGGTCGGCACCTGGGGCAGCCTGACCAACTACCAGAAGCACGAAGGCCCGTTTTGGAACGAACGCATCGCGGCGGCCTCCGGCGGATCGATCATCGGCGAGATCAAGCCGCAGACCGAGCTTGGCCTGAAGGGGTTCGAGATCATGCGCCTTGTGAAGAACGGCGTCTTCGACTTCGCCTTCGGCCTGCCGGGCTACGTGGCGGCCGAGAACGCGATCTTCGAGGGCGGCGATCTTTCGTCGGTAACGCAGGACATCGAAACCCAGCGCAAGGTGGCCGAAGCCTACTTCCCGACGCTCGAGAAGTCCTTCGCGGAGATCTACAACGCCAAGCTCCTGACGCTCTATCCGTTCCCCTCCCAAACGCTCTGGTGCAATGGCGAGATCAACGGCATCGCCGACCTCGAGGGCAAGAAGATCCGCGTCTACGCCACTACGCTCGGCGATTTCGTCGAGGGCGCGGGCGGCACCTCCGTCACCGTGCCCTTCGCCGAGGTGATCCCGGCGCTTGAGAAAGGCGTCGTCGATTGCGGCATCACCGGCACCATGTCCGCCTACAAGGCGAACTGGCATCAGGTCGCGACCCACGCCTACACGCTGCGCGTCGGCTGGGGCCTCGCGTTCGGGGCCATGAACATGGACAAGTGGAACTCGATGTCCGCCGATCAGCAGAAAGTGCTAACGGATGAGATCGCCGCGCTGACCGATGAGATGTGGGCCGAGACGGCGACCGAAGACGAAGTAGCGATCTCCTGCATCACCGGCGGCAAGTGCGACATCGGCGAGCCAGGGGGGATGGTGCTGGTCGAGCCCTCCGCCGAAGACCTCGCGCTCCGCGACAAGATCGCCAACGAAGTGGTGCTGGCCCGCTGGGCGGAGCGCTGCGGCGAGGAGTGCGCGGCCAACTGGAACGCGACCGTCGGGTCCATTCTGAGCCTCGAAGCCAAAGCGGCCGAGTAAGGCCCCCGGCGCCCCGCCTTGCGGTGGGACGTCCTCCAAGAAAACCACCGCCCCGGCCATGAGCCGGGGCCTCTCACCCCAAGAAGCCGCCCTTTGAGAGCGGCCCCGGCGCAAGGCCGGGGCGGTTGTGACAGGGTGGAGAGAGGACCGCCAATATGCTCCGCCTCATCGAACACGCGCATAACCTCAGCCGCGTCCTCGTCTGGATCGGCGGGACGCTGATCCTCCTCTCCGCCGGGCTGGTGACCGTCGAGGTTCTGCTGCGGAAATTCTTCAACACTTCGCTCGCGGGCGCCGACGAGCTGTCCGGTTACGCCTTCGGCGTCGCCACCACCTTCGGCCTCGCCTACGCGCTATTCGAGCGCGCCCATATCCGCGTAGACGCGCTTTTCATCCAGCTGCCGCCGGCGCTTCGCATCGTCCTCAACTTCTTCGGCCTCGCCCTCCTGGTCGGCTTCGCCGCCGTGGTCGCATACATGGCCTGGGGCCTGGTGGCGGACACGCTGGAATTCGGGTCCCGCTCCATCACGCCGATGCGCACGCCGCTGGCGATCCCGCAGATCCCCTGGCTGATCGGCTGGATGTTCTTCGTCGCCTGCGGCGCGCTCCTCTTCGTCGCCTCGCTCTGGGCGACGCTGACGGGAAAGGCCGCTGAGGCCGAAAGGCTGATCGGCCCGAAGACGCTCGATGAGCAAATCGACGACGAGACGGCCTGATGCTGACCAAAACGCTCCTCATCCTGCTGGGCCTGATCGCCCTCGCCGTCCCGGTCGCCGCCGCCCTCGGCTGGCTCGGCCTGATCATGCAATTCACCGAAAGCCCGATGCCGCTGCATCGCGCGCTCGGCGACATGGTTTGGCAAACCGGCACCGACTTCCTGCTCGTCGCCATCCCGATGTTCATCCTGCTCGGCGAGATCCTGCTCCGCTCCGGCATCGCGGAGAAGATGTACGACGGCATCGTTAAATGGCTTGGCTGGCTGCCGGGCGGGCTGATGCACGCCAATACCGGCTCATGCGCGCTCTTCGCCGCGACCTCCGGCTCCTCCGTCGCCACCGCCGCCACCATCGGCACCGTCGCCATCCCGCAGATCCAGCGCCGAGGCTACAACGAGCCGCTCTTCCTCGGCACCATCGCGGCGGGCGGCACGCTCGGCATCCTGATCCCGCCCTCGATCAACCTGATCCTCTATGGCCTCCTGACTGACACCTCCGTCCCGGAACTGTATCTGGCGGGCTTTCTCCCAGGCTTTCTCCTCGCCGGGCTGTTCATGGTGACGGTCGTCATCCTCTGCATCGCGCGGCCTGCTTGGGGCGGAGATACGATCAATGTCAGCTGGTCGGAGCGGATCGCGGCCCTCCCCTCCCTCCTCCCCCCCATCGGCATCTTCCTCGTCGTGGTCGGCTCCATCTACGCCGGGATCGCGACGCCGACCGAAGCCGCCGCCCTCGGCGTGGTCGCCGCGCTGATCCTGGCGGCAGCGAACGGCACGCTGACGCTGTCGATGCTGCGCGCCGCCATCGAGGGGACGATGCGCACGACCTCGATGATCATGCTGATCATCCTCGCCGCCGTGTTCCTGAACTTCGTCCTCTCGATCATCGGGTTGACGCAGGCGCTCGCGGATTTCGTCACCGGCCTCGGCCTCACCCCGATGCAGACCATGCTGGTTCTGATCGCGGTGCTCGTGGTGATCGGCTGCTTCATGGAGACGCTCTCCATGCTCCTGACCATCGCGCCGCTGGTCACGCCGATCGTCGTCGCGCTCGGCTTCGACCCGGTGTGGTTCGGCATCCTCCTGATGGTCCTCCTGGAGACGGCGCTGATCACCCCGCCCATCGGCATCAACCTTTACGTGGTGCAGGGCGTTCGGGAGCGCGGAGAGCTGACCGACGTGATGGTCGGCGCCCTGCCCTTCGTCTTCACCATGTTCGCGATGATCGGCCTTCTGCTGATCTTCCCCGAAATCGCACTCTGGTTGCCAAGCCTCTTCTACTGAGCGTAGCAACCCCAATGAAAACGGCGCGCATCGGCGCGCAGCAGGAGAGATTTGTCATGTGGCAGTTCTGGGTCGACCGCGGCGGCACCTTCACCGATATCGTGGCGAAGAAGCCCGATGGATCGCTGGCGACGCACAAGCTGCTCTCCGAGAACCCAGAGCGCTACAAGGACGCCGCCGTGCAGGGCATCCGCGAGCTTCTGGGCGTGGCGGACGGCGCGCCCGTCCCCTCCGGCGTCATCGAGGCGGTGAAGATGGGCACGACCGTGGCCACCAACGCGCTTCTGGAGCGGAAGGGCGACCGCACGCTCCTCCTCATCACCAAGGGCTTCGGCGACCTTCTACGGATCGGCCATCAAGCCCGCCCGCAGCTTTTCGATCTGGAGATCAAACTGCCGGAGCTTCTCTACGAGCGCGTTGCGGAAGTCGATGAGCGGCTGGACGCCGAAGGAAACGTCGTCGCCGAATTAGACGAAGCGGGCGCCCGCGCCGCGCTGAAGGCGGCCAAAGCGGACGGCATCGACGGCGTCGCAATCGCCTTCATGCACGGCTATCTGAACCCCGACCACGAAGCCCGCGTCTCCGCCATCGCGGCGGAAGAGGGTTTCGGCCAGATCAGCGCCTCGCACCAGACCTCCCCCCTGATGAAGCTCGTCCCGCGCGGCGATACGACGGTGGTCGACGCCTACCTCTCCCCCATCCTCCGCCGCTACGTGAACCAGGTGGAGGATGCTTTGGGCGGTGAAGGCCGCCTGATGTTCATGCAGTCCAATGGCGGCCTGACGGACGCGAAGCTCTTTCAGGGCAAGGACGCGATCCTCTCGGGTCCCGCGGGCGGCGTCGTCGGCATGGTGAAGACCGGGGAGCTGGCGGGCCATGAGAAGCTGATCGGCTTCGACATGGGCGGCACCTCAACCGACGTCTGCCACTATGCTGGCGCCTATGAGCGGTCGTTCGAGACCGAGGTCGCGGGCGTTCGCATGCGCGCGCCGATGATGAACATCCACACCGTCGCGGCGGGCGGCGGCTCGATCCTCTTCTTTAAGGACGGGCGCTTTCAGGTCGGCCCCGACAGCGCAGGCGCCGACCCCGGCCCCGCCTGCTACCGACGCGGCGGGCCTCTGACCGTGACCGACTGCAACGTCATGCTCGGCAAGCTTCAGCCCGATCATTTCCCGCCCGTCTTCGGCCCGAACGGCGATCAGCCGCTGGACACCGCTATCGTTCGCGAGAAATTCGAGGCGATGGCGAAGGACATCGCGGCGGAGACCGGGGAGGCGGAGCGCTCCCCCGAAGACCTCGCCGAAGGCTTCCTGCGCATCGCGGTCGAGAACATGGCGAACGCGATCAAGAAAATTTCCGTCCAGCGCGGCTACGACGTCACCCGCTACACGCTGCAATGCTTTGGCGGCGCAGGAGGGCAGCACGCCTGCGCGGTGGCGGACGCACTGGGGATGGAGACGGTGTTCGTGCATCCCTTCGCCGGAGTTCTGAGCGCCTACGGCATGGGCCTCGCCGAAATCCGCGCGCTTCGCGAGCGCAGCTTCGAGCGTCCGCTCGCCGATCTGGCGGGCGCGGCGCGCACGCTCGAAGACATGGCGTCAGAGGCCGCGAAGGAGGTGGCGGAACAAGGCGTCGCCCCCGACGCCATCCGCACCGAAAAGCGCGCGCATCTCCGTTACAAGGGCTCCCATCAGGCGCTGGAAGTCGCATTCGGCGACGAAGCCGCCCTTCGCGCCGGGTTCGACGAAGCCCACCGCGCCCGCTTCGGCTTCTCCGCCGGCGACCGAGAGCTGGTCTTCGAAGCCCTCGCCGTCGAAGCCGTCGGCGGCGCCGCCGAAATCGCCGACGCGAAGCAAATGCCGACCGACACCCCCGCCCACCCGGTCGCTCATGTGGAGACGCGTTTCGGCGGTGGCGCGGTTCCGCTTTACGACCGCGAGACCATGCGCCCCGGCCAGTCCGTCATGGGCCCCGCTATCGTGAAGGAGCCGACCGGCACCAACGTCATCGAACCGGGCTGGCGCGCCAGCTTGAACGAATGGGGCCATCTGATCCTGACCCGCGCCGTCCCGATGGAGCGCGCCGAAGCGCTCGGCACCGAGGCTGACCCGGTGATGCTGGAGGTCTTCAACAACCTCTTCATGAACATCGCTGAACAGATGGGCGCGACCCTCGCCAACACCGCCTATTCGGTGAACATCAAGGAGCGGCTGGACTTCTCCTGCGCCCTCTTCGCGCCCGATGGCGGGCTGGTGGCGAACGCGCCCCATGTCCCTGTCCACCTGGGCTCCATGTCGGAATCGATCCGCACGGTGATCCGGCTTAACCCGGAGATGAAGGAGGGCGACGTCTACGTCCTCAACGCCCCGTTCAACGGCGGCACGCACCTGCCCGACGTGACGGTCATCACGCCCGTTTTCGAGGGCGGAGAACCGATTTTCTACGTCGCCTCCCGCGGCCATCACGCCGATATCGGCGGCAAAACGCCCGGCTCCGCCCCGCCGGACTCGCGCCATATCGAGGAAGAAGGCGTCCTCATCGACAACTTCCTGATGGTGGACGGCGGCGAGTTCCGGGAGGCGGAAACCCGCACCCTCCTCACCTCCGGCAAATACCCGGTTCGGAATCTCGAAGAGAACATGGCCGACCTCGCCGCGCAGGTCGCCGCGAACGAGACCGGCGCGCGGGAGATCATGAAGATGATCGACCAGTTCGGCCTCGACGTCGTCCACGCCTACATGGGCCACGTTCAGGACAACGCCGAAGAAAGCGTCCGCCGCGTGATCGACGCGCTGAAGGACGGCGCCTACGACTACGAACTCGACAACGGGGAATTCATCCGCGTCGCGGTGCGGGTGGACCACGCAAACCGCTCGGCGGAGATCGACTTCACCGGGACGGCGACGAACGAGTTCAACTACAACGCCCCGCTCGCCGTCTGCCACGCGGTCGTCCTCTACGTCTTCCGCACCCTCTGCGGCGCGCCGATCCCGCTCAATGAGGGCTGCTTCAAGCCGCTCAAGATCATCGCACCCGAAGGCTCAATGGTGAACGCGCAGTATCCCTCCGCCGTGATCGCAGGGAACACAGAGGTGAGCCAGCTCTCCTGCAACGCGCTGATGGGCGCGCTCGGGGCGATGGCGGGGAGCCAGGCGACGATGAACAACTACGTCTGGGGCAACGACCGCATCCAGAATTACGAGACGATCTGCGGCGGCACCGGCGCCGGGCCGGGCTTCGACGGCTGCTCCGCGATCCAGACACACATGACCAACACCCGCGGCACCGACCCCGAAGTGCTGGAGCACCGCTTTCCGGTGCGGCTCGAGGAATGGTCGATCCGGCGCGGCTCAGGCGGCGCGGGGGCGACTACGGGCGGCGATGGGATCACCCGCAAGATGCGATTCTTCGAGGAGATGACAGTGACGACCCTTTGCTCTCACCGCCGCGTCCCGCCCTTCGGGCTGAACGGCGGCGCGCCGGGCGGGGTCGGCAAGGAGTGGATCGAACGGGCGGACGGCTCCACCGTCGAGCATGGCGGGAACGATCAGAACACGGTCAATCCTGGCGACGTCTTCGTCATGCAGACGCCTTCGGGCGGGGGGTGCGGATAACCGCGCCGCAATCGCGGCTCGTCGCCGCTTCGCGGCGCGGCTCGCCGCCGGCGCTTCGCCCCAAGCAGCGGTGCTGCGGCGAGGATCGGGCACCTCCGGCGGGGATATTTGGGGAGCAAAGAACACGGCGGGGTCGCGCGCTTCGCCCTGGCTCGCTCAATCGCTTCGGGAGAGACGACGACCTTGCGGTCAACGGCAGTAGGGGCCGTTAGTGTGGCGCGCGGTGTCGAAGTGGAAATGGTCTGTGTGGAAGCGATCCGCCCGCGGGCCGAGCACCGTGCCGAAGGGGCCGCAGGCGCCTTTCCAGACCTTGCGCAGAAAATCGCCGCGCCCGCCCGAGGCTTCGAACCCGTTCAGCACCGTCGCCGTCGTTCCGTCCGCGAAGGTGAAGGACGCGAAGTCGATCGCGTTGCCCTTGGCGTGCTCGCTCAGCCGCGCGCCCCGCTGGTGGTTGCGCGTGCGGCAGGCGTAGGAGGCGACGGGGCGGATGGAGGCGATCTCAACGCCCACGTCCAGCTTCGCCGCGCGCTTGACGCTGCCGTCGATCCAGTCCGCCGCGGCCTTCGCCGTAGCGCAGTTCACCCGGATGGACGTTGAGAGCGGCACGCCGGAGAGTTTAGAAACGCGCACCGGCTTGTCGATCCCGCAGCCGCTGATCGACCCGCGTATCCGACCGATCTCCACCCCGATGATCCGGCTGTCGCCGCAGACGGGACCCGCGTTGGCGAGTTGCGACCGGAAGAGCGACGACGGCGCGGGCGCGACCCCGCGCGGCGGTGGGACCGGCGAGTATCGCGGCGCGAACTCCGTGCCCGGCTCGCCCGTGAAGGGGAGACCGGACGAGGCCGAGCGCTCCGAACGCGGCTCCGCCCCGCACGCGGCGAGGAGGAGCGCGGCGGCGACGGCGAGCCGCCTCATTCGTCGTCTTTCTTGCCCGGATCGCGACCGAAGTTCGGCGCGGCGGTGTCCTGACCCGCCTCGATGATCCCCCGCCGGATCGCGCGGGTGCGGGTGAAATAGTCGTGCAGGTGATCGCCGTCGCCCGTGCGGATCGCCCGCTGAAGCGCGAAAAGCTCCTCCGTGAACCGCCCGAGGATCTCCAGCGTCGCCTCCTTGTTGGTGATGAAGACGTCGCGCCACATGGTCGGGTCGGAGGCCGCGATGCGGGTGAAATCCCGAAACCCGGCGGCGGAGTACTTGATCACCTCTGACTTCGTGACCCGCCGCATGTCGTCCGCCACGCCGACCATCGTGTAGGCGATCAGGTGCGGCGCATGGGAGGTGACGGCGAGGACGAGGTCATGCCGCTCAGGCGCCATCTCCTCCACCAGCGCGCCCAGCGCCACCCAGAACGCGACGAGGCGGGCCGTGGCCGCTTTGTCGCCACCCTCGAGCGGCGTGATGATCGTATAGCGGTTGTCGAACAGCTCGGCGAAGCCTGACTCAGGCCCGCTATGTTCCGTCCCCGCCAACGGGTGCGCCGGGACAACGTGGACGCGGTCCGGCAAGTCCGCGAGCGCCTCGATCACCGAGCCCTTCACCGAACCGACGTCGGAGACGACGGCGCCGTCCTTCAGGTGTGGTTCAATCTCAGCCGCTACCGCCTTCATCGCGCCGACCGGCACGCAGAGGATCACGAGATCGGCGTCCGCCACCGCCTCCGCCGCGCTGTCGAACACTTCGTCGCAGAAGCCCAGTTCGCGCGTCTTCACACGCGTCTCCGCCGAGCGCGCGTAGCCCGCGATGGACCCCGCCGCCCCGCCGCGCTTCGCCGCCCAGGCGATGGAGCCGCCGATCAGGCCGAGGCCGATCAGCGCGACGCGCTCGAAGATCGGCCCGCTCACGCCGCGCCCCGGAATTCCGCTACAGCGGCGGCGACCGCGTCGCCCGCCGCCTCATCGCCGATGGAGATGCGGAGGTGGCCCGGCAGGCCATACCCCTCCATCCGCCGCACGATCACGCCGCGCGCCTTGAAGGCCGCGTCCATCGCGGCGGCGCCGGTCGCTTCGTCGGTTCCGAAATCGGCGAGGACGAAATTCCCCTCCGACGGCGTGCACGCGACGCCGAGCGCGGCGAGGTCGGCGGTCATCTTGGCGCGCAGGCGGATCGTCTCCTCCCGGCACCATTTGGCGTAGTCGACGTCCCGCATCGCGGCGGCGGCGGCGGCCTGCGCCGGGCCGTTGACGTTGTAGGGGCCGCGAATGCGGTGGAGCACCTCCAGCACGCTTTCATGCGCGTACATCCAGCCGACGCGGAGCGACGCGAGGCCGTAGATCTTGGAGAAGGTCCGCGTCATCACCACGTTCGGCCGCCGGTTCACGAGGCTGATCCCGCCGTCGTAATCGTCGCCCGTGACGAACTCCGCGTAAGCCGCGTCTACGACCAGAAGCGCGCTCTCCGGAATGCCGGCCGCCAGCCGCTCCAACTCCTGCCCGTTCAGGCGCGTGCCGGTCGGGTTGTTCGGGTTGGCGAGGTAGACGATGCGCGTCTTCTCCGTGCAGGCCGCGAGCAGCGCGTCCACGTCGGAGGTCAGGTTCGTCTCCGCCGCTTTCACGGGCGTCGCGCCGTTCATCAGCGCGTAGGAGGGGTAGAGCAGAAAGCCGTGCTGCGAATAGACGACCTCGTCGCCGTCCTGCAGGTAAGCGTAGCCGAGAAGCTGCAGGAGTTCGTCCGAGCCGTTGCCGCAGATGATCCGGGCGGGGTCGAGCTCATGCACCTCCGCGATCGCCTCGCGCAGCGGCGCGCTGTCGGCGCCGGGATAGTCTGCGAGGGAGATGCCGGTCTCGCGGAACGCCTCCACCGCCTTGGGGCTGGCGCCCCAATAGTTCTCGTTCGCGGAGAGTTTGATGATCTTCTCCGCGCCCGCGATCTTCGATCCGCCGACGATGTAGGGGGCGATGTTCATCACGCCCGGACGGGGCGCGGGGCCCGGTTTCGCGTCTGTCATGGCTGCTCGTCTCTTGGCCTGTCGCGGATCGTTTAGCCGCTTGTCGCCGCCCGCGCCAGTCGCGCCCGATCAGAACCCGCCGCTGCGCCCCGTCGTTCGCCCAGCCGCCCGTCCCGTGGCGGGTTTGGGAACCGGGCGGGCGATCCCGCCCAACACCTCCAGCGGGGTCTTGGCCGAGACGGCGGCGCCTGATCGCGGCGCGGCGTAGGCCGTCTTCGCCGCCTCCACGATGATCGCCCCGGCGAGGCGCTGGGCGTCGAGCTTGCGGCCCGTTTTCTCGGCGACCCCGGCCATCCTTAGCCAGAACGCCTTCTGCGAGGGCGGGGCGTAAAGCGCCGCCGAATGGCGCACGGGCTCCAGCGAACTTTGCCGCAGATAGCGCTCCAGCTGCGTCACCGTGTAAGGGCGGCCGTGCCCGAACGGGGTCACTTCGCGCCGCGCCCAGAGCCCGGTGCGGTTCGGCGTGATGAAAAGCGCCTTGCCGCCCGGCGCGAGCACCCGGTGCGCCTCAGATAGGACGGCGTTGGGGCGGTCGGAATTCTCCAGACCGTGGACGACGATCAGCTTGTCCACAAAGCCGGTCGCGAGCGGCCAGCGGTGCTCATCCGTCAGCACGGTGATGTTCGCCCCCTCCACCGGCCAGTGGAACGCGCCCTGCTGGGCGGGCATGAGGCCGACGACGCGCTGCGCGCGCTCCTTGAAGGGCCTGAGAAACGGCAGGGCGAAGCCGAACCCTGCGACGTTTTCATTGGCGGCGTTCGGCCAGTGGGCCGCGATCGCCTCCCGTATGGAGCGCTGGACGATCTGGCCCAGATGCGTGCGGTAGTAAAACCGCCGCAACTCGATCACATCCAGATGCATCGCGCGTCCGCCTCCGTTAGGGTCAGGTCAACCTAGTCACTCGCGAAAGGCTGCGCCATGCCCCTCTCCGTCTCTGTAGTTCCATGTCTCGCGGACAACTACGGCTACATCCTCACCGACGAGGCGACCGGCGCCGTCGCCGTGATCGACGCGCCGGAGGCCGCGCCGCTGATCGCGGCGCTGGACGAAACTGGCGGGCGTCTCGACCTGATCCTCGTCACCCACCACCACTTCGACCATATCGATGGGGTCGATGCGCTCCGCGAGAAGTATGGGGCGAAAGTCGTCGGCCATGCGGCGGACGCCGAGCGACTGCCGACCCTCGACATCGCCGTCGACGAGGGTGACGAGGTGGCGCTCGGCGAGAGCCGGGCGAAGGTGATCGACGTCTCCGGCCATACTGTCGGGCACATCGCTTACCTGTTCGACGGTCATGCGTTCACCGCAGACAGTCTGATGGCGCTCGGCTGCGGACGGGTGTTCGAGGGGACCCACCTCCAGATGTGGGGGAGCCTTGCGAAGTTTCTGACGCTGCCGCCGGAGACGTTGATCTACTCCGGCCACAACTACGGCCAGGCGAATGGGCGCTTCGCGCAGTCGATCGAGCCGAACAACGCCGATCTGAAGGCGCGGATCGCGGACATCGAGGCGGCGGATGCGGCGGGGGAGCCGATCTGCCCGGTCTCGCTGGAGGAGGAGCTGAAGACCAACCCGTTCCTCCGCGCGACTGAGGCGAGCGTGAAGCAAGCGGTCGGCATGCCCGGCGGCGACGACGCAGCCGTCTTCGCGGAAGTGCGCCGCCGGAAGGACTCATTCTAGGACAGAAGCCCCTTTCGCCGCTTCGGAACCTTGGTCGCCAAAGCGCCGCCCAGGGTGAGCGCAGGGCTCCCGCCCCTTGCGATCTTCGATCGCGCCGGGTTGGGCCGAGCGCCTCGCGACGCCGCTGCGCGGATCGCTTGGCGACGGGCCGCGCTGGCGCGCGGCGGCTTCGCCTGATTGAGTATTTGGAGAAAGCGATGGGGCGGTCCCGCCGCGCGAAACCGTCGGTCGGCGCGCGCTCCGGACGGCGCGCTCAGGATGACGACGTTCGTTTGACGTCGCGGAGCGGCGTCGTTTTGGTCCGCCTCAGCTATCGCGCTCCGCAGCGGCGTTGCGGCCTTCGCTGGGGCCGCGCTCGAGGTTCAGGCCGCCGTCGCCGATTAGGACGAACGGGCCCCAGAAAATCGGGTGCGACGTGGCGGGATCGGCGCGTAGATCGTTCTGCGCGGCCCGGAGGGCGCTGGCGAATGTCTCGCTTTCATCCGCGTTGAGGCGCTCGAAGAAAGTGGTGACGAGTTCAGTCGTCTCCGCGTCCGCAACCGGCCAGTGGGTGGCCAGAACCGTTCGAGCGCCGGCGCTGAAGAAAGCGCGGGCGAGGCCCGAGAGGCTCTCTCCCCCGGCGCCGCTTTCGCGGATTATGCGCGAGGCCGCCGCGCGCCCCACCCGGCTCTGACCTCCTTCGACGCGCAGCGCGCGGGTGCCGGGCGCCGAAACCGGCCCGCCGACATCGGCGAGGTAGGTGGAGGCGGTGTTGCAGGCCGAAAGCACGATCAGCTGCGCGTCGAGATCGAAGGACCGGATTTCCGACGCTGTCAGGAGACCGTCGCTCTCCGCGTCATTCGTCGCCGTCACCGTCAGCGCCGGGTCGGTGAAGCAATCCGGCGTGGGCCACAGAATGCCATGGGTCGCGAAATGCAGCACCTGGTAGTCGCGGAGATCGCCCGCGGCGGAGGCGGCCTTCAGGGCCTCCTCAGTGAAGTCGGCGCCTTTCGCGATGCGGGCGCGCGGGCCGAAGATGCGGGAGATCGCGTCGACCTCGGCCCCCGTGCCCGGCAGATCGCCGATCGTGTCGACGGCGCGCGCGAGGTTGATGCAGTTTTCCGGCAGATCGGCGATCTCCAGAACCTTCTGCGGATCGACCCCTGAGCGGAAATCGCCGAAGGCGGCGACGGCTTCGCGCGCCCGGCTGACGCCCGCGCGCAGCCGCACGTCGACGAGGTTCCGCGGGCTCGGCACGTAGGCGATCGTCTTCTCCGCCCCGAACCATCTGAGCCCGCTATAGTCGCCCGTCTGCCCCCAGGGCGAGGAGGCGGCGGAGCCGGCGGGCGCCGCCACCAAAAGCTCCAGCGGAAAGGATTGCAGGGCGCCTGAGGACGCGACGACGAGCTTGTCGTAGCGCCCGATCTCCTCGCGCACATTGCCGAAGATCAGATTGTAGAGGACGTGAGCGAAATCGGCGCGGAAAGTCTGCGCGACGCCCTGAGCGTTCACCTGAACGGCGCGCCGGAGGCTCGCGACCAGGACGGCGAACTGCCCCTCCGTCGCCCGGATCGACTCCGCTACGATGCCGTCTCGGGAGATGACGAAGATCATCGAGCGCGGCTCGCCGGAGACGATCTGCACCAGGGCTTCGCCTGGCTGGAGCGCCGATTGCACCTCCGCCAGTGAAACGGGACTGGAGATCGCCGTCTGGTATTCGGGCGCGATGCGGTCGCGCGCGGCGCGCAGGCGGTCGCGCTCGGCCTTCGCCTCCCTGACGGCGACGGCCATGCGCTCTGTCTGCTCGCGCTGGTTCAGCGGATCCTGCAACTGGATGATCTGCAGCGCCTTTGCGTTGGCGTAGCGCTCCTCCGCCGCGCGCCACGCGCGCACCGCCGCCGCCTTGGAGCTGTCGCCTTCCCCAAGCAGCGCCGCCGCGCCGGAAACCGTCTGCGCCGTGATCGAGCGGCGGATGACCTGGGCCGCACGGAACATGCGCGCGGCGAGTTCGTCCCGGCGCGAAGGATCGGCCTCCGACTGGCGGAGGGCGAGACGGAAGAAAGGCCAGAGCGCCTTGTATTCGACGATCACCGGCGTCTCGGCGTAGATGTCGAAGCCGCGCTCATATTCGGCGAGGCTCTCCTCCGTGCGCCCCAGCGCGGAAAGGGACCGCCCAAGGCTCAGGCGAGAGCGCGCTTCGAGCGGCGACCCGGGGAGAAGGCCGGAGAACCCCTCCACCGCCTCCGCCGCATCCCGGCGCGCCGCCGTGTAGTTCCGCCGCTCGTAATGGATCAGCGCTCGCTGGGCGAGAAAGCGCGGGCGATAGACCGCGGCGGAGCGGGGCACGAGATTTACGAGATCGAGCGCGTAGTTGATCGCCTCCATCGCCTCGTTCATGCGCCCGTCGAGAAGGAGGAGATGCGACCGCGCGTGATTGTTCGACGCCTCCTCGATCAGCGCGCGCTTGGCGTCGGGGGAGCCGCCGAGGAGCATCTGATCGAAATCGCCGCCGACGATGCCGCTGTCGCCCCGGGCGAAGTTGGCCGCCGCCGCTTCCGAAAACCGGCGCGGATCGAGGCTGGAAGAGCGGTTCAGCAAATCCTGCGCCTGATAGGAGCCGAGGAGCGCCCGCTCCCGCTGCAATCGCTGCGGCGGCACCCCCGCGCCTTCGTCGAGCAGCTGCGCCGCGCGGGCGAAGAGGCCGTCGGCCGTCGCGAACCGTTCCTGACTGGAATGGGCGAGCGCCTGGTTCATCAGGACGAAGGCCTCGCTCGGCCGCCCGGCGCATCGCCCGGGCACGTCATTGAGGCTGTAGATCGTCAGAAGCTCGGCGAAAGCGTTCTCCGCTTCGGCGAATTTCAGCCCGAAACTCGACCGCTGACCTGAGAGCAGGAGATCGTCAACGCTCCGGCAGAAGCGCCGATCATCCGCTTTGGACGCGGCGACCTGAACGCCGCCCTCCCCCTGCTGCGGCGCGCACCCCGCCAATGCGAGCGCGGCGAGACCGAACCCAAGGAAGAGCCGCCGCACCGGAGCCATCAGGAATCCTCTCCGCATTCTGCGTCATCCTCGTCGCATTCTTCTTCCGGATCGGCGTCGCCGATATCGGTGAAGAAGCTTTGCGGCACGCCCCACAGCTCTTCATTGCCGAAGCTGCCGAACAACTCCAGCAGATCTTCGGCGTCGATGTCGAAGACCGGCGGCGTGACGATCAGAACCTGGTTGACGACATTGGGGGTCGGCACGTTGGTGCAGTCCACAACGTCGCCGACGACGCAGTCGTTGAACTCGAAGTTCGGATTGCGCGGGCTGATCGGGAAGAGGCCGCCAACGCGCTGGCGCGTATTGACGATGAAGCCGAAGGCCTGCGCCGTCTCCGGGATGAAGTTGTCGCCGAACTCGAACCGCGTGACGTTGATCCCGAAATAGGCGTCGTCCTGGATGAAGTCGTCGATCGCGCCCACCGGCGTCGCCGCCAGGAGGTTGCCGTTCACGTTGATCCGAAGATCGCCGACGATGAAGAAATCATCCGGGTTCGCGGCATCGAAGAGGAACCGGTTCGCGGGCGACGGGTCGGGCACTTCGACCAGCGACTGACCGGAGCCGACCGGCAGCGCATCGGCGAAGGTGAAGCCCGCGAGGAAATCGCCGCCCCGGATATCCACCTCGCCCAGCGGGTTGGAGGCGCCGACGAAGTCGCGAAAGCGCACTTCCCCGCTGGTCCCGGCGTCGATCAGCAGCTTGCCGAGATTCGCCCGCTCCGCCCCGATATTGGAGGAGCCGACGGGCGGCGCGTCGTTGTCGCCGTCGATGGTCCGGTCGAACCTGATGTCGCCGCCTTGGGCGAAGACGCCGCCGCCGGTGGTGTCGATCGTGAAGGCTTCGCCGGTGGAGATGAAGAGGCGCAGGTCATCCTCCGCCAGACCTGCTTCGCCCTGACGGCGCGGCGTGGTCGACGCGCCGGGGCGCGCGACGCGGTCCGGGTCCTCGACGCTGTCGTCGAGGCTGGTCAGGCGGCCGACGAAGACGATGTCGTCCGTCGTCGTCAGCGAAGCGCTGCCGCCAACCTCGAAATTGGCGATGCGGAGCTCTCCGCCGTCGTCGCCGTTCGTGCGCGCCGTTCCGTCGGTGCTTTCTTCTGTGATCAAGGCGTCGCCTGCGATGCGGCGCACGGTCAGATCGCGGCCGAGAACGTTCGCCTCGTTGTCCAGCGCCAGGTTGCGATCATCGCTGAGCGCAGGATCGTCGAGGTCGCGGTTGGCCGCGAGGCCGGTGGCGAACTCAGCTTCGCCCGCGATGCGGATGGGACCGGTGCGCGTCTCTTCGACCGGCGCGGCGGCGGCGAGGACGGTCGTCTCGACCGTCGCATCCGTCACCGTCACAGAGGAGCGCTGGGTGATCGACGCCGGGCCGCTCAAGCCAGTCGCGCCCGCGATCGCCTGGAAGTCGCCCCGCGCCGTCACCGGGCCGAGGTCGATGGAGCTGCGCTCGGTGATGACGATGTCGTCGCCGATCAGCCCGACCGAACCGACGATCTGGTGTACTTCATTGTCGAGGATGACGTCGCCCCCGGCGATGAAGAGCGCGTCGCCCCCGATCTCCAGCCCCGCCAGCGGCGCATCAGCGTCCGTGATCGCGCCGCCCGCCTCGACCCGGAGCGAACCGGTCGCCGTGATCCCGGCGGGGCCGGTCGCGGCGCCGCTCGGCAGCGTCCCGTTAGTCGGCCCCCCGAGGGTGATGTCGTTCAGATCGTTCAGCGCGACGTTGCGGGCGTTCGCGATCTGCACCGCGCCCCGGAAGTCGTTGTTCGCCGTCACTCCAAGCGCGTCGTCCACCAGAAGGATGTCGCCATCGGCGGAGAGGAACGCGTCTCCCGCCACCGTCAGAAGACCGATGGTCGTCGCCGCGCCGATAGACTGATCGCCGCCTGCGGCGACATCGCCGAGCGCGACGGCCTGGCTGTCGATGCCGACGATCGTCTCAGTCACCCGCGTTTCCGTTGTAGGCGAGTTCGGCAGGGCGACCTCGGTACCGATCACGGCCGTGGCGAGCTCATCGATGACGAAATCGACCTGCGTGAAGCCCGCCGCGCCCGCGACGGTGAACGCATCGAGCGCACGTTCGGTGTCGGTGGTGTCGATAGACCCCGCGTTAGCCTCCGCCAGAAGATCGCCCGCCACGTCGACGCCGCCGAGCGCGATATCTCCGCCAAGCGAACGGACGGAGAGGTCGCCGCCGACGCGCGCGGCGTCGATGGTCGTATCTCCGGTCATGCGCGCGGTGATTTCGTCCACGCGGATGTTGCTGACCGAAGCCGCCCCGCCGCTTAATGCGAGCGCATCGACCTGGGCGTCGGCGATAGTGACGCTCCCCTGCCCCTGCGCGTCGAGGTCGGTGACCGCGATCCGTTCAAGAACGAGGTTCGCCCCCGAATAGACCGACGTCGCATCCGCGACCGAGAGATCGGAGAAGCTGGCGTTCGCCGCCGTCTGGACGTCCAGCGCTCCACCGACGGAAAGCCGCTCCGCCGTCGCCGTCGCGGCGATCAGGGAAGCGTCGCCAGTGACGGCGATGTCAGCGAAGGTCGCGCCGGGAACGCCCGCGACGAGATCCAGAGCGCCGTCCACCCGCGCCTCGCGCAGGGCGACGGCGTCATCGCCGTCAATGGCCGTTTCGCCTGCGAAGAAACGCCGGATGTCGACCGACCCGCTGGAGGTGAGCGTCGCATCGCCGCTCGAAAGCCCGTTGATCGTCAGCCCGCCAGCCTCGACCGAGATCGCCTGCGTCACGGTCTCTGTCAGCGTCGCGCGCCCGCCCGCGGTCAGCGACGCGCCCGCCAGCATGGCGTCGTCGAGCACCAGCGTTCCCGCCGCGTCGATCGTCGTCGACCCGGCCGCGAGAACATCCGCCGCCGCGACGTCGCTTGCGCGGCTCTCGATGTCGAGATCGCCGCCGAGCCGGAGGCCGTCGATATCGAGCGCGCCGCCCGCGTCGACGGATACGCCCCGCTCGACCGCGACATTGGTCACGGTGATGGAGGCCGTCGCAGCGTTCGACGTGGCGTCGAGATCCAGATCGCCCGCGACGCGGCTATTGGCGAAGCCGAACCCGTCCACGTCGCTGATCGTAACGTCATCGGCGATGACGTAGACGTCGCCCCGGAAGTCGTTGGCCGCATTGGTCAGCGTCACATCGGACAGCGCCACGCTCGCATGGGGCGCAGACCCGCCGTGATCGCCGATGATGAATGTCGCGTCGCCGCCAATGGTCATAGACCCGGTCTGGGTCACGCCCGCCGCGCCTGCAGCGGCGGCGTTGTCGGCGTTGGTCCGCACCGTGAAGCTGTCGCCAGTGGCGTAAACGTCGCCGAAGGCGATCGGCCCGACCGTCTCCAGAACCACGTCGCCGACATTGGACTGGATCGTCACCGTCCCATTGGAGAAATCGTTGAAGAGGCCGCCTTCGGACGCAGTCTCCGTCGGCAGGATGATGGAGGCGGAGGCCGTGAGGCTTACGTCGCCGCCCACCTCGATCTGCCGGGTGAAGTCCGTCCGCGCAATGCCGATGCCGAGCGTGGTCGCCCCGATGCTGTCGTTGACGCTGAGATCGCTCGCGTCCGTTCCGCCCGCTTCAGCGGAGACCAGCGGCCCCGCGTCGATCCCAAAGGTCCCCGAAGCGACCCCGGCGATGATCACGTCCGCCGGATCGGCCGTTGCGGCGTCGAGGCTTTCGATGGAGCCGAAGCCCGCATTCGCCGCAAAAGCGCCCGTCGTCGCCACGGCGCCGAGCCGCACGCCCGCGCCGCCGTTCAGCGTCAGCGACGACGCGCGCACCGCGTCAGCCGTGAGCGTTCCGGAACCGGCGATCTCACCGTTCGTCATCGTCACGTTGACGAGCGTCACATCGCCGCCCGCGGTCGATCCGTTCGGCGTCGAGGCGAGCATGTCGCCGTCGGTCAGCGTCAGCGACCCCGCCGCGGCGAAGTCGAAATCCTGCAGGGAGAACCGCTCGACGGAGACCGCGCCGGTCGTCGAGGCGATGCTGGCCGCCCCGTTCCGCACGATCAGATCGCTCGCCGTGACGGATCCGCCCGTCCCATCAAGCGCGGTCGCCGTAGCGCCCGCAACATCCACCCGGCTGAGCGTCACGTCGCCGGTCGCGTTGAAGGCTAGATCGCCGCCGACCCGCGTATCCGCGAAGCTCAGATCGCCGCCGACTGGCGCGCCCGCCGTACCGAGCGTCAGGTCGCCCCCAATTTCGCCCCGCGTCAGGGCGAAGCCGTTCGCATCGGTCAGCGTAACGCCGCCCGCGATGACCTGCACCTGGGTGAAATCGTTCCCGGCCTGATCGAGCGCCACATCCGCCAGCGCAGCGGCGTTCAGCGCCCCGTCATGTTCCCCGGTCAGGAGCGTCGTCGCCTCCGTAACGACGATCGACGTCCCCGCCGCCTGGGCGATCCCGTCCGTTCCGCCAGCGGAATTGTCGGTGTTCGACCGCACCGCCAGATCGCCCGTGACGTTGGCGTTCCCAAGCGTGATGGCGTTCACATCTTCCAGCGCCGCAACGCCGGTGGCGGTCACGTTGACCGTTCCGCCGAAGTCGACGTCCCGCACCGCGCCCGCATGCGCGCCGCGCGTCAGGACGACGTTTCCAGCGGCGTCGAGCGTCGCATCGCCGGCGACGTCGAGGAGGTTGGCGAAAGCGCCAAAGCCGTTCGTCACCGAGACAGCGCCGCTTGGGCCCGCAACGTCGAAGCTTGTGACCGTCGCGTCGACCAGGTCCGCATCGGCGCGCTTCGCGATGTCGCCGTCGAGCGCGGTGACCGAAAGGTCCCCGTCGTTCAGCGTCCGCACGGAGCCGAGGCGCACTTCGCCAGCTTCGATGGAGGTCCCATTGGCGAAGGTCATCCGGTCGAGGATGAGGAGGTCCACCGCCCCGCCCGCGCCGATGACGTCGTTGAACCGCGTTCCCACGACCCCGAAATTCGCCCCAAGATCGCCAACGCCGACATTGTCAAAGCGCTGCACCGGCCCGCGCGTGATCATAGAGCCGCGCGACGAGACGTCGGTGAGCGCCACCTCGACACCGCTTCGCACGTCGATGCTCGACGTCGCGATGGCGTTGCTCAACGTCACCGTCCCCGTCGCATCGCGGGCGGCGGCGATATTCGTGCCCGCCCCGCCGAGCGCGATCGTCCGCGCGTAGAGGTTTCGCGCGTCGACCGCGCCGTCCTCCGCCGCGCCGATCACAGCGCTGCTGATCGCTGCGCCCGCATCCACCGTCTCCAGCGTAAGGGAGCCGGTCGACGCCGTCAGGGTGACGTTTCCAGCGGCGGTCGCGTCGTAGACGTAGAGGTCCGCGCTGTCGATGACCGTCGCCGCGCCCGCCACGTCGAAGGTGACGAAATCGCGCTGAGCGTCGGCGTCGCCGGTCGCCTCCGTCCCGTCGCTGTCGAACGCATGGCCCGCATTGTCGAGCTGAAGCGCCCCGCCCGCGCCGGTCGCGGTGAAGCTGGCGTTGCCGGTGACGGTGATCGCGCCGGTCGTCCCGTCCGTGATCGCGCCCGTCAGCGCGGTGACGACGAGGTCGCCCGGATCGGTCGCCTCCGCCCCGCTATCGACGTTGATCGTATCGTCCGGCGTCGCATCGCCGGTCGTCGAGACGACCCCAAGTTCAATCCCGCTCGCCGCGACCAGCGTCACGTCCTCGCCCGCCGCGCTGACCGCGCCGCCGAAGACCGCCGCGTCCGTCGCGCCGTCATTGTCGAGCAGGATGTCGAAGCCGTTCGTCCCGGACTGGGCGGTGAAGCTCGCCGCGCCGTCGACGGAGATCCGCGATCCGGCGAGGTCGGTGATCGTCCCCGACGCCGAAACCGTCAGCGACGCGCTGGCGTCGATTGCGCCAAGCTGGATCGCATTGGCGTCGGCGAGGGAGATGCTCGTGCCGCTGGCGTTGACGGCGGCGAAGTCGTTGGTCTCGTCATCCAGCGTCACCGCGCCCGTCGCGGTGAATGTGGCCGTTCCGGCGACGGTCAGATCGTCGCCCGCGCCGGAGGTCGCGCCGTCCGTTATGTCCCCGCCGAGCGCCGTCACGGTGAGGTCGCCGCGCGCGTTCACGTCACCGAGCGTCACGCTGTTAGCGTCGCGAAGCGCGATATCGTCGCCATCCGCGTCGACCACGCCGCGGAAGTCGTTGCCCGCCTGATCGAGCGTCACTGCGCCGGCCTCGTCGGCGACGGCGGTCACATCGCCGGCGGTGATCGCGCCGCCCGTCTGATTGATCGCCCCGTCGGAGGCCGAGAGCGACAGGTCTGAGGCGGACGTCGCGCCCGTCAGGTTCACGTCGCCGGTCAAAACGATGTCGCCGCCACGCGAGATGAAGGCGTTCGAGGCGACCGCATCGCTTGCGCCCCGCACGTCGCCAAGAGTCAGGCTACCGGTCGCGGTAATGTAAGCGTTGTTGGAGAGCGTGACGGAAACCGTGCCGGAGAAGGTGTTCCCGACCGTCTCCAGCCGCGTCGTCGCCGCGCCCGAATTGAACGCCGCGTCGTTGACGTTGATCGTCTGGGAGGCGAGCTGCGAGATGCCGCCCGAAGCCGTCACCGTCAGCGTCTGCCCGGCTCCGCCGTCGATATCGCCGAGGATGATCGCGTTAGCGTCGGTGAGCGCGATGCTCGCCCCGTCCACGTCGACCGCGCCGCCGAAGTCATTGGTCGCGACGTCCAGCGTCACGTTCTGGCCGGTCGCGTCGATATCCGTCGCGCCGGTGACGATGGTCGCCGCGCTGTCCGTCACCGCGCCGGTGGAGGTCAGATCGAAGCTCACCGCGTCGATCCCGGCGAGGTCGATCCCGTTCGCGTCCGAGACGCCCAGCGCGCCCGCGTCCACGACCTGGAGAGAAACCACGTCAGTCGTCCCGGAAACCGTCACGCTTGCGTTCCCGCCATCGATATAGAGCGCGTCCGCAGTGACGTTGACGGCGTCGAGCCCGGCGCCCGTGTAGATTGAGAGATCGGACGTCCCGGCGACGCTGGCCGAGCCGGTGATCGTCACCGCCCCGCCAGCGCCGATCCGGTTCGCCCGATCGGCGCCGTCCGCAGCGACGGCGTTCGCGATGGTCAGGTCGTTCGCATCTTCGATGTCGAAGGCGGCGGCGTTGATCGTCACGGCCCCCGTGAAGTCGTTGCCCGCATTGCCGAGCGTCACATCATTCGCCGTCGTCGCGTCGAAGGAGGAGACTCCCTCCACATCCAACGCCGTCGCCGCCGCCTGGGAGATCGTCCCGCTCGCGTTGATCGTGAGCGAGCCGCCGGCGACGACGTCGCCGAGCTGGATCGCATTGGCGTCGGTCAGCGCGATGTCGTCGCCCGTCGCGCTCACCGCGCCGGTGAAGTCGTGGTGGTCCGCCGCCCCATTGTTGTCGAGCAGGATGTCGAACGCATCCGCGCCCGCCTCCGCTGTAAGGGAGGTCGTCGCGACCACCGTGATCGACGAGCCCACCGTATCCGTGATCGCGCCGCCCGCCGTGACGTCTAGCGTCCCGTTCGCAGCGATCGCGCCGAGCTGGATCGCGTTCGCATCCACGAGCGTCACGTCCTCGCCGGTCACGTCGACCTGACCCGCGAAATCGTTCGCCGCATTGTCTAGGCTCACGTCGAAGAGCGTCGTCCCCGACTGCGCCGTCACATCCGTCACGCCTGAGATGGTCAGCGTGTCGTTGTTGTCGATCGTCCCGCTCGCGGTGATCGTCACGTCGTCGACCTGGGTGATCCGGCCGAGCGTCAGATCGTCCGCGTCGTTGAAGGTAACGGCCTGCAGATTGCCGCCGATGCGGGAGACTACCCGCAACGTGTTCACGTCGTTCTCGCCGTCGAGCGTGACCGGCGCCGTGCCGACCATCGTCAGCTGAAGCTGATCCGCCGTGATCGCACCAGCCGACTGCGTCGCGCCGGATTGGATGCGGAGCTCAAGATCACTGTCGCCCGCGATGGAGACGTTGCCCGCGAAATCCAGGTTGCCCGCATAGGCGCGGATCTCGCTCTCCAAACCGCTTCCGTCCGTCGCGGTGATACCGGCGAAAGTCAGCCCCTCGCGTCCGCGGAATGACGTGATGCGCTCCGCGCTCAGAGTGATGTCGCCGCCGAAGGTATGGCGGTTGTTCTGGTTCAGGTTGATGACGCCCTGGGAGGCGGTGAGCGAGGTCGATCCGGTGATCGCGATGGTCGCATCGTCCGCATCGGTTATGTCGCCGTCCAGCGCGGTAACGGTCAACGAACCGCCCGCGGTGACGTCATAAAGATCGATCCCGTTCGCATCGACCAGCGTGATGTTCTGACCCTCAGCGCTAACCGCGCCCGTGAAGTCATTGGCGGCCGACCGAAGGTCGATGTTCGCCGTTCCCGCATCCAGATAGGTCGCGCCTTCGACGTCGATGCTGCCGGTGAACTCGCTCTGATTGATCTGCCCGCCCGCCGTCACGGTGAGGGACGCGCCCGCATCGATGTCGCCCAGCTGGATCGCGTTCGCATCGACGATCTCGATTGAGCCGGAGTTGGCGGTCGCCTGCGACAGATCACTGAAATCATTATCAGAATCGGTCAGAGCGATGGAGCCCGAGGTGGAGATGAAGTAGGCGTTCGGCGCGTTCTGGACGCCGCCCTGCGTCTCGTCCTGATCGATGTCGCCGCCCGCCGCGATCCGCAACCGCTGACCGCCCGCATTTAGCGAACCGAGCGTGATGGCGTTCTCATCGGTGATCTCGATCCGCGTTCCCGACGCGCTCACCACGCCCTGGAAATCGTTCGTCGCCGTATCCAAGGTGATGGAGGAGCCGGTCGCGGTGAAATCGGCCGCGCCCGTCACTTCAACCGACCCATTATCGGAGATGTCGCCGCCCGCGGCGACGGTCAGCGACCCGGTCGCCGTTACGTCGCCGAGGATGAGCGCATTGGCGTCGGTCAGGGAGACCTCGGCCCCATCGACCGAAACGCCGCCCGTGAAATCGTTAGCGTTCTGCAAGACGACGTTGAACCCAGCGGCGTTGATGTCGGTTCCGCCCGTCACGTCGATGGTCGTCCCAGCGCCCTGCGTCACGGCTCCGCCAGCTGAGACCTCGAAATTCCCCGCATTGGCGGTGGAGCCGGCGACCGCCCCCGCGATCGTCGCGTCCGCGTTGGCGTTGGCCGCGACGTCGCCGAATGCGATCGCGTTCGCGTCAGCGACGCTGATGTCGCCGCCCGTGGCGATGAAGGTCGCGAAATCGTTCGCCATATTGTCGAGCAGAATGTCGTAATTCGTCGTCCCGGACTGCGCCGTGAACGTCGCCGTATTGGCGACATCAACGGCGCCGGACTGCGTGACGGAGCCTGAAGCCGTCACCGTCAGATCGTCCACATCGGTCGCGCCGAGCTCGAAATCGCCCGCCGAGGCGACCGTTACGGTCTGAGCGGAGAAGCTGACCGCGCCGCCGAAGACGTTGGTCGCGTCGTCGAGCGTGATCGTCGTCGCCGCAGTGAACGCCGCGTCGCCGTCCACGTTGAGATCGGTCCCCGGCGCGCCCGTGGCGCCGTCGGTGATCGCGCCCGTCGTCGCGGTGACGGTCAGCGAGCCGGAGGCGTCGATGTCGCCGAGCTCGATGTCGTTCGCATCGACCAGCGTCACCGACTGACCGGCCGCGCTCACCGCGCCGGTGAAGTCGTTCGCCGCCGTATCCAGCGCAATGTCGAAGTCCGTCGTTCCCGACTGCGCTGTCAACATGGTCGCGCCGCCGATGCTCAGCGACCCGCTATCCGTGATCGTGCCGGACGCCGTCACCGTCAGGTCGCCCGTGGCCGCCACGTCGCCCAACTCAATCGCGTTGGCGTCGGTCAGCGTTACCGACTGGCCGGACGCTCTGACCGCGCCGCCGAAATCGTTCGTCGCCGTATCGAGGATGACGTCGTATCCCGCCGCCGCAGTCAGGCTCGTCGTCCCGGTGACGCTGACGGTCTGGGTCGCCGTATCGGTGATCCCGCCGCCCGTGGTCGCGACCGTCAGGTCATTGGTCGCGGCCACCGCGCCGAGCGCGACGTCCGCGTCGCTGTTGAAGACGATGTCGTAGCCCGAAAGCGAGACCGTCCCCGCCACGGCGTGCGCGTTCTCCAGAAGAACGTCGCCGCCCGTCGAGGTCGCCGAGAGATCGCCGGAGATGTCGATGAGGTCCGCGGCGCCGTCATTCGCGTCGGTGATGTCGCCGCCCGCATTCAGCGTCAGGTCCGTCCCGGTGAACCCGCCCCGGAGCTCCAGCGAGGTCGTCGTCGTCACGTCGGTCGACCCCGGCCCGCGCGACGCCAGCGCGCTGATCGCGTTGCCGCTCAGCGTTACGCTCGCCGCGGCGTCGGCGTTGAGGACGAGATAGGCCGTCTCCACCGTTCCGGCCGTCTGGGTGATGGTCGCGTCCGCGCTGACCGCGCGCACGATGAGGTTGGAGGCGCCGACATCCACCGCGCCCGCAAGGTCGATGTCGCCATTGAAGGAGCGGAAGATGTTGTTGGCGTTCGCCGCGCCGTCCGTCGTCACCGCCCCGACCGTCAGCGTCCCGCTATTGTAGACGGTCGCCGTCGTCGCGTCGGTCACGGAGACCGCGCCGGTGAACTGGTTACCGCCATTGTTCAGATTGACGAGGCCGTCCGCATCCAGCTTCGTCGTTCCCGTAACGGCGATCGTCTGCGTCGCGGTCTGCGCGATGTCGCCGCCCGCCGCCGCGTCAAGCGCGCCCGACGCGGCCACCGCGCCGAGGGTAATGGAGTTCGCGTCCGTCAGCGTGACCGACTGACCCGTCGCATTCAAGGAACCGCCGAAATCGTTCGCCGCATTGTCGAGCGTGATGTCGTAATCTGTCGTCCCGGACTGCGCCGTGAACGTGGCCGTATTGGCGATGTCGAGGGCCACCGTCTGAGTGACGCTGCCCGAGGCGGTGACGGTCAGCTCATCCGCGACGATGGTCCCAAGCTGGAGCGCATCGCCATTGTAGATGGTCGCAGTCTGCGCCGTCGCGTTGACCGTCCCGTCGAAATCGTTGGCGGAGAGATTGAGGGCGACGTCGCCGTTGGCCGCCGTAAACGTCGCCGTCTGGCCGACGCTCAGCGCTCCGGTCTGGCTGATATCCTGCGTCCGGGCGGTGACGTTCAGCGTGCCGGTGGTCGTGACCTGGCTGAGGCTCGCGTATTCCCCCGCCGTGATCGTCACATTGGCGCCCGAGACGCCCGCGTTGTTCTCCACCGAGACGAAACTGCCGACCCCGTCCGTGTCCGCATCCGCGTTCAGCGTCACGTCGCCGGTCGCGGAGATCGCGCCCGTCCCGCCCGCGCTGGCGGTGATGACGATGTCGTTGTCAGCGTCCGCCGTAAGGGCGCCGTTCACCGTGAAGACGCCGCCATTGACGATGCGGAAATCCTCCGCCGCGACGATCGAAGCGTTCACATTGACCGTTCCGGCGCCCGCATCGATCGAGCCTTCCGAACGGAACGTGGTGTCGGAGTTGAGGTTCAGGAGATCCGGTGCTTCGATAACGAAGGTCGTACCCGCGTCGCCAAGACCCATTTGCCCGGCGCCGAACTTGATCAACTCGATCCCGTTGACCCCGCCTGCGGTCAGCGTCCCGTTCAGGTCCATATCGGTCACGGCGCCGAGCGTGACGTCCCCGCTCGCCGCGATCGCGCCGACCGTCAGCGCGGCAGCGTCATAGATCGTCACGTCCGTCGCGGTTCCCGTGACGCTCACCTCGCCGGTGAAGTCATTGGTCCGGACGTCCAGCGCGATCTCGTTCGCGCCGACTGCGATGGAGGTCGTCCCCTCCACATCGACATCGGTGGTCGCCGCCTGCGTGAGATCGCCATTGGCGACAATGGTCAGGTTGCCGCCAGCGTCAACGTCGCCGAGGGTCAGCGAGTTGACGTCCGTGATCGCGATATCCTCGCCGGTCACGTCGACCTGGCCTGCGAAATCGTTCCCCGTACTGTCGAGGCTCAAGTCGAAGAGCGTCGTCCCTGACTGCGCCGTCACATCCGTCACGCCCGAAATCGTCAGCGTGTCGTTGTTGTCGATCGTCCCGCTGGCGGTGATCGTCACATCGTCGACCTGGGTGATCCGGCCGAGCGTCAGGTCGTCCGCGTCGTTGAAGGTGACGGCCTGCAGATTGCCGCCGATGCGGGAGACGACGCGCAGCGTGTTCACGTCGTTCTCGCCGTCGAGCGTGACCGGAGCCGTGCCGACCATCGTCAGCTGAAGCTGATCCGCCGTGATCGACCCGGCGGACTGCGTGGCCCCGGACTGGATACGGAGATCAAGATCGCTGTCGCCCGCGATGGAGACGTCGCCAGCGAAGTCCAGGTTACCCGCATAGGCGCGGATATCGTTGTTCGCGCCGCCGCCGTCTGTTGCGGTGATCCCGGCGAAAGTGAGCCCACCGCGCCCCCGGAAACTGGCGATCTGCTCCGCGCTCAGCGTGATATCGCCGCCGAAGGCGTGGCGGTTGTTCTGGTTAAAGTTGATGTCGCCCTGAGAGGCGGTGAGCAACGTCGTACCGGTGATCGCGATAGTTGCGTTATCCGCATCGGAGATGTCGCCATTGAGCGCGGTGACGGTGAGCGAGCCACCCGCGGTGACGTCGTAAAGGTCGATTCCGTTCGCATCGACCAGCGTGATGTTCTGACCTTCGGCGCTAATCGCGCCCGTGAAGTCGTGACCGACCGTGTCCAGCGCCACGTCGTAACCCGCCGCCGCCGTCAGATCGGTCGTCCCGCCGACGCTGATGGTCTGCGTCGCGGTGTCGGAAACGCCTTCGCCTTGCGAGGAGACCACCAGATTCCCGGTCGCGGTCACGGCGCCGAGGATGACCTCATCCGCCTCCGTGATGGTCACATTGGCGCCCGTGGCGTTGACCCCAAGGTCGAACGTGTTCGCGTTGTCGAGGATGATGTCATAGCCCGTCGCGATCAGGCTGATCGTATCGACGTCGTTCACCGCGCCGTCGGTGATGTCGCCGCCGGTGGAGGTGATCGTCGCCGTGGCCGCAGTCAGCCCGCTCAGGATGATCCCGCCCGCGCCGTCGGTCAGGTCGATCTGATCCGAGGTTCCGGCGACGGCGGCGAAATCGTTCGCCGCATTCTGCAGCGTGACGGCGTAACCAGCGTCGGTATTGAAGGTCGCGGTCCCCGCAACGGCTACGGAGCCGGACTGCGTGATGTCTCCCCCCGCAATGACCGTCAAACCGCCGTCGAGATAGGTCTCCGGCAGCGTCAGCGGGCCGTCCGCGTCGAAGGTCACGAGGCCCGCCGTCCCGGACGTTTCGATCCGGTTGCTGTTCACCTCCAGATCGATCGCGCTGTCGGACGTGACGGTGACGTCGCCGACGAACTGAAGGTCGCCCGCGCCGCTTATGTCGGAATCGGACGTCAGCGTGATCGTCCCGCCATCCGTCGTAGTCAGGTCGGTGTTGATCCGCAGCGCCGACTCGGCGGCGAGATCCATGTTCCCGGCGATGGAGATCGCATCGGTCACGCCGATCACCGCAATGCCGCCCGAGTCCAAGTCGAGCGACGTCCCGCTCGCACCCGCCAGGCGCACGCCGTCGATGTCGTTCAGAACCAGAGCCCCGCCCGTCAGCGAGACGTTACCGCTCGCGCCGTTAGAGGCGAAATCGTTGTCATTGCCGAGCGTGACGTCGCCCGTCCCGGCGTCGAAACTCGCGACCTCGTTCCCGCCATCGGCGATGATCGCCGTTCCCGCCGCCTGGGTGATCGCGTCATCGGTCGTCGTGATCGTGAGATCATTGGTCGCCGTCACGTTCCCGAGGACGAGCGCGACGTCGCTGGCGAAGGTCACCTCGTCGCCCGCCAGCGACACCGTCCCGCCGACGCCATGAAGGTTGTCGAGGACGATGTCGCCGCCCGTGGACGTCGCGCTCAGATCGCCCGTAATGTTGATCAGATCAGCTGCGCCGTCGGCGCCGTCGGTGACGTCGCCGCCCGCGACCACCGTCAGGTTGGTCCCGGTGAACTCGCCCCTCAGTTCAAGCGAGGTCGTGGTCGTTACGTTTACGGCGTCCGGCCCGCGCGAGCCGAGCGCGCTGATCGCATTGCCCGCCAGCGTCAGGCTCGCCGCCCCATCCGAGTTGACGACGAGGTAGCCCGTCTCGACTGTCCCCGCCGTCTGCGTGATCGTCGCGTCCGCGCTCGCAGCGCGAAGGACGAGGACCGATGTCCCCAGGTCGACCGTTCCCGCCACGTCGATGTCGCTGTCGACTGACCGTAAAATGAAGTTCGGCGAAGCCGTGCTCGTCGTCGCGACATCGCCCACCGTCAGCGTACCGCTGGCGTAGAGGGTCGCAGCCGCCGCGTCGTCGATATTGACCGATCCGCCGATCGCGTTGCCGGTATGGTCCAGCGTGATCGTCGATCCGGCGGCGTCGATCGTCAGATCGCCCGCCACGTCGAGGGCGACGAAGAACGCCTGGGTGACGTCCCCGCCCGATGTGATCGTCAGCGAGCCCGCCGACGTGTCGACCAGCCGCAGATAGGTCGCGGCCGCGTTGGCGAAGGCCAGATCGCCGGTCGCCGAAAGGTCGATCGACCCGGTGACGTTGTTGAACTCGTCGTCGAGCGCAACTGACCCCGACCCGCCGAAAGCGATGGCCGAAAGGCTCGTCGCGTCGATGGCGTACCCAGCGCCCGCCGCCGCGGATTGCGTGATCGCGCCATTGGCGTTCAGGTTCACGTAGGTCTGCGAATCGAGATCGCCGACCGCGAGGTCGTTGACGTCGACCAGCGAGATCGACAGGCCCGCCGCGTTGACGACGCCGGAGAAATTGTTCCCCGCCGCGTTGATATCGAGATAGCCGGGGGTGGAGAAGGTCGCGCTCCGCGCCGAAATCGCGGTGCCGTCGCCGGTATCCTGATACACCCGGTCGCCGCCGGTAACCGTCAGATCGCCGCCGTTCGTCGCGATCGCGCCGTCGGAATTGGCGACCGCGGAGATCGCCCCGAGCCGAAGCCCATCGACATCCGCCAGCGAAATGTCGCCGCCGTCGGCCGTCAGCGCCGCATAGGAGCCGTAAGTCCCGCCGGATGCGAAATCGTTCGCAGCATTGTCGAGGACGATGTCGAACCGCGTATTGCCGTTCCGGGCGGTGAAACTCGCCGCGCCCGCAACGTCGACGGCGCCGGACTGGGTGATCGTCCCGCTCGCCGTGACGGTCAGGTCGGTCCCGGCGTCCACTTCGCCGAGCTGGATCGCCGTCTCGTTGGCGATCTCAATGCTCGTTCCGGCGCGCGCGCTAACCGCCTGGCGCAGGTCGTTTTCGACATTGGTCAGCGTGATCGAGCCCGTCGTCGCGGTGAAGTCGGAGCCTCGACGCGCCTCGAAATTGGTTCCGGTCTGCGTGATGTCCGTCCCGGCGATCGCCGTCAGCTCGCCGTAGAGCGCGCCGACATAGTCGAAGTTGATCGCGTTCGCGTCGCGGATCGTGACCTCGCCGAGGTAGAAGAACTCCACGTCTCCCGCGAAGTCGTTGTAGACGTTGGACAAATCCACATCGGCGTTTTGATTGCCCTGAATGTAGAACCGCCCGCCCGCGTTGATCGCGTCGCCCGCCGCCGTCGCCGCCGTCTGGTAGACGTTCCCGCGAACCTCGATCTCCACGGCGCCGGTCACGTCGATGTCGCCCAGCGTCGTCGAGGCGCCGTCATTGCGGATGTCGAACCCGCTTCCCGAAGCGTTCACCACCCCGCCGAAATCATTGCCCGAGCCGGTGAAGCGAATCTGCGCCGTTCCCGCATCGAAATAGCTCGCGCCGTCGACGAGGATGACCGTCGTCGTGCTCCGCTGGTTCAGCAGCCCGCCCGTCGTCACCGTCAGCGAGCCGGTCGCGTCGATGTCCTGCAACGTCAGCGCGTTCACATCGGTGATGTGGATGTCGTTCCCGCTCGCCGCGACCCCCCGCGTGACGACGTTCCCGGAGCCGAAGTTGTGGAGGCCGTTGTCGAGCAGGACGTCCGCCGCGCCCGCGTCGAAATCGGCGATGCCCGCATCCACCGTGATCGCTTGCCCCGCCGTATCCGCGATGTCGCCGCCCGCCGTCACCGTAAGGTCGCCGGTCGCCGTCACAGCGCTGAGGATGATGCTGTTGGAAGTGCTCAGCGTGATCGACTGACCCGAAGCGGTCACCGCACCGGTGAAGTCATGCAGATCGCCCGCGACCGCGTCGTCGTTATCCAGCAGGATATCGTAGCTCGTCGTCCCCGACTGCGCCGTCAGGCTCGTCGCCCCACCCACCGTGATCGACTGACCCGCCGTGTCCGTAATCGTGCCCGATGCCATCACTGTCAGGTCGCCCGTCGCGTCTACCGCGCCAAGCACAACGGCGTCCGCGTCAATCAGCGTGACGCTCTGACCCGACGCACTCACCACGCCCGTGAAGTCGTGCAGATCGCCGTCAGTGCCGTCGCCTTCGACGTTGTCCAAAATGATGTCGTAACCAGCCGCAGCCGCCAGGTCCGTCGTCCCCATCACGGTGATCGACTGACCCGCCGTGTCGGAGATGTCCGCCTCGGTCGATTCGACAACCAAATTCCCCGTCGCTGTCACAGCGCCAAGGGTGATCTCGCTCGATCCGACGATCTCCACCAGCGCGCCGTCTGCGTTCACCACGCCCTGGAAGTCGTGGACGTCGCCGTCGGTGCCATCGCCCTCAACATTGTTCAGCGAGATGTTGCTGGGCGAGCCATTATTCGCCGTCAGGTCGGTGACCCCGCCCACCATGATGGACTGTCCGGCGGTGTCGGTGATCGTCCCGCTCGCCGTGACGGTCAGGTCGGTCCCGGCGTCCACTTCGCCGAGCTGGATCGCCGTCTCGTTGGCGATCTCAATGCTCGTTCCGGCGCGCGCGCTAACCGCCTGGCGCAGGTCGTTTTCGACATTGGTCAGCGTGATCGAGCCCGTCGTCGCGGTGAAGTCGGAGCCTCGACGCGCCTCGAAATTGGTTCCGGTCTGCGTGATGTCCGTCCCGGCGATCGCCGTCAGCTCGCCGTAGAGCGCGCCGACATAGTCGAAGTTGATCGCGTTCGCGTCGCGGATCGTGACCTCGCCGAGGTAGAAGAACTCCACGTCTCCCGCGAAGTCGTTGTAGACGTTGGACAAATCCACATCGGCGTTTTGATTGCCCTGAATGTAGAACCGCCCGCCCGCGTTGATCGCGTCGCCCGCCGCCGTCGCCGCCGTCTGGTAGACGTTCCCGCGAACCTCGATCTCCACGGCGCCGGTCACGTCGATGTCGCCCAGCGTCGTCGAGGCGCCGTCATTGCGGATGTCGAACCCGCTTCCCGAAGCGTTCACCACCCCGCCGAAATCATTGCCCGAGCCGGTGAAGCGAATCTGCGCCGTTCCCGCATCGAAATAGCTCGCGCCGTCGACGAGGATGACCGTCGTCGTGCTCCGCTGGTTCAGCAGCCCGCCCGTCGTCACCGTCAGCGAGCCGGTCGCGTCGATGTCCTGCAACGTCAGCGCGTTCACATCGGTGATGTGGATGTCGTTCCCGCTCGCCGCGACCCCCCGCGTGACGACGTTCCCGGAGCCGAAGTTGTGGAGGCCGTTGTCGAGCAGGACGTCCGCCGCGCCCGCGTCGAAATCGGCGATGCCCGCATCCACCGTGATCGCTTGCCCCGCCGTATCCGCGATGTCGCCGCCCGCCGTCACCGTAAGGTCGCCGGTCGCGGAGATCGCGCCGAGCGTCAGCGCGTCGCCCGAGGTCAGCGTGATATCGCCGCCGGTCAGCACGGGCGGAGAGACCGTGCTGAAGACGATGCCGCCCGCGCCATCCGACGCCGCCCCGCCCATGCCGCTGAAATCGGCGTCGGCGGTGAAGACGAGGTCGCCGGTCGTCGTCACGCTGTCGTTGATCAGGATGTCGTTCCCGGCGTCCAGCGTCAGCCCGTCGGCGCCGAGGTTCAGCGCGGCGTCGATGGTGATGTTGTTCGTCGCCTGGAGAAGAACGTCGCCGACAACCGCCTCGACCGCGGCGGCGGTGATGAGGAAGTCGGTGGCCCCGCCGTCGCCGAAAAGGATCGAGCCGTCGGCGACCTCCGCATTGTTCGTCGCCGCGCTGTCGGTGATGTTCAGGTTGCGCGGATCGAGCAGCAGCGACCCCGCGCCGTCCGCCCCCGCCAGATCGACAACGCCGTCGAAGGCGAGGCGCTCCAAACCCGAAATCTCCGCGAAGCCGCCAAGCCCGCCGCCGTCGCCGCCCCTCGCCTCCAATGAGCCGAAGAAGCCCGTGACCTCATCGGCCCAGACGATGACCTCGCCGCCGTCGCCAACCTCGCCGATGGTATTCGCTTTGATGGAGGCGCCTTCGCTCACGAGCGTGCGCGACGCGGTCTTCAATTCGCCGCCGCCCTGATAGTCGCCGCCGACCTTGATCGTCCCGCCGCCCGCGTCGCCGGAGACGTCGATCTCCGACGTCGCCGTCAAATGAACCGTCTCGCCCGTCACCTCGACGCCGCCGCCGATCTGGCCCGTTTCGGAGCCGGTGGCGTCCAGCTTGCCGGAGACCTCTACGTGCCCGTCGCCGGAGAGGACGATCTTGCCGCCCACCATCTCCGCCGTCGTCGCCTCGACGACGCCGCCGACGCTGATCTGGCTGTCGACCATGCCCGCCGCCGAGGCGGCCGAGATCATGATGTAACCGCCGGGGTTGTGGATGCGCCCGGCGTTCTTGGCGGAGGCGCCTTTCGCGCCCTGCCCCATGGTGAACGCCCACATGCCGTCGCCCGCGAGGTCGACCGCGAATGTCTCCGCCCCTGCGATGACGACCTTGCCCATCTTGCCGGCGATGACGCCCCGGTTCTCGACGCCCGGCGCGACGAAGGCCGCGAGCCCCGCCTGGCCGAAGGTGATCGAGCCTTCGTTGACGATCTTCGCGTCCGGCTGACCCGGTTTATCGAAGCGGTAGTTCCCCGCCATGAAGTCGGCGTTGGAGATGTCGGAGGTCGTCGCCAGCAGCCCGCCCACGTCGACGACCGAACCCGCGTGGAAGACGATGCCGTGCTGGTTCACGATCCAGACGTTGCCGTTCGCCAGAAGCTGGCCGCGGATATTGGTCGGCAATCCTTCGAGAACTCGGTTCAGCGCGACGGAGGACTGGCCGGGCTGGAGGAACTCCACAGCCTCGTCGGCGTCGATGTCGAAGCTCTTCCAGTCGATGACGACGCGGTCGGTGTTCTGGCGAATGGTCGTGCGCTGGCCGGACGTGGTGATGTCCGCGCGTCCCGCTTTGACCTCACCATCCCGCGGACCCGCCGCCGCGAGGGGCGCGTATGCCGATGCGAAGGCGAAGGCGGCGAGCGCCCCGCCCACCGCCGTGCTGGATTTCATCACCCCGACGCGCCGCGTCGGTTGGTATCCGCTGTAGTCATACGCACTACGCATCGCACTCACCCCGCAAGGCTAGAAGCGTTTCGAAAAATTCACGAATAGTCTCGGCTCGCCGATCTCGACGCCCTCGGGCAGCGCGCCTTCGGTCGTACTCACATCGGCGGCGGTGGCGTATTCGAGGCCCAGAACGAAGTCGTCCGGCAGGAAGAACCGCACGCCGCCGCCGAGCGTGAGGACCTCCGCCCGCCGCGGCACGCCGTCGCCGCGGTTCCAGATCACCCCGTATTCCGCGAAGCCGAAGGCCTCGGCGGTGATGGCGTATCCCTCGATCTCGAACGGATAGAGGTATCGCAGCTCACCGCTCAGCCCGATCCCGTGCTCGCCCGTGAAAACCGACGGATCAAGGCCGCGGCCGTAGCTAAGCCCGCCAATCGCGAACTCTTCCGAGGAGAGAAGCGGATCGAACGAATACTGGCCCGCCAGCTTGCCGAAGAAGCTCAGCTGATCGTTGAACACCACGAGGCGGTCGACCTCCGCCCGAAGGAGGGAGAAATCCATCTCCCCATCGGCGCGGCTAAGATCCGGCGCGCCCTCTTCGCTGGCGTTGAAAAGGTCGAGCCCCTGGCGCACCGCGAGCGACGCGCGGGTGTAGCCGAACTCGTCCCGCGCCGTGACGTCGGCGGTCGCCCGTATGATCCGAAGTCGGTCGTCGGAGACGCGAAGCGCGCCGTTGGAGACGTCGGTCTCAGATTCGAAGAACTCCGCCGCCGCGCCGAGGTTGAAGGCGATCTGCCGGGTGCGGACCACCGGGTAGTTGAAGCCGACGGAGGCGAAGATCTGCTCCCCCTGAATGCCGGCGTCCGCGAGATTGTCGCCTGGACGGCTGCGGCTGTAGAGGCCGACCGCTTCGAACGTCGCGCCATCGACGCCGACATTTCGCTGGTGGACGACCTGCACGGTGTTGCGCTCGTCGAAATCGAACGCGCCGTCGACCGCGCCGCTGCCTGTCCTGTCCCGCTCGTAAGCGAAGGAGTTCAGGACGGAGATCGCGGTCGTATCGCCCCACTCGCTGTAGGAGTTGTAGCGCGCCGTGGCGCCGATCAGCCCGCGGCCGATCCCCTCCGTCTGGCGGTTATCGGCGAAGATCACGCCTTCGACAGGGTCCCGCTCGATATTGATGAAGAGCTGCAGGCCGCCGCGGGTGTCGTCCGGATCGGCCTGCGGGACCGCGGTCGCGCGGGTCACGCCCGGAATCTCGTTCACGTTCAGGAGCGCGCGCTCGAGCATCGCGCCGGTCGGGTTCGCCGCGCCGACGACAGGGGAGATCATACGCTCCGCCAACTCCCTGACGGGGCCGATCGGTCCGTCGGGCTCTTCGATCTGAACGCCGGTGATCCGCGCTTCGATCACTTCGATTCGCACCACGCCGTCGTCGATCTCCTGAGCCGGAACGACGACGCGGGTGAAGATGAAGTCGGCGTCGCGGTAGATCCCCTGGATCTCGCCCGCGACCTCGAAGACGCGGGTCAGCGTCACTTCTCCGCCGACGTCTTCGGCGTAAAACGCGGCGAAGTCATCTTCGTCGAAGGCGGTGGAGCCCGCGACCTCGACGCCGTTCAAAACGAATTTGATCTGATCTGCGTTGGACGGCGGCCGCTGGGACGTGAATTGAACAGTCGGCGTCGACAGCGCCTGGGGCCGTGCGGCCAATCCGGAATCTTCGCGCGCCTCCAGGTCCTGCAAGGCCGTTTGCGAAACGGAAATTGCGGGGACGAACGCAAGCGTCAAACCCAACGCGATATGCGCTATCCTCGTCACCGTCGCACCCACCTACTCGATTACCCGACACGCTCCGTTATACTTTATTCGAATGCAGCTCAATTTAAAGTGCAAAAAGAGACACAGCACCAAATTCGGCGATAAAATCCGCAGATCAGGGGACGTTTTGAGGTATTTTAATTGGCGTAATGGGGTATTTGCGCGCCGGCGGAGATTACTCCGCCTGCTCCCATTTCGGGGCGCGCACCGCTCCGAGCACTTTGGTGTCGCCGCCGCGCGCCGTCGTCAGCTCCGCCAGACCGGCGGATTCAACGGCGTCAGTCGCGCCGAGCGCGCCCGAATACGGCCCATCGATCACCTTCGTGTCGCCAGACGGCAGGATCACCGTAACGACGGCCCCCGCGGGGATCGAAACCTCGGCGTCTTCATCGACCAGCGCGCCCGATTCCAGAGCGGGGGCGGTGCTGTCCAGGATGACGACATCGCTCGCCTGGGTCGCGAATGCGAAACCCGACAAAGCCGCCGCCAGCGTTGTAATCGTCGCGAATTTCATAGCCAAAGCTCCCACGTGCATCCGCTTCGTTCGCTCAAATACAGCTAGGTGAAAAGCGCAATCGCGCCCTTACGAAAACCGACACACAGGGCGCTGATCGCTTTCGCACGATCAACGCCGGTAAGCGTCACTATAAGGCCTTGTTGAAGAATTCGCCACACATCAGAAACGCATGGTGACTTTTCGCACGCTGACGAAGCGAGGGAGGCCGGTCGACAGCGACCGGCGCGTACGCGTTCGCCCTTTCGGGCGGGCGGCGTCACTCGGTTACGGAGCCGCCCTCGATCTTCGGCGCGCGCACCGCCCCGAGGACGGTCGTGTCGGTACCGCGCGTCGTCGTGAGGCTCTCGAGGGTGCCCCCGACGCTGGTGTCACCGGTCGCGGCTGCCGAGGATACGGCGCCGGCGAAGGGCCCCTCCACCACCAGCGTCTCGCCAGCGGGGTCGATCAGCACGATCTGGGCGCCTTCCGGGATGGCGATGTCAGCGTTCGACGCGACGACTATCCCCGGCTCGATCCCCTCAGCCGTGCTGTCGAGGATGACATAATCCGACGCAGCGGCGGCGCTCGCCGTCAAACCCGCAACAACGCCGATACTCAGAATCCGCATCAACATTCGCATACTCCTTACGTGCGACACGGCCCCTAGGCCGCGCCAATCATGGTTCCGGTATCGCCCCGTTCGAACCTCTGCAAATGCCACCGCACCAGTGGATCATTCGGATTGGCCCGAGAAAGCTCCTCCAACGCTGTGCGCGCCTTGGCGAGATCGACCTCGATCATCGAAAACGCCGCCTCATAGGCCCACACGAACTCCTCGTCTGCGTCATTGTTCACAGTATAGACTGTGACTGGCTTCGTCTTCCCCTTCAACATGATCTGCCCGATCGTCTGAAGCAATGGCAGCTTGTCCTCGCGGGAGGCGAGGGCGTTCGCCGCCTCCGCCGTCTCCTGACTGACCCCGACGCGCGTGCCGTAGCGCTTGTTGGAGCTCTCGAGCCGGGAGGCCGTATTCACCGTGTCCCCCATCGCCGTGTAGTCGAACCGCGCCCGTCCGCCGAAATTGCCCACCGTCGCCGTTCCAGTATGCACGCCGATCCGCGTCACCCCGAGGCCGAGATGGGCGTTCTTGCGGCGGAACCGCTCCCCGAATTTGTCCAGCTCGCCAGCGCATTGGAGGGCGCGGAGCGCATGATCGGCCATAGGCGTCGGCGCGCCGAAATGGGCGACGACGGCGTCGCCGATGAATTTATCTATCGCCCCGCCATGGGCGATGATGATGTCGCTCATCCCGTCGAAATAGTCGTTGAGCAGCCGCGTCAGCTGGTCCGGCGGCAACTCCTCCGACATCGTCGTGAAGCCCTGAATATCAGTGAAGATGATCGACATCTCCCGCCGGTCGCCGCCGAGGCGCAGCGCCTGCGGGTCGTCCGCCAGCTGATCGACCATCGCCGGCTCAAGGTAATGTGAAAAGGCGAGGCGGATGAACCGCTCGTTCCGCTGCGTGAGGAAACTGTCCAGACTGATCGCCAGAAGGAACGACATGAAGATCGCCGCGACCACTGGCGCGACCGGCATGAAATACGTCCCAGCCCGCGCCATGAAGAAGACGATCGTGAGATAGGCGACCAGCATCGAAACCACCGCAAGCGCCTTCCAGCCGAGGTTCCAGCGCGACAGCCCGACGGTCACGCCGATCGTAGCGACCGCGATGACGAGCGCGTAGATCACCGTCGGCGAGGCGTTCGGCACGACCCGTCCATCCAAAAGCTGACTGAGGACGAAGGCCTGGATCACGACGCCGGGGATCGTGCGGGTGTTGCGCGGATCAACGCCCAGCGAAGTCTGATGCCGGTCGCGCTGCTCCAGATCGGCGCCGATCATCACGATGCGGTCGCCGAGCGCGTTCTTGAGCACGTTCAACGTCGCGTCCCGCTCCGCGAACTGGACGACGCGCATGGCGGGAAGCTGCTGGAAGAGCGTCTTGCCCACCTCGCTCGGTTGGAACCAGTCGATCACGCCCGTGACCATCGGCTCCTCTCCGGTGTTCGCTTTCGCCATGACTCCGGGCATCGAAAGTTTCGGAATGCCGTCCAGCCGGGTCGCGAAACGGCGGACGATTCCATCGTCGTCGATCACCAGATGCGCGAAGCCGAGATCGATCTCCGCCCGCGCGGCGAACTCGAGGATGTAGGCGCTCTGCTCCGCCGTGAACCCGGCCTGCTGATCGCCCCATGCGGCGACGACCGGGCCGGGAAAGCGCCGAAGCGCGTCGATTAGCGCCTCGTCCTTCTCAACCTCCGTCGGCTGATCGAAGATCACATCGAAAACGATGGCTTTGGCGCCCGCTTCTCCCAACGCATCGATCAGATCGGCGAGAAACGCGCGATCCACCGGCGACCGATAGGGAAACTGCGTCAGCGTCTTCTCATCGAAGGCGACGACGGAGATGCGTTTGTCCTGCTCCGAACGCGGCGCGATCATTACGCGCTGCATGTCGTTGATGGTCGTTTCAAGCGAGCTGAGTTGCGGGACGCCCCGAAAGCAGGCGATGGCGATCAGGGCGGAGAGTGCGATGGCCGCGAGGCCCCACAAGATCCGCTCGGAGCGGAAATTAGTCCGTCCGCCGGAGCCGGACGCGTCTGTGGCGCCCGCCGTCATCTCATCCGCCGTGACATTCGCATTCATGATCGCCAGCGCCCCAAGGCTCTCGTGGCGAGAGACTACCTCCGAAGACCGGCGATTGGAATGCGCACTGTCGCACCGCGGCCGCCTTGGCCCGCCGCAACGCTCAGAGGCAGGCGGCGACGGCGAGGATGACGGCGAGTTCGGAAAGCGTCTCCACCGTGCCGAGGCCGTCTCCGGTATAACCGTCCAGACGTCGGAGCATGTAACGCAGCATGAACGCCGCGACGCACGCGACCGCAATCAGCGAGACCGCCGCGGCGAGCGGCGAAGCGGCCCATGCGAGGCAAGCGAGCGCAAGGAGGCTGGCCGCAATCGGCGTCGCCAGGGCGGTTGCGGGAACGGTCGTCTTGGTGAAGGCGCCGACGCCTTCGGGCCGGGCGTAGCGAGACCATCTGACGATGAGGACGATCGCGGCGCGGCCCAGCGTATGCCCGCCGATGATCGCTGCGACCGCCGCCCATGGCGCAAGCTCGGCGAGACCCGCCGCCTTCGCCGCGAGCACGATGATCAAGGCGACGGTGCCGTACGTCCCGAGGCGGCTGTCGCGCATGATCTCCAGCGCCCGCTCCCGATCGGGCGAGCCGCCGAGCCCGTCGGCGAGATCGCCGAGGCCGTCCTCGTGGAAAGCGCCCGTGAGGCGAATGCTGGCGGCGAGGGTCAGGATCGCGGCCAGCAGGGGCTCGAAAATCTGGAGAAGCGCGAGATGAACCGCTCCGAGCGCCAGGCCGATGCAGAGCCCCACGGTGGCGAAGTGATAGAGCGCCCGCGCCATCCGCTCTTCCGAGTAGCCGAGATCGGCGGGCAGCGGCAGCCGCGTCAGAAACTGGAAGGCCAGCGCCAGATGCCGGAGCGCCTCGGTCATCAGCCGCCCGCCACCTGCGCTTCGGCGAAGGTCGCCATGCCGTCATGGCAGGCGAGAGCGCCTTTGAGGATGGTGAGCGCCAGGGCGGCTCCCGTCCCCTCCCCCAGCCGCAAGCCGAGATCGAGGAGCGGTTCCTTGCCTAAAGCGGCGGTGAGGCGGGCGTGTCCGGGCTCCGCGCTCATGTGCGCGACGAGGCAATGGTCGAGCGCATCCGCGGCCAGCGCATGGAGCGGCGCGGCGGCGGCGGTGCAGATATAACCGTCGAGGATTACGGGAACCCGCGCCATGCGCGCCGCGAGGATCGCGCCGCAGATCGCCGCCTGCTCCCGCCCGCCGAGGGCGGCGAGCGTCTGGAGCGGGCCGAGCCCGGCATGGCGCGCCGCGCCCCGGGCGATCACCTCGGTCTTGAGCCGAACGCCCGCATCGTCGGAGCCGGTCCCGCGCCCGACCCAGTCCGCGGCCTCGCCGCCGAAGAGCGCGAAAGCCAGCGCGGCGGAGACGGTGGAGTTGCCGATCCCCATCTCACCGAGGATCAGGACATCCGCCTCCGCATCGACCGCCGCCGCGCCGCGCCGGATCGCGTCGAGGCACTCCGCCTCCGTCATCGCGGCGGCTTCGGTGAAGTCCCGCGTGGGCGTCTCCAGATCCAGCGGAACGACCGTCAGGTCCGCCTCCGCGAGCGCGCAGAGCTGATTGATCGCGGCGCCCCCGGCTTCGAAATTGGCGACCATCTGCGCCGTCACTTCCTGCGGAAACGGGTTAACGCCCTGCGCGCAGACGCCGTGATTGCCCGCGAAGACGAGCGCCTGCGCCCGCTCGATCCGGGGCCGCTCCGTCCCGGTCCAGCCCGCCATGAAGGCGGCGAGACCCTCCAGCCGTCCGAGGGCGCCGGGCGGCTTGGTCAACTGACCTTGCCGCGCCTCCGCCGCGCCGACCGCTTCTGCGTCGGGCTTTGGCGAAGCGGCGCAGAGCCGCGCGAGATCATCGAAGTTTCGAATGTCGGAGAGGGTCATCGGAGGCCAATCGATAGAAGTGCGCCGGGAGGCGGCGCGCTCCACTAAACCGGCTCAGTCGGGGAGGTAAAGCGCGTTCGCCGCGCGCCGCCTCACTCCACCACGCGCAGGAGCTTGGCGTCGAAGACCTTCATCACCTGGCGCAGGTCCTTGCCGCGCTTCAGCACCTGCCCGTCCTGCCCGATCACGGCGTAGGCGCCCTGCTTTACGGCCAGTTTCGGGCGCTTCTCGATCCGGTAGAGGGGATGCTCCGTCGCTCTCCGGAAGACGGAGAAAACGGCGACGTCCTTCAGAAAGTCCATCGAGTAGTCCCGCCACTCGCCCGCCGCGACCATCTTCCCATAGGTCGACAGAATCACGGAAAGCTCCGTGCGGTGGAACGAGACCCGGTCGAAGGCGCCCGGCTTCACGCCTTTGGAGCTGAATTCGGCTGTTGTGATCACAGTCATGCCAAAATCTGACCCCGGAGCGGCGAAAAGCGCAAGGTTTTCAGCGCATCGCTTTTGGAGCGAATTCTTGTTTCAGCCAGAATTCGACCGGGAACCCGCCGCGATCGAAAGCGATACACCGTGAGCAGCAGGCAACTGCTGTAGCCCGGCGGCGCGTCATTCAGCCCCCACCCCGAATCGTGTCGTCGGGCGCCTTTCCCAAATCAGACCCAAGCGCTATCTGTCGCCCTCCGCTCAGAGGGAGGCGATATGATGCGCGATTTTCACATGCCGGGCCGGTCCGGCGTCTTTTCGACCAACGGCATGGTGGCGACCTCCCACCCCATCGCGGCGCAGGCGGGCCTCTCTGTGCTGAAGGACGGCGGCAACGCGGTGGACGCGGCGATCGCGACGGCGGTGCTGCTGGGGCTGTGCGAGCCCGCCTCCACCGGCATCGGCGGCGACATGTTCGCGCTGATCAAACCGGCCGGGTCGGACGAGATCAAAGGCTTCAACGCCTCCGGCCGCGCGCCGAAAGCGCTCAATGCGGCGATGCTGCGCGATCAGGGCCTGACGGAGATCCCCCTCGACAGCCCGCATTCCGTCTCCATCCCCGGCGCCATCGACGGGTTCTGCACGCTGGCGAAGGACTGGGGGAAGCTCGGCATCGCTGCATGCCTCGCGCCCTCCATCGATTACGCCGAGAACGGCGTGCCGGTCGGCCCCCGCACCGCCTTCGACTGGGATCAGTCCGGGCATCGCCTGAAGGGCGACGGAGCGAAATACTACAACAATAACGGGCGCAACTTCACCGTCGGCGAGGTTTTCAAGGCCCCGGGTCAGGCGGAGGTTCTCCGCCGCATCGCCGCCGAGGGGCGCGCCGGGTTCTACGAAGGCGAAGTGATGGAGGACATGGTCGCCTCCCTCACCGCGATGGGCGGCGTTCACACCGCGGAGGATTTCGCGTCCAACGCACCGGAGTACATAGACCCGATCTCCATCATGTATCGCGGCCACGAGCTGGTGGAGCTGCCGCCGAACGGTCAGGGCGTCACCGCGATGCTGATCGCCAAGATCCTCGCCCATTTCGACCTCACCTCGATGGACCCGTTCGGGCCTGAGCGCGCTCATATCGAAGCGGAGGCGACGCGCCTCGGCTATGACGCGCGGGACCGGTTCGTCTCCGATCTCGACAGCTTCCGCCCCTACATGGAGCACTTCCTGTCCGACGAGACGGCGGCGAAGCTGGCGGCGAAGATCGATCCGAACGCCGCGATGAAGCGGGTGGATACCGACGACGTTCATAACGGCGCGATCCACAAGGACACGGTGTATCTGACGACGGCGGACAAGGAAGGCATGGTCGTCTCGATGATCTACTCCGTCTTCCACCCGTTCGGCTCCGGCCTCGCCTCGGCGAAGTTCGGGATCAACTTCCAGAACCGCGGCGCGGGTTTCGTGCTGACCGAAGGGCACCCGAACGAGTTGAAGGGCGGCAAGCGCCCGATGCATACAATCATCCCGGCGATGATCCGCAAGGACGGCAAGGTCATCGTCTCCTACGGCGTGATGGGCGGGCAGTATCAGTCGACGGGCCATGCCCGGATGTTGACGAGCCTCGTCGATTTCGGGATGAGCGCGCAGCAAGCGCTGGACGCGCCCCGCTGCTTCGCGGACCCGTATGACGGGCGCCTGCATATCGAGCGGGGCTACTTCCCGGACGTGCAGGCGGCGCTGCAGGCGAAGGGGCACGAGCTCTTCACCCCGGAGACGCCCATCGGCGGCTCCCAGATGATCCGCATCCATGAAGGCGGCGTCTATGAAGGGGCGTCCGATCCCCGCAAGGACGGCTGCGCGATCGGCTACTGAGCGAAGGCTTGCGCGGGCTGACGCCCGCGCGATGGCGGCTCGTCGCCGCTTCGCGGCGCGGCTCGCCGAAGGCGCTTTCAAAAGAGCGCCTGCGAAGAAGCGACGTCGCGCGGGACGCGACCGTTTCTTTTTTTGAGTATTTAGAACCGTGAAGGGCTCAGGGCTCAGAGCCGCTTTTCCCGGAAACTGCCGTGGCAGTCCTTGCAGGTTTGCGACACGGCGTCGGCGGCGAGGCGCGCGGCGGCTTCGTCTTCCGCGGCGGCGTCGAGCGCATCGGCCGCGGCGATGAGGTCTTCGAGGATCCGGTCGAAACGCGCCCGATCCGTCCAGATCGCCGGCGACGCCTCACTCGGGTGCACCAGGCTCCCTTCGGGGAACTGATCGCGGGCGGCGGCGGCGGACGTTTTCAGATCAGCCGCGGCGCGCCGGGCGAGCGCCGGGGAAAACGGGATCACCCCCGCTTTCGCCGCGCCGAGCGCCTTCGCGGCGTCGGCCATGATCTTCATGCCGTCCATCCGCTCCTTCACCACCCCGGTCGCACCAAAATGGGCGAGGGCCGCTGAGCTGCTCAAGATGGCGATGACGCCAAGGAGTGCGAACCTCATTCCGTTCCCGCCGCCTCGTAGGCGCGCTGCGCCGAGCTTTGATCATTGGACGTCGTCCAGAAGGCCCAGGCCCCAATCAGAAGACCGCCTCCGAGGATCAGCAGCGCCAGTTTTCCGTTCATGCGCAGATCGCCTTCTCGCTATTCCGGAGCGCAGTCGCGCCCGCATGCGGATCATACCCCGAACCGCACAGGAGGCCAGCGCCCCTCCGTCGCAGCCGCGCGGCTCGAGCCCCGGTCGAAATCGAGGCGCATCGCCGTCTCGGATCGCGTATAAAGCCTCCACCAAGAGGAGGGATGAGATGAAAATCGGCGATGCCGCCAAGGGCAGCGGGCTGCCTGTGAAAACCGTCCGGTATTATGCGGATATCGGCCTCGTGACGCCTGCGCGCGGGGCTAACGGTTACCGCGAGTATGGCGAGGCGGAGCTGAAGCGTCTCGCCTTTATCGGACGGGCGCGGGCGTTTGGGTTCTCCATCGCGGAGTGTCGCCGTCTCCTCGGCCTTTACGACGACCCCAACCGCGCCTCCGCCGATGTGAAGCGGCTGGCGGAGGCGCATCTCGCCGAACTCGACGGCAAGCTCGCCAAGCTGAAGACCCTGCGCGAAGAGCTCGCTGCGATCGCCTCCGCTTGCGCCGGAGACGACGGCGCGCGCTGCCCGATCATCGACCATCTCGCCGCCTCGGGCGCCTAAGGCGCCTCTGGCGCATAACCCGGCGGGCGGCTATCACACCCGCCGAAACGAGGGACGAGACATGGAGAAATCCCGCGCCATGAAACGCGACTGGATCGCCACCGCGCGCACGCTGAGCGAAGCGCTGCCCTATCTGCAGCGCTATGACGGCGCGACCGTCGTGGTGAAGTTCGGCGGCCACGCCATGGGCGACGACGACGCCATGGCGGATTTCGCCCGCGACATCGTCCTTATGAAGCAGTGCGGCCTGAACCCCGTCGTCGTCCACGGCGGCGGGCCGCAGATCAACGAGATGCTGGACCGTCTCGGCATCGTTTCCGAATTTGTCGACGGCAAGCGGGTGACGGACGAGAAGACGGTCGAGGTCGTCGAAATGGTCCTCGCCGGCCGGATCAACAAGCGGATCGTCCAGGCGATCAACATGCAGGGCGGGCGGGCCGTGGGCCTCTCGGGCAAGGACGCCGACCTGATCGTCTGCGAGAAAGCCCTGAAATGGGTGAAGGACCCGGAGAGCAACATCGAAAAGGTCCTCGACCTCGGCTTCGTCGGCCAGCCGGTGGAGGTGAATCCGGACGTCCTGCGCATGTTCATCGAAGGCGACTTCATCCCCGTGGTCGCCCCCGTCGGCGTGGGCCGGGATGGGGAGACCTACAACATCAATGGCGACACGGCGGCGGGCGCCGTGGCGGGCGCGATGAAGGCGGATCGCCTGCTCCTTCTGACCGACGTGCAGGGAGTGAAGGACGCCGACGGCGACGTCATCACCAATCTCACCGCGGCCCATGTGGGCGAGCTGACGGAGAGCGGCGTGATCGCGGGCGGCATGATCCCGAAGACGGAGACCGCGCTGGATGCGATCCGGCAGGGGGTCGGGGCGGTCGTCATCATGGACGGCCGCGCGACCCACGCGATCCTCCTGGAGCTCTTCACGGAGCATGGGGCGGGGACGATGATTTCGGCGTGAGGCGAGCGCTGTCCCCGTGGCGGTAGGGTGGGCTTCAGCCCACCGCGTCTGGGCGGTGGGTTGTCACCCACCCTACCGGTGAAAGGCGGCGGACGGCGCGCCTAAGCGCCCGCCCCAAATATTTCACCCGCTGACGAAACTGCGCTTGTCCCTCACCCCTCCGCGAGCGCGGGTTACGCTGCGCAACCCGGCGCCCATGTCTCCCCCAGCAAGGAGACGAACCACATGGCCCGCAAAAAAGAACCCCGCTCGCTGATCGCCCCCCTCGCCTTCGCCCTGATGAGCGCCGCCCCCGCGCTCATCCCGGCCTTCTCGAACGCCGGCGAGAACATCCGCATACTTCCCGATCAGGCCGCCCTCGCCTGTCAGGCCAAGGCTGAGTACGAGCTTTCCGCACGCGGCGGCCATGTGATGGCGATCAATCGCCACCAGACGGAACGCGGGCCGAACTTCATGTTCCACGTCACCGGCGAATTCGTCGCCGAGATCGGAGCGAAGGCGCGCGTCGTCGCTGTCGAATGCGACGTCTCCTCCTCCGAAGGCGTGGAGCTATTCACAATGGTCGTCGGGGCCTGAGCCCCCGCGCCTACCGCGACCGCAACCCGCTCACAGTCAGCGTCGGCGTCAGCGCCTCCGCCGAGGTCTTGATGTGGATGATAGCGGGCTTGCCCGACGCCCGCGCGCGAGCCAGCGCCTCCGGAAACGCCTCCGTCTTCGCCACCGTCTCGCCATGGCCGCCATAGGCGCGGGCGAGCGCGGCGAAATCCGGGTTCTTCAGGCCGGTGCCGACGACGCGGGTCGGATAGTCCCGCTCCTGATGCATCCGGATCGTGCCGTAGCTTTCATTGTCCACGACCAGCACGATCACCGGCAGATCGTATTGCGCCAGCGCGCCGAACTCCTGCCCCGTCATCTGGAAGCAGCCGTCCCCGGCGAAGCAGACGAGCTCCGCCTCCGGCCGCCTGAGCTTGGCGGCGACGGCGGCGGGCAGGCCGTAGCCCATCGACCCTGACGTCGGTGCCAGTTGCTGATCGAAGCGCCTGAACCGCCAGAACCGGTGCACCCAGATCGCGTAATTCCCCGCCCCGTTGCAGGCGATCGCGTCCGGCATCTCGGCGCGGAGGTGGGACATGATCGGCCCCATCTCCGCATCGCCGGGCGTCGCGGGCGGATGGCCGGTCCAGTCGAGATAGGCGGCGTGGGCCGCCCCCACCCGCTCATTAACCGCCCGGCCGTCATCGGCGCGGGCGGGGATCGCCTCCGCCGCCTCCAGAAAGGCGCCCGGGGCCGCGTTGATCCCCAGCGTCGGCGCATAAATCCGACCAAGCTCCTCTGGTCCCGGATGGATATGAATCAGCTTCATCTGCGGCGTCGGGATATCCAGCAGCTCGAAACCCTGGCTCGGGTTTTCCGACATCCGCGCGCCGAGAAGGATTAGGAGATCGCTATCCGCCACCAGCGCGCGCAGCTTGGGATTGGGCCCCAGCCCCAGATCGCCCGCGTAATTCGGATGCTCGTGATCGAAGAGCCCCTGCCGCCGGAAGGTCACCGTCACCGGCAGGTTATGTTTCTCCGCGAACCGATGAACCGCCGCCACCGACGCCTCGTCCCAGCGCGAACCACCGAGCGCGAGAACCGGCCGCTCCGCCGCCGCCAGCATCCCGGCCAGCGCGTCCATGTCCCGCGGCGACGGCGCAGGCTCCGCCACCTCGACGAGGGGCCCCGGCGCCGCCTCAACCTCTTCGCGCAGCATGTCCTCGGGAAGCGCCAGAACCACCGGGCCGGGCCGCCCGGAGAGCGCCACATGCCAAGCGTGGCTCACGATCTCAGGAATGCGGTCGGCGCAGTCGATCTCCTCGACCCACTTGGCGAGGTCGCGGAAGGTCTGGCGATAGTCGACTTCCTGAAACGCCTCGCGCCCCTTCATCCGCCGTCCGATCTGCCCGACGAAGAGGATCATCGGCGTCGAATCCTGCTTCGCCACATGCACGCCCGCGGCGGCGTTGGTCGCGCCCGGTCCCCGGGTGACGAAGGCGACGCCGGGGCGCCCCGTCAGCTTCCCGTCCGCCTCCGCCATCATCGCCGCGCCGCCCTCCTGGCGGGCGTTGATCACGTCGATCCTGACATCATGCAAGGCGTCGAGCGCGGCGAGATAACTCTCTCCGGGCACGCAGAACACGCGATCCACGCCCTGCGCCGCCAGACACTCGATCAGGATCTCCCCGCCGGTTTTCATCGCTCATCTCCCCTTGGCCTTTCGGCGAAAAGAGGCGACGCCGCGCGCAATTGCAATGCCCGCATCAAGCGAAGGCGCATGATCTCCCAAGCGCCCCACGACCTTCTTTGCTCGAAAAATATCCCCGCCGGAGGCGCCCGCCCCCTCCGCCATCGCTACGGCCGACGGCGAAGCGTTCCGGCGAGACGCGCCGCGAAGCGGCGACGAGCCGCCACCGCGCGCCGCAGGGCGCGCAGCTGCCGCGCTAGAGCCGCCGCCCCGCCAGCGAGTTCGGGGCGGAGGCGGTGATCTCCACATCGACGATCCTGCCCGCGAGCGCCGCGTCCGCCTGGAAGTGCACGGGTTGGAGATAGGGGGAGCGGCCGACCATCTGGCCCTCCATCCGCCCCGGTTTCTCCACCAGAACCTGCAGAACGCGCCCGACGCAGCTTTCCTGAAACGCCGCCTGATGCTCGCTCAGAAGCGCCTGCAAGCGCCGCAACCGGTCCGACGCCTCATCCGCGTCCACCAGCGGCAGATCGGCGGCGGGCGTGCCGGGGCGGGCGGAGTATTTGAAGGAATAGGCCTGCGCGTAGCCGACCTCGCGCACGAGAGACATCGTGTCCTCGAAATCCGCCTCCGTCTCGCCCGGGAAGCCGACGATGAAGTCGCCCGACAGCGCCAGATCGGGCCGCGCCGCGCGGATGCGCTCGATCAGGCGGATATAGGCCTCCGCCGTGTGCCGCCGGTTCATCGCCTTCAGGATCCGGTCGGAGCCCGCCTGCACCGGCAGGTGCAGATAGGGCATCAGCTTTTCAACCTCGCCATGGGCCGCGATCAAATCGTCGTCCATGTCGTTCGGGTGGGAGGTAGTGAAGCGGATGCGCTCCAGCCCCTCGACCTCCGCCAGCTCCCGCACCAGTCGCCCAAGGCCCCAACGCCCCCCGTCGGCCTCCCCCCGCCAGGCGTTGACGTTCTGGCCGAGGAGCGTGATCTCGACCACCCCGCGCTCCACCAGATCGCGCGCTTCGTCCATGACCTGCGCTGCGGGACGGGAAATCTCGGCACCCCGCGTGTAGGGCACCACACAGAAGGCGCAGAACTTGTCGCATCCCTCCTGCACCGTGAGGAACGCGGTCGGCGCCCGCTTCGCCTTCGGGCGTGGCTGGACGAATTTGTCATCCTCGGGGAACTCCGTGTCGATCACGGCCCGTCCTTCAGCGCGGGCCTTCGCCGCCATGTCGGGCAACCGGTGATAGGCCTGCGGACCCACGACGACGTCCACCAGCGGCGCGCGGGCGACGATCTCCTCGCCCTCCGCCTGCGCCACGCAGCCCGCGACGCCGACGATCATGTCGCCGCCCGCCGCTTTCTTCGCCTCCGACATCTTCCGGATACGGCCGAGCTCGGAATAGACCTTCTCCGCGGCTTTCTCGCGGATATGACAGGTGTTCAGGAGGACCATGTCCGCGTCGTCCGGCGCATCCGTCGTCACATATCCCGCGCCCGCCATCGCCTCCGACATGCGCTCGCTGTCGTAGACGTTCATCTGGCAACCGTAGGTCTTGACGAAGAGCTTCTTCGGTTCGGCCATCATGTGCTCCGGAATGAGGGGCGCGAAAACAAAGGCGGCGCGCCCGGCCAGGCGCGCCGCCTTCTACCCATCGCCGTCGCCCCCCGCAACGGCGGGGCGCGTTACTTCTTCTTGGGCTTGCGTCCGAGGCCGATCTTCTTCGCGAGTTCCTGACGCTTGCGGGCGTAGGCCGGCGCGACCATCGGATAGTCCGACGGCAGGCCCCATTTGGCGCGATAGTCCTCCGGCGTCATGTCGTAGGAGGTGGAGAGATGCCGCTTGAGCATCTTCAGCTTCTTACCGTCCTCGAGGCAGACGATGTATTCGTCCGTGATCGACTTCTTGATCGGCACGGCCGGTTTAAGTTCTTCGACCGGCTCTTCTTTCGGAGCCGCCAGACCTTCCAGCGTCGTAAACACCGATTCGATCATTTTCGTCAGATCGGACTGGTTAACCGCGTTGTTGGACACGTGGGAGGAGACGATCTCCGACGTCAGGGCCAAAAGTTCCGACCGATCCAGTTGATCTTCGCTCACGGTAACTCTCCATATATTCACAAGATCGACCGCTCTACTCTAGGTCTATTTCTTCGCCTCCAGATTCAATCGGCTGGGACAAAGTAAACATAGATGTGCGATCGCCTATTCGCTCCATCGCATCTTTCGCAAGTTCGCGCAACTCCGAAGCGTCGATTTTCGCAAGACGAAACAAGAATGCGATGGCGACGACTTAGGGCGCGCAAATATCCGCCCGCGGCTTGGCGTCGCCGCGCGCTCGTGTATCTCTGTCGCGGGTGAACAGGGGGCGGGCGACCGAACGGCGACGGCATGCGATACGCTTCTCTAGACGATTTCCTCAAGGCGGGCGACCGCGCGGCGCGGGCCCTGGCGCTCCTGATATGCGAAGACGACGTCTTCGCGGCCCAGTCGGCGGATCACCTGCTTAAGCTCGGCTTCGAAAAGGTAGTCGCCATCGGTCCGGGGGCCGCTGAACTGCCGCAAGCCGACGAAGACGGCATGGCCGTCGTTCCGGTCAAATCGTCCGAGGCGACCAGCGCCGCGAACGCTATCGGAGACCGGTTCGAAGGCGCCTGGATCGTCGTATGCCACAATGGAGAGTTCCCTTTCTTTCCGTTCTGCGAAACCCGCTCGATCCTCGACTTCGTGGATTTCCTGGGCTCAGAGCGCCGCGCGGCCTGCATGGCCTACGCAGTCGATCTCTACTCGGACGCGCTGATCACGGACGGCCAGGTCGATCTCGAAGAGGTCTATTTCGACGCCGAAGGCTGGTACGGCTTCGACGGCAAGAACGGCCATGTGGACGTCTACGGCGGTCTCGGCTGGCGCTTCGAGGAGTTCGCGCCCGTCTCCCTCTCCCGCGTCAATCGCCCCGCGCTTTACCGCTGCGGGCCGGGCGCGCGGCTGAGGCCCGATCTATGGCTGGAGGACGAAGCGCTGAACACGCTCAATTGCCCCTGGCACAACAATCCGACGATGGCGCTGATGTCTTTCCGGCGGGGCCGAAGGCTGCTCGCCCATCCCAACTTCAAGGGCGCGATCGAAACCCTGATGTGGCCCAACGCCAGACGCTTCGAATGGAGCTCGGATCAACTGGTGCGCCTTGGGCTCATCGAAGCCGGGCAGTGGATCTAGGCTGCTACGGCGGATCGCCAACGCCTTTCGGCGACGCGCAAAGAATGAAGGGCGGCGCCGAAAAGGTTAAGCGCACCTCACTTCCTCTTCTTCTCTAGAGGACTAGCATTCCGACCCGGCCATTCAGGGAGCTAAGGGCTCCGCCAACTTCAAAGCGCCCCCTGTTTCGCACCTCGGTCGCCAAAAGTCAGATGACCGCTAAGCGGATGACGCTCCGCATTTCGCCGTAACAACCGAGCCCGACGCTACGTCGCGGCGCCGGTCCACTTGGCGACGCGCCCCGAAACGCCCTCAAACGCGCCCGTGACGAGCGGACGGCCCAGCAGCCGCTCCGGATTGGTCGGCGGCGGGAAGACGACGTTCGCAGCCGATTCGCGGCTGAAGCCGAAACGCCCGTAGTAAACCTCATCTCCCACCAGAAGGACGCGCGACCAGCCGAGCTCGGCGGCGCGGTCGAGCGTCTCCGCCATCAGGAGCGCGCCGAGCCCCTCCCCCTGCCGGGTCGGATGCACGGCGATCGGACCGAGGAGGAGCGCCGGGGACCGCGCCTGCCCGATCTCAACCGGCCAGTATCTGATCGCGCCCGCGACGCCGGTGTCGCCGTCGCAGGCGAGGCAGCAAAGCGCGGCGACCGGCGCGACGCCCTCTCTCAGCCGATAGGAGGACAACGCATGGCGGCCGGGCGCGAAGGCGAGGTCGTAGAGGAACTCCACCGCGTCAGCGTCTTCCGGGCGTTCACCGATGATTTCCAGCATCGCCCTTCGCGAACAGCGCCTCTTGCGTCAACGGTGAGCGCGGTAGCATGTTCGTCTCGGAGCCGTCCAGCATTCCGCATTCGGCGCGCCCCGAAGGAGCCATCATGTTCTACCGCCCCGGCCGCGACGACCACGGCCTGCCGCGCAATCCCTTCAACGCCCTGATCACGCCCCGCCCCATCGCCTGGATCGTCGCGCGCGACGCGGCGGGCGTCGACAACCTCGCGCCCTTCTCCTTCTTCAACGGCGCCGCCTACGAGCCGCCGATCGTCTCCACCGCCTTCACCGGAGCGAAGCTCGGCGATCTGAAGGGGGAGCGGAAGGACACGCTGGCCAATATCGAAGCGACCGGCGTCTATTCGGTGAACATCGTCCCGACCGCGCTGAAGGACGCGATGAACGCCTCCGCCGCGCATCTGGCGGCTGGCGAGAGCGAGTTCGCCGCCGCCGGGGTCACCAACCTGCCCTGCGCTGAAATCGCCTGCGGGCGGGTGGCCGAAAGCCCCGCCGTGATGGAGTGCGAACTGGTGCAGGTCGTAGACCTGCCCAACGAAGGCCCCGGCCGCAACGCGACCATCTTTGGAAAGGTCGTCGGCGTGCATATATCCGACGAGATCCTGAAGGACGGCTTCGTCGATCCGACCGCCTACGCGCCGCTCGCCCGCATGGGATATCTCGATTACGCGTCGATTACCGATATTTTTACGTTAAAGAGGCCAGAATAGCGTCGATGACGCCAATCGATCCCAAATCCCTCCCCCGTGGCCTGCCCGGCGCCATAGCGCGCATTGCGGAGAGGGTGTCGAACACCACCGACCGGCGCGACATGGCTTTTCATCCGGCGGCGGAGGGGATGTTTCTGGCCGACCTACACGCCGACACGCTCCTCTGGGGGATTGAACCGCTGGACCCGCGTTCGGGCGGGCATCTGGACGGACCCCGGCTCGCGGCGGCGCGGATCGGGTTGCAGATCTTCGCCGCGCCGACCTGGACGCCGCTCCCCTTCCGGACGGAGGACGCGCGCCTCGTCGTCTCTTCTCGCGGCTTCGATCAAACGGCGGGGCTGTTCCCGACGGAACTTCTGTCGCCAGCGCGGACCCGCAATCGCATAAGGCGGGGCCGCGCCCTGAGGATCGCCCGTCGCTGGCACGAGATGATCGCCGCCAGCGACGCCGACGGCGCGCCGTTCCGCGCCCGCCCGCTCTTGCGCGCAGAGGATTTCGACGCGCAAGGCGATGCCGGCGAGCGGCCGGAGATGCTGACCATGCTCGCCCTCGAAGGGCTCCACTGGCTGGAGGCCGACGCTGCGGAGGAGCGGGTGGAGACCGCGGTGGAGGAGCTTTACGCCGCCGGATACCGCATGATGGCGCCCACCCATCGCTTCTCCAACGGCCTCGGCGGCTCGAACGAGGACAGCGACGGGCGCATCGGCCTGACCTCCGCCGGGCGCCGCTTCGTGAGCGCGTGCCTCAGGCGCCGGATCGTCCTCGACCTCGCCCACGCCTCTCCCGCGCTGATCCGGGAGGCGTGCGGGATCGCGCTCACGCGGGACGAGGGGCCGCGCCCCGTGATCATCTCCCATTGCGGGGTGAAGGCGGTGCATCCGACCTCCCGCAATCTCTCGACCGGCGATATCCGCTCCATCGCCTCCACCGGCGGTATGATCGGCATCGGGTTCTGGCGGGGCGCGATGGGATGGCGGGACGAGCAGCCCTTTGAAGAGAAGATGGCGAAGATCGTCGCGAGCTTCCGCGCCGCGCTCGCCGTCCTCGAAGCCCCCGACTTCGCCGAAGAGATGATCGGGCGGTACGGGCGGTACGACCCGTGCGAGCATCTCGCCTTCGGCTCCGACTTCGACGGCGCGACGACAATGGCCTTCGACGTCACCGGCGTCAGCCATGTGGTCGCCGCCCTCGCCGAAACCCGCGACGAAGCGGGCGCGCTCTGCTTTCCACCTGAAAAACTGCGCCTGATCGCGGGCGAAAACGCCCGCCGCGTGCTCAGCCGGGCGATGTCCGAGCCCGAAGCGACGGCGAACTCCGCGCCGGTCGCCGCAACCGCCTGACGAGGCCGGGCGGTCTTCCGCCCTCCGCGATCTTCAATCGCGTCCGTTGGACCCGGCGGGGCGCGGCCAGGCGCTTGCGCGCCTGAGCCCGCGCCCCGAAGCCGCGCTTGCGCGCGGCGCCTGCGGCGTTTGAGTATTTTTCGAAAGCGATGGGTGGGGACGCGCTTTACGCGATCATCCTCTCGCGTCACGATCGGCGTCGGGAGGATAGTTCATGCGGGTTCTCCAGAACCAGGTCGCCGTCGTCACCGGCGCCGCGCAGGGCAACGGCGCGGCCATCGCGCGCGGACTGGCGGCGGCGGGAGCGCGCGTGGCGCTCGCAGATATCGACGGCGAGCGGGCCGCCGCTGTCGCAACGGAGATCGAAGAGGCGGGCGGCGCGGCCTTCAGCGCCGTCGTCGACGTCACCGATCGCGCAGCGCTCAGCGAATTCGCCGAGGAGACGGCCACACGGTTCGGCGCAATCAGCGCACTCGTCGCGAATGCCGGAATCATCCGCCGCGCGCCTCTCGACGAGCCTGAGTTCGACGAAAGCTGGGACGCCGTCTTCGCCGTCAACGTCGACGGCCCGCGCAATTCCTTGCGCGCCTTTCTGCCCCAGCTGATCGAGACGAAGGGGGCGGTCGTGAACCTCGCCTCCATCATGTCCTCCGTCGCTGGCCCGAACGTCGCCGCCTACGCCGCCTCCAAGGGCGCGGTCGCGCAGTTCACGCGGGCGACCGCGGCCGAGCTCGCCCCAAGGGGCGTTCGGGTGAACGCGCTCGCTCCGGGCGTCATCGCCACCCCGATGACGGAAGTCACCCGCGCGAACCCCGAAGCGATCGGACGCTTCCTCGCACGCACCCCGATGGGCCGCGTCGGCGAGGCGGAGGAGTTGGTCGGCCCGACGGTCTTCCTCCTCTCTGCGGCTGCGAGCTACATCACCGGGGCGATCCTGCCCGTGGACGGAGGATACATGGCCATATGAAGACCATGGAGTGCGACTTGCTCGTCATCGGCTCCGGCGCGGGCGGCCTCTCCGCCGCGGTTAGCGCCGCCCATCGCGGCATGAAGGTGATCGTGGCGGAGAAGGAGCCGGTCTTCGGCGGAACCACCGCCCGTTCCGGCGGCTGGAGCTGGATCCCGATGAACGGGCCCGCGAAACGGGCGGGCGTCTCGGACAGCGTTGAAGCGGCGCGCGAATACCTTCAGGGCGAAGCGGGGGAGCATTTCGACCCCGCCCGCGTCGACGCGTTTCTGGAGGCGGGTCCGAAGGCGGTGGACTTCTTCGAGGAGAAAACGGCGCTTCAGTTCGACCTCGGCCCCACTTTCGCGGACTATCACCCGAAGGCGCCCGGCGGGGTCGACGGCGGCCGCTCCATCGTCGCGCGCCCCTTCGACGGGCGGGAGCTGGGGGAGGAGATCAAGCGCCTCCGCCCGCCGCTGGCGGAGATCACCTTCCTCGGCATGATGATCGGGACGGGAAAGGAGCTTCTGCATTTTTTCAATGTGCTGCGCTCGCCCGTTTCCGCCTTCTACGTGGCGATCCTCTTCTTCAAATACCTGCGCGATCTCGTCTTTCACGGGCGGCCCATGCGCCTGATGAACGGCAATGCGCTGGTGGCGCGGCTGGCGAAATCCGCTTTCGACAAGGGCGTGGAGATCTGGACGCGGTCGCCCGTCGCGCGGCTTATCGAGGAGGACGGGCGGGTCGTCGGGGCGGAGCTTCACACCGAAACCGGCGCGGTGACGGTGCGCGCCGTCAAAGGCGTGGTGCTGGCGGCGGGCGGGTTCCCGCAAGATCCGGTGCGGCGCAAGGCGCTCTTCGGTCACGCCGCGAGCGGGCACGAGCACGCCTCCCCCGCTCCGCCGGGCAACACCGGCGACGGGCTGCGCCTTGGTGAAAGCATGGGCGGAGCGGTGAACGACGCGCTGCCGAACGCCGCCGCCTGGGTCCCGATCTCGCGTCCCGTTCGGCGCGACGGGACGCTCGGGACGTTCCCCCATTTCGTGGACCGATCGAAACCCGGCGTCATCGCGGTGACCCGCTCAGGGCGGCGGTTCTGCAACGAGGCTGACAGCTATCACGATTTCGGCCAGTCGCTAACGCAACGCATCGCGGAGGAAGGCGGGGAGATCTGCGCCTTTTTCATGTGCGATCACCGGGCCATCCGCCGCTACGGCCTCGGCCATGTGAAGCCCGCGCCCGTGCCGATGACCCGCGCGCTGGAGACGGGATATCTGCTGAAGGGCTCTTCGATCCGCCGTCTCGCCAAAGCGATGGGCGCGGATGCGGCGGCGCTGGAGGAGACGGTCGCGCGCTACAATGAAGCCGCGGAGCGCGGAGAGGATCCTGAATTCGGGCGGGGCGAGACGGCCTACAACCGCTCGCTCGGCGATCCGGACTGGACGCCCAACCCCTGCGTCGCGCCGCTGAAGGACGGGCCATTCTACGCGGTGAAGGTCGTCATGGGCGATCTCGGCACCTTCGCTGGGCTGAAGACGGACGAATACGCCCGCGTTCTGGGCGACGGCCGCGCGCCGATCCCCGGCCTTTACGCCGCAGGCAACGACGCGGCCTCGATCATGGGCGGCGCCTATCCCGGCGGCGGGATCACCATCGGCCCGGCGCTGACCTTCGGCTGGATCGCGGCCCGGCACATGTCGGGCGCGAACGACTGAGGGAGAGATTTGCGTATTTGAGGGAAGCAGGGAAGGGGTCAGCCCTCTCCCCGCGCCGCGCGCGCCGCCTGACCAGTGTAGTTGGCGGGGTTGAAGACGGCGGCCCATTCGACCGGCGCATCCGTCATCGCCGCTAGAATTTCCCGTAGATGCGCGCCCGTCGCAGCCGCCTCACCGCACGCCGCCTTCACCAGCGCCTGCGCGTCGGGGCGCGGCATGTGAGCGGCGAGGGCGAAGACCGCCGCCTCCGCGAGCATAAGTCCCTTCGTCGCGGCCATGCTCGCCCGTATCGCATCCGGCCGCGCCTCGAGCGTCTCGATGAGCCCGGCCGCATGGCGCAGCGACGCGCCCGCTGCGATCACGATCTGCGGCAGAGTGAGCCACTCCAGCGCCCAGGCCGCGCCTTCCCTCTCCTGCGCGTGAAGCTGCGCCTCATAGAGCCGACCGACGATCCCCGCATTGGCGCGGGCGAGCGCGATCAGCGCCTCGGGACCGACCGGATTGGACTTATGCGGCATGGTGGAGGAGCCGCCGCTCGTCCCCGCCGATACCTCCCGCACCTCCGACTGCATCAGTCCGATCAGGTCGATCCCGATCTTGCCGAGCGATCCGGTCAGGAGCGTCAGCGCACCGCCGATCTCCGCGATGCCGTCGCGGGCCGAATGCCATGGGATGGGATCGTGGGCGAGGCCCAACTCCTCCGCCACGCCGGCGGCGACCTCTTCGCCCCGTCCCGCCATGGCGGCGTTCGTCCCGGACGCGCCGGCGAGAGAGATGCGCATCGCGCGTTGGTTCGCCTCCGCCAACCTGTCGCGGCAGCGCGCAAGGGACGAGCGCCAGACGGCGATCTTGGCGCCCAAGGTCGTCGGCGTGGCGATCTGGCTGCGGGTGCGGGCGGCCATGACCGTGTCAGCCTCCGCCTTCGCTTTCGCCTCGGCCGCGTCGATAAGCGCGGTGAGCCGCCCTTCGATGATTTCGAGCGCGCGCCGCAATCGCAGGATCAGACCAGTGTCGATCACATCCTGGCTGGTCGCGCCGAAATGGATGTGGGCCGCATGCTCCGGCGCCTCCATCGCCTTGCGGAAGGCCTCCACCAGCGCGGGTGCGGGAACGCCGGCGGCGGCCGCCCCGGCGGCCAGCCCGGCGGGGTTGAGCATCACCGTCTGCGAGGCCCGGCTGATTGCGGCGGCGGAGACTTCCGGGATCATCCCGAGCCGCCCCTGAACCTTCGCCAACGCGCCTTCGAAGAGCAGCATCGCGCGCACCTCGGCGCTGTCGGTGAAGAGCGCGGCGATCTCTTCGTCGCCGTAAAGCCCGCGCCAGATCGCGCTGTCGAATGGGGTGATCGCCATGTGCCGCCTCCTAAAGGGCGATTTAGCAGGCGCGGCGAATTCGCAACAGGCGATTATCCGGCCTCGGTTGACGTTGACGAAAGGCATTATCGCGCACACTTAGCGGCGCGAGCCCATCACCGGAGACGACCATGATCCGCGCCCAGTGCCAGCGCCTCGTCGCGCACCCGCTTTTCGACAAGATCATCATCGCGCTGATCGCGATCAACGCGGTGACGCTGGGTCTGGAGACGTCGCAAACCATCATGGGCGCGGTCGGCCCCGTGCTCCTGACCTTCGACAAAGTGATTCTCGGGATCTTCGTTTTCGAGATCATCGTCCGCCTGATCGCCGACTTCCGGGGGTTCTGGCGCGACCCGTGGCGGATCTTCGACTTCGCGATCGTGCTGGTGGCGCTCCTCCCCTCCTCCGGCCCGCTCTCAGTGCTGCGCGCCTTCCGCATCCTGCGCATCCTGCGCCTCGTCTCCTCGGTCCCATCCATGCGCCGCGTGGTGACCGGGCTTCTGGAGGCGCTGCCGGGCATGGGCACCATCGTCATGCTGCTCGCGCTGATCTTCTATGTCTTCGCGGTGATCTCCACGAAGCTCTTCGCGGAGAGCTTCCCCGAGTGGTTCGGCACAATCGGGGAGAGCAGCTACACCCTCTTCCAGATCATGACGCTGGAGAGCTGGTCCATGGGCATCGTCCGCCCGGTGATGGAGGCGTATCCGCTGGCCTGGCTTCTCTTCATTCCCTTCATCCTCGCCACCGCCTTCACCGTGCTGAACCTCTTCATCGGCGTCATCGTCGACGCGATGCAGTCGGAGCATGCGAGCGACGCCCATGACGAACGCGAGGCGATGATGGCGCAAACGAAGGACATCCTGGTGGAGCTGAAGGCCCTCCGCGCCGAGGTAGCCGCGCTTAAGACGAAGGAGTGACGCCTCCCACGGGCGGATTTGGGGGAGCGCAAAGCAGATCGCGCCTTCGTCCATCGCGTTCGTGAAATACTCAGAGCCAACCGCATCTCGGTGCGGCTGACGAGGCGGCGCCGAAGGGGTTCAAATGGCCGACGCCTGCGCCGGGTGCGCGATGCGCGCACCGTACCTTTGGTCTAGTTCACTCGCATCTTAACCAGCTCGCGAAGAAGCTGATGCGGCGTTTAGAGTGATCGCTGCTTCCAATCACGCGGTTAGCGGCATCCCGCCCCCCGGCTACCGGGGATCGAGATGCCGCGTGTAGGCTTCAATCGAGCGAATTGAAGCCGATCATGTTGCCTTCCGTGTCTTCCGCCAGGGTGACGTAGCCGAACTGACCGATCGGAAACTTCGGTCGGATGACTTTACCGCCAGCCGCCTCCACGCGCGCTTGTTGCGTCGCGCAGTCCTCCACCGAAAAGTAGATCTGCGTCCCACCCGGACCTGGCTTGGCGTACGGCGCCTTAACGAGTGCGCCGGCGGCGCCGTAGACTTCCATGTTGCCGACGAAACTCTTCATCTCCGTCTCGCCTGTCGGATCGGCCATGTCCTCCATTTCGGCCCCCAGAACGGCTTTGTAGAAACCTTCAGCCCGATCCATCTCGTCGACGTAGATGTCGAACCAGCCGACTGCGTTCATCTGTGTCATGCGGATACCCTTTCGTGATCGCATCGTTCCCTTTGCGCTCGCAGCGGCGTTGATGGCCGTGCGGTGCGAGATAGCGATATTCGGCAGGGCGTTCCGTCAAAATCCCCGCAATTGTGGGGGAGCCAGGCGACCCGCCGAGAGCGAGCCGGGGCCTTCGATTAAATCAGCCCGAGCGCAGAGGCCTTCGAGACGGCCTGCGCGAGCGTCGCGCTGTCCAGTTTGATGCGCGCGTCTTTGAGGTAGCTTCGCACCGTATGCTCGGACAGATTGAGAATGATCGCGATGTCCGTGTGCGCCTTGCCGGCGGCGGTCCATCTCAGGCACTCGCGTTCTCGCGGCGAAAGCTGGGGCGCTTCTGCGTCGCCGCCGGAGATCTCAGCGACCGCCATCCGATGGAGCTCCGCCGATAGTTCGGCAAGGTGATCGCTGTTCTCTTCAAGAAACGGCTCCCACGTCTCGCCGCCGCGCGTCTCCGCCGCGTTGAAGGACAAAACGCTGCGCCTCCCGATCGCGTCGACATGCACGAGGCTAAAGCCGGTCGGGCCGACGCCATACTCGGCGGCCTGCTCCATCATGTTCAGGCTTTCCGGGCGCAGTCCGATCTTCGACCAGCAAAATGGGGCGGTCGTCGTTTCGGCCATCTGCAGAACCGGGTCGATCCGCACATAGTCGTTCAACAGGTAGCGGCTGATCCAAGCATCGGGATAATTCGTTCTGACATATGGCTTGTTCTGCGCATCGCGCCCGGCGCGAAACAGGTGCAGGGTGACATAGCCGACCTCGAACAGATCGACGATCCGAGGGATGGACGCCTGGACCGTGTCAGCCAGGTAAGCGAGGTTATCGGATCGAATTTCCATTGCGTTTGGCGGTAACACAGAGACTGGCTGGTTGCTAAGTTAAGGGGCTATTGAGGCTCGAAAACTCTGCCGAGCGTTCAAAGTTGTTCGTGAAGAAACGAGGCTTTTCGAAGTCGCGCGTTCGATCGCAGGCGTTCGTCACGGAGATCAACTGACCCTCTGACGTTGCAGTTTTCACTGTTTCGCAGGAAAGCGCGGTCGGCGTTCAAACCGGATCGCCGCGCGCGTTTCCGGTGTCTTTCCTTCGCGCGGCCCTTCGCGCGGCGTCGCCCCTCCTTTCGTTCCGATTACGAACGCCAGAACGGCTTTGAAGCTTCTTCATGCGCGGCTTCCGGTTCTATCCCGACATCGCAGAGCAAATGCGCATCAAGCTTGCTTAGCTGTTTCCGTGTTTTGCTGCGCAGGTGCCAATGGGTCGCGAGCACTGCGAAACGCACGGCGATATCCGCGATCAGCGGGAGGGTCGTTGTGGTGGTGAGCGCAGCGAGATTGGCGAGTCTTTGTGCTTGCGACATGCGGTCGACCTTTGTATTGTGTTGACACAATCAAGCCTAATGGCTACAAATAACCAGATACAATAGCGTCGGTCTGAGGTCGATGAAATGATTGTATTAGATACAAAATGGGCCCCCGACCTCACCGTCGGCGGCAAATCCAAATACAAAGCGCTCGCTCAGGCGATACGCGATCAAATCGCATCCGGCGCGTTAGCCGCTGGTTCAAAACTGCCGCCTGTGCGCGACCTCGCGTACCGGACCAAGGTGACGCCTGGAACGGTCGCGCGCGCGTACGGGCTCTTGACGGATGAAGGGCGCCTCGTCGCCGAGGTTGGTCGAGGAACGTTCGTCGCGGGCTCCCCCCGCAAGAATAAGATCGTGGATGCGCCGTTGGTCCATTCCGTCGATGAGAGCACGGCCGACTTTCGCAGCAGCCGCGTGCCTGATGTCGGGCAAGGTCTGCTGATCGACGAAGCTTTGATCCGCTTGGGGCGATCGCATCGTCGGCGACATCTGAACTACCCCACCCCAGCCACTGACGTCGAAGCGCGCGAAGCCATTGTTGACTGGGTCGGGCCAGCGCGCGCCGGAATGATTGACGCTGAACATATCGTTTTGGGGAATGGGGCGCAGAATTGCGTGATCCTGACGCTGCAGGCGGAACTACATGGCGCGCGGCCGGTCATTCTAACCGAAGATCTGGCCTATCCCGGCGTTCGCCATGCCGCTCGGTTGTTGCGGGCGGATCTGGTCGGCGTTCAGATGGACGAAGACGGGATCATCCCGCAATCGCTGGCGGAGGCGTATCGCACGCATGGCGGTCAGGTTTTGCTGACCTCGGCGGAAGTGCATAGCCCGACGACCACCAAAACGACGTACGCGCGCAAAAAGGAAATCGCCGCCCTCGCCGAGCGCTTTGGACTGACGATCATCGAAGATGACTGTCACTGCATCGCGCCGACGGAGGTGCCCGCATATCGCGCGATCCTCCCCAAACAGTCGTACTTCATCTCATCCCTGACCAAAGGGGTGAGCGGCGCGTTGCGTTTTGGGTTCGCTATTGCGCCGCAAGGGCGGCACCGGGATTTGCGGCAGGTCGCTCAAAGCTCATTCCACGGCATCGCTCAACCGATGCTGGACCTGTGCGCGGATCTGCTGTCTTCCGGCGACGCTGCGCGGATTCGAGAAAAGGTCATCGTCCATACCGCCGCCCGCGTCCGCTCAGCGATCAACAGATTGGGACGATGGGACGTGCGCTGGCGAGAAGATGCGCCTTTTCTGTGGTTGAACCTCCCCCAAGGATGGCGGGCGTCCAGTTTCGCAGTAGCTTGCGCGCAAAGGGGGATCTCAGTCCGACCAGCCGATGAATTCGCGCTCGCGAACTCCATGGCCCCGAACTCAGTCCGACTGGCGACGACAACCTGCGTTGACGAGGAGCGCTACATCAAAGCGCTGGAGGACATGAACACGCTGCTTGGCAACCCCGACATGCGGATGGAGAGCTAGGTTAAAGCCTTCGCCGCTTTGTCGGCAGTTTCCGACGCCCCGCATTCTCGTTTTCCCTTAGCCGGGAAGTTCGCGCTGTTTTGAAACCAGCGGGCAGTTTGTTAAGAATTGAATTGAGAACCCCTATTTCGCCCGAGGCGGGAAATGGCGCGTCGGAAGATCTTCGTTTGTTATCGCCGGGTGCACAGCGAAGCGGCGCGCCTGCTGTTTGATCGCGCCGGTGCGCGTTTCGGCCGCCGAAACGTGTTCATGGACGTTCACGACATCGCCGACAGCCTCGATTTTCGTCGCGTTATCAGCGCCGAGATCCGCGATGCCGCGGCGATCATCGTCGTCGTCGGCGAGGGATGGGCGGAGCTGACGGCCCCCGACGGGCGGGCGCGGCTGTCGCTCCCCGACGATGCCGTCAGGTTCGAGATCAGGGAGGCGCTCTCGCAGGGCCTGCCGATTTTTCCCGTGCTCGTCGGCAAGGGCGAGATGCCCGCGCCGGCGGACCTTCCCCCGGATATTCGCGACTTCGCCTCTCGATCGGCGAGACGATTGCCGAATGACGATCTCTACGAAGCCGCGGTCGATCGGCTTTTGGCGAATGTCGCCGACCATGCGTTCCCCAATCGAGCGAAGCGTCGACTGAAGGCGGGCGCGATTGCGGCGGCCCTCGTCGCGGTCGCTTCGCTCGGCGCCTTCGTCGCGCTTCAGGTAAGTCCGCAGGAGGCGCCCGCGTCGGTTCCGCCGCCGGGTGAGCCTCAAAGCATCGCGGAGGCGCCCGAGGCCGAAAACGAAACGGCGATCGCGCTTTTGGAGCCGCCTGCGGCTGAGCCGACTCAAGCGACGACGCCGTCGAAAACCGATGGCGTGGTTCTGACGACCTGTTCGACGTGTCCGGAGATGGTCCTGATACCGGCGGGACGTTTCGAGATGGGGGTCGAGTTCGGCCCTTCGGATCAGAAGCCTAAGATCGAGCGGGTGCTCCGCTCGCCCTTCGCGCTGGGTCGCTACGAAGTGACGGAGCGCGAGTGGCGCGCCTGCGAAGCGGACGGCGTCTGCGCCCCGCGGACTGCCGGCGCAAGCGACGCGCCGGTGGCCGGCGTCACATGGCGCGATGCGACCAACTTCGTCCGATGGCTGTCCAAAAAATCCGGCTTGCCGTTTCGCCTGCCGACGGAGATCGAGTGGGAATACGCCGCCGTGACGGGCGAGGCGGAGTTGGTGGAGGCCCGCTACGGCGACGCCGACGGGCCGTTTCCGACCCGCTCGGGCATCGGCGACAAGGCCGGGCTGTTCGATATGATCGGCAATGTCTGGGAATGGACCGCCGGATGCGCGCATCCCTACGATGCGGCGGCTTTCCCGTCGCCTCCATCGCCGGATGAAACGTGCCTGCGCGTTTTGCGCGGCGGCGGATGGACGAGCGATCCCGCAGCCGCAAAAGCGCGGAACAGATACGCCAGAAACGAAAACGACGTCGTTTCTGACGCCGGATTACGGGTCGCCCGCGACCTGACCGCAGAGGAAGCCCGCCTTTTGATAACGGAGTGATCCCATGCCTTGGCCCCGCATCGCCTTCCTGCTCGCGTTTCCCGCCCTGAGCCTCGCCCCGCAGATCGCCGCCGGGCAGGAGCGCTCGTACCTCCTGATCGACGCGTCGGGGAGCATGTGGGGCCAGATCGACGGCAAGTCGAAGATCGAGATTCTCCGCGAGAACATGCGCGATGTGATGGCCAATCTGAAAGGCGCGTCGGAGGTCGGGGTTTATGCGTTCGGCCACCGCGAGAAGGGCGCTTGCGGCGATATCGAGGAGGTCTCGCCGCTGCGTCCGTTCGACGGGGAGGCGATATCGCGGGTCATCGAGGGCATCAGTCCGAAGGGCAAGACGCCGCTGGCGGAGGCGCTGCGGGAGACCGCCGAGGCGCTGAAATATACGGAGGAGAAAGCGAAGGTCGTCATTCTGGGCGATGGCGAGGACAGCTGCGAAGGCGATCCCTGCGCGGTCGCGCAAGAACTCGAGAAGCTCGGGGTGGAGTTCACCGTCGATGCGATCGCATTCGACATCGCGGGCGAGGAGGGCGTCGAAGCGCTGCGCTGCATCGCCCGCGTCACCGGCGGCGAGTTTATCGCGGCCAACGATAAAGAAGAGCTGCGCAGCGCCATCGAGAAAATCGCCGTCTCCGTCGCGCCGAAAGCGACGGAGGTCGCCGCGCCGGCGCCCAAGGGCGTGCGGCTCATCGCTACGGGTGTCGAGGGCGATATCGAGTGGACGCTCATCGACAAGGCGACGGAGACAGTGACCGTCGTCACCGCCGCCAACGGCGATCTTCGCTCCGACATCCCACCGGGCGATTACGACGTCTTCGCGAGCGCCGGCGATGCGTTCGGTGAAGCGGAGGCGACCATCGCCGAAGGAGAGCTGACCGAGATCGTCATCGCGCTCAGCGCGGCTACGACCTCGCCCCTGACGATCAGCCGCGAAAGCGCGCCCGCGGGTTCAGTCATAGACGCGTCCTGGACGATCGAACCAGCCGATAAAGACATCGTCTTCATCTCCCCGAAGGACGACCCGGACAACCGCTACCCGCTCGACCGACGCGCGTTTCACGATGTTCAGCGAACCTCGTCGGGACGGCTCGTGACGCCGGCGGAGCCGGGGCGCTACGAAGTCCGCTACTTCCGTTTCGCATCGGGCGGCGTCCTCTATCGGTCGGACTTGCTGGTCACCGCCGCGCAGGTCGAGATCGCCGGGCCCGAGACGATATCGGCGGGCGAAGCGGTCTCGTTGAGCGTCGACGGGCCGCAGGCGCCGGGCGACTTCGTGTTCATCGCGCCCAAAAGCTGGCGCGCCAACCAGTTTCCGTCGTCGACCTCAGAAAGGGCGGCGGCTTCGGGCGAGGTCCGGTTGCGCGCGCCGCGCTCGCCCGGCCCGCACGAGTATCGCTATTTCAGCGCGGCGAACGGCGTCAGTCTCTTCTCGAAAGCCGTTGAAGTCGTTGTGGACGCCGCGCGGGTGTCGACGGTGGGCGAGGTGTCGGCGGGCTCCGTCATCGAAGTCGACTTCTCCGGCCCGCGCCATCCGAAGGACGTGCTCTTCATCACCCCAGAAGGCTCCGATGAAAGGCGATATCTGAACGGCGCGGAACAGCGCCGGGCGGCGGCTGGCGGCGCCCCCGCGCGCCTTGTCGCGCCATCTAAGGCGGGGACATACGAGGTCCGCTACTTCAGTCCAGACCGCGGTGGGCTATTGGCCAAGGCGCGCATCGCGGTAGGGCCCGCCGACGTCACGCTCGACGCGCCGAGGGTGGCCCAGAGAGGCGAGGCGGTGTCAGTCGCCGTGACCGGACCGGGCGCTCCCGACGACGTCGTCTTCATCGCCGAAAGCGGCTGGTCAAACCGGCAGTATCCCTCCGTCGCGGCTCAACGCCAAACGGTTCGCGGCTCGAGCAACCAGACAAAGACGCTGCTCGCGCCGTCGCGCCCCGGCACCTATGAGATCCGGTATTTTAGCTGGTCGAACGGCGACGTCCTGGCGCGACGGAAGATCATCGTGCGCTAGAGCGCGAAGGCTCCATGGCCGCCATTAACTAGGCCTCAGATGCCGCAGCCACGCTCCCGAAAGCCGACGCTACTTGAAGCTGCGGCGTTTCATTCGTTACGCCGCCAACGATGCCTTATTTGCGCGCCGCCGCCCGCGCGCTTCGCAAACCAGAGCCCGTATCCGATCCACCCCCTCGCCTGCGACCTGCGGGCTCAGAACGAGGCGAACGATCCATTAAATTCCTGACTCGAATGGCTCATCTAGCGAACTCGCGACACGGCAAGTCAGATCGAACCACATCCAAAGCCCCGCAGGAGATCCGGGGAGGCGGCGTCTACGTCGACGGCCCGTGCCCGATCCGCTTCAGAAACGAGCGGATCGCCGTCGCCGTCTGCTCCGGCTGCTCGACGCCGGGGATATGTCCCGCGCCCCGGATCAGCTCGAACGTCGCGCCGGGGATCATCGCCGCCGTCTCGCGCACGAGGTCTGGCGGGGTCGATCCGTCCTGATCGCCGCAGATCGCGAGCGTGGGAATGCGGAGGCGTGTGGTGCTTTCGCGCAGGTCGGTGTCGCGGATCGCCTGACAGGAACCCACATAGCCGTCGAGCGACGTGCGGCAAAGCATGTTGCGCCAGATCGCAAACTCGCCCGCCTCCCCCTCGCGAAACGCCTTGGTGAACCAGCGCTCCAGGATCGCCTCCTGCAGCGCGGCGATCCCGCCGGCCTCGATCGCTTCGATCCGCTCGTCCCACATCTCCGGCGAGCTGATCTTCGCGGCCGTGTCGCAAAGCACCATGCCGCGCACCAGCTCCGGGCGTTCCGCCGCCAGACCCTGCGCGATCATCCCGCCGATGGAGAGACCGACGAAGACCGCGTCCTTCGTCCCGAGCGCCTCCATCACCGCCGCCGCGTCGGCGACGTGATCGCCCATGCCCCATGTCCCGCGCGGCGGGCAGTCGGAAAGCCCGTGCCCCCGCTTGTCGTAGCGGACGATGCGCAATCCTGCGGGCATCAGCGCCACGATCTTGTCCCAAACCCGGAAGTCGGTCCCAAGCGAGTTGGCGAAGACGACGACCTCGCCGTCTTTCGGGCCCTGGTCGGAGACGTGGATCGATCCCGCCCCGGTTTTCACAAAGTGCATGTGATTTGCTCCTTTCGATGAAGCGCCTTCCCCTCCCCACCCGATCGCAGCGCCCAGCGCTGTCGTGCCGTCGGGCCGTCGGGCGGGGCGGACAGGGTGGAGGACGACTTACCCTAAATCGGCGACGGCGCGGCGCGACCCGGCGCCAGAAACGGCGCGATCAGCCAGCCCGCGACGAAGCCGCCGAGATGCGCCTCCCACGCGATCGACCCGCCGCCGGGAAAAAGGAAGAAGAGCGCGACGTTCATCACCGTCAGCGCGATGATCGTCCCCCAGAACCGGTTCGCCGGCGCCCCCGTCGCCCGGATCCAGCGCCACTCCCAGCGCTTCAGCGCGCCAAAGAGGCCGAAGATCACGCCCGAAGCGCCCACCATCGGCCCCTGAGCATCGGTGATCAGCGCGAATGCGAGCGCCCCGGCGACGGCCGTAACCGCGAAGAAGATCAGGAACCGCATGGGCCCGATCATGTTCGCCACCGCCCCGCCGAGCGCGAGGAAAATCGCGCCGTTCATTACAAGGTGCAGCGTGCCGCCATGCAAAAAGGCGTAGGTGACGAAGGAGGTCCAGAAGAACCAGGGCGGCGAGGCCCCCTCCCGCACCGCCTCAAAGAGAAGATCCAGAAAAGCGAAGTGGATCGTCATCCAGTAGCGAAGCTCGGAAATCCCGCCCGGCCCGACATCGGCCAACGCATCCGCCGCGACCATCGCGATCTCAACGGCGGCGAAGATGATCGCCAGCGCCCAGATCACCGCCGGCGGCCCCGGTCGCTCCACTCCCTGCATATGCTCCACGCGTCTCCCGCCTGAACCTTGACCCGTTATTCGCCCCGACACATAACCCGCGCCGACCCGCATTGACAGGAGGCCGCCATGTCAGAGGCGCCCGTGACGAACTCCGGCCATACGAAACGCGTTTTCTCCGGCGTGCAGCCGACCGGGAACCTGCATCTCGGCAACTATCTCGGCGCCGTGAAGCGTTTCGTCGAGATGCAGGAAGAAGATTTCGAAACGATTTACTGCATGGTCGATCTCCATGCGATCACCGTCTGGCAGGATCCGGCGGAGCTGCGGCACGCGATCCGCGAGTTGGCGGCCGCCTTCATGGCCTGCGAGCTCGACCCGACGAAATCGATCCTCTTCAACCAGTCTCAGGTGCCAGCCCACGCGCAGCTCGGCTGGATCTTCTCCTGCGTCGCGCGCGTCGGTTGGATGGACCGGATGACCCAGTTCAAGGACAAGGGCGGCAAGAACCGCGAACGGGTCTCGCTCGGCCTCTATTCCTACCCTGCGCTGATGGCCGCCGACATCCTCACCTATCACGCGACCCATGTGCCGGTCGGCGAGGATCAGAAACAACATCTTGAGCTGACCCGCGACATCGCGATCAAGTTCAACAACGACTTCGAATGCCCAGGCTTTTTCCCGGAAACGGAGCCGGTCATTCAGGGCGCCGCCACGCGCGTGATGTCCCTCCGCGACGGGACGAAGAAGATGTCGAAGTCGGACCCCTCCGACCTCTCCCGCATCAACCTCACCGACGACGCCGACGAGATCGCCAAGAAGATCCGCAAGGCGAAGACCGATCCCGAACCCCTGCCCGAGACGGCGGATGGGCTGGAGGACCGGGCGGAGGCCGCGAACCTCGTCGGCATCTATTCGGCGCTCTCCGGCGGCTCCGTCGACGACGTGCTCGCGCAATGGGGCGGCAAGCAGTTCGGCGAGTTCAAACCCGCCCTCGCCGATCTGGCGGTGGAGATGATCGCGCCGATCGCGACCCGGATGAACGACCTGATGGCGGACCCCGCCGAGATCGACCGCATCCTCGGCGACGGCGCCGACCGCGCCAACGCCATCGCTCAGCCGATCCTCGACAAGACCTATGAGATCGTCGGGATGCTCAAAAGCCGGTAATGCGATGCGCGGTCAGCGAAGACCGCGCGCCACAGCGACGACTTTGAAGACTGGCGAACGGGCGCCGCGCCAGTCGCGGATCACCTGTTTCTTGTAGAGGTCCAGTTGGACGGTGGCTCCGTTCTGATCTTGAAGGTAAACGGACCAGTCGTCGCGCTGCGTCTCGCGCCAGAGATGGTAGCGGTCGAATTGATGGTTATCCACCCACTCCCCGCCGCCGATAGAAGAGAAACTGCCGATCTGCGCGCCGCCCAGATCGTAACGCACGACGCCGACGTCGTATCCGCCCACTTGTCCGTCGCGATAGGTCTCCGCCTCTACGATATCCGACCAAACATGGGCCAGGGCGCCGTTGACCAAAGCGTTCACTCTCCGCGTATTCAGATCAATCTGGATCACCTCATGCGGCGCATAAGCGGGTCGCAGATATATCGACCATTCGTCGCGAAAAAGTTCGTCGAAAGATGCTTCGAGCCTGCCGTCGGGCTCCCGCTGACGCCAATGCCGATTGTCGGTCATCACCAGTTCGAACTTGTAGTCGCCGCCCACGTCGCGCGGATCGAGCAGAACGCGCCAGGTGCGCGGCCCGTCCGGCCTTCCTTCGCCCTGAGGCCGGGCGACGACCGGCGTCGTCGCCGTCTGGTTTCCGGCCTCTCCCCGCCCGCCAGCGGCGACGCCGCCGCCACGCGCATTTCGGTCGAGCGCCGCTGCGACGACGCCGTAATTCTTCGCACCCGGCCCCGTAACCGTCGCGCCGGCGCGATGAATTCCGATCACCGCGCCGTCGTCGTCGGAGAAGATCGGCGCGCCGGAACTACCGGGCAAGGTGTCGCAGACATGGAATAGCTCGATCCCGCGATCGTCCACCGCCGGTCGGGACGCGCGGCAGTTCCCGCGGGTCACATGCTTCACCAGTCCGCCCGGGTGATGAACGATCAAAAGGCTCGCGCCTGGTCGCGGCGTATCTCGCCGGATCGTCGCGACGCCCCATTCGCGTCCAGGCGCCCCTTCGACGCGGAGATAGGAGTAGTCCCGCTCGCCGCTCGCCGCGATTGGGTTCAGATCGACCCTGTAGCGCCTGACCGAACTCGTCCGGCTCTCGGTGTAATAGTTCATCACCAACGCCGCTTCCGTAACTGGACCGAGACGCGCGGTGGTCGCAGCCGTATTCGGAATGCAGTGGTGATTGGTCAAGATCACGCTCTCCTCGACAATCGTCGCGGTGCAGGTGACGAATTCGCCGGACTGAAACCTGACGTCGAGCCGTCCGACAGGTCGGCTCAACTTTCTGAAGCGCGCCTGTTCGTCATAGGTGTCCAGCCGCTCATGATTACCGGATCGGGACAGGATACTCTCCAGATCGCCGCCTAGCGACTGACGCACCACGAGATTGACGTTACCCCACTGGGCGGCGTCGATCACCAAGTCCTCTGCCCTGGCGGAGCCGACGATAGCTGTGCAGACGGCGAAAGCCGCCGCCAGGCGTATCTTCAAACGCATTGCGCACCTCCCCGAAATTCCTTGATACTACACGTTCAGGGTGAGGGAGGATGGGCGAAATGACCAGAAAATTGTGCAGCGCGGTTTTGTGCGCGCTCTCGGCGCTGATCTTCGCCGCCGGCGACGCGACGGCTCAATCCACTCTCGGCTCGCCGGAGCAGAACATATGGACCGCGCCGATCGGCGGCGCGGCGCCCGAAATCGGAGGCGGCGCGGTCGTCGCGAGCGGCGGTTTCGATCCATGCGCCAGCGCGACCACTGCTGAAGTCGTCGCCGTTTGCGCGGAAGCGGCGCTCAGCCTGATCGTCGCGCAGTCCGAGCTGGCGGAACGGGAAGCCGCTGTCGTTCTCGAAGCGCGCGAGGCGACGCTCAGGTTCGAAGAGGCGCGCCGCGCCCACGCGCTCGCAGCGCTTGCGGACCAGTCATGGCGAAGCGCCGTGATCTTCTGGCTCGCCCTGGCCATGATCGCGCTCGGCGCGCTCGCCGCGCTCCTTCAGTTCCGCAAGGCGTGGGCGGCGGACGTGCTCGACGGGGCGGGAACTGAGATTTCGATCAGCGAAAAGCAGGTGACGATCAAAACCGCCTGGATCGGCGTGGTTCTCCTCGCGCTCTCGATGGGGTTCTTCGCGCTCTACCTCGCGCTCGTCTTCCGGATCGAAGCGATCTGACGGAGACGGGCTCCGCTGCGCCGCTTGACCAAAGCCGCCTCCCGCTATCTTTTCTCCCTCGACCCTCAAAGGGATCGAAAGGGAGAGAGATATGAAGTTGACCGGCATGATCGCCGCCGCCGCCGTAGCGCTGACGGCGGGCGTAGCGTCCGCTGAGACGCGCATAACCTATAAATCCGCCAAATCCACCTCATCCTACTACCAGATGGCGGTGCAGATCGCCGAGGCGATGAAGACGGGCTCCGACGGCGAGATCATCGTCACGGTCGAGGAGAGCCAGGGCTCCGTCCAGAACGTGATGGAGACGAAGGCGCGGGGCGGCGACTACGTCTTCACCACGCCCCCGGTCCTCGTGCGCCTCGCGCAGGGCGGCAAGGCGATGTTCGAGGGCAAGGGCGATCCGAAATTCGACGAAATCCGCGCGCTCTTCCCGATCCCGTCGCTGACCATGCATTTCGTCATGAGCGAAGAGAGCGGCGCGACCTCTTTCGCCGATCTGGAGGGCAAAACCATCCTCCTCGGCAAAGGCTCCTTCGGCGCGCGGGAGGGGGCGAAGTATCTCGGCCTCTTCGGGCTTGAAGGCAAGGTGGAGCTGGCGGAGGTCGAGCTCTCCAACGCCGTTCCCGCTCTCAAGAACGGCCAGATCGACGGCTTCGTCACCGCCGGGTCCTGGCCCGCGCCGAACGTGATCGAAGCCGCGGCTTCCACCGGCGTCACGGTCCTCTCGCTCGACGACGAGCAGATCGCCAAGACCAAGCGCGCCGCGCTGACGATCCCGGCCGGCACCTATGCGGGGCAGGATGAGGACATCACCACGACCTCCCTGCCCGTCGTCGCCTACACGACGACCGCGATGTCGGATGACGCCGCCTACGCCCTCACCAAAACCTTCTGGGAACAGAAGGGCGAAATGGGCTCCGCCGCCGCATGGTGGAACGGCGTAGACGAAGGACTGATGGAAAATATCACCGGCGAGATCCATCCCGGCGCCGCCCGCTACTACAAGGAGCAGGGCTGGACGTTGACCGACGCGCAGATGTAAGCGCGCCGCTCCCGATCTTCGAACGCGCCCGGTCCCGCCGGGCGCGTTTTTCTTCGCCCTACGCCGGAGCCGCCCGATGGCCTCTCCCCTCTCCGAAGACGCCCCAGCTGGGCCGCGCTGGCTCTGGATCGCGCTCGGCGCGGCGACCATCGGCTTTCACCTCTGGCTGATTTTTTCGGGACTGACGCCCAACCTCGTCAGCCGCCCGCTCCACATGGCCCTCGCCCTCCCCTGGGCGATGATCGCCTTCGCGAAGACGGCGCGGGGCCGCTGGATCGGCGCCGCCCTCGGCCTACCCGGCCTTTTCGCGACGCTCTGGATCGCGTGGAGCCATGACGCGCTCTCCGACCAATACGGGTTTCTGGAGGGCGGGTTTCAGACCGGCATCGCGGCGATCCTTCTGATCACCGTCTTGGAGATGGCCCGCCGCGCCATCGGCTGGCCACTCCCCCTGATCGCCGCACTCGCCCTCGCCTATGGAATGCTCGGTCAACACATACCGGGCGAGTTCGGCCATTCCGGCACGCCGATCGCAAGCTTCCTCGGCACCCTGACGATTGCGGAGGGCGGCATCTGGGGCACGCTCACCGGCGTCTCCGTCGCCGTCGTCGCCGTCTTCGTGATCTTCGGCGCCGTCCTGAATGCGGGCGAAGCAGGGGAGGGCTTCATGAACACCGCCGCCGCCGTTGCGGGGCGGCTGAACGCGGGGGCGGCGAAGGTCTCCGTCCTCTCTTCGGCCCTCTTCGGCTCTATCTCCGGCTCCGCCTCCGCCAATGTCGCCTCCACAGGCGCGGTCACGCTGCCCGCCATGCGCAAGCTCGGCTATCCGAAGCCGCTGGCGGGCGCGGTGGAGGCGGTGGCCTCCTCCGGCGGGCAGATCATGCCGCCCCTGATGGGCGCGGGCGCCTTCGTCATGGTGGAGCTGACGGGGACGCCCTACGAGAGCGTCATGGCGGCGGCGCTGATCCCCGCGCTCCTCTATTTCGCGACCGTCTGGATCGGCCTCGACGCCTTCTCCACAAGGCACGAGTTGAAGCCGACCCCGAAGGAGGACCGCCCGGCGACCCGCGACGTCCTCATCACCGCCGCCTTCTTCGCCGTGCCCTTCGCGATCCTCCTCTGGGGCATGTTCCTCGGGCGAGGCGGACGCGGCTACACGCCCCAGTTCGCCGCCGCTCTGGCGATCATGGCGGGGGCGGCGCTGCTGGCCTTCGACCGGCGCGGATTCGTCGGATTGAACCGCCTCGGGGAGCGGCTCGCCCGCGCCTGCCTCGCCGCCGGAAAGCAGGTGGCGATGATCGCCTCCATCATCCTTTGCGCCTCGATCATCATCGGCGTCCTCTCGATCACAGGGCTGGGAGTGAAAATCACGTCCCTGATCCTCTCCGGCTCAGGCGGCCTCCTCTGGCCCGCGCTCCTCCTGACCGCCCTCGCCTGTCTCGTGCTGGGCATGGAGGTGCCGACGACCGCCGCCTACGTCATCTGCGTCTCCGTCTCTGGCCCGGCCCTGATCGACCTCGGCCTCGCGCCCCTGCAGGCGCATCTCTTCGTCTTCTGGTTCGCCCTCCTCTCCACCATCACACCGCCGGTCTGCGGCGCGGTCTTCATCGCGGCGGGGATGGTGGGGGAGAACTGGCTGAAGGTCGCGATCCGCGCGATGGCGCTCGGCGCCGGGCTCTACATCGTGCCGCTCGCCATGGTCGCGCGCCCCGAGATTATCGGGCTGGAGGACGCGCCGATGGAGGCCGTCATCGGCGGCCTGATCGCCTTCGCCGGCCTCGCCGCCATGGCCTACGGGCTGATCGCGCGGGCCAATCCGGCGTTGCGCGTCACGCTGGTCGCAATCGGCGGCGGAGCGATCTTCGCGCCCGTCCTGATCTGATTCCGTTTGCCGCGCGCCGACCTTTACGTCATCGTCTCCGAAAATGAGACGTCCGACAGGGGGGACGCGCGATGCGGAAATTCATGATCGTCGTAGACGAGACGCCGGAGTGCATGAACGCGCTCCGCTTCGCCGCGCGCCGCGCCGCCAATACCGGGGGCGGGGTCATGATGCTCTTCGTCATCCCGCCGGAGGAGTTTCAACACTGGATCGGCGTCGGCGAGGTGATGAAAGCCGAAGCCCGCCAGGCGGCGGAGGAGCGCCTCGCCAGCCTCGCCAGCGAGGTGAAAGCGCTCTCCGGCGTATTACCGGAATTCGTCATCCGCGAGGGCGTCGCGCGGGAGGAAGTGCTCGCGCAGATCCAGGAGGATCGCGAGATCGGCGTTCTGGTGCTCGGCGCGGGAACTTCCGGCGACGGACCGGGTCCGCTCGTCTCCTCCCTCGTTGGACGCATGTCGGGCGATCTGACCGTGCCCGTCACGGTCGTCCCAGGCGATATGACGCTGGAGCGGATCGACGCCGTCTGCTAAGGCTAACGCGCCCCCGCGGCGGCGAGCTCGCTCATCACCGTTCGCACCCCGTCCCCGAAGCGGTCCCGCGCCAGCGTCATCGAAATGCAGGCGCCCTTCCGCCGCGACGCCACCAGCCCGGCCGCCCGCATCGGGCGGAGATGGTGAGACAGGGTCGACGCGCTCAACTGCGCGCGGGCGAGAAGCTCTTCGAAGCTGAGACCGCGCTCCGCCTCGTTCAGAACGTCGAAGATGGCGACCCGCCGGGGATGGCTTAGAGCGGTCATCTCCCGCGCGATCATCGCATCCCGGCGCTTCTTTGCGCTCTCCTCGGTTTCATCCATCGCCGCCATCCGATCCTCCTGATTTTCCAAGACCGCCATTCAAGCGCGGCCACAGTCAGGATGTCCTCGGAAACTGAACAAGTGCCTAAATCCTCCAGTTTTCCGGCATTCTAGAATTCCGGCATTCCGGAAAACTGGAATCTTCGAACTAAAGCCGTGAAACCAGCGCCGGATGACGACGCGAAAGCGCCCGCCATTTAGAATCATTCTTGAAACCGCCCTCGCTTCAGTCCACATCAGAGACAACAACCGGAGATCGCCCGATGTTCATCCAGACCGAAGCCACGCCGAACCCCGCCACGCTGAAATTCCTCCCCGGCCAGACCGTTCTCGGCGCCGGATCGGCGGATTTCCCGACCGAGGAGAGCGCCGGGCCCTCCCCGCTGGCGAAACGGCTCTTCATGGTGGAGGGCGTCGAGGGCGTCTTTCTCGGCCCTGACTTCATCACCGTCACCAAGGACGATCAGGACTGGGCGCATCTGAAGCCCGCGATCCTCGGCGTGATCATGGAGCACTTCACCTCCGGCCAGCCGGTGATGGAGACCGAGGCGCGCGCCGGTCATGTCGAGGTCGACGGCCCCGACAAGGAGATCGTCGGCCAGATCACCGAACTTCTCGACACCCGCGTCCGCCCGGCGGTGGCGCAGGACGGCGGCGACATCACCTTCCACGGCTTCGACAAGGGCGTCGTCTATCTCCATATGCGCGGCGCCTGCGCGGGTTGCCCGTCATCCACGATGACGCTGAAGATGGGCATCGAAAACCTCCTCAAGCATTACATCCCCGAAGTGACCGAGGTGCGCCCCGTCGGCGTCTGACGCTCACCATTGCCGATCACCCTCGCCTTCGACGCCACGGCCGGCCGCTGCGCGGTCGGCATTTTTCGCGATAGCGCGCTGATCGCCGAGCGGGTGGAGACGATGGAGCGCGGCCACGCCGAACGGCTCTTCCCCCTCTTCGAAGCCTGTCTTGAGGAAGCGGGGCTGGCGCCCCACGATCTCGACCTCATCGCCGTTTGCACCGGCCCCGGCAACTTCACCGGCGCCAGGATCGGCGTCGCCGCCGCGCGCGGGCTCGCGCTTTCAACGGGCGCGGTCGCCATCGGCGTGGACCGGCTGGAGGCGTTGGCCCATGGGACGTCGGACCCCGTCGCCGTCGCGCTGGAGGCGCGGGGCGGCGCGATCCACCTGGCCCGCTTCCAGGACGGCGCTCTGATTGGAGAGGCGGCGACGGTTCAGGCGGACGGCGTCGACCTCGCGGGCGCGCGCCTCATCGGCGACGGCGCGTTCCGTTTTCCTAATGCCGAAGTCCTGGGCGCCAGCGGCGACGCTCCCCTCGCGGCCATCGCGGCCATCGCCGAGGTGAAGGCCGCCGCAGGCGCCCCGCGCCCCGCCCCGCGATATCTGCGCCCGGTCAACGCCGCCCTGCCATCGGAGCCGCCGCCGAAGATCATCGGATGATCCGCCGCGTAGACGCGCCGGCAGCCGAGCGGCTAAACGCCCTCGCCGCCCTTCACGCCGCCGCCTTCGCCCCCGAACGCGGCTGGTCCGCTGAGGAGATCGCAGATCTCGCCGCAACAGGCGCCCTGATCGCAGAGGACGCCGACCGAGGCTTCGCGCTTATCTCGCTCGCCGCCGACGAAGCCGAACTCCTCACCATCGCAGTGGCGGAGGAGGCGAGGGGCGCCGGGATCGGCGCGGCCCTACTGAACGCGGCAGAAGGAGTAGCGGCGAAGAACGGCGCGACCCGCATCTTCCTCGAAGTCGCGGCTGACAACGCCGCCGCCCTCGCGCTCTATCGCAAATCCGGGTTCGAGGAGATCGGCCGCCGACCGGCTTATTACAGCCGCCCTGAAGGCCGCATTGACGCTCTCATGCTGGCGAAGGCGCTCTAGCGCCCCTCCACCCGCCAGGCGGCGACCAGAATGCCAGCGGTCAGCATCAGCATCAGCCAGCCGGGCGCCAATGGCGTCAGGCGCACATCCTCCACCGCATAGGCGCCGCGCTGCTCCAGCCCGAGCCAACCGCGACCGGCCGCACGGCGGTCCTCGTCGACCCGGCGGATATCAGGCTCGCCGTCAGCCAGCCGATAAACGCCGCCGCCGGTGGACGCGGCTATTGGCGCGAGCACGTCAGTGGTGGACACAGCGTTCTCGAACTCGATCGGCGATGGCGGTCCGACCGCGGCGATCGCCGTGATGGCGCCGTCCGTCAGCCGGTGCAGCCCTTGCTCCTGCGCTTCGAAGACCGCGCGCCAGACACCAGGCCCGGCGGCTTCGAACGGCACCTCGCTCCGCTCACCCGAGGGCGAGACGATGCTCAGGCTCTCCGGGGTCTCCTTCACAGAACGGCGCGTCACCGTAAGCGTCGCGCCCTCCGCGATGGCGGAGAGGCTCTCCTCCTCCAGCTCCGGTTCCTTCATCAGCCAATGCGCGAGACGGCGCAGCAATTCGGCCTGCGGCCCGCCCCCCTCGAACCCGCGCGACCAGAGCCATGCATGGTCGGAGGCGAGAACGGCGACGCGCCCCTCACCCACCCGGTCCATCACCAGAAGCGGCTTATCGTCGATCCCGGTCATCACCACGTCGCCCGAAAGCGCATCGACCTCGATCTGCCGCAGCCACCTTCCCCAAGGGTCGTCGCCGACGGGCCGCAGCCCCGCCGTCACCGGATGGCGCTCGCCCGCGTCCGTCACTTCAGGCGTGAACGGCGCCTCCAAGAGCTGCGCCGTCGGCTCCACCGGAATAACGTCCGAGAGGGGCGTTCGGTAAAGGCTCTCGACCCCGGCGAAAAACGGCCCCGCCGCAACCAGCACCGCGCCGCCGTCGCGCACATAGCGCGAGATGTTCGCGATATAGGGCGAGGGCAGCACGCCCCGGCGGCGATAGCGGTCGAAGATGATCAGATCGAACTCGTCGACCTTTTCCAGAAACAGCTCCCGCGTCGGAAAGGCGATGAGCGAAAGTTCGTAAACCGGCGTGCCGTCCTGTTTCGACGGTGGGCGGAGAATTGTGAAATGCACCAGATCGACCGACGGATCGGCCTTCAGCAGGTTCCGCCAGGTCCGCTCCCCCGCATGGGGCTCGCCCGAGACGAGCAGAACCCGCAGCCGGTCCCGCACCCCGTTTACGTCGAAGGCGGCGCGGTTGTTGCGCAGCGTCAGTTCGCCCGGCGCAGCGTCCAGCGCCAGCTCGACGATATTCGCGCCGCCATGGGTGATGTCGACCGACATCTCCACGTCCTCGCCGGGCCGCGCCATCTCGAAGCCGACGACCTCCCCATCAACGGAGATGGAGACTCGCACCGGCTCCCGCGTCGCCGCGCCATGCTCTTCGACGCGGAGCTTGAAGGTCGCCTGCTCGCCGACGATGCCGAAGGCGGGCGCGCTTTCGACCACCAGACGGCGGTCGAACTCGTCTTCCTCGCCCGTGATCAGCCCGTGGACAGGGGCCGGAAACTCCGTCGTCTCCTCGACGTCATGCACCTGCCCGTCAGTGATCAGGATCGCGCCGGCGATCCGCTCGGCTGGCGCCTCGGAGGCGGCTTCGCGCAGCGCCGTCATCATCATCGTGCCGGGATCGGAGACTGGGCCGCCTTCGTTCCGCACCCGAACCACGCGCGTCTCCACAGGCGCCTCGGCGTCATCCGCCATCGCGTTCAGCTCGGCGAGGACAGCGGCCTCCGCTTCCTCCGCTTGAGCCGTGCGCTCGCCGATGGTCTGGCTCTCCGTCTCGTCGATCACGACGAAGGCGATGTCCGGGAGGGAGCGGCGCTCCTCCTCCAGAAGCGCGGGATTGGTCAGCGCCGCGATCAGGAGCGCGAAGGCTCCGGCACGTAGCCACCACGCGGGCGATTTCAGCCACGCGGCCAGCACGCAGAGCCCAAGCGCCAGGACGCCGAAAACGGCGATCAGCGCCCAGGGGACGACCGGGTCGAAGACGATCTCCGCGTTCACTGGCCGAGCCTCTCAAGCAAAGCGGGCACATGCACCTGATCGGATTTGTAGTTACCCGTCAGCGCGTACATCACCAGGTTCACGCCGAAGCGGAACGCCATCTCCCGCTGGCGGAAGCCGTTGGAGCGACCCACCGGCAACATGAAGTCGCCGTTCTGATCCACCGCCCAGGCCGACGCCCAGTCGGCAGCCCCGATGATGACCGGGGAGACCCCGTCATTCGGGTCCGCGATCAATGCATCCGCCGCGTCCAGACCTTCGTCCGTCCGCTGCGGCGCCTGAAGCCAGACCCGGCCGCCGGTGTGGCGGCCTGGGAAACGGTCCAGAAGGTAGAAGGTCCGCGTCAGCACATGCTCCTGCGGCACGTAGGCCAGCGGCGGGAAGTCGAGCGCGGCGACAAGACGGCGGAGCGCCTGCGCGTTCGGCCCCGTCCCGCCCGCGCGCGCCAGATGCGCGTCGCGCGTGTCCAGAACGATCATGCCGCCATTGCGCATGAACTCGTTCAGGCGGGCGGAGGCTTCGTCGGACGGGGTCGGTTGCCGCTCCGTGATCGGCCAGTAGATCATCGGATAGAGCGACAGGTCGTCCGTCTCCAGATTGACCGCCATCGGCTCCACCGGCTCGATCGCCGTGCGGGAGGTGAGGTAGCTGGAGAGGCCGCGCAGCCCGGCCTCCGATATCCGGTCCACCTGATCGTCGCCGGTGACCACATAAGCGAGGACGGTGTTGTTCGCAGCGATCAGCGCCCGCTCCAGATCGACCTCGACCTCCTGCGCCTCGGCCTGCGGCGCAAAGGCCAGCGGCGAGAGAGCGGCCAGCGGCGAGAGAGCGGCCAGCGCCAGCGCTGCTGCGGTCGGGTTAAGGCGAATGCGGCGACCGGAGAGCCAGAGCGCCGCCAGCAAATCGATGGCGAGCAGGATCAGCGCGAAGCCGATAAGCCAGTGCGCCAGCCGCTGCTCCGTTCGTCCCTCCAGCCGTTCGACGACGGCGGAGAGCGGCGCGGGGGCCGCGGCCTCCAGCTCCACCGGCTCGGCGAAGAGGTTGTAGGCGACCCGCGCCTGCGCGCCCGCGTAAAGCCCCGGCGGCGCGTCCGGCGCAGGGGCGTCCTTCAGCCGCGCAGCGGCGACCGGGGTGAGGTCGCCTTCGGCGGCGGAGGCGCGTCCGAACCCGTCCATCAGCGCGACGGGGCGCATCGGTTCGACGTCGTCCGGCAACTCGCCCGCGCCGCCCGCGCCCGACATGGAGACGAGCCGCCCCATCATGTCGACGAAAAGGCCCGAGAGCGGCAAAGACGACCATTCCGCGTTCGCGGTCACGTGGAAGAGGATCACGCGCCCCGCGCCAACGCCCGAGGACGTGACCAACGGCGTGCCGTCCTCCAGCGCCGCCCATGTCTTCTCCGCCAGATCGGGGCCTAGGCGGGCGAGGATTTGCCGCGTCACCGTCACTTCGCGAGGCGCGGTCAGGCCGAAGAACGGGCTTTCGCGGTTGAAGTCGCGGATCGCCTGCGGCGCGCCCCAGGCCATCGCTCCGCCGACCGCGCGCCCGCCGGCGCGCAAGTTCACCGGCAGAAGCGGATCGCTCTCGCTGAGGGACGCAGCGTCGGCGGCGGCGAGATCGGCGCCCCGCGCCAGACGCGGCCCGGCGAAACGGATCAGCATTCCGCCAGCCTCGACCCAGGCTTCAAGCGCCTCGCGCTCCGGCCCCGTCAGCCGCCCGACATCGGCGAGCGCCATGACGTCGGGGTTTGTCTGCAAGAGGTCTTCGATACCGCCCTCAACGACGTCCGCCGTCTCGCTGAGGGCCGCGCGCAGGTAATGCAGGTTGGAGACGAGCCGCAGCGCCCCATCCTCCGACGCGCCTGAGGTCAGCCCGACCCGGCGACGCCGCACGCTCTCATCCGTCAGCGCCGTCGCGCCCGCGCTCTCCTGAGAGATGATCGCGAAGCGGCTGATCTGGTTGCGCAGTTCCAGCGGCAGGTCGACTGCGGCGTCCGCCACGCCCTCGCCGCCCTCGAACACCGCCTCCAGCGTCGCCAGCCGCCGCTCGCCGATATCGCCGCGCCCAAAGACGCCGATCCGCACGGTTTGCGAGGCGTCCTCGGGCGTCCGCATGGCGGAGATCAGCAGTTCGCCCTCCTCGATCCGCGGCGCGCTCAGCGCCACGGGCGGGACCAGCGGATAGATCATGCGAAGCCCGTCGGCCCGCGCCAGCGCATCCGCCAGCGCTCCGTCATCGCCGTGGGAGAGGCCGTCCGTCAGCCAGACGACGGATGCGTCCTCCAATCCCGGCGCGGCGCCCAGCGCGCCTGCGAAGCCGAGCCGCTGTGGCGCGAAAGGCGCAGGCTGCGCCGCTTCGACGGCCCCGCGCCAGCGCGCCGCGGGACGCAATTCCAGCCGCAGGTCTTCCGGAACCGAGGCCGCGATGATGTGGAAGGAAACCGGCCGCTCAGCCCGTTCCGCCCGGTCGAGTTCGGCCAAGGCCGCCTCGCGCCGCAGTTCCCAATCGTGCGCACTCGCCCAGCCGCCATCCATCACGAGAACGACGGGTCCGTCGCCCTCTCGCTCCGCCTGCGGGTTCAACACAGGCTCGGCGAAGGCGAGGATCGCTGCGGCCGCGATCAGCGTTCGGAGGACCAGAAGCCACCAAGGCGTCCGGTGCGGCGTCTTCTCCGGGTCTTCCAGACCGAGGAGCAGACGCACCCCCGGAAAGGAAATCCGAGCCGGAGACGGCGGCGTCGCTCTTAGCAACAGCCACAACGCCGGCAAGGCGGCCAACGCCGCCAGAAGCCAGGGGTTTAGAAACGCCAGCGCGCCGACGGACAGCATCAACGCAGTCCCCCCGCGATGGCGGCGTAGAGCCAGAGGAGCGCCTTGCGCGGGCTCTCATCCGTACGGTGGATCAGGCAGCGCCAACCGCAACGGCGCGCCGTCTGCTCCAGATCGCGGCGGCGCTCCGCCAGCCGATCCTTGTATTCCTTCTGAAGCCCCCGCGCGCGGTCCGTTTCGAACTTCACGCCGCGCCCCATGCTCTCAAAAATCAGCCGCCCGTCGAAAGGAAAGGTCTCCTCCGCCCGGTCGACGATCTGAACGTAAGCGCCGGAGACGCCCGCCTCCGCCGCGTGCGTTAGGCTCGGGAAAATCTCATCCCGCGCGCCCATGAAATCGGAAAAGAAGACGGCCCGCCCGCCCCGCGCGAAATCCGCCCGCGGCGGCGCACCGAAATCCGGGCGCTTCTCCCGCGTGTCCGTCAGGATCGCGCCCATGCGCTGCAACTGGTTCTCGCCCGACCCGGGCCGCTCCGCATCCGTGCCGAGCAGGCTCACCCGCTCCCCGCCTCGGATCAGCAGCACCGCGATGGCGAGCGACAGAAGCGCCGCCCGGTCGGATTTGGAGCGCGCCGCGCGATCCGACTTGAAGTCCATCGAAAGCGCGTCGTCGCGCCAGATGGAGACGGTCTGCGCCGCCTCCCACTCCATTTCGCGCACGTACATCTGGTCCGACCGGGCCGAACGCCGCCAGTCCACCGACTGATGCGGATCGCCCGGTTGCGCTGTGCGGAATTGCCAGAACGTCTCCCCCGACCCCGCCTGCCGGCGCCCGTGAACGCCCGGCGCGACTGAGGCCGCCAGCCGCTCCGCCTCCGCCAAAAGCGGGGGCAGAGCGCCGGAGATCCGCTCGGCGTCCCGGCGGAGCCAGCCAGCGCCGACCCGCTCGACGCGCTTCGCTGTCGTGTCGGTGGAGCGATCCGCCATTAAGCGGCGGCCTCAGTTTCTGAAGACATCCCAAGAGCGCGCTGCGTCAGCGCGTCGATCACCCGGTCGATATTCTCGCCCTCCGCCCGCGCCGCGAAGGTCAGCGCCATCCGGTGCGTGAGCGCGGGGCGAGAAAGCGCGATCACGTCGTCCAGATCAGGCGCGAACCGCCCGTCCATCAGCGCCCGCGCCCGCACCGCCAGCATCAGCGCCTGCGCCGCGCGCGGCCCCGGGCCCCAGGCGACAGCCCGGTCGATGAAATCGTAAGCCTCGGCTTCCCCCGGACGCGCCGCGCGCACGAGGTTCAGAATGCCGTCCACCACGCTCTCGCCCACCGGCATCCGCCGGATCAGCCGCTGCGCCGCCATCAATTCTTCGCCGGTGAAGACCGGTTCCGCCTCTTCCTCCCCGACGGAGGTGGTGGCGATCAGGATCTCCCGCTCCGCCTCCAGCGCCGGATAGTCGACGTCCACCTGCAGGAGGAACCGGTCGAGCTGCGCTTCGGGGAGCGGGTAGGTCCCCTCCTGCTCGATCGGGTTCTGCGTCGCGAGCACGTGGAAGGGCGGCGTGAGGTCCCGTCGCTGGCCCGCCACGGTCACGAATTTCTCCTGCATCGCCTGCAGGAGCGCCGACTGCGTGCGGGGGGAGGCGCGGTTGATCTCATCCGCCATCAGTAGCTGGCAGAAGATCGGCCCTTCGATGAAGCGGAAGTTCCGCTCGCCCGTCTGGCTCTCCTCCATCACCTCGGCGCCGAGAATATCGGCCGGCATAAGGTCCGGCGTGAACTGGATGCGCTTGGCGTCCAGCCCCATGACGACGCCCAACGTCTCCACCAATCGCGTCTTCGCGAGCCCCGGCGCCCCGACCAGCAGCGCATGGCCGCCGGAAAGGAGCGCGTTGAGCACGAGATCGACCACATTCGGCTGCCCGATCACCCGTTTGGCGATCTCCGCCTTCGCAGCGACCAGCTTTTCGCCAACGTTTTCAATTTCTTGAACGATTTCAGGGTCGGCGGACATAGGATTACCTCGCGTCGGGACAGGCGGCGTCTATACGGCTCTTCGATGAAACCTATATGTTGGGTTCAGGAAAGCGAGTCACCGAGGCGTGAAAATGAGCGCGCAGGCGCACACCCCCAACCCCGACGATCTGGCCGCGACCATCAAAACGGTCGCGAAAAAGGGCCCTCCGCCCGTCCATTTGTGGAACCCGCCCTTCTGCGGCGATCTCGACATCCGGATCGCGCGGAACGGGCTCTGGTATTATCTCGGCACGCCGATCGGGCGCATGCCGCTGGTGAAGCTTTTCGCCTCCGTCCTGAAGAAAGAGGACGACAAGTATTTTCTGGTGACCCCAGTCGAAAAGATCGGGATCACCGTAGACGACGCCCCTTTCGTCGCCGTCGATTTCGATGCGACCGGCGCAGGAGAGGATCAGGTGCTGACTTTCGAGACGAATGTGGAGGACGAGGCGATCGCGGGCCCTGACCACCCCATTCGGGTGGAGCGCGATCCGGAGACGGGGGAGCCTTCCCCCTACATCCTCATTCGCCGCAACCTCGAGGCCCTGATCGACCGCAAGAGCTACTACCGCCTCGTCGATATCGGCGCGGTGAAGGAGGTCGAGGGGACGCGCATGTTCGGCCTCTGGTCCTCGGGCGAGTTCTTCCCCTTCATCCCGGCGGCGGAGCTGGACCTCTGACCCTTCCCATGACCCGTGTCGACCGGCATATCATCGAAGGCGCCGTTCTGATGCCCGGCGATCGGCGTTCGGACTACGACCTTAATCCGGAGGCGAAGATCGCGCTCAACACGGGCCGCCGCCTTCGCCCCGCCGCCGTCCTTTGCGGACTGGTGGAGCGGCGGGACGGCCTCCATGTGTTCCTCACCCAGCGCCCGACGACGATGAAGGAGCATGCGGGCCAGATCGCTTTTCCCGGCGGCAAGATCGACGAGGGCGACGCGAACGCAGTCGCCGCCGCGCTCCGCGAGGCGGAGGAGGAGATCGGCATGCCTTCATCGGCGGCTGAAATCCTCGGCGCGATCGACCATTACGAGACCGGCACCGGCTTTCGCGTCGAACCTGTGGTGGCGATGGTGGACCCAGGTTTCCGCCCCCGCCCCGACCCGCGAGAAGTGGACGACGTGTTCGAAACCCCGCTCGACTTCCTGATGGACCCAGCGAACCTCCGCCGCCACGCCGGCGAATGGGGCGGTCGCAAGCGGCTATATTACGCGATCCCATGGGAGGGTCGGTACATCTGGGGCGCCACGGCAGGCATGCTGAAGAGCCTCGCCGACCGCGTCGCCGCGCTCCGGGCGGCGGCGTGACCACCATCGCGCCGGACTGGCTTTCGGCGCCCGCGACCCGCAAGATCCTCGCCGCCCTCGCCCCCGCCTCGCCGCTCTTCGTCGGCGGCTGCGTGCGCGATGCGCTGATGGGTCGGGCGACGAGGGACATCGACATAGCGGTCGCGAGCCCGCCGGAGGAGACGATGCGGCTGGCGGAAGACGCGGGCCTCTCCGCTCACCCCACAGGCGTCGAACACGGCGTGGTCACGCTCTCGACGGACGGCGCGGCCTTCGAGGCGGCGACGCTCCGCCGCGACGTGGAGACCGACGGGCGGCGCGCGGTAGTGGCGTTCTCCAAAGACCCGGCGGAAGACGCAGCCCGCCGCGACTTCACGATGAACGCGCTCTACGCCGATCCCGACGGACAGGTGATCGACCCGCTTGGGACAGGGCTCCCAGATCTTGAATCCCGACGCATCCGCTTCATCGGCGATGCGGAAACGCGCATCCGCGAGGACTACCTCCGCATCCTGCGCTTCTTTCGCTTTCATGCGCAGTTCGTCATCGAGACGTTCGATACGGCGGGCCTCGCCGCATGCCGCTCGTTGACGGCTGGCCTCTCACATATCTCGAAGGAGCGCATCGGCGCGGAAATCCTGAAAATGTTGTCGGCCCCCGACCCCGAACCCGCCCTCGCCGCGATGGGAGAAGTTCTGACCGCCGCCCTGCCAGGCGCCGCGTTCGAAGCGGGCCTATCCGAAGCGGAGAGGACGCTGAGCCTCGCGCTCGACCCGATCCGCCGCCTCTGCGCTTTGGGCCCATCCAATGCGAAAGCGGCGCTCCGCTTGTCCAACGCCGATGCGGCAGCGCTGGAGGCGATGCGCGCCGCGCGTACAAAACCGCTATCCGAAGCCGCATACCGCCATGGCGTCCGCGCCGCCGAGGCGGCCTTGGCGCTCGCCCTCGCGAGAGGCGCCGCGCCGCCCCCAAATTGGCGCGAGCGGATCGAGCGCGGATCCGCCGTCGTTTTCCCGGTGAGGGCGCGCGATCTGATCGCGGCGGGAGAAGACCCCGGCCCCGCACTCGGCGCCCGTTTGCGGAACCTTGAAGATCAGTGGATTGCGGCCGATTTCGCGCTCTCCAAAGAGCAATTGCTGGGCTGAAAGCGTTGCGCGGCATGCGCCGCGCGCTAACGGCTCGCCGCCGCGATGCGGCGCGTCTCGCCGCCAACGCCCGATTTGCGGCGTTCCCGCTCGTTGAGACGATGGAAGCCTCCGGCGGGGATATTTAGGGAGCGAAGAAGCAGGGGCCGCGGCTCCGTCTTCTTTGCTCTTCAAATATCCATATACCGCCCTGCGACTCTCGCGGAACACGGCAAGGTTCTCACCCCCGCCCTCGCGAGCGCAGGGGGACGCGAAGCGGACCCGCGGTTGACGAGGCGTCCCCCAAAGGGACAGCTGAGGAGGCCGCGCCCGCTCTAGGCTTCGAACTCGACCAGAAGATCCTTTGCGTCGACCTGACTGCCGGCAGGCGTCACGACGCGCTTCACAACGCCGCCGGTCTCCGCGTGGATCGCGGTCTCCATCTTCATCGCTTCAATGGACATCAGCACCTCGCCCGCCTCGACGGTCTGGCCTTCGCTGACGTTCACCGTCGCAATCACGCCCGGCATGGGCGCCGCGACATGGGCGGGGTTGCCCGGGTCCGCCTTCGGGTGCGCCTTGGAGGAGGCGGCGAGGGAACGGTCGGGCACGCGGATCACGCGGGGCTGGCCGTTGAGTTCGAAGAAGACCTTTACTTCGCCGTCCTCGTTCGGCGGAGATACGGTCTGGAGGCGCAGGATCAGCGTCTTGCCCTTTTCGAGCTCGATCGCCGCCTCTTCCCCCGTCTCCATGCCGTAGAAATAGGTGAGCGTCGGCAGAACCCGCACCGGGCCGTAGTCCCGGTGGCGGCCCATGTAGTCGAGGAAGACCTTGGGATACATCAGGTAGCCGCAGAGATCCTCGTCATCGACGGTGAACCCCTCCAGCTCATCGGAAAGATCGCTCCGCGTTTTCTCGATGTCGACCGGCTCCAGCCCCTCGCCCGGTCGCGCGGTCAACGGCGCCTCGCCCTTCAGCACCTTCGTCTGAAGCGCCTCCGGGAAGCCGCCCGGCGGCTGGCCGAGCCCGCCCCGGAAGAAATCGACCACGCTGTCGGGGAAGGAGACCTCCGCGCCGCCCTCCACATCCGCGCGCGTTTGCCCGGCGGAGACCATCGCCAGCGCCATGTCGCCGACGACCTTGGAGGAGGGCGTGACCTTCGGGATATCCCCGAACATCTGGTTAACGTCGGCGTAGGTCTGCGCGATCTCGCCCCAGCGCTCCTCCAACCCCAGCGAGCGCGCCTGCGCCTTCAAGTTGGTGAACTGACCGCCCGGCATCTCGTGGAGATACACTTCCGACGCCCCCGAAATCGTACCGCTTTCAAAGGCGGTGTAGAGCGGGCGAACCCCCTCCCAGTACCCCGAAATCTCCCGGATCGCCGCGCCGTCGAGGCCGGTGTCCCGCTCCGACCCGCGCAGGGCCTCCACGATAGAGCCGAGGCAAGGCTGCGAGGTGCCGGAGGAGAAGGCGTCCATCGCCGCATCCACCGCATCCACCCCCGCATCCGCCGCCGCCAGGATCGACGCCGCCGCGATGCCGGAAGTGTCGTGGGTGTGGAAATGGACGGGCAGCCCGACCTCCTCCTTCAGCGCCTTCACCAGCACTGAGGCGGCGGCGGGCTTCAGGAGGCCCGCCATGTCCTTCAGCCCCAGCACATGCGCCCCGGCGCCCTTCAGCGCCTTGCCCATGTCGACGTAGTAGCGGAGGTCGTATTTCGCGTGATCCGGGTTCTGGAAATCGCCCGTGTAGCAGATCGTCCCCTCGCAGATCTTGCCGGACGCGATCACGGCGTCCATCGCAACGCGCATGTTGTCGACCCAGTTCAGACTGTCGAAGACGCGGAAGACGTCGACCCCCGACTTCGCCGCCTGATCGACGAATTTCTCGACCACGTTGTCCGGGTAATTGGTGTAGCCCACCCCGTTCGCCGAGCGCAGCAGCATCTGCGTCATCAGGTTCGGCATCGCCGCCCTCAGATCGCGTAGGCGCTGCCACGGGCATTCCTGCAGGAAGCGATAGGCGACGTCGAAGGTCGCCCCGCCCCAGCACTCCATCGAGAAAAGCTGCGGCAGGCGATGCGCGTAAGTCGGCGCGATCTTCAGCATGTCATGGGTGCGCATCCGCGTCGCCAGAAGCGACTGATGCGCGTCCCGCATGGTCGTGTCGGTGAGGAGGAGTTTGGTCTCCCCCAACATCCAGTCCGCGACCGCCTGCGCGCCCTTCTCATCGAGCAATTGCCGCGCCCCGGCGGGCGGCGCCTCGCTCGGCGCCTTGGGGGCTTTCGGCGCCTTCACATGCGCCGCCGGTTTGGCGCGCCCCGCCGCCTCCGGATGGCCGTTGACGGTGATGTCGGCGACATAGGTGAGGAGCTTCGTCGCCCGGTCCCGCCGCTTCTTGAAGTCGAAAAGCTCCGCCGTCTCGTCGATGAACTTCGTCGTATAGGTCGCGTCGATGAATTTCGGGTGGGAGATCAGGTTCTCCACAAAGGCCAGGTTCGTCGCCACGCCCCGGATGCGGAACTCCCGCAGCGCCCGGTCAAGCCGCAAGCGCGCCTCCTCCGCCGTCGGGGCCCAGGCCGTCACCTTCTCCAGAAGGCTGTCGTAGAACCGCGTGATGACCGCGCCCGAATAGGCCGTCCCGCCATCAAGACGAATACCGAACCCGGTCGCGCCGCGATAGGCGGTGATGCGGCCGTAATCGGGGATGAAGTTGTTGAGCGGATCTTCGGTCGTCACCCGGCACTGCACCGCGTGACCCCGCAGATGGATGTCCTCCTGCGCCGGAACGCCGGTCTCGGAAGGCTCGCCGATCCGCCCGCCCTCGGTGATGCGGATCTGCGCCTTGACGATGTCGATGCCGGTGACTTCCTCCGTCACCGTATGCTCGACCTGCACGCGCGGGTTCACCTCGATGAAGAAGAACTCGTTGGTGTCGGCGTCCATCAGAAATTCGATGGTGCCCGCACAACGGTAATTGGCGTAGCGCGCGATCTTCAGCCCCAGCTCGCAAATCTCCTCCCGCTGCGCGTCTGTCAGGAACGGGTCGGGCGCCCGCTCGACCACCTTCTGATTACGGCGCTGCACCGAACAGTCGCGCTCAAAGAGATGGACGATTGCCCCGTGATGATCGCCGAGGATCTGAACCTCCACATGCCGCGCCCGCTGGACCAGCCGCTCCAGAAACCCTTCGCCATTGCCAAAGGCGGCTTCGGCTTCGCGCCGCCCCTCCTGCACCTTGTCCACCAACTCGTCCGGGCCGAAGATCGGGCGCATCCCGCGCCCGCCGCCTCCCCAAGAGGCCTTGAGCATGAGGGGATAGCCGACCTCGTCGGCCATCCGGCGCACCTCTTCCATGTCGGACGGCAACACGCCCGTCGCCGGCACCACCGGCACGCCCGCCGCAATGGCGGCCTCGCGGGCCGACGCCTTGTCGCCCAGAAGACGCATCGTCTCCGCCTTCGGGCCGATGAAGGCGATGCCCGCCGCTTCGCAGGCGTCCACGAAATCCGGGTTCTCAGAAAGGAGGCCGTAGCCCGGATGGATCGCGTCCGCCCCGCTATCCTTCGCGACGCGAATGATCTCCGGGATCGCCAGATAGGCTTCGATCGGGCCAAGCCCTTCGCCGATCTTGTACGCCTCGTCCGCCTTGAAGCGGTGGAGGCCCAGCTTGTCCTCTTCAGCGTAGACCGCGACGGTCTTCTTGCCGAGCTCATTGGCGGCGCGCATCACGCGGATGGCGATCTCGCCCCGGTTGGCGATCAGGATCTTTTGGAAGGATTTCACGGGTCGGTCTCCCCTCTGGGCCGGCGCCGCTTGGGTGCGACGTTGTCTTGCGGGCGCCAAGCTACCGCGACGTCAGGGGGGAGCGAAGCGCCAATCCTCACGTCGCGGCGAAAAGCCGGTATGCGCAGAGCGCATGGCTCATATGCGAGATTTGAAAGGCTCCGGGCTTCCCGCAAGCGCCTGACTTGCAGGGTAAAGCGTTGCGCTCAGACCATATCCCGTCCCGTGCGACCAGCACGGGGCGCGCCCGCCCCTCACCGCGAAGATGAACCCTCCCGTATGCGTCGGCGTCATTCCATGCCATCCTCCCCTGAAACGACCGGAGGAGCCCGCCCCATGCCCGTCATCCGCTACGACGTCGACATCCCGAAACTCACCCCCAAAGCCCTCGCCGAATGGGCGGAGATCCCCGCCGCCGTCGCCTCCGACTGCCTCGGCAGGGGCCAGGCGATGACCGGCGCGATCTCACCCCTCGCCCCCACCATGCGCATCACCGCGCAGGCGCGAACGGTGCAGGTGATGGCGGCGGACAACTCCGCCCTCCACGCCGCCATCGGCGAATGCGAAGCGGGCGAGGTGCTGGTCTGCGACGCCCACGGCTTCATCGACAGCGCCATCTTCGGCGGCCTGATGTGCCGCTCCGCCTCAGACGCGGGTCTGGCGGGACTGGTGATCGATGGCGCCGTCCGCGACAGCGCGGAGATCGTGGAGGCCGCCTTCCCCGTGTTTTCGAGAGGCGTCGTCCCCGCCGGCCCCCACAAGGGCTTCGGCGGAGAGATCGACGGGACCATCGCCTGCGGCGGCGTCGCCGTGGCGCCGGGCGACCTGATCATCGGCGACGCCGACGGCGTGACGGTCGTCCCCTTCGCCAAGGTGGAGGCGATGCTGGAAGCCGCCAAGGCGATCCTCGCGAAGGAGGAGCGGGCGCTGGCCTCGCTGGCGGAGGGCGGTTCGCTGGCGGAGGTTTACGGGGTGCCTGAGATCACGGTGGTGAAACCGTAGGGGGAGCGGCGACCGCTCGTCTAGGTCGCCACCCACATTACAGGCGATCCCTAAGACTCGCGCTGGAAGTTGAAGCGCGCGATCAGCAGGCTCGCTCGCACGTCCGGAAGGTCGGATCGCTGTATTTGTTGAGGCGACCGGGCCGCTTCATACGATCCGCAGCGAAGGCGTCTTCCGTCGCCCGAGCCGCGGCGATGCGCTCTTCCTCGACCTGCTTGGCGGTGATGCAGTCCTTTTCGACCGCGACTTCCGTGACCGCGTCGAACTCGCCCTTCAGACGCGCAAGCTCTGGCGATTTGTCCTCCCCTGCGGCCAGAAACGCCACCGCGGGCAGGAACACGATAACCGCTGCCGCGACCGCGACCGTATCGCCGCCCGCCTTGTTGTCCTGAGCGATCGCGACCTCCGCGACTCTCTCTTGCAGGCGTCCACGCTCCGCAACCAATTCATCGCAGGAAAGCGCTTTGTAAGGGGTCGGCGAAGCATAGGCCGCTTCGACGTTTTTCGCGCTGCTCGCGCATCCTGAAACGATCGCCGCCGAAAGCGCGACGCTGATGAAAGGCTTCAACTCAATCTCCTGAAAAGACAAATTGCTCGACAGTTGCGGTTTCGTCGCGTCGCTAATTCAACTGCAGCGGGCGGTCAAACGGCAATCCGCGGTTTTCCCGCTGTTCCTGAGCTGGCGCGGGCGCCGAACCATGCTTGAGGATCGAGCGATCCGAGCGCGAAAACGCCGCTCTCCGCCTGAAACCGGCTCGCGCCGCCCGACGCCAGTTCGCCGCGAAGGGCGGCCCTCGCATGATTACCAGAGAGTTAAGCTTCCTGCTTACCAAATAAATTCAGAGGCTTACACGCATGTCCCCATGGGGACGCCCCTCATTTCACCGGAACCAGCAACTTCTCCGGCCGGAGCCGCTCCGCCTCTTTAAAGAGCGAAAACGTCTGATTTACGTAATTCACCGCCCCTCCGATCCGCTCCATGTATTGCTCCAACTCCGCCGTTTTCTCGGCCTCGACAACCTGCAAGGCCCGGTCCGGGTTCTCCGTCTCGAAGGTCACGTAGAACCACGGATCGCCCCGCTTCAGGATCAGGTCCTTTTCCGGCTCCCGCCACTCGAACGCCCACATCAGGGGCCGGGGCCAGAGGTGGATCGGGAACCGCCCGCCGAAGATCGTTCCCGGCAGGGGCGTCGCGCGATAATCCATGAAGGCGTCGACCTGGCTCATCCACACCGGTTCGTCAGCGACGAAGAGATAGGGGAGCGAGACCTGCAGCGTCGGCCGGTCCGGATAGCGCCATTCCGCCTCGTTCGTCATGTGGATGAGGTTGTTCAGCTTGGCGACCCGAACCGGACTCGCCTCCCCCAGCATGTTGCGCACGCCCGCCTTTCCCTCCTTGTTCCGCGCGAACCGCAGATGGAGGTCGAACGGGCAGCGAATGGTGAAATATCGCGCCTCCATTCCGATGATCGCCGGGCAGCGGGAGGCGGACTTGGCGTGCCGCTTGTTCATCTCCGCCGAGCGCACCCGTTCGGGCGGGTAGTAGACGATGGAGGCCTTCTCCTCCGTCAGCAGCCAGCCGATCTTCACCGGGCCGCTCCGGGCGGGCGGTTTCCGCGCCGCGCTGCGGGCGAGCGGGGAAAGAGCGGGACGGCGCTTCATCGCTCCGCCTCCATCAGCTTCTCGATCGCCCGGTCCAGCGCCGCGCACTCGGCGTCGGGGAGGTCGGCGAGGAGATCGCGCTCATATCCCTCAGCCAGTGGAATAAGCTCGGCCATAAGCTCCTCTCCCTTCGCGGTGAGCGAGAGGGAGACGAGGCGCCGGTCCCCCGCCCCTTCCTTCTTCGCCACCAGACCCGCCTCCTCCAGGCGCGCGGCGGCGCGGGAGGCTTTGGATTTCTCCAGATCCGCCTTCAGGTGAATGTCGCGCACCGACACTGCATCGCTCTGGCTCAGATGCGCCAGCACCCGCCATTCGGCGACGGAGAGGCCGAAACGTTCGCGGTAGTGCGCGGCGAAGCCCCGGCTCACGCGGGCGGCGAGCACGTTGAGGCGATAGGGCAGAAAGCGATCCAATTCGAAGGCGGTCATTCCCGGATCATGGCCGAAGCGCTTTCCCCGTCAACTGCGTCCGGCGCAACCGCTCTGGCGCGGGCGCGAAGGATACGGGTAGCGTCCTTAAGGAACGGTGAGGGAGGGGCGCTATGCAGTATCATCAGGACGGGTTCCGCCCAGGCGATCCCCGCCGCGCGCGCGCTGTCGCGACCGAACGACGCGACGAGGTCGACGTCCTGATCGTCGGCTGCGGCCCCGCCGGCCTGACCCTCGCCGCGCAACTCGCGCAATTCGGCGACATCGACACGCGGATCGTCGAGCGCAAAGAAGGCCCGTTGGAGGTCGGCCAAGCGGACGGGATCGCCTGCCGCTCGATGGAGATGTTCGAAGCCTTCGGCTTCGCAGACCGCGTCGCCGCCGAAGCCTATCAAGTGAGCGAGACGGTTTTCTGGCGGCCCGGCCCAGACTTCGTCCTTCATCGAGCGGATCGCATTCAGGACGTGGAGGACGATCTCTCCGAGATGCCCCATGTTATTCTCAGCCAGGCGCGGGTGCATGACTTTTACTTGGAGGTCATGGCGAACGGCCCTCGCCGCCTCGCGCCGGACTACGGGCGGACGTTGACTGGCCTTTCCATCGACCGCTCGCGGACCCATCCCGTGACCGCGACGCTCAAAAGTCCGGTGGGCGAGGAGACGATCCGCGCCCGCTACGTCGTCGGCTGCGACGGGGCGCGGAGCGCAGTGCGCGCCGCCATCGGGCATGAGCTGAAGGGCGCCTCCGCCCGCCAGCTCTGGGGGGTGATGGACATCCTCGCCATCACCGATTTCCCCGACATCCGCTTCAAGGCGGCGATCCAGTCGGCGGATCAGGGCGCGCTCCTGATCATCCCGCGCGAAGGGGGCCATATGGTCCGCTTCTACATCGAACTGGATGCGCTCAGGGAGGGAGAACGCGCCGCCGAACGGGGCGTGACGGCGGAGACGCTGATCGCCAAGGCGCGCGCGATCCTCGCGCCATATTCGCTGGACGTGAGGCAGGTCGCCTGGTGGTCAGCCTACGAGATCGGCCAGCGCGTCTGCGACGGCTTCGACGACGTGGCGGAAGCGGATCGCGGACAGATCGCGCCCCATGTCTTTATCGCCGGCGACGCCTGCCACACGCACAGCCCGAAGGCGGGTCAGGGGATGAACGTCTCCATGGCCGACGCCTTCAACCTCGGCTGGAAGCTGGCGGCGGTTCTGCGCGGTCAAGCGGCGCCCGCCCTGCTCGACACCTATTCGGAGGAGCGACGGGCGAAGGCGCGGGAATTGATCGAGTTCGACAGGGACATGGCCCGCCTCTTCTCCGAACGCGCGACCTCGCCGGAGGCGGCGGCGCAGTTCCAGCGGTACTTCCAGAAGCATGGCCGCTACACGGCTGGGGTCGAGACGCTTTATGAGCCGTCGATCATCACCAGCGACGGCGCGCATCAGGCGCTAGCGACGGGCCTGAAGGTCGGAATGCGCTGTCATTCCGCGCCGGTAATCCGGCTGGCGGACGGCAAACCGATGCAGCTTGGGTATTGCATGAAAGCGGATGGCCGCTGGCGGCTGATGCTCTTCGCGCCGGACCCGGATGGCGGAGAGATGGATGCGCTCTGCCGTTGGCTTCAGGACGATCCGAACAGCCCACTGCGCCGCTTCACGCCCGAAGGCGACGATAGCGACGCCGTCATCGACGTTCGCGCGGTCTATCAGCGGACGCATCGCGACATGTCGATAGACGAGGCGCCCGCGCTCCTTCGTCCTGCGACGGGGTGGCTTGGGTTGATCGACTACGAGAGAGTCTTCTGCGTCGACCAGCGGGACGGGCGGGACATCTACGACATGCGGGGCGTCGATCGGGAACGCGGCGCGCTCGTTGTCGTCCGGCCCGATCAATATGTCGCGACGATCCTGCCGCTATCGGCGCGCGGCGAGATCACGGCCTTTTTCGACCGTTTCATGAGGCTCGCCCGCGAGGCTTAGATCGAGACCCGGGCTCCGTCCGCGTCGAAAGCGGCGAGCGCGCTACGCGGCGCTGACATCGCCACCTCCGCCCCCTGCGCGGGCGCGCCTTCCCGCCCGATCCGCGCGACCACGATCTGCCCAGCGCCGTTCAACGCCACATGGGCGAAGCGGTCGGCGCCGAGGTCTTCGACATGTTTGAGCGATCCGGTGATCGACACGTCCCCCGCGCCGCCGATGGTCAACGCCTCCGGCCGCACCCCGACCCAGGGCGCGTCGACGCCGACGCGCGATCCCTCCATGAAATTCATTTGCGGCGCGCCTATGAACTCCGCCACGAAGCGGGTCTGGGGGTTGTCGTAGATCTCCCGCGGCGCGCCGATCTGCTCTATCCGCCCGGCGTTCATCACCACGATCCGGTCGGCGAGGCTCATCGCCTCGACCTGGTCGTGGGTGACGTAGACGAAGGTGGCGCCGAGACGGGCGTGAAGCTCCTTCAGCTCCGTCCGCATATGGCCGCGCAGCTTGGCGTCGAGGTTGGAGAGCGGCTCGTCCAGGAGGAAAGCCTTCGGCTCGCGCACCAGCGCCCGGCCCATGGCGACGCGCTGGCGCTGGCCGCCGGAGAGCTGGCGGGGCTTGCGGTCGAGGTAGTCGTCGAGCTGGAGGACGCGGGACGCCTCCCCGATCCGCTCGGCGATCTCGGCCTTCGATTTCCCCATGTTCTTCAGGCCATAGGACATGTTCTGTCGGACCGACATGTGCGGGTAGAGCGCGTAGTTCTGGAACACCATGGCGATGTCGCGCTCGCCCGGCTCCTTCTCGTTCACGCGGGCGCCGTCGATGGCGATCTCGCCATCGGAGATCTCCTCCAGCCCCGCGATCATGCGCAGAAGCGTGGACTTGCCGCAGCCGGACGGGCCGACGAGTACGATGAACTCCCCGTCCGCGATGTCGATATCGGCTCCGTGCACGGCGGTGACATTGCCGGGATAGACCTTCTTGACCGAGGAGAGTTTGAGCGTGGCCATGATTACTTCTCCTGCTCCACGAGACCTTTGACGAAGAGCTTCTGCATCGCGACGACGACGATGACCGGCGGCAGCATGGCGAGCACCGCCGTGCCCATGATGTAGTGCCAGACCGGCAGCGCCTCGCCCGCGTTCACCATGCGTTGAATGCCCATGACGATAGTGTAATACCCCTCCTCCGTCGTCACCAAGAGGGGCCAGAGATACTGGTTCCACCCGAAGATGAAGAGGATGATGAAGAGCGCCGCGATGTTGGTGCGGCTGAGCGGCAGGAGGATGTCGAAGAAGAACCGGATCGGCCCCGCCCGGTCGATCCGCGCCGCCTCCACCAACTCATCCGGGATGGTCAGGAAGAACTGACGGAAGAGGAACGTTGCGGTGGCCGACGCGATCAGCGGGATCGACAGACCAGCGTAACTGTTCAGCATGTCCATCCGCACGATCACGTCGAAGGTCGGCAGGATGCGGACCTCCACCGGGAGCATGAGCGTCAGGAAGATCATCCAGAAGAAGCCCATGCGGAACGGGAAGCGGAAATAGACGATCGCGTAAGCCGCGATGATGGAGACCGCGATCTTCCCGATGGTGATGGAGAGCGCCATGACCAGCGAGTTGAACATCATGCCGAGGACGGGAACGCCACCGGCCTCCGCCAGCCCTTCGCCGAGGAGGGTCGAGTAATTCTCCCACCCCCGGTCGCCGAACCAGAGCGGGATCGGAGAGCGGCTGAGCGCCTCCGGCCCGTGGGTGGAGGCGACGACGGCCATCCAGACCGGGAAGCAGAGGAAGAAGACGCCGATCAAGAGAGCGCCGTGGGTGAAGATCTTCAGGAGCGGGCGGTTCTCGATCATCAGTACTGCACCTTCCGCTCGACATAGCGGAACTGGATCATCGTCATGATGATGACGAGGCCCATCAGCACCACCGATTGCGCCGCCGATCCCCCGTAATCCTGTCCGATGAAGCCGGTGTTGTAGACCTTGTAGACGAGGATCGAGGTGCTGTCCGCCGGCCCGCCCGAGGTGGTCGCATGGATCAGCGAGAACGTGTCGAAGAAGGCGTAGACGAGGTTCACGACCAGAAGGAAGAACGTCGTCGGGGAGAGAAGCGGGAAGACGATGGTCCAGAACCGCCTGACCGGCCCCGCGCGATCAATCGCGGCTGCTTCGATCAGGGACTTCGGGATCGATTGCAGCCCGGCGAGGAAGAAGAGGAAGTTGTAGGAGATCTGCTTCCACGCCGCCGCGACCACCACCATCAGCAGCGCCTGATCGCCGTTGACGTAGTGGTTCCACTCCACGCCGATCAGCTTCAGCCAATAGGCGAAGATGCCGATGGACGGGTTCATCAGGAAGAACCAGATGACGCCCGCCAGCGCGGGCGCCACCGCGTAAGGCCAGATCAGCGCCGTCCGATAGGTGAGCGCGCCCTTGATGATCCGGTTCGCCGCGACCGCGAGGCCGAGGGAGATCGACATGGCGAGGAAGGTCACGCCGAAACCGAAAACCAGCGTCGTCCAGAAGGAGCGGAGGTAAGACGGGTTGGCGAAGAGCTCGATGTAGTTCTGAAGCCCGACCCAGTTGCGGCTGAAGCCGAAGGCGTCCTCGATGAAGAAGGACGTCTCCAGCGCGCGATAGGCGGGCCAGAAGAAGAAGATCACCGTCACGATGATCTGCGGCGCCACCAGAAGGTAAGGCAGCCAGCGGTGACGGAAGATGACGCGCTTTTGCATGGGCGGCTCTCGGGGCGACGCTATCGAATACACGCAACCGTCCCGGCCTCGCGCCGGGACCTCTCCGCCAAACGGGAGGCCCAGGATCAGGTCCGGGGCGGTTGGTTAGGGCGGCGCCCGGCGGGCGCCGCCCCGTCAGATCGGCTTAGGAGCCGTTCGCGGCCTGGAAGCGACGCAGGAGCGCGTTGCCCCGCTCCACCGCGGCGTCCATGCCTTCGCGGGCGGTCTTGTCGCCGGCCCAGACGGCCTCCAGCTCTTCGTTGATCACGTCGCGGATCTGCACGAAGTTGCCGAAACGCAGGCCCTTGGAGTTCGCCGTCGGCTCATTCAGCGTCAGCTGCTTGATGGCGATGTCCGTACCCGGATCGGTTTCATAGAAGCCCTGCTCGGCGGACAGCGTGTAGGCGGCGTTGGTGATCGGCACATAGCCGGTTTCCTGATGCCACTTGGCCTGCTCCGCATCGCCTGAGATGAACTGGAAGAACTCTGCGACGCCCTTGTATTCGTCCGCTTCGCCGCCGTTCAGCACCCAGAGCGTCGCGCCGCCGATGATGGAGTTCTGCGGCTCGGACCGGACCGCGGTGTCGAGCGGGAGCATGGCCTGACCGAATTCGAAGTCGGTGATGTCCTTCTTGAACCCGCCGTAATAGGCCGACGAATTCAGCCACATGAGCGCTTCGCCATTGACGAACATCGCCCGGCTGTCGCCGCGGCGGCCGCCGTATTTGAAGAGGCCTTCCTTGCCCATATCCGCGATGCGCTGGATATGGTTGACGACCGCGTCGTTGTTGATCGTCAGCTCGGTGTTCAGCCCGGCGAAGCCGTTCTGCTCCGTCCCGATCTCAAGATCGTGCCAGGCGGAGTAGTTCTCGATCTGCACCCAGGACTGCCAGCCGAAGGAGAGCGGCGCCTCGACCCCGCCCGCTTTGGCGACCTTGGCGACGGCTTCGACCTCATCCCAGGTAGTCGGCACGTCGACACCCAGCTCCTCCATCTTGGTCTTGTTGTACCAGAGAACGGGGGTGGATGAGTTGAAGGGCAGCGAAAGAAGCTTGCCGTCGGTGTCAGTGTAATAGGAGATCACGCCCGGCAGATAAGCCGACTGGTCGAATTCGACGCCCGCGTCGGCCATCAGCTGATGCACGGGATAGATCGCGCCGTTGCCTTCGGCGGCCATCATGGTCGCGGTGCCGACCTCGAAGACCTGCACGATATGGGGCTGTTCACCGGCGCGGAAGGCGGCGATGGCGGAGGTCATCGTCTCCGTGTAGTTGCCCTTGTAGATCGCGTTGACCTGATAGGTTTCCTGGCTGGCGTTGAAGTCGGCGGCCATCTGATCGACCCGCTCGCCGAGCTGGCCGCCCATGGCGTGCCAGAAGTTAACTTCGACTTTCGCATGGCTTGCGGCGTGAGCGCCGCCGGCGATGAATGCGGCGGCGGCCGCCGCGATGAGCGTTTTCTGCATAATCCTCTCCCTATGAGATGGGCGCCGCTCAGCAGAGGCTCCGCCGCGGCGTGCCGGGGTTAGCGGGGGAATTATGCACTCTCTTGAAAGGTTCGCATCAGATTCTTTTCACAACCATGACGGTTTGATGACAGCGCCTCAGATCGCCCTCGCCGCAGCGGCTATCGCCTCCTCCACTCTCGTCAGGTCATCTTCGGTCAGGGCGAGACTGGGATAGGTCTTGCCCGCGCTCTTGAAGACGCCGTGCGCCCGCATCGCCTTGTCGTAGGCGGCGGTTTTCGCGCCGTCGTTCTTCAGCCAATCGCGATAATCGCGCACTTCAGCATCCGTGAAGACGACCTCGAAGAGCGTCGGATCACCGACGATCCGGTGCGCGACCCCCACCGCAGTCAGCTCCCTCCGGATCGCCTCCTGTATGCGCCGCCCATTGGCGCGGAGATTGTCGTAGGCCCCCTCCCGCCGGAGCACCTCCATCGTCTTCAGCCCCGCGGCGCAGGCGACCGGGTTGCCGGAGAGCGTGCCGAGCTGCATCAGCCAGCCCTCCGCCCCGACCTTGCCCTTGTCGAAATGCGCCATGATGTCGGCCCGCCCAACGGTCGCCGCCAGCGGAAAGCCCCCGCCGACGATCTTGCCGAGGGTGCAAAGGTCGGGCGTCACGCCGTACGCCTCCTGCGCGCCGCCATAGGCGAGACGGTAACCGGTGACGATCTCGTCGAAGATCAGGACGATGCCCGCCTTGGCCGTCTCCTCCCGGAGCGCCTCCAGAAAGCCGGGAGCGGGCGGGATGATCCGCTGGAGCGGCTCGACGACCACGCAGGCGATCTGGTCGCCGTGTTCGGCGATCAGGCTCCGCATGAAGTCGACGTCGTTGAAGGGTGCGATGAGCATTTCCTCCCGCACGCCTTCGGAAATGCCCGCGCTGTCAGGCACGGCGTTCGGGAAGTTGACCAGGCTCGTCGGGGCGAGCGACATCTGCGCCTCCGCCGACATGCCGTGATAACCGCCCTCGAACTTCATCACCTTGGGCCGTCCGGTGAAGGCGCGGGCCGCGCGGATCGCATACATGTCCGCTTCCCCGCCCGAGGCGACGTAACGGACCTGTTCAGCGCAGGCCATGTCCTCGATGATCTGCTCCGCGAGCTGTACGCCGAGCTCGTTATTGGCGAAGAAGGTCATGCCCTTCTCGACCTGCTTGTGGACAACCTCCAGCACCTCCTCATGCCCGTGGCCGATCAGCATCGGGCCGGAGCCGATCAGAAGGTCGACATACTCGTTCCCGTCCTCATCCCAGACGCGGGCGCCCTTGCCCTCCCGGATGAAAATGGACGGGTCGAAATTGCCGAAGCCGCCTGCGGGCAGGACGGTTTCGGCGCGGGTGACGATAGCGTGCTGGTTCATTTGAAGGCTCCGTTTGGGCGGCGGGCGCGGCGGTCGAAAAGCGGATAGGCGTCGATGGAAACACGGCGCAGCCACCGTTCCGGGCGGTGCGAAGGCGTCCGAGAGGTTAACGCTTCCCTAAATCCTCTAGTTTTCCGGAATACTAGAATTCCGGAATGCCGGAAAACTGGAATCATCGAACAGTGGCTTCCGAAGGCGTCGAGACGCCGGGCTTTGGTCCGCGCCATCATCGGTCAGTCGAAGATCGCGATCGGGTCGCCGATGATCGCTTCATCGGGGACCACGCCAAGGCCCGGCCCCTCCGGCGGCGCGATCCGACCGTCGCGCCGTTCGGGCGCGTTCGGATCGACCCGCGGGCCGACATAGGCCGAGAGATCGCAGGCGTTCAGCACCCGAGCGGGCGGCGTGGCGGCGGCCAGATGCAGCGCCGCGCCCATCACGACGTCGGAGCCCCAGGTGCACTCCACGCACATTTGCGGGCCGAGATGCAGGCAGAGATCGCGCGCCTGCCGCATCCGGCTCATCCCCCCGAATTTCGATAGCTTGAGCGCGACGGCGTCGAGGATGCCCAACTCATGCGCCTTCAAAAGCGACGCCGTGTCATGGGCGTTCTCATCCAGCTTCATGGGAAGCCCGGTCGCCGCCCGCACCGCCGCGCAGTCCTCCAGGGTCGCGCAGGGTTGCTCCAGCATCACGTCGAGATGCGCCACCGCCCGCCCCGTGCGCGTCGCCTGCAAGCGCGTCGCGCCGCAGTTCCAGTCGCCGTAGACGATGGGACCGGAGCCCACCGCTTCGCGCACCTTGGCGAGGCGCTCAGCGTCCGCCTCCCAATCCGCATCGGCGCCGAGCTTCGCCTGAAACTGGCGCATCCCCTGCTGAAAGGCGGTCTTCGCGATCCGAGCCATCTCATCGGGTTCGATGCAGGTGATCGAGTGATAAAGCGGCAGCGTCTCCTGCCGTCGCCCGCCGAGAAGCGCATGGAGCGGCTTGTCGGCGGCGCGGGCGCAGAGATCCCAGAGCGCGGTGTCGACCAGCGACTTGGCGTAGTCATGCCCCTGCAGGTGATGGTCGAGCGCGTCCATCATCGCCTCCGGCGCGTCGAGATCGCGGCCCAGAAGCACCGGCGCCATCTCCGTCACCGCCGGAACGCAGCCGCCCGCATAGGCGGGGAGGTAATGGGGGATCGGGCAGACCTCGCCCCAGCCCGTCAGGCCATTGCCGGCGTCGATGCGGATCAGCGTCGTGATAACAGCGTCGCAGGCCTTGCCGTCCGCCATGTAATAGGTCTCATGCGAGGTCAGCGGCAGCTGGTAAATCGTCAGTTTCTTCAGACGCATCTTCCGTCTCCCCTCACGACCGCCCAGCCTTGCGCCGGGGCCGCCCCCAATAACGGTGGAGGCCCCGGATCAGGTCCGGGGCGGTCGCGCCCTTATGCTCAGCGTCATGCTTCATAGACAGCCACGGGCGCCCCCAGCGCCCCGTCTTCCGGCGTCACGCCGACCCCAGGCGCATCCGTCAGATGCGCCAGTCCGCCCTCGTTCCGTCCGCCCTGCCCCGGAACCGGATCGACGGCGAGGTGGTAGTGGCAAAGCCAGCTCGCCAGGCGGTTGGCGTCCGGCGTCGACGCCGCGAGATGCATTGCGGCGGTGTCGGCCAGCGCCGTGCCGCCCACGTCTTCGACATGCATCGACCAGCCGACTTCGACCCCGAAGTCCCGGACCTGCCGCGCGCGGGTGAGCCCGCCGAGGCGGTTCGGCTTCACCTTCACGCCCTCGCAGGCGCCGCGCCGCCACGCCTCCAGATGGTCGCCGAACTCGTGCATGCACTCGTCGAGCATGATCGGGTTCGCGACCCGCGCTGCGACGTGCGCGCATTGGTCGAGCGTTTGGCAGGGTTGCTCCACCCAGTCGCGCGCCGCCACCGAATTGAGGACCTGCACCGCGACGCCCGGCGTCCATGCGCGGTTGACGTCGAAGGTCACGCTCTCACCCTTCGGCAAAGCGGCGGAGATCGCTTCGATCCGCTCGATATCGGCGACGATGTCCGTCCCGCCGATCTTCGCGGAATGGGTGCGGTAGCCCTTGGCGGAGGCGCGCTCGATCAAAGCGATCATCTCCTCCGGCGTTCCGGTGGAGATGGAGGAGTTGACGGCGACTGGCGCCGCCGCCTCCGCCCCGAAGAGGCGCCAGAGCGGCTGCCCCGTCGCCTTGCCGAGGATATCCCAGCAGGCCATGTCGATCGGCGATTTGGCGTAAGGGTGGCCGGGCAATTGCACGTCCATCGCCCGGTTGAGAGCATCCAGCGCGCGCGGATCGCGGCCGAGAACGGCGGGCGCCAGCGTCTCGATCCCGGCGCGCAGTCCCGACCCGTGGGCGGGGAGATAAGTATGGCCCCACGGGCACCCTTCCCCCCAACCGGAGACCCCTTCGTCGGTGTCGATGCGGACGAAAGTGCTGTCGAGCCGGTCGAAGCGCAGCCGCCCGCCGGAGAGCCAGTAGGGCTCGTTCAGCGGCAGATCGACCTGAAAGACTGTGATCCGGGTGATCTTCATGTCGCTTCGTCCCGCGCCTTGGCGAGGGCCGCGACGGTGCGGCGGATGTCGTCCTCCGTCGTCGCCCATGAGCAGACGGAGAAGCGGATCGCCTTCTTGCCCCTCCAAACGGTCGGCCCCGCCCAAGCCTCCCCGCTTTCCTGCAAGCCCTTCATCGCGGCGAGCGTCAGATCATCTGTCTCGCATTGCGCCATGCACTGGTTGAAGACGACCTTGTTCGGCACGTGGAACCCGGCGCGCGTCAGCTCTTCCGCGAAGAACGCCGCCCGGTCGCAGAGAAGTTCGACCAGTTCGCCGACCCCGTCCCGCCCGAGATATTTCAGCAGCGCCCAGAGCTCGAATATCCGCCCGCGCCGCGACATCTCCGGCGTGAAGCCCATGCCGTCGCGCGGCCCCTCTCCCGCTGGCAGATAAGACGCGGCGGCGGAGAGCGCCTGGCGCAGCGCCTCCCCGTCCGTCGCCATGACGAGGCCGCTGTCATAGGGCGCGTTCAGCGTCTTATGGCAATCGGCGGAGAAGGACTGCGCCCGCGCCATGCCCTTGGTCAGATGTTCGAACCGGGGCGAGGCGGCGGCCCAGAGGCCGAAGGCGCCGTCCACATGCACCCAGGCGCCTTCGGCGCGCGCCTCCGCGATCAGCGCCTCCATCGGATCGAAGGCGCCGGAGGCGACGTGGCCCGCCTGCAAGAGTACCAGCGTGCGCCCGTCCAGCATCGGGGCCTCTTCGGCGATCATCCGCCCCTGATCGTCGCAGGGCACCCATTCGATGCAATCGGTCCCGATCCCGAGGAGGCGCAGCGCCTTCAGAACCGCGGAGTGCGCCTCCCGCCCCGCGACCACGCGCAGCTCCGGCGCGCCCATCAGCCCCTTGGCGTTCACGTCCCAGCCCGCTTGTTGAAGCAGTCGCCAGCGCCCCGCCGCCAGCCCGCAGAAGATCGCCATGGAGGAGCCGGAGACGAAGCCGCAGGCCGTTGCTTCGGGAAAGCCGAATATATCATTCAGCCAGCCTTCGACGATCTTCTCCAGCTTCGCGGCGGCGGGGGACATGACCGCGAGGGCGGTGTTCTGATCCCACGCGCTAGCCATGATCTTGGCGGAGAGCGCCGCCGGGATCACCCCACCGTTGACGAAGCCGAAATAGCGCCCGCCCAGCATCTCCGCCGTGGCGGGGCGGAGCACCGTCTCCATTTCGTCGAGGATAGCGGCTGTCTCCGCGCCTCCGCCAATCGGCCCGTCCAGAGCATCCAAAGCGGCGATGGCGGCGGCGTCCGGATAGGCGCGCCGCGTCAGAGCGCCGTCCACATGGGCGCGCGCGGCGGCGGCGGCGCGGTCGATCTGCGCGGTGTCGGCCATATCGGCGAAGAGGCGCTTTTGCAGGTCGCTCATCGCGTCATCCTTCGTAGCTGGCGACCGGATCGCCGAGAACGCCAAGGTCGGGCGCGACGCCGAGGCCACGCGCGCGCGGCGCCTCCACGCCGCCATCGACGACGGGAGCGTGCAACGCGGCGGTGGAGACGTCGATCATCGCCCGGGTATCCAGCGCGGAGCGCAGGAGCCGCCGCGGCGTCGCCTGCGCCATGTGAAGGATAGCCGCGAGGGCGATTTCAGAGCCGACCGTCTCCTGCACGCTCATCGCCAGCCCGGCGGCGGCGGCGATGTCCCGCTGGCGGCGGGTCGCGGTCAGGCCGCCCTGCTTGGATATCTTCAAGCCCACCCCGTCGCAGGCTTCCTCCCGGATCGCGAGGGCGAGGTCGGCGTCGGTCTGGATCAACTCGTCCAGCAGGAGCGGAACCGGGCAGCGCCGTCTCAGCGAAAGCGTCTCCGCCCATGTGACGCAGGGCGCCTCCAGCACGAAGTCCAGCCCATCCGGCAGGAGCGCCAGCATCCGCAGCGCATGTTCCGGCGTCAGCCCGCCATTTGCGTCCACGAGAAACCATTCGCCGGGCTGGCGGTCGGCGAGGCAGGCGCGGATGCGCTCCGCGTCCAGCAACGGGCCGCCCTCCGCCTCGGAGGCGCCGACCTTCACCGAATGGCTGCGGAACCCCTCCGCCCGATGCCGCGCGACCTTGGCGCGCATCGCCTCCGGCGCATCCCCGCCGATGGAGGAGATGACCGGGAACCGCCCCGGAACCCGCCCGCCGAGGAGATCGCAAACCGGACGGCCCGCCGCCTTGCCCATGATGTCCCAACATGCGACGTCGATCGGGGTCTTCGCGTGGTTATGTCCGGCGAGCGCCGCGTCCATCGCCTCCCCCACCCGCTCCACACCAAACGGGTCGAGCCCGATGACGGCGGGCGCAACCTCCTCCAGCCCCGCGCGCGCGCCGCGTCCGTGGGCGGCGATATAGGTGGCGCCGAAGGGCGTGCTTTCGCCCCAGCCTTCGAAACCGCACTCAGTCTTCAGGCGGACGATGGTGGCGTCGTAGCTCTCATAGGTCCGCCCGCCGGACAGGCGGTAGACGCCTCCTTTGACCGGCAGGTCGACCTGAAAGACGTCGATCCGATCGATCTTCATCGGGTGAAGCCCCCCCACCTCGGTCCTCCCCCACAAGGGGGGAGGAGGCGATACCCGCGCCGCCAACGCGCCCTTCTCAGGTGGGGCGACGGCCGCGAAGCACGCGCCCCTCCCCCTTTTATGGGGGAAGGCCGGAATGGGGGCCGTCGCCGTCACGCGACGTACTCCGCAATCGGCGCGCCGAGACTTTCGAAATCCGGCTCCACGCCCAACCCTGGCGCGTCGGAGGCGTAGAGCTTTCCGTCCCGCGTCTCCGGCCCCGGCGCGCCGGTCGAGCGGGTGTTGTAGTTGTGAAGGTCAGTCGAGTTCACCAACCACATCTCCGGCGTGGACGCAGCGAAATGGGCGACGGCGGCGGTGGTGATCTCTCCGCCCCACGTATCCTCCGACACCACGCAAATCCTGTTCTCCGCAAGATAGTCGCGCACCCGCCGCGCCTTGGTCAGCCCGCCGAGGTTGGAGATCTTCAGGCAGCAAATCTCCGCCCCCCGGTCGGCGACAATCCGCTGCGCCGCGTGGATGCCGGTGACACATTCATCCAGCTTCATCGGCAGGTCGCATTTGCGACGCACCTGCTGGCATTCTTCGTAAGTGCGGCAGGGCTGCTCCAGAATGAAATCCAGCCCGCGCGTGGCGTTCACCACGCGCAGCGCTTCGTCCACGCGCCAGCCCTGATTGGCGTCGGCCATCGCCTTTTCGCCGGGTTTCAGGAGCGGGACGGTCGCCTGAATGCGCTCGATATCCGTCGCCCAGTCGGCGCCGACCTTGATTTGGAACTGGCGGTATCCGGCGGCGCGGTGCGCCTCCATTTCCGCCACCGTCTCCTCCGGACTCTTGTGGGGCGCGACCCGGTACATCGGCGCGCCGTCGGTCAGCTTGCCGCCCATGAGCATCCAGACGGGCTGGCCCGTCGCCTTGCCGAGGATGTCCCAGCAGGCGGCGTCGATCGGGGCCTTGGCGTAGCCGTGGCCCTGAAGCGCCCCGTCCATGATCTGCTCGATCAGGCCGATTTGGCGGGGGTCCTGTCCGAGGAGATGCGGAGCGAGGAGCTTGACGACCCCCGCGACGCCTTCGGAATGGGCGACCATGTAATTCTCGCCGCAGGGCGTGAACTCGCCGCAGCCGGAGACGCCCGCGTCGGTGTCGATAGTCACGACCGTCGCCTTCGCCACGTCGATGGCGTTCCCCCGGCCCCAGCCGTAGGAGCCGTCGACATAGGGCAAGTCCGTCTTGTAGACGGCGATGCGGGTGATCTTCACGGCCACCGCCTCCTGTCACAACCGCACCGGCCTTGAGCCGGGGCCGCTCCATAAAGCAGGAGGCCCCGGCTCAGGGCCGGGGCGGTCGCACCTAAGGGCGAGGCGGTCACGCCGCGCTCATCGCGGGCACGCCCGCCAGCCCGGCGCCGCGCCAGAGGACGTAGGTGAGGATCGGCTTCTCCCCCGTTGTCATCGCGTGGCGCTGATTTGCGGTGTGATGCTGGGTTTCGCCAGCCGAGACGACGGCGTCTTCCTTCCCCTCCGCCATGAACTGGGCGGAGCCGCCGAGGACGAAGTAAAGCTCCTCCGCCTCATGGTCGTGCCAGTCGTAATGCAGCCCCTCGCCCCAATACCCGACGTATCCCCGCGCCTGATCGGTGCGGAAATGGCCGCGCGGGCCGAAGAGCTCGAAATAGCAGTAGCGGGAGAGGAATTCGGCCCCGACCTCCGCCTCCGTATAGCTCTGCCGCCATTCCATCAGCGGGACCGCCGCGCGGATGGCGGCGACGAAATCGGGGGCGACGGTTGGCGCGTCGTATCCAGCGACGAGATCGGCGGCGGGGACGTGGATGGGGGCGTTGTCGTCCGGCGACAGATCGTCCGGCCACGCGGCGAAATCGGCGAGCGCGGGCGTCGCCTCATGGAAGCGCCGCGCCTCGCGCAGCAGGTCGGCGAGTGGGTCGCTCACGGCGTCACCACGATGTTGCCGACGTGCTTCTTGGCGATGAAGTTAGTCTGCGCTTCGCGGAGGTTCGCCAGCGGATGGACCTCCGCCAGCATCGGCTTCACCTCTCCCCGCTCGATATAGCCGACGAGGTCCGCGAACATGCCGGGCGGCACGACGGTCGCGCCGGTGAAGGTCAGATCGCGGAGGTAGAAAGTGCGGATGTCGAACTCCACCATCGGCCCCGCGATGGCGCCCGCGCAGGTGTAGCGCCCGCCGCGCGCGATGGCGCCGATGAGCTGCGGCCAGATCGCGCCCGCGACGACGTCGGCGACGACGTCGACCTCATCCCGCCCGACGGCGGCCTTCAGGGCGGCCTTCAGGTCGGCGGGCGAACGGTCCAGCACCGCCTTGCAGCCGAGCGCCGCGACCGCCTCGCGCTTGTCCGCCCCGCACATCGCCACCGTCTCCGCCCCCCGCAGATGCGCGAGCTGGATCAGGGCGGAGCCGACGCCGCCGGAGGCGCCGGGGATCAGCACCAGATCGCCCGCCCCGACATTCGCGCGGTCGAGCATGTTCTCGGCGGTGATGAAGGCGGTGGCGAAAGTCGCCAGTTCCTCGTCGCTCAGATCGCTCTGAACGGGATGCACATGGCGCGCGTCGATTTTCGTGTATTCCGCGAAGCCGCCATCGCATTCCGACCCGTAGTAGCCGCACTTGTCGCGGTTCATCGGATCGTCCCAGTCGCGGAGCCATGTGTCGACCAGAACCCGCTTCCCGATCAGCGCCGGGTCGGCGCCCTCGCCCACCGCCTCCACCACGCCGCAGACGTCGGCGCCCTGAATGCGGGGAAAGGCGATGGAGGCGCCGCCCCAGGTGGCGTCTTCATCGTCCGCCGAGAGGGCGCCGCCCGTGGTCTCTTCGCTGTTGGCCTTGGAATACCAGGCGGAGCGGGTGTTCACGTCCGTATTGTTCAGCCCGCAGGCCCCGACGCGGATCAACGCCTCCCCCGGCCCGGCGACGGGCTTCGGGACGTTTTTGTAGACCAGCTTGTCCAGATCGCCGTGACCGGTCAGCACGACCGCTTTCATCGTCTCGGTCATTGCGTCCCTTTCGGCTTCAGGCGGTGCGCGTAAAGCGCCTCGTAACAGGGCAGGACATCCTCATAGAGCGCCTTCGCGTGGTCGGAGGCTTCCGCGATGTCGACATATTTCCGCGCCTGCGGTTTCAGCCCGTCGCTGTTACGGAGGTTCTGATGGAAGGACCCGCCGTCCCACCAGCTCACCTCGTCCCGGGCGCCAGGCTCCCAGCTCAGGGCGCTTTCGATGAAGGGGATGCCGATCGCCTCGCACCACGCGGCGACGATCCCCGCCGGGTCCTCCAGTAGATCGTCGCTGTCGATGACCGGCGGCGGAGCGCCGTCGCGCTCCCAGAGACGCTCGAACAAGGCGCGCTGATCGTGGAAGCCGAGTTCCTTAAGGTGGACGTCGGGCCAGTGTTTGGTGATCGAGGTGACCGTCTTCACCGGGTCGCGGATCAGGAAGGAGTGGTTGAAATGGGCGAGAAACGCGTCCGTCCAGATCGTGTCGACGTAATGCGGGAAATCCTTGGAGAAGACCGGCCCCGCCTCCGCCGTTTTCAGAAGCATCTGAAGCGTGCTCTCCAGCGTCAGGCCCGGTGTGCGCAGGCTGTCCGCCGTCGCGCGGGGCCAGAGCGGCGCTTCGCCCTGATACCAGGCCTCGCCGAAGGGTTCGTGAAAGCAGGTGAGGTCGCCGCGCTGGCGCATCATCCACTCGAACGCGGTGGAGGTGGAGCGGGGCACGGCCCAGAGGACGTGGATCGGATGGGTCATTGCAGGCAGTCCAGAAGCCGCCCGCGCCCGGCCCCATCGGGCGCCGTCCCGAGCGTGCGGAAGAGGTTCCAGTAAAGCGCGGTGTCGGAGGCGATGACGGGCAGGCCCAGCGCCGCCTCCCACTCCGCGGTGTAATGGGATGCGCGGCGCGGCTGGCCGCTCGCGTCCCGCCAGTTCGGCATGCCGTTGACGAGGATCGCCTCGGCGCCCTTCGCCGTTTCCGCGACCCGCTCCATCGACCGGGCGGCGAGGTCATGGGGGAAGATCCAGTGGAGGTCGTTCACCTCCTCTTGGGTTTCATAGAACCCCTGATCGACGAAGTTGCCGACCCAGATCAGGTCCAGCCCCGCCTCCCGCAGAAACCGCGCGATCCCTTCGCGCCAGTCCGGCCAGTAGTAGACGGAGTTCAGCGCCACCCTCTCCACGCCCAGCGCCCGGCAGGCGTCGACCAGCGACATGCCCGCCATGTGCAGCGGGGTCTCGTACTGGTCCGCCATCCGGTCGCAGAAGGCGCGGATATCCTCCGGCCCGCGCCCGCCCGCATGGACCCAGTTTGTGCCGACCTGCCCGCAAATATCGGCCCCGGCGTTGGCCATGCAGGCGACGAATTCTTCAAGGAGGTGAAAGTTGTCGACCCGCTGGCCGAGTTGATGGGCGTAGCTCTCCACATGCAGGAGCCGCCCGTGAACGCCCACCGTTCCGGGCGCCATCCGCAGGAAATCCGACGGCGCCGTGTCGAAGTCATGCGGCGGGCCGGTGAAGCCGACGGTGTGGGGGAAGAGCTTGTTCGCGGGCTCTTTCCAGCGGTCAGGTTTCATGGCTCACCCCCTCGGCAAGATGCTCTCCGGGTCATAGGCGGGATCGGCCAGCACCTCGGCGTCCCGCGCATCGCCCATGACGACAACCTGAAGCCGCGACCCCGGCGCGGCATGTTCGGGAGCGACATAGGCGAAGGCCAGAAGTCGCTCCACGCCATGCCCCCAGGCGATGGAGGAGACGGTTCCGACCTGTTCGTCGCCTTTGAGAACAGCCTCGCCGCCATTGCCGTCGTTCACGCCGTCGCCGTCGATGGAGAGGTAGACGCATTGAAAGCGCGGCTCTTGGAGCGAACCTTCCTTGCCGCGGAAACCCTTGTCCTCCCGAACGAAGCGCATCACGTCCGCCTCCCGCACGGTGACCTCGTTAGTCAGCTCCCCGGCGCCCTTGAAGCCCTTCTCCATCCGCATCGCATTCATCGCGAATGAGCCGTAATCGCGAAGCCCGTGCGCCTCTCCTGCCGCCCACAGCGCATCGTAGATCGCGGCGATGGCGTCGAAGGGGCCGTGGAACTCCCAGCCCAACTCTCCCGCGTAAGACATGCGGAAGACCCAGACGGTATGGCCCGCCACTTCGATCTCCTTTGCGCGCATCCACGGGAAATCCGGCGTCTCCAGCACTGCGGCGGTGCAGGCGGAGAGGATATCGCGTGAGCGGGGGCCGTTCAGCGTGAGCGCGCCCCATTCTGAGGAGCGGTTGACGACCTCCGCGTCCTCCCCCGCCTTGGCGAACTCCAGATAGTCGACCAGACGCCGCTCGAAGAAGGCGGCGCAGACGAGGTAAAAACGATCCTCCGCGAGGCGCACGATCGTCGCCTCCAGCTCGATCCGGCCCGCGTCGTTCAGGAGATGCGTCAGCGCGATCCGCCCCGGCGCGCTCGGCAGGCGGTTGGGGATCAGGCGATCGAGGAGGGCGGCGGCGTCCGGCCCCGCGACCTCGACCTTGGAGAAAGCGGAGATGTCCATGATCCCCGCCGCCTCGCGCACCGCCTTCACCTCCGCCCCGACGATGTCGTGGAGCGCGGTGCGTCGGAAGCCGTAGATGTCCTGCGCCGCTGTCCCGGCGGGGGCGAACCAGCGCGGACGCTCCCAGCCGAAGACCTCCTCATGAACCGCGCCCTTTTCGACCAGCCGCTGATAAAGCGGCGAGGTTTTGACGGGCCGCGCATCGGTGCGGTTGAAATGCGGGAAGGGGATTTCGTGGCGGAGGAGGTAATCCTCTTTCGCCTTGGCGATCTGGTAGTCGTGATCGGCGTAGGGCCCGAATCGGCGCGGGTCGAACTCCCGCATGTTGATCTCCGGCGTCCCCGCGATCATCCAGCGCGCCAGCTCCCGCGTCAGACCCGGCCCCCAGCCGATCCCAATCTGCGTGCCGCAGCAGCACCAGTAATTCCTAAGCCCCGGCGCCGGGCCGATCAGCGGGTTGCCGTCCGGCGGGTGGGAGATCGCGCCGTGAACCTCCCGCTTGATGCCAAGCTCGGCGAAGATCGGCATCCGGTCGAGCGCGTTCTCCAGCCAGGGCATGATCCGGTCGTAGTCGGGATCGAAAAGCTCGTTCTCCGCCTCCCACGGGCAGTGATCCTCCCAGACGGTGTTCGGGTTCGCCTTCTCGTAGATGCCGATCAGGCCGGATTTCTGCTCCATCCGCACATAGCCGGAGACGAGGCGGTCATCGCGAACGACGGGAAGTTCCGCATCCAGCCCCTGAAACTCCGGCACCGTGTCCGTGATGAAGTAGTGGTGGGTCATCGAGGTCGTCGGCAGGTCGTAACCGGACCAGAGGCCGATCTGGCGAGCGTAAGTTCCGCCGGCGTTCACCACATGCTCGCAGCGGATCGCGCCCTTCTCCGTCTCCACCGTCCATTCGCCGTTCTCGTGTTGGATCACATTGGTCGCGCGGGTCTGGCGGATAATCTTCGCGCCGAGCTGCCGCGCGCCTTTGGCCAGCGCGAAGGCGGCGCCCGCCGGGTCCACATGGCCGTCGTCGGGGGTGTGGAGGGCGGCCTTCACGCCTTCGAGGTTGTAGTAGGGGTGGAGACGCCGGATCTCCTCCGGTCCCACCATCTCCATCGGAAAGCCGAGGCCGCGCCCGACGGAGATCGTCTGGTAGAGCCAGTCGACCTCGTCCTCAGTATAGGCGAGGCGCAGCGAGCCGCAGCCGTGCCAGGTGACGGACTGCCCCGTCTCCGCCTCCAGCACCTTGGAGTAGAGGTCGATATTGTATCCGACGCATTTGCCGAGGCCGTAGCTCGACGTGGAGTGCGTGATCTGCCCCGCGGCGTGCCAGGTGGAGCCGGAGGTCAGCTCCGCCTTCTCCAACAACACCACGTCCGTCCACCCCTCATGCGCGAGGTGATAGGCGAGCCCGCAGCCCATGACGCCGCCGCCGATGATGACGACGCGGGCGGAGGTGGGGAGATCGGCCATAATGAGTGTCCTCGAGTCGGAACGGTTGTTTCGTCTCGACATCGCTACGGGACAGATATACCATCGTCAACCATGAACGAAACGAATGCACCGTCCATCGCCCCACTCGGCCATCGCCGAGATTCCAGTTTTCCGGCATGCCGGAATTCCGGAATTCTAGTATTCCGGAAAACTGGAGGATTTAGCGGTTCGTTTAGGTTTGGTGGGCGACCGGATCAGGGAGGCGACGTCGGATGAACGACCTCAGCCTCCCCTCGACCGAAGAGCTTCTACGACGGCTCGCGGACTCGCTCGACGATTACCCGCCTGAGCAGCGCAAGGCGGCGGCGTGGATCCTGGAGAACCCTCATGAGATCGGCGTCGGCACCGTGCGGGAGGTAGCTAAGGCGGCGGCGGTGAAGCCGAACACGCTCGTCCGCATGGCGACAGCCATCGGCCTCGACGGGTACGACGCCTTTCGCGAACCCTTCCGGGAAGCGCTCCGCAAGCCGCAGAAAACCTTCCCCGACCGCGCCCGTTGGTTGCAATCGCTGGCGGCCGAAGGGGCGCTCGGGCCGCTTTACGCGGAGATGGTCGGGGCCGCGATGCGGAACGTGGAGGACACGTTCGCAGGCATCGACCCAACCGCGTTGGAGGCCGCCGCCAAAGCGATCTGGGGCGCGCGCCGGGTCTTCACGCTCGGCGTCGGGGTGAACCACTCGAACGCGCAGAACTTCACCTATCTCGCCTCTACCGGCATGGTGCAGTTCCACGCCCTGCCCCGCCCCGGCGGCGACGCGGCGGACGCGCTCGCCTTCGCCGATGAGCGGGACGTGCTGATTGCGATGACCTGCAAACCCTATCGCCGCGAGGTGGTTGAGGCCTGCGAGGTCGCGCGTGAGCAAAAGATGACGCTGATCGGCATTTCCGACAGCCCCGCCTCGCCTCTCATCACCGGCGGGGATCATGGATTCGTCGTCTCGGCGGAGACGCCGCAGTTCTTCCCCTCCTCGGTTTCGACCATCGCCTTGCTGGAGACGCTCTTGTCCTTCGTCATCGCCGTCGCCAGCCCGGAGATCGTCGACCGCGTCGAGAAGTTCCACGCCCGCCGCCACGCGCTCGGGCTTTATCTGGAGGATCAGTGATGGACGGAGCTGTTCAGCCCAAAAAGTCGCTCGACGCCCGCTATTACACCGACCCGGCGATCTACGCCGAAGAGGTTTCGGGCCTCTTCGCGCGCAGCTGGCAGTTCGCTGGCCATGTGAGCCAGGTCGCCGAGACCGGCGCTTACTTCGCCTTCGAAGTCGCCGGGCAGTCGCTCTTCTGCATCCGGGGGCGGGACGGCGAGATCCGCACCTTTTACAACGTCTGCCAGCACCGGGCGCATGAGCTGGTGCAGGGAGAGGGCGTCACCCGCGTCGTCGTCTGTCCATACCACGCCTGGACCTATGAGCTGACCGGCCAGCTCCGCGCCGGGCCGAACATCAACGCCGTGCCCGGTTTCGACAAGTCGGAGGTCTGCCTGACGGAAGTCCGGACGGAGATCTTCCACGGCTTCATCTTCGTCAATCTCGACGACGACGCGGCGCCGATGGACGAGTGGTATCCGGGCGTACGGGAGGCGTTGGCGGAATACGTGCCCAATGTAGACCGCCTTCAGCCGATCGAATGGGTGGAGATTCCCGAAAAGTGCAACTGGAAGGTCTCCATCGAGAATTATTCCGAGTGCTACCATTGCTCGCTGAACCACCCGACCTTCGCGACCGGGGTGGTGAAGCCGGAGACCTACGATATCCAGCCGCAGGAGGGATACGTCCTCCGCCATGTCACCGAATGTCAGGGCGTGGAGGCGATGACTTATCCCATCGACCTCTCCGTCCCCCACGCCGGGGATTATTCGAGCTGGTTCCTCTGGCCGATGGTCAGTTTTCAGGTCTATCCCGGCAACATCCTGAACCTCTACGTCTGGCGCCCGTCGGGGCATGAGACCTGCACTGTATGGCGCGGCTGGCTGACGGAGGACGGGATCGACAGCGACGTCATCCGCCGCCTCGCCCTGCAGGACCGCCAGACGACGGTGGAGGAAGACATCACGCTCGTCGAGAGCGTGCAGCGCGGGCTGAACTCGCGCGGCTACCGGCCCGGCCCGCTGGTCCTGGACCCGAACTGCGGGGTGAATTCGGAGCACTCCATCGAGCGGCTTCAGCAGTGGATGCGGGAGGCCGTTGAGGGGTGATTTCGGGGCGTCCCCATGGGGACATTGAGTTAAGTCATTGATTTTGAGTGCGTCCGCATAATTCGAATTTCACGAAACATAGATTTACACCGGTAGGGTGGGCTTCAGCCCACCACGGCGCGACGGTGGGCTGAAGCCCACCCTACCGTTCGTCGTGAGGTTCGCGCTCAAAGCGAAGTGATTGGCCTGAGGCCCGGCGCAGCGCTTAGCTGGCACAATGCGCATCGCTCTGCTCCTAACGCTCCTCCTCGCCGCCCCTGCCCTCGCCGATGAGCGGGAACCGCTCTACGGCTCGTGGGGCTCGCCCGTCCAATGCGCGGGTGCGCCGCTCAAACCCGGCGGGACGGTCATGGCGGCGCCGTTCGATATCGGCCAAGATTGGCTCCAGCAGGGCGGGCTCTGGTGTCGCCTTTCATGGGGGCCGCTTGAGCGGCGGGAGACCGGCGTCTTCGCCGCCGCGCGGGCGCAATGCGGGGAAGACGGCGTAAACGGCTACTTCGTCACGATGGAGACGAAAGGCGAGACGATGACCATCCGTTGGGATTTCCTTCGCGTGAACGGACCGCTCGGGCGCTGCGTCGGCTCTTAGGCGACGTCAGTAAGTCGCCCGCCCGCCGCTCAGATCGAAGACCGCGCCCGTGTTGAACGTGGTCGCGTCCGAAGAGAGCCACATGACGATCTCCGCCGCTTCCTCCACTGTGCCGAGGCGCTTCATCGGCGATTTATCCACCATGATCCGCACGAATTCCGGCGTCATCTGGTCGAGGATCTCGGTGGCGATGGCGGCGGGCGCGACGGCGTTGACCCGCACCCCGGTTTCCGCCAGCTCCTTCGCCAGCGACTTTGTGAAGCCGATCACCCCCGCCTTGGCGGCGGAGTAGGCGGAGGCGTTCGGCGTCCCCTCCTTCCCCGCAAGCGAGGCCATGTTGACGATCCGCCCGTAGCCCGCCGCCGCCATCGCCTTCGCGACCACCGCGTTCACGTGGAAGGTTCCGGTCAGGTTCACATCCACGATTCGCGCCCATGTCGCCGGGTCGTAGTCGACGGCGGGCATAGTCGGCCCCGCGAAGCCTGCGTTGTGGGAGAGGATGTCGATCCTCCCATGCGCCGCCAGCGTCCGCGCCGCCGCCGCCTCCACCGCCGCGCGGTCGTAGACGTCGACGGGCGCCTCGCCCTCCAGATCCCAGATGACGACGGTCGCGCCCGCCTGCGCGTAGCGCCGGGCGATCTCCGCCCCGATGCCTTTGGCGCCGCCGGTGACGACAGCGACGCGTCCGGTGAAGTCGTAGGTGAGCTCGCTCATGGCGTGGAGCTTAGGCCGCGCCGCCCGTGCGGGCCAGTCCGGCGTCAGCGGGGCGCGGCGCGGATCGTCGCCGCCGCCAGCTCGCCGATCTTGCGGGACCCGTCTTCGGACGGGTGGATGCGGTCCGGGTCGTAGTCGGCGCGGGCGCGCGGGTCGATCACCTCGTCCATCCCCGCATACCAGACGCCGTCTTCGGCGGCGGCGTAGGCCTCCAGCCGCGCGTTCAGCGCCGCGAGTTCATCGGCGCAGGGCTCGAACGCGCCGCCGCTCGCAGGGGGCGCGTAGTATCCCATGAGGAGAACCTGCGCCCCGTCGGCGCGGATGCGCGCCGCCAGATCGACGATCTCGCCCGCGTCGGCGCCGGGCGCGATCATCTCGTTCAGGACGCCGTCGCAGGCGCCGCAGCCGCACTCGTCGCCAAGATCGTTGGCGCCGCCGTCGAAGACGACCCAGTCCCACGGCCCGGGCTGGTACTGGCGGCGGATGTCGTAGCCTTCCTCCGCCGCGCCAGGCTCCTCCGCGCTGATCCGCGCGCCGGGGACCGAGAGGTTGACGACGGGCTGACCCAGGGCCGCCGCCATCGCGTGGGAGACGGAGGCCTCTTCGTCGAAGTTCCACCACATGACGCTGTCGCCGAGCACGAGAACGCGGGCGCCGGGCGCATCGTCGATCGCCTCCGCCGCATAGTCGTCGAAGGCGCCGCCCGCGCATCCCAGGAGGGCGGCGACGGCGAGAGGAAGGGCGATGCGCATTGAGGCTCCTTTACGACGCGTTCGGTAACTAGGCCTGAGGCGGCGATCTCCGTCACCTCGATTTTTCGCGATCGCGCAGGCCGCGCTTATGGCGTCGCGATCTGGCGGCGCTTAGAGTTCGCGGCGACCAAGCCGTGGAGAGCCGATTGATGAGCCGCTTCGACCCCGCCCGCCTTTCCCGCATCGACGACTGGATGCAGTCCTATGTGGGCGCCGGGAAGTTCCCCGGATCGACCATGCTGCTGGCGCAGGACGGCGAGGTGGTTCACCGCCACACCTGCGGCTATCGGGACGTTCGGGAGAAGAAGCCGTTCGAAGAGGATACGATCGTCCGCATCTTCTCCATGACCAAACCGGTCACCTCCGTCGCTCTGATGATGCTGGCGGAGAAGGGGCTTTTTCATCTCGACGCGCCGGTCAGCGAGTTCATCCCGGAGTTCAGGGACGCCCGCGCGCTGATCCCCGGCGCGGCCTCGCTGGAGCAGACGGAGCCCTGCGCCCCGCCGACGCTGCACCAGCTGGCGACGCACACCTCCGGGCTGACCTATTCCTTCAACCTCGGCCTCGTGGCCGCCGAGATGAAGGCGATGAAAGGCGACTTCAACGCCGACGGCGTCGACTGCGCGGAGGCGGCGCGGCGGGCGGCGGCCCTCCCCCTCGCCTTCCGCCCCGGCGCCCGGTGGGAGTACTCAGTAGGGATCGACGTTCTCGGAAGGGTGATCGAGGTCGTCTCCGGCAAGCCGCTGGATCGGTTCTTCGCGGAGGAGATTTTCGGGCCGCTGGGGATGAAGGACACGTTCTTCTCCCTCCCCAATGATCGGCTCGACCGCTTCGCCTGCCTCTACACCGGGATCGACGGCGACCCGATGGCGCTGGGGACGAAGTCCGACCGGATCGTGATGAACGAAACGGACCGACCGGAGACGTCGCCCTGGCGCGACGTCTCCTGCTTCTCAGGCGGCGGGGGGCTGCTCGCGCCCATCGACGACTATTTTCAGTTCGCGGAGATGCTGCGGAAGGGCGGCGCGCATAACGGAGCGCGGCTCCTCTCTCCCTCGACGCTGCGGTTCATGATGCGCAACCACCTGCCCGGCGACATCGCGTCTATGGGGCCGCAGAGCTTCGCGGAGATGCCGATGGTCGGCGTCGGGTTCGGGATCGGCGGATCGGTGATCCTCGACCCCTCCCGCAGCCGGATGTCGGGGAATGCGGGCGACTTCTCCTGGGGCGGGATGGCGTCGACGATCTTCTGGGTCGATCCGGTCGCGGACCTCACCTGCATCTTCTTCACCCAGCTGACGCCGTCCTCCACCTATCCGAACCGGCCCCAGCTGAAGGCGCTGGTGCATGGGGCGATGACGAGCGGTTAAAGGTTCCCCATTCCGTCTGCGCGCTTTTGGGAACTCAGCTCAGCGCTCTCGGCCCGGAATCAAGGCCGAAGGCCGCCGGGCCTGCGCCAGTCCGTACCCACGGGCTGGCGCGTTGCGGATTTCGGTGAGGTATGGTCGGCGCGCTCGGGGTGGAGGGATAAAGCGCTCAACACCTGCGTCGCGGCGCCACCCCACGGACTGGCGCGGACCCAGCTACCCGGTGCGCTCACCGCAATCGGTCTATTCAAAACGACGGCGCTTTTCTGGCTACCCGGACCGCATCCAGCTAAGACAAGGCGACGCGCGCCGCACGGAGCTCCCGCAACATGAACGACGAAACCGCCGACCTCCTCGACATTCTCTCCATTGAGCGGCTGGAGGTGGACCTTTTTCGCGGGCGCGGCGACGGGGGCGAGACGACGAAGCGGATCTTCGGGGGGCAGGTGATCGCGCAGGCGCTGCGCGCCGCCTACAACACGGTGGAGGATCGGCTCTGCCATTCGCTCCACGCCTATTTCATCCGGCCCGGCGACCCGGCGATCCCGGTGATCTACGAGGTGGACCGGAGCCGCGACGGCGGGTCCTTCACTACGCGGCGCGTCGTGGCGATTCAGCACGGGCGGCAGATTCTGAACCTCGCCGCTTCCTTCCACAAGGAAGAAGAGAGCTGGTCCCACCAGCACCCGATGCCGGACGCCCCTGACCCCGAGGCGCTGACCAACCAGCAGGAGCGGCGGCGGGCGGTGATCGAGCAAGTGCCGGAGAAGCTGAAGGAGAATTTCCTGCGCGCCCGCCCGGTGGAAATCAGGGAGGTGGAGCCGATGGACATGCTCCAGCCTCAGTCCATGGACGATTACAACCGCGTCTGGTTCCGCGTGAAGGGGCCGCTGGACGCAGCGCCCGACATGCATCACTGCCTGATGGCCTACGCCTCCGACATGCAGCTTTTGGGCTCCGGCAACCGCCCGCATGGGCTAAGCTGGATGCTGGGAACGCATATGGGCGCGAGCCTCGATCACGCGCTCTGGTTCCATGGGCCGATCCGGTTCGACGAATGGCATCTCTATGAGATGGACAGCCCCTTCACCGGCGGCGCGCGAAGCTTCAATCGGGGCAAGATATTCACAGCCGACGGTCGGCTGGTGGCGTCGGTGGCGCAGGAAGGGCTGATGCGGCCGATCAAGAAGTAGCCGTCAGTAGAACGTCCGCGCATGCGCCCGGGCGGCATGGGCGAGATGCGGGGTGGCGCCGAATTCAGCCACGCCCCAGCCCCGCCCCGTCCAGACGAGCCGCTGGAGCGACGTGTTGCCGATGCCCGCGACGAGCCGCGCCGTACCGTTCAAGTCCAGCCCCATCGTCCTGCCGATCGCCTGTCCGATCACGCCGCCGGAGGTGACGACGAGAATACGCTCGCCCTCCTCCCGCACGTCGTCCAGGGCGGCGAGGACGCGCCCGCGAAAGGCGTCGAACCGCTCCGGGGCGCCCGCGAGGCGATCGGCCTCCCACGCCGCGAGCAGACCGGCGAAATAGTCGGGGAAGTCCGGCCCGGCCTCCGGTGCCGTCACGCCGCTCGCCGCTTCGTATGAGGCGACGAGATCGTGATAGCGCAGCTCGTTCCAGCGCGCGTCGATCTCAGGCGCCACGCCCATTTCCTCGGCGGTATGGAGATGGCGGGTGAGCGATCCGGCGACGATGTGGTCGAACTCGGAGCGCACCTCGCGCAGCCATTCGCCGAGCCACCGGCCCTGCTGTCGGCCGAGGTCGCTCAGGCGGTCGTACTCGTCCTCCGTCCGGGCCGCGCTGTTCGCCTGTCCGTGCCGCACCAGAACCACTTCCGCCATTCGAACCTCCCTAGAACGAGGCCCGCTCCTACCCCTTGCGCGGGCCGGGCGCCACCGCTAAACCCCGACCCGTCGTCGACCGATGACGCGGTGCGGAGAGGTGCCGGAGTGGTCGAACGGGGCGGTCTCGAAAACCGTTGTGGGCGCAAGTCCACCCAGGGTTCGAATCCCTGTCTCTCCGCCACAAATCCAGCTGATCTGCGGATGTTTTCACATATAATCCAATGGTTTCGCAGGTTTCGAGGTTCGAACGAGGCATCGAACGCTCGAGATTGGCAAACATGCTGGAAAACATATCGGCAAACAGCGAGCGTGAATCAGGATGCATCGAATTCATGGCTGGAACCATGTTTACCGCCGATCGAACGGCGCGCTCTACTATGTAAGGCGACCCCCGACGGATATCGCTGACGCGTTGCCGACAAGGCAGTTCCGTAGATCGCTGAAGCATCGCGACGAGAGAGCTCCCGCGTTCAAAGCCGCCTACGACATCGTTCACGCGGAGGTCGAAGCGTGCATCGCAAAGCTCCGAAAGGGCCTCTCCGCGCCGCAAGCGCAGCGAGACTACGATCAGGCGGTGATACGGGCGCAGCGGCTCGGCTTCGACTATCGCCCGATGGACGTGCTGGCCGACGAACAGACCAACATTGAGGACTTGGTCAATCGCTTAATCGCGGTAGAGGCGAAGATCGACGATCCGACGGCGCGGGACGTAGATGCGGTGCTCGGAGCCATTCCCAAGCCCAAATATACACTAGCGGATGCGCTCGAGATATTCATTGAACTCAACAAAACAGAGCTCCGCGGAAAGAACGAAGGACAGCGCAAGCGTTGGCGAAATCCGCTGGAGCTCGCCGTGCGAAACTTCACCGAGTGAAGTGGTCCCAGTTTTTCGGACAGCTTGGCGGCTTGCTAAGGTGTATCGGTTGGTCTGATCAGGCCGCCAGTTTCTGAAGTGGTCCCGGAAATTCGGACAGGTCGCTAAGGTGTATCCCAATGACGAT
>JBCAXH010000002.1:0-271589 GCA_038534155.1 Pseudomonadota bacterium
AACCCTGAGCCGAACGCTCGCCGATCACACCCGACTTCTTCAACGAAATCAGCCCTAAGCAGACGTTCGCCGGGCTCGCTCGTTGACGTCCCCATCGACGGGATCGCCAGAGGTTCCACTCAACCGAACAAGGCTTAAGAAGGGCTCTCGGGGAGTAAGACTACCCGGTGCGCCCCCGAAAAGCGGCCGCGGTCTCCTTCGCGCCGGCCGCCACATAGGAATGGTCTGAGGCGAAGAAGATCATGTTGACGCCGAGCGCCGTCAGGTCCGCCGTCCAGGCGTTGGAGGGCGCGAAGGTGACGCAGGACTTGCCCGCCGCCTTCGTCGCCTCGCCGACCGTCTTGATCCCGGCGCGGACCTCAGGCCCCGCCGGGTCGGAGGAGCCATAGCAGACGGCGAGGTCCGCGGGGCCGACGAAAAGGCCGTCGATCCCGTCGACGGCGGCGATCTCCGCCGACGCCTCCACGCCCTCGGGCTCTTCGATCTGGGCGATGACGATGGTCTCCTCGTCCTGCGCCAGCACCTCCGCCATCGATTTCACGCCGAACCCGGCCCAGCGGGTGGAGCCCGCATAGCCGCGCCCGCCATGGCCGAAATGCGCCGCCCGCGCGATCTCCGCCGCCATCGCTGCGTCGGTGCAGTGGGGAACGACGACGCCGAGCGCGCCCGCATCCATCGCCTTCAGGATCTCGGCGGGAGAGCCGACGGGCACGCGAACGAGTGCGGGAACCCCGAGCGCCCGCGCGACCGCCATGCACCCATCGAGACGGCCTCGGTCGAAAGGCGAATGCTCCGCATCGAAACAGATGAAATCGAGCCCGGTCGTCGCCAGCACCTCGACGATCTGCACATCCGGCGTTTTCACGAAAATTCCGCACAGCGGCTCCGCCCGCAGCATTCGGGCGCGCAATCCGTCGGCTTTCATTGGTCGTCCTCCCCTTTTCCCCAAGGAGGACCGAGGCGCGCTTTGGCGTCAATAGTAGCTGTGTTTTCAACTATCGCGTGTATAGGCGAAATATTGGACTTCCGTCATATTTTCGTTAAGTGCTGATTTGTGCGGTAGCGAAGACGCCTCCACAAGCGTCGCGCAGATCGCGGGGGCGAAAGAGGGCGGTAGTGTGATGCCAGATTTCAAAATGCAGCCAATTTTGATTGGTGTTGTCGACGCTCCGCGTGCTGTAAAGCACCAGATTGTGGCGTAGGGCCCTGAAATGACTGCATATTCGACCAAGCATCTCTATGATGTCGCGGTGTCCGGTTACGCATGCCGGTTGCCTCAGGCGCCCTCTCCGGACGACTTCTGGCGGGTTCTCGAAGATGGACGTTGCGTCATCACCGAGACCAAGGACGATCGCTGGTCCAAGTCCCGTTACCTCCATCGCGACAAGACCGCGCTCGGCCGTTCCTACACCTTCGCCGCCGGTCAGGTGGACGATATCTGGGATTTCGACCCTGGTTTCTTCAACGTCTCGCCCCGCGAAGCGATCCAGATGGACCCGCAGCAGCGCATCCTCCTGCAGACGGTGTGGGAGGCGGTGGAGCATGCGGGCCTCCGCCCCGACGATCTCTCTGAAGGGCGCACCGGGGTTTACGTGGGGGCCTCGGCCTCCGACCATTCCTTCACCTTCCTCGGCGATCCGGCGCTGGTTGATGCGCAGTTCATGACGGGGAACACGCTCTCCATCGTCTCGAACCGCATCTCCTATCTGCTCGACCTTAAGGGGCCGAGCTACACGGTCGACACCGCCTGTTCCTCATCCTTCTACGCGATGCATCAGGCGGTGCAGGCGCTCAGGTCGGGGGAGATCGACACGGCGATCGTCGGCGGCGTGAATGCGCTCCTTTCGCCTTTCGCCTTCGTCGGCTTCTCCCGCGCGACCATGCTGTCGCCGGTCGGGCTCTGCAAAGCCTTCGACAGCTCGGCTGACGGCTACGTCCGATCCGAAGGCGCCGTCGCTTTCGTCCTCCGCCGCGCCGATCTGGCGAAGGAGGCGGGCGACCCCGTCCGTTCAATGATCGTCGGCTCCGGCGTGAACTCCGACGGGCGCACCACCGGCATGGCGATGCCGTCGGCGGAGCGTCAGGCGGACCTGCTTCGGCAAATGCTGAAAGAGCTTCAGTTCGACCCGGACGACCTCGCCTTCCTCGAGTGTCACGGCACCGGCACGCCCGTCGGCGATCCGATGGAGGCGCATGCGATCGGAGAGGTCTTCGGCCGCCGACGCGCCAGCCCGCTGACGATCGGCTCCGCCAAGACCAACTTCGGGCACCTGGAGCCCGCATCCGGCCTCGTCGGCATGCTGAAGGCGCAGATGGCTCTGGAGAAAGGCGTCTATCCGAAGAGCCTTCACGTCAACGAGCTGAACCCGAACATCGCCTTCGACGACCTGAACCTCGAAGTCGCGACCGCAGCCGTCGCGCTGGAGGATCGGGAGGCGCCGTGGCTCGCCGGGGTGAACTCCTTCGGCTTCGGCGGCGCGAACGCCCATGTGGTCCTCCGCCAGCCGGATGCGGACGAAGCGGCCAGCCCGCGCCCCGCGCCGAAAGCCCGCGCGCTGACGATCAGCGCGGCGACCAAAGACAGCCTTGGCGACATGGTGGCCCGCTGGCGCGATGCGTTGACGTCCGCCGACTTTAAAGAGGCCGACCGCCTCGTCAACGGGGCCGCCTATCGCCGCCAGCGCGCGCCGCATCGGCTCGTCGCGCTGGGCGAAAGCGGGGAGGAGATCGCCGCCGCCCTCGCCGGTTTCTCCGAAGAGGGATCGGACGCCAACTGCCTCACCGGCCAGCGCATCGGGCGGGGCGAGAAGACCGCCTTCATCTTCGGCGGCAACGGCTCGCAATGGGCGGGCATGGGCCTCGATCTCTATGAAGAGGACGAAGCCTTCCGCGCCGCGTTCGACGAGGTCGCGGACCTCTTTGAGGAAGAGGCGGAGATCGACCTTCGCGAAATCCTCGAAGCGGACGATCTGGACGAGCTGTTGAACGAAAGCCGGATCGCGCAGCCCATCCTCTTCGCCATCCAGGTCGCCATCGTGAAATCGCTGGAGGCGCAGGGCCTACGCCCCGACGCCGTCGCGGGTCATTCCGTCGGCGAAGTCGCCGCCGCGTGGACGGCGGGCGTCCTCTCGCTCGAAGACGCGGTCCATCTGATCCGCACGCGCTCCACCGCGCTGGAGTTCATGAAGGGCATGGGCGGCATGGCCGCCGTACTGGCGGGCGAGGAGGCGGTCGAAGCCGCGCTCGCCGATTTCGACGAATACCCGGCGGGCACGATCACGGTTGCGGGGGACAACTCGCCCCGTTCCTCCACCATCGCGGGGCCAGTGGACGCGCTGACGGCGTTCTCCAAATTCGCCCGCAAGCGGCGCGTGGCGGCGAAGCTGCTGGATATCGATTACCCGTATCACAGCCCCGCCATCGATCCGATCCGCGCCAAGCTGATCGAAGACCTTTCGGGCCTGAAACCGCTTGAGGGCCACGCGACCTACGTCTCCTCCACCTCCGGGCGGGAGGCGCCGGGGGTGGCGCTCGACACCGAATACTGGTGGCGGAACGCCCGCCAGCCCGTGCGGTTCCGCGAGGCGGTGGACGCGCTGGCGAAGCTCGGCTGCGGCGTCTTCGTGGAGATCGCGCCGCGCCCGGTCCTGCAGAACTACGTCTCCGACACGCTCGACAGCATCGGCTGGGGCGCTTCCGTCATCACGACGCTGGAGCAGAACCCGCGCATCGCGCCTACCGCCCGCTCCATCGCCGCGAAGGCGCTGGCGCATGGCGCGAAGATCGATGACGAGCGCTTCTTCGGCGAAGCGGTTCCTTACACTGGCGGGCTGCCGTCCTACGCCTGGGCCAATACGACCTATCGGATCGAACCGAGCGCCGAGGCGGTCAATTTCTTCGGGCAAGGGGCGGAGCACCCGCTTCTCGGCGGTCGCCTGCGTCAGTCGGATCCCGTCTGGATGAACGTGATCGACGCCACGCTTCAACCCTGGCTGAAGGACCATCAGGTCGATGGCGCCGTCGTCTTCCCCGCGGCGGGATATGTGGAGATGGCGCTGGCCGCCGGGTGCGAGATTCATGGCCTCGCCGAGCTCTCCGAGTTTGAGATTCTGCGCCCGATGGTTCTGGAGGACGGCGCCTCCGTCCAGACGCGCGTCGCTTACGATCAGAGCACCGGACAGGTGCGCATCGAAAGCCGCCGCCGCCTGACGGGCGCGGAGTTCGGACTGAACGCCTTTGGCGTGATCCGGAAAACGCCGGTCGAAGCGCCGAGCGGCGTCTCGACCGAGGTGAAGAGCGCCAACAAGCTCTCCGCCCGCGCGCTTTATCAGTCGCTCGACGGGTTCGGGCTGAATTACGGGCCCGCCTTCCAGCGGATCAAATCGGCCCGCGTGAATGGCGAGATCGCAGTCGCCCACATGACCGAAGCGCCTGCGCCCGCGCCGGGCATGGCGCTCGACCCGACGATGTTCGACGGTGCGATGCACGCCGTCTTCCCGCTGATCCGCCGCCATGCGGGTGAGGCGGGGCTGACCCCCGGTATGTCCTTCCTACCGGTCCGGGTTGGGCGCGCGCGTCTCTACGAGGCCGAGACGCAGGCGACGCAATCCGTCATCCGCCTGAAAAAGCTCAGCCCCCGTGGGGCGGAAGCGGAGATCGACCTGCTGGACGACGTCGGGGCGCTGATCGCCTCGATCACCGGCATCCGTCTCAAGGCGGTGGTCCTGAACCGCGCCGCCCGCGACGCGAAACGGGTCTGGCGTCAGTCGCTCGTGCGCCTCGCGGAGCCCGAACAGGCCGCCGCTATCCCCGACGTCTGGGCCGATCCAGCGGCGCGGGTCGCGGCGCTGGGCTACGCTGGAGACGAAGCGCCGGAGCCGGATGCGGGATCGCTTTTGGTGGACGCGCTCAGCCGCCGCATCGCCTGGGACATGGCGATGCGCTTCGCGGACAAGAGCGGCCGGGTGGACATCGCCTCCGCTATCGACCTCGATCCGAGCGCCCGCCCGCTCCTTGCGCGCGCCCTGCAGGCGCTGGAGGAAGACGGCGCGTTCGAGGCGGAGGATCTGGGCGCCGGAGCGTTGGCCGACGAATGCCCCTATCCGAGCGTGGATGAGTTGACCCAGGCGCTGGCGGAAGAGGCGCCGACGCGCGGGACGGAGATGATGGCGCTCCTCAAGCTTGAGGCGGACCTGCCCAAGCTTCTCGCCGAAGGCTTGCTGGAGACCGCGCCGACGCGTCCCTCAGTGGACATATCGCCGCCGACCCGCGCGATCTGGCGCGCCGCGGAGGCGATGCTGGCCGATGTGACGGCGGGCTGGTCGCCCGACCGGCCACTAAACGTGCTGATCGTCGGCGATGCGCCGTCCGGGCTCGGCCAGCGGATTGCGTCGTCGCCGGCCGTCTCCCGCGTGACGATGACCGACCCGGACGACGTGGCGGCGGAGAGCCTGATGCAGCTCGCGGCGCCCCATCCGAAGCTTGCGATCGACATCTTCGAGAACGTCCTCGCGAAGGGCGCTTACGACGTCGCGCTCTGCGGCGACGCGCTGGCGCGCCTTGGGCGCGATGGACTGAGCGTGATCGCCGGGGCGATCGGCTCCGGAGGGCTGATGGCCGCTGTGGAGCGCGCGCCCGACCTCGCGAACGACCTTTTGAACGGCGTCGCGGCGGAATGGTGGAGCGACTCGCTTAGCCCCGAAGCGGCGATGGGCAAGCGCCTGCCGGGCGAAGATTGGCGCGCCGCGCTCGAAGCCGCGCGGCTGGTGGACGCGACCGCCGCCCCGCTGCTCGACGAAGCGACCGAGGCCGCTGTCCTGACCGCCCGCGCTCCGCAGCGCCTGACGAGCGCGGAGACGGCGGAGGATCGACCGGCGACCATCGTCGCCCTCCATAACGGCGGCGCGCGCGAAGCGGACGCGGCGGCGGAGATCGAAGCGGCCCTCGCCGCCATCGGGCGGACCGTGCGAGTGGCCGAAGCGAACGCGCTCCCCGAAGGCTTGGAGGACGGCTGGGAGGCGGTCTACCTCCCCGGCCTCTTCGCAGAAGGCGAGGACATGACCCGCGCCGAAGCCCGCGTGACCGGCGTGCGCGGTCTCCTCGCCGATGCGAAGCCCTCGCGTCTCTGGCTCCTCACCCGCGGCGGCCGCCCCGCCGCGCCGGGCGCATCCGGCGACCATGCGGCGGCGGATGCGGCGCTCTGGGGTCTCGGCCGTGTTCTGGCCAATGAGCCGGGCCAGCCCGAAATCCGTCTCGCCGACTTCGATCCGGCGATGGAGCTGGAGCGGATGGTTGAGCTCTTCTCCGCCGAACTCGCCGCGCCTTCGGACGAACGCGAACTCATCTGGGACGAGGTCGGCCGCGTCGCTCCCCGCGTTGAGCAGGACGTGGAGACCGAGGCGCTGGCGGAGGCTGCGGCCCTCGCCGGTGACGCCGCGCGGGTGCTTGAGATCACCCAGCAGGGCTCCTTCGACAGCTTGAAATGGCTTTCCAAAGCGCGCCGCGCGCCGGAGCCGGACGAGGTCGAGATCGAGGTCCGTGCCACTGGCCTCAACTTCCGCGACGTGATGTGGGCGCAAGGTCTGCTGCCCGAGGAAGCGCTGGAGGACGGCTTCGCCGGCGCCACGCTCGGCATGGAATGCGCGGGCGTCGTGACGCGCGCGGGCGCGGCCTCCGGACTTTCGGTCGGGGAGGAGGTCATCGCCTTCGGGCCGGCCTGTTTCGCAACTCATGCGACCATCCCGGCCCGCGCCGTGGCGCCGTTGCCTTCGGGCACGAACTTCGAAACCGCCGCGGCGGTGCCGACGATCTTCATCACCGCGCAATACGGGCTGGTGGAGCTGGCGAACCTGCGGTCGGACGAAACGGTCCTGATCCATGGCGGCGCCGGCGGCGTCGGCCTCGCGGCGATCCAGATCGCCAAACGCGTGGGCGCGCGGATCATTGCGACTGCGGGTTCACGCGCCAAGCGGCGCTTGCTGACCGCGCTCGGCGCGGACGAGGTTTACGACAGCCGCACGCTCGCATTCGCCGATCAGGTGATGGAGGCGACGGACGGCGAAGGCGTCGACGTCGTTCTCAACTCGCTCTTCGGCGAGGCGATGGAGCGGTCGCTCGGCTGCCTGAAGCCCTTTGGGCGCTTCGTCGAGCTTGGCAAGCGCGACTACTACGCAAACTCCCCGCTGGGCCTCCGTCCGTTCCGGCGGAACCTCACCTATTTCGGCGTGGACGCCGATCAGCTTCTGTCGACCCGTCCCGACGTGGCGGATCGCCTGTTCCGCGACCTGGCCGAAGGGTTCGCCTCCGGCGATTTCACGCCGCCGCCCGCGCTCGTGTTCGAAGCGGATGAGATCGTTGACGCTTTCCGCCTGATGCAGAAATCGGGTCATGTGGGCAAGATCATCGTCCGCCCGCCCGCCGCGCCGGAACCGGTCGAAGTCGACGCGAAGCCGGTGGGCGAGGGCGCCTGGCTGATCGTCGGCGGCCTCGGCGGGTTCGGGCTGGAGACGGCGAACTGGCTGGCGTCGAAGGGGGTGAAGAAGCTCTGGCTCTCCTCCCGCTCCGGCGCGCCCGCGAAGGAAGGCCGCTCGATCATCGCGCAGATGCGCAAATCGGGCGTCGAGGTCGAAGCTGTGGCCGCCGACGTGACCGACGCCAAGGCGGTAGATGGGCTGATGGCGGAAATCGCGGCGGACGGAACGCCGCTCAAAGGCGTGATCCATTCCGCGGTCGTGCTTGACGACGCCCTCTTCGAGAGCCTCGATGACGCGCGCCTCACGAAGGTGATGAAGCCGAAGATCGCGGGCGCGGACCTTCTGGACAAGGCGACGCGCGGCCTCGGGCTCGACCATTTCATCGTCTATTCCTCTGTCACGACGCTTTTCGGCAATCCGGGGCAGGCGGCCTATGTCGCCGCCAACGCCTATCTTGAAAGCCTGATGGCCGAACGCCGCGCGGCGGGCGAGCCGGGCCTCTCCATCGGATGGGGTCCACTTTCCGACGTCGGCCTTCTGGCTCGGGATGAGAAGACGCGGGAAATGCTGGCGAAACGCATGGGCGGGACGATGCTCACCGCCGCTGACGCGCTGAAGGGCCTCGACACGATCCTCGCTGCCGGGGCCCCGCGCCCCGCCGTGACCTACGCGCCGATGCGCTGGGGCATGCTTGCGGGCGAATTGCCGCTCCTCCAGACGCCGCTTTACGCCCGTGTCGAGACAGCGCGCGACGCTTCCGGCGGGGGCGAGGGCGCGGTGGACATCCGCGCGATGATCGAGGGGCTGGACGACACCGCCGCCCTCAACGTCATCATCGAGTTCCTCGCCGCCGAGACGGGCCGCATCCTCCGCCAGCCGCCGAGCGAGCTGGACCCGCGCCGTCCGCTGACGGAAATGGGCTTCGATAGCCTGATGGCGGTCGACCTCAAGATGGCGGTGGAGGAGCGGATCGGCGCTACCCTGCCGCTCATGTCGCTCTCCGACGGCGTCGGCCTCGCCGATCTCGCCAAGAAACTGCTGGACGAAGCGCGCGGCCGCGGCGGCGCATCCGATCCGGCGGTCTCCGAAGTCGTCTCCCAGCATGTCGCTGGCGACATCGACGAAGAGGACAAGAAGGTCGTCGAGAAGCTCGCCAAAAAAGCAGAGAGCATGAAAGCGAACTGACGCGGGCCGCAGGGTTAGTTGCAGGTAGCGGGCGCCTTCTCCTTTCCCTCCGCGCGCCTCCGCTTTAAGTGTCGCTTTGCGGTGAATTGAGTGCGGAGCCCGTCGATGAACGTCCAGGACAAGAAAAGCAGCGCCCTTGTGGACAAGCTGCGCCAGGTGCGCGAGGCCCGCTCGCGCGGCGGCCGGACGGCGAAGACCGCGAAAACTGCGGTCAAGAAGGCCCCGAAAGCCTTCGATTTCTCCACCCTGCCGATTTTCGAGCAGATGCGGTTCCATGAAGCGGTGGGTGAGACGTTGGGCGTCTCCACCCCATTCTTCCGCTCCATCGACAGCCGCGAGGGCGCGGCCTGCGTGATGGACGGAGAGGCGAAGATCAATTTCGCCTCCTACGACTATCTCGGCCTCGGCGGGCACCCGAAAGTGCGCGAGGCGGCTGTGGAGGCGGCGAAGGAATGGGGCGTCTCGGCCAACGCTTCCCGCCTCGTCGGCGGCGAGCGGCCCTATCACAAGGCGCTGGAGAGCGTGCTGGCCGAGGCTTACGGCGTCGACGACGCGATCTGCATGGTCTCCGGCCACGCGACGAACGTGACGACGATCGGCGCGCTTCTGGGGCCGAAGGACCTGATTCTGATGGATCAGCTGATCCACAACTCGATCTCGGAGGGCGCGCGTCTGTCGGGCGCCGCGCGACTGACCTTCCCTCACAACGATTTCGACTGGGTGGACGAGACCCTCAGCCGGGTGCGCGGGCGCTATGAGCGGGTGCTGATCGTCGTCGAAGGCCTCTATTCGATGGACGGCGATTTCCCCGATCTCGCCAAGTTCGTAGAGGTCAAGGCGCGCCACGACGCCTGGCTGATGGTGGATGAAGCGCATGCTTTCGGCGTGCTTGGCGAGACGGGGCGGGGCATCGCGGAGATGCAGGGCGTCGATCCGAAGTCAGTCGAAGTTTGGATGGGCACGCTCTCCAAGACGCTGGCGTCCTGCGGCGGGTATATCTGCGGCTCCGAAGCGCTGATCTCCTATCTCAAGCATAAGGCGCCCGGCTTCGTCTTCTCCGTCGGCCTTTCCGCGCCTGTGGCGGCGGCGGCGGAGGCTGCGGTGCGGGCGATGCTGGACGAGCCCTGGCGCGTGGCGAAGCTGCGCGAGAACGGCGTTCGGTTCCGCGATACGGCTGCGGCGGCGGGGCTCGATATCGGGCTCACGCAGGGTTACGCCGTCACCCCGGTGATCATCGGCGACAGCCCTCGCGCTGTGGTGGCGGCGGACCGGATCTACAAGCGCGGGGTGAACGCTCTGCCGATCATCTTCCCCGCCGTGCCGGAGCAGCAGGCGCGCATCCGCTACTTCCTGACGACTGACCACACGGCGGAGCAGATCGACGAGGCGATCTCCGTCGCCGCGGACGTGGTGGGCGGTCTGGCGGAAGTGGATCTCTTCGCGAACCTGCGCGGCTAAGCGCTGCGCTTGAGGCCGGCGACCATCGGCGCGCGCGGCGCGGCGATGATCTTTCGCCCGGTGATCAGAGCGATCGCCTCGGGCCCCATGATCCGGTCGAACGCGGGATCGGCGACGTCGAGACCGCCGGTATAGGCGCCGAATGCCGGCATCACGATCCGCCGGTCGTCCACCAGAAAGGCCGGACGACCCGGACCCCTGAGCCTGATTTTTGGATGGTAGTGCCCGGACACCTCCGCTGCGGCGTCGACCTGCGCCTCGTGCCGGAAGGTCAGGCCGCCGAGAGCGAATTCTCCGCAGCTTTCTCCGCCGAAGCCGACGGGAGCGGGATCATGGTTGCCCGCGATCCAGATCCACCGCCGCCCGGCCGCCATGACGCTCAGCATGCTCCGCTCTGCTTCGGGGATCGAGGCGGCGGCGCGATCGTCGTCGAAGCTGTCGCCTAGGCAGATGACGGTTTTTGGACGCAGCGCCGCGATCAGCGCGTCTAGCCGGTCGAGCGTCTCGCGCGTCTCATAGGGCGGGATCAGCCGCCCTTCGCGCCGCGCGACGCGCTCGGCCCGTCCGAGGTGGAGGTCGGAGACGACGAGGGCGCGCTTCTCGGGCAGGTGGAGACCGCCTGAAGGCAGGGCCTCGACAGCGATGTCGCAAAGGGTGAGCGGATAGGCGTTCATGCGGGAACAAAACGTGAAAAAGCGCTCTGGCGCAAGTGGCGAGGACGGTTCGGAATTGCGATTTCGCCGGGCGTCGGTCCGGCGCGGGCTCCGAACACTTCGATGTTTCCGGTTTTTCGGAATGCCGGAATATCAGAATGCCGGAAAACTAGAGGATTTAACGATCTGGTGAGACTTTGGGCCGGCAGATCAACGCACTTCACCCCGCCTTGAAACAGAGCGGCGATCGGCCCAAGCGGATCGCGCTTGCCCGAAAGGGCGCCTTCGCGGCAGGCTCGCGTTAACGAAAAACAGGGGAGGATGCGGTGGACGAGAGGTTCCTGCCGCACAAGGTGATCCGGGAGGATCGGCCCGACGGGACGGTTCTGCTTTCATCGGGCTATCCGCTCGGTCCCGTCGCGCGCAACACGGGCGAGTGGCAACGGCGCTGGGCGGCGGAGGCGCCGTCGCGCGCCTTTCTGGCGGAGCGGTCCGGCCCCGGCTGGCGGACGATGGCCTACGGCGAAGCGCTGGAGATGACGCAGGCGATCGCCGCGGCTCTCCTCGATCGCGGGATGGGGGCGGAGACGCCGATCCTGATCCTGTCCGGTAACGGCGTCGACCATGGTCTCCTGATGCTCGCCGCCCATTACGCGGGCGTTCCTGTGGTTCCCATCGCGGAGCAGTATTCGCTGATCCCGGCGGCTCGCGGGCGGCTGACCCATGTGGCTGGCCTCACGCGCCCGGCGATGGTCTTCGCCGCCGACGGCGCGGCGTTCGGCGACGCGCTGGCGGATCCGCGTCTGGACGGCGTCGAGGTGGTGGTCTCCGCCAACCCGCCCGCCGGGGCGACGCCGTTCTCAGACCTTCTGAGAGGCGGGGCCGCAGACGCCGAAGCCGCCAATGCGCGGGTCGGACCGGAGACGCTCGCCAAGATCCTGATGACCTCGGGCTCCACTTCCGACCCGAAGGGCGTGATCACGACGCAAGGCATGCTGACGACCAACCAGACCCAGGTCGGCGACAGCTTCCCCTTCGTCCGCGCCCGCCCGCCTGAGATCATCGACTGGCTGCCCTGGAACCACTGCTTCGGCGGCTCGCACAATTTCAATCTGATCCTCGCTAATGGCGGGACGCTCTGGATCGACGACGGCAAGCCGATGAAGGGGCCGCTTTTCGACCGGACGATGGAGAACCACCGCCTCGCCGATTGCACCATGTCCTTCAACGTGCCGGTCGGCCATGCCCAGATGTTGGAGGTCCTGCGCGCCGACGCGGTCCTTCGCCGCCGGTTCTTCGACGGCATGGACATGATCTTCTACGCCGGAGCCGCCCTGCCGCAGGCGATCTGGGACGGGTTCGAGGAGCTGGCGGAGGCGGAGGGCGGCCCGCGCCCGCTCATCACCTCCGCCTGGGGCCTGACGGAGACGGCGCCGAGCGCCATCGAAGCTTATGAGCCGATGCCCCGCGCCGGGATCGTCGGCGCTCCTCTTGGCGGTCTCTCGCTCAAGATGGTCCCGGACCCGGATGATCCGGGCCGCTACGAGGTGCGGATCAAGGGCCCCTCCATCACCCCCGGTTACTATCGCGATCCGGCGAAGACAGTGGAGGCGTTCGATGAGGAGGGGTATTTCCGCTCCGGCGACGCAATGCGCTTCGAGGATCCGGTGCGGGCCGAAGCGGGCCTCATCTTCGACGGAAGGATGGGCGAGGACTTCAAGCTGACCACCGGCGTCTGGGTCCGGGCCGCGAACCTGCGCCTGGAGGCGCTCGCCGCCCTCGCCCCGCTCGCCGCCGATCTGGTGGTCGCGGGGCACGGGCGGGACGAGGTCGGTCTGCTGATCGTCCCCGCCGCACGCGCCGAAGCCGAATTAAATGGGGCGCCGGACGGGCGGGGCGCCCTGACCGGCCCGCTGGCGGAGGAAATCGCGCGCCGCCTCGCGCCGCTGGCGGACGCGCAGCGCGGCTCCTCCCTGCGGATCGCGCGCGCGCTCGTCTTGGCGGAGCCGCCGTCGGTCGGCGACGGGGAGATCACCGCCAAGGGCAATCTGAACAACAAGAAGATGCTGGCCCGCCGCGCCGCGCTCGTCGACCGCCTTTATGATGACGGCGACGGCGCAGTCCTGCGCATCGGCGCGAACGGATAGGATGATGAGATGTGCGAGCTGACCGACGTGACGGCGACTGAAATGGTCGAAGCACTGAAGGCCCGTCGCGTCTCGCCGGTGGAGGCGCTCGAAGCCGCCATCGCCCGCATGGAAGCGGTCGACGATCAGGTCAACGCCCTGCCGATCCGCTGCTTCGAGCGGGCGATGGACCGCGCGCGGGAGCTGGAGGCCGCGCCGGAGGAGGCGGGGCCGCTCGCCGGGCTGCCGATCGCGGTGAAGGACTACAACGACGTCGGCGGCGTGCGCACCACCTACGGCTCGCCGATTTTCGCGGACAACATCGCCGCGCGCTCCGACGCCACGGTCGAGACGCTGGAGGCGCGGGGCGCCAACCCCGTCGCCAAATCCAACGCGCCCGAATGGGCCGGCGGCCACACGTTCAACCCGGTTAACGGGCTGACCCGCAACCCGTGGAACCTCGGGCGGAGCGCGGGCGGTTCGTCGGGCGGTTCCGCCGCCGCGCTCGCGTCGGGGCAGGTCTGGCTCGCCACCGGCAACGATCTCGGCGGCAGCCTGCGCACGCCCGCCGGGTTCAACGGCGTGGTCGGAATGCGCCCCGGTCCCGGCGTCGTGCCGCGCGGAACGCGTCTGCCGCCATTCGATGCGCTCTGGGTCGAAGGGCCGATGGGGCGGACTGTCGAGGATGTGGCGCTGATGCTCGACGCCGGAGCGGGCGCGCACCCCGACGATCCGCTCGCCTTTGATCCCAACGTCTCTTTCGCCGTAGCCGCCGCGCGCCCGCTGAAGCCGACCCGCATCGCCTTCAGCCCCGATCTCAGCGTCGTGCCGATGGCGCGGGAGATCGCAGCGGTCGCGGAGGGGGCGATGAAGCAGCTGAGCGCAGCTGGGGCCGACGTGACGAAGGAGACGCCGGATTTCACCGGCGCGCTCGACGCCTTCCAGACCCTCCGCGCGACGCTCCTCGGCGCGATGATGGGCGACATGCTGGCGAAGGAGCGGGAGCGGATCAATCCGGACATCGTCAGGAACGTGGAGGCGGGCTTCGCCGTCACGCCCGAAGCGCTCTTCGAGGCGGAGCGAACGCGCCACCGCCTTCAGGGGAACATGGCCGCGTTCTTCGAAACCCACGACGCGCTGATCTGCCCGACCGCCTCCATCGAGCCCTTCCCGGTGGAGACCCGCTACGTGACGGAGATCGATGGCGTCCCGTGCGAGACGTATATCGACTGGTTCGCGATCACCTTCGCGGTCACGCTCACGGGCTGCCCGGTGGTGAGCCTGCCTTGCGGCTTCACCGCCGCAGGCCTGCCCGTCGGCGTGCAGGTGATCGGAAAACCGCGGGGAGAAGCGGCGCTGCTCTCCATCGCGAAATGGATCGAGATGGCGCTCGACTTGCCATTCGGCGCGCCGATCGATCCGAGACCCGCGACATGAAGAACGCGGGCGAAAAGGGGAGAGAAAGATGAACGCATCGGATAACGCCGCGAGCTGGTTCGTGGACCGCCACGCATCCGGACCGCTGGCGGAGAAGGCCGCCTTCCGCGAGGCGGGCGGACGGTCGCTGACCTACGCCGCCCTCGCCTCCGAGGCCGCGAAGATGGCGGGCCTCTTCGCCGCGCACGGGCTCCGGCGGGAGGATCGGGCGCTGATGCTGACGCTCGACACAATCGAGTTCCCAGTGATCTTCTGGGGCGCGATCAAGGCGGGGGTCGTCCCGATCCCGGTCAACACCCTGCTGGCCGCGCCGGTCTACGACGCGATCCTGCGCGATAGTCGCGCGCGGGCGCTTTTCGTCTCCGCCCCGCTCTATCCCGTCATCGCCGACATCCTCGCCGATCAGCCCTCTCTTGAGCGGGTCTTCGTCATCGGCGACGACAAGCCCGAAGGATGCTTCAACTTCGCGGCGGAGCATTGCGGCGCGGAAGCCGGGGAGACTGTCGGCGCCTCGCCGGATGAGACGGCGTTCTGGCTCTACTCCTCCGGCTCCACGGGCACGCCGAAGGGGGTGATGCACGTCCACGGCGCGCTGAAGGCGACGGCGGACACCTACGGCGCCCGCGTTCTCGGCATCCGCGAAGACGACGTGATCTTCTCCGCCGCGAAGCTCTTCTTCGCCTACGGGCTCGGCAACGGCATGACCTTCCCGATGTCGGTGGGGGCGACCACGATCCTCTTCCCCGGTCGCCCGACGCCCGCTGACATGTTCGCTGCGATCGACGCAGAGAAGCCGACGATCTTCTGCGGCGTCCCTACGCTCTACGCCGCGATGGTGGCGGAGATGCAGAAGGACGGTCGGCAGGTGGACGCCCCCCTCCGCTCCTGCATCTCGGCCGGCGAAGCGCTGCCCGAGGAGGTCGGCAAGGGCTGGAAGGCGGGGACCGGCGTCGACATTCTCGACGGCGTCGGATCGACCGAGATGCTGCACATCTTCCTCTCCAACGCGCCTGGCGACGTGGTTTACGGGACGTCCGGTCTCGCGGTGCCGGGCTATGAGCTGAAGCTGGTCGGCGAATTCGGGCAGGACCCGCACCCGGACGAGCCTGGCGAACTGCTCGTCCGCGGCGCCTCCGCCGCGGATGGCTACTGGAACCAGCGGGAGAAGAGCCGTCGGACCTTCGAAGGCGAATGGACCCGCACCGGCGACAAGTACACGCGCGACGCGGCGGGGCGCTTCGTCTACTGCGGGCGGACCGACGACATGTTCAAGGTCTCCGGCATCTGGGTCGCGCCTTTCGAGGTGGAGCAGGCCCTCGGCGCCCATCCCCGCGTGCTTGAGAGCGCCGTGGTGCCGAAGGTGGACGAAGAAGGGCTGGAGAAGCCGCAGGCTTTCGTGGTGCTGAAGGAGGGCGCGGGCGACGAGGCGCTCCGCGAAGAGCTGAAAGCGCTGGTGCAGGACCGCGCGGGCAAGTGGAAATATCCCCGCTGGGTCGAATTCGTCGAGGACCTGCCGAAGACCGCCACCGGCAAGATCCAGCGGTTCAAGCTGCGCGCGTGACCGCCCTGCCGCTGCCGGATCGGAAATACGTACCGGGCGTCACCGAACGGCACGCGGAGGACGCGTTCGACACGATCCGCGATCAGGCCAAGGCGGTGACGGAGACCGCAACCGCAGTCGAGAATCCCGCATGGGCCTACGGCCTCCGTCTCTTCGACGCGGGGTTCTGGTGGGAGGCGCATGAGGTGCTGGAGCCCGTTTGGATGAACGCCCGTCCGAACTCAGCTGAGCGGGCGATGACCCAGGCGGTGATCCAGCTGGCCAACGGCGCGCTGAAGCGGGAGATGGGAGCGGAGAGGGCGTGGCGCCGCCTTTGCGCCATCGCCCTCGATCTGGCGGCGGAGGCGACGCGGGTCGATGCGGCGCCGATGGGTCTCGCCTACGCCGATCTGGAGCGGGCGGCGGGCGCCATTGCGGCGGGCGATGCGCCGAAGCTGGGCGCCTGACTTCGTCGAAGGTAGCGATGCGGAGATGACGGAGCCGTGATAAACTATATATGTCAGGCGAAACCATTCGGTCTGATCAAACCATGTCCTCGCTCAACCTTCACCACCTTCGCCTCTTCCGCGCGGTCGCCCGCGATGGAACGCTCACGGGCGCCGCGCGCTCGCTGAACATTTCCCAGTCCGCCGTCTCCACGCAGATCAAGGCGCTGGAGGCGTCGCTGGGTCATGACCTTTTCGAGCGGCGGGGCCGCAACCTCGTCCTCTCCGAAGCAGGGCGCATTGCGCTCGACCATGCGGAGGAGATTTTCAGCGCGGCGGACAACCTGCTCGGCACGCTTAAGCGGGCGGAGGCGAAGCGGAGCGTCCTTCGGATCGGGGCCCTCGCGACCCTCTCGCGCAACTTCCAGCTCGCCTTCCTCGACCCGCTCATCGGGCGCGACGACGTGGAAGTCGTCCTTCGCTCCGGCGCGCAGGAGGACCTTCTGCGCGGGCTGGAGGCGCAGTCGCTCGACATCGTCCTGACCAACCTCGCCCCTGCTCGGGACGCGACGAGCCCCTATCTCGTCCATCATCTCGCGGATCAGCCTGTCAGCCTGGTGGGAACTCCATCGCGCGGTGTCGATGGGACTGCGGACCTCGCGGAGGTTCTGGCGACGCACCCGCTCGTCCTCCCAACGCCGGAGACGGCGATTCGCGCCGGGTTCGACGCGCTGATCGAGCGGCTCGGCGTCGTTCCCCGCATCGCTGCGGAAGCGGACGACATGGCGATGATCCGGCTCCTCGCCCGCGCCGACGCGGGCGTCGCGGTCATCCCGCCGATCGTCGTTCAGAACGAGCTGGAGGCGGGGCGGCTGACGGAGTTCGTCCGCCTCGACGACATCCGCGAATCCTTCGCCGCCGTCACCATCGCCCGGAAGTTCCCGAACCCGCTGATCGGCGAGGTGCTTCGCGGCGAGCGGGCGGCGGCTGAGTGAGGAGAGGCTGAAGGCGTCAGCCGTTGCCGGACTTTTGATGCGAGCGGCGGAGGCGGCGCGTTCGCCCCAGCCTCCCGACGGGCCGCCGCCGATCATCACCTCGCGCGGCGACCCTTAAGCCACTGCTCCAGAATGAAAATCGCGCTGACGCTGGGCCATTACCCAGAGCCGGAAGGTTAACGAAGTCCTAAATCCTCTAGTCTTCCGGCATTCTAGTATTCCGGAATTCCGGCATGCTGGAAAATTGGAATCCGCCGCCGCTCGAAGCCTCTCGTAGGTCCCCTCGAACGTTCGCGGAAACGCAAGCGGCGGCGCCCGCCAGGACGCCGCCGCTTACTATGCTAGCCTATTGAGACAGATCTCACCGGGCCGTCGCCCGGCGGCGAAAAGGCGGTCCCTCAGAACTTCACGCGCACCTCGAACCGGGCGCCGAAGACGTCGTCCCGGCTCTCCTTGATACCGTAGATCGCGTCCGCCCGCAGGATCAGCTGGTTGGTGATCGGGATCTGATAGCGCGCCGATAGCGCGTATTCATTGTCGATCGCCGGTCCCGCCTTGTCGCCCCAGGGGATGACCGTCGCGGCCTCCACCACCAGCTGCTGGTCGAGCGCGAAGAGATACTGGAGCCCGATCGCCCCGCCGAGCGTGTCGCGCCCCGTGGGGTCGAGCGTCGGGAAGCCCGTCAGGTTATCGGTCTCGAAAGCCAGCCCGACATTCCGAAGAATGCCCCCTGCGCCCCCCGCCCGCGCCACCGATTGCGGCGTGTTATGGCCGATCCAGAAGTTGGCGTAGGGGATCAGCGTCAGCGGCATATGGGTGATGAACGCGTTCTCGGAGAGGATCAGGAACCCGTCCGCCGTCTTCGCCCGTCCGCCGCCGCGGTTCTGCCCGACATTGGCGACGAAGCGCGTGGCGTTCGACACGAGGCCGAAATAGCGTTTCGAGAACCCGGCGGTGAAGTTGTGGTAGCTCTGATCGCCGCCGTCCGTTTTGTTCTTGTCGAAGATATGGGCGTAGCCGAGCTCCAGATACCCTTCGTTCACATCGAAGAATCCGGCGACGCCTAGGACCATGCCCTGATCCTCATCCTTCTGGCCCGCATCGTTGACGAAGGCGTCGGTGTTGAGGTCGGAAATCCCGCCGAAGAAGGTGATGTCGTAGTTGGTGATGCCGAGTGCGGGACTGTTCTGCGCCGGAATGGTGAAGGCGCCGCCGAGGATCGCGTCCTCCATCCAAACGCCGTTCTGGAAGAGCAGCGGCATGAGGCCGAAGGAGATCGGCAGATCGTAGCTCTGATACTCGTCCGTTACGCCCGCGATGAAGGCGCCGAGGTCGCCTTCGTAGAAGAGCGTATTCGGCGCCCTTTCCGCCTGCACCTGAACGCGCTGTTTGCGGTCAGGCCCGGCGAATTCCCAGCGGGTGAAGTCGCCGTTGTCCTGAAGCGGCCGCCAGAAGGCGAGGATGCGGTCGGTGCCCGTGAGCTGGAAGTTGAAGAAGAGGTTCAGCCGCGTCGCGATCTGCCCCGTCTCCCGCGCGTCGTTCTTGTTGTAGGCGACGGCGGTGCGGCTGTCGCCGAAGAGGATCAGCTGCGGCCAGATGCGGTTTTTCTCTCCGAAGACGGCGATGCCTTCGCCGATCTCGCCGGGGCCGTAGAGCTCCCTTCCGATCTCGATCGGCGGGGTGACGCGGGGGACGGGGCGTTTGCCGCCGTAAACCTCGATCTGCGCGTCAGGGTCGTATTCGCTGCTGTACTCGGGGTCCGATTTGAACTTGTCCCGATCGAAGGGCACTTCGCGCGTGTTCGGATCGCGCTCCGGCGGCCGAAGGTTGGCGGAGATCGCGGCGATGTCCATCCAGCGGTCGATGTCGAGCGTTGTTGCGTCGCGCGCGCCGTCCGACAGGGTGAGCGCTGAGATAGCGGACGTTGGCGAAGACGCCGCAGACGGCGCGGCGCTCCGCACGGCTTCCGAGGGTCGCTCAGCCTCCTCCAGGGCGAGGCCGAGATTGAAGACGTCGCCCGCGAAGGCGCCGCTTGCGAAGAGAGTGGCGACTGTGGTCGTCGCAAGCAGGCGGCGGATCATTCCGTCACCTCGAACTCCACGGCGATCGGATGGATGTCGATCATCCACTCGTTCATCGTCCGCTCCATCTCCTCCGTCGCGAAGACGAAGCGCATGAAGTACATCGGCTCCGCCCGGCTCCGGAGCCTGCCTTGAATTCGGTAGGTGCCCGGCTTGGTGAAGAGCTCCCCCGGCACCGAATACTCGGCGTCCTTGTGCCCGAGCGGCGGGATCGACCGCCCCTCCATCCGGATGAACGGCGGATGGTTCAACACCGATGACGGCACGTTCGACGGGCGGATATGCGGGATCTGGTCGATCTCCACATTGAACGGCAGATAGAACTCTCGATCCGGCCCTTTCACCGAGGTGATGAGGAACTTGGTCTGAAGATTGAAGAGCTGATCGTCATGCTCGATCGTCCCCGCCGCCACATCCAGCGAATGGATGTCCGCCATGTCGCCGATGCTGTCGACATAGCCGCTCTCGAAGATCGTCTTCCCGTCCGGATCGATCACCGCGACGTTCAGCCAGATCTCCGGTTGCGCGCCGAGGGAGCCGGAGGGGAGGTTGTGCCCCTCGTCAGTGTTCACCACGCGGAAGCGGAAATCGAGGTCTTTGCCGACCTTGGGCGTCCCGCTTTCGATGAACGGCCCGTCGAGGATGGAGCCGTTCTCCATCACCGCGATCCGGTCGCGGCGTTTCAGCTCCAGCAGGCGCAGGTTCTGGTCGATGACGTAGCGGGCGGTCTCCCGGTCCTGACGATCTGACCATTCGGGCGGGAACTCCGCCGTCGCGCCGTTCTCATCCTCCCAGGACGGCGTGCCCCAGCCGATGCGCCAGTCGAACTTGAGCCAGTCGACGATGGACCAGTGCAGAGAGCGCGGGTTGAAGGGAAAGAGCCCCGGATGCGCAATCGGATACCCCGGCCCGTAGAAGGCGTGGTTGGTGTGCTTGCGGTCGAGCGGCCCGATCGGGCGGCCGTTCACAATGGCGACCGGCCAGGTGTCGTAGCCGTCGGCGACGCCGGGCGTCTTGCCGGTATGGCAGTCCTGACAGGTGATCCCGTGATCGGCGGCGGGGGAGGCGCGATACTGCTCCCACACCACCTCCAGCTTGATGCCGGGGTGAACCGCGACCTGGTGGCAGGACACGCAGAATTCGGATTTGGAGATCTGGTCGAACTCGATGGCCGCCGTATGGATCGGGCTGCCTTCCTCCTCCGGGTTGGTGGAGACGTTGTACTTGTCCTGATCCTCCAGCACCGTGGCGATGCCCGGCCCGTTGCCGGCGCCGACCATCGGCTCGTAGATCGTGCCGGGGGTGATGTGACGCTCGCCGTTCACCTTGCCGAATTCCTGCTTCACGCGGTGGCAGGTGACGCAGGTGATGCCTTCGCGCGCGATCTGGGACCGCTCCCAAAGCGGCTGCTCGCGCGGCTCGCCTTTCTGCGTGCCGATCTGCTGGTGGCAGCGGACGCAGAAGGTGTTGATCGTGCCGGAAGAGAGCTCGTTGATGCGTTGCTCGAACTTATGGAACATCGGCGAGATCGACGCGTAGGCGTGGTTCGACGACGACCATTCCCAGAAGATCTTCTGATGGCATTCCGCGCACTGCACGGCGGAGGGGAACTCCGATTCCTTGAACACCGTCGCGTGCGGGTCGGCTGGCACGCGCAGCTCATCTTGCGCGGCTATGGAGAACGTCTCCGGCGTGAACGGGTCGCCGATGCCGATGTCCTTGAAGGGATTGTCTTCGGCGAAGGCGTGGCTGGACGCGAAAAGCGCGAAAAGCACTGTCGTTAACCATCTCATGGGCTCAATCTCCCGCTTTGGCGGCTATTTTCGCGATCGCGTCGAGCGACGCGCGAACGGTGCTGCGCGAATAGTCGTTCTGGTTCTCAAAGGCGGAGACGCCGGAGGCCATCGCGTTGATGGCGACCGCGGCGTCGACGGGTTGCAGCGCGTCCAGCCGCGCCAGTTCATCCACCAGCGACCCGGCGGCGAGCACGGCCTGCTCCGCCGCCTCGTATTCGGCCAGCGCGCCGGAGCGGTAGGCCCCGGCGATGCGCTGGAGCATCCTCGTGTTGTCGGAGACGCGGTATTTATGCGCCGTCAGCTTCGCCTCCGCCGCCTTCAGCGTCGCCCGGAGCTTGCGGGATGCCGCGATGACCGCATCCCAGCTCTCCTTGCCCGCCGCCTGCAGGGCCGCGTTCTCAGAGCGGATGCGGCGGGCGAGGGCGGGGTCCACCAGCTCCGTCGCGAATTCGGCGAAGAGAAGGTTGGCGGACTTCAGACGGGGTAGAGCGACCGCCACGCCGTCGCCGACGCTTCGCAGCTCATGGCAGGAGCGGCACTCGAAATGCGCGAGCTCCGGAAAAAGGCCCTTGGGCGCGTTCCGCGGATCGACCACCAGGTCGAGGACCTTGCGGGTCTGGATCACCTGGCCGATGGCCCACGTCTTCACGCCGAAGGGCCAGGGCTTCCGCTGCAGATAATCGTCGTCGACCGTGAAATGGGCGTAGCCGGAGCGATCCGCCGGGTTCGTCGTGGTGAACCAGCTATAGAACCCCAGCTCGAAGGGCAGGGTGGGGTGCCCCGCCGCCATCATCTCATGAGAGACGAACTTTTCACCCTCGCCCACGTGGCAATCGAGGCAAAGCTCCGCCCGCGCCGTGGCGTCCGTCGTCGGGTACATCCCGTTGGCGATGTTCTCGCCATAGAAATAGAGCCCCGCCGCATGGACGCCGAGCCAGTTGGAGGCCGGCCCGTGGCACGCCTCGCAAGTGACGCCTTCGGTGATATCGAAGGTGTCTTCCCGCTTGTCCGCCGGATGATTGAAGGCGTGGCAGCCGAGGCACCGCGTCGCCTGCGTCGGATCGCCCGCGCCAATCGCGCGCGCAATCCCCTTCGCGCGGGGAGTTTGAAGCGTGGCGTAAGAGCCGGAATGCGGGTCCCGCTCCCGCCAGACGACGTATTCGCGCTGACTGACGGAGGAGTTCGGCCAGGGGGTCGAGGCCGAATGGCAAGTCGACTGGCTGCAGGTCATCGCACCGAGGGCGACGTGAACCTGCCCATCGCCCGCCAGTGCGGCGGGCGTGATGAGGATGAGGAGCGCCGCCAGCGCCGCGCGGATCATTCCTCCACCCGGCGATAGACGACGTCGCTCGCCTGAGCTTCTTCGGGCGAAGCGGCGACGCCGGGCCGGCGGCGGGGCGTCGCTTCGGGCGCGATGCGCACCGCCTCCATCCGGCAGATCTCAAAGGGTTCGCCCGCCGCGTCGAACATCAGCGCGCAGCCATTAAGCTCTTCAGTTTTGACCGACAACGCCCGCCCATCCGCGTCGAAGAGCACAATCTCGCTCGCCGAAGCGACGGAATGAAAAATTGCGCACAACCCAAGAGCCGCCCAAAAGGGCGCGCGCCGCATTCCTATAAACCTCATGATTGCCCCCGCAATCGCCATAGAATGTAGCTATCAAAACGATAGTGGGAATCTTTTACTGCAGAATGTGACTTTTCGCACGTAGTTTTAGTCGCCTTTGGAACGATCTACCTTTAGGCGGCTCCCGCTGGCCTTACTCAACCTCCGCGATCGCCTCGTCCGGACGCGCCGCGCGAATGGAAACCGGGTGGTAGAAGTCGAGCAGCGCGCCCAGTTCGCCTCCCGCCGTCTGCACCGCGACGCCGAGGTCGGGAAGGTAGTCGAGCGTCGCCTGAAACCCGCCTTCGGCATCGGCGTAGAGCGTCTCCACCTGTATCGCAGCGTAAGCGCATTGGCCGATCTGAAGCCTTCGGCGTCCCTCGAAGGTCACCGTTAGAAAGGTCTCGCCGAGCGTCGCGCCGCGGCTGTCCGTTTCCGTCACCGCGCCGCGCCACGACGCGCCCGGCGCTGGCGCGGGCAGCCGCTCCAACGGGTCTTCGTAGTTCGAGACGGAGAAGTATCGCCGGTCCGGCCGCCCGTTCCGCAACAGCCCGTCCGCCAGCGGATAGACGCCGAGCCAGCTCTCCACCCAATAGCCGTCGTTAGGTTCGGGCGTGCGATTCGCCTCGATCATGCGCCCAGGCTGCGTCTGAAGAGCGGCGTAGACGACCTCTGAGCCGTCCGCGAACCCTATGACGATCCCGGCGCGCTCCATATCGGCGGGGACCGGACACGCCGCCGCCGAAGCCGCTGCGGCGCCGGTGATGATCGTCGCCGATATCGTCAGTCGTGAAACCCATGTCATCCCGCGACTATTGCAGAAGCCGGCGCCGCTTTGCATCGCTTCTTGGACGCGCCTTGCGTCGCACCGGAATTGACGAAGGTTTCCAAATGTTGCCGAGGCGAGCAATTTTATTGCGCAGGATGGTCGGAGAAGATAAGCGCGTAATCGCGTTAAGCCACAAGACGGGGCGAGCGCGGGGACTGGGAAGGACGCATCCATGGCTTCGGGAAAAATCGACGCGATCGATCGCCAGATCATGGCCGAGTTGCAAGCCGATGGCCGCATGACGAATGTCGAGCTGTCCAAGCGTCTCGGCATTTCCGCCCCGCCTTGCCTCCGTCGCGTTCGCGCGCTGGAGGAAGAGGGGCTGATCCGGGGCTATCACGCCGACGTGGACGCCCGCGCGCTCGGTTTCGAGGTGGGCGTCTTCGCCATGGTCGGCCTCTCCAGCCAGGCGGAGGCGGATCTGGTGGCCTTCGAAGAGCAGGCCCGCGCATGGCCGCTGGTGCGAGAGTGCCACATGCTGAACGGGGAGATCGACTTCCTCTTAAAGTGCGTCGCGCCCGATCTCTCGACCTTTCAGTCCTTCCTCACCGGCCAGCTGACCGCCGCGCCGAACGTAGCGAGCGTTAAGACCTCCCTCGTCATTCGCGGCGCGAAAGCCGAGCCGGGCGTGCCTTTCGATGTGCTGGAGGAGCGACTGGCGGAGCGGGACTGACCCCCGAAACCACAATTCCCGCCCCTGAACGGCTCACCGCTTCCCTGACGCTTGGTTAAAATCACCTAGGATTCCGGCATGCCGGAATCCTAGGTGATTTTAACCAAGCGTTAACCAGCCAAGATGCCCCGTTTCCCCAATTTTCGAAGCCGCGCGCTTGCCGCCCGAAGCGGCGCGGGGCAGGCTCTGGCCCATGCCGCTGCGTCTTTTCTCGGACAAGAACCGCCCCGTTCACCTCGGGCCCTACCCGTTGGAGCGGCTGGCGCGCAGTCCCGACGTCGACCTGAGCGGCGTTCCCGGCTTCGAGTCCCTGGACTTCCGCCGCCCGGAGACGCCCGCCTCCATCCTGAACGCGATGGGCGAGTATCAGGCGATGATGGACGCGATCCGCGACGGTCTCGTCGCGAAGCGCCGTTCCGAGATTCCCACTGACGCGGCGGAGCGAGCGAACCACCTTAAGGCTTTCGGCTATTTCGCCGACGCCTCCATGGTCGGCGTCGCGCGCCTGCCTGAAGAGGCGCGGCTGCGGGCGCCGACGCGCAACCCGGACATCGACCGTCTCGCGAACGACCTGAAGACCCGCCAGACAAAGACCCTCGCCTCCGGCATCGACGTGATTATGGCTGACCTGAAGGACGCGATGGAGGCGCCGCCCTCCTCCATCGACGGGCACGACCACCTGATCGTCTATCTCTACGCGATGAACCGCCCGCCCCGCGCGGGCGAGCCGGGCGCCGACTGGCTCGCGGATGCCGAAGCCCACCGCGCCGCCCTCCGCGCGACGGAGACGGCGGTGGTCATCGCCAATTACATCCGCCTACTCGGCTGGGACGCCAAGGCCCACACCGCGACCTCCGCCGACATCTGCCTGAACAAGGCGGCTGTGGCGGCGGGGCTGGCGACGGTCGAAGGCGGGCGTCTGACCAACCCCTATGTCGGCGACGGTTTCGGCGTCGCCGTCGTCTCGACGAGCATGGAGCTGACGCCGGACCAACCCCTTGCGCCCGATCAACCGTGGCTGAAGACCAAAGGCCCCGCCTGGTGGGTCGGCGCCGGCTTCGCCAAGAGCGCGCTCAACGGCGACCCGTTCGCGAGCCGCAACTACCGCGACGGCCCCCACCCGTTCGAGACGCTGAAACGGGTGGAGAGCCCGACCACCTACATTGACGAACCGCGCGTCGCCCGCGTCCCCAAACGCGCCGACATGTTCGCGCGCGCCCAGTTCGGCGACATGGGGAAAGCCAATCAGGAGAACGCCAAGGGCGGCTGGTACGCCCGCAAATCCGCCCCCTCCATGGCCCAGCGCCGGATGCTCGGCGCCTTCGTCCTCCTGCAAGACGGCGCGCCCGACGACGGCTCCCGCCCGGACGATCTCCAGGCGAACGCGGATGCGGTCAAAGCCGCCTCATACTGGCTCGGCGTCGACGCCGTGGGGGTCAGCCGGTGCCCCGACTGGACATGGTACTCCCATGACGCGGCGGGCGAGCCGGTCGACCCGCTCCACGATCAGGCGATCTCGATGATCATCGATCAGGGCTACGAGACGATGGAGGGGGCCTCCGGCGACGACTGGATCTCCGTCGCCCAATCAATGCGGGCCTATCTGCGGTTTTCGTTGCTCGGCGGAGTGATCGCCAAGCAGATCCGCAATCTCGGCTATTCGGCGAAGTCCCACACCGTGCTGGACGGAGAAGTCCTGCAACCGCCCCTTCTCCTGTTAAGCGGCCTCGGCGAAGTCAGCCGGATCGGGGAGGTCATTCTCAACCCTTTCCTCGGCCCCCGCCTGAAATCCGGCGTGGTGACGACCGACATGCCGCTCGCGCACGACAAGCCCATCGATTTCGGCCTCCAGCGGTTTTGCGAGGCTTGCAACAAATGCGCCCGCGAGTGCCCCTCCGGCGCCATCACCGCAGGGCCGAAGCTGATGTTCAACGGCTACGAGATCTGGAAATCCGACAGCCAGAAATGCGCGACCTACCGCATCGGCACCGAGGGCGGCGCCATGTGCGGGCGCTGCATGAAGACCTGCCCGTGGAACCTCGAAGGGATCTTCGCCGAGAAGCCGTTCCGCTGGGCCGCGATGAAGCTCCCCGCCGCCGCGCCCGCGCTCGCCCGGCTCGACGACATGGTCGGCAATGGCGGTCTCAATCCGGTGAAGAAATGGTGGTGGGATATCGAGCTGAAGCCCGACGGCGCCTATAGGCCCGCCGCCAAGCCGGTGAACGCCCGTGATCTGCAACGCGATCTCGACCTGAAATACGAGGATCAGACGCTCGCCGTCTATCCCGCGCCTTTGGCGCCGCATCCCTACCCATATCCTTTCTCGATGGACCGGGAGGCCGGGATCGAAGCCTATCAGGCGATGGTCACGGCGGAGGAGTATCAGGACCGCCTGAAGCGCGGCGACGAGACCGTCGTCCACGCCTATTCCAACGACGGCGAAGCCCCCGTAATCCGGGTGGAGGTCGCGAAGGCGGAGCGCATGGCCGAGGGCGTGACCAAATATCAGTTCCGCGCTCTCGAAGGCGCCGACCTGCCGCCATGGGAGGCCGGCGCCCATCTCGACATCGTCGTCGCGCCCGAGTTCCTGCGTCAGTATTCGATGTCAGGCGATCCCGCCGACCGCTCCGTCTACGAAATCGGGGTGCTGAGAGAAGATGAGGGCAGGGGCGGCTCCGCCCTCCTCCACCGCATCTTCGCCGCGGGTCGCAAGGTCTTCATCTCCAAACCGATCAACCACTTCCCGCTGATCGAAGAGGCGACGAAGAGCTTCCTCATGGGCGGCGGCATCGGCGTCACCCCGATGATCGCCATGGCCCACCGCCTCCACGCCATCGGCGGTGATTTTGAGTTCCACTACTCGATCGCCAGTCGCGCCGCCGCCGGATATCTCGACGATCTCGCCGCCGCTCCTTGGTCCGACCGGGTGCGCGTTCACGCCAAGGACGAAGGCGGACGCGCCGACCTCCCCGCCATCCTTAGCGCGTGGACCGACGGCGCCCACGTCTACACCTGCGGCCCCGACCGCTACATGACCGGCGTGATGGAGGCGGCGGAGGCGGTGGGCTTCCCCGAGGACGCCCGCCACCTCGAATACTTCTCCGTTCCCGAGACGCCGGAGTATGAGAACCACGACTTCACTCTTCGCCTCGCTCGCTCCGGTAAGGAGCTTCTGATCCCCGCCGACCGCATCGCCACCGACGTGCTGGCGGAGAACGGCGTCCATGTGGACGTCAAATGCTCCGACGGCATCTGCGGCGTCTGCAAATGCGGCCTCGTCTCTGGCGAGGTCGAACACCGCGATTTCGTCCTCTCGAGATCGCAGCGCGAAACCTCGATCATCCTCTGCCAGTCCCGCGCCGCGAAATCCGGCGGCCTCATCGAAGTCGATCTCTGACCACTCCAGCGCCCAAGCCTTCTTTGCTCCCCTAATATCCCCGCCGGAGGCTCCCGCCGCACGCCCCGTGCGCAGCCGCCCGCTGTGAGGGGCTCCCGGCGAGACGCGCCGCGAAGCGGCGACGAGCCGCCAACGCGCGCAAAAGGCGCGCAAACCAAGCCTCACTTGCAACGCGAGGTGGTCGGGCGCATGTCTGGGCGATCGGAACTCAGGATGCGCCCATGTCGATCGAAGCCCTCACCGCTCATATCCGCCAGACCACTGCGCTCTCCCAGGTCGCGGGCCTCCTCTCCTGGGATCAGGAGGCGGCGATGCCGGCCAAGGGCGCCGCGCAGCGGGCGGAGCAGGCCGGCGCCATGGCCGCCGTCATCCACGCCCGCGAAGCCGATCCGCGCATCCCCGACTGGATCGACGCCATCGACCGCACCGCCCTGGCCGAGATCGACGCCGCCAATCTGGCGGAGGCCGAGCGCGCCCACCGCCTCGCCACCCGCATCCCAGCGCGTCTGGCTGAGGAGAGCGCCAAGGCCGCCTCCGAAGGCCAGCAGGCCTGGGTCGCAGCGCGCGAGGCGAAGGATTTCAAAACCTTCGCCCCGACGCTGAAACGCATCATCAAGCTGAAGCGGGAGGAGGCCGTCTGCCTCGCGGAAGACGGGTCCGACCTCTACGACGCCCTGCTCGATCAATTCGAGCCGGGCGCCAAAACCGCCGAGATCAGTCCCCTCCTAGAAAGCCTCCGCCCCCGGCTCTCCGCGCTCCGTGCGAAGATCGCGGAGAAGTCCGCGCCCGCCGGTCCGAAGGGCGACTTCAACGCGAACAAGCAGCTTAAATTCGCAGCCAAGGTCGCCCGTTCTCTCGGTTACGATCTCGACGCGGGGCGGATCGACACCGTCGTCCACCCGTTCTGCTCGGGCACCGGCAGCGACGTCAGGATCACCACCCGTACCGACCCGGCCGACCCGTTCAATTGCCTTTTCTCAACCATCCACGAGGTCGGCCATGCGCTCTATGAGCAAGGCGTCGCCGACCCACTCGCCCCCGGCGCGCAGCACTGCTCCATGGGCGTTCATGAAAGCCAGTCGCGGTTCTGGGAGAACCAGATCGGCCGCTCCCGCCCCTTTGCAGAATGGCTTCATCCCGCGATGGAGAAGGCCTTCGGCGACACCGGCCTCGCGACCCCCGACGCGCTCTACGCCGCCGCCAACCGGGTGGAGACCGGCTTCATCCGCACTGAAGCCGACGAGGTCCACTACAACCTCCACATCCTCCTCCGCTTCGAGCTGGAGCGCGATCTGATCTCCCGCGCGCTGGAGGTCGACGATCTGGAGGCGGAGTGGAACGCGCGGTTCCTGCGCGACTTCGGGCTGGAGGTGCCATCGCCCGAGCTCGGCGTCCTGCAGGACGTGCACTGGTCGGCGGGGCTTTTCGGCTACTTCCCGACCTATTCGCTCGGCAACCTCTACGCCGCCTCGCTCGACCAGGCGATGCGCGCCGACATGCCCGACCGGGACGAGCGGGTGCGGGAGGCGCGGATGGGCCAGCTTCTCCGTTGGCTCCGCCGCAAAATTCACGCTCGCGGCCGCATCCTCCTAGCCCCCGCCCTGATCGAAGAAGCGACCGGCGCCGCGCCCTCGGCGGAGCCGCTTCTCGCATATCTCGAAGCCAAGTTCGGCGCACTTTATGACCTCTGAGAAGATCGAAGCGCTGGAGATCGCTCTCGCCCACGCCGAGGCGTCGATCGAAGACCTTTCCGAGGTCGCGCAGCGGCAGGGCGCGGAGATCGAGGCGCTCCGCCGCGAGATCGGCAAGCTCACCCGCACGCTGGAGGCGATGCTGGAGGACCGTGACGAAGACGCCCCGCCCGCCGACCAGAAGCCGCCCCACTACTAAGATGGAGGGGCGGGCCTATCGCATCTGGGCGATGCGCCGGGCCTTGATCGCCGCGGTCCTCGTTCCCTTCGCGATCCACGTCGTCAGCGCATGGGCGTTTGGCGCCGGCGCTCCCGGCCTCTGGCTGACGGTCGCGGGCCTCGCCTACGGCGTCGTGGCCGCCGCAACCATCGTCTCTTGGCCGGCCTTCGTCCTCCCGATCCTGCCTGTTGCGGCCGCCGCCGCCGCGCTCGCCGCGGCCGCGCCCTGGCTCGACGCCGGCGGATCGCTCGGCTTTGACCTCTCGCGCGCGGCGAGCCTGACGATCATTTGCGCCCTGAGCATGGCCCTTTCGATCGCCCTCGGCTTTCTCCGCTTGAAAGGCCCGCTCGAGTTCATCGCCCGCCAAAGCATCGCCGCCCCACCGGATCGCGTGTTCGAGCAGATGCGCGCCGAACACGCGCTGGCCAGCCCTGAAGACGGCGTGACGGTCGCCCGCGACGGCGAGAAGATCACCGTCGATTACGGCGGCGGTCTGAAGATGAACGTGGTCGAGCGCGTCGATAGGCGCAACGGGATCATCGCGCTGGAGGCGATGTCGGCGGACGTTCCCGGAATGACCAGCCTCGCCCTCCACACGATACGGGATGACGGACGGGGAGGAGCCGATATCGAGTTTCTCGAACGGGTCTGGAACGCGCCCCTCGGCGTAATGGCCGCCTATTGCCTGAGCGGCGTCCTGCCGGATTTCGCCCGCTCCCACCGGGATCGGATCGAAGGCCGCCACGCTGTCAGCGTCCGCGACCAGATGATGCGCCAGAACCAGCGGCCCAACTGAGGCGCCGAGATCTCCCACCCGTCCGCGATCTTCGATCGCTCCCGGTTGGGCCGCGCGCCTCGCGACCCCGCGCCGTTTTTAACGGCGCGTGTCGCTTGGCGCGGCGGCTTCGCCTCATGAGTATTTGGAGAAAGCGATGAGGGAGCGCGCGTTCAGCCTCTTTGAACGTCCTCGACGCAGGCGTGGTCGTGGGAGCGTTCATCTCCATCCGACATGGCCGCTCCGTAGAGCATGAGCCCATAAACGGCCGCGGTCAGGCCAAGCGCGCCGCGAACGCCCCATCCGCCGAAGCGCCGCCACAGACGAAGCGCGAGCCCGGCGCCCGCCACCGCCTCCACCGCCATCGCCGTGCGCCCGAAATAGGCGGGGTCCCAATAGGAGACGGGCGAGAAGAACCGCCAGCCGGTGAAAGGCTGCAGATGCGCCCGCGCGTCGTCCGCGTGGAGAAAGAAGTCCCCAACGATATGCAGGAGGCCGGTCGCCCCGAAGGCGAGGAGCGCGATCGAGCGGCCGCGCACCAGAAAGCCGATCAGCGCGATCAGCGCCCAGAGCGGTGCCGAGTTCGAGACCGCCTGCACCTCAGTCCACGGGCTCTCCCAGAACCGGTCGCGGAAGATAACGCAGGAGGATACGCCCTGCATCCGCTCCGCGATCCACATGACGAAGACGTCGAGATCGGGGGCGATCGCGCCGGCGAAGGCCGCGGGCCCGGCCCATCGCGCGCCTGGCCGGGCGAAGAGCGCGGCGCCGACCAGGATATGCGTTTGCGTCATCATCGCCTTCAGCCTGCGCCCGCGCGCGCCCCGCCGCAAGCGCTTGCCTTCGCCGCCGCCCGGTGATCTTCGTGGCGCAAACGACGAAAGGGGGCGGGATGGAGCGCAAGCAGAGGATCGACGCATTCGGCGCGACAGTGCTGGTGGCGTTCTCCGCGCTCCTGGGCCTCAATCAGGTGCTTGTGAAGCTGGTGAACGAAGGCTTCGCGCCGATCTTTCAGGCGGGGCTCAGATCGGCCTGCGCTTTTCTGCCGGTTCTCCTGATCGCTATCATCCTGAAACGGCGCCTCTCGATCAGCGACGGTAGCCTCGTCCCGGGCTTGATCACCGGAACCTTCTTCGCCGCGGAGTTCATCCTGCTCTTTCAGGCGCTCGACTACACGACCGTCTCGCGCGCTTCGATCTTCTTCTACACGATGCCGTTCTGGGTGGCGCTCGCCGCGCATTTCCTGATCGCGGGCGAGCGCCTGACGCCTGTGAAGCTCGCCGGCCTCGCGCTCGCTATCGCCGGGGTGGCGCTGGCGATGGCGAGCGATGAACGGCCTGCGTCCGACAAGGCGCTTCTCGGCGATCTGATGTGCCTCCTCGGCGCGATGGGCTGGGCCGCCATCGCGCTGATCGCGCGCACCACCACGCTCTCGAAATCGGCGCCGGAAATGCAACTCCTCTACCAGCTCGCCGTCTCCGCGCCGATCATGCTGGCGCTCGCCTTCGTCCTTGGGGAGACGGTGCGCGAGCCGACGACCACCCATTACGCGATCTTCGCCTTCCAGGTCCTCGCCGTCGTCTCCATCGGCTTCCTGACCTGGTTCTGGATCCTGTCGATCTACCCCGCCTCCGACATGGCGAGTTTCTCCTTCCTCGCTCCGGTCTTCGGCGTTTTCTTCGGCTGGTTGGTCTTTGACGAGCAGCTCACCTGGACGATCCTCGCCGCCCTGACGCTCGTCGCGATCGGCATCGTCCTGGTGAATCGCAAGCCCAAACGCGCCGACGTTCATCATCGCTTTCGATAAATACTCAAACGCCGCGTGAGCGGCTTCGCGTCAGCGAACCGGATCGGCGCGATGAAATCGGGACGATCCTGCGCCTGACGAGGCGGCTCCCGGAGGGAGCTCCGAGGAGGGCGCCCCTACCCGACCTCAGTCGCCGCGATGATCGCCATGTTGAGGATGTCGGAGACGGTCGAGCCCATGGAGCAGATCTGCACTGGCTTCTCGACGCCCGTCAGGATCGGCCCGATCACCGTCGTCCCCTCTAGCTGTTGCAGCATTTTGGTGGAGATCGACGCCGAATGGCGCGCTGGCATCACCAGCACGTTCGCAGTGCCCGAGAGGCGACAGAACGGATAGGCCTTCATCGCTTCGGCGTTCAGCGCCACATCTGCCGCCATCTCGCCGTCGAACTCGAAATCGACGCCCCGCTCTTCGAGAATGCGCACCGCGTCCCGCAGGTTGCTGGACCGCTCCGAAGTCGGGTAGCCGAAGGTGGAGTAGGAAAGAAGCGCCACCCGCGGCTCCAGCCCGAGCTTGCGCGCCACCTTCGCCGCCTGTTCGGAGATGTCGGCGAGTTCTTCGCCCGTCGGCATCTCGTGCACCATCGTATCGGCCACCAGCACCGTCTGGCCTTGCGCCAGCACGGCGGAGACGCCGACGACCTTCTGGCCCTGCCGCGTGTCGAAGACGCGCCCCACATCGTCCAGCACCACCGCTGACTTGCGGCTGACGCCCGTGACCATCGCGTCGGCGTGGCCATGGGCCAGCATGCAGGCGGCGAAGACGTGGCGGTCGCGGGCGACGCGGCGATAGCAATCCCGCTCCAGAAAGCCACGGCGCTGTAGCTTCGCGTAAAGGGTCGAGACGTACTCGTCCAAATGCGCGGATTTCTCCGCGTTCATCACGGTCAGCTCGCCGACGGCCTCCCCCATGCCGCTGGACTTGAGGATGGAGGCGACTTCCTCGTCGCGCCCAATGATGATGGCGTCGCCCATGCCGCCGCGCTGATAGGCGAGGGCGGCGCGGACCACGCGCTCGTCCTGACCTTCGGCGAAGACGACCGTCTTCTGCTCCGCCCGCGCCCGCGCGGTGAGCGCCTGAAGCATGTTCGCCGTCGGGTCGAGCCGGGCCTTCAGCCGCAGCTCGTAATCCTCCATATCGATGATCGGCCGGCGCGCGACGGCGGTGTCCATCGCCGCCTTGGCGACCGCGGGCGGGATCACGTGGATCAGGCGCGGGTCGAAGGGCGCGGGGATGATGTATTCCGGCCCGTAGGTCACGCGCGTCCCGTAGGCGGCGGCGACTTCGTCCGGGACGTCCTCGCGCGCCAGCATCGCCAGCGCTTCGGCGGCGGCGATCTTCATCTCCTCGTTGATCGTGCGCGCGTTCACGTCGAGCGCGCCGCGGAAGATGAAGGGAAAGCCGAGGACGTTGTTCACCTGATTGGGATAATCCGACCGCCCCGTCGCCATGATCACGTCGTCGCGGATCGCCGCGGCTTCCTCCGGCGTGATCTCCGGGTCCGGGTTCGCCATCGCGAAGACGATCGGGTTCGGCGCCATGGAGCGCAGCATCGCCTCCGTCACCGCGCCCTTGGCGGAGATGCCGAGGAAGACGTCCGCCCCGTCCATCGCGTCGTCGAGCGAGCGGGCCGTGGTCTTCGCCGCATGGGCGGATTTCCACTGGTTCATGCCTGCTTCGCGGCCCTGATAAATCACGCCCTTGGTGTCGCAGATGATGCAGTTTTCGGGCTTCGCGCCGAGGGATTTCACCAGCTCGATGCAGGCGATGCCCGCCGCGCCCGCGCCGTTGAGGACGATCTTACAGTCCTCGATCTTGCGGTCGGTAAGATGGAGGGCGTTGATCAGCCCGGCGACGCAGATGATCGCGGTGCCGTGCTGATCGTCATGGAAGACGGGGATGTCCATCTCTTCGCGCAGGCGCTGCTCGATGATGAAGCAGTCAGGGGCCTTGATGTCTTCGAGGTTGATGCCGCCGAAGGACGGCCCCATCAGGCGCACCGCGTTGATGATCTCGTCGGCGTCGTCGGTATCGAGCTCGAGGTCGATCGCGTTCACGTCGGCGAAGCGTTTGAAGAGGACGGCCTTACCCTCCATCACCGGCTTTGATGCCAGCGCGCCGAGATCGCCGAGGCCGAGAATAGCGGAGCCGTTGGAGATAACGGCGACCATGTTCCCGCGCGAGGTGTAGTCGAAGGCCGTATCCGGATCTTCCGCGATGGCGCGCACGGGCGCCGCGACGCCGGGGGAGTAGGCGAGCGAGAGGTCGCGCTGGGTCGCCATCGGCTTGGTGGCGTGAACGGCGAGTTTTCCCGGCGGCTGCGCGAAATGATAGGCGAGCGCGTCTTCGTCCAGCTGGCGCGATTTGTCCGACATGTTCGTTCCCTCTTCGGCGCCCCTCTTCGGCGCAGGGCGCGGAACCTATAGAGATGCGGGAGCGGGTTCAATTGGCGGAGAGGGAGGGAGAGGCGGCCTCCTCGGAGCCCCTTTCAGGGGCCGCCTCGTCACCCGCGCCGGGCTGCGCCCGGCTTTGCGTATTTGGGGGAAGCAGGGGCGTCAGAGCGCGATGGCGGCGATCATTCGCCCGTAGTCTGGCTCTCCGGCATGGGTCGTTCGGCGATAGGAGAAGAAGCGCGCGGGATCGGAGTAGGTGCAATGGCCGGTCCAGCGCGCCTCCGCCCCGGCGGCGCGGAGGCGGGTGAGGAGGTATCCGGGCAGGTCGAACTGCATCCGGTCGCCGGCGCCGCCCGCGAAGAAGCGGGCGCTCTCCATGTCGTCGGCGAGAAAGTCGTCCATGAATTCAGGGCCGACCTCATAAGCGCGCTGGCTGATCGTCGGGCCGATGACGGCCCTGATCCGCTCCCGCGCGGCGCCGAGGGCGATCATCGCCTCGATGGTCGCGTCGGTCACGCCCGCGAGCGCGCCGCGCCAGCCCGCATGGGCGGCCCCGACGACGCCCGCTTCGGCGTCCGTGAAGAGCACAGGCGCGCAATCGGCGGAGAGGACGCCGAGGGCGATCCCCGGCGTCGCCGTGACCATCGCGTCGGCTTTGGGCTTGTCGTCGAACGCCTCAGTCACCGTGATCACGTCGGGGGAATGGACCTGGTTGAGGGAGACTAGGGCATCCGCCCCTAGCGCCGCCGTCACTCGCGCCCGGTTCTCGGTAACGGCCGCCGTGTCGTCGCGAGAGCCGGGGCCGCAGTTTAGTCCTTCGTAGATGCCTGTGGAGACGCCCCCTTCGCGAGTGAAGAAGCCGTGGCGGGCGGTGATTTCGTCGGCTGTGACTGGTGTTGGCGTCATGTCTCAAATCCGGGAGGCGGGGGCGCTTCGGGGGCGTGCATCGCCAGCGCCTTGAAGAGCGTCCCCATCTCCGCCGGATCGGTCAAGCGGCGGAGGGCCGCCGCCACCGCCTCGGCGTCGCCTTTTCCCGCCAGCGCTTCGGCCCGCGCGCCGATGCCGAGGCGGGCGAGGAGGGCGCCCTGATCCACGGGTCCCGCCGGAGCCGCGCCGCCCATCCGCGCCGCGCGCTCAAGGGCGGAGAAATCCACATGCGCGGTCAGGTCCGCCTCGCCGGGTTCGGCGAGCGGGTCGACATAGGCGTGGGCCTTCATCGCCTGAAAGGTGTCGGCGCCCATTTCGGTCGGTGCCGGGTATCCATAGTCGACGATGATCGCCGCTCCGCCGCGGAGCGCGATCCGGGCCGCGATCTCCACGCCGATATTGGCCAGGAGGGGGCAAACCTCCCGGATCGCGCCTTCCGGAGCCGGGTCGAGGCGCTGTTGGGCCGGGCGGAGGCCGTAGGTCAGCCGCTCGCCCTCCAGCCCAACGACCCGCTCGCGCCACTGGCCGCCGGACATGACGAATTGGGAGATGGGGAGCGCGTCGAAGAACTCGTTCGCCACCAGAAAGAGCGGGCGGGCGGGGATGTCGGAGAGGCGCTCCGCCCAGCGCGCGCCGGGAACCCGCTTCGCCTGTTCAGCGCGTAAGGCGGGCGAGGTCTCCACCAGCCAGACCTCCGCCGCCTCCGCGAAACCCGGAGCGGCGCGGCCTGCGCGCAGGATGTCGGCCATTAGCGTGCCGCGACCGGGGCCGAGTTCGACGAGGAGGAAGGGGGAGGGGGCGCCCTGATCCATCCAAGCCTGCGCGAGCGCGAGGCCGAGAAGTTCGCCGAACATCTGGCTCACCTCGGGCGCGGTGGTGAAGTCGCCGGTGGCGCCCAAGGGATCACGGGTGGCGTAATAGCCATGTTCGGGGTGCGAGAGGCACAGCGTCATGTAATCGCGGAGCGTCATCGGCCCGGTCTGCGCGATCTGCCGGGCGATGATCTCGTAAAGCGGCGTCAAGCGGCGGCCCGGCGGTTGGCGTAGATGAGGAAACCGATCCCGATGGCGATCATCGGCAGGGAGAGAACCTGCCCCATCGTGAAGCCGAAATCCGCTCCGAAGCGGATCACGTGCCCGAACGGGTTCTCCGCGGTCACGAACTGCGCGTCCGCCTGCCTGAAGCCTTCGACGAAGGTGCGGGCGAGACCGTAGCCGATAAAGAAGACCCCGATCATCCTTCCGGGAACCTTCAGCCCGCCGCGCCGCGTCGCCAGCCACCAGATGACGACGAAGAGCAGAGCCCCCTCCAGCGCCGCCTGATAGAGCTGCGACGGATGGCGCGGGTCCGGCCCGCCGGTCGGGAAGACCATCGCCCATGGGACGTCCGTCGTTCGTCCCCAAAGCTCTCCGTTGATGAAATTGGCGAGCCGCCCGAAGAAGAGGCCCTGCGCCGCGACGACCGCCATCGCGTCGCCGATCTGAAGAACGGGCGCCTTATGGACGCGGGCGAAGAGGATCAGCGCGAGGATGACCCCGAGGAACCCGCCATGGAAGGACATGCCGCCGGTCCAGATCTGGAGAATCTCCGCAGGGTTCTCCAGATAATAGGCGGGCTGGTAGAAGAGGACGAAGCCGAGCCGCCCGCCGAGGATCACGCCGACAACGATCCATGTCAGCAGCGCCTCCACCTGTTCGAGCGTCAGCGGCGCCGTGTCGCCGGGCCAGAGCGCCGCGTTCCGCATCAAGCGACGGAAAAGCATCAGCCCGACGATGAACGCCGCGAGGTAGGCGAGCGCGTACCAGCGGATCGGCAGCCCGATCACCGGGATGGTGACGAGGATAGGGTCGATCTCCGGATAGGGGATGACGAACGGCATTCTTGCGCTCCCGTGCGGCGGCGGCTCCGTGATTGGGCCGCAGGTGCGGTAAGGTCAAGCCGCTTGCCTCCGCCTCACGCGATCGCCATATGAGAGTCGGCAACGAAAGGACGATCCCATGCAGAGCCGCAACCGCATTCTCGACGACCTCTCCCAGCTGATGACCAACGCCGCGGGCGTCGCTCAGGGCGTGAAGGACGAAGCGGAGACGGCGGTGCGCCAGCGGGTCGAGCGCCTGTTGGCGGATATGGACCTCGTCAGCCGCGAGGAGTTCGAAGCGGTGCGCGAAATGGCGCAAAAGGCTCGCGAAGAGAACGAAGTGCTGAAAGCGCGCCTCGACGCGCTTGAGGCGACGAAGGGCTGAGGCGGCTTCTTTGATGCGGTGAACGGCGGCGAAGCCAGTCGCCGCCGACCTTATTCCCGACCGTAATCCGTTTTCGCCTGTTCCGGCGAAATGAAGCCAGCCTCGATGTCTTCCGCGATCTCTTCGCCGCGCCGGTCGGCGGGCGACCCGTAACCGCCGCCGCCGGGAAGGCTCAGGCGCAGGCGCTGGCCGTTTCTCACCAGTTGCCGTCCCTTGGTTTTCAGTTTCGCGCCATCCGCCAACTCCACTGCGCCGGGCGCGCCGGAGCCGCCGCCCTCGCGTCCGCGCGCGGCGTTGGCGACGCGGTCGAACATGGCGTTGAAATAGAAATCGTAACCTTCGCGCGCCTCTATCTCGATCACCTGGCCGAGGCCGCCGCGCCGCGCGCCCGCGCCTCCCGATCCCGCGCGGAGATCCTTGCGCCACACAGTGATCGGGCCGACATGCTCCGTCGCCTCCACGCTCATGGTGGAGACGCCTGAGGGGAAGGCGGTGGCGGAGAGCCCGTCATGGCCGGGCCGCGCGCCCGTTCCGCCGGAGTTGAACATCAGCACCTCGGCGTTCGGAAGGTCGCTCGCCGAGTCGCTGGCGCGGGCGGAGATCTGGATGTTCCAGAGGGCGGACGATCCCTCCGCCGGGACGACGCCGGGCATCGCCTTATGGAGCGCGCCGAGGACGACGTCCGGCACCAGATGCCCCATCACATGACGCACCGACACCGGGGCGGGGCGCTTCGCCGCCAGAATGCACCCCTCCGGCGCGGTGATGCGAAACGGCTCCAGCGAGCCGGTGTTGTTCGGCACTTCCGGGGCAATCGCGCATTTGAGGCCATAGCAGGCGTAGGCGCGGGTATAGACCTCGGGGCAGTTCACCCCGAACTTGCTCATCCCCGAGGTGCCCGCGAAATCGGCGGTGAGCGCATCGCCCTCGATGTCGAGCCGCACCGCCATGTGGACGGGCGCGTCGTAGCCGTCGACCTGCATCGTGTTGGCGAAGACGCCGTCCTGGACCTTCGCAATCGCCGCGTGGGTGGCCCGGCGGCTCGTCTCGATGATGAAATCCGAGAGCGCGTCGATGTCGTCGATGCCGAACTCGTCCAGCATCGCTTGCAACCGGCGGTCCCCCGCTTCGTTGCACGCCGCCAGCGAGTAGATGTCGCCGACCGTCTGATCCGGCGTGCGCACATTCGCGCGGATCATGCGAACGAGATCGCGCGAGACGACGCCGCGCGCGGCGAATTTCATGATCGGGATGAGGAGGCCTTCCTCGTAAACCTCGTTCCCGTCCGGCCCGAAGCCGCGCCCGCCGACGTCGACCACATGGGCGGTGCAGGCGAAAAAGCCGATCAGGACGCCTTTGCGGAACACCGGAGAGACGATGGTGATGTCATGAAGATGCCCAGTGCCGAGCCAGGGGTCGTTGGTGATCAGGACGTCGCCTTCGAACATGTCCTGAACGCCGATCTCGGCGACGAAGTGCGAGACGCTTTCCGCCATGGCGTTCACATGGCCCGGCGTGCCCGTCACCGCCTGCGCGATCATCCGCCCCTGATGGTCGAAGAGCCCGGCCGAAAGGTCGCCCGCTTCGCGCACGGAGGTCGAAAAGGCGGTGCGGATCAGGGTCGTCGCCTGCTCCTCCACCACCGCGATGAGGCGGTTCCACATGATCTGGAGGTCGATGGCCTTGGCGTCGCTCATACTGCGTCTCCCTTGCGTTGAAGGAGGAGGGCGCCGTCGCCCTGTCCGACCGCCCGGAAGGCGGAGGTGACGATGGTCGTCGTCTCCCGCTCGGTGATGACGGCGGGGCCGTCGACGGCGACGCCGGGGGTCAGCGCCTCGCGTGCGATCTCCTCCGCCTCGACCATCTCGCGTCTTGCGGCGTCATAGAACCGGCGTGTGCGAAGGGGCGGGGCGGTCGCGCCCCAGTCGCTCTTCTCGGCGGGGACGACCGGCGGCAGCACGGTCGAGACGACGACGGACCAGTTGGTGATCTCGGCTGCGAGCCCTTCGATCGCGCGCCCGAAGAGGCCGCGGTAGGCGTCTTCGAAGGCGCTGCGGATGAAGTCGCGATCTTCGCCTGTGTAGACCTTATGCGGCAAGGCCACGGGGATCTCCCAACCCTGACCGGCGTAGCGCATGGAGGCCGTTAGCCGCGTCTCCGTCGCCTCGCCCTTGGCTCCTGCGTCGACGAAGGCGCGCGCCTCCGCCTCCAGCTCCGCCAGAAGCGCGGTGACGGCGTCGCCGTCGAACGCTTCGACGCTCTGGAAGAAGCCGCGCGACGCCTCGTAGCTGAACGGCGCCTTGAGAAAGCCGATGGCGGAGCCGACGCCAGCGCCCGGCGGAATGATCAGCGCGGAGATGCCGAGTTTCTCGCAGAGCCGACAGGCGTGAAGCGGCGCGCCGCCGCCAAAGCCGACCATCGTGAAATCTTCGATGTCCCGCCCGTTCTCCACCGTGTGGACGCGGGCCGCATTGGCCATGTTCTCATCGACCATCTCGGTCACGCCGAAGGCCGCATCCTCGCTGCTCAGATCGACTTGCGCGGCGAGGCGGTCGCCAAGCGCGGCCTGCGACGCCTCAGGATAGAGCGGGATCGCTCCGCCCGCGAAGTTCTCCGGATCGAGACGACCGAGGAGGAGGTTGGCGTCCGTAACCGTCGGCTCCTCTCCGCCCCGTCCATAGCAGGCCGGTCCAGGCTCAGAGCCTGCTGAACGCGGGCCGACCTGAATGCGGCCGATGGCGTCGATGGAGGCGATGGAGCCGCCGCCCGCGCCGATCTCCACCATCTCCACCACGGGGGTGGAGACGAGCATGCCGGAGCCCTTCTTGAACCGATAGGTCCGCGCGACCTCGAATGAGTTCGCGGTCTTCGGCGCGCCGTCTTCGATCAGGCAGATCTTCGCCGTCGTGCCGCCCATGTCGAAGCTGAGCGCCTTGTCGATCCCGTGGGCGCGGGCGAAATCGGCGGCGTAGATCGCTCCGCCCGCCGGACCGGATTCCAGAAGGCGCACGGGATGCGCCGCTGCGTCCTCAACCGACATCAGCCCGCCGCCGGAATGCAGCATGAAGGCGGGGGCGCCGACGCCCGCCTCCCGAAGACGGCTCACGAGACGGCCAAGGTAATCGGCGACCATCGGCTGGACATAAGAGTTGGCGATCACCGTGTTGAAACGGGGCAGCTCCCGCATCTGCGGGGAGACGACGGAGGAGAGCGAGACCGGCAGGTCCGGCGACGCCGCGCGCAGCGCCTCCGCCATTATGACCTCGTGGGCGTCATTGGCGTAGGCGTGCATCAGTCCGATCGCGACCGCCTCATACCCGCCTGCGGCGACGCGCGCCGCCATCTCCTCCACCTCCGCCGGGTCGAGCGGGAGAAGAACCTCGCCCTTTGGCCCCATCCGCTCATTGAGCGTCAGCCGGTCCTTGCGCGGAACCAGCGGCGTCGGGAGCGTGAGGTTCAGGTCGTATTGCTCGAACCGGTTCTCCGACCGCATTTCGATGACGTCGCGAAACCCCTCGGTCGTGATGAAGGCGACCCGCGCGCCCTGACGCTGGATCAGCGCATTGGTCACCAGCGTCGTGCCGTGGATCACCTGCCCGATATCGCCGAGCGCGACGCCCGCCGCTTCGGCTGCGATCTCGATCCCGTCGAGGATCGCCTGTTCAGGCTGGGCGTAGCTCGTCAGAACTTTCGCCGTCGACAGACCGCCGGCATGTTCGAGGGCGACATCCGTGAAGGTCCCGCCGATATCGACGCCGACGCGGTTTCTAACTGCAGTCATGGATCAACGCGCCCTTGCAAGCTCTCTCATAATCGACGGGAGGCGAGACCGCGCCTCTTCCATAAGGCGGATCGAGCGCGCGGCCGGTCTCCGATGTATACGGTCATCCAATGAATCCGACCTCCCGTCGCCTTCTTATGGTCATGCGCCAACCTGCGCGATGAGCGACGGTCGGTCGAGGCCCAATTGAAGCGTAAGCTCAAAGGTTGGAATGCTGATGAGAACCGCCGTTGAAGCCGCATGATCTGCGGAGCCCACGAAGCACAAAAGTTGTTCGATGAGCTGCCTCCGTCGCGTGCGTTTGAATGCCGTCTCTGGGTCATTCATTTCGAACGCGACGCGAAAGAGACCTCGCTCGGACCGCTCGCGCTAGTGGCGAGCGCGCACCTCGGCGCCCTCGCCTACAGCGCTCACTCGAACACGAAATCGCCCGCATCGAGCGTCGGCACATTTTGCAGTAACGCGAAAAGGACGGAGGCGCCCGCGCCGGTCCCGTCCGCATCAAACCGCAAGGTCCCGTTATCAGTGTCGTAAAGGAAGGTCGCGTCTCCAGTGGTCGCTGAGGGGTTGCCGTTGGCGACCAGCACCGCCGCCTGCTTCGACACGAGGCCCCCGCCGAAGACCAGTGTGTCTATCCGGAGGCTGTCCACGCCGCTCTCGAAGTCGGTGATCCGGTCTCGCTCGGCGGCGTTCGGGGCGGTGTTGAAGAAGATCGTATCGGCCCCCGTCCCGGTGACGATCACGTCGGCGCCTTCATCGCCGATCAACGTATCGTCCCCTGCGCCGCCCTCCAGCTGATCGACGCCTGCGCGGCCGCGGATCAAGTCGTCCCCGCCGAGGCCCGTCAGCCGGTTCGCGCCCTCGTCGCCGAAGAGGAGGTCGCCGCCGGTCGCGGAGCCGATCAGGTTCTCGATATCGGTGAAAGTATCGCCTACGGCGGCGCGTCCGTTTGTTCCGGAGCCGTCGAGGAACGCGTTCACGCCGGTGCTATCCGTAAAATTGACGAAATCGAAATCATCCCCGCCGTCGAACAAGTCCGGCCCCCCGCGCGCCCGGAACCCATCGTTCCCGTCGCCGCCGAAAAGGCTGTCGCCCCCGGCGACCCCGTCGATCGTATCGCCCCCATCGCCGCCTTCGATCCGGTTCGCGCCGGCGTCGCCGAAGAGGCGATCGTCGAAATTGGAGCCGATGAGGTTCTCGATGCCGATCAGCACGTCCCGCCCTGAAGAGAGGGTGGATTGGGCGATCCCCTCCCTGTTCAGGAGGATCGCGAGCGTGTCGGAGGTCGCGTCGGAGAAATCCGCGGTGTCGACGCCCTCTCCGCCATCCAGAATGTCGTCGCCGAGCCCGCCCTTCAGCGTGTCGTCGCCGCGAAACCCGCGAAGGGTGTCGGCCCCGCCGCTGGAGCCGCCGCTAGGGTCGCCAGCGATCTCGTCGTCGTTTTCGGTGCCGGGGAGTTCATCGGCCCCGACCTGACCCTGGAGAACGATCCCGTCGCCGTTCAAGTTCGCGACGTTCAACTCGTAAGCCCCGATATCGACTGTCCCGCCATTGTCGACGCCGTCGATATCGCGTTCGCGCGGGCGTCCTCGCGCATCGGCCTCCGGCGAGTATGCGGAGCCGACGGCGTCGAGCGCCGGGTTCGCGACGTCGCCCGAAAGCGCGATGGTCCGGACCGGACCGCCATTATCGGCGAGACCGCCCGCGAAGAGCGTCGCCGGATCTGCGTTCACGACATTGGCGTAGAGGCTCGCATCGAAGCCGCTCGCGTCCGCGCCGATGATGTTGAACCCGTTGAAGATCAGCTCGCCCGGGTCGTTGGACGTTCGGGTCGAAACCTCGAACCCGTCTCCAGCGGATGAGTTGCCGGTGATGATGCTGTTGGCGATCGTCAGGTCTTCGCGGAAGAGAACGCCGCCGCCTGTGTAAAAAAATTCGATCGAGGACGGCTCAGCCACGTTGTTGCCGGTGATCGTGCTGTGAGTGATCGACGACGGACCCTGCGTCCGCAAGCCGCCGCCATAGCTGCGCTCTCCGTAAACGTGGTTATCAGCGACGGTGGAGTTGACCATCGTGAGATCGCTGCGCACGTCGATGGCGCCGCCGGAACTTGCGAAACCGGTCGTCCTGTTGCCGGACAGGGTCGAGTCGGTCACGACGACGCTGGAGTAGACGCCCGCGAAGGCGCCGCCTCCGTAGCCGAGGCTGCCGACGGTGACGTTTTGCGAGACCTCGCTTCGGGTGATCGTCAGGTCGCCCTCCGCCGCAACGCCGCCGCCATAGCTCCGCTCGCCGCTTGTGCTGTTGTCGCTGATCTCGCTGTCGATGATCGTGATGGCGGCGCTGCTGAAGACGGCGCCGCCCGCGGCGTTGTCCCCCGAAGTGCTGTTCCCGCTGAGGCGGCTGTCGATCAGCGTGACGTCGGATTGGCTGAAGATCGCGCCGCCCGCGCCGTTGTCGTTGCGCGCCCTGCCGCCCGTCAGGGTCAGGCCGATCAGGGTCGTGTCCGCGTTCTCTCGGATGAAGAAGACGCGGGAGTTGTCCTGAAGTTCGTTGACGCCGTTGTAGGCCAGCGTCGTGATGCTCCCAGGGGCGACGTTATCGTTCCCCAGCGCATCGCCGGTGATGGTGATCACGCCGCCGCCGTCGATGGTCGTCTCGTCCGTGATGAAAAGCTGATTGACGTAAGGCGGCGCGGGGTTGGCGTCGAAATTCAGCCGAACGAGGCCGCTCAGCCCGTCGGCGAACTCAATGCGGTCCGCTCCGGCGGAGGCGTTGGAGATCGCGATCGCTTCGCGCAGCGACAGACCTGTACCGCCGGGCGCCGCGACCGAAGCGTTTGCGTCGTTTTCATCGAGCAAGGTCGTGACGGTGATGGTCGCCATGGCGTTTTGATATCCCGAATGTGCGCATGAGCTATCAGAGGCGATGCGGCGCGGTCCCAAGGACGTCGCCGAAGCCATCGCGATCGCCCACATGATGTTCGGCCCCTGATAAGGGCGGCTCCCCCAAGTCTCCGATATGGTTAACGCGAACCATGGGCGGCGGGCCATCGCATTTTTACACGCTTGGTGTCAGACGCCTGAGCCGCGGCGAAGAACGCCTTTTACTGGGGCGCCGCCGCACGTGAACGCGCTGTGGGAAGTCAATGACGGAGGCGCTGCATCGCAGCCTATGCGCGATATTCGATTTAGGGCGAGATGCGCCGCACTAACCTGACCGGATTGAATGCGATCGGCCGCTCGCGGCGTTTCCGGCGCGACGCGCCATTACCTACGACCTGCGCGTTAGGTTCAGATGAGGATTTGGCCTCAGAGTGGTCGCGCAACAGAAGGGGCCTGCGCGCATGACCGGCATCATCATCACCGTCGACACGCTCGACGACGTCGTCGATCCTATGGATGGCGCGACCAGCCTCCGCGAAGCGCTCATGGAGGCGGCGGCTCGTCCGGGCGATGCGCCCTGCATCATGTTCGACGAGGCGCTGAAGGGCGGGACGATCCATCTTTCGTCGACGCTGGATATCGCCGTGGCGAGCGGTCAGACCAGTTTCTACGCCCATATCGTCGGCGACGTGGACGGCGACGGCGACAAGGACATCACCATCTCCGGCGACCGGATGGGGGATGGCCGCTCATCCGACGACGTGCGCATTATGGATGTCGGCGTCGGGGCCGTGTTGCGCCTAGACGACATCACGCTCGCCGATGGATACGATCGCGGCGCGAATGCGGGCGCGCCTTTGGCGCCAGCGGACGGCGTCTCGACGATCTACAGCACCGGAGACGTCACCCTCTCGAACGTGTCCATTGATCGAGCCTACGCGGTCGGGGGAGACGGCGGGTTCTTCGACGGCTACCCCGACGCCGCCGATGCTGCCGCCATCAAGGTCGCCGGCGGCTCGCTGCAAGCGACCGACCTCTTCGTCGATGATTTCTACGCGCGCGGCGGCGTCGGCGACAGCTTCCTCGGCCCAGCGGCGTCTGGCGACGCAGCCGCGATCGTCATCGCTCCGGGGGGCGAAGCGACGCTCATGCGCGCCGGGTTCACCGGAACGGCGGTGGGCGGGCGCGGCGCCAGCGGCTCCTATGGCGGGGGCGACGGCGGCGACGCGGCGACGGCCTTCATCAATCAGGGAACGGCGACGCCGCTTCAGATCGGGCGCGTCGCCGGGGCCTATGTCACCACGCCCGGGACGGCCGGGCTCTCCTACGATCCCGGCGCTTATCCAAACGGCTCCCCAGGCGCTGAGGGGCTTTTCCTCAGCGCCAGCGCCATCGTGGCGTCAGTGGCTGACGTCTATGGAAATGACGACGACGTCGTCTCGGTTGGCGATACGGGCTCCACCAGAGTCGTTCTCGGCTTCGGCGGGGCTGACACGATCACCCTCAGTTCCGGGAGCGACAGCGTTTTCGGCGGCGATGGCGCTGACGAGATCACCTTCGGCGCCGCCGCGCCCTCTATCTACGGGCAGGGCGGCGATGACCGGGTCGTCGTCACGCAAGCCTCCGCCAACGCGGTCGTCGACGGCGGGCGCGGGTCGGACACGCTGGACCTCGCCCAGTTGAATGGCGTGGATCTCACGGTGGATCTCAACGCGGCCGGCGCCCAGACCGTGGGCGGCGCGCTGGAGCTGACCATCGCATCGGTTGAAAACGTCACCGGCGCGGACGGCGCCGATATGCTCGCCGGGCGCAGTTTCGAAGGCGGCGCGATCAGGGGCGAGGCCGGCGACGACACGCTGTCAGGCGGCCTTGGAGACGACGTGCTCGACGGCGGGGCGGATAACGATACGGCGGATTTCTCCGGCGCCGGGAGCGCGACGCAGGCCATCCTCCTGAACCGAGACGGCATCGCGCAATCCACCCTCTCATCGGGCCGCGACGTGCTGATCGGCATCGAGAACCTCATCGGCTCCGACTTCGACGACCGGCTCTTCGGCGACGCCGCCGCCAACCGCATCGAAGGCGGCGATGGGGGCGACACGATCGACGGGGTCGCCGGGGGCGACAGCCTTTTCGGCGGGGCCGGGAACGACGGGTTTCGAGCGCGGGGCGGGCCCGATCTTTTCCACGGAGGCTATGGCGTCGACTTCGTGAACTTCACCGACTCGACTGGCGTCAACGCCTTCCTCGACGGCTCGGGCACCAACGGGCGAGCCGCCGTTGGGGACACCTTCACCGACATCGAGAACCTGATCGGCTCGGCCACCGGCGGCGATCTGCTCTTCGGCGATGAAGGCGCGAACCGGCTCACGGGTCTCGGCGGGAACGACCTCATCCGAGGCCGCGCGGGCGTGGACCAGCTGGAGGGCGGCGCGGGCGACGACACGCTGATCGGCGACGAGGGCGCAGACGTCATCGTCACCGGGACAGGCGCCGACACGATCGTCTTCAACCAGGCGCCGAACGCCGCAGAACGCGACCGGATCACTGATTTCGAGAGCGGGACGGACATCCTCCAGATCGACGCTTCGGTCTTCGGCGGAGGGTTGGCCGCAGGTCAGGCGGCGGTGCTGGTAGCGAACGGGAACCCTGTCGCCGCGACGGGCGACGCCACGTTCCTCTACGACACCGACAACGGGACCCTCAGGTTCGACGCCGACGGGACCGGCGCGGACGCCGCCGTTCTCTTCGCCTTCCTGCAGAACGTAACGGCGCTGGACGCCGGGGACTTCGACTTCGTTTAGGCGCGGCGGCGAGGGCGCTAGACCTCCGCGGGAGGCAAGGCGCTATCGTTGAGACCGGGCGCTTTCGCCCGCTTACGGTTTCGACGTGATGCGTCTCGCCTAGACGAACTCAAAATCGCCAGCGTCGATGGTCGGCACGTTCTGGAGGAAGGCGAAGAGCACCGCCGCCTCCGCTCCCGTGCCGTCAGCGTCGAAGCGCAAGGTTCCGTTATCGGTGTCGTAGAGGAACGTGGCGTCCCCCGTCGCAGCCGTGGGGTTCCCGTTCGCCACCAGCACCGCCGTTTGTCCGGCGACCAGTCCTCCGCCGAAGACCGACGCGTCGATCTGGAGGATGTCCGTCCCGCTCTCGAAATCGGTGATCCGGTCGCGCTCGGTGGCGTTGGGCGCCTGGTTGAAGACGATGGTGTCGGCGCCGGTTCCGGTGATGATCACGTCCGCCCCGCCGTCGCCGGTGAGAAGGTCCGCGCCCTCGCCGCCCTCCAGCTGGTCGATCCCCTCGAAACCCCGAATGGTGTCGTCGCCGCCGAGGCCGGTCAGGCGATTGGCTTCGGCGTCCCCGAAGAGCCGGTCGGAGCCGGTCGATGAGCCGATCAGGTTCTCGATGTCGGTGAAGATGTCCCCGACCGCGGCGCGGCCGTTGGTGCCGTTGGCCGCGTTGAGGAAGGCGTTCACGCCGGTCGACTCCGCGTAGTTCACGAAGTCGGTGTCGTCTCCGCCGTCGAAGAGGTCCTGCCCGCCGCGCGCCCGGAAGCCGTCGTTGCCGCCGCCGCCGAAGAGGCTGTCGTTCCCGGCGACCCCGTCGATCGTGTCGCCGCCTTCTCCGCCTTCGATGCGGTTGGCGTTCTCGTCGCCGAAGAGGCGGTCGTTGTGGTCCGAGCCGATGAGGTTTTCGATGCCGATAAGGACGTCGCGCCCCGAAGACAGGGTGGATTGCGCGATCCCTTCGCGGTTCAGGAGGATGGCGAGCGTCTCCGACGTCGCTTCGGAGAAGTCGGCGGTGTCGTTGTCCGCGCCGCCGTCGAGGACATCGTCGCCGAGGCCGCCTTGAAGCGTGTCGTCGCCGTCGCGCCCTTCCAGAACGTTCCGCTGCGCGTCGCCGGTGAAGTCGTCGTCCTGACCGCTGCCGATCAGGTTCTCCACATTCACTGCGGAGCCAATCTCCAGGCGGCCCCCTGATGTAATCTGACGCTGAACAGTTGTGGCCAGGTTGACTTCAAACCCGGAAATCGCCGTTGAGAAAACGATCGTATCCATGTCGTCGCCGCCGTCGAAATTGTCTGCGAGGTCGTCAAGTTCGATCTCCAGAGTGTCGTCGCCGTCGCCGCCGAAGACTTCGTCCGTAAAGAAGCCGCCTTTGAGAAGGTCGTCGCCTCCGCCGCCGAAAAGACTGTCCGCGCCGTCCCCGCTTCCCCGGCCGCCGAGCAGCGTGTCGTCGCCGTCGCCGCCTGTCAGCGTGTCGATCCCGACGCCGCCCTCAAGCCGTCCTGCGACGTCTTTCCGCCCCGTCAGCATGTCGTTGCCGTCGGAGCCGATGAGGTTCTCCACCTGAGTGATGGCGAGGCTGAGCGCTCCGACGACGGTCTGAGGACCCGTTTCGTTTAGGTCGACCGTCAGGGCATTGCCGGTCAGCGGCGAGAGGTCCAGCGTGTCGGACCCGTCGCCACCGTCGACGTCGTGGGTCCCGAAGGCTTGCGTGACCACGAGCAGATCATCGCCGCCCTGTCCGTCGACTGACGTGACGCCGATCCCGAGGCGGATCTCGTCCGCGCCGTCGCCCGCGAAGACCGTATCGTTTTCGGCGCCGAGGGTGATCGTATCCGCCCCGCCGAAGCCGAGGATGACCTTCGCCGTCCCCTCCCCGCCGCCCGCGATGTTGTCGGCGTCATTCCCGTAGGCGCTGGCGCCCGTTCCCGACATGATGGCCAGAAAGCTGCTGCTCCCGTCGTCGCCATCGGCTGTGTTGCCGGAACCGCCAGCGCCACCAGTCGCGAAATTGGATTGGCCGACGACGCCGGCGACCTTGGTCGCAGTGAGCGTGGCACCCGTTTGCGGCAGGCCAATCGCGGCGTCGCCGCCAGCGGCGCCGAATATTGTGCTGTCTTCGCCGTCGCCGCCAAAGACGGTGTTATTCCCGAAAGCAACGCGCATGAGGTCGGCGGACCCGAAGTCGCTGACAAGGATCGTCGCTCCGTCCCCGCCGTCGCCGCCAGAGAATGAGCCGCCGGGGAAATAAATGTTCCCATTGCCGCCCTGCGACTCAACGCCGAGGATCAGAGAATCCGTCACGGTCAAGTCGCCCGAGCCGGTGACGAGGATTGCCGCCGCATCACCGCCAATGGCGGCGACGTCGGAACCATTGAAGGCCTCGTCAAAGTCTACGTATCGCCCGGCGCCGCCTTGCGCATAGGCGTTCGTAATATCCACGGATGACAGAACGACCGTACCGGCGGTCTCGATGACAGATACTCCGGCTTGACCGGCTCTTGCGAGCTGAGCGTTCGCATTCAGGAAGCCATCACTGCCCCGGTCGAACCCGTCAGACAGCGTGATCGCCTCCAGCGCCAGCGCGCCGCCCTCCGCCACGTCGAAGAGGCGCACGTCGTCCGAAGACCGCCCGTTCCCCGTCCGGTCGCCGGAGATGGCGACGTCCTTTTCCCCATCTCCGTCGACGTCGCCGGAAATCGCGATCTCCGCCCCCGCTTGAATGGTCAGCGTGGACTGGAGGTTAATCGTCTGCCCCGCCAGATCGTCGGCGAAGGTGATGAAGACGTTCGGCGCCGTCCCCGCGTCCGCGATCGCCTGGCGGAGACTGCCCGCGCCGCTGTCGTTGACGTTCGTCACCTCGATCCGAGTCGCGGCCACGGCCTCATAGGCGCCGAGGTCGAAGTTGCGTGACGCACGGGCGATCCCGTTGGCCCCGGCGATATAGTCCGTCTCGGACCCGTCGCCGTCCACGTCGTAACTGTCGCGCGGCGGGCCTCCGTCCCCGGCGTCGGCGGCCGGACCGTTGGCGTTGATCTTCACCGTCTGCACCGGCCCGCCGTTGTCAGCGAGCTCGCCCACATCGCCCGCCGCGCTGGCGAACACGTCGCTCCGGTCGATCTGGGAGATGAGGTCGCCGTCATCCATCAGCGCGTCGCCGACGATGTTGGCGCCATCGAGGTCCAGCGGGCCGTATGCGTCCGCCCCTTTGGGGGCCGAATTGCCGAGAACGATGCTGTTCGCCAGAAAGAGATCGCCGTTGACGCTATTGTAGATGGCGCCGCCGTACACACTCGCGTCGTTTCCGGTGAAGGTGGACGAATAGATCTCGGCGGTATCGTCGGAGTTGTTGCTGATCGCCCCGCCTGAGTCGGTCGCCGAGTTGCCGACGAAGGTCCCGTTGACGACCCTTATGAAACCATTGTTATCGATTGCGCCGCCGTAGATGGCCGTGTTGCCGCTGAAGGTGGCGTTGACGAAAGCCGCCTCCGAGAACGCCCCGCTCGGCCCGTTGGAAACGGCGCCGCCGTAGTCGGCCGTGTTGCCGCTGAATGTGGTGTTGACGGCGCTGAGATCGCCGCTGTTGAGGATCGAGCCGCCGCTATCCGCCGAGTATCCATTCGTCAGGGTGAGGCCGTAGAGCCTGAGGTCGCCGCCCGTTTCGCCGTCGATGAAGAAATGGCGACTGGCGCCGCCTGCGTCGATGGCGATGTCGCCGATCCCGTCGCCGTCCACGTCGCCTTCGATGGAGATCTCTTCGCTGATCGTGAACTGGCCGCCGGTCAGCTGGATCGTTCCTTCGAGGCCCGCGAGGAAGGTGATGGGTTCGACGCTCGGGTTCGCATTGGCGTAGGCGATCGCTTCGCGGAGCGTCGTCTGCCCGTCGCTGTCATCGTAGCCGTCCGCGAGGGTGGAGACGACGAGGCTGGGCCGCTCGTTCCCGAACTCATGGGCGCCGATATCGCGCACGATCCCGGTCTCCGCGCCCGCGCCGGGCACGTTCACGGCGTCCACTCCACGCGCGTCCGAGGGGGTGGCGAGGCCTGTCGCAGCATCCAGCGCGGGGTTGGAGAGATCGCCGCTCAGCGCGATGGTCTGCACCGGCCCGCCATTGTCGCGCAGACCGCCGGTGAAGACCTCGGACGAGGTCGCGTAGATCGCATTGTCGTTCGAATCCGGCGTATCGGGGCCAAGGAGGTTGACGCCCTGAAAATCGACCGCGCCGTCGCCCTGGCCGGAGTCGTCTTTCTCCTGCACCTGCGGGCCGCCGTTCGCGGGCGATGAGTTATCGAGAATGATGCTGTTGTGGATCGTGATGTCGTCGTCGGAGTAGATCGCCGATCCGACGTTGAAGCTCGCGTTGTTGGCGATTTCGCCGAGCGCCCGGTTGCCCACGATCGTGCTGTTGTAGATCGCAACGTAGCCGCCATCCGCGAAGAGCGCGCCGCCATAGCCTCGGTCGCCCTGCGTCTCATTATAGGCGATGGTGGTGTTGGTGATCGTGACGGCGGACTGGGCGTAGATCGCCCCGCCGAAGGAGCGCTCGCCCTGCGTGACGTTCCCGCTGATCGTGCTGTCGGAGATGATCAGGTCGCCGTCGGCGTAGATCGCGCCGCCCTCGGAGTTCAGCCCGTTCGTGCTGTTGCCCGCGATGGTGGAGCTGCGGATCGTCAGAGTGTTGCCCGCGCCGTCCACGTGGATCGCGCCGCCCTGGTTGCTGAAACCGGAGAATAAGCTGTTCCCCTCCGTCCGCCCGCCGGTGATCGTCAGGCCCTCCAGCGTGAGGTCGCTGATGGAGGTGAAGATGCGCGTATTGTCGTCGAGCCGCCCTGCGGAGGCGTCGACATCCGTCACGCCGCGCGCGTCAGTGGTGTCGTCGTCATCCGCGTCGCCGCTGATCGTGATGACGTTGCCGCCGTTGATTGTGACGTCGTCGCTCACGTTCATCTGGCCGAGGGTGAGCCGGATCACGCCCTCCAGCCCGTCGGCGAAGACGATTTCATCCGCGCCTGAGCTTAGGTTGGCGAGCGTGACGGCCTCGCGCAGGCTGAGGCCGGCGCCCGCCGGGTTGGCGACGTTTTCCTCGCCGTCGAATTCGTCGGTCAGGGTCGTGACGATAAACTGCGCCATGGCCGGAGGCTCCCACATTTGACGCGGCAACGTTAAGGGCCCGCCGTTAGGCAGGCGATCCTGAAAGTGCACATGCCGCGCCCGGCGCGGCGGATTTTTGGGGAATTTTACGCTTCAGCGGGTTCGCTTGCGCGCGCCTCCCGCTTAGGTTGCGGCGCGCGCTTTCGCCATGGTCTCGCAGGTCTCGCAGGTTCCGCATTCCTCGAAACCCGCCTCCGTCTTCACCGGGCGGCGGCAGGTCCAACACAGGGCGGCGATCTCCGGGCCGAGATAGGCGATCTCCTCCGCTTTCGTCACCATCGGAAACATCTCGAAGGGCGGCGGCGGGTTCGGGTAGCAGTTGCCGCGGACCATCGCCTCCACATGGGCGAAGCGCTCCGCGTCATGGCCTTCCTCCAGACAGGTGCCGATCATCCAGCGGCTGAACGGATAGCGCCGCGCGCGCAGGAAGGAATGGGCGCAGATCCCCGCCTCGAACCCGACGCCCATGATGTCGAAGCCGAACCAGACCATGTTGCGGTGGTCGATGGAGGTCTCGGAGTAATTCACATGGCGGATCGTCTCCGCGCAGTGGCGGACGATGGCGCGGGCCCGCTCCGCCTCCACCTGATGACGTTCTTCCTGATTGATGAAGTGGACGTGGTGGGCGAAGACCTCGTCCTCGGTCTCCCGCAGGAGCTTCACCAGCGTATAGGCGCTGTCGACCCCGGCGGAGAACATCACAAGCGTCGCGCGGCGTCTGGGGGCGTCCCCGCTGATGGTGATGTCGTTCATGCTGGTCTCCGGCGCTGGGCGGGATCGTCGTCGGTCCCGCCATCTTTAGCCCCTTTCCGGTTGCGGAGGTCAATTCGCAGGGGCTGGTGGACCGTCGCTTCGCCGTGATCGGCTCTGGCGCGGGGCCGCTACGGGCGCCGCCCGCCTCGCCGGGGTCGTCCTTCGGCGGGTTTGCCGGTCAGCGAACGTCCGCTTCGCCATAGGCGAGGATAGCGGCTGTCGCGCCCGCGTCGGCGATCATCGCCCGCCAGTCCGTGAACGCTTCGGCGAAGGCGGGCGCATCTACGAGATCGCCGTAAATGCGCGACTGCCGCAACCAGATCGCCGGATCATCGCGGGACGCGGCGGCGGCTTTGGCGAGGCCGCCCCAATGAGGGTCGTTCGCCGCGATGGGCGAGCCGTCTTCGCGCCGCCCTTCGCACATCCGCGCCCAGAGCGCCTCCACCAGCGCGAGGCCGCTGACGGAGCGCCCCACCGCCAGCTGATCGCGGATGATCGGGTGCAGGAAGCCGGGATGGCGGGCGGAGCCGTCGAAGGCGACCCGGCGCGTCGTGTCCACGATGCGCGGATTGGCGAAACGGGCCCTGATCAGATCGACATAGGCCAGCGGCGTCATGCCGGGGACGGGCGCGACGGTCGGCGCGATCTCTTCGCGCTCCACCCGCTCGAACATCGCGGCGATCGCGGGATGGGCCATGCAGTCGGCTATGGTCTCGAGCCCGAGGATCTCTCCCGCATTCGCCAGCACCTGATGGCCGGCGTTCAGGATGCGGATCTTCATCGTCTCATAAGCGTGCACGTCATCCGAGAACGTGACGCCCACATCCTCCCATGGCGGGCGCCCGGCGCGGAAATCATCTTCGATCACCCATTGGCGGAAGGCTTCGTGAGTGACCGGCGCTGCGTCCCGCACCCCGAAGGATCGCGCCATCGCGATCTCGGCGGGGCCTGTGGCGGGGGCGATGCAGTCCACCATCGAGGTCGGGAAACCGCATTCGGCGTCGATCCAGTCGGCGAGGCTCTCATCCGTCAGACGCGCCAGGGACACGGCCGTCTGGCGCAGCGCCGCGCCGTTGCCCTGGAGGTTGTCGCAGCTGAGGCAGGTGAAGGGCGCATGCCCCGCCGCGCGGCGAATGCGCAGCGCCTCGACCATCGCGCCGAACGCGGTACGGGGCGCCGCCGGATTGGCGGCATCATGGCGGATGTCGGCGTGATCGGCGTCGAATTCGCCAGTGGCGGGGTCGATGAAATACCCGCTCTCCGTCACCGTCAGCGCGACGATGCGGATCGCGGGGTCCGCCATCTGCGCGATCAGCGCGGCGTTATCCGCCTCCACCGGCGCGTAGTCGATCATCGAGCCGACGATTTCGGCCGATGTCCGCGCCGGGTCCAGTTCGATCAGCGTCGTCAGGCAGTCCTGCGCCAGAAGCCGCGCGCGCATGTCCGCGTCATTGGGGCGGACGCCCGCGCCGACGATGGCCCAGTCATGGGCGCGTCCCGCCTCCATCAGCCGATGCAGATACCAGGCCTGATGGGCGCGGTGGAAGTTGCCGACGCCGATATGGACGATGCCGAGCGTCAGCGCGCTCCGGTCATAGGTCGGGCGCGCGAACGGAATGCGGTCCAGCGCGGCGTTCGATACCGGGATCAGCTCATCCATTGTCCGCCATCCACATTGTAGCATTGCGCGACCACGTATTCCGCCTCGTCGCTGGCGAGGAACACCGCCATGCCGGTCAGGTCCTCCGCCCGCCCCATGCGGCCGTAGGGAACGGCGGCGCCGACCTCCCGCTTCTTCTGGCCGGGGGCCTTGCCTTCGTATTTCGCGAAGAAGGCGTCGACGCCGTCCCAGTGTTCGCCGTCCACGACGCCGGGGGCGATGGCGTTCACGTTGATCCCGTGTTCGATCAGGTTCAGCCCCGCCGACTGTGTCAGCGAGATGACCGCCGCCTTGGTGGCGCAGTAGACGCCGACCAGCGGCTCCCCCCTCCGTCCCGCCTGGCTCGCCATGTTGATGATCCGGCCCCTGACGCGCGCCTCGATCATGTGGCGGGCGACCGCCTGCATGGTGAAGAGGACACCCGCGACGTTCACGTCGAAGGCGCGAACGTAATCGGCGCGTTCGATCTCCGTGATCGGGGCGGCGGTGAAGATGGCGGCGTTGTTGATCAGGATGTCGATCTTGCCGAACGCAGTGATCGTTTCCGCCACGGCGGCGTCGATACTGGCCTGATCTGTCACATCCAGCCGCACTGCTAGTGCGCCTTCGATGTCGCGCGCCGCCGCCTCGGCCCGCGCGACATCGATGTCGCCGACGGCGACGCGCGCGCCCTCCGCCGCATAGGCCGTGGCGAAGGCGAGGCCGATGCCGCGCGCGGCGCCCGTGATCAGCGCCGTTTTTCCGGCGAGGCGCTTCATGCGATCCGCAGCCCCTTGTCGTCGAAGCGGTGGATCGCGTCTTCGCGGGGCGAAAGCGTCACCCGGTCGCCGTGGTTGAACCCGACCTCGCCGCCTGCGCGCACAGTGATCGTCTCCGCCAGACCCGTATCATGGATGTGGAAGAAGGTGTCGGAGCCGAGATGCTCCGCCACTCCGACCACGCCGGACCAACGCCCGCCCTCCGCCCCGACTTCGATATGCTCGGGCCGCACGCCGATGGTCTTCGCGTTCAGCTTCCCCGCTTCTTCCCCCTCGATGAAGTTCATCTTGGGCGATCCGATAAACCCGGCGACGAAGAGGTTCCGGGGCGTGCGGTAGAGCTCCAGCGGGGAGCCGATCTGCTCGATCACGCCCGCCTGCAGGACGACGATCTTGTCGGCCATCGTCATCGCCTCGACCTGATCGTGGGTGACGTAGATCATCGTCGTGGCGAGCTTCTTGTGCAGCTCCGAAATCTCCAGCCGCATGCCGACGCGCAGCGCGGCGTCGAGGTTGGACAGCGGCTCATCGAAGAGGAACGCTGATGGTTCCCGCACGATGGCCCGCCCGATGGCGACGCGCTGGCGCTGACCACCCGAAAGCTGGCCCGGCTTCTTGTCGAGATAGTCGGCGAGGTTCAGAACGGAGGCGGCGTTCGTCACCCGCTCCTTGATCTCCGCCTTGCCCATCTTGGCCATCTCCAGCGGGAAGGCGATGTTCTTGCGGACGGTCATATGCGGGTAGAGCGCGTAGCTCTGGAACACCATCGCCAACCCGCGCTTGGAGGGGGAGGCCCCTGTTACGTCCGCCCCGTCGATCTGGATCGCGCCGGAGGTCGCGTCCTCCAGACCCGCAATCAGACGCAGGAGGGTGGACTTGCCGCAACCCGACGGGCCTACGAACACGGCGAACTCGCCATCCTCGATGGTCAGGTTCAGCGGCGGGATGACAGTGGTGTCGCCGAAGGTCTTGACGACATTGTCGAGAACGATGCGTCCCATGATCCTATTCCCTTATTTCACGGCGCCGAAGGTCAGGCCCTGCACGAGCTGCTTCTGGCAGAACCAGCCGAGCACGATGATCGGCATCACGGCGGCGGCGGATACGGCGGAGAGCCGCCCGAAGAAGAGCCCCTCCGGCGCCCTGTTGCCTTCAATCAGCTTGGAGAGCGTCGCCGCCTCCGTCGTCGTCAGGCGCACGGTCCAGTAGGCTTCGTTCCAGCAGAAGATGAAGCAAAGGAGCGCGGTGGAGGCGACGCCGCCCCATGCGAGGGGGAGGAGGATATGCCTGATCTCCCCCCAGGTATTCACCCCGTCCATCTTCCCCGCTTCGATGATCTCCTTCGGGATCTCCTTGAAGTAGGTGAAGAGCATCCAAACGACGATCGGCAGGTTGATCAGGCAGAGCACCAGAATGATCAGGAAATGCGTGTCGTAGATGTCGAGGAAGTTCTTCGTCAGGAACGTCATTGGATAGAGCACCGCAGCCGCCGGGAGCATCTTCGTGGACAGCATCCACATCAGCACGTCCTTGGTGCGGCGCGTCGGGTTGAACGCCATCGCGTAGGCGGCGGGCACTCCGACGAAGAGCGCGAAGAGCGTCGCGAAGACGGAGGTGATGGCCGAGTTGGCGGCGAAGCGCCAGTAATCGTAATTCTCGGTCATGTTCAGGTAGTTCTCGAGCGTCGGCGTGAAGACGAACAGGAACTCCGGCTTCACCGCGTCGGCGTCGGTTTTGAAGCTGGTGAAGATCATCCAGAAGATCGGAAAGAAGAAGATGATCGCGACAAGCCACGCGACGGCGGGCCAGAAGATGCGATTGAAGGTCGATTGCTGAGCGACGATGGCCATTGATCTCACTCCATCAGGGTCTTGCCGACCATCCTGAGAAGGAAGATCGCGATGACATTGGCGAGGATGACGGCGAAGATGCCCGCCGCGCTGGCGGCGCCGATGTTGTTTGTGGCCAGCTCGCCGATCAGATAGGGCAGATTCTTGTTGCCGTTGCCGCGGCTGACGATCTCGATCTCCGCATAGAGCGAGAGGTGAAAGATCGCCTGGATCATCACCACGATCGCGATGGGCCGGCCGAGATGGGGCAGCGTTAGGTAGACGAACTGCGCGATGCGCCCGGCCCCGTCGAGGATCGCGGCCTCCTTCTGTTGCTGATCCTCCGACTGCAGCGAGGTCATGAAGATCAAGACGGCGAAGGGCGTCCACTGCCAGGTCACCATGATGATGACGGCGATGGCGGAGGTTTGCGTGGCGCGGAAGGAGATCGGCTCGATCTCCGGCCAGAGCGAGAAGAACGCGCCGAGGATGGGGAAGTCGCGCAGCCCCGCGATCAGATCGTTCAGCCCCCCGATGGCGATGCCCTGAAGCCCCAGCACCGGGTCGAGGATCATGTTAATCCAGAGGACGGCGTTGACGGCGGGCATCACGAAGAAGGGCGAGATCAGGAGGACCCTGACGATCCCGCGCCCCGGAAAGGCGCGATTGACCAGGATCGCGATGGCGAGGCCTAGCGTCACGGTGGCCACGATAATCGCGGTCACCATGAAGACCGAATTGTAGATCGCCAGCCAGAACCCGTCATTGTTCCAGACGAAGGCGTAGTTCCCGAACCCCCGCCAGTTGTCGATGGAGGGGGAGGTCCATTCAGGGCGGTTCAGGCTGTTCAGCACGTAGCGGATGAAGGAAAAGAACAGGGTCATCCCCAGAGGCACGAGCATCCAGACCAGAAGCAGGAGCACGGCGGGCGTCTGAAGGAGACGCGGAATCGTTCTGTCGGCCATGACGATAGACCTCCCCTGAAGGACTGCGCTTGGGTGCGCGTCTCTGCGTTTTTCGTGGCTTGCAGTTTCCCCCGACCAGCGGTCGGCGGGAAGGGGCGTCCGAGGGGGATCGCTCCCCCTCGGACCGGGTCGTCTTAGTCGTAGTAGCCCGCTTCGCGCATGATCGCGTCAGCGGCGGACTGGGAAGCGGCGAGCGCTTCGTCGACCGACTTGGCGCCGGATAGGGCCGCCGCCATTTCCTGCGCCACGGCGGAGCCGATCTGCGGGAATTCCGGGATCGCCGCGAATTGAACGCCGACATAGGGCTTCAGGTCGGTGGCGCCGGGCGCGGCGCTCTCGATCGCGGCCATTTCAGCGGCGGCGAAACCAGCGGCGGCCTGGAAGTCGGCGTTCGCGTAGGTCGACGCGCGCTGACCGGTCGGGACGGAGCCCCAGCCGAAGTCGGGATGCGCGGCGACGGCCTGCACGTAGTCCTTCGACGTGGCCCACTCGATGAACTTCTTCGACTCCTCGGCATTCGGGGAACCGGCGGGAACCGCCATCGCCCAGGCCCAGAGCCAGTTCGCGCCGACCGGATTGCCCGCGTTCGGAGATTGCGCATAGGCGACGCCGTCGACCTCGAGGAAGGACGCCGCGATGGTGGCGTCGATCCACATGCCGCACTTGCCCTCGTTATAGAGCGCGAGGATCTCGTTGAACGAGTTGCCCTCGGAGCCCGGAGGGCCGTAGTTGCCGAGTAGGTCGACGTAGAACTCGATCGCGTCCTTCCACATCTGCGTGTCGAGCGCGGGGCGCATGTCAGCGTCGAACCATGCGCCGCCGAAGGAGTTCACCACCGTGGTGATGAAGGCCATGTTGTCGCCCCAGCCCGGCTTGCCGCGCAGGCACGCGCCGTAGACGCCGTTGTCCGGGTCGTGCATCGCCGAAGCGGCCTGCTTGATGCGGGACCAGCTGTCATTGTCGGCGATGGCGACGCCCGCGGCGTCGGCCAGATCCTTGCGGTACATGACCATCGAACTCTCGCCGTAGAACGGCGCAGCGTAGAGCTGACCATCGTGCGAAAGGCCCGCGCGCATCGCCGGCAGGATGTCGTCGACGTCGTAATCGGCGCCGAAGTTCAGCGGCTCGATCCAGCCAGCAGCGCCCCAGATCGGGGCTTCCTGCATGCCGATGTTGATGATGTCGTACTGACCGCCGCCCGTCGCGGTGTCGGAGGTCACCTGCTCGCGCAGAACGCCCTCTTCAAGCGACACCCAGTTCAGGGCGACGCCGGTTTCAGCCGTGTAGGCTTCGGCGACTTTCTGCATGTTGATCATGTGACCGTTGTTCACGATCGCGATGGTGAGTTCCTTGGCGTGCGAGGCCGCCTGAGCGGTCGCCGCGAACCCGGCCGCCGCCGCCAGCGCAATGGCTGAAACGCGAAGAGCCTTCATTGTTTCCTCCCGAAGTTGAATTAAGGCTGAGGAAAGCTCTCAAACGGGCTACGCGAAGTCAATTAATTTTTTACGCGCGTAAATTTATGAAGGATTGCTGCCTTATGGCCGGCTACGCCGAGTCCCGCATGACCAGACGACCTTCGAAAAGCGTCTCGCGCCATTCCCCGTCGCCGCTGTCGCCGTCCATGATTCTCAGAAGATCGGCGACCGCTCGGTCGGCGATCCGCACATAGTCCTGCGCGATGGTGGTCAGGCTTGGGCAGGTGAATTGTGAGAATGGATGATCGTCATGGCCCGCGATGCGAAGATCGCAGCCCTTCGCATGGCCCACGCGTTTGCGCATCGAATAGGCGGCCGAGAGGACGCCGATGGCGAGGCGGTCGTTGCTGCAGAGTAGGGTGTTGGTCGGAAAGACGCCTTTCGACAGCATCGCGCCGCCTTGCTCGCGTCCAATCTCCTCGAAAGTCCAGCCTTCGCCGACGGCCTGGAAGATGCGCGGTTCATGGCCGTGGCGGGCCATGCTCTCCTCATACGCGACGCGGCGCTTGTTGGCGTTGGGGTTGGACGGCGTACGCATCTCGAAGAAGCAGGGCGGCTCGCCAGTGCGGCAAAGATATTCCACCATCAGATCAACGCTTTGCGCATTGTCGCTCCCGATGAAGGAGCGCCCGACGCCGTCGATCTTCGCGTCGAACTGTACCAGTGGGAAGCTCTTCTCCAGCCGCTCGATCGCGCTCCTGTCGGAGAGCCGCCCGAACGGCGCCAGGAGGACGCCTGCGGGCTTCAGCGATTTCAGGAACGTGAGGTCCTCGATTTCCTGCGCTGGGCTCCCGTGGGAGCTGAGCAAGACGGGCGTGTAACCCGCCGCGATGCAGGCGAGCTCCACCGCCCGACCGATCTCAGCGAAGAACGGGTCGGCGAGGTAGGGGACGACGATCCCGATATTGCGCGTCTTCCGCCGGTTCTGGTTCAGCGCGTAGACATTGGGGCTGTAGTCGTAGCGCTCCAGCGCATCTTCGATCTTGCGCTTGGTTGTGGCGCGAACGCTCTCTGGATCGTTGAAGTATTTGGAGACGGTCGGACGCGAGATGCCGATGACGGAGGCGAACTCCTCCATGTTCCGGATCTTCCGCATCGACAGCGCCTCCAAAGAAATCATTACGCGCGTAAAATTTATACTTTACCCTTTGAGCTATTGCGTCAAGACGGCGCGTAACTTTCGATCCGCAGTTTTAGAGCGCCGCCGCCTCGCGGGCGAGCGCCTCGATCTCGTCCCAGCGCCCCCCGGTGATCAGATCGCGCGGCGCCACCCAGCTGCCGCCCGCGCATATGACATTGGGGAGGCTGAGGTAATCGCGGGCGTTCGCCGGGGTGACGCCGCCGGTCGGACAGAAGGCGATTTGGGGCAGGGGCGCGCCGATCGCCTTTAGCGCGGGCGCGCCGCCGGAGGCTTCGGCGGGGAAGAACTTCAGCATGTCGTAACCGCGCGCAAGAAGCATCATCGCCTCGCTCGCCGTCGTCGCCCCCGGAAGCAGCGGCAGGTCCTCCGCCTCGCACGCCGCCAGCAATTCGGGCGTCGCGCCGGGGGAGACGCCGAAAGTCGCGCCCGCCGCCTTCGCCGCCTTCACGTCTTCGGGCGTGATCAGGGTGCCTGCGCCGACATGTCCGCCCGGCGCCTCCGCCATCGCGCGGATCGCGTCGAGCGCCTGAGGGGTCCGGAGGGTGACTTCGAGCGCCGGAAGACCGCCTGCGATCAGCGCCTCCGCCAGCGGCCGGGCCGTTGCGGCGTCCTCCACCACGATCACGGGAACAATGGGGGCGAGCGCGCAGACCTCGCGGGCGCGGCTGGAGGCTTCTGCGGGGGTCATGTGCGTCTCTCCTTCAGGCGAAAACGGAGGCTCCGGCGTCTGCGGCGCCGACGGTTCGGCGGAACATTGCGAACAATTCGCGTCCCGTTCCGTATTCATTGGCTGTGAGATCGGCGGTGACGACGTCGCGCTCGGTCACCCCATCCGTGAGAATCTCGAGCGTCCCGGTGACGGCGTCGACGCGAATGAGGTCGCCGTCGCGCAGTTTCGCGATCGCCCCGCCGTCCAGCGCCTCCGGCACCACGTGGATCGCGGCGGGCACCTTGCCGGAGGCGCCGGACATGCGTCCGTCGGTGACCAGCGCGACCTTCTGGCCGCGCCCCTGAAGGATGGCGAGCATCGGCGTCAGGCTGTGCAGTTCCGGCATCCCGTTCGCCTTCGGCCCTTGGAAGCGGACCACGACGACGACGTCGTCCGTCAGCTCCCCCTCCTTGAAGGCGGCTTTCACCTCGTCCTGATCGGCGAAGACGCGCGCCGGCGCCTCGACCATCTGGTGTTCCGGCGCGACGGCGGAGACCTTCATCACCGCCGTGCCGAGCGACCCGGTGAGGCGCTTCAGCCCGCCCGTTTTCTGGAACGGGTCGGCATAGGGGCGGACGATCTTGTCGTTCAGGCTCTCGGCGGCGCCCGCGCGCCACGCCAGCGCGCCATCGGTCAGCACCGGCTCCCGCGTGTAGGCCTCCAGCCCTTCGCCCGCGACGGTTCGCGTATCGGGATGCAGCATGCCCGCCTTCAGAAGATCGCCGATGATGTAGCCGAGGCCGCCCGCGGCGTGGAAATGGTTCACGTCTGCGAGGCCGTTCGGATAAACCCGCGCCATCAGCGGCGTGACCTCCGACAGCTCCGCGAAATCGGACCAGTCGAGGACGACGCCCCCCGCCCGCGCCATCGCGACGAGGTGGATCAGGAGGTTGGTGGACCCGCCCGTCGCGTTCAGCCCGACGACGCCGTTCACAAAGGCCCGCTCGTCGAGGATGTCGCAGACCGGCGTGTAATGGTTCCCGAGCGCGCTGAGCGCCAGCGCGCGCTTCGCCCCTTCCCGCGTCAGCGCGTCCCGCAAGCCGGTGTTCGGCGTGACGAAGCTCGCGCCCGGCAGGTGCAGACCCATGAACTCCATCAGCATCTGGTTGGTGTTCGCGGTGCCGTAAAAGGTGCAGGTGCCCGGCCCGTGATAGGCCGCCATCTCCGCCGCCATCAGCGCGTCGCGCCCAACCTCTCCCGCCGCGAATCGCTGGCGGACCTTGGCCTTTTCGTCGTTGGCGAGGCCGCTCTCCATCGGCCCGGCGGGCATGAAGACGGCGGGCAGGTGCCCGAAGGCCTGCGCCGCGATGACGAGGCCGGGGACGATCTTGTCGCAAACGCCGAGGAAAACGGCGGCGTCGAAGGTGTTGTGGCTGAGCGCGACTGAAGCCGCCATCGCGATCACGTCGCGGGAGAAGAGCGACAGCTCCATCCCCGCCTCGCCCTGCGTGACCCCGTCGCACATCGCGGGCACGCCGCCCGCGACCTGTGCGGTGCCGCCGACTTCCCGCGCGGCTTCGCGGATAAGGTTCGGGAACCGCTCGAACGGCTGATGGGCGGAGAGCATGTCGTTGTAGGCCGTGACGATGGCGAGGTTGCCCGCCGTCGTCCCCGCCAGCCTCTCCTTGTCGGGTCCGGAAGCGGCGTAAGCGTGGGCCTGCCCGCTGCAAGAGAGATGCGCGCGCGCCGTCCCCTTCGCCTGCGCCGCCGCCATGCGCGCGAGATGGGCGGAGCGGGTCGGTTCGCTGCGTTCGACGATGCGGTCGGTGACGCGCTGGACGGTCGGGTGCAAGGTCATCTCTCCTCGCCTTATCAACCGGCTCGGCGCAAATCTGACGCCGCCGTTTCGATCAACCGCCCGATCGCCCGCCCGGTGTCGATCATCCGGCAGGAAAAGCCCCATTCATTGTCATACCAGCTGACGATGCGCGCCATGCCCTCCGCCGTCACCGTCGTCTGGGGCGAGGCGAAGCAGGATGAATGCGGGTCGTGATTGAAGTCGACGGAGACGAGCGGATCCTCTTCGTAGGAAAGAACGCCCTTCAGCGCCCCATCCGCCGCCTCCCGCATCGCCGCGTTGATCGCCTCCCGCGTCGCCGTGCGTTCGGGCGTGAAGCAAAGGTCGACCATGGATACGTTCGGCGTCGGCACCCGCACGGCGGAGCCCTCCAGCCGCCCTTCGAGCTGAGGCAGCACCAGCGAGATCGCCCGCGCCGCGCCGGTGGAGGTCGGGATCATCGACATCGACGCTGCGCGCGCGCGGTAGAGGTCGCGGTGGCTGGCGTCATGGCTCGGCTGATCGCCGGTGAAGGAATGGATCGTGGTCATGTAGCCGGTGACGATGCCGAACGCCTCATCGAGCACTTTGGCGACGGGCGCGAGGCAATTCGTGGTGCAGGAGGCGTTGGAGACGATGACGTCCTCTGCCGTCAGCGCGTCATGATTGACCCCGTAGACGATGGTCTTGTCCGCGCCCTTCGCCGGAGCGGAGACCAGAACGCGCTTCGATCCGTTCTTCAGATGCGCCGCCGCCTTTTCCCGCGCGGTGAAGAGGCCCGTGCACTCGTAGGCGACGTCCACGTCGCTCCAGGGCAGGTCCTCCGGCGCGCGGACCGCGGTCATGCGGATGCGGTGGCGCCCGACTGTCATCACGTCGCCGTCGATGCTCACCGGTGCGCGGAGGCGCCCGTGAACGCTGTCGTAGCGCAGGAGATGCGCAAGCGTCTCCGGCGGCGAGAGGTCGTTGATCGCGACGACGTCGATGTCATCGACGCCCTGTTCGATGAGCGCGCGGAGCACGCAGCGGCCGATCCGGCCGAAACCGTTGATTGCGATCCTGAGGGGCATGGCTTCGCTTCCTTTCTCTGATCCCGGCGCGTCACGCCGAATGCGTTCGCCGGGGAGATGCGTCGTTCATGGGTTCGATCTCGCTCGCCCAGGGCGGGTTCGCCCCGGCGCGCGATACGGTGACGGCGGCGACGCGCGCGCCGAGAGAGAGGGCGTCGCGAAGATCGCTCGTCGAAAGAGACGCGAGCCCTTCCTTGGTCAGCGCGTCGCGTTCCTGAAGTTTCGCCAGCACGCCCGCATTGAAAGTGTCGCCCGCGCCGACGGTATCGATGATTTCGACCTGCTGCGCGTTCACATGAACTTCCTCGCCGCTCGCGAGGTAGCCATGGGCGCCTTCATGCCCGCGCGTCACGATCAAGACGGAGGCGCCGGTCTCCATGAGGGAGCGCGCTTTGTCGCGCAGCGGCGCGTCGCTGCGGACGAGCCAGTTCAGATCCTCGTCGGATGCTTTCACGATATCCGCCGCCGCGATCATGCCGTCGAGCCGCGCGCGATACCGCGCTTCGTCCTCGATGAATGCGGGGCGGATGTTCGGATCGATCATCACGGCCCGGCTCCCGCCCTCGCGCGCTGAGAGCGCGGCGTAGGCGTCCGCCGCCGGTTCGCACGCGAGGCTGATCCCTCCGAAATAGAGCGCAGACGTCTCTTCAGTCAGCGCAGGCATCTGATCGACCGTCAGCATCTGGCCCGCGGAGCCGTTGTCGAAGAAACTGTAGGCGGCGGCGCCGTTCACCAGTCGCACGAAGGCGAGCGTGCTCGGCCGGTCCGACGTGACCGCTAATGATGCATCCACCCCGCTTGCCGCCAGCGCCTCAGTCAGTTGGCGGCCGAACATGTCGGTCGAGAGCCCGGTCATCAGCCCCGTCCGCACGCCGAGCCGTCCGAGCGCGATCGCGGTGTTGAAGACTGCGCCGCCGCAATGGGGGACGAAGGCGTCGCCGCCCTGCGCCTGAGGGACGGGGATCATGTCGATCAGGGCTTCGCCGCAGCAGAGGATCATCGCATCAGCCTTTCGAAAACGCGCTGCGATCCACGAGGAACCGCTCCGACAGGGGAAGGGACGCCGCGCCGAGCGCCCGCGCGTCGGGGCCGACCGCGCCTGCGCGCACGGAGGGCTTCTCGATGCCTTCGATCCTGATTTCGGCGATGCGCGCATTGACGAGCCGAACGAGATCGGCGCGCATGTCGGCGGGCATCCAGCCATCCAGAACCACGCAACCGAAATCGATCAGACTGGCCGCCGAGAGTGCGGCCTGCGCGATGCCCGACGCAGCGCGCTCCATCCATTCCGAGCGAATATCTGGTGGAATGCGCCATCGGGTCGGCTCTTCCCATTCCATGAGCTCCGCGGCCCCGGCGGCCTCAACCGCATCCGCCAGGATGGAGAGCGACGCGACGTCGACGAGATGGCGCGCCCGCTCGCCTTCGATGGAGACGGGCATCGAGCCGAGCGCCGCCGCGTTGCTCGTGGGCCCTGAGTAGAGCGCATTATCCAACACCAGACCGCCGCCGATGAAGAACCCCACGTAAAAGTAGAGGAACTCCCTAGGTTTGTCCTGGTCGCCGAACACAAGTTCCGCGCCGCACGCGGCTGTCGCGTCATTGCTGAGGTGAACAGGGAACGACAGATGTTTGGACAGCTCATCCGCAACGTCGCGGTCCCGCCATCCGCTGAGAACCGCTTCGTCGACGCCAAGATGATCCGCCCATTCCCACATCCGGAAGGGCAGGGCGACGCCAAGGCCCGTGACCCGTTCGCGCTGCTCGCTCGACAGTCCGGCGGTCAAGCGTTCGACGCCTGAGACTGCGAAGCGCAGCACGTCATCCGGATCGGGGTAGGGGTGCGCATGCCGCAAACGCGCCACGACGTCGCCGGCGAAATCGACGAGGATCAAGTCCGAACTGCGCCGCCCTACCTTCAGTCCAAAGAAAAAAGCGCCGTCGGGATTCAGGTTGATCGGGACCGAAGGCTGTCCGACCTTGCCGCGCTTGGGTTCGCCCTTTCTGAGCAGGCCTTCGCCCTCCAGCGCTCGCATGATGACGGAGACGGACTGCGCGGAGAGCCCGGTGATACGGCTGATTTCGGATTTCGCGAGAGGCCCGGATCGCCTGACGAGCGTCAGGACAAGGCGTTCATTGTGGGCGCGAACGCCCATCTGGTTGGAGCCGCGGGTGCTCGCGGAAGGTCGATCCGAAATCGCCGCCGCCATGGTCACGGGACTGCCTTTCATTCGCACTCGCTAAGGGGCGGATAGCTCGCTTATCGCGTTTCGTCAATAAATAAATCAATGTTATTTATTTATTAATATTGGTTCGCGTGGATGCCGCTGCATCTGTCGATGGACGTCCGGAGCGAGAATCGCGGCTAAGGGAGAGGTGGTTCCGCCGAAGATGGTGAAGAGTCATCAAACAGCGAAGGCTGCGCCGCCAACTCTGCTTAAAAATTAGGATGAATGGCTTAAGCCGCACATTTTTCAGCCAGAGATACGCACCCTTGGCGAGCGGCGCCCGTTTCTTTTGCAGACTCAACAGGTCCTGCGATCTGCTTTCCGATGTTAGACAGAAAGAGCAATCAACAACGAGGTGAAAAAGATGAACTTGAGACAACTCGCGGCAGCGTCTCTCGCCGCGCTTTCTCTGGCGGTTGCGCCCGCGCTGGCGCAAAAGGCCGGCGGCACGATGGTCAAGATCGTCCAGCCGGAGCCGCCCTCTCTGGCGTCCTACCTTTCGACGTCGGGACCGATCGGCCTCATCGCGCCGAAGATCTACGACGGCCTCTTCGACTATGACAACGACCTCAACATGGTGCCTGCGCTGGCCACCAGCGTCGACGTTAGCGAAGACGGCAAGACGGTCACGTTCAAGCTGCGCGAAGGCGTCACCTGGCACGACGGCGAAGCGTTCACGTCGGAGGACGTTCAGTTCACCGTCATGGACGTTCTGAAGGTCGTGCACCCGCGCGGTCCGAACTCCTTCCGCGAAGTGACCTCGATCGACACGCCGGATGATTTCACCGCTGTATTCAACCTCGCGAACCCCGCGCCCTACATGCTGCGCGCCCTCTCGGGGTATGAGAGCCCTATCGTTCCGAAGCACCTGCTCGAAGGGAAAGACCTGCGGTCGAACGAACTCGTTAACTCCCCGGTCGGCACCGGCGCCTTCAAATTCGTTGAGTGGCGCAAAGGCCAGTTCATCCGCCTCGACAAGAACGAGAACTACTGGAAAGAGGGTCGTCCCTATCTCGATCGCATCGTCGGCCGGATCATCCCCGACGCCTCCACCCGGACCGCCGCGATGGAGAACGGCGAGGTTCACTACGGCGCCTATGGCGCGATCCCGAACATCGACGCGGTCCGCCTGCGGGAGATGCCTGATTTCGGCGTCACGACCGACGGCTATTCGATGATCAACCCGATGGCGCTGATCGAGTTCAACACGCGCAAAGCTCCGTTCGACAACCCGGCGCTGCGCAAAGCGATCAGCCTCGTGGTCGACCGCGAGTTCCTGATCGAGAACATCTGGTTCGGCTACGGCAACCCGGCGCAGTCGGCGCTGTCGTCTAACTTCAAGGCGGCGGGTCTCTTCGCCGACGGGATGCCGAACTATCCCGCTGGCGGCGACGTGGAAGCCGCGATCGCGGTGCTCGACGAAGCCGGGCTCGCGCCGGACGCCAACGGCGTCAGGGCCGAGTTCACGCTGGACCTGATCCCCTACGGCGAAGACTGGCGCCGCGCGGGCGAGTACATGAAGCAGGCGCTTCAGCCCATCGGCGTCAATGTCGAGCTGCGGTATGAGGACGTGCCGACCTGGATCAAGCGGATCTACTCCGACTACGACTTCCAGATGAACGTGAACTATTTCTACCAGCTGCCCGATCCGGTGCTGGGCGTTCACCGCCACTACGGCACCGACCAGATCCGTCAGGGTACGGCGTTCGTGAACTCTTCGGGCTACTCCAACCCGAAGCTCGACGCTCTGCTCTCCGCCGGAGCGGTGGAGCCTGACGCCGAAAAGCGTTCGGAAATCTACGCCGACGTTCAGAAGATCCTCGCCGAAGAGCTTCCGGTCGCCAACATCTTCGAGATGCAGTTCCTGACGGTCTACAACGAGAAGCTGAAGGATCACGCAACGTCCGCTCTGGGCGCTTACGGACCCTTCGACGGCGCCTGGCTCGACGAATAAGTCGGCCTGACATGCGATGATGCCGGCCCGGTTTCCGGGCCGGCATCCCCTCTTTCAAGCCCGATGAACCGACCTGCCACAGGGGGCCCTGGTTTTGTCTCACGCCTCGCGCCGCATCCGCTATGTGCTGAAGCGCCTTTTGCAGGCCATACCGATCGTTCTCGCGATCGTCATTCTGAATTTCTTCCTGCTGCAGCTCGCCGAAGGGGACGCCGTCGACGTGCTGGCGGGGGAGGCCGGGTCCGCCACGCCGGAATACATGGCGGAGCTGCGCGCCAAGTTCGGGCTCGACCAGCCGCTGCCGGTGCAGCTGGCGGTCTATCTCAAGAACGTGGCGATGCTCGATCTCGGCTATTCGTTCCGCCATGAGATGCCGGTGAGCGAGCTGATCTTCGACCGGCTCTTCGCGACGATGCTTCTCATGGTGTCGACCATCCTTCTGGCCGTCGGCTTTGGCGTGCTTCTCGGCCTGGTCGCCGCGACCGGCCTCAACACCTGGCGCGATACGGTGATTTCGGTCTTCGCGCTGATCACCTACGCGACCCCGCTCTTCTGGGTCGGCCTGATGCTGATCGTGGTCTTCTCCCTCAACCTCGGCTGGTTCCCGACCTCGGGGATGGAGAATTTCGCGATGTTCTACGAAGGCTGGGACCGGGTCTTCGACATCGCGCGCCATATGGTGCTGCCGACGATCACGCTCTCGCTCTTTTATCTCGCGCTCTACACGCGCCTGATGCGCGCCTCGATGCTGGAGCAGGCGGGGCAGGACTACGTCACCACCGCCCGCGCCAAGGGCGTGACGGAGCGGCGGATCATGTTCGTTCACGTGCTGCGCAACGCTCTCCTGCCCGTCGTGACCATGGCGGGCGTGCAGGTCGGGGCGCTGATCGGCGGCTCGGTCATCGTCGAATCCGTTTTCGCCTGGCCGGGCCTCGGCATGCTGGCGTTCGAGGCGCTCTTCTCGCGCGATCTGAACCTCCTCCTCGGGATTTTTCTGCTGTCGGCGGTCCTCGTCGTGGCGGTGAACCTCGTGGTGGACATCGTCTATTCCTCGCTAGACCCGCGGATCGAGGTGAGCTGATGACTTTCTGGAAGCTTTTCGCCCGCAACCGCGGCGCCGTCGCCGGGCTCGCCATTCTGGGCTTCATCGCGATCATGGGGACCACGGCGCAGCTGTTTTTCCCGGCCGATCCGTTCAGCCTCGCCGGCAAGTCTATGTCGCCTCCGGGGGAGAACGGGTTCCTGCTCGGCAGCGACTCGCTCGGGCGGGACGTCGCCGCCGGGATCGCGCATGGGGCCAAGACATCCCTCCTGATCGGGCTGCTGGCCACGCTGGTCGCCGTCTTGGTCGGCGTCGTGATGGGCGCGCTGGCGGGCTATTACGGCGGCTGGATCGATAACCTCCTGATGCGCGCGACGGAAATGTTTCAGACGATCCCGTCTTTCATCTTCGCCATCCTCCTCGTCGCGATCATGAAACCGTCGATCGAGAGCATCGTGATCGCCATCGCCGTCGTATCGTGGCCGGCCGTCGCCCGGCTCGTCCGGGGCGAGTTCCTCTCCATGCGCAACCGGGAATTCGTGCAGGCCTGCCACACGATCGGCATGTCCGACATGCGCATCATGCTGCGGGAGATCCTGCCGAACTGCCTCTCGCCAGTGATCGTCATCGGCTCCCTGATGGTGGCGACGGCGATCCTGATTGAAAGCGGTCTCGCCTTCCTCGGTCTTGGCGATCCCAACATCATGAGCTGGGGGTTCCAGATCGGCGCGGGGCGCACGCTTCTGCGCTCGGCCTGGTGGGTCTGCACCTTCCCCGGCATCGCGATCCTGATCACCGTGCTGGCGATCAACCTCGTGGGCGAGGGCATCAACGACGCGCTCAATCCGCGCCTGAGGGAGCGCTCATGACCCGCCTTTTGGAAATCAACGATCTGCATGTGGCGCTGCCGCCCGAAAGTCAGCGCCCCTACGCGGTTGAGAAGATGGACCTGACGCTGGAGGCGAACGAGATCCTCTGCGTCGTCGGCGAAAGCGGTTCCGGCAAATCGCTGACCGCCCGCGCGGTGATGGGCCTTCTGCCCAAACCGCGGGTGCGCATCGCCAAGGGCGAAGTGCTGTTCCAGGGCGAAGATTTAGCGGCGGCTTCGGACGAGCGGCTGCGCGCCATCCGCGGCTCCGACATCTCGATGATCTTTCAGGAGCCGATGACCGCGTTGAACCCGGTGATGACCATCGGCGCTCAGATCGACGAGGTGTTCCGCTTTCACGAAAAGATGCCGGGGCGGGAGCGGCGCAGGCGCGCGCTCCAGCTTCTTGAGGATGTGCAGCTTCCCGATCCGGAGCAATCGCTGAAGGCGTATCCGCATGAACTTTCGGGTGGGCAACGCCAGCGGGCGATGATCGCGATGGCGCTGGCGCTCGATCCCAAGATCCTGATTGCGGACGAGCCGACGACGGCGCTGGACGTCACGACGCAAGCGCAGGTTCTGAAGTTGATCAAGAACATGCAGGCGACCCACGGGACGGGCGTTCTCTTCATCACGCACGACTTCGGGGTAGTGGCCGACATCGCCGACCGCGTGTGCGTGATGCGGAACGGTCTGGTCGTCGAGACCGGCTCGGCCGATCAGGTGCTGAACGCGCCGGAGCATCCCTATACCCAGGCCCTGATCGCGGCGGTGCCGGACCTTGTTCCGCGTCCCGCCCGACCGCGATCCAGCAAGGTCCTGCTGGATGTGAAGGGGTTGCGGAAAACCTACCGCAGCGGCGGCGGCATGTTCGGCGGAGCCGGGCGCGTGGTGCACGCCGCGAAGGACGTTACGCTGGACCTGGCTGAGGGCGAGACGCTCGGCATCGTCGGCGAAAGCGGCTCCGGCAAATCGACCGTCGCCCGCTGCATCGTTCGTCTGAACGACGCGGAGGCGGGGGAGATCCTGCTGGACGGCGCCGATCTGCGCCCCCTTGGCCGCGCGGAAATGCGCCCCTATCGCGCCAAGATCCAGATGGTGTTTCAGGACCCGTTCGCGTCCCTCAACCCGCGCACGCGGGTCGGCAAGATCATCGCTCAGGGGCCGATGCTCAACGGAGAGAGCGCTGAGGAAGCCAAAAGGCGGACGCTGGAGCTTCTGGACATCGTGGGGCTGGACGCGGGCTCCTACGACCGCTTTCCGCATGAATTCTCCGGCGGCCAGCGCCAGCGGATCGGGATCGCCCGCGCGCTGGCGCTCAAGCCGCAGATCCTCGTGGCGGACGAGCCGGTCTCCGCGCTCGACGTCTCCATTCAGGCGCAAATCCTGAAGCTGCTGGATGAGATACGGGACGCGATGAACCTCTCGATGATCTTCATCACCCACGATTTGCGCGTTGCGGCTCAGGTCTGCGACCGGATCGCGGTGATGCAGCGCGGCGACGTGGTGGAGGTCGGCCCGACGGGCGAGGTCTTCGCCAACCCACAGGCCGCCTACACTAGGGAGTTGCTGGCCGCCGTTCCGGGCAAGGATTCGTTCAAGAGCGCGCAAGTCGCCGCGTAATGACCGACTATCCCAGTCTCGTCGACCTCGCCGACGGTTTCGCATCCGGCGCGCTCAAGCCGAGCCGCGTCGCGCGCGACCATCTCGACCGGATCGAGGCGCTGGATGGCGAGATCGGCGCCTTCCAGACGGTCTACGCCGAGGATGCGATGCGCATGGCGGAGGCCGCCGACAAGCTTTTCGAGGCCGAGTTCGCGACTAGTCCCTTTCACGGCATCCCCTTCGCGCTGAAAGACATCTGCGATCTCGAAGGCCGCGTCACCACCGGCGGCTGCAAGGTGAACGCGGATCGCATCTCGCCTACGACCGGCACGGTGGCGAAACGGCTCCTCGCTGCTGGCGGTGTGCTTTTGGGCAAGACTAAAACGGTCGAGCACGCTCTCGGCGGCTGGGGAACGAACACCCAAATGGGCACCCCCTGGAACCCCTGGGACATGACCGCGCCCCGCGTTCCCGGCGGCTCTTCCTCCGGCACGGGCGCGGCTGTGGGCGCGGGGCTCGCGGTCTGCGGCGTTGGGACGGACACGGGTGGATCGGTCCGCCTGCCGGCCGCCTATTGCGGCGTCGTCGGGCTGAAGGTGACCGAAGGGCGCATTCCGACCGACGGCATCATACCGCTCGCTCATCTGGACACGCCCGGGCCGCTGGCGCGCTCGGTCGCGGACGCATGGTTGATGTATCAGGTGATGGACGGCGCGCAGGTCAGCGGGCCGACGCCCCGCCCGGTCAAGGGCCTTCGCCTCGGAGTGATTGACGAAGCGGAACGCGCGCTCTGCGATGCGGATGTGCTCGCAGACTACGACGCCGCGCTGGAGACGCTCGCCGGGCTCGGCGCGGACCTGGCGCCGTTCTCGGCGCAAAAGCCCTATGCTGAGCTGACGGCGACCTGCGGCCTCCTGATCATGGCGGAGGCGTATCACCACCACGGCCATCTCTATGACCGTCCGGAGCTTCCGATGGATGAGGACGTCCGCAAGCGGATGCTCGTCGGCCGTGAGGTGACCGCGCACCAGTACCTCTCGATGAAGGACGAGAGACGTGCGGGGGCGGCGGAGTTTTTGCAGCGGATGGAGGGGTTCGATGCGATCCTCACGCCCACCACGCTGACGACTGCGCCGACGCTCGCGGAGATCGATCAGGACGTTGCGCCCAGCCATTTCACGCGCGCGGCGAATTTCTTCGGACTGTGCGCGCTGTCGCTGCCGATGGCGCTCTCGCCCAAGGGCCTGCCGACGAGCCTGCAGATCATGGGGCGTCCGGATGACGAGGATCTGACGCTCAGGATAGGCGCCGCCTACGAAGCGGCGCGCGGCGCTTTCGCTTATCCGTCGCTCGGAGCTTAGATCGCAGGTTCGCCGCGCCGGTATTTCAGCGGCGCTCCAATAGGTTGAAAGAGAATGCGTGAAGGAGCCGCCCTTTGCGAAAACGCGAACCGTGACCGCGCTCTGGTCCTTTCGAAATAGGGCAGCCGAAAGTCCTTACTTGCGAAGTAGCCGAGGTCGCCTGTCGGAGCGTCCGCCGCTCAACTGGCGAATCCCCGTTCGCGGACGCGCTGCGACAAGATCGCCGTCAAATCACGTGTCCTTGACGGCATTTGGCGCTACTCTCCGAGGGAGCCGTCTCGATTGTCGGCCGCCCCGGAGACGCATGTGCAGCGATCGTCGATGAAACTCATTCCTCGCCAGGAGCGAGGTCGAGCGATGGTCCGCAGCGGCGGCGATTGGCTTCTGTTCATCGCGGGTTTTTCGCTCCTGATCTGGGGCGTCATCGCCGGCGCCGGCGCCATGGGCTACAACTGGCAGTGGTATCGCGTGCCGCGGTATTTCTACCGGATCATCGACGGGGAGATTATCTGGGGCCCCCTCGTCAAAGGGTTCTGGGTGACGATCGAGATCACCCTCTGGGCCGCTGTCGTCGCGCTCGCCATCGGCCTCGTCACCGCGCTCCTGCGCCTCTCCCGATCCTATGCGGGGCACGCCATCGCGACCGCGTATCTGGAGCTGGTGCGCAACACGCCGCTGCTGGTTCAGATGTATCTCTTCTACTTCGTCCTCTCGCCGATCATCGGCATCGACCGGTTCTGGACCGGCGTCCTCTGCCTCGCGGTGTTCGAAGCGTCTTTCATCTCCGAGATCATCCGGGGCGGCATCCTGTCCGTAGCGCGCGGGCAGTGGGAGGGGGCCTCGGCGCTCGGCATGCGGCCCTGGCAGGTCTATGCGAAAATCGTTCTGCCTCAGGCGGTTCCGATCATGGCCCCGCCGATGACGTCAGCCGTCGTCAATCTCATCAAGAACTCGGCGATCGTATCGACCATCGCGATCTTCGATCTAACCAACGAAGGGCGAAACGTCATCGCCGATACGTTCCTGAGTTTCGAAATATGGCTCACAATCGCCGCGATTTACTTGAGCCTCACCATAAGTCTTTCGGCCGTCGCGGCGCGGCTGGAAGCGCGGGCGCGGCGCGGCCTCACCCGATCATGATCCCACAGACAGGAGAAGCCTTATGAAGATTTGGAATGGACTGGCGGCATTGGCCGTCGCCGCGGGTATGCTCGCGGCGCCGGCGGCCAGCCAAGCGAACGAGACGCAGCAGGCGCTGGCCTCAGAAAGCGTCATCGAGACGATCAAGCAGCGCGGCGTGATCCGCGTCGGCATGGCGACTTTCGTCCCCTGGGCGATGCGCGACAAGAACGGCGACCTGATCGGCTTCGAGATCGACGTCGCCAAGAAGGTGGCCGCCGACATGGAGGTTGAGGTCGAGTTCGTCCCGACCGCATGGGACGGGATCATCCCTGCTCTGCTCGCCGGCAAGTTCGACGTGATCATCGGCGGCATGTCGATCACGCCCGCGCGCAACCTTACGGTGAACTTCACCTCGCCCTACGCCAACTCCTCCCTCGGCGCGATGGCGAATAAGGAACTGGCTGAGGGCAAGGCCTGGCCGGATGATTACAACGCGACCGACGTGACATTCGTCTGCCGCCGCGGCGCGACGCCCTGCACCTGGATTCAGGAGACGTTCCCGAAGGCGACGCTCCGTCAGTTCGACGATCAGGGCCAGACCGTGCAGGAGGTTCTGAACGGCAACGCCCACGTCATGGTGTCGTCGCAGCCGCTGCCCGCCTTCACGATCTTCGAGAACCCGGATGTGGTCTTCGCCGCGACGGATGAGAAGATCGAGCCGAATTCGGAGGCCTTCGCGCTTCGGAAGGGCGACGTGGACGCGCTGAACTTCTTCAACAACTGGATCCTCCTCAACCGCACCAGCGGTTGGCTGGATGAGCGTCACCAGTACTGGTTCGGCGGTCGTCCCTGGGCGGATCAGATCGCCAACTGAACATGACGGAGCGTCGCCCCGCGCGGCGCTCCTCCCTCTATGTATCCCGATCCCAATCGCAAACGCCGCTTCGGCCTGCTCGACGCCATTCTGATCGCTTTGGTGCTGGGCGGGGTGATCTATGCGTGGTCCCGCGTCTCAGACGTTCTGGTCTATCGCTGGGACTGGGGATTTCTGCCGCAGGTGCTCTTCAAGCGGGATGAAAGCAGCGGCTGGTTCGTCCCGAACGTCCTGCTCGAAGGGCTTCTGACGACCATTCGGCTGTCGATCTGGGCGATGATCCTCGCCAGCGTTCTGGGTCTGATGCTCGGCTTCATGGCGACGGCGCGCCGCCTGCTGCCGCGCCTCACGGCGCTCGCCTATGTCGGCGTTATCCGCAACGTGCCGCCGCTGGTTTTCATCTTCGTCTTCTATTTCTTCATCTCGTCGCAGATCCTGCCCGCCATCGGCGTCGACGCCTGGGCGCGTAACCTCAGCGAGAGCGGACGCGGCGCTGTGAACCTCCTCCTCGGGCCGCCGGATCTGTTTGAAAACCTGATCTCAGGCGTGATCTGCCTCGCGCTCTTCGAGGCCGCCTACATCTCGGAAATCGTCCGCGCCGGTATCCGCTCCGTCCCCCATGAGCAGACCGAAGCGGCGGAGAGCCTAGGGCTGCGCCGCTTGCAGGTCTTTCGCCTCGTCGTCCTGCCGCAGGCCCTCCGCGCGGTGACGCCGCCGCTCGCCAACCAGTTCATCATGTTGGTGAAGAACAGCGCCATCGTCTCGCTGATTTCGGTGCAGGAGCTGACCTTCATCGGCACGGAGATCGCCGTCTCCACCGGTCGGCGGTTCGAGACCTGGATCGTTGTCGCCCTGATGTACTTCGTGCTCTGCTACGGCTTGGCCCTGCTCTTTGCGCGGATGGAGCGGCGGATGCGCAAGTTCGACGAGAAGTAGCCCGATAGGAGCCTGCCCATGGCCGCCTGGATCGAGATGGTCGCCGACGAAGACGCGGATGACGAGCTTCTGGAGGTTTTGAAGCTGGCGCGCACGCCCCACGGCACCGTCGACAACGTCATGCGGGTGCATTCGCTTCGCCCCAACACGATGCGCGGCCATGTGATCCTCTACCGCGCTGCGCTCCATGACGACGCCAACACCATCCCGATGTGGCTGCAGGAGACGATATCCTCCTACGTCTCGATCCTGAACGACTGCCCCTATTCGCTCGCCAATCACTGGGCGAACGCGCGCCATCTGATCGGCGACGACGCGCGGGCTGATGAGATAGAGGCGGCCCTGCACGCGGACGCCCCGGAGCGGGCATTCGAAGGGCGTGATCTGGCGCTGATGCGCTACGCCCGGAAACTAACGAAAGCCCCCGCCGATATGGTGGAGGCCGATGTGGAGGAGATGCGCGCCGCTGGTCTGGACGATGGCCAAATCCTCGAAGCGAACCAGATCATCGGCTACTTCAACTACGTGAACCGGCTTCTGAACGGGCTGGGCGTGACGACTGACGGAGACGTCGTTGGATACTACAAATCCGAATGATCCCCCGGCGTCCGGCGGCGGCGCGCCCGTGACCATCGCGACGCCGCAGACCCAGGCGATGGCGGCGGACGCGCTCGTGCCCCGGCGAGAGCTGAAGCGGCTGATGCGCCGCTCCAACGCGCCCGGCCTGATTCACCTCGCGCTCTGGATCTGCCTGCTCATGGCGACCGGCGCGTTGATCTGGGCGGCGGGCGACGTCTGGTGGTTGCTGCTTCCCGCGATGTTCCTCCACGGGATCGTCGTCGTCCATCACTTCGCGCTTCAGCATGAATGCAGCCACTACACCGCCTTCCGTTCGCGATGGATCTGCAACCTGCTCGCTCATATCTGCGGCTTCATTCTGGTGATACCGCCGCGCTTCTTCCGGTATGAGCATTGCGATCACCATACCTACACCAACCTCCACGGCCGCGATCCGGAGATGATCGAGCTGCCGATCTCGCTCTCCAAATACGTCCTCTACCTCTCCGCCATTCCCTATTGGCGTAGTCAGTTCGGCGGCATGATCCGCCGCTCCGCCGGTGTTCTGACGGCGGAGGAGGAGCGCTTCGTCCCGAAGGAAGAGCGCGGCAAGGTGATCTGGGAAGGCCGCGCGATGATCGCGGGGTATCTGGCGATGATCGCCTATATGGCGGCGACCGGATGGCTGGCGCCGCTCTTCTACTGGTGGCTTCCGATGTTCATGGCGGAGCCGGTTATGCGCTTCATCCGGATGACGGAGCATGTCGCCCGCCCGAACGTCCCGGACATGCGGGTCAACACCCGCACCAACGTCGTCTCCGCCCCCTGGCGCTTTCTGGCGTGGAACATGAACTACCACGCGGAGCATCACTATGCGGCTTCCGTCCCCTTCCACGCGCTGGGCGATCTGCATGAACGCATCCGGGACGATGTGTTCGTGGAGAAGCACGGGTATCTGAGCGCGCATCTCGACATTATTCGCTCGATGTCGCGCCGCCGCGCCGGACATGCGACCCCGGCGGAGTGAGCGCGTGGGTCGACCTGATCGATGTCGCCGCGCTGGAGCCCGGAGACGTCACGCCGGTCTCCCTCGGCGCGCGGCGCCTCGCCGTCTACGACTCGCCTGACGGCGTTTACGTCACGGCGGCGCTCTGCACCCATGCGGGGGCGCCGCTCTGCGACGGATATTTCGACGGATGGCGCATCGAATGCCCGCTGCATCAGGGCCTCTTCGATATCCGCGACGGCCGACCGATCGGCGCGCCCGTCGTCAAGCCGCTCAAGACGTTTCAGAGCCGGGTGAAGGACGGCGCCGTCCAGATCCTGATCTGACCGGTCAGGAGCGGTAGGCGAACGCCTTCGCGAAGCGCCATTCCAGATAATCGCCGCAGGTGATCGGCTCATACTGGGTCTCGACATCCGGCCCGTATACGGCGCGTGGGTCGATCATCGTGTTGGGACCGGGGTCGTAAGCCAGCACGAGCGACACCCGCTCCCGACCCGAACTGTTGACGACGCGGTGGGGCGTGGAGCGATAGGCGTCGTTCGTCCAGCGCGCCAGAAGATCGCCGACATTCACGACCAGCGCGCCCGGAACCGGCGGCGCCTCCACCCAGTCTCCGGATGCGTCGCGCACCTGCAGCCCGCCGACATCGTCCTGCGCGAGGACGGTCAGCACGCCGAAATCCGTATGCGGGCCGACGCCGAACTGCGCCTCCCCCAGGTTTTCGGGCTGCGGCGGATAGTAGACGAAGGACGCGCGGCTCATCGGCGCATCGGCGTTTTGGGAGAAGAAGTCCCCATCCTTCCCCAGCCCGATGGCGAAGGCCCGCATCAGGTCGCGGGCGACGCTATGCGCCCCCTCGAACCACGCCATCGCCGCGGCTTCAAAGCCGGCGGGGCGGGGCGGCCAGCGGTTCGGCCCGCGAAGGCCATGATCGTCCGGCGTTCGCCTTTCCGTATCCTGATAGCCCCAGATGAAGCTCTCCTTCAGGTCGGCTAGCGCGTCATCCGCCATTTTGGCGCCGCCAGAGGCCAGCCAGCCCCGGTGCTTCGATGAGACCTTCACTTCGGTCTTGAGGCTCTCGTCCCCCCGGAAAAAGTCGAGCGCTTGTTCGCGGGCGCGGGAGAGCGCCTCTTCAGGCACGCCGTGGTTCTTCACATAGATGAACCCGATCTCAGTGTTCGCCCGGTGAATTTCGGCGGCGACCGCGGCGATGTCGGAGCCGTCGCGAAGCGGGCCTATGTCGACGACCGGGATGAGGTCGTGTCCCAGTTTTTTCGCGGTTGCGAAGGCCAAGCGATCTCCAGTCCGAGCCGAAACGGATGATTGGAGAAAGCCTTCCCCAATGCACGTCGATGCGCAAATCATTTCGGCCGAAGGCGTTTCGCAACGCGCCCGCGCTCCGACGAAATGCGCCCCCGCAGCCGGAGGCGTCCCATAATGACGAACTTGAGCCATGTCCGCTGAAGCGAACTCAGATGATTGGTCGATGAAGGTCTTGGATGAGCCAATCGCGACGGATCTGGGCTGTATTCGGTGGAGACGAAGAGGTTCTAAGAGAACGCGCCGGTCGTCCGCGGGCTTGGTGCAAGAACCTTCCTCATTGGGCGAACTGCCTACGCCTTCGTGGACTCCAAGGATCTACTTCCTCGCCGCGTGTCGGGAGGGGCTGTTCTGACCGGCACCGGTTCGCGAGCAGCGGCCGAAGCTGTCTCTCCAAGCCGCGCCTATCGGGCCTCAGCGTGAAGAAACACGTGTGGACAAGCAGCGCTGGAGATGGCGCTAACGGGACAGGCGGAGAGGATGGCTTGGATTGCACCAAGGCTTCTTTGGATGACCTTTCCCGCGGGTCCGATCAAAAAATCTAAAGAAATTTTGAACCTTTTCCGTCGCCGCGCGGACTGCAGCCTGATGCGGTCCGTCCGTTGCGCTGAGGGAGAGGGCGAGTGCTTGAACCGAATTCGAGAGAGACGCGCCGCGCTTTGCCTTCGCGCCTCATCGTTGCATGCGAATCTCAATGATGACGCGCTCCGGGAAAAAATGCGGGGGATCGCTGGGCCGCGCGGATGAAAGCGTCGCGTTTGCCGGAAACGGGCGCCTTGCAGTCGTTTCCCGCCGCGTTCCGACAGATCGCGCCTTCAATCTAAAGATGAAATATGAGCCAGTTTTTCGCTTGCTCATGCGCTGGGGGACTTCGCTTTGAACCACCAATTCCGGAAGCCGGTTCCGCATGCCGTTCTCCATGTCGATGCGCTTGAGCCGCGGTTCCTGCTGAGCGCGGACGCGTTCGCTTTCGATCTGGCGCAACAGGATCTGCACGGCGCGAGCCATCAGGTGCTCGTCCGGATGCTCGATCAGTCGGCGGCCTCGCAGCAATCGTCCGAAGCCCTGCAGCGCATTCAAATCGTGGATCGGCGTTCCGGCGACGTGCTGGAGGAGCGGAACCTTCAGGACGTCGTCTCTGTCACCATCGACGGGTCCGATGCGGACGATGAAGTGACGATCGACGCGGACAGCTTCGCCGGTTTCTCCGTTCCCAAGATCACCTTTCTCGGCAATGGCGGCGAAGATCGTCTCGCGATCGAAACCACGGCCGACGTCGACTGGAACGTCGGCGCGGGCGGCTCGGGAAGCGCGATGTCGGGCGAACTGACGGTGGAGTTCGAAAGCGTAGAGCAGCTTCAGGGCGCGGCGGACAACGTCGACGTTTTCACCGTCAGCGTCTTCGATGGTTTGACGGCCATCGACGGGGGCAGCGGCGCGCGGAACAGCGTGATGGTCTCCGCCGCGGCGGGTCAGACGGGCGTATACCGTTCCTTCGACGCAAACAGCGGCGCGCTGACCCTCGACGGCGTGACCACCCCTTTCGACGGGTCCACCGACGTGTTCATCGGCGAAGTCGCGAATCTGACGATCGAACTCGACGGCGAGTTCCTCTCAAACACCGACAGCGACGACGCTGTTTTGCGTGATGACGCCACGTTGGGCGTTTCGGTGTTGGAGGATCGCGGAGCGAGCTTTCTGAGCCTGTCCTTCGCTAACCCGACCGATAGCCTGACAATCGACTACGGGGGCGGATCGGACAGGGTCGAGATTCAGGGTCTCGATGCGGCTTTCGCAGCGGCGCTCACCATTACCGGCGGGCTCGATGACGACGATCTCGGCGAAAATGACGATCGAATCGTCGTCGCCGCCGACCTGACCGCGCCAGGCGGCGTCACGTTGGAAGCGGACGTCATTCGCATTGGAACGACGTTTGGGAAGGTCGAAGGCGGCGGGAACTGGGGCGGCCCGGCGCGCGTTGACCGCGTTTCAGCCGACGGCGGTTCCGGGTCCGGTATGCTAGCCGACGTTCTGGTCGACAGTGACGGGTCGACGCGACTTGAGCTTGTCGATCCAGGCGTCGGCTATGCCTTGGGCGATACTATTCAGTTCGTCGATCCTTCAGGCGCGGGCGCCGCTTTTACGGTTGAGCTGGCGACCGCCGGCGGCGCGGTTGCGATTGAGACAGTCAATCCGAACGGACCGTCGGGCGACATCGCGCTCAGGGGCGTTCAGATCGAAGTCGGCGCCGGGGGCCAGTTGTCGGCGCAAGCCGGCGGCGGAGCCAATGCGGCGGCGGGCGACGTCACGATCGAGACAGCGAAAACCAACGGCGAACTCTTCACAGTCCTCGACTCGAGACAGGACGTTTTCGCCAGAGCCTCGCTTGAATCGAGCGTCAACATCTCCGGCGTCACGATCAAGGGCGACGATGTCAGCGTCACGGCTGAGACGGTCAACAATCCGCTCGCCCCGGAGGAAGGTCGCAACGATCTCGAGCAAAATCTGGACAACATCGGCCTGAACGCTCTGAATACGGTCCTCGACAGCTTGATCTCCGCGCTCTTCGGAGCGAACGCGTCGGTGATCTTGCGCGGCGCCGACGCCTCCGTCGTGGCGCATGGCGCGACCATCGATGCTATTGGCGGCGTCACCGTTTCGTCCGCGACGGAGCTGCTTTCTCAAGGCAAAGCTCTGTCCACCTCAACGGGCCTGTTGAACCTGGGCCAGCTCGCGGTCGGCGTCGGGGTCGGCAAGAGCGCGGCGAAGACCCTGCTGACGGGCGACACCAGCATCACATCCGTCGGGTCCGTGGAGATCGGCGCGGACAATACGAGCACCGTCAGCATCAGCGCGGCGACTTCGAACATCTTCAACGTTCTTGAGAGCATCAGACCCGGAGGACCGGGCGCGGAGGCTTTCAGGAACTCCATCGCTCTCGCCGCGTCCGTCGCCTATTCGGAAGTGACCGCGCGAACCGTCCTCGGGGAAAGCGCCTCCATCTCGTCTTCGCTCGGCAACGTGAACCTGCGCGCCAATGGGACGACCAGCTCGTCCGCCGCGGCGAACACGTTCTCGGCGATCGCCAGCCCGCTCGGCGGCACGGTCGCAGTCAACATCGAAAACGTGACGATCGAAGCCCTCGTCGACGGAACGATTACGGCCAAGGGCGCTGCGATCACGGACAACGTTTTCGATCCCGCGAGCAGCGTCGATCTCGTCGCCGAAACGATCACCCTGCCCGATCACGGATTCACCGAAGGGCAGAAAGTGATCTACGGCGCGGATGGGGACCTGTCTTCTAACGGGAACTCGCCTTTTGAAGCGATCGGAGGTCTGGCCGATAACGAGGAATACTACGTCCGCGTCGTCGACGAGAACACGATCCAGCTGACGCTGACGCCCGCGATCGATATCGACGCGGAGGGCGTGACCGCCAACGCCGAGCATCGGCTGCTCACGCCGGACTTCGTCGCGTTCACGCTCGATGGGATCGATGACGCCGGCGACCGCATCCAGTTCATCCAGAACGGGCTGGAGGACCCAAACGGCGGCGTCGTCACGGTTACCTACGACGCCGCTGGCAATACGGCGATCGAGGGGCTGGTCGACGGCGAAACCTATCAGGTCGTCAACGCGGACGATCAGGGCTTCCAGCTCCTGGCGCTCGGCGCCGCTTCAACTGACCCGGTGCTGGAGATCGACCAGGGCGCGGCCATCGGCGCGCACAACTTCACCGCATCGAATGGCGTCGAAATCGAGCTTGAGCTTGGTTTGCTGGACGTCGACGGCGACGTCATCACCATCAAGAATCACGGTTTCAGTCTGGCGGGGAACGGACAGACGCTCGTCTCCTATAAGACGGGCGGTCGACCTGAACACAACATCTCCGGGCTGGATCAGAACCAGCAGTACATCCTTCAGGCGCTGGATGCGGACCGTTTCCAGTTGCTGGAGCGTCCGGCTCCGGGGTTCATCGGCGGGGTCGTCGACCTCGACGCCGCGACGGCGACCAATATCCATCTCATCGTCTTCGAGAGAGCGACGGCTTCGTTCATCGCGGAGACGGCGGTGGACGCCGACGCGAACACGATCACGATCGCCAATCATGGCTACGCGACCGGCGATACGATCATCTATGCGACCGATCCCGACATCACGACGACGCAGATCATCCGCTCAATCGACGAAAACGGCGTCGTTACGGAAACCGAGCTGACCACGGGCGATCAGGTGATCCGCGGTTTGGTCGACGGGCAGACCTACGGCGTCGTCGTCGAGGACGAGAACACGATACGCCTCGTTTCCCAGGCGGCGCTGGCGGAAGATGCGGTGGCGATTGATCTCACGTCGCTGGGAACGGGCGATCGCCACAGCATTCTCGACCGCGTCGAGACCCGCGGGATCGGGGTGCATGCGACGCTGGATGCGAGCACGAACGTGCAGTCGTCCTCCTTCGTCGGATATCCCTTCAACCCGTTCAATTTCCTCTCAGTCGATCAGAATTCCGACTATCAGATCGCGTTGCTCTTCGGAGGGGTCGCCGGGGTTTTGGGCGGCAACATCGGCAAGTTGCAAAACGATCTCGCCGGGGCGTTTCCGGGCAACGATCCCTCAATCACCGGTTCGATCGGCGTTATCGTCGCGGATCATGACGTGCGGTCAAAAGTCGGCTCCACCTTCGCCAAGCTGACGAGCGATTCCGACATCGCGGTGACCGCGGATATCGTTCAACGCTACCAGCAGAACTCGTCTTCGGCGGTTGGCAACAACGACGCTCCTGAACTGAAGCCGAAGGTCGTGGCCTTCGGTATCGGCGTCAACATAATCGAAAACGACGCTCTGGCGGAGATCGGCGCGGGCGCTTCGCTCGACGCGCCCGGTTTGATCACCGTCGCTTCCGACATCGAATACCCCTTCCTGAAAAACCTCGAGGCCTTCAAGGACGGGTTCAAGACGGGCGACATCAGCGGCGTCAGGGGCGCGGTGACGTCGCTGTTCGGGCAGGCTCTGTCTATCCCCAGCCTTTTCAACTCCTGGTCCCTTGGCAACGCGGTTGGAGGCGGGTCGTCGAAAGGCGTCGCGCTCGGCGGCGCGGTGGCGTTCAACGGCCTGTTCAACAGCTCCGAGGCTTACATTCGCGATGGCGCGCGGATCAATGTCGCGCTCGGGCGGGAGAATGCCGGCGATGTCGAGGTGAGCGCCGACACCGAAATGACCCTCGTCACTCAGGCGGGCAACATCTACTACTTCGACCCGGCGCTGATCATTCGCGATATCGCGGCCAAGGGCTTCAGCGACACGGTCAAAGGGTTCGGGCGCGCCACGATCGCGGCGGGCAATCAGTCCGACGGCAGCGTCGTCGGCGGCGGGCTGCTCGTCAACTTAATCGACAACGACACCAAGGCGGTCATCGAAGGCGCCGTCGTCGTAAACGCTTCGGCGATCTCGCTGCGGGCGCGGGAGGATGTTTTCAACTTCAGCCTCAGCGCGTCGGGCGGGGAAAGCGGCTCCAACGGCAGTTTCAACATCACCGGGTCGGTGCTCGGTCAGGGTCACCTTTCGGATACCTACGCCGGCATCCAGATCGATCCCGGAGAGACGGCGCTCATAACCGCCGACAGTCTCGACATCGACGCGTCCTCCGATGTGATCCACATCGCGATCGCAGGTATCTACAACACCAGCGCGAGCGGTACGGCGTCCGTCGGCGCGTCGATCATCGTCAACACGTTCGATCGCGACGCTTACGCCTTCATCGGGTCGATCCCGACGGATGAGCCGGCGGCCGCCGGAACCGCGATCATCACGGTCGACACGCTCGACATCGAGGCGCGCACCGGCGGGACGATCGTCGCGACGTCCATCGCGGGCGGTTTGGTGACGGATCAGTCGGCTATAAGGCCAGGGCAGACGGAATCGGGCACTGTCGCCGCGCAACCCGCCGGTTTCATCGGCCCCCAACGGACGTTGCCGGAAGGGGCGAAGCCGTTTGCGGATAAGTTCCCGGAGACGGGCGGGACGTCAGCTTCCGGCGCAATCTCGGTCAATGTCGCCAACGAAGACACAAGGGCTTCAATCGACGCGAGCGGATCGATCACGTCCGGCGTCACGGCGCTTCTCGCGGAGAACGATACGAACCTGATCGTGCTGACCGGGGGCGTGTCATTGAACTTCGACACGTCCCCGCTCAACAAGCTTGGCGAACCTTCGCTGACGAAGAACTCCAAGACGCTCGCTGGCGCAGTGCCCGTCAACGTGGTGACGAACCGGACGGAGGCGTATCTCAGGAACGTCGCGCTCACCTCTCTCGCCGACGCCGTCGGCGCAGTTGACCGAGCCGACCTGAGCATCGTCGCCCGGAACGAAGGCAGGGTCATTTCCGGATCGGTCGCGCTTTCGGTGGATAATTCGGAACAAGCGAAGACTTTCGGCGGTTCCATCGCGGCGAACTCAGCCAACATCACCACGCGCGCGTTCATCGAGGGCGCGACGGTGACGGTCGCGCGGGGCGGGTTGAACAAGGGCGGCGACGTCAGCATCCTCGCCGACAGCGATTTCTCGATCATCTCGGCCGGCGGCGGTTTCGTAAACGCCCGGTCGGGCTTCGGCGCCTCTTTCAGCCTGAACCTGATCGACAGCGAGACGAAAGCCGGCGTTTTCGGGCCGAACGGGCGGGCCACCCTGACCGCTGACGGCGGCGTAGACATTCGCGCCGTGAACGACAGCGACATCACTGCGATATCGCTGTCGGCGGGTCTTTCGATCGGTGCGCCGCTGACGTCCGGCAACCTCGCGTCGGGCACCCTCTCCATCAACCTGATCACGAGAAACGAGGTCACCGCCCGCATTTCCAACGCAGCGGTCGACGCCGGAGGAGACGTCGTCATCCGCGCCGAAGACAGCTCCAAGATTTTCGCAGCGTCGGGCGCGGCGACAATCGCCTCCGATAGCAGAGGGCTGGGTGCGGCTCTGGGCTGGAACGAAGTGAACGGGACCGTGACGGCGGAGATCGTCGACGGCGCTGACGTGACGCTGACCGGGGCGGAAAGCGACCTGGCCGTCGAAGCGATCGCTACGCAGAGCGGCGGCTTCGTCGGCGACAGGATCGCCTCCATCGCGGTGGGGGCGGCCGTCGCCGAAGGCGTCGCCGTCGGCGCTTCGGTCGCCGTGAACGTGGTCGACCTGACCATCAACGCGAAGATCGAAGGCGCGGACGCTTCGGCGCGGGCTGCCGGCGACGTTACGGTCAGGGCGAGCGACGATACGACGATCAGCTCCTATTCCGGCGCCGCGGCGGTGAACAACACGGCCACGACGACTTCGTTCGTCGTGGGCGGCGGCGTCTCGCTGAACTTCATCGCGAACGAACTGAACGCCATTGCGGACGCCGAGACCGTCGCCGCCGGCTTCGAAGGCGCCGATGGAAAGCACGTGCGCGTCGAAGCGCTGGAGGACGCGCGCATCAAGTCCGGCGGGATCGGCGTCGCGGCGCTCGGGGATGTCGCCGGCGCCGTGTCGGTTACGAGCGCGCGCTTCGAAAACGACGTCACCGCGCGCGTCGGCGGAGGCGCGACCGCTACAGGCGACCTCTTCGTTTCGGCTGAAAACAACGTCCATTCCGTGAATGTCGCGGGCTCGTTGGCTGTCGGAGGCCAAGCCGGAGGACTGGCGATTGCGACGCTGGTCGTTCTGAACGAAACCAACGCCTCCATCGATGGCGACGCCGTCGTTGCGGCGCGCACCGGATCACTGGCCCCTGACGGCCAGACCGACAGCTACGGCGACGAGCGAAAGGGCGTGATCGTCCAGGCGTTCTCAGATCTTGATATCGTGAACCTCGCGATCTCCGGCGCGGTTTCCGGGGACATTAGCCTCGCGGCCTCCCCTTCGGTTACGGTTATCGACGACGAGGTCAGCGCATTCATCGGCGACGTCGGGGCCGGTCAAACGGGATCGATCAGTTCGGGCGCGGATGTCGCGCTCCTGTCGAGAAACGATCTGACGCTCACCGGGATCGCCGGGGGCGTCTCCGCGGTGCTTCAGTCGGGCGGCGGCGGCGGCCTCGGCGTGGACGTGGGATCCATCGTCCTCAAGAACACCGCCATCGTCGGCGCGAACGCCAAAATCGTCGCCGCTGGCGATGTCGAGGCGCTGGCGCGCAGCGAACAGAAGCATGTTTCCGTATCCGTCGGCGCCGCCGCCGCTTTCGGCAGGCCCACAACGCCTGGGACTGATGGGACCCCGGCGACCGACGATCAGGAAGCCATCCCGGCCGTTCCGGCCGTACCCGGCACGATTGGCGTGGGCGTGGGCGCCGCCGTCGGCGTGGGCGTCGCCAACCTTACAACCGAAGCGCTGGTCAGAGGCGGGGCCGACGTCACCGCCGGCGACAACGTCGTCGTCTCCGCAGATGACGTGACGGTCATCGATCAGGTGGCGGGCGCGCTGAATATCGGGATCGGCGGGCCGGGCGTCGGCATCGGCATCGGGGCCGGAGTGCAATCGGTTACGAAGAACACCAACGCCCGAATTGAAGATGGCGCGAAGGTTACGGCGCGCGCTTTGGGCGAGGCGTCGACGGTTTTCTCTGGCAAGTTCAGAGAGCAAGCTCCGATCGCATTTGCGTCGAACGACATCGCAAACGGCCTGATCGTCACGGCGGCGGATCACGGCCTGGCGACCGGCGATCAGGTCGCCTACGAGGCGGACGCCAATGCGGGCGGATTGCGCAGCGGGGCCGTTTACGGCGTCGAGCGGATCGATGCGCGGACGCTGCGCCTCATCGACGTCGCGACCGGGAACGCCGTTTCACCTCAGGCGGGAACCGGCTCCGCAACTCAGTTTCTGCGCAAGGTCGACAGCCTCGCCGAAGGCGGCGGCGCGACCATCGCCAACGCCGATATCGATTTCGGTTCAGATACGCTGACGGTCGCTGGCGGCCACGGTTTCGCCAGCGGGGAAGAGGTCGCCTACTTCGCCGGGACTTCGGCGCTCGACGGTCTGAACGACGGCGGCCGGTACTTCGCGATCAAGGTCTCGGATGCCGAATTCCGTCTGGCCGCCAGTCGGGACGACGCGCTGAACGGGACCGGCGTTATCGATCTGGAGCGGAAAGCCGGATCGAATGAGAGCGATCTTCAGACTTTCGCCTCCCTCGCCTCCGCCGGCGCGCCGCTGCTGAACAACGCGGAGATCACCGACGGCGGTCTCTTTGCGCAGAAACGCGCCGCGGCGCAGACCGCATCGGCGAAAGGCGTGGTCGTCACCGCCATCTCGCGCAACGAAGTGACGCTGGCCGCCTTCAGCGCGGGGTTCGCGACTTCGTTCAGCGCCAACGTGACGGGCTCCGTCGCGGTGCACGACATCAACACGAAAGCTTCGATCGGCGCGGCGACCGTCGACAGCGGGGCTGACGTCCGCGTGACCGCCGCGCGCGACTACACCGGGATCAATGTCGGGCTCAGCCTCTCCGGATCGAAATCGGCGGCGGTGGGCGCGGCGGTGAGCGTTCCCGTCCTCAAGGGCGACACGGAAGCGGCCATCGTTGCGGGCGCGGGCGCGGGAACCGGCGACGTCGACGCCGAAGGCGACGTCCTCGTCGACGCGACGGCCGTTTCAGACACGTTCAGCGTGGTCGCGGGCGTCGGCGGCGCGAGCACCGTCGGCATCGCCGGCTCGGCGTCGGTGATCAAGGTGGACACGACGACCCGAGCGATCATTCGCGGGGCCGTCGACGTCGACGCGCAGGGAAACGTTCGGGTGGCGGCGCAGGATGAAACCAGCGCCTATTCCGCCAGCGGCGGCGTTGGCGTCGGCTTCGGCGGAACCGGCGTCGGCGCGGCGCTGTCCCTCGTGCTGATCGACAAGAAGACGGAGGCGCTGATCGACGAGGGCGCGATGGTCGACGCCTTCACGGCGCCGGGTTCGACGACGCTGAGCGATGTCCCGACCGGCGATCTGGACGCGGACGGCGCCGACCGAGGCGACGTGCGGGGCGTCGTCGTCAACGCGAACAGCGCGGAATACGTCTTCGGGCTTTCGGCCGCCATCGGCGGCGGCTCGTTCGCGGGTCTCGCCGGTGCGGTCAACGTCAATCGCATCGACAGCGACACCGAGGCCGCCATCCTGAGCGGCGCGCAGATCAACCAGGAGGCCGGGAGCGACAGCGCGGCGGTCAACGTCTCCGCCGTGAACGATCTGGAGATCCTCTCGATCGCCGGGGCGGTGGGGATCGGCGTCTCGGGCGGCGGGCTCGGCGCTTCCTTCGACGTCGGGCTGATCCGAAACGATACGCACGCTTTCATCGGCGGCGCGGGAACAAGCGTCGCCGCGCGAGGCGACGTCGATGTGAACTCGCTTTCGGACTGGCGTTTCAACGGCGTGACCGTCGGCGCCGCCGGGTCCGGCGGCGTTTCGCTCGGTGGCGGTTTCGTCATCTACAACATCGGCGGAAACCTCGACGCGGAGTTCAGCTCCGATGCGTCCAGCGCCAATGCGCTTGAGAGCGACGGCGACAGCGTGGACGCCTTCGTCGTGCGGGAAGTCTCGGCGATGCTCAACGGGGTGACGTCGGCTGAGGGCGACAACGCGCCGTTCTCGCCAGACGATCCCTCTGTCGTGAACAGCGCTTCGAACGAAATTACGCTCGCCGACGGGACGACGCTCTCGACCGGCGACCCCGTCGTCTACGACGCAGGGCCGGGCGGCGTCGCGATGACGGGGCTGGTGGACGGCCAGACCTACTTCGTCATCGTCGACGAGCAGAACCCGAACATCGTGAAGCTCGCCCGGTCGGCGGACGATGCTGAAGCGGGGATCGCGATCGACTTCGACGCCTCCGGCGCCGTCGGCGAACAGCATCGTCTGCTCGCCAGCGGTTCCGACTTCAGCGCTTCCGCGACAGATGCGCTGGCGGATGCGGGCGTAACCGATACGGCGGCGAACGCGCTTTCGAGAACGGCGAAGATCACAGCGGGAACGGTCGCGGGGATCGAAACCGGGGCGGTGATCGCCTCAGGCGGCGTTGACGTGGATGCGCGTCAGCGCATCGAGATGACGGGGGCGGCGGTCGGCGGCGCGGTTGGTTTGTACGCGGCCGTGGGCGCCGGGATCGCGATCGTCAACGTCGACGCCAACGTCGCGGCCTATGTCGGGCCGAATGTCAGACTGATCGGTCAGGAGACCGGAGATCTCTCCGTAGATGCGGCGTATCAAGGCGAGATCGACGTTATCGGGGGCGCCGGCGCTGGCGCCGGGATCGGCATCGCGGCCGCGGCGTCGGTCGTCAGCGATACGACGCGCGTGGCGGCGCTGCTGGGCGCCCGCCCAGATTTCGAGAACGGTCCCAACGCCTTCGAAGGGGCGGCGTCGACTGCGTCTGAGGTCGCGATTTCAGGCTTCGAAGACGTTTCCGTAATCGCCGACGCGGATGTGGACTACGGCCTTTTGAACCTGGCGATTGCGGGGGGGATCGGCGCGGTCGGCGCCGGCGTCGCAACGGCGGACGTCGATGTTTCGGTTACTTCCGCGATCGGTTCGAATCTGTCGATGACCGCAATCGGCGCCGGGTCCGGCGATGTGACGGTTCTCGCGGAGCGAGATGTGGACGTCCTTCCTTTGGGCGGGTTCCTCGTGCCGATGAACTTCGTCATTTCCGCTGGCGGCGTCGGCGTCGCGGCGGGCTTCGCGTTCATCTCCATCGGCGGCGATACCGTCGCCATGATCGACGATGACGCATCGGTCGAGGCGAAAGGTCTGGTCACCGTAGAAGCGAAGAGCGAAGCCGACCTCCGTATCACTCAGTTGGGCGTCGCGGCGGGGATCGTCGGGGTTGGGCTCTCGTTCGGCAGGGCGGAGATCACCGGACGAACTCGTAGCGTTGTGGAATCCGGAGCGACCGTAACGGGGGACCGGATCGTCGTCAGATCGGATAACGAAGCGGACGCCGATATTCAAGTCTTCCATGCCGGCGGCGGCGCCGTGAATGTCGTCGGAGCGTCGATTGAGGCGAATATCGACATGGGCGCCGTCACGCATATCGAAGACGGGGCGCGCCTGACGGCGACCGGTCGCGACACGGCCGAACATCCGGCTATGCTGGTCGAGGCCGTGTCCGACGGGGACGTGACCGCAGACATCCCGCCGGCGTTCGCCGTCGGATTGTTGTCTTTCGGCGCGAGCGTCGCGAACGCCGATATCGAGAACGAGGCGCGCGTGATCATCGGCGCTGCGGAGCAAGCCTCTGGCGTCGACGGCGCCGAGCTGATTGCGGAGCAGGGGTCGATCACCATCGACGCGAGCGTCATCTCCGATGTCGACGCAATCAGCGAGACGACGGGCTTCAGCGCCATCGTCGGGGCGGCGTTCGGCCGGAGTAAGAGCGAGTTCGCAAATACGTCGGACGTTACGATCGGCTCCGCTTCGAAACTCGAAGCCGCCAAGGACGTGAGCCTTCTCGCCAAAACCGAGTCGGATGCGACCGTCAAAGCGATTTCTCGAGGTGCCGGATTGGGCGCTGGCGGCGAGGCGACTGCAGACTTGGAGGGCGCCGACATCACGCGCGTCAACGTCGGCGAAGATGCTGAGCTCAGGGGCGAGAACGTCACTTTGAACGTCTTGCAAGAGCCGACGACGATCCTCGCCGACACCTTGACGACGATAGGCGGGTTGTTCGCTGGCTCGAAAGCGGACTCGAACGTCGATTACACCGTCAGCCTCGGTTTGAGCATCGCCGCAGGCGCGATGATCGAGGGCGAGAAGAGCGTTGAAATCGGCGCCAGACATGAAGACCTAGACATAAGCTCCGATAGCAGGATCGAGAACAAGACGCTCTTCGAGATCGCCTCCTCCTCGGACGCCGATCTCGTCTTCAACGTCTCCGCCGATATCGACGTCGCGCAGGGCTCTGAGATCCTCACCCGAGATCTCAAAGTGCTGAACGTCGCTGACGGCGATCTGATCTATGAGGCGAAAGCCACGGTCAGAAAGCCCGCGATCGATCTTGGAACGCGCCCGAGCGACTCCCAGAAGATCGATTACGATCGAACGATCGACTTCAATGGACAGGTCACCATGTTGGGCCCGGTAAGCCCCCTCGTGGTGCTCAATCCGGATGGAACGGCGGAGACCGAAGGCGCCGTGAGCGCGACGCTGGCGAACGGCGTCTGGACGATTGCGGACATCGCCAATCCCGGCAACACCGGCGGAACTGTCGAGTTCAAGTTCAGTTCCAATAGTCTCGACAACGCGTCTTCGACGACGGAGCGCGGCTCCGCCGTCATCACGGGCGCGCCCGACTTCGACTATCCGACATCTCTGGAAAGCGTCACGATCGTCAATCTGAGCGATAACGACGTGCGGGTGGGCCGGATCGACACCTCAACGAACTCCACGCAGGTCCCCGACAACATCGTGGTCGCCAATGGCGATCAGACGGGCTTTGCGCCGACGCGGCAGAACGTGTCGGGCGGCACGGCGGTTTCGATCCGCAGCGAAGGCGCGGGCGACGTCATTTTGACGGATGATATCCTCGCGCCGGGCGGCTCGGTCACCGTGGAGGCGGTTGGCGGGGCGATCCGCCAGGAGGACGAAACCAGCCGGATACTCGCGGATGATCTGCTACTCGGCGCCGGGGATGCGATCGGCGACGCCGGTCGGGCCATTTTGACGGAGGTGGATCGGCTTTCCGCCAGCGCGCAGGGCGATGTTCACCTCGCGGAGCGGGACGATATCGAGATCGGCCTCGTCGCTTCGGCGTCGGGTGACGTCTTACTCAGAGCGGGCGGCGACATTCTGGATGGCGACGCAACCGGCGCGGACGACATCGATTTCGCCGGTCGGAGCATCGGTCTCATTTCGCAGGGCGGCGCTATCGGCGCGCAATCCAATCCGATCGAAGTTCAGGCGATCCTTGGCGAACTCAGCGCGACGGCGGAGGGCGACGTTCATCTGACCGGCGTCGGCGGAGCGCTGGCGCTCGGCGCGCTGGAATCCAGAAGCGGCGACGTCGTCGTCAGCGTCGCCGAAAGCGCCGACGCCAGTCAGGATGACGACATCACGCTGGCGGCGACGAGCGTCGTGCGCGCCGTGGACGGGAACGTGACGCTCGCGGCGGGCGACGATTTCTCCGCTGAGCGCGGCAGTCTCATTCAGGGCGATCTCGTCACGCTCGCCTTCGGCGACGTCAGCGGCGACGGCGGGATCGAAAGCGTCGCGAACTTCGCAGGCGCGCTGACGGCCGATCAGGTGATCCTGAGCGGCGGGGAGGGCGAGGACGCCATCTCGCTACAGGGCGCGACGTCAGAGGTCGAGATCGTCACGGGCGGCGGAGACGACCGGGTCGTTCTCGGCTCGAACGCCTCCGACGGAGCTGCGAACGGCGGCGATCTTCGCGGGTTCCTGGCGGATGTGACGATCACCGACGACGACGGCGGCGATCTCGTCGCGGTCAGCGCGCTCGACGACGCCGACGATCTGAGCGGCGTCATCGCTGAAGGCGCTTTCAGCGGCTTCGGTATGCTGGGACGCGTCGCGTTCGACGATGTCGGCGCCTTCCGCGTTCTCGCGGGCGTCGGCTCCGACACCGTCGACGTGCAGTCGACCGACGCCGGCGTTACGATCGATATAGAGCTCGGCGACGGCGACAACACGGCGCGCATCGGCTCGAACGGATCGGTCGACGGCGTCGACGGTCTGGTCAACGTGAACGCGGGCGTCGGCGTCAACCGGCTGATCGTGGACGACAGCGCGGATGGCGATGCGGTCGGCGAGACGGTGGACCTGCTCGGGCGCACGCGCATATCGGGCCTCGGCATGGGCGGTGACGACGGGGTCGCGCCGAACGGCGACGTCGGCGTGGTCTTCGCGAATATCGACCAGGTCGAGATCCGCCTCGGCGCCGGCGCGGACCGCTTCGCCGTTTCGGCGACCCCGGGCGGCGACGTCTCCACGCTGATCGACCTCGGCGTCGGCGACGACGTTCTCGTCCTCGGCCCGAGTCTCGCCGCCATCGTCTCTCCGCTGACCGTTCTGGGCGGGGAGGGAGACGACGAAATCTCCCTTTCGCTGGACGAAGCGGTCAACCTGAAGCTCGACGCGGAGGGGGAGACCGCCGTTCTCACCGGCGGCCTCGCCGAAACCCGTCTGGAAGGTTTCGAAGGCTTTGCGGCCGTTTTGTCCAATGCGGCCGATGTCTTTGAAATCGCCGGAACCGGGATTGCGGTCGACCTCGACGCGGGCGGCGGCGCCGATCAGATTCTCATCAACGGCGCGGATGCGCTGATCGACATCGAGCTCGGCGAAGGTGAGGACCGCGTTGTCGTCACGGCCGCGCGCGGGCCGGTTGCAGTTCACGGCGGCGACGACGGGCTGACGGATACCGTCATTCTCGACCTGTCGGCGGAGACGGCGGCGATCGACGCCGTTATCCGCGGCGGCGGCGTGGACCCGAGCGATCCGGCGGCGGGCCCGCAGGGCGTCGGCAGCGGCGTGATCCAGGTCGCGGACGATGCGTTCCTGACGCTGGGCGACATCTTCATTCAGAATATCGAAGTCGCAGACATTCGGTTGGGTTCGGGCAATGACAGCGTCTTGATCGACGCAATTCTGCCAACCGGCGAAGACGCTTTCGCGGAAACGAACATCGATGTCGACGCTGGACGGGGCGACGATACGGTGCGCGCGGTCTCCCTCGGCTCGACCAGCGAGGCGTCGATCGTCGGCGGCGGTCAGCGGGATCAGGTGATCCTCGATATCAACGGCCTTCCCGGCGATCTGGACTTCACCAAGCTCTCGCTCGACGTCGAGCGGCTTACGATCGACAACACCGATAACGCTGCGACCGGCGTGGCCTGGACCCAGGTTGACGGCGATCTCATCATGGCCCGGTCCGTCACCGCGCCGGCGGCGGCCGATCGCGACGTCATCCGTACGGGCGGCGCGGATGTCGTCGAGGTTCTGGGCGGCTCCGAAGCGGACAGTCTGGACGTCAAGACGACGAGCAACGCCGACATCACCGGCGAAATCGCCCGCAATACGGTCGTCCTGCGGTCGGGGCTCGAAGTGGCGTCTTTCGATTTCTCGAAGGAGATCGCCAACTTCGACGACGTGATCGATTTCTCCGGCCTCGCGGCGTCCTCAAACGGCTACTACGAGGAAGACGGGTTCCTCGTCTACGCGGTGGCGGACGATGCGCCCGACACCCTCGCGGTTCTCAACGCGACCCCGGTCACGTTGCTGGCGTCTTCGCAGACCAGCCGGGCGGCGGCGCCGACTGAGGATCAGAAGATCGTGGTCCGCGCGCTTGGGGACGATCCCCAAAGCCTCGGGGACGCGTTCAGCCTCTTCGGTCTGGACGTCGATGGCGGTTCGGGCGTCACGATCACGGCGATCTCGGTCAACGGCCAGACCCGCACCATCGACAGTCTCGATCAGCTGGACGCGAGCTTCGCGGCGCTTCAGGCGGTGATCATCGACAGCAATGGCGGCTCCATCGACAATATCGAGCTTTCGCGTCTCGCCGGTCTGGTTGGAAACCAGTCCGCCGATACGGACGAGGTTGCGACGATGTCCCTCTCGGGCAACGGGACTGTCACGCTTAACACAACCACGGGCGCCGTAGCCTTTGGAAACGGCGTGAACCGGCAGGGCGGAACATTCGTCAACGACGGCGTGACCAACCAGATCAGGACCTTCCGCTTCGACGGCGACCTCGACATCTCCGGCGACGTGACCATCAGGTTCGTCGGCGCTTTCGGCGGCGCGCTCGTCGTGACGAATGACCTTTCGATCGGTGAAGACGTGAAGTTCGTCTCCCCGGCGGTCGGAGCGACCGGCGGCGCGGGCGGCGGCGGCGCAGGGGGAGCGGGTTCGGGCGGCTCTGGCGGCGCGGCCGGGTCGGGCGGAAACGCGGGATCGGGCGCAAGCGAGCCGGGAGAAGGAGGACGAAGCTTCTTCCTGGTCGTTGAAAGCGGATCTGGCGGCTCGGGTGGAGGCGACGGACAAAGGGGATCGTCCGGATCGAGCGCGACCTCGAGTTCCGGCGGCGGCTCAGGCTCCACGGGCGTGAACTCCGCCGGCGGCGGCGGCCAGGGCGGTTTCGCAGTATCCGGCGGCGGCGCGGGCTTTCGCAGCATCAACTCGGAAGGCGGCGAGCCCGGCGGCGGAGGGAGAGGCGGCGAACCGAGCGGCCAAAGAGGCGGAAATGCAACCGACGGCGACGACGGTCGGGACGGCGGCGACGGCGGGAATGGCCGGACGGGCGGCGTCGGCGGCGCCGGAGCCAATAACGGCAACGGCCTGCTGATCACCGGCGGCGGCGGCGGAGGCGGAGGCGCGGGCGGTTCCGGCGGCGGCGGCGGCGCGGGCGGCTCCGGCGGCGCGGGCGGCGGAAGCGGCGGGGGCGGCGGCGCCGGCCCAGTTAGCGTCGGCGGCGAAGGCGGCGTTGGCGCTACTGGGGGCGCGGGAGGCTCAGGCGGTCGTGGCGGCTCCGGCGGCGCGGGCGGCGTCGGCGGCGGCGGAGGGGGCGCTTTCGAAGTGCTCGCCGGCGGCCGCATCACCCTCGCTGGCGGCGAATTCGACGTATCGGGCGGCGACGCAGCGGGCTTCGGCTCAGCGAACGAAGGCGCGCGGGGCGCCGGCGGCTCCGGCGGCGCGGGCGGCGGCAACGGCGAGAACGGCGATGGCACGGGCCTGTCGGGCGGCGGCGGCGGCAATGGCGGCGACGGCGGCGAAGGCGGCGATGGCGGCGACGGCGGCGACGGCGGCGACGGCGGTGTTGGAGGCGGCGGAGCCGGCGGCACGGTTAAGCTGCAGGCGTCCGTCATCAACGGCGAAACGAACAACGCTGACGTCGATGCGAAGGGCGGGCTTAACGGGCTCGGCTCCAATCGCGCGGGCGAGGGCAGGTTCCTCCTCGTCGGCCACGACATCACCTTCAACGGCGCTAAGCGGAGCGCCGGAGATACCGGGAACATCGCGGGCGTTACGGCGCGCGAGCAGACCTTCGCGGGCGAACTGGTCGCCAACGACGTCTACGAAGGCGACGTCTTCACGCCGCGCATCGCGGGGATCGCTGGCGGCGCGGACGTTTACGGCATTCTCGAGGGCGTCACGCTGGGCGATCTCGGCGCGCAGGTGACGATCGAACCGGCGTTCAACACGCTGGCGGCGGTGGTCCGCCTCGACCAGGTTCCGGCGCCCGTCATCGGCAATGTCGACGGGCTCGATGATTACGAAGGTTACGACGCGATCGTGGTCGTTAACCTGTCGACGGTCGCGCTCAGCGATCCGGCGATCTCCATATCCCTCGACGGCGCGGCGACCTCGTTCCAGGCGATGAACGTCGGGTCCTCCGGGGTCGACGCCGGGGTGCTCGGCGCCGGTCAGATGTGGATCACGCTGGTGCCCGAGGCCGCCGCATCGGTGAACGTCAACGTGTCTTTCTTTGGCGACGACGCGGCGGCCGAGGTCGGCGATCGGACCGCTACGGTCGTCAGCGAGACGCTCAACAGCAACGCGAAGGTCATTCCGATCAACGCGCTGCAGGCGAGCCAGAACCTCGCGACCGCGCAGGTGCCCGGCGTCGACGCGCTGGCGATCAACGCGGATGCGTCCGTGCTCTACGGCGTCGACCGGACGCTTGACGCCATCGTCGTCCTGAACGCCGACGGCTCCGAGCGTCAGCTGGTCAAGCAGGGCTTCGCGACGGACCGGATCGCCGGCGTTCAGGACGTCGCCGTCGTCGAAACCGCCGATGGTGCAGAGGTTCTCTACGCGCTGGTCGCGGGAGACGCTGGCGGATCCCGGATCGTCGCCTTCGACGTCGTCGGGGACGGCGAGATTACCGAGAGCGCGGCCCCAGCGGTCGATCTGCCGGGCGTCTACGATACCCTGACGGCGAGCCCGGATGGCGAGAGCCTTCTGGCGAGCGGCGTCGGCGGGGTGGCGAAGATCGCGCTCGGCGATGCGGCGTTCGTCGCTGCGTTCGCGGAGGGCGCGGCGGCTGACGTCGCGACGAGCGCCGACGGCGCGACGATGTTCGCGCTGGATCAGGTCTCGGGCGGCGTCCGCGCGCTCTCCGCCGACGATCTGGGCGTCTTGCATGAGGCCGACGCGTTCATCGCCGCCGAGTTCTCCGACGCGGGCGCGCGCAGCGTCGCCGTCGGGGACGACGGCTTCCTCTACGTGGCGGATCAGGCGAGCGACAGGCTCGTCGTTCTGAGCTATAACGCGGATACTGGCTTCGCGCTGGCGGACGTTCTCGAAAACGGCGTGGACGGGGTGCGCGGGATGAACGGCCCGTCCGACGTCCAGATCGCGCCGGGCGGCGAGTTCATCCTCGTCGCCGGCCAGGACAGCGACGCCATCGCCGTCTTCCAGCGCCTCTCCGGTGCGGAGGGGGCTCCTACCGGGAAGTTGATCTTCGTGCAGGTCCTGCGCAACCAGACGGCGGGCGTCGGCGGCCTGAACGCGGCCAGCGCCCTCATTGCGACGACGACGCCCGACGGGGAGACGCCGTTGGTCTATGTCGCCAGTCTCGGCGGCGGGCCGTCGGTCGGGGGGATCGCGCGGTTCGCGCTCGACCTTGAGACGACGGTTCAGGGCGAAAGCGAAACGGAGTTCGCGAGCATCGCCGATCTGGGGCTTTCGACGCGCGGCGGCGACGATTTCATCAACCTGAACGCGGCGCCGGGCGCGGAGGTCGTTCGCGCGCGCATCTCGACCGGCGACGGGCTGGACAAGGTCACGCTGCTCGACCTCGTCGGCAAGGGCGCTGGCGATGCTTTCGGCACCAAGGTCGACACGGGCGATCAGGCGGACATCGTCGATATTCGCGCTGCGACCCCGGACGGAGAGCTGACGCTGGATGCGGGCGCCGGGATCGATGCGATCTTCGTGAACCAACTCGGCGACGGGCAGCGCGTCGACATCTCCAGCGGCGAAGGCGCGGACGATGTCTTCGTCGCCGGATCCGCCGCGCCGCTCGGCGTGGAGAGCGTCCTGCTGCGCGGCGGCGGACTGGTCGGCGATCCGGGCGACACGCTCTCCTTCGCTGCGGGCGATGCGACTGTGGAGAGCACCGGCACGGTGGCGTCCGGCTCCATTCAGGCGGAGGGTTTCGGCCTGATCGCAGTCGAGGCGTTCGAAGACTTCCGGGTCACGACGCCGCCGGTCGTCACGTTCGACGGCGCTTTCGAGACGACTGAGGGCGAGGGCGTCGTCATCACGCTGTCGGTCGAAAACGGCGGCTTCGGCGCCGGGACGGCGCCGGTCTTCGACATGGATGCGGATGGCGGCTTCGATGACGGCGTCGCGACGCTTCTCTCGGATGACGGCGTCGTGCAGCGCTACGAACTGCGGTTCGACGACTGGGACGCATTGAAGGACGTGGGCGTCACCGACGACGGGACCTACGTCATCGCCGTGCAGGTGGAGAACTCCGCCGGCGCGACCACGGCGGCGACGACGCTGTCCGTCGCGAACCTTGCGCCGACCATCGCGGTTTCGACGCCGGAAGGCGCCGTCGTTGGCGACGAATTCACGATCTCATTCGAGGCGCTGGACCCCGGCGACGACCGGGTGACGGAATGGCGGGTCGACTGGGGCGACGGCGTCGTCGAAACCTTCGGCGCGGGGACCATCAGCGCGACGCATGTCTACTCTGATCCGCAGGTCGTTTCGCCGATCACGGGAGAGCTTGAAAACGCCGCTCTCGTTCAGGTGACGGGCGTCGATGAAGATGGCGAGTTCGCCTCCCCGGCGACGCTGGTTTCGCTGACGGTTCCGGACGATGCGCTGATTTTCGCCGAACAAGTTCAGACGATTGACGAAGGCGAAGGCGCGACGTTCCGCGTCGAAGCCTCTGAAGGAGTGGTCAGCGTCGAATTCACGATCGATGCGAAGGGCGATTTCTCTTTCGACGGCCCGAGACTCACCGGCCTCTCGGACTTCACCCTCGACTGGGATCTGTTGCAATCGCTTGGCGTGAGCGATGATGGAGCTTACCTCGTCGCGGCGGTGGGAACCTACGCTTCCGGCGCGACGACCGAGGGCGCACTGGGCGTTCTGGTAGTCGAGAACACCGCTCCAACCGCCACGGCTGCGGTTTCCGCCGTCTCCGGCGACGTTATCTTCGAGGACGACGCGGCGCAGGTGACGGTCACCGACGCCTTCGATGTAGCGCTGAGCGATTTCGATCCGGCGAACGGCGTCAATCTGACGTTCAGCTACGATCTGAACAACGATGGCGATTTCGACGACGCGGGCGAGCTGACGGATACGACGCTGCAAACCGTCTCCATACCCGGCCTGTATCAGGATGACGACGGGCCGAAGACCGTTCGCATCGCAGTCTCCGACGGCGAGGACGTCACCCAGATCTTCGCCAATTACGTCGTGGCGAACGCGGCGCCTGAGCTGACCGTCGAGCGTCTGTCCGACGCGGTGGTCGCCGAAGGCGGGCGGCATTCCCTGTCGCTGAGCGCGGTGGATGCGGGCGCCGACACGGTCGCCTACTGGCTGGTCGATTGGGGCGACGGATCCCCGGTCGAGCAGATCGACGGCGCCGATGTCATCGCCGATCACGTCTTTGTCGACGACGGCACCTTCACGGTGACGGCGCGCGCGGTCGACGAGGACGGCGCTTTCGCGGCGGAACCGGTGAGCCTGAGCGTCGCCAACGTCGCTCCGATCTTGAGCGGCCTCGCCGTTACGGATGCGAACGAGGGCGAGGCCGTCGTTCTGACGGGTTCGGCGACCGATTTGGGCGCTGGAGACGATCTCTCCGTCCTGATCGACTGGGGCGATGGAACGGTCGAGACGATCTCGCTTGTGAGCGGCGTCGACGCCTTCCGCTTCACGCATGTCTATACTGAAAGCGGCCGCTACGCCGTTCAGGTCACGCCGTCGGATGACGACGGCGGGATCGGCGAGACGCAGAACGTCGAGACGACGATTGCGAACCTCGCCCCGCGCATCGTTTCGCTCGGCGGCAGCGTCGACGTTGTCGAGGAAGGGTCGGTCTTCACGCTTTCGGGCGCGGTCGAAGATCCGGGCGCGGCGGATACGCATACCGTGACGATCGACTGGGGCGACGGGGCGCAGTCCACCGTCGCGGTCGACGCCGTCACTCGCACGTTCACGGCGGAGCATGTGTTCGACGACGATGACGCGGCGGGCGCCTTCGCGGCGTCGCTGGGCCTTGGCGCGTTCGCAATCACCGCGGTGGCGACGGACGATGAGGGCCTGGCGTCCGAGGCGTCTTCGACCCAAATCTCCGTCGAGAACGTCGCGCCTGAGTTCGCGCCCGTGACGGAGGGCGACGAGACCTTCGCATTCAGCCTGAGCGCGACCGAGATCGACGAGAACGGCGTCGTGACGCTCACCGGATCGGTCGTCGACGCGAGCCTTGGGGACACTCACGAGATCACGGTCGACTGGGGCGACGGATCGGCGCCGCAAACCGTCGCGGTGGACCCGGAGACCCGCATCTTCTCCGTCTCGCACGTGTATCTGGACGACGACCCGCTATCGGACGCGGTGAGCGACGATGGCCCCGTCGGCCTCTTCGCGATCACCGCCTTCCTCTCCGATGACGACGGCGGCGTCAGCCTGAGCGAAACGCGCGAGGTGACGGTGCGCAACGTCGCGCCTGTTCTGACCTCTTTCGGCAACAGCGCGGAGACGGCGGGCCAGGTCCTGCCGGATCAGCCGGTTTCCGTAACGGGCGCGTTCTCCGACGCCGGGTCGCTCGACGCGCACCGCGTGACGGTCGACTGGGGCGACGGCGTGGTGGAGATGTTCGACCTCGCGGCGCCGGGCGAGAGGACGTTCAGCTTCTCACACGAGTACGCGTCGCCCAACATCTACAGCGTGTCCCTGACGCTGATCGACGACGACGGCGGCGAAGTGACGAGCGGGCAGACGCAGGTGTTCCTCTCCGGCGTCTTCGTCGACGCCGACAACCGCCTCGGCGTCATCGGCACGAATGATGACGAAGTGATCAAGCTGCGCGCCCTCCACGGCTCGGAGCTGGCGCCGCTGCTGGTTCATCTCGCGGATGAGGCTTTCGATGAGCGGGGCGCGTCCGGCCGGTTGTCCGGTCCGCATCCGGAGAGCCTCGTCATCGAGAGCGGCGAGCCGGCTGGCCTGACCGACCTGACCTTCAGCGTCGAGTTGCGGACGGACGTCGGCAAATTCGTGGAGTTCGAAGGTCCTTCATCGCACTTCGCCGACGCTTTGCGGATCGAGGCGGTCACGGCGTCCGGCGAGACGTTCGCGCTCGACGACTTCACGGTCGATGCGGCGCGGCAGGTTTTCGTGGGATCTTCCGGTCAGGAGTTCGGCGCCGACGCGCAGACGCTGGTCTACGACCTCTCCGCTCTCGGACTGACGGAGGCGTTCAGCCTGCGCGTGGTCAGCGACTTCACTTCGTCGAAAGAGAGGGTCGCGGTCAGCGCGGCGAAGGTGACGGCGCTGCGGCCCGCGCTCGTCGATGCGCCGCTCGCCGAAGAGCGGACGACGGCTTACAGCGAAAGGTTCGATGGGGAGGGCGATCAGCCTTTGGAATTCGACCGGCATTCGCGCGGCGCGAGCGAGGTGAAGACCGGCGATCTCGGCGGGCTGCGCGAAAGTAAGATCGCGATCGACCTGCGCGGCGAGCGCGTCCATCACGTCGGCGGCTGGTTCGGGTTCAAGGGCTACGGTCGGCATGACCCGACCGGGACGTTCGGGATTGACATCTCCGTCAACGGCGCGTCTTACGAGACGCTGGACGTTTTCGCCTATGATCGCGAAACGGACGGCTTCGTCGGGTCCGCGTCAGGGTTGCGGTTCGACGCCTCCGGCGGCGTGCTCGAATACGACGCTCCGGAGGGCGCGGCTTCGGTCGATCTTCGGTTCTTCGCCGACGGATTCTCCCGCGGCCTCAGCGTCGCGGTCGATGGGATCGAGGTGAGCGGCCGGAATTCCGTCGCAGTCTGGGAGTTGACCAACGCGCCCGACTTGCCGGAGGCGCCGTCCTTCGCGGCGCTGAAGCTCGCCGGGACCAGCGATCCGACCATCGATTACTTCCTCGGCGACGACATCGAGGCCGTTCAGATCCTGGGCGTCGGCGGCGACGACGCCATCGTGGTCGATCCGAGCATCGAAGCGCCGCTCGAAGCGCGTGGCGGCGACGGCGACGATCTCATCATAGCCGGCGGCGGCGCGGCGGCGCTCTTCGGCGGCGCGGGGGACGACACGCTCATCGGCTCCGACGACGACGACCTCATCGACGGGGGCGCGGGCGACGACTTCCTGGGCCCGGTGCAGGCCGGCGATCAGGCGTTCGGCGGTGAGGGTTTCGACCAAATCGGTCTGCCAGCCACCGGCCCGGCGGTTTACTTCGACATGAACGAAACGAGCGGCCGCATTATGTCGGACAGCGCAGGCGGTCTTTCCGCCGAGCATGTCGGCCGGCGTTCCCCCGATTTCGACGACGCCGGTCCCGATCTGGCGATCGCGCCCTTCGGCGCGCAGACGGGGATCGACTTTCATGGCGACGAGGCGCTCAAGATCGATCACGCCGCCGTTCTGGAGCTTTCTGAGGGGACGCTGCAATTCTGGCTCAAGCCGGAGGGTCGGAAGGCCGACGGCGTTCTCGTCTCCAAGCATGACGGCGCGCGAAAGTTCGAGATCTCTCTCGATCGCGGCGATCTGATTTTCCATATGGGCGACGGGGCCGCTTCGGGCCTCGCCATCGCCGCCGATGCGGTGGAGCGGAACGCCTGGTCCCATATCGCGGTCAGCTGGGGCGCCTCCGGGATGCAGGTCTTCGTCGACGGCGTCCTGCGAGCGCAGAGCGCTTACGCCGGGGGTCTCGAGGGCAACGGCGGCGAGGTCTTCGTCGGCGCCGCGTTCGACCGGATCGACGGCAGAGGCGACATCCGGCTTGAGAACGGTTTTTCCGGGCGGATGGACGAGCTCGCGCTGCATGACCTGCAGCTGGATGCGCGGACGATTGCGATCTCGATCGAGAAAAGCCCGGCCGCGACGTTCTTCGAAGCTCATGGACGGATCTTCGCCAGCGAAGGGCTGCCAGGCGGGGCCGCGGATTACGCCTATTCCAGCGAAGACGATGCGCTGGTCATCCAGCGCGCCGCTATCGAGGGAGGCGCGGTCGTCGCGTACTATCCGTTCGATGAAACGACGCGCGGGCGCGCCGCCGACGTCGCCGGAACGCCGCAGGACGCGATCGATCCCAATGGCGGCGTCGACATGAACGTCGCCGGCGTAAGCGGGTCGGGCGCTGATTTCGACGGCCGCAAGGACGCTTTGATCGTCGCGCATGACGACGCGTTCGCGCTGGCCGAGGGCGTGATCACAGCCTGGGTCAACGCGAACCAGACCCATAAGCAGACCGTGTTGTCGAAAACCGGGAAGTTCTCCGACACCGGGTTCGAGCTGACGGTGGACGGCGGCGATCTGCGCTTCGCTTACGAGATGGACGGCGCGGACCGTTCGCTTGTCGCGCATGACGTCGTCGAACGCGGCGAGTGGCGGATGGTCTCCGTCTCCTTCGGCGCGCGCGGGGTCGAGCTTTGGGTCGACGGCGCCCTGGTCGCCGCCGACAGCGCCGCAGCGTTCGATCTGACGGAGAATGACGACCTGCTCGCGATCGGCGCCTCGCTCGCCAAGAACCGGTCCGACGACCCCGACCGGGTCCATCTGAGCCGTGAATTCGACGGCCTGATCGACGAGGTTTCGGTGATCGCCGGGCAACTTGACGGCGCGGCGATGAAGGTGCTCTTCGAGGCTGGCGTCTCCGGTTACGAGGCGGCGCGCGATGCGCCGCGCGCGCCGACCACGTTAAGCGGCGTCGAGGCGGTGCGTTTCGGCGACGGCGCGACCGGTCTCGTAATCGGCGCGGGCTCCGAAGTCCCCGACGCATTCTCCGCCGACGAGATCGCGGCCCTCGTCGACGGACCCGTGGTGCTGATCGGCGCTGTCGGGGCGACGGCGACGCTACGGGGCGAATGGGATCAGCTTCAGCCTGAGGACGGGCTTCAGGTCTTCGCGCAGGGCGCTCAGGTGATCCGGGCCGTTGAAGGCCTGTCGGTCGCGTTCGAAGCCGAAGTGGTCCAGCCGGTTCTGCATCTGACGTTCGACGAGACGTCCGGCCCGATTCTCCGCGACATCGCGGGCGTTCCCCATGACGGCGAGTTCATCAGCGACCGGGGCGGCGCGGACGCGTATCTCGGCATGCCGGGCGCTGCGCCGAACACCGGAACCTCGGCCGCGTTCGACCGCCATCGCGACACGGCGGTTCTGGTCTCGCCCGACGACGCTTTTGTGACGCCGAGCGGCAGTCTGCAGCTCTGGGTGAACCCGGACAGCCACGCGCATCGCAGCGGGCTGATCTCCACCTACGGCGCGAATGGCGACCGGTTCGAGATCGGTCTGGATTGCGGGCGTCTGAAGGTCACGGTCGATCAGGATGGCGCCACCCATGTCATCACCGGTCCGCATCTCGCGAAGGGTGCCTGGGAGCATGTCGCCCTCACCTGGGGTCCGGACGGGATGCGTCTTTACGTCGGCGGGGCCGAGGTCGGCGCGAACGACCATGACGGCGGTCTCGGCGCGGTAGACGGGAAGATCGCGGTCGGCGCGCTCTGGTCGGATCGGTGTCGTCATGAACCCTCTCTGCGGGATCATTTCGACGGGAGACTCGATGAACTCGCCTGGTACGACCGGGCGTTGAGCGGGACTGAGATCAACCGCCTTGTGCTCGAAGGTCCGATCGCGCTTCCTCTTATGGCCGCCGAATAGCCTTTTGGCGCGGGAAGCGGGAATGAACCTGAATGGATGAAGTGACGACGAACATCGCAGGGACGACGGCTTGAGACGGGCGGTCGGACAGATCTTACGAAACTCGGCGGCGCCGCAAAGCGCCCCACGTTGCACCGAGAAAGGCGAACGATGACCAACCAGCTCTTGTTCTACAAATCCGCCGTGCCCCTTGCGAGCGAGACGCATCGAGACGTCTGCGTCCGGTCCGACGGCTCGTTCGAGTTCGCCGCGAACGTCAATTCGGTTCCGATCATCGCGGCGGAGTTTCGTCCGGCGGCGGCCGAATGTCCGATCGTTTTCGGCGGCGACGGCGAGGAGGTTTTTCCGGCCGTCATCCTCGGCCTTCAGGACCAGAAGAATCTGTTCGTGGACGACAATTTCGCCTGGAAAGGGCGCTATGTGCCCGCCTTCATCCGGCGCTATCCCTTCGTCTTCGCCGCTGGTGAAGAAGAGCGGACGTTCACGCTCTGCATCGATACGGAGTATGACGGCGTCAACGAAAGGAACGAAGGCGAGCGGCTGTTCGACAGTCGCGGCGAGCGCACGGCCTACCTGGAGACGGTCGTCGGATTCATGAAGGAATATCAGGCGCAGTTCGAGCGCACGAAGGCGTTCTGCAAGCGCCTGAAGGAGCTGGAGCTGCTGGAGCCGATGATGGCGCAATATGCGTCGCCCAGCGGCGAAGAGGGCGTCCTGAGCGGCTTCTCCGCAGTGAACCGGGAGAAACTCAAGCAGCTCAAGGGCGATGTTCTGGAGCAGATGCTGCGCACGGACGAACTGGAGCTTCTGTTCATTCACCTTCAGTCGCTGAACAACATGCAGTCGCTGGCGGAGCGGATCGAAACCGCGCCGCAGACCGAAGCCGCGCCGAAGTCCGCTCCCGCCAAAAAGAAGAAGGCGAAGGCGGCGGAAGGGGCCGAGGCGGCGGCGTAACCGTGTAGCCGGCTGGCCGCGAGGCCGGTGGCGGCGCGCGAGCGGGCGATGCGCGCGAGGTCAGCTTTTCTTCTGGAACATGTTGAAGCTGATCACGACGCGCTCTCCCGCCTCGCCTTTCTCCTCGCTCAGATTGGGGCCGACCGAGTGATAGAGCCAGCTTGGAAAGAGCAGCATCCGCCCCGGCGTGGGCTCATAGAAAACGTCGATCCAGCTGTCGCTGTTCGGCGTCGCCGCCGGATCGAGGCGCGGCGTCTGCATGACGTGCTGCGTTCTGGGATCGGTGAACTGGATCTTGCCTGCTTTGGACGGGGCCTGAACGTAATATACCCCGCTCCAGAGGCTGTTCGGATGAATGTGCGAGACGTTGTGGCTGCCGGGCGGATTGACGATGGCCCACATGTTGTCGATCGTGAGCGGCCATGCGGGGTCATAGTCGAGCGATCTCGCGATCTCGGCCGAAAACGTATGAATGCGATCCGTAAGCGGGGCGAAATCGGGGTCCGAGTGCAGTTGATCATGCGAATGCCAGCCGCCGAGCGTCGGCACGTTGGACCGGACGACGCCCACTTCGTCCTTGGCGCGCTCAGCCCTGATCGCGGACAGCAACGTCCGGTTCAGCGCTTCGGCGTCGTCGATGTCGCTGTAGAAGATAAACGTGGAGAAATACGCTTCGCGGAACACCGGCGGCCCGCCGGCCCCGTCACGTTCCCGATGCGCGTCGCTCGTCGCTCCAGCCATTCTTTCGCCTCGTCAAGATCCGCATCAGCGCGCGGCGTTCTCCGGGTCGTCGCCTACGCGGTCGCCGCCGGGTCAGTGGGCGTTTCGTCCCCCTGCGAAGTCAAGCCCGCCCGAGCCTTTGGCGCGCGTCGCGCCCGCTCGCCCTCGTCAGGCCGGTCCGGGACCGCGTTGGCGCGATGATCGCGAACGATGTCAGAGCCGCGCCGATCCAAACGGCCGATGAGGCCGCCGGAACGTCTCGGGCGCTGGACGCGGCCTGGGCGGCGCTGGCGGGCGCGGAGACGCTCGCGGATATGGCCCGACCCTGGCTGACGCTTCAATCGCGGATGGCCGGCGCGGAAGCCGGGGCCGTATATGCGCTCGACGCGGATGGCGGATGCCCGACGGCCCATGTCGTCGCGACGCTGGGCGGGGTTCCGGCGACGGGGTTCGAAGACATCGCCGCGAAGGTCTTCGAGACCGGGCGGCCCGCGACGATCCGGCCGGAGGATGCGCCCGCCGCCGCGCTCCTCGGTCATCCGGTGGCCGCGCCTTCGTCTGAGACGACGGCGGTCGTCGCGGTTCTGCGGCTCGCGGACGTAAATCCGCAGCGCGTGCGCAACGCGGCGAGAGCGCTGGCCTGGGGCGCCGTCTGGCTCCGCGAGGCGCTGGCCTCAGCCGAGCGGCGGCGGACGAGCCGGCGCGAAGACGCGATGCGCGCCGCCCACGAGATCTTCGCCGCCATGATCGAGGATCATCAGGCCCGGCGGGCCGCCATCGGCGCGGTGACGCGGCTGGCGCGAGCCGTCGAAGCGGATCGCGTTTCGGTCGGGTTCCGCAGGAGAGGCGCCGCGCGGGTCTTCGCCGTGTCTCATACGGCGGAGTTCCGCAAGGAGATGAACGTCAATCGACTGGCGGCCGCGGCGATGGACGAGGCGATCGACCAGCGCGCGGCGCTCAGCCATCCGGCGCCGGAGCGCGAAGTGAACGGGACCCGCGCTCAGAAAGAGCTGGCCGAGAGGAACGGACGCGAGGCGGTGCTGTCCGTCCCGTTCATGATCGGCGGCGTTCACCAGGGCGCCTTCACCTTTCAGCGGGACGGCGAGCGCCCGTTCGACGAAGACGAAACCGCCTTCGCCGATTTCGCCGCCAGCCTCGTGGGGCCGGTGCTCTGGGACAAGAAGCAGAACGAGAAATGGCTCGTCTTCAAGGCGCTGGACACCGCCGCGAACCAGTTCGCCCGGTTATTCGGACCCGGTTTCGCGCTACGCAAGATCGTCATTCTGGTCCTTATCGGGCTGACCGCGCTCTTCAGTCTGTGGGAGCGGCCTTATCGCATCGCGTCCGACGCGGTGATCGAGGGCGCCTCTCAGCGCAGCATCGTGGCGCCCTTCGACGGCTTTCTGAGAGAAGCGTCGCTCAGGCCAGGCGACCGGGTTCGGGAGGGCGAGGTGATCGCCGCGCTCGACGATCGCGATCTGGTGCTGGAGCGCCTGCGCTGGATCGCGGAGCGACAGCAGAAGCGGCTCGAGCTCGGGCGCGCGATCGGCGAGCAGAACCGCGCCGCGTCGGAGATCTTCCGCGTTCAGATCGCGCAGGCCGAAGCGCAGGTCGCCCTGATCGACGCGCGGCTGGAGCGGATGCGCCTGCTCGCCCCGTTCGACGGGGTGATCGTCGCGGGCGATCAGAGCCAGAATATCGGCGGCTCGGTCGGGCGAGGAGCGCTGCTTTTCGAGGTGGCGCCGGTCGACGATTACCGCGTCGTCATGGATGTAGACGAATCCCGCATCGGCGAGATCGCCGAGGGTCAGACCGGCGATATCGTCGTCACCGCGCTGCCGCAGGACGCCTTCCCGTTCAGGGTGGAGAAAATCACGCCAGTCTCTCAGGCCGCCGAAGGCCGAAACACGTTCCGCGTGGAAGGTCGCTTCGACGAGGGTCTTTCGCCTTCGGAACTGGGACTGAGCCCGGGCATGCGCGGGGTGGGAAAGGTCAATGTCGAGGATCGCCTCGTGATCTCCATCTGGACCCGCGAGTTGCTGGATTGGGCGCGTCTGACGATCTGGAAATGGTTCGGCTGATCGATGACGGGGCCGGTCTTTTCACAGAACTGGTTCAAAGTCGCAGGGCTGCGCCCCCGGCTCCGTCCCCATGTGCGGATCTATCGCCATGTCTACCGCGGGTCCCCCTGGTTCGTCGTCCGCGACGAGCAGAGCGGGCGCTACCACCGTCTGTCCCCGGCTGCGAACCGAATGATCGGCCTGATGGACGGTCGCCGGACGATGGACGCGATCTGGGCGGCCGCGAACGAATGGGACGATGACGGCGATCCGCCGACCCAGGACGAGACGATCCGGATGCTCGCGCATCTCCATCAATCGGATCTTCTCGCGGGCGATGCGCCGCCCGATGTCGAGGAACTGGCGCACCGCGCCGTAAGCCGTGAGACGAAGGCGCTGACCGCGCGCCTCAAGAACCCTCTGGCCCTCCGCCTGCCGCTTTGGGATCCGGATCGCTTTCTCACGGCGACGATGCCGTTCGCCCGCCCGGTCTTCAGCCTGTTCGGCGCGCTGGTCTGGCTCGCCGTCGTGCTGGGCGCGCTCGTCCTGGCGGCGCTGAACTGGTCGGAGCTGACGACCGGCATCGTGGATCAGGTTCTTCTGGCGGAGAACCTCGTTGTGCTCGCTCTCGTCTATCCGGTTGTGAAGGTCGTTCACGAGCTCGCCCACGGCTACGCCGTGAAGCGGTGGGGCGGCACCGTGCACGAGATGGGCCTGATGTTCCTCGTGCTGATCCCGGTTCCTTACGTCGACGCGTCGGCCTCCAACGGGTTCTCCGGCAAATGGGCGCGGGCGACCGTCGGCGCGGCGGGCATTCTGGCGGAGCTGTTCATCGCCAGCATCGCCATGTTCGTCTGGGTTCAGGCCGAACCCGGCCTCGTGCGGGCCGCCGCGTTCAACGCCATGCTGATCGGCGGGGTTTCGACGCTGCTCTTCAACGGCAATCCGCTGTTGCGGTTCGACGCCTATTACGTCCTCTCGGATCTGATCGAGATTCCGAACTTGGGGAACCGGGCCAATTCCTACTTCTTCTATCTGATCAAAAGATATCTGTTCGGCATGCGCCGCGCCGTATCCCCGGTGACGGCGCGCGGCGAACGCGCGTGGTTTCTGTTCTATTCGGTGGCGGCGTTCCTCTATCGCATGATCATCATGATCAGCATCGCGATCTTCGTCGCCGGGATGCTCTTTTTCGTCGGCGTCGCGCTGGCGATCTGGACGGTTTTCAATGCGCTCGCTCTCCCCGTTCTCAAAGGGCTCTGGTGGCTCGTCGAAGCGCCTGAGCTGCGGGAGAAGCGCTCGCGGGCGATCGGCGTCAGCGCGGCGCTGGCCGCCGTTGTCTGCGGGGCGCTGTTCGCGGCGCCCGCGCCCTACGCGACCGTCGCCGAAGGCGTCGTCGACGTGCCGGAGCGCGCCGTTCTGCGCACCCTGTCGGAGGGGTTCGTCTCGCATATAGCGGAGGGCGGCGATGTCGCCGCGGGGGCGGAAGTCGTCGCGCTCTCCAACGATCTTTTCCTCGCGCGGCGCGATCTCCTCGTCGCGCAGCGCGACGAGCTGCGACTGAAACTGGCGCGCGATGCGGTGAACGATCGCCTCGGCGGCGCGCTTCTGCGCGAACAGCTCGAGCAGGCGGATGCGACGATCGCGCGGATAGACGAGCAGATCGCGGGCCTCTCGCTCCGATCTGCGCGCGACGGCGTGCTGATCGTCCCGGACAAGGCTGCGCTGGAGGGGAATTTCGCGCCGCGGGGGGCGCTGGTCGGGTATCTCATCGCGCCGGGCGACCTGATCGTGAGAGCCGCCGTGCCGCAGGCGACGTCAGAGCTCGTGCGCAGCCGTCTAACGCGGGTGGAGATCGTTTTGGCGGACCGCCCGTCGGAGCCGCTCGAGGCGGAGATCGTCCGAGAGGTTCCAAAAGCGGGCAACCGTCTGCCGTCCCCGGTGTTGGGCGCGCAGGGCGGCGGCGCGCTGGCGCTGGACCCGACGGCGGGAGATGCGGTCACAACGCTCGATCCGTTCTTTCAGTTCGACCTCAGGGCGCCGTTATCGGTGAGCGACGCGCAAGTCGGACAGCGCGTCTACGTCAGGTTCGACCATGGCGAAGAGCCGATCTACCAGCGGATCGCCCGCGGCGTGCGGCAGCTGTTCCTGAGGCAGTTCGATGTCTGAGGTCCGGTCTGAGCTCTTCGGCGCGGATCGCATCGCGCGTCAGCCGTGGTTCGGTTACGAAGCGGAGCTTCCGCGTTTCTCCAAAGCGGATCAGGCCGCGCAGGCGCTGACTGCCGGCGCCTTCGCGGGGTGGACCCGGACCCGCGGCCTGATGAGCCGCCGCATCGTTCCCGCGGTCGATCGGGCAGGCGAGGGCCTGGAGAAGCTGAGCGATCGGGAACTGATCGCAGAGGCGCGCGTCGCCGGATTTCGCGCCCGCCGGGGGGATCCCGCGTCGCTGAACCTGGTCGCGCCGCTCTTCGCGCTGGTGCGCGAGGTGGCGTCGCGCAGGCTCGGCATGCGCCACTACCCCGTTCAGCTCCGGGGCGGATACGTGATGATGTGCGGCCAGCTGGCCGAAATGCAGACTGGCGAAGGCAAGACCCTGACCGCGACGCTGGCGGCGGGGGCGATGGCGCTCGCCGGCCGTCCGGTTCACGTGGTGACGGTCAACGACTACCTCGCGTCCCGCGATTCCGAAGAGATGAAAGCGGTCTACGAGGGGCTCGGCTTGTCCGTCGGACTGATCGCGGAGGGCATGTCGCCCGAAGACAGGACGCGCGCCTACGCCGCCGACGTCGCATATTGCACGAACAAGGAACTGGCGTTCGACTATCTGAAGGACAGGATCGATCCGAAGACCGGAGACGGTCGCCTGACGCGTCGGGTGCGCGGCGCTTACAGTCGGGATGGCGAAGTCCCGCGCGGGATGCTGCGCGGGCTGGCCTTCGCCCTGATCGACGAAGCGGACAGCGTGCTGATCGACGAGGCGCGGACGCCCCTGATCCTGTCCGGCGAAGGGCCGCCGCTTTTCGATCCTGACTTGCTGCGCCGCGCCGATGAACTGGCCCGGCGTCTGACGCAAGGGGATTACCGGGTCTTCGAAAGGGAGCGTCGGATCGAGCTGACGCCACGCGGCGTTCGTCGTCTCGATGAGGCCAATGTCGACGGCGCGCTCGCCAACCGGGCCGTGCGGGAGGATCTGGTCGTGAAGGCGCTGACCGCCGAGCGCCTGTTTCTGCGCGGGGAGCATTACCTGGTGCGCGACGGCAAGGTGGAGATCATCGATGAATACACCGGCCGGGTGATGGCGGACCGGTTCTGGGTCGACGGCCTGCATCAGATGGTCGAGCGGAAAGAAGGGCTCGAGCCGTCGAAGGGCCGCGTGACGCTGGCGCGAACGACCTATCAGCGCTTCTTTCGCCGTTACGACCGCATTGGCGGCATGTCCGGCACGATACGCGAAGTCGCGCCGGAGATCTGGCGCAGCTACGGCGTCGCGGTCGCCACGATCCCGACCCGGCGTAAGGTGCTCCGCGTAAAGAAGCGCGCCCGCATCTTCGCCAGAGAGGCGGAGAAACTGTCCGCGATCGAGGCGACGACCCGGACCCTGAACGGAGAGGGCGCGCCCGTCCTGATCGGAACGCGCACCGTCGCGTCCAGCAATCAGGTGAGCGCGGCGCTGGAGGCGACGGGCCTCGCGCATCGGCTGTTGTCGGCGGAGTTCTCCGAAGAAGAAGCCCGGATCATCGCGGAGGCGGGTCAGCGCGGCCAGGTCACGATCGCGACCAACATGGCTGGTCGCGGCGCCGATATTTCCCTTGATGCGCCGAGCCGGGATCGGGGCGGCCTGCATGTGATCATGTCCGAGCCGCATGACAGCGGCCGTATCGACCGGCAGCTGGCCGGGCGGGCTGGTCGCCAGGGCGATCCGGGTTTCTTTCAGCCGTATCTTGCGCTGGATGATCCGCTGCTGGAGCAATACGGCGTCGCGTGGCCGCGCTTGCTGGCGCAGTGGATCGCGCCGCTGCGCGGACCGCTGGGTCGCTTCGCGTTCTCGCAGGCGCAAAGGCGAGCGGAGAGACTGCATTCCCGGATGCGCCGGGATCTATCGAAACAGGATGACGTTCTCAATGATGCCATGTCGTTCAGCGGCGCCCGCGACTAAGATCGCCGTCTTCTTCGCGGCAGTTCTCGCGTCTTCGCCTTCATACGCCGAGGTCGACTTCGATTGCGTCGTGCAACCCAACCGCACGATCGTCATTGGCAGCCCGGTGACCGGGATCCTGAGCGAAGTCGAAGTCTCGCGGGGCGACCGCGTGGAAGAGGGGCAACTTCTCGCCCGGTTGGAGTCGGACCTGGAGACCGCGACCGTCGCGCTGAGCGCGCTGCGGGCCAAAGACGATGCGAACATCGTCGCGCAGGACGCGCGGCTCACGCTGCTGCGCGAACGCGAGGAACGGGCCAAGGCCTTGCTGGAGCGCGGAACGGCGACCCGCGACACCTATGAGCAGGCGCAGGCCGAGCTCGCCATCGCCGAGGCGGAGCTGAGACGCCTCGAGGTCGAACGGGAGATCGCCCGTCTGGAGTTAAAGCGGGCGGAAGTCAGCCTTGAGCGGCGTTCGATTTACAGCAAGGTAGACGGGCTCGTGACGCGGAGCGATCTGTCGGCGGGCGAGTTCGTGTCTCAGGATGCGTCGATCTTGCATATCGCCGATCTCGATCCGCTTCATATCGAGGCGTTTCTGCCGATCGGCTATTTCGACCAGATTAAGGTCGGCGCGACGGCGCAGGTCGCGCTGCGCCAACCGGCGGGCGAAGTTGCGGATGTGGTCGTCGATGTCGTCGATTCCGTGTTCGACGCGAGTTCGGACACTTTCGGCGTCCGTCTCTTGCTGCCCAATCCTGACCTTAGGCTGCCGGCTGGACAGCGTTGCAAAGTCCTCATGGACCTGGCGCCGATCGAGAGGGACGGAACAGGTCTTTTGGTCGACTGACCCAAGATCGTCGCCGACCTGGGCGCCTTAACCCCCTCTACGGAATGGCGAAGCCCTTGCTCCCGAGAGGACTGATAGCGACTGTGGGGTATCCCCATTGAGCGACGCCGCTGCGATAGCATCCGCTGCGCCGACATCGCCCTGACCCCATCGCCGCCCGATCTCGGACGCGGATCCGCTCGGCCGAAAATAATTACATTCGGCGCAACATTCACATTTTGAAGGGATGAAGCTAACTATGTGGAGACGCGCCTACAAAAGGCGCGGATGCTAGCGGAACGACAAGATGCTAAACGAGCTCGATGTCTCGGAATTAGTCGGTATATGCCGAGGGAAGCTTAGGGACCTCGGTTTCGAGATCGAGCAGGTCGTCAACACGTCCTATGCGCTCGACATCATCTCTCAGATGGAAAAGCCCTACCAGACACGGCATCTCTCCTCCGACTTTCACGACTTCTCCACGAAGAATTCCTTTTGGATGATGGTCAAAAAGGGCGACGAGTACGTCGGTTGCGTGGGCGTCAGATGGGACGACATCGGCGACGAGCCGATCGTCAGCTGGTGGAACCGGCAAGGAGCGCGGCTCTACGGCGTGGCGGGACAGAACATTCTTCTCGAAGCGCCGATCCCGCGTTTCATGAGCGATGTGCGCGGACGACTGGTCTACATCGGCGATCTTTTTCTCATCACGCGAAGCGATGTCACCCGGCGGCTGCCGCTGCGATCGCTGATGTTCCTCGTCTACAGCATCTCTTACATGAGGTGGGAGGTCGACTGGATCTATTCGTTCATTAAGGACAAACACGCCAAGAAGGGCTTTCCGGCGATCTACGCCGCTTCGCATCAGTACCCCGGCGTTCAACGGTGGCGAAACGAGCCGGCGGAGCGAGACAGCTCCGAATGGTTCACATGCTCCAGCGTCGACGATTTCAGATATCTGGCCGGCTACTACTACGCCAACTCAGACCTCCTTTGAGTAGTTTACGATCCTCGGTTCGCCATTCTCCGTCGCGCGGAACAGAACGCGGATATAGTCGACCGAAACGCGATCGGCGTCGCCAACCGGCGCCGTGAGCTGCACATAGTCGCAGCATACGCCCTTCTGCAGCGCCTTCTCCTGAGCGTCCGCCAAGGGCTTCGTCTTCGTCTTGTCGCTGCTTTTCAGGATCATGTTGAGCAGTTCCACGTCAGCGCGGGGCAGGGTGCGGCTCGAAAGACTTCTCTCGCCGATGCTGACAGCCGTCATCACGCCATCATTTGGCGGCAAGTAGACGTCGACCAGCTCGGAAAGGCCCCCAAGCCGTCCAACGTCGGCCGCTTCGTTTCGCCACCAGATGAACAGCTCATCGAGCGCTGATCGCTCCAGGTTGATCTCCAGATCCTTCAGCGCCGCCGTCGCCAGGTCCTTCGCAAGATCGGCCAGCATGGATTTGGCGTGGCTCATCGGCAGCCTGGAACGTCTCACGCCGGTCTGCGCCTCCGCGAGATCGTCAAGCGTCAGGTTCAACTGCTCCGCTAGCTTTATCGCATCGGAAAGCTTCGGGTCGGCGTTCCTTGCGAGCAGGCGGTCCAGCCAACTGTGCGTCCGGTCGCAAGCCTTAGCCAGCCCAGTGAGCGAAAGCCCCTGAGCCGACACCTCACGGCGAATGAGGTCCTCTAAAGACAACTCTTCTCTCCCACACCTTCATTTGTAGATATCTCTACAAAATGTTGACTCTCCGGTTCAAGTCGGATTTCTACCATAAGGAGAGCATTCCGCGAGCGGCTGTGCACTTCGATAAGGTTGAAGACGGTCATGCCTATCAAGGCGCGTCGCGATGAACCAGATCGACGGTACGAGCAAAAGCTGCGAAAAAGGCAGGGGTTAGGTAATGGTATGGCGGCTTGAAGAGTTCGGCGGCGCGTTAAGGCCATTCGCTGAAGGCGAAGACGTCCTCCATCGCAATCCGGATGAATGGGCGTCCTGGGTAATTCCAGCGAATAAACACACGCCCGACTGGGTTCGGCGTATATTCTGCCGGCTGATGCAGCTGGAGCAGGATAGGGATCAGAAGTTCAGTTTCTCCAAGGAATTCAAAACAGTAATTCGGCTCGAACCAGATTATGACACGCTGGGGCGATGGTTCCTCGCGGCTCTCATCGCTGATCGATACTCTGGATTGCTCGGGGCTTTCGACCGGTCTTCCGCCTTCGACGAAGACAAGGCGGAAGAGATAGAGGCGTTCACGCGCTCAGTCGTCTTGGAAGCGCAGAAAGCGCCGGAAGACCGAATCCCGATACCCGACAATCCGCTGGCCCCGCTTTTCAGGACGAGAACGCCGTTTCCCACCGAAGACGCCCTGCACGAAGCCGAGAACGTTCTCGAGTGGATACTCAACTGGCACGAGCTCGGGCTGGTGCCAATCGCCTATCCCGAACTGATCCGCTCGTTCTCCGGTAATTTGCTTCGTTCCGCCAAGTATGCGCTACTTACTCCCAATGAACGACGCAGCACCGCCGAGTTCGCTGGGAAGGACCGGGATGGGGCAGAGTAACGACGAAGTCGTCACCCCGATGATTGCTCAAAACGAATTGGCTTCATCGCTGGTGGCGTTCTCGCGCGCTGCGATCTCCTCGAACATACTAAGCCAGCTCTTCCAAGCGATCGCGAGCACCGCCGTTCTCGAAATGGGGCTGCCGGACTGCGTGGTCTATCAAGTTAGCGAAGACGGCACGAAACTGATCCAGATCGCCGCGCACGGAATGAAATCGCCGGAAGGCGCGGAGATCACCGAGCCTCTGGTGCTGTCCATCGGACAAGGCGTCACCGGACGCGCCGCATTGTTGTGCCGTAGTTTGATAATCGACGATACGAAACTTTTCCCCGACCATATTCCGGATATCGGATCTGGCCGCTCGGAGCTCGCCGTTCCGATCATCCACAGAGAGATGGTCGTCGGCGTCATCGACTGCGAGCATCCGACCGCCGGCTATTTCAATGAAGAGCATCAACTCGCGCTCGAAGCGATCGCATGCATCGCCAGCTCTAAGATATCCGCGCTTAGCAGACCCTTTAAACGACCGCTCCCCATGAGCGGAGAGGAGGCTGCGAAAGTCCTTGAACTGGACGAATTCCGGGACCGTACGAGCCAGGCGTGATCGTCGCCGAAGGCCGTTCGCCGCTCAGACTAGGGTGGACGCGAGGGCCGCGAAGCCTGCGACCGCGAACGCGCTGCTAAAGGCGACCAATGGCGTCCTCGCCGTTAGCGGGCGCCTGCTCTCTTTCGAAATCGGATTCTGTCGCGTGCTCCGCGTGGACCATCTCAAGCGGCGCGATCCCCTCCCCACCTTTTACTGAAGGTTAACCGCAAGTCTCGTGAGATCGTCGCGGCGGGCTGTTTGCATGCAATCGGGGCTTCACGTGCAGTCAAAGGGGTTGTTTCTAAGCGATCTCCCGCCGGAGACGCGGCGCGCCGTAATCGCGCGCGGCAAGGTGGAGTATTATGCGAAGAACGCGCTCGTCATCTCTCATCAAGTGGAGAGCTGCGACGCTTTCATCGCAGAATCTCGGCTTCATTCTCAGTCCTCTCAGTTGCGAGGACTCTACCATTCCGTGGAGGAGATTCAGGGGCACAGGTCAATCAAGGCCGACGCCAATCGCGAGGACGGGATCGCGCCAGATGACTAGGCGCCGGAAGAACACGCGAGCCGCGCGACGTCAGAATATCTGGCGACGCTGGACGACGCCGCCTTCGGTGCGGCGACGCCAGTTCAGCCGAAGTACCTGTCACCCGTCGACCCAGCGGCGCGCTGGTCAGCGGCCGACCGTGGGAAAGCGCACTTCATCTACTCGACCAATTATCTCGTCGACCTGGACAACGCGGTCATCGTCGATGTCGAGCCAACCGCGCCGATCAGGCTAGCGGAAAGCAAAGCCGCACGCGACATGATCAAGCGGACTCGAGACAGGTTCAATCTCTGTCCCGAGCGCCTCGTCGGCGACATAGCCTATGGCGACGCCAAGATGCTGGCCTGGCTTGTCTACGAGCAAGGGATTGAACCGCATGTCCCTGTCTTCGACAAATCCGGACGGCAGGATCAGACCCTCTCACGCGGTGACTTCACCTACGATCACCACGCCGACGTCTTTCGCTGCCCGGCCGGCAAAGAGCTCCGCCAGTGCCGACGGCCATTCAAGGTCGCCCGCGACGCCGTCGACGAAGGCGGCATGCGCCGCTACCGCGCCAGCAAGCTCGACTGCGAGGCCTGCGCCCTGAAGCATCGCTGCACGCCGCGCGAACCAGCGCGCAAGACCATGCGCTCGGTCCACGAGGGCGCGCGGGACCTGGCACGAGACATCTCAAAACCCACGCCTTCGTCACATCGCTGCGTCAGAGGAAGAAAGTCGAGATGCTCTTCGCGCACCTCAAATGTATCCTGAAGCTCGATCGCCTGCGTCTACGAGGACCAAATGGGGCCAGAGACGAGTTCCACCTCGCCGCAGCCGCATAGAACCTTTGAAAGCTCGCGAAACTCGTTCCAATGTCGGCGTGAAGTGCGAAGCGAGCACCTCGCGGCGTTACCCAAGCCGCTATCTAGAAACAACTTTTTCAACAAAATCGGCCGTGAAGCGGGATCGGCTGAACGCCTGATCGGCCTTCGTGCCGCCGACTGCTTGTCAGAAATCAGAGCTCGCGTATTCGAAACTCACCCTCATTAATTTCACTGAGGAATTCGAAACGAATGTCCGAGAGTGCGGGGAATTCTGGCAATTCTCATCCTGAACAACGCCGTTGGTGACATCATTGGTGAACTAGAAACAAGTGTCCGAGCGCGCGGGTAACAGCGGCGCTTCCGCTCGGGCGGCGAAAATTAACAAAAAACCGCTGGACGGGACCCCGGGCGTCCTGCACGATATTTTGTAGGTCGAGAAACGAAACCCACGACCTATTGGCATCCCATCTAGCCCTTGCGGGGCGGGCAACTCTGCTAGGGCGCAACATAAAGGGGCGCGAGGCATGGAAGCCGTCGAGCGAGATTTCATCACAGAAGACCTGCATCCGATCGACATCGTCGAGACCCTGGCCGAGCGCCGGGAATGGGATTTCGACCGGGTGGCCGAAGATCAGATCGCCATGGCGGTCGAAGGGTCCTGGCGCACCTATTCGCTATCGCTCGCCTGGTCGGGCCACGACGAGACGCTGCGCCTGATCTGCACGTTCGAGATGGACCCGCCGGAGGAGAAGAAAGCCGAGTTGGCCGTTCTCCTCGACAAGGCCAATGATCTGATCTGGACCGGATGCTTCAATCTCTGGGCCGATCAGGGATTGATGGTCTTCCGCTACGGGCTGACGCTGGCGGGCGGCGCGGCGCCGACGGCGGCGCAGATCGACACGATGCTGAGGAACGCCGTCGTCGCGGCGGAGCGGTTCTATCCCGCCTTCCAGCTCGTCGCGTGGGGCGACGACAGCGCTGAAGAGGCGCTCGCCATCGCCATGTCGGAGGCGGTCGGGCGCGCCTAAGCCGCCGCCGAGAGAGGAGCGCGGACGCGTCTGCCGCGTCCGCGGTGATCCATGGGCGATGACGACGCTCCCTTCGATCCGAAGGCGTTCGCGGAGGCGGCGCGCTCGGCGGATCGGGCCCGCCTGATCGGGCCCGCGGCGCTCCGCGCGATGGACCCCGATGCGCTGGAGGCCGCGCAGGCCGCGAACATGGCGGCGCTGCTGGCCGGGCAGCGGGCCGCGTCCTCCGCCTATCAGGCCGCGTTCGAAGCGCAGCTGGCCGCGCTTGCGGAAGCGCTCGACGCGGCGGAGGCGCAGATCGCGGCGGGCGAAGAGGCGGCCGCGCTGATCGCGGCGGCCTATGAGCAAGCCGTCACCGGCTTCCAGACGCTCGCCCAGGACGCAGCGAAGGCCAATGCGGAGGCGTTCGAACGCGTGCGCGACCAGGTCGCCGCCGGCGCTAAAGGGCTGAAGACGCCGCCTGACGCTTGATCCCGCCCCGCGTCCCGCGCACAACGCCGCGAAAGCAGCGGGAGGCGCCTGATGACCGATCTGACATTCGATGATTTTATGAAGGTCGACATCCGCGTCGGCGCGATCCTCCGCGCCGAACCCTATCCGGAGGCCCGCAAGCCCGCGATCAAGCTCTGGATCGACTTCGGGCCGGAGATCGGGGAGCGCAAGAGCTCCGCCCAGATCACCCGCCATTACGATCCCGCGACGTTGCCGGGCCGCAAGGTGCTCGCCGTCGTCAACTTCCCGCCGCGCCAGATCGGCAAGTTCATGTCGGAGGTTCTGGTGCTCGGCGTTCCAGATGAAGACGGGGAAGTCGTGCTCCTCGCGCCGGATCTCGACGTTCCGATCGGCGGGCGGATGTACTGAAGTCTACGAGCAGACGAGAAAAAACCGACGCACCCCTCCACCTGCGCGTCGGTTCTCCCTTCCCCCTCCGCCATATGGCGTCTGGGAAACTTCCGCAGCCATAGACAACGCGCCACGGCTTGAGATCGGCTGGAGCGAAAGCATTCCGATCTCAAACTACCCTTAAACAAAAGTGTAGTGGGTCGGATACCACTTACGATTGCATGTATCGCCGGAGAATCGCTCAAACGCAAGCGATGAGTCGCAATGACGGGCCTCTTGTGAAGTCGGGTTCTGGCCGTGGCGGCGTTTTGCGGGTAGGGCGCGGCGATGGCCGAACGCGATCTCACTGAAGGTTCACTTGGCGCGCACCTCGCTTCGATGGTGGGGCCGGCGGCGTTGGGGATGCTCTTCACAACGCTCTACAACATCGTCGACACCTACTATGCGGGCTGGGTTTCGACGGATGCGCAGGCCGGGCTCGCGGTGTCCTTTACGGGGTTCATGGTCTTCATGGCGCTCGGCTTCGGCCTAAGCTCCGGCGCGAGCGCGTTGATCGGCGCGGCTTTGGGCGGAGGGAGAGCGGCGGATGCGCGCGCTTTCGCAGCTCAGGCGCTGGTTCTGGCTGCGGCGCTCGGGCTTCTTCTCGGCGGCGCCGGGGCGCTGTCGTCGAACGCCGTGCTGCGCCTGATCGGGGCTTCCGATGGGGTGCTTGAGACGGCGGACAGCTATCTCACGCTCCTCTTCCTCGGTCTGCCGAGCTTCCTGATCGGTTTCACCGCGAACGGCGTGCTGACGTCCCAAGGCGACACGGCGTCGAACCGCAACGCCCAGATCGTCGCCTTCTTCGCCAATGTCGGGCTCAATCCGATCCTGATTTACGGCGCGCTCGGCGTTCCCGGTCTCGGCTTCGACGGGATCGCGCTCTCGACCGTTCTGATCCAGACCGCCGTCGCGTTTTTCCTCGTGCGGCGGGCACTGGCGACGCGCGCGCTCGGCGGCGCTTCGCTCGCCGACGCCCGCCCCACCGGCGCCGTTCTCGCCGACCTTTTCCGTCAGGGCGCGCCGTCGAGCCTGACGATGCTGGTGATGATGGTCGGCGCCACGATCATGCAGGTTCACCTGCAACCCTTCGGCGCGGCCGCGGTCGCCGGCTTTGGGGTGGCGTTCAGGGTGGAGCAGCTGATCCTCCTCCCCATCCTCTCGATCTCCTTTTCGCTCATGCCGCTGATCGCGCAGAATTTCGGGTCGGGCGACCATGACCGGGTGCGCCAGGCCCTGACCCTCGCCGCCGTTCTCGCCATCGGGGTCGCGCTGCTCGGCGCTGTTGCGCTCGGGGTCTTCGGGGAGGCGATGACCGGCGTCTTCACCGACGACGAGGCCGCGATCGCCGCCGGCGCGGCCTATCTCCGGATGGCCGCGTTCATGATGCCCGCCTACACCGCCATGTTCATCGTGACCGCGCTGTTTCAGGGCCTTCGCCGCCCGGTCTGGTCCGTGGTCATCGGGCTTTATCGGCAGATTTTCGCCCTCTCGCTTTTCCCGTGGGTGTTCGTCTCTTTTCTCGACTGGGGGCTGAGCGGCGTCTGGATGGGCCTCTTCGTCGCCGTCTGGTCGGGCTTCGCCCTCGCCATGGCGCTCGCCGTGGTCATCGGATCGAAGGCGCTCGGCGGCATCGCTCCTGACTTCGCCGCCTGCCGAAGGGATTGACGGCCGCGCTTGACTGGCTTGCTCGACTGGCTCGCCTTACTGGCGCGCTTGACCGGCGGGGCGCTCAGCTTCACATCTGGCGAGGGAAACGGAGGGCGAACATGTCCGGCGATAGCGCGGGGAAAGAGATCGAGCGCCTGATCGATCTGATGGCGAAGCTGCCGGGCCTCGGCCCACGCTCGGCCCGCCGCGCGGTGCTCACCATGATCAAGAAGCGGGACAGGATGCTCTCCCCGCTCGCCCGTTCGCTGGCGGAGGTGGCGGAGACCGCGCAGGTCTGCCTCACCTGCGGAAACATCGACACCTCGCCAACCTGCGGCGTTTGCCGCGATGCGCGCCGCGACCCCACGGTCATCTGCGTGGTGGAGGATGTGGCCGACCTGTGGGCGATGGAGCGCGCGGCGGTCTTTCGCGGACGATATCATGTCCTCGGCGGCGTGCTCTCCGCGCTCGACGGGGTCGGCCCGGACGAGCTGCGCATCTCCCGCCTGATCGAACGGGCCGCGGCGGAGGAGGTGACTGAGGTCGTCCTCGCCCTCGGCGCCACGATCGACGGCCAAACGACGGCGCATTACATCGCCGACCAACTCTCAGCAGCCTCAGTCGCCGTGACGTCCCTCGCGCAGGGCGTGCCGGTGGGAGGCGAGCTCGACTATCTGGACGACGGCACGATCTCCGCCGCGTTGATGGCGCGCAAGTCGCTTTGACCCCGCCGCTTTAACCCGGTTTTCACATCAGCGGCCTATCCCGGCTCCATCTTGGAAAGGGAGCCGTCATGGCCCGTGTTATCGTCTTCCTCCTCGCTCTCATGGCGCCCTTCGCGGCGTCCTCCGCTGAGTTGGAAGTCGAGCACCTATCCGGCGAATGGCGCCCCTTCGTCGGGGTCTCCATCGCGTCGAAACATGTGGGCGCCGATCGCGATTTTCAGGAGTTCAATCCCGGCGTCAGCCTCGGCCTGAGCCGCCGGATCGGCTGGCGGCGGGGCGAGTGGGGACTGGAAGGGGGCTATTTCCAGAATTCCTACGACGAAGGCTCCTTCTACGCGGGCCTTTGGGCCGACTGGCCGGTCGCGTCCATCGAAGATCGCCTCGACGTGCGGCTCGGCGGTTTCTTCGGCTATGCGGAATATCCCCAGCTTGTGGACGAAGCGGAAGACTTCGGCGCCCTCGTAATCGGCGATTTCGTGCCCCTCGTCGCCGCGCAGGCCTCGCTTCGGATCGACGACCGTTTCTCGCTTCTGACGCGCTTTGGTCCTGGCATTGAAGACAGCGACGTAATCCTGTCGCTGCAGGCGTTCTACTTTTTCTGATGAGTGTTTTCGATGGGAAGGAGGGGCGGCCTCCTCGGAGCTCCCTCCGGGAGCCGCCTCGTCACCCGCCGGATCGCAAGCGATCCGGTTCGCTGACGCGAAGCCGCTGCGCGGCGTTTGAGTATTTAGAGAAAGCGATGGCGAAGCGGTGGGCGCTCAAGGTGGCCCGGCTGGCTTCCAGAGGGTCCCGTGCCATGGACATTCGCGTCGTTGCGCGCGTCTGAATACGCATCGGAGAGCGGATGCCGTTTCGGCGCGCCGCGCATTGAGGCGTCATCGGCGCCGCCTTTACGATGGGGCCGCGATCCGCTCCGGGACGGCGCTACGCCGCCTGCAGCCAGTCCGCCGACCGCATTTCAGAAAGTCGCGAGGCCGTGCGTTCGAACTCGAACGCGCCCTTGCCTTCGGGATAGAGCGCTTCGGGCTCCGCCGCCGCCGAGCAGATCAGCCGCGTCTTCGCTTCGTAAAGCGCGTCGATCAGCGTGACGAACCGCTTCGCCTCATTGTTGTTGTGAACCCCGAGCGCCGGGATGTCGTCGACCAGAAGGGTCCTGACCGCCTTCGCGACCGCGAGGTAGTCTCCGGCTCCGAGCGGCTGCGCGCAGAGATCAGCGAAACTCGCCCGCCCGATCCCGTTTCGAAACATTGGGATCGTCACCGCTCGCCCGGTAACCTCCAGCGTGAGCGGCTCGCCCAGTGCGCCGCTCGTCAGATCGAGCCACGCCGCATCCATCTCCATCCGCGCTTCGGGTCCCAGCGGCGCGTGATAGACCGCCATGCCCCGGAGTCGCTCCCGCCGGTAGTCGGTCGGGCTCTCGAGAAGGTGGATGTCCATCTTCTCCTTCAGCATCTCGATGAAGGGGAGGAAGATCTGCCGGTTCAGCCCGTCCTTGTAGAGGTCGTTCGGATGCCGGTTCGACGTCGTCACTACGATCACGCCGCGCTTGAACAGTTTCTCGAAAAGCCGCCCGACGATCATCGCGTCGGTGATGTCGGTGATCTGCATTTCGTCGAAACAGAGGAGGTGAACCTCCTTCGCGATGTCCTTCGCCACTGTCTTCACCGGGTCCTGATCGCCCGCCTGCCGCGCGCGGTGGATCGCGCCGTGCGCCTCCTGCATGAAGGCGTGGAAATGGACGCGACGCTTCTTCTCCACCGTCGAGCAGTCGTAGAAGAGGTCCATCAGCATGGACTTCCCCCGCCCGACGCCGCCGAACATGTAGATCCCCGCCTCCTGCGGCCCGACCTTCGTCTCCTTCCGCCGCCAGCCGAGGAAGCCGCGCCCGACCTTGCGCCCCTTCCAGGGGTCGTAATCGCGCAAGCGCACATGCAGCACCTGCAACTTCTCCAGTGCGAGCCGCTGCGCGACGTCGTCATGCAGTTCGCCCCGCGCGATCATCTCGCGATAGCGGGAAAGCGGTCCGTCGGGCATCGGCTCCTCTTCGCGTCCTCGCTCCGGCTCGGCGATCAGGCGTGGCCGCCCGCGCCGATCACCAGAAGCTCACATCCTTGCCGTCGATGGACACATTGGGAAGCTCTCCGCTGATGAAAAGCAACTGTCCTTCGAAACCGCGCAGGTTGCAGGAGAAAGATCCCGTCACCGGGACCTCGCAATCGTCCTTGAAACTGAATTGCTGCTGATTGACGGCGTTGAAGCGCACCTGCAGGTCGGCCGTGTCGTCGCCCGTCCGCTCCAGCCGGGCGATCATGTCGCCGACGGCGAAGGCGATCGATTTGCCCCAATCCTCCGAATAAACCTGGCCGGGCAGGGGATGCGCAGGGCCGGCCGGCGCGGCCTCGACCTCCGGCTGCGCCGACGGCGCGACCTCGACAGCGGGCGCTGGCGCCGGAGCGGGCGCCGCTGGCGCGACGGCCGCCTGCTGCGTCCGTCCGCGGGCGATGTCCCTGAGCGCCAATACCTGATCGAAGGTCAGGTAGCCCGTGACGTCGTACCCCGCCTCAGCCTGCCAAGCGCGCAGTGCGCCGCGCGACCCCGGCCCGACCACGCCGTCGAGAGCGCCCTTGTAGTGGCCCGCCTTGCGCAAACCGCCCTGCACCTCGCGGTATTCCGACTTGGAGAGGTCCAACTCAGCCTCCTCCTTCGCTTCCGCGGTCGCAGGGAGCGAAGGTTTCGGCGCCGCAGGGGCGGGGCGCGCCCGCGTCGTCGGCGCGGGGTCCGGCTCTACGGTTCGGTATTTCAGGCAAACGCCCGCAGCTTCCTCGACGCAGATCTGCTCCGCCGACGCCGGGTTCGGCGCGCCGACGATCAAGGAAAACACGGCGAAGGAACAAGCGGCCAGCGCCGTCGGCTTTATCGCGAAATTGCGGAGACGTCCGCCCTCGACACCCATCATCGCACTACGCTCTCAGTCCAGAATTCACCCACAAGTCTTGCGCGCAACGCCCGGTACCCTCGGCTCGCGCGCGATCATTTCTACGCTGATCCAGCTTGCTCCAACAAGAACTCAAGGCGATGATCTTCTCATATTCGGCGGCGGCTCGCCGCTGAGATGGGAGGTATACGATGAAACTCATGAAAATCGCGTGTCTCGCGGTCCTTGCGCCCTTCGCCGCCTTCGCGGGCGACTGGACCCTCGACGGCGACGCCTCGAAACTCGCTTTCGGTTCGGTGAAGAAGGATGCGGTGGGGGAAAGCCACCATTTCACCGGCCTTTCGGGCGGCGTGGCGGATGGGGTCGCGACGATCTCCGTCGACCTCGCCTCGCTAGAGACCTGGATCGACATCCGCAACGAGCGCATGGCGGAGATGGTGTTCAAGGGCTTCGGCCCCGCCACTCTGACCGCGCCGATCGACGTCGCCGCGCTGGAGGCGCTCGCGCCGGGCGAGAGCAAGGTCATGGACATCGACGCCACGCTCGCCCTCGGCCCCGCCACGGCGGAGGTGGAGGCGTCGGTCTACGCCCTCCGCATCTCGGAGACCCGCGCTCTGATCGCGACGGACGAGATGATCTGGGTCTCGACGGAGGAGCTCGGCGTGAACGCCGGCGTCGACAAGCTGATGGAGGTGGCGGAGCTTCCCTCCATCACCCGGGCCGTCCCCGTGACGTTCCGCTTCGCTTTCGATGCGGGCGCCTCCGATGCAGCGGCCAAGCCGGTCGCCGCGACCGCGGCCGCCGCGACTGAAGAGCCGGAGGCCGCGCCGACGCAAACGGCGGGTCTCGCCGGCGATCCCGAAAAAGGCGCCAAGGTTTTTCGCAAGTGCAAGGCCTGCCACGTGGTCGATGAGGAGAAGAACAAGGTCGGCCCCCATCTCGTCGGCGTTTTCGGACGACAGGCGGCCTCGGTCGACGGATACAAGTACTCGAAGGCCTTCAAGGGGCTCGACGTCGTCTGGACGCCGGAGGAGATGGCGGCCTTCCTGAAAAAACCGCGCGATTACGTGAAGGGCACCAAAATGTCCTTCGGCGGGCTGAAGAAGCAGTCCGACATCGACGACGTCATCGCCTATATCGCGGCGGCGGGCTCGTAGTCGCCGCCCATCAATTCTCCTGAACCGAGGCCCGGCGTTTTCTGATTTGACGCCGGGCCTTTTCGCGCCCGATGCTCCGCGCGGAGAGGAAACCCGCCCATGAGCCAGTCCGCACGTCTCTTCACGCCCGTCCTGATCGGCGGCGCGATCATCCTGATGGTGTCTTTCGGGATACGTTCGAGCTTCGGCGTCTTCCAGATCCCCATCGCCGCCGATCTCGGCTGGCTTCGCACCGAATACTCTCTCGCCATCGCCATCCAGAACCTCGCCTGGGGCATCGGCCAGCCGATCTTCGGCGCGATCGCGGAGCGGTTCGGCAACCGCAAGGCGCTCACGATCGGCGCGCTGATCTATTTCGCGGGTATGGCGCTCTCCGCCGTCGCGATCACGCCGGAAGCGCATCAGACCTGGTCGGTGCTGATCGGCTTCGGCGTCTCTGGCACCGGCTTCGCGGTGATCTTCGGCATGATCGCGCGCACCGCGTCGGATGAGAACCGCTCCATGGCCCTCGGCCTCGCCACCGCAGCCGGGTCGGTCGGGCAGATCATCGGCCCGCCGCTGATCGCCTACCTTCTACAGGATTACGACTGGGATCAGGTCTACTGGATGCTCGGCTGCGCCGCCCTCGGTCTCCTCCTCGTCCTCCCTTTCCTCAAAGCCCCGGCTGCGGAGAGCGCATCGACGTCGGGCGAGCCGATGGGAAAGGTCGTGGCCCGCGCCCTTCGCGACCCATCCTTCACGCTGATCTTCCTCGGCTTCTTCTCCTGCGGCTACCAGATCGGTTTCTTCACCGCCCACTTCCCGGCTCTGGTGACGGAGATTTGCGGCCCGATTGACCCGAACGGCATCCTCGCCTCCGTCGGCGTCGGCACGACGGCGCAGCTCGGCGCCTGGGCCTTCGCGCTGATCGGTTTCGCCAATATCGCGGGTACGCTCTACGCGGGCAAACTGGGCGGGACCTATTCGAAGAAGAACCTGCTCGCCGGGATTTACGCGGGCCGCGTCGTGGTCTGCATCGCCTTCGTCATGTTCCCGGTGACGCCCGGCACGGTCCTTCTCTTCTCCGTCCTCATGGGCATGCTCTGGCTCGCCACCGTGCCGCTGACCTCCGGCCTCGTCGGCCAGATCTACGGGCTGAAGTACATGGGCACGCTCTACGGCCTGATCTTCCTCAGCCACCAGATCGGCAGCTTCATCGGCGTCTGGATGGGCGGGACGTTTTACGATGCTTACAATGGCGCGGATAACTTTGGCGGCTATGAGCTCGTCTGGTGGATCGGCATCGGCGTCGGCGCCTTCTCCGCCATCGTCCACCTGCCGGTGAACGAACGGCCGCTCGAGGCGCGCATGGCCTGAGATCGGAGCGCGTTTCGTCCCCTTCGCTTTCTCAAAGTACTCAAAGGCGGCGTCAGCGATGGGAAGCGGCGCGACGAAGTCGGGGCGATCCCGCGGCTGACGAGGCGTCCCCTTGGGGACGGCGAGGAGGCCGCTCCTAGCCGCAGTCGATCTCGAAGGACGTGATTTCCCCCGGCAGCGTCCACATCGTATCTGGGGTGTGCACCTGAAAATCCCGCCGGTCGCTCAGCGCTTCCCAGCCCGCCGTGTCGCGCGGCAACTCGAAGCTCGCCAGCGATCCGCGCGGAGCGTAAAGGCTCAGAAGCAGCGGGTCTTCGTAGTCGGTGACCGAGCCAAGGTCGCCAGCCACGTCCTTCGCATCGAACGACGCCCAATCCGCGAACCAGGGCGTGCGCGTCATGTGGATCACCCGCAGCGCCGCCGTGATCGCCGTGCCGTCCGGCGCGCTCACTTTGAGCGTCCCGGTGGAGAGGTAGGAGACCGTCTCCTCCCCCATCCGCATCGACCGGCCCTCGTCATAGGCGATCTCGCCCGCCAGCACCGTCCCCGCCGGCAGCGATCCGTGGGCGGCGGAGGTCGTCACCTCGAACGTCCCGACGCATTCCGCGGCGGTCGCGGCCAGGGGAGACGCCGCAACGAACAAAGCGGCTTTCAGAACAGGTCTCATCGGATCACCTCAGAAGATATGTGAAGTCGGAGGATGCGCCCTCGCTCGTCCGCGCCTCGGCATGACAGCCGAGGCAGGTGCCCATCGGATCGGTCTGGACGTAGCTTTCGAGAGCGACGTTGCTCAGGTAGCGGGGCAGCTCGCCATTGGGGAAAATCGGGTCCGGATTGGCCCCGCGCCATTGCGCCGAGACGAGCATGTATTTCGCGAGCGGCGTGCCCTTCAGCTCCGTCCGCCACGCCGCGTTCGTCTCCTCGGTGGGTCCGAAGACCCGCCAGCAGCGCACGATCTGCGACGGCTCGGCGGGCGCGCCAGCCGCCGTCACCGCGAAGGGCCGCGTCGCCGCCCAGAGCACGGGGCCGGCCGGCGGCGCGTTGGTCCGGCGGTCCGCGCGGGCGGGGTCGTAGAGCGCGTAGTCTCTCCCTTCCGCCGTCGCGGGCGGCGCGCAGCCGCCGGGAAAAAGATCGCGGGCGTAGAGCGAGTTGATCTCCCGCGCATTCGCAGCGGTCGGGGCGTTGGCGACATGTTCGAAGGTCGCCCAGATCCACTTGTCGCCATGCCCGCTCTGCACCTTGGCGACGACGTGCATGCCGATCAGCCCGAGCCGGACGTCTAGGCAGCGCGCGACCCCGTCGACGCTCATCGCGGCGGGAACGGGGATCAGCCCCTCCGCTTCGATCATCCCGGCTTGCGGATCAGGCTCTATCCGCCAAGCGGTTTTCAGGAGGACGGAGGCCGCGCGCGTTCCCTGCAGGCCGCGTGGAAAATCGACCTCTCCGCCGAAGGCCGCGCGTCCTTCGGCGGTCGTCAGGCCCGCCTCCCGTAGATATCCGGCGGCGACCGGGTTCAACCGCGTCTCGTAGACGATGAAATCACCCTTCTGGTCGATCAGCGGATGCCCGTCCGACTGCGCGAGCCCCGCGATCACCGCGCCCTGGGCAGAGGGGCAGGGGGCGTGATCCACGGCGAACATGTCCGCTTTCCGCGCGAAATCGCGCCAGCTCTCGCCCTCGGGGTCGCCGGGCGCGACGTCCCGCCAGTTCAGCGCCGTGAACGCCTGCCAAGCATATTCGTCAAATGGGTCCTGCGCGACATCCGCGATAACCCGGTATTCGAAGAAACGAGAGAAATCCGGTTGATCCTCCGGAAAGACGGGGCAGAGGCGGTCGTGCGGCGGCTCGGTGCAAAAGGACCGCGCCCCCTCCTCAGCCGAAGCGGAGACGACGAGCCCAGCCGCCATCGCAGCGGCGATGAGCGAGAGGGTTCGTTTTCCACAATCTGCATCCATAAACAAAAATTGGATACAGTTTTTCTATTCTGTCAACATTTCTCTCTGATAGGCTCGGCTCATGACCATGCCCGTCCGCCCCTATGACGCCTACGCGCCCGCCACCATCGCCAGCCGCCAGGTCGCCGAGATCGTCGAGGCGCTCCGCCGCGACATCGTCAGCGCCGCAATCCCGCCCGGCGCGCCTCTGGGGCAGGAGGCGCTCGCGGCCCGTTTCGGCGTCAGCCGCATGCCCGTGCGCGAGGCGATCCGCCATCTCGAGGCGATGGGCTTCGCCGTGACGGAGAGCAACAAGCGGACCCGCGTCGCCGAGCTTAGCCGCGAGGATCTGATCGATATCTACGAGATGCGCGCGGCGCTCGAGCCGCTCGCCCTGCGCGCCGCCATCCCGCACCTGACCAACGCCCAGATCGACGAGGCGGCGGCGATCCAGGCGTCGCTGGCGGGGGCGGACGCGCTGACGTTCGGCCAGCTCAATCAGGCTTTCCACATGACGCTTTACCGCCCCTCCGGCCGGGCGAGGCTACTGGCGCAGGTCGACGCCCTCTTCAACGCCGCGGACCGCTATCTCTGCATCGCCAAATCGCCGCCGGGCCAGCGCGAAAAATCCGATCGCGAGCACGAGGCGCTCCTGGAGGCCTGCCGTTTGCGCGACGTCGATGGGGCGGCGGCGGTGCTGCTCGCGCATATAGGCGATGCGCGGGGCGTCTTCGAAATGCTGGATTGGGGGTAGATCGCGCCGCGCGTCATGAAGCCGCCAGACGTCGCGAGGTTCTGGTTCGCGCCTTCGCGCGAACGGCGGCGGCTCGCGAGCGCTGCGCGCTCAGTCTCGCCGCCCGCGCTTCGCCGCCGGGCTTTGCGCCAGGTGGAGGCGTGCGCCTCCTGCGGGAGTATTTTGGGAAGAATGAAGGGTGACGGAGAGATATGCGCGCGCCGACCTACCATCTTGGATGCGTCGGCGCGTCAGAGCTCGTCCAGCGCCGCTTCGATCTCCGCCCATTCCTCCAGCATCTCGTAGCAGATCACGACCTTTAGCGCGTCGGGCTCCCAATAGGCCGTGGGTTCGCCGCAGGTCTCCGCCGCCAGGGTGATCGGCTCCGGCCAGTCGAAATCGGCGACGGAGTTGTCGTTCGCCCATTCGTAGAGGCCGGACGCGATGACGGCGTCGCGCAGCGCGCTTGGTCCCGGTCCGTAGACGATCCTCGCGGGGATGGGCGCGGCCTCTTCAGGGAGGAGATGCGGCTCCAGCATCGTCTCCCAGTCGTCGAAGGCTTTGGGGCCGTCGAATTCGCAGCGCTCGCGCTCCTCTTCCGGCAGTTCGGCCCAATCGGCCTCCGCCTCATAGGCGATGGGATCGGTTCCGTAGAGATTGCAGATGATCCGGTAGCCGCGCTGGGCGTCGAGGTCATGCTCGCCGTAGAAATTCAGGTCCTCGCGGTCTGTCCAAGCGTCCAGCACCAGCCACCCGGCGGCGACGTCCACCAGAACGTCGGCGGCGTCTTTCTCATAGAGCCGAAGGATCTCCAGCGTGGCGAAGGCGTCGACGGCGTCCTCCTCCTGGCCCAGCACCGGCAGCTCGAATTCCTGCACCAGCGCGTGGCCGATCTCGTGGAAAAGCGTGTCGGCGAGCTGCGCTTCGATGAACGGCGTCCATTCGAACGCGGCCGCAGGAGAGGCGAAGAGGGCGCCTAGAACCGCTCCACCCAGGGCCTGATATCGACTTCCCATGACCAGCAACTCCGAGCCTGCGCCAGAAGGTTCATGTATTCCCGCGCGATCGCCTCCGGGTCCAGCATGGAATCGGGATTGTCCGGCGGGTCCATCCGTTCGGGTCGCGCCGGGTTCCGAACCCCGCCGTCGATCACGAAATGTCCGACATGGACGCCTTGCGGGTGCAGTTCGCGGGCGAGCGATTGCGCCAGTCCGCGCATCGCGAATTTGCCCATGGCGAAGGCGGCGGAGCGGGGATAGCCCTTCACTCCCGCCGTCGCCCCCGTCAGCAGGATCGCCCCATGGCGCTTCGGAACCATGCGCTTGGCCGCCTCCTGCGCCGCGTGAAAGGCGCCGAGGGCGGTGATCTGGACGGCTCGCTCAACCGCGGCCCCGTCGATCTCCGTGATCGGGCCGGGAACGCGGGCGGAGGGGTTGTAGACCACCACGTCCGGCGCCCCATGCGCCGTCTCCACTTCGGCGAAGAGGCGGGCGATGTCCTCGCGGCTGGCGGCGTCGCAGGTATGGAGCGTCCCGCCGGTCTCCGCCGCCAGATCGGCGAGATCGTCCACGCCCCGCGCCGCCATATGGACGGCGCCGCCAGCAGCCGCGAAGGCGCGGGCGAAGCAGCCGGAGACGCCGGGGCCGGTTCCGATGATGAGCGCGCGTTCGTAGGTCATGGGGCCTCCTTCAATTATTCATCGCATATCGGAGACGCGCGCATGAAAAAGCGCAAGGCCCTTTCGGACCTTGCGCTTTTCCGAGTGAGGGAACCCTGCGGATCAGGCGGCGTGGCTGTCCGCCGGCGCGGCGCCGACGAAGGCCCAGGCCTTGTCGGTCTGATGGACGCCGAATGCTTTCGCTTCGACCGGGATGATCTTGTCCATGATCCCGATCATCTTCGTCGCGCGATCCGGCGCGCCGACGACGGCGTACTTCGCCACCTTGGTGAGGGCGCGGAAGCGGCTCTCGATCACGTCGCCGTCGAACATCGCGTCCCAGTCGGACCCGGTGTAGGCGGTGAGGTCGAGCAGCATGCTCACCCTCTCGCGCTCGTCGAACACTTTGTTCATGAACTCCGCCAGCGCGCCTGCGGCGTCGTCGTCGATATTGCCCGCGACGCGGAAAGCGTAAACGTCGGAGGACGTGGCGGCCATCTGAGTGATCGGACCATAGCTGAAGAGTTTCATGTCTGGTCTCCTTTCATTTCCGTCGAGTGTCGAGCCGTCTTTAGGGCGCGGACCGGCCTTGCGGCTTCTTATCGATGAAACGGGGTAGCCGCCCTAAGGTTCCGAAGCGCCGTTCTTGACCGCTCCACCCCTTTCGTTTATTCGCCGCTCAACTTCCCGGAAGCAGCGTATAAGCTTCCGGTCTCTGGGGCGGTCCCGGAGATCGCCCCCGGTCAGCGCGTTGCGCCCGCCGGGGCGCTACTGGTTTCAACGCGCGAGCCGAGGAGCGCCTGATGTTCGAGAGCCTCTCAGAACGCCTTTCCGGCGTCTTCGACAAGCTCACCAAACAGGGCGCGCTGACGGAGGCCGACGTCTCCACGGCCCTCCGCGAAGTGCGGCTGGCGCTTCTGGAGGCCGACGTCTCACTCCCCGTCGCGCGGGACTTCATCAAGGCGGTGCAGGAGAAGGCGACCGGGCAGGCGGTGACCAAATCGGTCACGCCGGGCCAGCAGGTCGTCAAGATCGTCAACGACGAGTTGACCGCGATCCTCGCCGGCGACGACGAGAACGCAGGCTCCCTCAAGGTCGATAGCCCGCCCGCGCCGGTCCTGATGGTCGGCCTTCAGGGTTCCGGTAAGACCACGACCACCGCCAAGATCGCCAAGCGGCTGAAGGAGCGGGAGAACAAGCGCGTCCTCATGGCGTCCCTCGACGTGAACCGCCCGGCGGCGATGGAGCAGCTCGGCATTCTCGGCATGCAGATCGGCGTCGACACCCTGCCGATCGTCAAGGGGCAGGACCCGGTCGCCATCGCCAGACGCGCTAAGCAGCAGGCGACGATGGGCGGCTACGACGTCTACATGCTGGACACCGCCGGCCGTCTCTCCATCGACGAAGAGCTGATGGCGCAGGTAGAGGCGGTGCGCGACGTCGCTCAGCCCCATGAGACGCTTTTGGTCGTCGACGGTCTCACAGGACAGGACGCCGTCAACACGGCGGAGAATTTCGACAACCGTATCGGCGTCTCCGGCGTGATCCTGACCCGGATGGACGGCGACGGGCGCGGCGGCGCGGCGCTCTCCATGCGCGCGGTCACCGGCAAGCCGATCAAGTTCGTCGCGACCGGCGAGAAGATGGACGCGCTGGAGGAGTTCCACCCCAGCCGCGTCGCGGGCCGCATCCTCGGCATGGGCGACATCGTCAGCCTCGTTGAAAAGGCGCAGGAGACGATCGAGGCCGAACAGGCCGAAAAGATGATGAAGCGGTTCCAGAAGGGGAAGTTCGACATGAACGACCTTCAGGGACAGCTGGAGCAGATGCAGAAGATGGGCGGCATGGGCGGGCTGATGTCCATGATGCCGGGCATGGGCAAGATCTCCAAACAGATGGAGGACGCCAATTTCGACGACAGCGTCATTAAGCGCCAGATCGCTCTGATCCAGTCGATGACGAAGAAGGAGCGGCGCAATCCGCAGATCCTCCAGGCCAGCCGCAAGAAGCGCATCGCCAAGGGCGCGGGGCTTGAGGTGCAGGAGTTGAACCGTCTGCTCAAGATGCACCGCCAGATGGCCGACATGATGAAGAAGATGGGCAAGATGGGGAAGAAGGGCATGATGCGCGGCGCCCTCTCCCAGCTCTTCGGCAAGGGCGGCATGGACCCCTCGATGATGGGCGCGCCCGGCGGGGCGCCCGGCGCCGGCGCTCCCGGCCTCCCCCCGATGCCCGGCGGCGGACTGCCTGGATTGGGCGGCGCGCCGCTGCCTCCGGGTCTCGGCGGGCTCGGCAAGAAGAAGTGACCGAAGCGCTCTCCATAACGACGGAGCGGCTGCGCCTGCGTCCCATCGCGCCGGAGGATTTTCCGCATTGGCGGGCCTTCTACGCGACCGATCACTCCCGCTTCGTCGGCGGGCCGAAGTCGGAGGAGGACGCCTGGTGGAAGCTCACCCAGTTCGTCGGCGACTGGGCGATGAGCGGCCACGGCTTCTGGTCGGTGGAGACGAAGGACGGCGACTACCTCGGCCGCGTCGGGCTTGAGATCGCGCCTAACTGGACGGCGCCGGAACTCGGCTGGTCTTTCCTGCCGGAAGCGGGCGGCAAAGGCTACGCCACCGAAGCGGCCGCAGCAGTGCGCGCCCATGAACGCCGCCGTATGGGCTATGACGAGGTTCACAGCTTTATCCATCCGGACAATGAAGCCTCCGCCCGCGTGGCGCAGCGCCTCGGCGCCGCGCCGGACGTAGCGATCGAGGCGCCGTGGGCGGAGCACGTCGTCTACCGCCATCCGCCGGAGGCCGCGTGATGGACATCCCCGTGATCGAAACCGAGCGCCTGCGCCTCCGCGGTCTCGGCCCCGACGACGTGGGCGCGGTCGCGGCCTTCTACGCCTCCGACCGCGCGAAATACGTCGGCGGGCCGAAGACGCTGGACGCTTCCTGGCGCGCCGTCGCGACCGAGATCGGCCACTGGACGCTGAAGGGTTTCGGGCGCTTCGCCATCGAGGAAAAAGCCACCGGCGCCTTTGTCGGCGTCACCGGCCCGTGGGAGCCGCCGAGCTTTCCCGAACCCGAGCTCGGCTGGGACCTGATGGAGGGGTTCGAGGGCAAGGGCTACGCCACCGAAGCCGCCGCCGCCGCCCGCGACTGGTGCTACCGCGCGCTGGGCCTCGCGACCCTGATCAGTGCGGTCAACCCGCTCAACGCCGCCTCCGCCCGCGTCGCCGAACGGCTCGGCGCGGCGCATGAGAGCGACTTCGAACATGAGCTCTTCGGCCTCGTGCAGATCTGGCGCCACCCGGGACCGGAGGCGTCGTCATGAGCGTGCGTCTGGAAACCGAGCGCCTCGTCCTGCGCCAGCCGAACGCCTCGGACATCGACGGCTGGACGGCGTTCTTTATGGACGACCGGTCGCAGTTCATCCGCTCTCGCGTCGAACAAAGCGAAGCGATGGCGTGGCGCATCCTCGCGGGCGTCATCGGGCACTGGACGCTGAACGGCGCCGGCGTCTTCGTCTTCGAGACGAAGGACGCGCCGGGCGTTGGCCTCGGTTACGCCGGACCGTGGTTCCCAAAAGGCTGGCCGGAGAAGGAAATCGGCTGGACCGTCTGGTCCACTGAGAGCGAAGGCAAAGGCTATGTCCGCGAGGCCGCCGAAGCCGCGCGCGCCTGGGTCTACCGCGATCTCGGATGGTCCGGCGCGGTCTCTTATGTCGACGCCCGCAACACGCGCTCCGTCCGCCTCGCCGAACGTCTCGGCGCGACGCCCGACTGGGACGCGCCGACGCCCCGCGGGGAGCAATGCGTCGTCTTCCGTCACCCAGCGCCGGAGGCTCTGCAATGAGCGAAAACGTCGTCAAAAGCTCCGCCGAACGCGCGGCGGACCTGCTCGCCGTGCAGCGCGGGCATATCGACAATCTCGACGCGATCCTCGTCTACACGCTGGCCGAGCGGTTCAAGGCGACGCAGGCGGTGGGCGCGCTGAAGGCGACCCATGAACTGCCGCCCTCCGATCCGGCGCGGGAGCAGAAGCAGATCGAGCGGCTTCAGAAGCTATCCGAGGACGCCGATCTCGACCCCGAATTCACCAAGAAATTCCTGAGCTTCATCATCTCCGAAGTCATCAGGCATCACGAACAGTTCCAGAAATAAGGGCGGGAGCCCTCACGACCTCAAAGGAGAAACATCATGGCTGTGAAAATCCGACTGGCCCGCGGCGGGTCCAAGAAACGTCCCTTCTACTCCATCGTGGCGGCCGACAGCCGCAAGCCGCGCGACGGCCGCTTCATGGAGAAGCTCGGCACCTACAACCCGCTTCTCGCGAAAGACGACGAGAACCGCGTGAAGATGAACGTCGAGCGGGTGATGGAGCTGATCGGCCAGGGCGCCCAGCCCACCGACCGCGTGCGCCGCTTCCTCGAGGCCGCCGGCCAGATAGAGAAGAAAGAGCGCGCCAACATGAAGAAGGCTGAGCCGGGCGAGAAAGCCAAAGAGCGCGCCCAGGAGAAGGCCGACAAGGCCGCCGCCGCCGAGGAAGCCGCGAAAGCGCCCGCCGAGGAGGCTCCGGTCGAAGAAGCAGCCGCCGAGGCGCCCGCTGAAGAAGCCGCGGCCGAGTAATTGGCGAAGGCCGCCGCGCCGCCTCCTCCATGCGGGAGGCGGACGGGGGCGCGTGAGGGTCGGCGATGGGCGGAAAAGCGGACGGCGATCTGGTCTGCGTCGGCGCGATAGCCGGGGCCTTCGGCGTGCGCGGCGACGCGCGGATCAAGTCGTTCTGCGCCGAGCCCCGCGACATCGCCAAGTACGCGCCGCTCTCTTCAGAGGACGGCGCGCGCACCTTCACGCTGAAGATCGTCAAGCCGACCAAGGGCGGCTTCGTCGCCCGGCTCGGCGGTCTGAACACGCGCGAAGACGTGGAGGCGATGAAGGGCGCGAAGCTCTTCGCGCCTCGCGATCGCCTGCCCGCGCTTCCCGATGACGAGTTCTACTACTCGGACCTGATCGGTCTAAACGTCGTCGATACCGGCGGCGCTGAAGTCGGCGTCGTCCGCCATGTGGACGAATACGGCGCCGGCGACTTCCTCGAAATCCGCCTCGCCGCCACCGGCAAGCCGCTCTTGGTCCCGTTCACCCGCGAGGCGGTTCCCACCGTGGACCTCGGGGCCAAACGGGTCGTCATCGACCCGCCCGAAGATGTGGCCGAGGAAGAGACGGGGACCGGGTAATCTCAGCTCTCGCTGGCGATATAGGCCAGCAGATCGTCGATATCCTCGGCCTTCTTCACCCCGCGAAACGACATCGACGTCCCCTTCACTGCGCCCTTCGGGTCGGCGAGGAACGCGCGCAGCGCCTCTTCCGTCCAGACGATCTCCGCGCTCGTCAGCGCTTTGGAGTATTTGTCGAACCCTTCCACGGCGGCGGCGGGCTGACCGATGATCCCGTGAAGGCTTGGCCCCGTCTTGTGCTTACCCGCCTTTACCGTGTGGCAGGCTTTGCACTTTCGGAATGCTTTTTTCCCGGCCTTCACGTCGCCTGTGACGGCGGCGACCTGAGTGGCGGGGGCGGCCGCCGGGGCCGCCTCCGCTTTCTTGACGTCCGACGTGAAGACGAAGCGCAGCGTGACCGGCGCCGTGCGGGTGATCCCCGGCAACTTGGCCAGCTCCATCAGCTTGTCGATCCCCGCCGTGATCCCGGCCTCTTCGGTCGACAGGAAAATCAGATCGTTGGTCGTGACCAGCACCCGGTTCTCCGCCACCCGCATGGCGAACATCTCCGTCTCGATCTCGATATCTGTCCCGAGGAAGGAGAGAACCCCCTCCACATCGACCAGCGTGGAGGCGCCGACGGCGAGGCCGTTCAGTTCATCCATATCGACCTGAGCTGCGATGGCGGCTTCGCCGGCGCCCTTGAACACATGTTCGATCATCCGCTCGTTGCGGATGTCGATATTCGTCTCGACCGAGTTCAGGTCGATCGTCACCTGAACGGCGCCGTCATCGGAGACGGTTCCGGAGAGGCCGGAGAAGCCATGCGCCTCCCCCACCTTGTCCTTCTTGATCGAGCCGAAGGAAACGCGCGACGCATCCCCATCCAGCGTCCACGTCTCGGCGTTGGCGGCGCCTGCGATCCCTACAAGCGCGATCACGCCTGCGCTAACGAGATTACGGATCATGTTCATCCTCCCTTATCTTGCGTTAAGCAGGGCCTCGTTCGCGCCCTGCGAGGGGTGAACACGGCGGCGGCGGAGATTATTCGGTGGGCGTTTCAAGTTCTCACGGGACAGTGACGGGCGAGGTGATGGGGGAGGCGATCAAGCCTCACCTGAAAGCCGTCTGGCGCTTCGCCCTCTCGCTATCCGCCAGCCCCTCCACCGCCGACGACCTGACGCAGGCGACCGCGCTCCGGGCGATCGAGAAAGCGGATCAGTATCGCGACGACGGCCGCCTGCAGGGCTGGCTGATGACGATCTGCCGCTCCATCTGGCTGAACGAGGTCCGCTCGCGGCAGGTGCGCAAGGCGGGCGGCCTCGATTCGTCCGAGGCGCTGGCGCTCGCGGACGGAAAACCGGATGCGGAGACGAATATTTTCGCCTCTGAAGTGTTTACGCAGGTAATGGGCCTGCCCGAGGCGCAGCGCGGCGTCGTCGAACTGGTCTATGTGCAGGAGCTGACCTATAGCGAGGCGGCGAAGGTGCTGGACGTGCCCATCGGAACGGTGATGAGCCGACTATTCGCGGCGCGAAAGGCGCTGAAGGCGTTTCGCGACGGCGATCAGGCGAGAAAAGGGGAGCGCGGATGAGCGTTTCCGATACGGAGCTGAAAGAGTTTCTCGAAGGACGTCTCGACGCTGCGGCGGCCGAGCGCATCGAGGCGATGATGCTCGCCGATCCGTCGTTGGAGCGCCGCCTGATGGCGATGGACGGTCTTTCCCGCGAGGTGCGCGAGGCGATGGCGCATTTGCCCGACGACGCGCGGATCAATGCGATCGGCGCCCCGCTCACCGCATCGCCGCAGGTCGCCGCAAGGCCGCCTCGACGCTGGATCGGACTGGCGGCTGCGGCTCTGGTCGGTCTCGCCATAGGTTGGGGAGGCGGCGTCTTCACCCAGTCGGGCGCCCAGGACTGGCGGGTCGAGGTCGCCCATTATCAGGCGCTCTACACCGGCGACACGCTCGCCGGGATCGACGCGACCGAGGAGGAGCTTGTCGCGCAGCTTTCCCGCGCGGCGGCGATGATCGGAGCCGATCTTCCGAAAGAGGGTCTGGACGCGATTCCCGGCATGGAGCTGCGCCGCGCGCAGATCCTCGGCTTCGCCGACCGTCCGCTGGCGCAGATCGTCTATCGCGCGGACGGCGGCGCGCCCATCGCGCTTTGCCTGACCCGAACCGGCGGCGAGGACAGCGCCGTCGAAGTGAGCGAGTTGCAGGGCATGGCTGCGGCCAGTTGGGCGGAAGGCGGCGTCGAATACCTGCTGATCGGCGGCGACGACATCGACTGGATCGCCGCGCGGGCGTCCGAAGCGCGCGCCGCTCTCGCCGGGGCCTGAAGTGTCCGACAAGCCGAAATCCCATGGCCGCGTCGCGGTCCGCCAGACGCTGCAACCGCGCTCTCTCATGGGGGAGGAGGAAATTGCGGGAGCATGGACGGCGCGCATCCTAACCCTCTTCCCCGACATATTCCCCGGTCCCCTCGGTGAGAGCCTGCTGGGTCAGGCGTTGAAGAGGGGCCTCTGGAACCTGCAAGCGACCGACATCCGTCGCTACGCCGCGGATAAGCACCGTTCCGTCGACGACACGCCGGCGGGCGGTGGCGCGGGCATGGTGATGAAGCCCGACGTGATCGCCGCCGCCATCGACGACGCCATGCGCGGCGCGCCGAAAGACCGGGCGCGCTGGCCGCTGATCTACCTTTCCCCCCGCGGAAAACCCTTCGATCAGGCGATGGCGCGCCGCTTCGCCGCGTGCGAAGGCGTAACCATGCTCTGCGGCCGGTTCGAAGGCGTGGACGAGCGCGTTCTGGAGGCGCGCGGGGTCGAGGAAGTCTCCCTCGGCGACTTCGTCATGACGGGCGGAGAAATCGCCGCAATGGCGTTGATTGACGCGACGGTTCGGCTTATACCCCGCGTCCTCGGAAACGCCGAAAGCGTGGAAGAGGAAAGTTTTGCGGATGGCCTCCTTGAGGCGCCGCACTACACCAAGCCCCAGCTTTGGGAGGGGCGCGCGATACCGGACGTTCTTCTCTCCGGCCATCACGCCCGCATCGCCGAATGGCGGTCCGCCCAGAGCGAAAGGCTGACGAAGGAACGACGTCCCGATCTCTGGCGGGCGCATCTGGCGAAAGCGACCAGCTCTGCGGACCCGGCTGAAGACCAAGAGCTCTCGGACGCGCAAACCACCGCCGCGAAAGGCGGGTCAGAGAAGGAATGAGGTCATGAACCTCCTGGAACAGCTCGAAGCTGAGCACATCGCCGAACTCGGCAAGGACATCCCCGATTTCGCGCCCGGCGACACGATCCGCGTCGGCGTGAAGGTCACGGAAGGCACGCGCACCCGCGTGCAGAACTACGAAGGCGTCTGCATCGGCCGCAAGGGCGGCTCGACCCTCGGCGCCTCGTTCACCGTGCGCAAGATCAGCTTCGGCGAAGGCGTCGAGCGCGTCTTCCCGCTGCACAGCCCGCAGATCGACGCGATCACCGTCGTCCGCCGCGGCCGCGTGCGCCGCGCGAAGCTCTACTACCTGCGCGAGCGTCGCGGTAAGTCCGCCCGCATCGCGGAGAAGACCAACTATCGTCCGAAGAAGGACGCGGGCGCGGCCGCCGAATAAGGCGCTCCCCGACGGAATGGGAAAGGGCGGTCCGGCGGGCCGCCCTTTTGCTTTGCGCGGCCTTCGCCGCGCGGTGGCGGCTCGTCGCCGCTTCGCGGCGCGTCTCGCCGCTGGCGCCCTTACTCAAGTGCGGCGCCAGGCGGCTGGCGGCGCGTTTGAGTATTTGAAGAAGCGTGAAACTGGATCGCCGCATGCGTCGCGCCGCTGCGCCTTGCGCCGCGGCGTCTCGCCGCTAACACTCCGCCGCGAGACAGAGGGAGGAGAGGACGATGCCGCACTTTACGCCGGAAGAATTTGAAGAGCGCCGCGCGAAGGTTCGCGCTGCGATGGCGGAGCGCGGGCTGGACGCGATGCTGCTCTTCGCGCCGGAGAGCCAGTATTGGGCGACCGGTTACGACACGTTCGGCTTCTGCTTCTTTCAGTGCCTTGTTATCGATCAAGAGGGCGAGTTCCTCCTGACCCGCTCCGCCGATCTAAGGCAGGCGCGGCTGACCTCCACGCTGGCCGACGACGAAATCCGTATCTGGAAGGATCAGGCGGGGGCCGACCCCACCGCCGATCTGGCCGATCTCTTGGCGGCGCGCGGTCTTGCGGGGAAACGGCTCGGGATCGAGACGGACACCCAGGGCCTCACCGCCAAATGGGGCATGGCGATGCAGGCCCGGTTCGGCGATCAGCTCGTTGAAGCGTCGGACGTTCTCCACCTCCTCCGCCTGTACAAATCCCCGGCCGAGGTTGCGATGCATCGGACGGCCGGGGAGATCGGCGACGCCGCCTATCTGAAGGCGCTGGACCTCATCGGTCCCGGCGCCGACGAGGGCGCGGTGTTGGAGGCGCTGCAGGGGGAGGTCTTCCGCCTCGGCGGCGACTACGCGGGAAACGAGTTCATCATCGGCTCCGGCGAAGGCGCGCTCCTCTGCCGTTACTTTTCAGGCCGACGGAAGATGGACGCTCAGGACCAGATCACCCTCGAATGGGCGGGCGCATGGCGGCGCTACCATGCGGCCCTGATGCGGACCGTGACGGTCGGCGGGCCGCGTCCCGAGCATATCTCCATGCACGCCGCCGCCCATGACGCGCTGCTGGCCTGCGAAGAAGCGCTTAAGCCGGGCCGCGCGATGGGGGAGGTTTTCGACGCACACGCGGTCACGCTCGACAAGGCGGGTCTCGGCCATGCGCGGCTAAACGCCTGCGGCTATTCTCTCGGCGCCCGTTACAATCCCTGCTGGATGGACCGCTTCATGTTCTACGAAGGGGCGGAGCAGGAGATGGCGCCGGGCATGGTCTTCTTCCTTCACATGATCCTGATGGACAGCGATACCGGCGCCGCCATGACCCTCGGCCGCACCTCGCTGGTGACGGAGACCGGGTCGGAGCCGCTCTCCGCCCTCTCGCTGGAGCTGCCGCAGAGGTGAGGCGACCGGCGCTCATTACTGCAGTGGTCGCGCTGGCGGGCTGCGCGCCCACCTTCGCGCCAGCGCCGGAAGCGCCGCCCACGGCCCCGCCGGAGCCGACGCAGAACGTCATCGTCTCGGATACGGGCGAGCTCTCGGTGCGCCGCTCGCCGCTCTCCCAGCCCTTCCTGCGCCGGGCCGATTACGACCTGCAGGCGACGACCATCGCCCGCGGCGTTTCGCTGGTGGTGGAGCCTGCGGATGACGCGCCGGTCTACGTCTCCAACCTTCTCGCCGCCGCGCTCGTCCGCCGGTTTTCGGGCCATGAACCCGTGGAGCGGGCGATGTCCGCGCCCGTGGTCTTCCTGATCCGCCCGACGCTGGCGGTGGAGACGCTGACCATCGACGGGCATGTCATCGTCGACTGGTCGCTGAGGACGGAGCGGGGGCGCCCCGTCGGCGCCGCCTACGCCGCGCGGCGGGTGACTGGCGCGGTTACGGGGGGCGATCCCTGGACGGCCTTCACGCCGGAGGATGCGGAGTTCATCGCGATCCAGACGGCTGCGAACCTTCTGGAGGTTGAGGCTCTGCGCTCCGCCATTGAAGCGGGCGCGGCGGAGGCTCAGGCGGCGCTCACGCCGACGCCGCCGCCGCGTCCGATCACCGTGGTTCGGCAGGGCTCGCAACCTGCGCCGCGTTTCTCGCCAGGGCCGCGAACGCGTCCCGCTCAGTCCGACTGAAGCGCCTTCAGGCGGTAGAGCGCATCCAGCGCGTCGCGCGGCGTCATCTCGTCGGGGTTGAGCTCATCGAGGGCGGTTTCGACCTCCGAAGGTCCTTTCGCCGCGACCGGCGCAGGCGGCGGGGGCGTGACTGAGAACAGAGGCAGGTCGTCGATCAGCTTTTCAGCCTTCGCGCCGCCCTCCCGCTCTCCGGCCTCCAGCGCCTCCAGCACATCCTTCGCCCGCCCCACGACGGCGTCGGGCAATCCGGCGAGACGCGCGACCTGCACGCCGTAGGAGCGGTCCGCTGCGCCGGGGCGCACCTCATGGAGGAAGACGGCCTCACCTTCCCACTCCCTGACCGCCATCGTCGCGTTGGCGAGGTTGTCGAGCTTGCCGGAAAGGACCGTCAGCTCGTGATAGTGCGTCGCGAAAAGGCCCCGGCAGCCGTTCACGTCATGAAGATGCTCCAGCGTCGCCCATGCGATCGAGAGGCCGTCATAGGTCGCCGTGCCGCGCCCGATCTCGTCGAGAATGACCAGCGCGCCAGGCCCCGCCTGATTGAGGATCGCGGCGGTCTCGACCATCTCCACCATGAAGGTGGAGCGCCCGCGCGCCAGATCGTCCGCGGCGCCCACGCGGGAGAAAAGCTGATCCACCACCCCGATCCGCGCCGCCGTCGCGGGGACATAGGAGCCCATCTGCGCCAGCAATGCGATCAGCGCGTTCTGGCGGAGGAAGGTCGACTTACCCGCCATGTTCGGGCCGGTCAGGAGCCACAGGCGCTTCGCCTCCGCATCGGAGAGGTCGGCGTCATTGGCGACGAAATCGCCCTCGCCGGAGCGGCGGAGCGCCTGCTCCACCACCGGATGGCGCCCGCCTTCGATGACGAAGGCGCGGCCGGTCTCGACCACCGGGCGGGTCCAACCCTCCTCTGCGGCGAGGAGCGCGAGGGAGGCGGCGAGGTCGACCTCCGCCAGCGCGCGAGCGGCCTCGGCGATGCGGTCCGCCTCCGCGATCACCGCGTCGCGCAATTCGCCGAAGATGCGGGTTTCGATCTCCAGCGCGCGGCCCCCGGCCTCCAGCATTTTCGTCTGCATCTTGGAGAGCGGCTGGGTCGTGAAACGCACCTGATTGGCGAGGGTCTGGCGGTGGATGAAGGTCTCGTTCAGCGGCGGGTTCATCATCTTGTCGGCATGGCTCGCCGGGGTTTCGATGAAATAGCCGAGGACGTTGTTGTGCTTCACCTTGAGCGAGGAGACGCCCGTTAGCTGCTGATATTCCGCCTGCATGCCGAGGATGACGGAGCGTCCCTCGTCGCGGAGCTTTCGCGCTTCCTCCAGAGGCTCGTCGTAATCCGCGTTCACGAAGCCGCCGTCGCGGGCGAGCAGCGGCGGCTCCTCCACCAGCGCCGCGGTCAGCAGGCTCTCCAGCGTTTCATGCCCGGTCAGCGCTTTCGCCGCCGCCGCGATCAGGCGGGGCGGGTCGGCGTCTCCGAGGTGCGACGCCAGCGCTCCCGCCTGCGCCAGCCCCGCGCGGATCGCGGCGATGTCGCGCGGGCCGCCCCGGTCCAGCGCTATGCGGTTCAGCGCCCGCTCCATATCCGGGGCGCGGGAGAGCGCGGCGCGCACCTCGTCGCGAAGGGCGCTGTCGGCGAACATGCCGATCCCGTCCAGCCGGTCGGCGATCTCGCCGGGATCGGTGGAGGGGGAGGAGAGCCGCGCGCCCAGAAGCCGCGCGCCCGCGCCCGTCGCCGTCCTGTCGATCGCGGCGAGGAGCGAGCCGTCGCGCCCGCCGGAAAGGGAGCGGGTCAGTTCGAGGTTCCGCCGCGTGGCGGCGTCGATCCGCATCCGGCCCGAAAGCTCTTCGCGCACCGGCGGGCGGAGGAGGGGGAGGGCGCCCTTCTGCGTGATCTCGATATAGTCGGCGATGGCGCCTAGGGCGGAGACCTCGGGCCGCGCGAAGGTCCCGAACCCGTCCAGCGACTGCACCCGATAGAGCGCCTTCAGCCGCGTCTCCGCTGACGCGCTGTCGAAGCTGGCCGCCCCGAGCGGCGTCGACGTCGCACCCACATCCGCGATCAGATCGCGGAGCGACGGATCGTCCGCCCCCGCCTGGCTCACCAGAACCTCGCGCGGGGCCACCCGCGCCAGCATCGGCCCGAGCGCGACGCGCGGGGCGGGGGCGACCCGCATCTCCCCGGTTGAAAGGTCGGTCCAGGCGAGCGCGCCTTCGCCCCGGATCTCCGCCCAGGCCGCCAGAAAGTTGGCCGCCCGCGCGTCGAGCAAAGCGTCCTCGGTCAGCGTGCCGGGGGTGACGAGGCGGACGACGTCCCGCTTCACCACCGCCTTGTAGCCGCGCTTCTTCGCCTCCGCCGGGTCCTCCAGCTGTTCGCAGACGGCGACGCGGAAGCCCTTTCGGATCAGCGTGAGAAGATAGCCCTCGGCGGCATGCACCGGCACGCCGCACATGGCGATGTCCTCGCCCGCGTGCTTGCCCCGCTTCGTGAGCGCGATGTCGAGCGCCGCGGCGGCCTGCACGGCGTCGTCGAAGAACAATTCATAGAAATCGCCCATCCGGTAGAACAGCAGCGCGTCCGGATAGCGCCTTTTGATCTCCAGATACTGCGCCATCATCGGGGTGGCGTCTGGGGGAATTTCGATCGGCTTGTTCACGGCGGCTCCCGTTGCTCGGACCCGTGGATACCATGTCGCGAAATCGACGACAGCCCGCGATTTCGACTGGCCATGTGCATGAACGGGCGCCAGTTTGGCTATCATGGAGATCCAGAGGGCCAGACCGGAGGACGCGCCTTTCCTGCGCCGCATCGCGCAGCAGGCCTACCGCCCCTATATCCGCCGCATCGGACGCAAACCTGCGCCCATGCTCGCGGATTTTCCCGTCCTGATCGCGGCGGGGGAGGTCTGGACCCTCTCTGATGTCGCCGACATTTCAGGCTTCATCGTGATGCGGGAAACGCCGAACGGCCTCCATATCGAGAACGTCGCCGTGGACCCGGAGGCGCACGGGCGCGGCTACGGCCGCCGCCTACTGGAGTTCGCGGAGGCGGAGGCGCAGCGGCGCGGCTGCGGGATGCTCAACCTCTACACCAACGCGAAGATGCGGGAGAATCTCTCCCTCTACGCCCGCCTCGGCTGGCGGGAGACGGACCGGCGGACGGAGAACGGGTTCGAACGGGTCTATTTCGAGAAGCCCGTGATCGGCTGATCGAGGGCCCCGCCCGATCTTGCAATTTCCGCTCGCATCGCGGCTCTTGCGCGAAGCGAGAGGAGACCGCCGATGCCCGCCCTTGGAACCCTGATCCCCCGTATGCTCGTCGAACGCGGCGTCGACACCGTCTTCGGCATCCCAGGCGTCCACACGGTGGAGATGTATCGCGGCCTTCCCGGCTCCGGCCTCCGCCACGTCACGCCCCGCCATGAACAGGGCGCGGGGTTCGCCGCCGACGGCTACTGGCGGGCGACCGGGCGGGTCGCGGCCTGTTTCATCATCACCGGGCCGGGCATGACCAATATCGCGACGGCGATGGGGCAGGCTTACGGCGACAGCGTTCCGATGATCGTGATCTCTTCGGACAATGACGAGGGCGATCTCGCGCGCGGGCTCGGCCACCTGCATGAGTTGAAGGACCAGCAGGCGATGATTGAGGGCGTCGCCGCCTGGTCCCGCTCCGTCCGCGAAGCGGCGGGGCTTGCGGAGGCGCTGGACGACGCGCTCGACCTCTTCGCTACGGGACGTCCGCGCCCCGTCCATATCCAGATTCCCAAGGACCGCCTATCAGCCGAAGTGGGCGACCCGCCTCCGCCGCGCCCACGCGCCGAACCCGTCGCGCCCGCGCGGACCGAAGTGGAACAGGCCGCCGCCGCTCTCAACGCCGCCCAACGCCCGCTCCTGATCCTCGGCGGTGGAGCCAAAGCGCTCGGCTCCGACGCCGTAAAGCTGGCGGAGGCGCTGGGCGCGCCGGTTCTCTCCACCTCCAACGCCCGCGGCCTGATCCCCGCGGGACACCCGCTGGACGCGGGCGGCATGCTCTTCGCCCCGGCGCAGCGCGCGCTGGCTAAGGAGGCTGATGTCGTCCTCGCCATCGGCGCCGAGTTCGGCCCGACCGACTGGTCATGGGGCGGCGAGGACCCGGTGGAGTTCGACGGACGCCTGATCCGCGTCGACGTCGATCCGCTGCAACTCCATCGCGGCGCAAGCCCCGCCGATCCGATCCGTTCAAACGCCGCGCTCTTCGCCTCTGCGCTCCTTCCGCTGATCGACCGCGTCCCCGCCGCCCCGCGCGATCTCGCCGCCTGCCGCGCCAGCGCCGAAGACCCGGCGGTGCTGGAGACCCGCATCTCGCGCCACCTCCCGCTCATTGAAGCGATCTGGGCGGCGCATCCGGACGCCCTCCTCGTCGGCGACAGCGCGGAGCCGACCTACGCCGCCGTCGTCGCCGCCGCGCCGCCGGGCCCCCGCCAGTGGTGGACGATCACCGGCTTCGGCACCCTCGGCTACGCGCTCCCCGCCGCCCTCGGCGCCAAGCTGGCGAAACCCGAGGCGCCGGTCGTCGCGCTCGCAGGCGACGGCGGCGCGCTCTACACCATTCAGGAACTCGCCGCGGCGGCGGAGGCGCGAACGCCCGTCGCTCTCCTCATCTGGAACAACGACGGCTACGGCGAGATCCGCCACTGGATGCGGGACGGCCAGATCGCGCCCGAGGGCGTGGACCTCTCCCCTATCGACTTCGAAGCCTTGGCGAAGGGTTTCGGCGCCCGCTACGCCCGCGCCCCCTCCATCGCCGCCGCCGTCGCCGCCATCGGGGAGGCGAGCGCGGGCGACGGGCCGATGGTCATCGAAATGCGGGAAGGCGACGACATCAAGCCGCCTCGGTAGCGGGTGCGCCGCCGAAAACCTCCACCACCCCAGCGCTGACGATCAACGCGGCGCCGACCCATTCGCGCGCGTTCATCGCCTCTTCGGGAAGGAGGAGCGAGGCGGAAATCACCGCGACCACCACCTCCGACATCATGAGGAGGCCGGACCGGCCCGGCGACAGTCGCCCGATGGCCCAGAAGATCGCGTAGAGCGAGGCGAGGATCATCAGCGAGAATAGGAGGACCATCGGCGTGAACGCCTCGAAGATCGACGTCACGTCCGGCGCCGGGTCTCCGAGCAGCAACGCCGCGCCGCCGGCGATGAGGATCGTCCAGAAGAACTGGTGCAGCACCAGCCGCACGTCGACGGCGCTCGATCCTTCGCCGCTTTCGCCGATGCGGCGGATCATCACCGCCGCGCAGGCCCAGGAGAAGCCGGAGATGAGACCGAGAAGCTCGCCAAGCCCGAAATTCCCCGCGATGTCGCCGGGCGAGGCCCCGAGCGTCAGACCAAGTCCCGTGAACCCCAACGCCAGCGCGGCCCAGCGCGCGGGGCCGGGGCGCTCGCTCAGAAACGCCATGGCGAGCAGAGTGCTCCAGACCGGCGTGAGGTAGAAGAGAAGCGTCGCCCGCACCACCGTCGTGAGCACCAGCCCCAGCGCGTAACACGCGAGCCCGGCGCCCGCGAAGAACCCGGCCAGCGCGATGAGGCGCATGGTCGGCCCTGACGGACGCGCGAAGAAGAACGGCGCGACGAAGGCGATCGCGATGGCGGGCAGGTTAAAGGCGAAAACCGCCCAGCCGCCGCTCAGCCCCGCCTCCTCCAGCGTTCGCACGGGAACCCAGTAAACGCCCCAGGCCGTCGCGCCGATGAATATGATGAGGGAGGCTAGGAGCGTCGGGTTCATCCCCGACCCCTAGCCGCCCGCGCGGCGTCTCGCCAGAAAATTCAGGAACGGCCGCCGACGCGGGCCGTGCTTTCCTTCATGCCCCGTCCCGACCCAGACATCCAGAAACCGTCGCCGCGGCGTTGGCCGTCGCCACGCTTATATCGCCCCGACGCGGTCCCGCAGCCAGTTGCGCAATTCCGTCCGGTGATACGGCCCGTCGAGCAGGTCGAGGTTCACGCCGAACTTCACCGCAAGCGACGCGTTGGCCGCCGGATCCTCCGCGATGCGCGCAAACGCCTTCGCCCGGCCCGCATCCGCCTTGTCCCAGGCGCCGCCGGGGCGGTTCAGCCAGTAGGCGACCGTCTCCAGCGTCACCTCCGGGTGATACTGCACGCCCCAGAAGCTCACATCCCCGACGTCATAGGCGAAGGCCTGCACCGCCGTATGCGCGTTCGTCGCCGTCACCACCGCGCCCTCCGGCAGGCGCGTCACGTCGTCCCGGTGCATGGCGAGCACGTCGAAGGCCGATCGCCGCCCCTTGGTCATCGGATGATCGCCCACGGGCTCGACAGACCGGGCGACCGCCTTCTCCACCCCGTTGGGCCCCGCCTGAGTGTCGCCCCCGAGCGCCACCGCCGCCGTCTGCACGCCCCAGCAGGAGCCGAAGGCGGGCGTTCCGGCGGCGAAGGCGCGCTCGTACATCTCCCAGAAGGGCCGTGCGCGCTCGTCGGCGCCGGACCACTCCACGCCGGAGCCCGTCACAGCCATCCCGTCATAGGCGGAGAGGTCGTGCGCATCGGCGTCGAAATCGTCGAAGTAGGGCGCCGCGATCACCGTCTCGATCGTCGGCGCCTCCGCCTTCAGCGCCGCCGCGTATTCGGCGGCGGGGGAGATGCCGACCGCCTCCTGCGCGCGAAGGGCCCGGTCCGGCGTGTTGCCTTCGAGAATCAAGATGCGTTTCGCCATATTCATCAGTTTCCGTGATGGATCTTTCTCAAAACCTCATTGGCATTTCCGCAGCGTAAACGCTAGCGAAGAGAGATCGACGCATCGGGAGAGAGCGGGCGCTGGCCCGCCGCCGAAGGAGCAACCGCCCCGGAACCTCTCAGGCCACCGGACCGGCGCGCCGCGAAACACTCCGGAGAGAGGTCGTCTCGCGCGGCCCGCCGAAGGGGAAAGGGACTGAACGCAGGACGCGGCGCCCCTAATCTCTCAGGCGAAAGGACGGAGGGGGCCTTGAACGGCGCGCCAAGCGCCGGGGAGGACCCGACATGTCTCATATCGCCGTCATCGGCGCCGGCGTCACCGGCGTGACCACCGCTTACGAACTCGCCAAGCGCGGCTTCGACGTGACCGTCTACGACCGCCGCCGCTATGCGGCGATGGAGACGAGCTTCGCCAATGGCGGCCAGCTCTCCGCCTCCAACGCGGAGACATGGTCCCAGTGGGGCACGGTGCTTAAGGGGATGAAATGGATGCTCCGCCGGGACGCGCCGCTCCTCGTCTCCCCCAAACCCGAACTGAAGAAGCTCCGCTGGATGGCCGAATTCCTCGGCCAGATCCCGCACTGGAAAGCGAACACGGTGGAGACCGTCCGCCTCGCCATCCTCGCCCGCAACGCGCTCCGCGAAGCGGCGGAGGCGGAGGGGATCGACTTCGATCACGAGGATCGCGGCATCCTGCATTTCTACTCCGACGCCAAGGACCTGGCCCATGCCCGCGATGTGAACGGGTTGCTGGCGCAGGGCGGCCTCGACCGGCGCGAGGTTTCTGTAGACGAGCTTCACGCCATCGAACCGGCGTTGCAGGGAAAGGTGATCGGCGGCTTCCACACGCCCTCCGACGCCTCCGGCGATATCCACAAATTCACCATGGGCCTCGCCCGCGCCTGCGAGCGCATGGGCGTCGTCTTCCGCTTCCGCGCGGAGGTCGAAACCCTCCGCCGCGAAGGTCTAGGCGTGGTGGTGGAGAGCGGCGACGACATCGCCCGCTTCGACGCCGTCGTAATTTGCGCCGGGGTCAAAAGCCCCGTCTTCGCCGCCATGCTCGGCGACCGGGCGAACATCTACCCGGTCAAAGGCTACTCCATCACCGTCGACCTCCCCGACGAGGCGAGCCGTAAAGCCGCCCCCTGGGTCAGCCTCCTCGACGACCGCGCCAAGATCGTCGCCAGCCGCCTCGGCGCGGACCGCTTCCGCATCGCCGGCACTGCGGAGTTCAACGGCGAGAACCGCGACATCCGCGACGACCGGGTCGAGCCCCTGATCCGCTGGTGCGAGCGCCACTTTCCCGAGGTCCGTACCGAATACGCCGTACCCTGGGCCGGCCTCCGCCCGATGACCCCCTCCATGCTCCCGAAGGTGGGACGGGGCCGCGCTCCGGGCGCCTACTACAACACCGGCCACGGCCATCTAGGCTGGACCCTCAGCCCCGCGACGGCGGTGCTGGTCGCTGAGAAGATCGCGGCGGATTTACCGGCGGCGGAGAGGATTGGGGTGAAGCTGGCGGCTTAAGGGAGCCGACGTCAAGCGCGTTCCACTAAGCGCTAAGGGCCGCGCCCTCCCTCGGGTGGGCGCACAAAACCTCACCGTATCACGCTTTATGGTTCCGCGAACATCCGACCTCGCCGCAGTTTGAAACGTTGCAAAAGCGCCCTCCCAAGGGGGAGGGAGGGCGCGGCCCGTGCTGGTCGCACGGACCGGAGGCGCCGCTGGGCGAAGGTCCCACCAAGCCCCGCAGGGTGGGCGTGAGCGCGCCATGCCCGAACGGCGGTGGGTCGCCACCCACCCTACCGACGCCCGCATCGTCATCCCCGCGTAGGCGGGGATCTCATTGGTCTGGGCGCAGCGCTTGCTGCTGAAGATCCTCGCTTGCGCGGGGATGACGGGGGCAGGGTCGCCGTGCGGACAGAACAGTTGCCAAACCGTTAGCCGATCCACGTCCTCAACAAAATCAACCACTTAATCCTATGTCCGCATGCGGACACGCCCCAAACGCCCCTAAAATCAGGCGCTGAGCCCGCCATGCGCCGTCGGCGTGTCCAGCGCGGCGAAGCCGTAATGGCGGAGCCAGCGGAGGTCGCTGTCGAAGAAGGCGCGCAGGTCCGGGATGCCGTATTTCAGCATCGCCAGCCGGTCGATCCCCATGCCGAAGGCGAAGCCCTGCCACTCAGCCGGGTCGATCCCGCCCGCCTCCAGCACCTTTGGGTGGATCATGCCTGAGCCGAGGATCTCCATCCAGTCGTCGCCTTCCCCGATCTTCAGCTGACCGCCGGCCCAGGAGCAGCGGATGTCGACTTCGGCGGAGGGTTCGGTGAACGGGAAGTGGGAGGCGCGGAAGCGCAACTCCACCCCCTCCACCTCGAAAAAGGCGCGGCAGAACTCCTCTAGGCACCACTTGAGGTTCGCCATGGAGACGTCCTTGTCGATCGCCAGCCCCTCGAGCTGGTGGAACATCGGCGTGTGCGTCTGGTCGTAATCGGCGCGATAGACCCGGCCCGGGCAGATGAAGCGCGCCGGGGCGCCGTGCTTCAGCATCCCCCGGATCTGCACTGGCGAGGTGTGGGTGCGGAGGACGTGGGGCGGCTCGTTCCGCCCCTCCTCGCGCTTCATATAGAACGTGTCCATCTCCGTCCGGGTCGGGTGCTCGGCGGGGATGTTGAGCGCGTCGAAATTGTGCCAGTCGGTTTCGATCTGCGGGCCTTCCTCAACGCCGAAGCCGAGCTCCGCGAAGATCGCCGTGACCTCTTCCGTCACCTGGCTCACGGGGTGGATCGTGCCTTGCGCGCGGGGGCGGGGGGAGAGGGAGACGTCCAGCCACTCTGTCTTCAACCGCTCCGCCAGCGCCGCATCGGCCAGCGCCGATTTGGCGGCGACGATGGCGCTGTTCAGCTCGTCCTTCAGGGCGTTCAGCGCAGGGCCGGCGGTCTGACGCTCTTCGGGCGTCATCTTGCCGAGCTCGCGCATCTTCAGGCTGACCTCGCCCTTCTTGCCGAGCGCCGCGACGCGTGTCGCCTCCAGCGCGGCTTCATCCGAAGCGCCGCTGATTTCGCCGAGATACTTCGCGCGGAGATCGTCCAGCCCGTCCATGCCGTCCTCACTTGTCTGACGGCTCGCACCTACCCAAGCCGGGCGCGGAGGGCAAGCGCGCCGCGTGTTGAGACGGCCTATCCGCCCGGTTAGCCTTAGCTTGAAGTCGCAAGAGGAACGCCCATGACCCGCGCCGCCGCCATCGCCGCCGCCGAAGCCGCATTCGACGAAGGTCGCTTCCTCAAGGACCTCGCCACGCTGGTCGCTGTCCCGACCGAAAGCCAGCACCCGCGCGGCGCGCCCGCGCTGATGCGGTATCTGACCGACGAGATGGTTCCACGGTTCGAAGCGCTCGGCGCCACGACCCGGATCGTCGAGATCGACAAGGAAGGCGCCGGCCCCTTCCTCATCGCGGAACGCCATGAGGGCGACGACCTCCCCACAGTCCTCACCTATGGCCACGGCGACGCCGTGCTGGGGATGGAGGGGCGCTGGCGCGACGGGCGCGACCCGTGGGTGACGGAGGAGGACGGCGACCGCGTCTACGGGCGCGGCACGGCGGACAACAAGGGCCAGCATCTGATCAACATGACCGCGCTGAAGGCTGTGCTGGAGACGCGCGGGCGGCTCGGCTTCAACCTCAAGGCGGTGATCGAGATGGGGGAGGAGACCGGCTCCCCCGGCCTTCACGAGCTCTTCGTGAAGGAGAAAACGGCGCTCTCCGCCGACGTCCTGATCGCCTCCGACGGCCCCCGCCTCGCGCCGGATCGCCCGACGCTCTTCACCGGCGCGCGGGGCGGCATCTCGATGGACCTGATCGTGGACTTGCGCGAAGGCGGGCACCATTCCGGCAACTGGGGCGGCCTCCTCGCCGACCCCGCGCTGATCCTCGCCCAGGCGCTGGCGACGATCACCGATGCGAAAGGCGCGATCCGCATTCCCGAATGGCGCCCCGACAGCCTGACGCCCGCCGTGCGCAAAGCGCTCGCCGATTGCCCGATCACCTCCCCGCCCGGCGGTCCCGCCATCGATCCCGATTGGGGCGAGCCGGGGCTCAGCGCGCAGGAGAAAGTCCTCGGCTGGAACAGCTTCGCCGTCCTTGCGCTGGACTGCGGGGACCCGGCGGCCCCGGTCAACGCGATCCAGCCCTACGCCCGCGCCCGCTGCCAGCTGCGCTTCGTGGTGGGGACGGAGATCGACGACATCCTCCCCGCCCTCCGCCGCCATCTCGCCCGTGAAGGCTTCGACCGGATGAAGGTCGAGCAGGCCGACGGCCCCGTCTTCACCGCCACCCGCCTCGACCCTCACGATCCGTGGGTGCGCTGGGCCTGCGACTCGGTCGAGCGGACGACGGGCACCGCGCCTGCGCTCCTCCCGAACCTCGGCGGATCCCTGCCGAACGAGGAATTCGCGGAGACGCTAGGCATGCCGACGATCTGGGTCCCGCACTCCTATTCCGGTTGCTCCCAGCACGCGCCGAACGAGCACGCGCTGAAGCCGGTTCTGCGCGAAGGCCTCGCAATGATGGCGGGCCTCTGGTGGGATCTGGGGGAGGCGCCACCGCGCTGATCGCCGTCAAAGCGTTTTCGCGAAGGTCACCTTGTCGTCCTCTTCCTCCCAGAAATCACGGATGACGCCTTCCCGCCTGTACCCGAGCGCCGGATAGAACGCGCGGGCGCCGTCGAAGGCGGGCAGGCTGGAGGTCTCCACGATCAACAGGCGCCCGCCGCGGTCCGTCAGTCGCGCCTCCAACGCGGCGATCAGCGCCCGCCCGCCGCCGAGCCGGTGAAGCTTCGGCGACACCGCGATGGCCCGCAGGTTCCACACGCGGTCCGCCATCTCCTCAGGCGCCGCGTAGGCGAGGCCAACCGGCGCGCCGCCGGAAAGCAGCGTCAGCCAGAGGTCTTCGCCGTCTCCGGCGATGAAGCCGGCCGACATGGACGCCAGCAGCGATGGCGTGAACAGGCCGGTGTCGTCGAGTACGCCCATGAGCGCGCCGAGGTCTTCCGCCGCAAGGTCGCGGTGCTGAAATACGGTCATTGGTCAGGTTTCCTATCGGTTGTCGAGTTGCGCGCGAACGGTCTCCGTCCCGCGTTTGGTGATGCGGTAGGGCGCGCCGCCGGTGGATTTGACGAGCCGCCATTTCTTCAGGCGGATGAAGATGGCGAGGGTGCAATCGGCGAGGACATGGCCGTCGCGCGTGAAACAGGCGACGCGGGCGATTTTGCCGTTGTCGCCGCGTTCAAAATGGATCGCGCCGCCCTGCGCCAGGGCGTGCAGCACGCGCTGCTCGCGTTTCGAGATGTTCATTGGTGTCGTCTCGGGAGTTATGCGAACGAACCCGTCCGCCCGGCGTCGCGCGCGGGCGGGAGGTCAGACCAGACGCCCCGATGCGTCGGGGCTCAGCGGTTTCCCGCAATCGGTTGCATAAACTCTCCGAAGGGCCATCAGGGGCCCGGTGAGGCAGACGTAGCCAGCGTCAGACGCGGGCGCAATCAGAGCGCCCGCACTCTCTATTGATCGCCATCGAGTGTCGGCGGAAAGCCACAGCGGCTCAGCAGTATTTCTCCGGCCCGCCCCACTGAGCCTCCGAATACCGGTCGCCGTGGATGGAGCCGACGGGCAGCGCCGCTTCGATCTGCGCGACGTCGTCGGCGCTCAGCTCGATCTCACCACCCCGCGCGCAGTGGCGCAGATGCTCGATCGAGCGCGTGCCGGGGATCGGGAAGGTCCCCTTGGCGACGCACCACGCGCAGGCGAGCGTCGCCGTCGCCTCGCCCATCTCCGCCGCGAGCGCGCGCAGCGGCTCGGTGATCGCGACATTGGCGGAGATGTTCGGCTCCATGAAGCGCGGATTGTTCTTGAGGAAATCCAGCTCCGCCGTTTTCGCACGGGTAGGCGGCTCGTCCGTCAGAAGCCCGCGACCTACCGGAGAGAACGCGACCAGCGCTGCGCCCAGCTCATCGCAGGTCTGGACCAGCCCAAGCTCCGGTGACCGGGTCTGGAGCGAATACTCCGACTGCACCGCATGGATCGTCGTCACCGCCTGCGCCCGGCGCAGGGTGGAGGGCGCGATCTCGGAGAACCCGACCGCCTTCGCCTTGCCGGCCTTCACGAACCCGGCCAGCGTCTCCGCCGTTTCCTCGATCTCGACCGTGGGGTCCTTGCGGTGGACGTAGTAGAGGTCCACCGCCTCCACCCCGAGCCGCTTCAGCGACCCTTCCAGCTCAGTCGTCAGATGATCGCGGTCGTTGTTGAAGCGCCGCGCCGGGTCGCGCTGGATGCCGCCCTTGGTGGCGATGAAAAAGGGGTTCTCGCCGCGCGAGCGCAGCCACTCTCCGATCACCGTCTCCGACCGCCCCATGCCGTAGACGTTGGAGGTGTCGATATGGTCGATCTCAAGCTCCACGCAGGCGTCGAGCACCTGCATCGACTGCTCGTCGGTGGTGTCGCCGTAGAAATTGGTGAACGACATCGCTCCGTAGCCGACGACGCCGACTTCGGGGCCACCCTTGTAAAGAGGACGCCGGATCATTTCGGCGCCATCCGGATCGCGCCGTCGAGGCGAATCGTCTCGCCGTTCAGCATCGGGTTCGCGATGATGCTTTCCACCAGCCGCGCGTATTCTGTCGGATCGCCGAGGCGGGAGGGGTAGGGGACCTGCATGCCCAAAGACTTCTGCACGTCCTCCGGCAGCCCCGCCAGCATTGGCGTCATGAAGAGCCCAGGCGCAATCGCCATCACCCTCACCCCGTCGCGCGAAAGATCCCGCGCCATCGGCAGGGTCATGCCAGCCACCCCCGCCTTGGAGGAGGCGTAGCCGATCTGCCCGATCTGCCCGTCGAACGCGGCGACGGAGGCGGTGTTGACGATCACCCCCCGCTCGCCGTCCGCGCCCATCGGGTCCGCCTTCACCATGCCTGCGGCGGACTGGGAGGCGCAGTTGAACGTGCCGATCAGGTTCACCGCGATGATCTTGGCGAAAAAGGCGGCGTCATGCGGCGCGCCCTCCTTGGTCACCGTCTTCTGCGCCACGCCGATCCCGGCGCAGTTCACGCAGACCCGTTCCTGTCCGTTGGCGGCGCGCGCCTTTTCGAAGCCGGCCGCGACGCTCTCCGCATCGGTCACGTCCACCTGACAGAAGACTCCGCCGAGCTCCGCCGCGACGGCTTCGCCCTTCTCCGCGTTCATGTCGAAAAGCGCGACCTTGCCGCCATGCCCCACGATCATCCGCGCCGTCGCTTCGCCGAGGCCGGAGGCCCCGCCCGTGATCACCGCGCTCAGTCCCGTTACGTCCATCGCCATCTCCCTCTCGTAGATTTTCCGGCAACCTAATGCGCGCGGGGAGAGGTGGCGAGAGGCGACGTGTCGAAGGTCACTGGCGGCTTCGCCCGGACCGGGTGAAGGTGCGCCATTGAACTGCCTGGGAGAGCCGAGGACATGCCTATCACCGAAGCCGCGTTCGAGACGATCGCGAAGGACTACACCGCCGCGTGGAATTCCGGTTCGCCGGAGGCGGTCGCCTTCTTCTATGCGGAAAACGGCGGCATCGTCATCAACCGCGGCGATCCTTGGGATGGCCGGGCGAAGGTCGCGGAGATGGCGGCGGGTTTCTACGCTGACGTGCCGGATTTGAAGCTGACCTGCGATTTCGCGCGGCTCGCCGGCGATCACGCCTTTTTCGGGTGGACCTTCACCGGGCACGATGCCGGCACGAATGCGCCTTTGCGAGTGAGCGGATGGGAGGAATGGGACCTCGACGACACAGGCAAAGTGAAGGCGTCGAAAGGCTGGTTCGACGCTGACGATTATGCGCGGCAGGTCGAGGGGGGCTGACGGGCCTACCGCCCGAACGCCGCCGCCATCAGCTCCTTCGTGTAGTCATGGCTCGGCGCGTCGATCACGTCGCGCGCGTCGCCCTGCTCCACGATCTCGCCGCGCCGCATCACGAGCACGCGGTGGCTGACAGCCCGCACCACTTTCAGGTCATGGCTGATGAAGATGTAGGCGAGCCCGTATTTCTTCTGCAGCCCGCGCAGCAGGTCGATGATCTGCGTCTGCACCGTCATGTCGAGCGCCGAGGTCGGCTCGTCCAGAACCACCAGCTTCGGTTTCAGGATCATCGCCCGCGCCACCGCGATGCGCTGGCGCTGGCCGCCGGAAAACTCGTGCGGATAGCGGTCCATCGCATCGACGGGCAGACCGACCTCGCGGAGGACGTCGGCGACCGCCTCGCGCGCCGTCTTGCCCTCCTCTTGCAGCCCGTGAACGCCCAGCCCCTCGGCGATGATCTCGAAGCAGGACATGCGGGGGGAGAGAGAGCCGTAAGGGTCCTGAAACACGATCTGCATCTCGCGCCGGAGGCCGCGCAAGGGCCGCCCCTTCAGCTCATGCACGTCGCGCCCCATAAAGGCGATCCGCCCCTCCGACTGGATCAGCCGCATGAGCGCGAGCGCGATGGTCGTCTTGCCGGAACCCGATTCGCCCACGACGCCAAGCGTCTCGCCCGCGCGCACCTGAATGTCCGCGCCGTTCACCGCCTTCACATGGCTGACGGTCTTGCGCAAAAGCCCGCGCTTGATCGGGAACCAGACCTTGAGCGCGTCGGCCTCTGAGATCACTTCGGCGCCCGCAGGGACTGGATCGGGAACGCCCGTCGGCTCCGAGCCGAGTAGCATCCTCGTATATTCGTGCTGCGGCGCGTCGAACACTTCCTTCGTCGGCCCGGTCTCGACGATCTCGCCGCCTTTCATGACGCAAACCCGGTCGGCGATCCGCCGCACGATGTTCAGGTCATGGGTGATGAAGAGCATGGAGAGCCCTTCCTCCCGCTGCAGCTCCTTCAGCAAGTCGAGGATCTGCGCCTGAATGGTCACGTCCAGCGCCGTCGTCGGCTCGTCCGCGATCAGGAGGTCCGGCTTGTTCGCCAGCGCCATCGCGATCATCACCCGCTGGCGCTGCCCGCCGGAGAGCTCATGGGGGTAGGCGGTCAGCCGCTCTTCCGGGTCGCGGATGCCGACCTTGTTCAGAAGGTCGAGGATGCGCCCCCGCGCCTCCGCCCCTTCGACGCCCTGATGCAGCGCGAGGCTCTCGCTGATCTGTTTTTCGATCGTGTGGAGCGGGTTCAGCGACGTCATCGGCTCCTGAAAGATGAAGCTGACGTCGTTGCCGCGCACGGCGCGCAGCCGCTCATCGCTGGCCCCGACCATCTCCTCGCCCGCGTATTTGGACGAGCCGTCGATCACCGCGGCGGAGGGGAGGAGGGAGACGGTCGCGAGAGCGGTGACCGACTTGCCCGAACCGCTCTCGCCGACCAGCGCGACGGTCTCGCCCTTCGCGATATCGAGCGACACGCCCCTGACGGCCGGTTTCACCTGACCTTCGGAGCGGAACCCGACCGTCAAGTTCTTGATGGACAAAACGCTCACTGAAACGTCTTCCGCGGATCGAAGGCGTCGCGCACCGCTTCGAAGATGAACACCAGAAGCGACAGCATGATCGCGAAGGTGAAGAAGGCGGTGATGCCGAGCCACGGCGCCTGCAGGTTGTTTTTGCCCTGCAAAGCGAGATCGCCGAGCGACGGATATTCCGCCGGCAGCCCCAGCCCGAGGAAGTCGAGCGAGGCGAGGATCGACACCGACCCCGCCAAGAGAAAGGGCATGATCGTCAGCGTCGCCACCATCGCGTTCGGCAGGAGGTGGCGGAACATGATCGGCCAGTCGGAGACGCCGAGCGCCCGCGCCGCGCGGACATATTCGAAGTTGCGCGCCCGCAGAAACTCCGCCCGCACCACGCCCACCAGGGCTGTCCAACTGAACAAAGTCAGCAGAAACATGAGTATCCAGAAATTCGGCGTGATGATCGCGGAGACGATGATCAGCACGTAAAGCGTCGGGATCGCCGCCCAGATCTCCACGATCCGCTGGAAGAAGAGGTCCACCCAGCCCCCGAAGAACCCCTGCGTCGCCCCCGCGATCACCCCGATGAAGGAGGATAAGATGGTGACCGCGAAGCCGAACAGGACCGAGATGCGGAACCCGTAGATCACGCGCGCGGTGACGTCCCGCGTCTGGTCGTCCGTGCCGAGCCAGTTCTGGGCGGAGGGCGGCGCCGGCGCCGTCTCCACCTCGTAATTCGGCGTGTCGTATGAAAACGGGATCAGTGGCCAGATCGCCCAGCCCTCTTCGGCGCCTTCCGCGAGTTCGGCGGTTCCAAACCCGTCCGCCTCGTCGAAACAGGGGTCGAGCGCGCCGCCTGTGCGGATCAGGCATTTGACGACGGGGTCGGTGTAGTCGGCCTCCGTCCGGAACTCCCCGCCGAAATCCTCCTCCGTGTAGGTGGTCAGGAGGGGCGAGCGCAGCTCTCCGTTGAAGCTGAGCAGGATCGGCTTGTCGTTCGCCACCAGCTCCGCGAAGAGCGAGATGATGAAGAGGACGAGGAAGATCCACATCGACCAATAGCCGCGCTTGTTCGCGCGGAAGTTCCGCCAGCGGCGCTGGTTGATGGGGGAGAGGGCCATCTCAGCGTCCCTCGAAATCGATGCGCGGATCGATCTGGACGTAAACCAGATCGGTGATGAGCTGCATGATCAGCCCGATCAGACCGAAGAGGTAAAGCGTGCCGAAGACCACCGGATAATCGCGCTTGATGATGCTCTCATAGGAGAGGAGCCCCAGCCCATCGAGCGAGAAGATCGTCTCGATCAGCAGCGATCCGGTGAAGAAGATCGATACGAAGGCCGCCGGGAACCCCGCCACCACGATCAGCATCGCGTTGCGGAAGACGTGGCCGTAGAGGATCTTGCTCTCCTTCAGCCCCTTCGCCTTGGCGGTCACGACGTATTGCTTGCCGATCTCGTCCAGGAAGGAGTTCTTGGTCAGCAGCGTCAGCGTCGCGAAGCCCGAAATCGCCATGGCGAGAACCGGCAGGGCGATGTGGTGGAAATAGTCGATAACCTGTTCCCACCAGGGCAGGTTCTCCGCCCCGGATGAGGCCAGCCCGCGCAAGGGGAACCACTGGAAGTAACTCCCGCCCGCGAAGAAAATCAGCAGCATGATCGCGAAGAGGAAGCCGGGGATCGCGTAGCCGATGATGATCACGCCGGAGGTCCAGACGTCGAAGCGCGATCCGTCCTTCACCGCCTTGCGAATGCCGAGCGGGATGGAGACGAGATAGGCCAGCAGCGTCGTCCAGATGCCGAGCGAGATCGACACCGGCATCTTCTCCAGCACGAGGTCGATGACGGAGACGGAGCGGAAATAACTCTCCCCGAAATCGAACTGGATGTAGTTCCAGAGCATGGTCAGGAACCGCTCGACCGGCGGCTTGTCGAAGCCGAACTGCGCCTCCAGCTCTTTAATAAACTCCGGATCCAGACCCTGCGCGCCCTTGTACTGCCCGTCGCCCGCCGCCTGCTGTCCGCCCGCAACGTCGCCGCCGCCGCCGGAGAACCGCTCCGTCGCGCTGCCGGAGGCGTGCGTCAGCTCCGCGATAACCTGCTCCACAGGGCCGCCGGGCGCGAACTGGATGATCGCGAAATTGATCAGCATGATCCCGAAAAGCGTCGGAATGATCAGGATCAGACGTCTGAGGATGTAAGCGGCCATTGGCGCGATATGTGCGGGCGGGCGCGGCGCCGGTCAAGTGCGCTGCTTCCGTATAGGACGCCGATCCGGAAGTTGTGAGCGGCTCCGCCTTTGCGCGAGCGGCGATGCTATCGGCGGAATGAGAACGCCGCCGCCCTTCGTTATTTCTCTTCTCACGGCAGTTGCATCGTCAACTGAAGCCGAGAGAGCGCTCACACGCTCTCGCCGTCGTTCTGGCGCGCCCGTGCGAGTTGAGTGTTTGGGGTCGGGCGTCGTCGTCGTGAGTTGCGTATTCGGCGCACGGCCTGGGCGGCGGCCGCGTCACCGCTTTTAGAAGCGGCGGCGCGGCCCTTACTCCGGTTCAGGCCGGGGAAGCGCCGGACCGATCGTAGCGATGACGTCGCGCGCGTCATAGGCTTCCGCGCGGTCATCGGGTTTTTCGCCTTTCCGCACGACGATCTCCGCCACCGCCTCGAAGCGCTCGCGTTTGTGAACCGTCGGCGGGAAGTGCGGATAGAAGCCGAAGCTCTTGCGCCGATGGCGGAAGAGCGATGGCTGCGGATGAACGAAGCCGCTGGTATAATAGTCCCGATCCACATCGGTGTCTGAGGAGACGACCTCGAACCAGTCGCCGCCCTCAGCCAGCGTCAGCTCCGCCGCCCGATAAAGCAGGCTGCGCTCCACCAAATCGCGGCTGGTCACCGTATTGCCGCGGAAGCTCACGCGATATCGGTCGGTCTCCAAACGGCTTTCTTCGAACCCGCCGCTCGCGGCGCGCGGCTGATAGGGCGTCGGCTTCGCGCAGGCGGCGAGCACGGCGATCAGACAGAGAAAGAGCGTCGAGCGGATCATGGCCGTCACCTTAACACGCAACCGGGGCGAGACGGCGCCGATGCGCCGCCCGGTCAGGATCGACCGTAGAAACCCTGTCTTTCAACGGCGCTGAACGCCGTTCCCGGCGTCTCATAGAAGGAAAAGACCGCAATCGTGCGGTTTCGGGCGCCTTTGGGCGGCGTCACACGATGGGGCGTGTTCTTGCCGCGAAACACGTTCAATGCGCCCGGGTTGAGCGATATCCGCTTCACTTCCGGGTCCTCGCCCCGCAATAGCCTCGCGACGCCGTCGAAGTTCGGATCATCGTCGGTTCTGAGATCAGTGCGATACTCGAACGCTCCGCCGTCTTCCGGGGCCTCCAGCAGCAACGTAGTCGTGAATTCCGAACGGTCGAAATGCCAGTTCAGCGCCTCGCCCGCCCGGTACGTCATCACGTTCACCCGTGCGAGCGGGTCGTCCATCGTGAAAAGCGCGGGCTTCTCCATCACCGCCGCCAGAAAGGCGGCGAATGCGGGCGCTTCGTAAAGCGCGATCAGCGGGTTGTCGCCCAACTGGTCGGCGCAGAGCGTCCGGTTCGTCGTTTCCCGCTTCGCGAGCGCCGGGTGGTCGGGCGAAAGGCCGTCCACTTCGTCCTTGAAGTAGATGTTGTGGCTGCGCTGGTGGAGAAAGCTCTCGGTTTCGAACTTCGGCTTCAGCGGTGCGAGAGCGGCCGCCACCGCCTCCGGGCGCATGAATCCGTCCAGCGTGAACATGCCGTCGGCCGCCAGTCTCGCGCGACAGTCTTCGACCAGCCTTAAGGCGGCTGGCGCATCCGGCTGATCGATCGGATAGGCTTCAAGGTCGATGATCTCGCGCATTGTCCACGCCTCCCGCGTGATACTCCGCCGCTTTTCGCGCGCGGCATCTCGCGGGAAAGCGACGGCGCGGCGACGCTACTGACACATCCTGACGCGCGCCCCTGTAGGATGCACCCTGTCGAACTGCGCCGAGACCTGAGGAAACCGAAGATGCCCACCGCCGCCAAGCTGAACGGAACGCTCCACGCGTTCATCGAACGCCAGCCGCTCTTTTTCGTCGCCACCGCTGCGCCGGAGGGGCGGGTGAACCTCTCTCCCAAGGGCATGGACACGCTGCGTGTCGTCGACGAGGGGCGCATTCGCTGGCTGAACCTGTCAGGAAGCGGCAACGAGACGGCGGCGCATCTTCGCGAGAGCCCGCGTATGACGCTGATGTTCTGCGCCTTCGACGGCGATCCGCTGATCCTGCGCTGCTATGGCGCGGCGACGGCGCTGCATCCCTTCGACGAAAGCTGGGACGAAGCGGCGAAGGACTTCTCCGCGATGGCCGGGTCGCGGCAGATCTTCGACCTCTCCATCGACCTCGTGCAGACCTCCTGCGGCACGGGCGTGCCGGTGATGCCGGTCCTGCGACATCGCGGGCCGGAGGAGCTTTTGCCCTTCTACGACGAGATGGGCGAGGATGGAGTGCGCGCCTATTGGCGGCGCAAGAACGCGGTCAGTCTGGACGGAAAGCCGACGGGCGTTCTGCCCGATTAACCGCCCATCGCCGCCTCGAGCGCCGCCGCTTTCTCCGCGTCGAACCACCAAGTGTCGACGATGGCGCGGGAATAAGGCGGTTTGATTTCGGGCCGGTCGAACTTGTCCCAGTAGGCGATGGTGTGCGTGCCCTTGGACCATTGCGGCACCCAGATATGCAGCGACCTGAGCGCCCGGTCGAGGGCGGAGACCGCCACGGCGTGCTCCTCCGGCGACTGCGCCGCGACGATGGCTTCGAGAAGCGCGTCGATCGCCGGGTTGGCGACGCCGGAGAGGTTGAGCGTGCCGGGCGCCTCGGCGGCGGCGGTGGAGAAGAGGTTGGTCAGCTCCACCCCCGGCGTCGGGGCCATCGGCATCCGCGCGATGGTGATGTCGAAGTCGTAATTCTTCGTCCGCTCCTGATACTGCGCGGCGTCCACGGTGCGCATGGAGGCGTCGACGCCCAGCGTGCGGAGGTTCTTGATGTAAGGCCCCGTGATCCTCTCGAAGGCCGGGCTGTCGTCGAGGAACTCGATGGTCAGCGTCTCGCCCGCCGCGTTCCGGCGCATGCCGTCGTCGCCGATGGTCCACCCCGCTTCATCCAACATGCGCCCGGCAGCGCGAATTTGCCGACGAAGGCGACCGGAGCCGTCCGTCGCGGTGGGAACGAAGGCTTCGGCGCTCAGGATGTCGGCTGGCAGGTGTTCGGTGAGCGGCTCCAGCAGCAGGATCTCCTCCTCCGACGGAGGGCCTTTGGCGGCCAGCGGCGAGCCCTGCACGAAGGAGTTCGTGCGGCTGTAGAGGTCGTAGAACAGCGTCCGGTTCGACCATTCGAAGTCGAAGACCATGCCGATGGCTTCGCGCACGCGCGGGTCCTCGAAGATCGGGCGGCGCAGGTTGAAGAAATAGCCCTGCGTGCCGGAGGGGCGTCCGTCCGGCAGCACGTCGCGTACCACCCAACCGTTGTTCACCGCCGGGAAGTCGTAGCCGGTCGCCCAGAGCTTCGAGAAGAACTCCTCGTGCATCTCGTAGGCGCCGCCCTTGAACGCCTCGAAGGCCGCCGTCGAGTCCTTGAAGTACTCGTAGCGGATCGTCCCGAAGTTCCAGCGCCCCTTGTTCACCGGCAGATCGCGCGCCCAGTAATCCTCCCGGAGGACGTATTCGATGGAGGTCCCCGGCTTCACCTCGCCGATCCCGTAAGGGCCGGAGCCGAGCGGCTTGTCGAGGGAGCTTTCGGCGAAGTCCCGCCCTTCCCAATACGCTTTCGACAGGACGGGGATGGAGGCCGCCAGCATCGGCAGGTCGCGCTTGGCGCTGCCCTCCGTGAACTCATAGCGCACCGTCAGCGGCCCGGTCGCGGCGGCGGAGGCGATGGCGCGGAGGCGGTTCTTGAAGGCGGGGGAGCCTTCGGCCTTCAGGATGTCGAGGGAGAAGACCACGTCCTCCGCCGTCACCGGGGAGCTGTCGGCGAACCGCGCTTCCTCGCGCAGTGAAAACTCGGCCCAGGCGCGGTCTTCGGGATAGGTCACGCTTTCCGCGACCAGCCCGTACATCGCGTCCGCCTCGTCGGCGGCGCGGACCATGAGCGTGTCGAAGACGAGCGTGGAGACCTCCAGCGCCGGTTCGCCCTTCAGGATGAAGGGGTTGAGGCTGTCGAAGGTTTTCGCCGCGAAGGTGGAGCGAGTTTTCAGAAGGCCGCCCTTGGGCGCCTCCGGGTTCACATAGTCGAACTGAGTGAAGTCCGCTGGGTACTTCAGCGCGCCAAAGGCGGAGACGCCGTGGGCGGTGACGGTCTCGGCGAAGGCGCTCCACGCCATCGCCGCCGAGGCGACGGCGCCTATGAACGTCGCGCGGATCATTGCGCCGCCTCCAGCTTCGCCGCTTTCTCCTCGTCCCACCACCAGACGGTCGGGAAGGCCGCGCCTCGCGGGGGGAGGGGGTCCGGATGGCCGAACCTGTCCCAGAACGCGATGCGGTCGAAGGGCGTGTAGAGCTGCATGATCATGTAGTGATTGAAGGTCAGCACCCGGTCGAGCGCGCGGGACGCCGCTTCCAGCTCCGCCCGGTCGGCGGCGAAGATGATCTTCTCGATCAGCGCATCGACCGCCGGGTCCTGAACGCCCGCGACATTGCGGGCGCCGACGCGGGTCGCGGCTTCCGAGCCCCAGAACTCCCGCTGCTCGTTGCCGGGGCTTTCGGAGTTGGAGACGCCCCAGATGATCATGTCGAAGTCGAAATCAGGATCCTGCGCCACGCGGCGGATGTATTGCGGTCCGTCCACCACGCGCAGCGTCGCCTGAAAGCCGAGCTGTTCGAGGTTCTTGATGAACGGGTTGATGACGCGGGCCTGACTGTCCTGCGCGGAGAGGAATTCGATCTCGAACGGCTCCCCCTCCGGCGTCGTCAGAACGCCGTCCTTGATCTCATATCCGGCTTCCTGGAGGAGCCGCCCCGCCTGACGCAGCTGACGGCGGTTACGGCCCGAACCGTCGGTCTTCGGCGGCTGATATGCCTCGCCGAACACTTCCGGCGGGACCATGTCGCGCAGCTCGTCCAGCATCGCGAGCTCCGCGCCTTCAGGGACGCCTTCGGCCATCAGGCCGGGCGTGCCCTGAAAGAAGCTGCGCGGGCGGGCGTATTGCTCGAAATAGACCGCCTTGTTGGTCCGCTCGAAATCGAAGGCGAGCTTGATCGCCTCGCGCACCCGCCTGTCCTGAAACTTTGGGCGGCGGAGGTTGAAGGCGAAGGTCTGGCTGCGCTTCGGCCCCTCCGTCGGGATCTCCTTGCGCTGGACGAAGCCGCGCTCGACGGCGGGGAAATCGTAGCCCTGCGCCCATTTCGAAGCGGAGTTTTCGTCCCGGAAGTCGAACTCGCCGGACTTGAACCCCTCGAACGCGGCGTCGGCGTCGAGGAAGATTTCATACCGCACCCGGTCGATATTGTGCTGGCCGCGGTTCACCGGCAAATCGGCCGCCCAATAGTCCTCCACCCGCTCATACTCGATGTAGCGCCCGGTCTCGAAGGCGCCGATGCGATAGGGGCCGGAGCCGAGCATGGGTTCGAGACTGGATTCGTCGAAGGCGCGGCTCTCCCACCAGTGCTTCGGCAGAACGGTGAGCTGGCCCATGATCTGCGGCAATTCGCGGTTGTTCGCCTGATCGAAATCGAAGCGCACGACGCCGTCGCCCATGTCGCGGGCGTCGACCACGTTTTCGTAGTAGAAGCGATAGAAAGGCTGACCCTTCTCCTTCAGCACGTTGAAGGTGAAGACGACGTCCGCCGCCGTCACTGGGCGCCCGTCATGCCAGCGCGCTTCGGGGCGGATCTTGAACGCGGCGGAGGAAAAATCCTTCGGCCGCTCGATCCACTCCGTCAACAGCCCGTATTCGGCGGAGCCTTCGTCCTGCGGCCGCGCCATCAGCTGGTCGAAGATCAGCCCGATGCCGGAGGGGCTATCGCCCTTCACGATGAACGGATTGAAGCTGTCGAAGTTCGACTGGGTGGCGAGCCGCGCGACGCCGCCTTTCGGCGCGTCCGGGTTCACGTAGTCGAAATGGGCGAAGTCGGGCGGGTACTTCAGCGGCCCGATCAGGGAGGAGCCGTGGGAGCGGATCATCTCCCCTTCGGCCCGCGCGGCGCCGGGCAGGGCCGATGCGGCGATGGAGGCGGCGCTGAGGGCCGTGAAGTCGCGGCGGGTGAGGCGCATGGGCGAGGCTCCTTATGTCCACGGGGAAAGCTAGGGGGCGGCGGGGGGCGGGACAAGCGCAAGCGGCGGCGCGCCTTACCCCGATCACGACGCCGCGAGGCGGGCGCCCGCGCCAGTTGCGGCGTTTCCGCGTCTGATTGGCGCTTTGCAGGCGGCGCGCGGGGCGCCACTCTCCGCCCATGACAGAAACCATGTTCGACAAAGACCTCGCCGCCCCCGACGCCCTCTCCGAAGAGGCGATCTCGGCCGCGGTGGATGTGATGCGGGACGGCCGCCTTTTCCGCTATGGAGAGGTCGCGGGCGGCGGAAAGCCCGCCGCCGCAATGCTGGAGAGCGAGTTCGCCGGGATGATGGGCGCGAAGTACTGCGCCGCCGTCAATTCCGGCGGCTGCGCGATTTTCCTCGCGCTGAAGGCGGCGGGGGTGGAGCCGGGTGACAAAGTTCTCCTCAACGCCTTCACCCTCGCCCCTGTGCCCGGCGCCATCGCTCATGCGGGGGGCGAGCCGGTGCTGGTGGAGATCAACGACCGGCTGACCATCGACGTGGACGATCTGACTGCGAAAGCGGCGGGGTCGGGGGCGAGGTTCCTCCTCCTCTCCCACATGCGCGGGCACATGTCCGACATGAATGCAGTGAGCGCGATCTGCGCGGAACACGACCTGACGCTGATCGAGGATTGCGCGCACACGATGGGCTCCGACTGGGACGGTCGCCTCGCCGGGCGCTGGGGCGCGGCGGGGTGTTTTTCAGCGCAGAGCTTCAAGCATGTGAACGGGGGCGAGGGCGGGTTCATCGTCACCGACGACGAAGACATCGCCGCGCGCGCGATCCTGATGTCGGGCAGCTACATGCTCTACGAACAGCACGCGGCCCGACCTCTGATGGAGGTGTTCGAGCGCTGGCGCTACGACACCCCGAACATGTCCATGCGAATGAACGGTCTGGTCGCGACACTCCTCCGTCCGCAGCTCCCCGCGCTGGAGGCGAACGCGGCGCGCTGGGCCGCCGTCTATGACCGGGTGGCGGCTGGGCTGGCGGGGATGCAGCATCTGCGCCTGCCCGAGAAGCCGGCGAAGGAGGGGTTCAGGCCGACCTCCATCCAGTTCACCTTCGAAGGGATGGACGAAGCGCAGATGGAGGCCGCGCTGGCGGCGGCGGCGCGACGGGGCGTTATGATCAAGTGGTTCGGGTCGGAGGAGCCTGTGGGCTTCACCTCCCGCTCAGGTCATTGGCGCTACGCCGGGACCCATGACCTGCCGCAGACGGAGGCGATTCTTGCGCGGCTCTGCGACGTTCGTCTTCCAGTCTGGCTCAGCGAGGCCGATTGCGATGCGCTGGCCGCCGCGATCCGGGAGGCGGTGGAGGAAGTCGCTTAATCAGCGGCGCTTCAACCCCTTCCGCTCCATCCGCCAGATCGCCATATCGATTCGGTCCTGCCCGAAGAACGGCTCGCCTTCGAAGACCAGCGTCGGCACGCCCCAATGGCCGGCTTTCTCCAGCGCTTCCTGGTTGGCTTCGATCTCCGCCTCGCAACTCTCCGCGTCCAGAGCCGCCTCCATCGCCGTGAGGTCCAGCCCCGCGCGCCCGGCGGCCCCCTCCAGCATCTCCGGCGCGTTCCAGTTCTCCGTCCCGCCCCAGATCATCTTCGAGACTTCGGCGGCGAAGGCGAGCCCGGCGCCGCGCCGCTCCGCCTCCACCCCGAGGTAAGAAATCGGGCGGATGATCGGCTGCTCCGCCGCGATCTCGCGCGTCGCCATGTCCATGACGATGGGGTCGGGGCGCGGCATGGAGAGCGGCAGGCCGCTGAACTCGGCGAGCCTAACGACGTCGCGCAGCAAGTACGGCACCCATAGCGCGTTCTCCCGGTCGAAGAAGCCGGGGTCGCGGACGGCGATCGGGTAGACGACCTTCACATTGATCGAAAGGTCCCATTCCGCGACCAGATCCCGCCAGCGCTGAGCCGCGAAATAGGAATAGGGGCTGCGGTAGGAGAAGTAGAGATCGGCCTGAAGGGTCATGGATTATCCGCCGTGAAGTAAATCGTGTTGAAACGCGCCCGAAGCGCCGCCGTCTCCGCCGCCAGCGCCTCCGGTTCGTCCGAGGCCAGCGCCCGCGCGATGAGAGAGGCGATGGCCGGAACGTTGTCCGCCGTGACGCCCCAGCGCGCCAGCTCGGGCGTTCCAAGACGCAGGCCGTTCAGGTCGCCCTCGACCGGCGCGATGGGCAGGCCGATGCCGCAGGCGAGAAGCCCGGCTTCGCGTAGATGCTTCGACGCCGATTGCCCGCCGCCATAGCGGGCGGCCTCCACCGCGAACTGGTGGCTCTCCGTGACCCCGCGCGATGTCCGGTGAACGGGAACCTGCGCCGCCTCCAACCCCGCCGCCAGCGCCGTGGAGAGCTCGATCATCCGCGCGGCGTAGGCGCCGCCGCAGGCTTTCCAGTCCGCCAGCGTGATCGCCAGAGCCGCAGATTTCGCCGCGTCGAAATTCGCGGTGAGGCCCGGGAAGGCGATGGCGTCGAGGCGTTCGGCGATAGCGGCGTCGCTGGTGACGATCAGCCCGCCCGCAGGGCCGCCGAGGCTCTTGTAGGTGCTCATCGTCATCAGATGCGCGCCCTCCGCCAGCGGGTTCGCCCAGGCGCCGCCCGCGATGATCCCGCATTGATGCGCGGCGTCGAACATCAGCGCCGCGCCGACCTCGTCCGCGATCTCCCGCGCCTTGGCGACGGGGTGCGGGAAGAGGTTGAGGGAGCCGCCGATGGTGATGATCTTCGGGCGAACTTCCCGCGCCATCGCGGCGAGCGCGTCGATATCGACCGTGTAGCCGTCCGGGTCGACCGGCGCCTCGTGGATCGCCAGCCCGTAGAGCCCGGCGCAGCCCGGCCCGTGATGGGTGACGTGCCCGCCGATAGAGGCGGGCGGCGCGATGATCGCGTCGCCGGGCTTCGCCAGCGCCATGAAGCCGTAAAGGTTGGCCATGGCGCCGGAGGCGACGCGAATCTCCGCATATCGCGCGCCGAAAACCTCCGCCGCCAGTTCGGCTGCGATCACTTCGATCTCTTCGATCGCCTCAAGCCCCATCTCGTATTTATCGCCCGGATAACCGAGCGAGGGGCGGGAGCCGATGCCCGCCGAAAGGATCGCTTCGGCGCGGGGGTTCAGGACGTTGGTTGCGGGGTTCAGATTGAAGCAGTCCCGCTCATGGATGCGCCGGTTGTCGGCGGCGAGCGCTTCGATGCGGTCGGCGATATCCGCCGCGGGCGCGGCGGCGGTCGTCTCTGCGATGGAAATGACGCGAGCTTCGGCGGCGGGCGGGGTCCACGGGCGTTCGGCGAGTGCGGTCATGATCTCGGTTCTGCGATTGCGTCGACGCGAATTGACGCGTTTCGCCCCCTTGGCGCAAATCAGAAATTCAGCGAAAAAGGCTCAGAAAAAATAGGCCTAGAAAATCATGCTCTCACCGCCCCGCCCGCAGCCCGCCCCGCTCAACGCCCTTCGCGCTTTCGAGGCGGCGCATCGTCTCGGCGGTTTCGCAGCGGCGGCGGAGGAGCTTTCGGTGACGCCGGGCGCCGTCGCCGCCCAGGTGAAAACGCTGGAGGCCGCGATCGGCGCGCCGCTCTTCCACCGCCGCGCGCAGGGTGTCGCTCCGACGGCGCTCGCGGATGCGGTGGCTGACGATTTCTCCGCCGCCTTCGACCGGCTCGGCGCCGCGATGCAGCGTCTTCGCCGCGCCGCCGCGCCGGATGAGATCCGCATCGCGGCGCTCCCGGCCATCGCGCAGCTCTGGCTGTCGCCGCGATTGCCGTCCCTGCGCGCCGCCTATGGGGACGCGGCGATCTCCATCGTCGCGCTTGAGCGCGCGCCCGACCTCAGCCGCGAGGCGTTCGACGTCGCGATTTTCCTCGAAGACGCGCCCGGCGCCGCGCAGGTGATCGACGGGCCGTCGATCGAGGCGTCGGCGGTCTGCGCGCCAGCCATGGCGGCGACGATGGCGGTTGAGGCGGACCTCGCCGCCGCGCCGCGGCTTTCGGACGCCGCGTGGCGCGACGACTGGGCGCGATGGGCGAGGCCGGGGTCTTCTCGCGGCGGTCCGGCGCACTCGCTTTACGCGCTGGCCGTTGAGGAGGCCGCCAATGGCGGGGGCGTCCTCATCGGGCGGCGACCGCTGGTGGAGCGGCATCTCGCCGATGGGCGTCTGGTCGCCCCCTTCGACCGGTGGGTCGATTTCGGCGAGCGGCTGAAACTCTCGCTGGCGCTTAGGGATGAGCGTCTCACGGACCTTGCGCAGCGCTTGCTGCGCTAGGCTCAGGACCCATAAATTCACCTCGCCAGCGGCGATTTCGCGAAGTCTCGGCGGCGTGCGGCGCGCAGCGCATAGCGGCGCTATGGGCAAGCGGCGCTCGGCGTTGAGGCGAAGCGAAATCGCCGCCCGTGCGGGTTCCCCGGGTTTCCCCTCTGATCAGCGTCGCATCCGCTTGAAATAGAACCACTATTCCTGCGCGAACGCTCCTTGTCAGAGGAGAAACCCGGGGAACTGGCGAGGTGATTTATGGGTCCTGAGCCTAGGGTTTGAGAAGCGCTTCGATCTCCCGGAAACTCGCGCCGGCGCGAAGCGTCTCGAAACCACCGCTGTCGCGAATGTCGGTCGCCGCTCGGATCACCGCGCCATAGGCGAGGCGCGCGAAGGCGGAGCCGACGGAGATGCGGGCGACCCCGGCCTCCGCCAGCTCCGCGACCGTGAACATCGCGCCGGAGCCGCCCATGAGCGCGTTGACTGGTTTGCCGAGCGCACAGGCCGCCTCAATCGCCGCAAGATCCGGCAGTCCAGGCGCGTAAAGCGCGTCCGCGCCCACGGCGGCGAAGGCTTCGAGGCGTTTCAGCGTGTCGTCGAGGTCGGGGCGGCGATGCAGAAAGTTCTCCGCCCGCGCGGTGAAGACGAAGTCACGGTCCAGCCCCCGCGCCGCCTCCGCCGCCGCCGCGACCTTCTCGACCGCGAGCGCGAAATCGTAAATCGGCGCCGCGGGATCGCCGGTCGCGTCCTCCAGCGAACACCCGGCGAGGCCCGCTGCGGCGGCGCGGCGCACTGTCTCCGCCGCGCTCTCCGGCGTATCGCCCGCGCCTTTCTCCAGATCGGCGGAGACGGGGAGGGCGATCGCACCCGCCAGGTCGCCGCCGTGGTCGACCTGCTCCTCGAAACTCAGCGTCCCTTCCGGGCGGCCGAGGGCGAAGGCGTAGCCCGCGCTGGTCGTCGCCAGCGCCTTGAAGCCCATCGCGGCGAGCATGCGCGCGGACCCCATGTCCCATGGGTTGGGAATGACGAACGGATCGCCGGGCGCGTGGAGCGCCCGAAACGCGGCGCCGATGTCAGCCATGGGATCGCACCCCTCTCTTCGCGGAGAATTTCCGCCAGATTGAACAGCAACGACATTTCCGTCGCAACTGAAGCAGCGAGGAACGCAGGTTCGGCGTTCGGCTGGTTCGTCTAGAGAGGAGACCGCGCCATGTTCGACCCCACCGCCCACGCCAGAGCCTACGCCCGCGACGGCTACGTCTCCGCCGTCGACATCCTGACGCCGGAAGAGGCCGCCGAACATCGCGCGCGGCTGGAGGCCGGCGAAGCGAAGGTCGGCTCCATGCATTACAAGGCGAAGACGCATACCGTGTTCACCTCCGCCCATGAGCTGGCGACGCATCCCAAGGTGCTGGATGTGGTGGAGGCGATCCTCGGGCCGGACATCCTCCTCTTCAACGTCGAATACATCATCAAGGAGGCGCAGGCGCCGACCCATGTGAGCTGGCATCAGGACCTGACTTTCTGGGGCCTGTCGGACGATGCGCAGGTCTCGCTCTGGCTCGCGCTTTCGCCCGCTTCGGAGCTCTCCGGTTGCATGCGGATGATCCCGGGCAGCCATAAGGGCGGCGTCTGGGAGCACGAGACGACTGAAGATCCGAACAATCCGCTCTTGCAGGGCCAGACGGTGCGCGGCGTGCCGGAGGACGAAGCGGTGATGTGTCCGCTCCGTCCCGGTCAGGCGAGTTTTCACCACGGCTGGACGCTCCACGCTTCCATGCCGAACCGATCGGACGACCGGCGGATCGGGCTGAACGTCCAGTATCTCGCGCCCCATGTGCGCCAGACGAAGCATGACCGCGACACCGCGATGCTGGTGCGGGGGGAGGATCGCTACGGTCATTTCGGCGTCGACGCGCCAGCGACGTCGGACTTCGAACCGAAGGCGATGGCGCGCTGGCGGGAGCTTGATGCGCTCTATCAGGCGACGGCGGGAACCGCCTGATCCGATAATTCCAGAAATATCGAACCTTTTATTGTTCGATGATTCTGGTTATATCGAACACATGAGCGATTCGATCTTCAAAAGCCCCGACCTCGCCCCCGGTCTCTCCGCGGCCCTGCCGCTGGACCCAGAGGAAGCCGCCGCCGCCTTCTCCGCCCTCGGATCGGAGGCCCGGCTAGACGTGATCCGCCATCTGGTGCGGGCGGGGCCGGAGGGGATGATCGTCGGCGACCTGAAAGAAGCGACCGGGGCGGCGGGATCGACCCTTTCGCATCATCTGCGGTTCCTGACCCAGGCGGGGCTGATGACGCAGGAGAAAGACGGGCGGAAGATCATCTGCCGCGCCGATTTCGACCGCATCCAGTCGCTCGCCGGATATCTGATCAACGAATGCTGCGCTAATGCGCCCGCCAAGGAAACGACGCTATGACCGACATCTCCGCCTCTCTCACCGGCGTCTGGTCGGCGCGCAAAAGGATCGATTGGGTCTGGGCCGCCATCCCGCTGGCGCTGCTCGTCATCGCCATTCTCGCCCCGGCGGATGTGGAGGGGGTGGCGGGCAAGATGCTCAGCGCCTTCGCGAGCACCGCGCCCTTCATCATCTTCGCGATCAGCGCCACCGCCTACCTGCGCGCGGCGACGGCGGAGGGGGTGGTCGCCAAGGCCTTCACCGGGGCTCCGGCGCGGATGATCGTGCTCGCCTCGCTGGCGGGCGGGCTCTCTCCCTTCTGCTCCTGCGAGGTGATCCCGTTCATCGCGGCGCTTCTGGCGATGGGCGCGCCGCTCTCCGCCGTCATGGCGTTCTGGCTCGCCTCTCCGCTGATGGACCCGCCGATGTTCGCGATCACCACCGGGGCGCTGGGGCTGGAGTTCGCGCTGGCCAAGACGGCGGCGGCGATCGGGTTCGGCCTCTTGGGCGGGTTTGGGGTGCTGGCGCTCGGCGGCACGCGGCTCTTCGCCGATCCGCTCAGGCCCGATGGGATCGCGGCGAAGAAGCAATCCTCCTGCTGCGGCGCCTCCAACCCGTTCGGCGAAAAGCCGGTCTGGGCGTTCTGGCGCGAGGCGCCGCGGGTGAAGGAATTCAAGGACGCCTGGGTGGAGAACGGTCTCTTCCTCGGCAAATGGCTGATGCTCGCTTACCTCCTGGAGGCGGTGATGATCCGCTGGGTCCCGGCCTCCTGGATTGGCGGTTTTCTCGGCGGCGACGGGGTGGGGACCGTGCTTCTCGCCGCGATCCTCGGCGCGCCCGCTTACCTGAACGGCTACGCGGCGGCGCCGCTGGCGGCGGGGCTGATCGAGCAGGGGATGAACCCCGGCGCGGCCATGTCCTTTCTCCTCGCCGGCGGCGTGACGAGCATTCCGGCGGCGGTGGCGGTCTTCAGCCTCGTGAAGCTGCGGGTCTTCGGCGCCTATATCGGCTTCGCCCTGCTTGGGGCGGTGATTGCGGGGCTGTCCTTCGGGGCCTTTTCGGGCTGACCGGAACCTCTTAACGAAGTTTGACGGCGCCCTTCGGGGCGCCGTTTTCATTTGCCCGGTCGGCGGCTGGCGGGGGCGGCGTTTTCTAGTTTGCTGGCGAACTGGCAACATGCTGATTTTGCACCGCTATTTGGCGAGGGATAGCGGAGCCTCTTCGATCATGATTGCGCGGACGGCGCGGCTGTGGCGTATGGTTCCAGTGGATTGAGAGGAGGCGCGCGATGGCGGATCGCATCGTGATCATCGGGGCGGGGCAGGCGGGCGCGGCGATGGCCGCGAAACTTAGGTCGCTCGGTCATGAGGGCCCTTTGACCCTGATCGGGGAGGAGGCCGCGCCGCCCTATCAGCGCCCGCCGCTCTCGAAGAAATACCTGCTCGGCGAGATGGAGGAGGCGCGGCTTTATCTGCGCCCGCCGGAGTTCTACGCGGAGCAGAACATCGACCTGAAGACCGGCGCGGCGGTGGAGCGCATCGACCGCGACGCGCGGGAGGTCGTCCTGACGGACGGCGAGCGGATCGCCTACGACAAGCTCGCGCTGACCACGGGGTCGCGCCCGCGGCTCTTGCCGCCCGCCATCGGCGGCGATCTCGGCAAGGTGTTCCCCGTCCGCTCTCTCGCTGATGTCGACGCGATGGCGCCGGAGTTCAAGCAAGGGCGCCGGGTGCTGATCGTCGGGGGCGGCTATATCGGCCTCGAAGCGGCCGCCGTCGCCTCGGCGCGTGGGCTGGACGTCACCGTCGTCGAGATGGCGGAGCGCATTCTGCAGCGCGTCGCCTCCAAAGCGACCTCCGACTATTTTCGCGATCTGCACGGGTTCCACGGCGTGAAGCTGATGGAGAGCACGGGACTGGAGCGGCTCTCCGGCGGCTCGGATGTGGAGCATGCGGTTCTGACCAATGGCGAGACGATCGGCGTCGATTTCGTTCTGGTCGGCGTCGGCATCCTGCCTAATCAGGAACTGGCGGAGGCCGCGGGTCTGACTATCGACAACGGGATCGCCGTGGACGCGACCGGCGCGACCTCTGACCCCGCGATCTTTTCGGCGGGCGACTGCGCGTCCTTCCCATACGAAGGGCGACGCATCCGACTGGAGAGCGTTCAGAACGCCATCGATCAGGCGGAGGCCGCCGCCGCCGCCATGCTCGGCGAGACTGTCGATTACGCGCCGACGCCCTGGTTCTGGTCCGACCAGTATGACGTCAAATTGCAGATCGCCGGTCTCAATCAAGGGCATGACCGGGTCGTGACGCGGCCCGGTGATGCTGGCGCGCTTTCCGTCTGGTATTATCTGGGCGAGCGGCTCCTGGCGGTCGACGCGATGAACGATCCGCGCGCCTACATGGTCGGCAAGCGCCTGATCGAAAGCGGGATCAGCCCGGCGCCCGAAGAGGTCGCCGATCCCGCGGTGGAACTGAAGTCGCTGATGCGGAGGTGACGATGGAGGTCAGGCCGATTGCGCCCGCGCTTGGGTCGGAGATCACGGGGATCGACGTCAAGACGCTCGACGCTGGCGGGTTCGCGGCGCTGGAGGCGGTGTTTCACGACCGCTCCGTCATCGTGGTCCGGGATCAGGATCTCGCGCCCGACGACCATATCGCCTTCGCGCGCCGTTGGGGCGAGATCAACGTGAACCGGTTCTTCAAACCGGTCGATACGCACCCGGAGATCGCGACCGTGCTGAAAGAGGCGGACCAGACGCTGAATATCGGCGGCGACTGGCACACGGATCATTCCTATGACGACGCTCCGGCCATGGGCTCGATCCTTTACGCGGTGGAGACGCCGCCCGCCGGGGGCGATACGCTCTTCTGTTCGATGAATGCCGCCTATGAGGCTTGCTCGGATGGGCTGAAGGCGATGTTCCGGTCGCTGAAGGCGCATCATTCGAGCCGCCACGCCTTCGGCGCGACGCAGGCGGGGAATGAGGCGCATAGGGACGGGCGGCTCGGCAACGAAGGGCGGGCGACGCAGGACGCGGTTCATCCCGTGGTGCTGGCGCATCCCTTCACGGGGCGGCCATGCCTTTACGCCAATTCCGATTTCACCACCCATTTCGAAGGGTGGACCAGGGCGGAGAGCCGCCCGCTCCTTCGTCAAATCGAAGAGATCGCGACGCGCCCCGAATACACCTGCCGCGTCACCTGGGCGCCGGGGACGCTGACCATGTGGGACAACCGGGCGGTGATGCACAAGGCGATCAACGACTACCACGGACACCGGCGGCTGATGCACCGCATCACGGTCGAGGGGTGTCCGCTGGCGGCTTACGCTCCCTGACGGACGCGCTTCGCGCGGCGACTTTATCTCGTCGGCGGGCTTCGCCCGTCTCCTCGGGCCGGGCCATGCCTTTCGGCATGGCCGCGCTCCGCGCGGGGAGTATTTCTGGAAGAATGAAGTGTTAGAGGGCCCGCCAGCCGATGTCTCTGCGGTGGAAGCCGCCGGGCCAGTCTATCCTGTCGATCGCGGCGTAGGCTTTGGCGCGGGCCGACTCAAGCGTCGCGCCGCGGGCGGTGACGTTGAGGACCCGGCCGCCATTTGAAAGGACGCGGTCGCCCGTAGCGCGGGTTCCGGCGTGGAAGATCTCCACATCCGGGTCGACGGCGGCTTCAGGGAGGCCGTGGATCTCCTCGCCCTTTTCATAGGCGCCCGGATAGCCCTTGGCGGCGAGGACCACGGTCAACGCGGGCTCCGGGCGCCAGGTGAGAGACGTCTCCGACAGGCGGCCGTCGGCGGCGGCCTTCAGGACGGGAAGGAGGTCGGCCTCAAGGCGCATCATCAGGACCTGACATTCCGGATCGCCGAAGCGGACATTGTATTCGACCAGGCGCGGCGCGCCGTCTTCGATCATCAGGCCGGCGTAAAGGACGCCGGTATAAGGCGTTCCCCGCCTGGCCATCTCGGCAAGCGTCGGCTCGACGATCTCGGCCATTGCGCGGGCTTCGACCTCCGCCGTCATCACCGGGGCGGGCGAATAGGCGCCCATGCCGCCCGTGTTGGGCCCCTTGTCGCCGTCATAAGCGCGCTTGTGGTCCTGCGCGCTGGCGAGCGGCATTGCGGTCTTGCCGTCGCAGATGACGAAGAGGGACGCCTCCTCCCCCGTCATGAACTCCTCGATCACGACTTCCGCGCCCGCAGCGCCGAACGCGCCGCCGAGCATGTCGTCGATGGCGGCCTCCGCCTCCTCGACGGTCTCGGCGATGATGACGCCCTTACCGGCGGCGAGGCCGTCGGCCTTGATCACGATCGGCGCGCCTTTGGCGCGGACATGGCGCTTGGCGGGATCCGCTTCGCTGAAGCGGGCGTAACCGGCGGTCGGCGCGCTTGCGGCGTCGCAGATTTCCTTGGTGAAGCCCTTGGACGCCTCCAGCCGCGCCGCCTCTTTGGAGGGGCCGAAGACCGCGACGCCCGCATCCCGGAGGGCGTCGGCGACGCCGGCGGCGAGGGGCGCCTCCGGGCCGACCAGCACGAAGTCGATTCCCTCGGATAGCGCGAAGGTGGCGACGGCTGCGCCGTCTTCGATGGGCAAGTCGACGCATTCCGCCAGCGCCGCGATACCCGCATTGCCAGGGGCGCAGATCAACCGGTCGCAATCGGGGCTTTGCGCGACGGCCCAGGCCAGCGCGTGCTCTCGTCCGCCGCCGCCGAGAATGAGAATGTCCATGCGCGCGCCCTCCGGTTCGGTCGCTGGGGTCTAGCGAGAGGAGGCGCGCCCGTCTACATCTTCGCCATGGATCTTTTGGAAGATGACGGACCTGAAGCGGGCGGCCCCGACACGGGCGGCAATGCGCCAGAGTTTTCGGTCTCGGAGCTTTCCGGCGCGGTCAAGCGCGTCGTCGAGGGCGCCTTCGATCATGTGCGGGTCAGGGGCGAGGTCGGCCGCGTCTCCCGTCCCCGCTCGGGCCATATCTATCTAGACCTGAAGGACGACCGCGCCGTTCTCTCCGGCATCATCTGGAAGGGCGTCGCGGCTCGGCTGGATGTTGAGCCGGAGGAGGGGATGGAGGTCGTCGCCTCCGGTCGCCTGACCACGTATCCGGGTCAGTCGCGATACCAGATCATCATCGAAAGCCTCGCCCCTGCGGGCGTCGGCGCGCTGATGGCGCTTCTGGAGAAACGCAAGGCGGCGCTGGCGGCGGAAGGGCTCTTCGCGAAAGAGCGGAAGCGCCCCATTCCCTATCTTCCGCGCGCGGTCGGCGTGGTCACATCGCCCTCCGGCGCGGTGATCAGGGATATTCTGCACCGGCTGGCGGAGCGGTTTCCGCTGCCGGTTCTGGTCTGGCCGGTGGCGGTGCAGGGCAAAGCCTGCGCGCCCGAGGTCGCGCAGGCGATCCGGGGCTTCAACGCTTTGCCCGAAGACGGGCCGATCCCGCGCCCCGACGTTCTGATCGTCGCGCGCGGCGGCGGGTCGGTGGAGGACCTCTGGGGCTTCAACGAAGAGATCGTCGCCCGCGCGGCGGCGGAGAGCGCGATCCCCCTGATCTCCGCCGTCGGGCATGAGACCGATACGACGCTGATCGACTATGTGGCCGACCTCAGGGCGCCGACGCCCACTGCTGCGGCGGAGATTGCGGCGCCCGTGCGGGGCGAATTGCTCGCGACCCTCGCAGCGCTGGAGGGGCGGAGCCAGCGCGCCCTGACCCGGGGCATGGAGGAGCGTCGCCGCCGCCTCCGCGATCTGGCCCGCGCGTTGCCGAAACCAGAGGAGATCGTCGCGGAGCGGCGCCAGAGGCTCGACGTGGCGGCCGAGCGTCTGCCGCTCGCGCTTGGGCGGGCCGCCGACCGCAAGCGGATCGCGTTTTCGCAGGGCGCGGCGGGAGCGTTCAGTCCCGCGCTCATAACGCGCTATGTCGCGAAGAGACGGGACAGATCGGCGGATTTCGAACGCCGCCTCGGCGCCGCCCTGGCGGCCAGTTCGGCCAGGGCGCGCGACCGCCTCCATGACAGGGCCGGGAGGTTGGCGGGCGCGCCGGACCGGCTGCGGTTGCGGTTGGCGGATGCGCGCGAGCGGGTCGAGGGGGCGGGATCGCGGCTCGATCTCGCCAGCGAACGGCGGGTGTCGGATGCGCGGGAGCGTTTGAGCCGCATCGGCCGCTTGCTGGCCGGGTTGAACCCCGATGGCGTGCTGGAGCGCGGTTACGCGATCGTTCGGCGCGGCGAAGAGGTCGCGACGCGCGCCAGCCAGATCAGCGACGGCGACGCGCTAAGCATCCAGTTCGCGGACGGGCGGGTGGAGGCCGTTGCAGGATCCTCCGGCGCGGCGCCCCGCAAGACCGGCGCCAAGGCGAAGCCGCCGAAGCCCGGACAGGGCGAGCTGGATTTATAGAGCGCTCACAATGAAAGGGCCGCCGGGGCGAACCCGGCGGCCCTTTTCATCGCAGACCGGCTGATCAGCCCTGGCGGGCTTTGAACCGGCGCTGGGTCTTGTTGATCACATAGACCCGGCCCTTGCGGCGCACGACGCGGCAATCGCGATGGCGCGACTTCAGCGAGCGAAGCGAGTTCCTGACTTTCATCTCAATTCTCCTCACGCCAGGCGGCGCAGATATGTTCCAGCGCCCGGCTCGGCGGATAATGGTGGGCGTAACTGGGATTGAACCAGTGACCCCTTCGATGTCAACGAAGTGCTCTCCCGCTGAGCTATACGCCCATGAGCCTCCGTGCCGGGTGGGCGGATAAAACATAGGGCGCCGGGGGGCGTCAATAGCGGTTTGCGCTGAATCTGACGCGGGTGAATTTGGACCGCTCCGGCGGGTCCGGACGGCTTTTTCGGCGGCGTTTCATTGCCAAGACGGCGGGACCGGACCATCTTCTCCGCAATGAACGTAAGCGAGGCATACGAACTTCGCGAGCCGGAGGCGCTCACCTCCGCCGCAGTTTTCTCGTCGCCCCATTCAGGGCGGCTCTATCCGGAGGACTGGACGCGGGCGAGCCTTTTGGATCGGTTGGCGCTCCGCGCTTCCGAGGACGCCTTCGTCGATCGGCTCTTCGCCGCAGCGCCCGATTTCGGCGCGCCGCTGATCGCAGCGACCGCTCCGCGCGCCTACATCGATCTGAACCGGGGCCCTGAGGAACTGGACCCCGCAATCGTCACGGGCGTCAGGGCGACAGGCCTCAATCCGCGCGTGGCGGCGGGCCTCGGCGTCATTCCGCGCATCGTCGCGGAAGGCAAACAGATCCAATCCGGCAAGATCAGCCTGGAAGAGGCGCGCGCGCGCATCGCTTCCCGCCACACGCCGTATCATGAACGGCTGGAGGCTTTGTTGACGCGGGCGCACGAAACCTTTGGCGTCGCGGTGCTCTTCGATTGCCATTCCATGCCGTCTGACGCGCTGCGCGCCGCGCCGCGGGTGAAAGGCGGTCGGGCGGAGATCGTGCTCGGCGATCGTTTCGGCACGGCGGCGCGGCGGGATGTTATGCTCGCGGCGCAGAGCGCATTCGAGGCCGCCGGCTTCGCCGTCGCGCTCAACACCCCCTTCGCCGGGGGGCACATCACCCAACGATACGGGCGCCCGTCGCAGAACTGGCACGCCGTTCAGATCGAGATCGACCGAAGCCTCTATCTCGACCAGAAACGGCTCGAGCCCGGGCCGGGGTACGAGGCGTTCGTCACGGCGCTCGACCTCGTTATCCCGTCGCTCGCCGCGCTTGGATTTCCGAAGGCGCTGGCCGCCGAATAACCCTCTGAAATCGTTAAGACAAAAAAATTGGGCCGCCGAAGCGGCCCAAGTCAAAGGGAGGAAACGCCCGGTTAAGGGCTACGGCGTTAACCGATGACATGAGTATGTGTGTGCAATGCAGCAAAAGCAAACGTTGCGTTGCACAAAAATTCTTATGTGACGCTGCGGAAACAGCATAACCCATTGATTAATCGACGTTACGGCCGCCAATTTCATGTGGACGTTTATATGCTGCGCAGCATGTCTAGCTGAGTTGACGCCCTTTCACGACGGCGTCGCGCCCGAATCTGGCGCGGATCGCGTCGGTTGCGCGCTCCGCTGCGGCCCGTTTTCCCGCTTGCGGATCGAAAAGGTCGCCCGCGTGGTCCGATCCGTCTGCGGCGGAAAGGTCGCCGATGCCGACGCCGATGAGGCGGAAGGGAGCTTTGTCGATGACGAGCTGGAGGAGCTCCCTTGAGATTCGGTAGATCGCGTCGGCGAGTTGGGTGGGGGCGTCGAGGGCATGCTGGCGGGTGACGGTTTTGAAGTCGGGGGTTTTGAGCTTCAGGGTCACGGTCCGCCCGGCGATCTCCTTCGCCTTGGCGCGGTCCGCGACGCGCACGGCGAGGCGGTAGATGTGGGCGTCGAGCATCTGCTCGTCGCCGATGTCTTCGTTGAAGGTGGTCTCGGCGGAGATGCTCTTCATCGCGCTTTCGGCGGAGATGCTGCGGTTGTCCTCCCCCACCGCCAGCTCGCTGAGGCGTTTGCCCATCGACCCGTAGCGCGCCATTAGCTCGTCAGCGGGGCGGGCGCGGAGGTCGGCGATGGTGTTGAGGCCGTCGCCCTTCAGCTTGGCCTGCAGCGCCTTGCCGACGCCCCAGATCAGGCTGACGGGCTGGGTGGCGAGAAAGTCGAGCGTTTCCGCCTCTCCGATCACTGAGAACCCGCGCGGCTTGTCGAGGTCGGAGGCGACCTTGGCGAGGAACTTGTTGTGGGAGAGGCCGACGGAGGCGGTCACGCCGATCTCCGCCTCAATCCGGTTCACCAGCCGCGCCATGACCGCCGCCGGGGGGGCGCCGTGGAGGCGCTCGGTGCCGCGCAGGTCCAGGAACGCCTCGTCGAGGGAAAGGGGTTCGACCAGCGGCGTCGCCTCCCGCATCAGGGCCTTGATCTGGCGGGAGACCTCCACATACGCCTCCATCCGCGGGGGGATGACGACGGCGTCGGGGCAGAGCTTCAGCGCCTTGAACATCGGCATGGCGGAGCGGACCCCGGCGATCCGGGCGATGTAGCAGGCGGTGGAGACGACCCCCCGCCGCCCCCCGCCGATGATAAGGGGCTTGTCGGCCAGCGTCGGATCGTCCCGCTTCTCCACCGCCGCGTAGAAACTGTCGCAATCCATATGGGCGACCCCAAGGGTCGTCAGCTCGGCGTGATGGAGGGTGCGGGGGGACCGGCAGGCGGGGCAGCGGCTCTGGCGGCCCTCAGGGGCCTCGATAAGGGTCAGGCAATCGCGGCAGAGGGCGGACGTTTGGCGCAATCTTCTATCGAAGCCTCTTCTGATCAGCCTGCACTCTAGTGAGCTGCCGGGTGCAACTAGAGATTCGATCTAGCGATCTTATCGCGAAGTGTACTAGCGTTCCGGCACTCAAGCGATTTGAAGGGATCAATTTAGATGGAGCGCTCTGAACAAAGAAGGGTAATTGCCCTTATCGACTGGCAGGGCGCGGTTATAAATTCAGGTTCGCCTGGAGAGCAAAGGCAGAATTCTTCCTCAAGCACTGCGTTGCTGGGACAACGAGCTGAGCGCGCTCTCCGTTTCGTAGAAACTCGGATCGCGGAATGGTCTGCTTCGACGATTGCCGACGCCGAGAGAGTATACGTCGATCTGAGAATTTATGCTGGATGGCGGACAAAAAGCCGACCCAGTCACTGGCTGCATGGGATGGAGCAAGCCTTGCGAACCTATGGCGCTCAGGTCCGCCGCACGGATTCTGATCCTCGGGTCGTCTATCCTCCGGCCCGTATGTCGGTAGCTTTAGGTGACAGTTTGGCCGGGCGACCTGAACGTATTGGGAGCGGCCCGCACTTCCTTGATACTTGGCGAGAGGTGTCGTGTAAGTGTAGAGGGTGCAATTTTTTATATAAGCAGATTTGTCCAGAAAAATACATTGTTGATTTCAAAAAAGAATCAACAAAAAATTGTAAGATATATGGAGAAAAGCAGGTCGATACAGCAATTGTGGCAGACTGCCTATTAATAGCAGCCAAAGAGGAGTTCGACTATATTGTAACAGTTTCTGGAGATGACGATATTTTGCCAGGAGTAGTCGGCGCCCGCGGATTGGGTGCGGCGGCTTTTATGATAAACTATCAGCCAAAAAGGCACATTCATGCGTCGCAATTCCACGAGCTGATTTTCCCATCAGACCTTTTTCCCGCAACCGTCTAAGGAGTTCGCGTTATGTCGATCGAAGAAGAAATCCGAGATCTCCGCGCCTTTGCTGATGCGTGGGCGCCTTTCGAAGTGACGCGAGACGGACTCCAATGGCGAGCGACGCTAGGTCGTCGAGGCGAAATGAAACTGCATAGGTTGGAAGATGGATCAATCCGAGGACTCACCGAAACCTCGCCAAGTGCGAGCTCTTTCAACTCGCTTCTGGCGACGCCGCGCTTCGCTGATCTAGAACGGCTAGCTAGCGCTCAGGTATTTGCGACCAAGAGATTACGCGACGACTACGTTGAGTCCAAGATTCGATGGCAAGAGCGTAACGAAGTAATAACCACTACCGAAGCAATTGATCGCTTCTATGAATTGCCAGATAGCACTCTTGTCGCCTTAGACGGGCTCGCAGGCGCTGGAAAAACTCATCTTATCGAACGAATTACGAGGCAAAGAGCAATAAATACGCTCAATAAATCTTCGATAAAACCATTGATACTTCATGTGAAAGCGGGTGGAAAGCAGTTATCCTCATTGGAGGACAGAATTGATGGAACATTAGGTAGCGAATTACAGGCTGGATTTGCAAGATCCGAACTGCCTACGCTAGTAAGACGAGGATTAATCTGGGTCGCAATCGATGGCTTTGACGAACTCAGCGATAGCCGTGGCTTCGGGGACTCATGGAAAGCGCTTGAAGAATACCTTAGGTCAATCGATGGGCAGGGCGTAACGATAATTTCTGGACGAGACACCTTTCTAGATCAGCAAGCAATATTGGAAGGGATTGAAAACAATATCAAATCGTTATCGCTCTCACTTCAGCTCGTGACGGTAGAACTACCCGACGTCGATGATGCACTTCAATGGCTTTCAGGCCGGAGGAACTGGGGACAGGCCACCGCTGAGAGCCAACGCAACATAGTCACTGAGTTGAGACAGCGACTGTCTGAACAATCCTTCCTCCGACGGCCATTTTTTCTTGGAAAGCTCGCAGAAATCGGACCTTCTGAATTTGTTGATATGGGAGGAGAGCCACTTGAAATAATGATGGAGAGCTTCATTCTAAGAGAGGTGGAAAAATGGACAAATGAGTTGCCCGAGCGCCGGGAAATTGATGTCATTTCTAACATCTTTAAATCAATATTGACCGAAGTAGCTCGCAGTATGGCGGACTATGAAACTGATGTAATTGAGCTCGACTTTATAGATCTAATTATCCAAGATGCATTTGCAAGACACGCGCCTGATACTCGGCCAGCATTTTTGGACGCCGTTCGTCAAAAAGCTGGAAACTTGGCGCTACTAGAATCAGTGGGCTTTAACGGGGAGTTACGTTCTTTCAATCACGATATCGTGCGCGCTTATTTTTACGCTGAGCATTTGAAAGAGCACTTGTCCAATTATTCAGATATGCCAACTAGCATCAAAAGACGTGCAATGAGCATGGATGAATTTCGAGTTTTCAATGTTTGCGTGCGATACCAAGATCAGGAATTGAGAATTAGCTTGAGGAAAAAATTATTTCGCCAAATTGAAAGATCAAGATCATCAAGTATAGCAATTGCAAATATAGGTGGGCTTTTGATATCAATACTTCCATTCGATAGCGAACCTGATCTTCCTCAGGCACTTACGAGTCTTAATCTTCTAGATATTTGGGCTGCAGATATTGGAGGAAGGGCAGAGCTGCAATCTGTAAGCTGTAATAAGTTAGACGCACGCGGTAGCGACCTGACCCAGATAAAATTTGACGCGGGCTGCGATGTATACGAGTTTCTCTTAGATGAGTCAACTAAATTGGGGAAAACGGCGCCAAAAGCACACTTCATTTTATTTGACTCGCAGGGACGCGTCGAAAGACGGCCCGGCGAGGAGATATCAAGTTTTCAAATGCAAACAAAGGAAGAAGCGCCCCCTCACCCGGCGGTTGTTACACTAGACAAGCTGGCGAGGACAATGAGCCGCCAGCATTGGGTAAGGTTTAGTAACGACGAAAAAGATCGAATCGCGCGACATATGCTGCAAAGCGGCTATTGGGAGGATCTAAGTCGCATCCTGATGACTCATGGTTTTCTTGAGGAAAGCGATAAGAAGGACTCACGGGGGCAGCGATCAACTTGGTACCATCTTAAAGAAAGCGAACGGTTTTTATTTAGGTATGAGCGAGATGATGCGGCTGTTGAAAGAGTTATTGACGAACTTTCGCTGCTACCGCTTACGCTAACGTAGTACGGACTATATTTTAGCGGAACTGTTTCGCCAGCTTCAGGCTCTGGCCCTGGTAGTTCGATTTGAGGTCCGCGCCGTAGAGGATGTCGGGGGTCTCGGCCATCGGCTCGTAGACGAGGCGGCCCACCACCTGGCCGTGCTCCAGCGCGAAGGGGGCTTCGTGGCAGCGGACCTCCAGCACCCCCCGCGCGCCCGCGCCGCCCGCCGCCGCGTGGCCGAAGCCGGGGTCGAAGAAGCCGGCGTAGTGGACGCGGAACTCCCCCGCGACGGCCATGTAGGGGGTCATCTCGGCGGCGCAGTCGGGGGGAACGTGGACGGCCTCCCGGCTCACCAGAATGTAGAAGGCGCCGGGGTCCAGAATGACGCCGCCGGAGGTCATCGGGCGGACGGGGGTCCAGAAATCGTCCCGCTCGTAATGGCCGATCAGGTCGAGGTCGATCAGCGGGGTGTTGTCGCGGGCGCGCCAACCGACGATGGCGTCTTCGCGGCCCGAACCTGTCACTTTCAGGTCGACGGAGAAGGCGAGGCCCTGGTCGATCACGGCCTCCCCGTCCACGAGGGTCTGGGAGCGGTGGAGGAAGGCGAGTTCGTCGTCGTTATAAGCGTGGTCGCCGCAGCGGAAGCGGATCTGGTTGAGGCGCTGGCCGGGGCGGACGAGGACGGAGAAGGTGCGGGGGCTGATCTCGGCGTAGAGAGGACCTTCATAACCCGCTTCGATGGTGTCGAATTCGGTTCCCCGGTCGGTGATGAGCCGGGTGAAGAGGTCGAGCCGCCCGGTGGAGGATTTGGCGTTGGCGACGGCGGCGACGTCGGAGGGGAGCGCGAGGCGCTCCATCAGGGGGACGAGGTAGACGCAGCCCTTCTCCAGCACGGCGCCGGGGGTGAGGTCGACTTCGTGCATGGCGAAGTCGGGGAGGCGGTCGGCGACGGCGCGGTCGGCGCCTGCGAGGAAGGAGGCGCGGACGCGGTAGGCCTTGGTCCCTAGCCGAAGGTCGAGAGAGGCGGGTTGCACCTGCCCCTCCGCCGCGGGGCGGTCGAGGGCGATTTCGCCGTCCGCGATCATCTGGCGGATGGCCTGGGAGGGGAGGACGCCGCGTCTTTTCATGTCTCGTCCCTTACGAAAAACGCCGGCGCGGTGGAGCCGCGCCGGCGTATATTGGTCGGGCTAGCAGGACTTGAACCTGCGACCTTCCGTCCCCCAGACGGACGCGCTACCAGGCTGCGCTATAGCCCGTTCGCGCGCTGCTTACGCGCGCGCCGCCAGCGTGGCAAGACCTATCCGGCCCTCAGCTTGTTGCGAAGCTCTTCGAGCCTCGCGAGCGTGCCGTCGACCTGCGTGGCCTCCGTCGGAGCCGCCGTCGCCGGGCCGGTTTCAGGGGCTTCCTGATCGGCGAGACCGGAGACGTGCTTCAGGCCCTTTTCGCGGAGCACTTTCTGCACGCCTTTGATGGTCAGCCCGTCGACATAGAGGAGCTCCCGAATGCCGCGGAGGAGCGAGACGTCTTCCGGGCGGTAGTACCGCCGCCCGCCGCCGCGCTTCATCGGCTTGATCTGGCTGAATTTTGATTCCCAGAAACGAAGGACGTGGGCGGGGGTGTCTAAGAGCTCCGCCACTTCCGAGATGGTTCTGAACGCCGCTGCGGATTTCTCCGACTGGGCGCGATCTGGTTTCTCTTCACGCGGACTGCCGGGCCGCGCTTCTGCTTCCTGCCTCATGATTAACCCTCATTTATCTTGTCTTTGAGGATGTGGGATGGACGGAACACCAGCACGCGGCGAGGTTCGATAGGAACTTCTTCGCCGGTTTTGGGATTTCGCCCGATACGCGCGCCTTTCTCGCGCACTGAAAACGTCCCGAAGGACGAGATTTTGACCGTCTCGCCCGCGACCAGCGCGTCGGAGACGTATTGCAGAATGGACTCCACAAGGTCCGCGGATTCATTCCGGGAGAGGCCGACCTCCCGATATACGGCTTCGCTCAGATCTGAGCGGGTGAGCGTTTTGCTCATTATCTTTTTCTCCCTCGCCCCCGAATTCCCTAAAGAATCCACACAACACACGTTGCGATCACCTTATCGCAAAACCGTCGCGAGGGGAGGAAAAAGAGTCAATATCAATGGGTTGTAAGTCGACCTTACGCGGGTTTTTCGTTCGAATCCGACGAAGAACGCCGAAACTCACCACCGGATCAGCGCCGAACCCCATGCGAGACCGCCGCCGATTCCCTCCATCAGGAGGAGGTCTCTGCGTTTGATTTTGCCCTCCGCGACCGCCACCGAGAGGGCGAGCGGGATGGATGCGGCGGAGGTGTTGCCGTGGTCCTGAACGGTGACGACGACCTTGTCCATGGAGAGCCCGGTCTTCTGCGCGGTGCGCGAGATGATGCGGAGGTTGGCCTGATGCGGGACCATCCAGTCGATGTCGTCGCCGGAGACGCCCGCTTCCTCCATCACCTCATGGGCGATGTCGGCGAGCTTGACGACGGCGTGCTTGAAGACCTCCTGCCCCTCCATCCGGAGCTTTCCGGTCTCGCCGGTCGAAGACGGGCCGCCGTCGACGTAAAGAAGGTCGCGGTGCGCGCCGTTGGAGCGGAGCTTCACGCCGAGAACGCCGCGGTCGGCCGCGTCTCCGGCGGTTTCCTCCGCCCGGAGGATGACCGCGCCGGCGCCGTCGCCGAAGAGAACGCAGGTGCGCCGGTCCTCCCAGTCCATCAGGCGGGAGAAGGTCTCCGCGCCGATGACCATGATCGTGCGCGCCTGTCCGGTCAGAAGGAGGGAATTCGCCGTCGCCAGCGCGTACATGAACCCGGCGCAGACCGCCTGAACGTCGAAGGCGAAGCCGCCGGCGTCGATCGCCTCCTGCACCTGGGTGGCGGTGGAGGGGAAGGTGTTGTCGGGCGTCGCGGTGGCGAGGACGATGGCGTCGACCTCCGACCCGGCAATGCCGGCGTCGGCGAGCGCGGCGCGGGCGGCGTTGATCGCGAGATGCGAAGTCATCTCGCCGTCGGCTGCGAAATGGCGCCGTTCGATCCCGGTGCGGGCGCGGATCCATTCATCGGACGTGTCGAGGAAGGTCGCGAACCAGTCGTTCCCGACGACCCGTTCGGGAAGATAATGGCCGCACCCGATGGCGACGGCGCGGATCGCCTTGTCGCTTGTCACACGATTTCCCTAATCACCAGCGTTGGCAGCGATAGTCGCGCGTTCATCGGGAAGCAAGGCCACCCGGTCCGCGACGGACTGGGCGAAATTGGTGCGCCCCATGCGGAAGGCGAGCTTCACTGCGGCTGAGACGCCAGTGGCGTCCGCCGAACCATGGCTTTTCACCACCGCGCCGCCAAGGCCGAGGAAGACGCCGCCGTTGACTTGGCGCGGATCGATCCGCTTTTGCAGCCGCTTCAGCGAGGAATAGGCGATGAGCGCCGCGATGCGCGACAGCGGCGATTTCGAGAAGGCGGCTTTCAGCGAGTTGCGGATGAACCGGGCCGTCCCTTCCGCCGTTTTCAGGGCGGTGTTGCCGGTGAAGCCGTCGGTGACGATCACGTCCACGCGGGCGGAGACGATGTCGTTGCCCTCGACGAAGCCGACATATTCGAAATCGCCCGCGGCGGGGCCGATCTTGGCGATGAGGTCTGAAGCCTCCTTCATCCCCGGTTTGCCCTTGGTGTCCTCCGCGCCGACGTTGAGCATCCCGACGCGGGGCCGCTTGAGATCGAAGCTGAGCCGGGCGTATTCGGCCCCCATGACGGCGTATTCGGCGAGCGTGTGGGCGTCGGCGCGCACGTCCGCACCCACATCGAGGACGATGTTGTAGCCATGGGGCGCTTCGGAGGGCCACATCACCGCGATCGCCGGACGATCGACGCCGGGGGCCTTGCGCAGTTTCAGCATAGAGAGCGCCATGAGCGCGCCGGTGTTGCCGCAGCTGACGGCGACGTCGGCCTCTCCCTTCGCGACGCTCTCGACGGCGTGGAGCATGGAGGTGCCCTTGGCGTTCCGGATCACGGCGGAGGGTTTCGCGTCCATCGGCACGACGGCTTCGGCGTGGCGGATGTCTGAAATATCGCGGAGTTTGGCGCGTTTGCGCAAAAGGCGCGTCAGCGTCGGCTCATCGCCGTGCAGGATGAAGCGGATGTCGGGGTTCTTGCCTGCGGATTTCGCCAGCCCGGCCAGAACGGCGGATGCGCCCCGGTCGCCCCCAGCGGTATCGACGGAGATGACCGTTTTGTCGTTCATGCGTTCCGCAACTCCGCATCGATGCGCCCGACGGGGGCGCTGACGCGGACGTTAGTTTTACGCCGCGTCTTCGTCCAGATCGACTTCGTCGACCATCGCGACGATTTCCTTGCCGCCATAGTGGCCGCAGGCGGCGCAGACATGGTGGGGGCGCGTCAGCTCCCCGCAGTTGTCGCACTCGACATAGGCCGAGCCGACGAGGCTGTCGTGCGAGCGGCGCATGTTCCGCTTGGAGCGGGTGACTCTATTTTGAGGGACCGCCATGATCCTGCTCCTTCATCGCGTCCGCCTTTGCGGCCGCCGTTCCGTTAGGACCGAAGCGCGCCACGCGGCGGCGAGTCGGCCCCGAAATTCGAGACGCGGAACATACGCGAAATCGCCAAGGCCGCAAGGGGGGGATTTCAGGGCGCTTTGACGAGCCTAATCCCCTTGCTCCAGCGACTTTTTCAGGGCCGCGAGCGCGGCGAAGGGTTTGCGCGTCTCCGTCTCCAGCGGATCGGCGCCGGGCGGCGCGGCGGCGATGGGCGCGAAGGCGGCGCCGTCGGCCCGCGGATAGGGGTCGAGGCCGAGCGCCAGCGCCTCCAGGACGACGGCGCCGAGATCGATCCCTTCGCCGAGCGGCTCGGGCGGGTCCTCCTCGTCATGGGCGATGTCGACGGCGGGGGCGTCTGGGTCGAAGGGATCGACGCCGCCCGGCGCGAAGCTCCGCTCGAAAGTCTCGAGGAGGCGCGCGGCGACGGGCTCTAACGTGACGACGCAGGCCTGCTCGACCGCGGCGCGCAGCGTCCCCTCCACCCGCCATCCGTCGTCGCCGAAGGGCGCGAGCGCGTAATCGAACGTCATCTCCTTCACCGCGAGGAGGCCGAAAGCGGCGGCGATCGCGGCGCGCTCCTCCTTCGCGGCGGCGTCCTGCTTTTTCGTCTTCGCCGCTTTCGGCAGATCGCGAAGCGCGATGAAGCGGCGGAGCGGCGCGCCGGGCTCGGGTTCGGAGGGGGCGGTTTCGGACATGGCTGCCTCTGAAGCGGTCGGGGAAGCGGTCGGGCGCGGCGTTCCCGCGCTTGATCTTAGATCATGCGCGAAGTAGGTGAAACAAGGCTGGGACGGCAGTGGGAACCGACGAAATGAGTCAAGCGAAGCGCGCTCTTATCGCTCTGGCGGCGGTCGGGTTCCTGGCCGGGTGCGAGGAAACCTACACCAACCACGGTTTCGCGCCGCAGATCGCCGAGCTGGATACGATCCAGGCCGGGACGGATACGCGCGGATCGGTGCTGCGCAAGCTCGGGCGACCCTCCTCCATCTCCAGCTTCGACAGCGACAGCTGGTACTACGAAGCCTCTCGGATCGAGCGCTACGCCTTTTACGAGCCGAAGGTGGTCGACCGGACGGTGGTGACGGTGGCCTTCGACGATGCGGGCCGGGTCACCGATGTCGGACGCTATGGGGTCGAAGACGGCCGGATCATCGATCTCGTCACCCGGACGACGCCGACCTATGGGCGCGAGTTGACGGTGCTGCAGCAGATCTTCGGCAACCTCGGCCGCTTCAACGCGGAGCAGCTTACGGGCGGGTCGGCGGGTCGGCCTGGCGGTTAAGGCGCTTCGCGCAATCGCCTGCTTCCATGACGCCGTTGGACGCGGAGCGGGCGCGTCAGTTCGGCGCCGGGCTTGGGCCAGCCATCCGCGATCAGATCGCGCGAGCCGCTGGACTACCCGTTTAGACCCCTGAAAAGATGCGCACAGGCGCCGCGACGCCGCGTAGCGCGTGGGCGCCGAGATCGGGGAGCGTCTGGTCTTCGATGAGATCGCGCACCCGTTCGGTCAGGAGGATCGACGCGCCCAGCGTTTTGGTCAGCGCCTCCACCCGGCTCGCTTCGTTCACGGCGCGGCCGATCACGGTGAAGTCGAGGCGGTTGGGCGCGCCGACATTGCCGAAGAACACCTCCCCAAGATGGAGCGCGACGCCGGACGCCAGGGGCAGCGCCTCGGTCACGAGGTCGGCGGGCGGCGCGGCGTTCAGCGCGTCGAGCGCCGCCTGCGCCTCGCGCGCGGCGGCGAGGGAGGCGGCGGCGGCGCCGGCCGGGTCGTCCTCCATCGGGAAGACGGCGAGGAGGCCGTCGCCGATGAACTTCAGCACCTCGCCGCCATGGGCCAGAACGGCCCCGGACATCGCTTCGAAGTAAAGGTTCAGCATGGCGTTCACGTCGCCCGGCGAGAGGCGGTCGGCGCGTTCGGAGAAGCCGCGGAGGTCCGAGACCCAGATAACCGCCTCCATCGACCGGCCGGAGCCGCGGCGGATCGCGCCGTCCAGCACCTCGCGCCCGGGGCCCGCGCCGAGATAGGCGCCGACGACGTTGCGGGCGACCATCGCCTCGATATGGCGTTCCGCGTGGAGGGCGAAGATGTCGAAGAAGCGCTGGATCTCAGCGATCTGCGCGTCGGTGAAGCCGCCCTTTTGAAACGTGCCGATGGTCCCAGCATTGTGGTACGACCCGCCGCGGCCGATCGGCCGGGCGATGTAGTCGGTGACGCCCTGTTCGTGCAGATCGACGCAGATCGGGAAGCGCTCCCGCGTCGCGGGGTCGCCGGGGCGAGCGCGGACGGTCTCGCCGTGTTCAAAGGCGAGGAAGAGCGGGTTCTTGCGGAAGGCGTCCTGATCGCGGGAGCGGATATCGACGATCACCTCGTCGAGAATTTCGTCGGAGGAGAGCCAGTTCCAGCCGTAACCCGCCAGCTGCGGGTGCAGCGTGCCCACATGGACGGATGCTCGGTTCAGTGGAGCTCCCGTAGCGACGATGCGCCAGAAAAATTCTTCGGTCAGGAGGAGGAAGTCGTCGATCTTCGGCGCGTCATGGATCAGCCACGCCTCCACCTCCGCCGCCGTATTCGACGCGGGCGCGGCGGCGGCGCCCCGGCGCGTGCGGCGGTTGGTGGAGACGAAAGCGGCGTATTCGCGGGGGGCGGGGTCGAAGGCGTTTCCCATCAGCGACACTTGGAGAGCGGCGCGGGGGCTGTCAATCTGGCCCCGAAATCGCAACGCTGAAGAAAGGCCCGCCATGTCCCGTTTCGATCCAGACCGCATCGCCCGCATCGACGCCCGCATGGCCGAATGGGTGGAGGCAGGCGCATATGAGCGGATCGAATGGCTGATCGGCGACAGCGGCGGGATCGCGGCTGAGGGGGCGACGGCCGACGCGCCCGCGATCTATCGGATATATTCGATGACCAAGCCCATCGTCTCCGTCATCGCGCTGCAACTGGTGGAGGAAGGGCGCTTGCAGCTTTTCCATCCCGTCGCGCGGTACCTGCCAGAGTTCGAGGCGCTGCTGGTCTTCACGCCTGAGGGGCCGCGCCCTGCGTCGCGGCGAATGCTGGTCCACCATCTTCTGACCCATATGGCCGGGCTCTCCTACGGGTTCATGGGCGACGCGAGCGGGGCGCTGATGAACGCCGCCGGAGTGCATGACGACGCCGCCGTGTCCTTGCGCGACGATGTGAAGAAGATCGCCAAGGTTCCCTTGCAGTTCGAGCCAGGGTCGCGCTGGCTTTATTCGGTGGCGACCGACGTTCTCGCGGCGGTGATCGAGGAGATCGAGCAGGCGCCGCTCGGCGAGATCATCGCGCGGCGGATCACCGGGCCGCTGGAGATGACGGAGACCTCCTTCGCGCCGGGCGCCGGAGCGGCGGGTCGGATCGCGCCGATCATGGGGGGGATGAAGGGCGGGCTTCTCAGCCCGGATGCGCTGGCGAAGAGTTATCCGGCGGATAACCCCGGTTTCGCACGGGGCGGGCATGGGCTCTTCTCGACCCTCGCCGACTACGCCAAGTTCTCCGCCGCGTTGCTGCGAGACGCGCAGGGCGGCGGTGCGCCGCGGCTTCTCTCGAAGACGACGCTCGCTCATGCGGTTCAGAACCATGCGGCCGGGGTCATGCCGCTGCATATCGAGCTGCCGCCGCAATCGGTGAACCCCGGCATGGCGGGGCAGGGCTTCGGCCTCGGCTTCGCGATGGCGCAGGAGGGCGGGCCGCTGGTGGCGCGGCCGGGCGCGTTCGGCTGGTCGGGGGCGGCGGAGACGTGGTTCTACGTCGATCCGGGGTCGGACGTGTTCATGGTGCTGATGGCGCAGAATTTCGATTGGCCGGGCGCGGCGTTCGACTATCAGAATATGACTTACGCGGCGCTGACCGGGTGAACGGGGCGCGCGACGGTTCGATAAACTACGTCTCGTTTAAGCGTTCGACTTCTTCCGCATAGTCCGACATCGCCGCCGAACCTTTGGGCGTCAGCGAATAGACGCCCGTCGCCACCCGCTCGAACCAGCCGTAATGGTCCTTCGCCATGATGGCGCGGGCCCTCTCCACATTCGTCGCCGCCGCGACGACGGCGGCCTTCGTCGGCCCCTCCGCCGCCAGGTGCGCCGCCAATCGCAGCGCGTCCTGCCGATAGGCGGTCATCCGCTTCACGCCGGTCGTGCCGCCCGCATTGGGGTCCCCGACCCGGCGCTCGAACTCGCGAAGGAGCCGCCCGCGCCGTCGGGCGTTCTTGCGCGGCTGATAGGGGCCGGGGTCGAGATGGGCCTCCACCCCTCCGTCGTCCCGCACCGCGAGCAAACCAAGGCCGAGGCGGCGGCAGAGGCGGACGATGTCCTTGTAGCGGAGGCGCCAGCCCTTTCCGCCTGAGACGGGGACGGCGAGATAAACCTGATCGAACAGCGTCTGGCGCGCCACGCCCTGCATCACGAGGGCGAGAGAGAAGGTGAGCTTCAGTTCGACCACGACCGGCTCCTCCTCCCCCCGGCGGGCGATCAGATCGCAATCGCCGATCTCCGCCTTCACCTCATAGCCCTGGGCTTGGAGGTAGGCTTTGACCGGCGGATAGAGGTCGGCTTCCTTCATGGGCGCTCCGCTTTTCCGCAACGTCGCCGCCTCTGACCGGATTGTGAAGGTCGAAACCGCGCGCCCCGGCTATGTCGTCGGGCGCAAGGAGAGGGAAATCCAATGATCCGACGCCTGCTCGCCGCCGCCCTTCTCGCCGCTTCGGCGCCCGCGCTTCAAGCGGCGGAGACGCCCTGCTCGCTGGAGGCGCCCTGCGAGACGGCGACGGGCGAATACGCGCTGGCCTTTCCCGAAGGCTGGGATGGCGCGACCCCGCTGAGGCCGATCATGTTCTTCCATGGTCACAACTCCTCCATGAAAAGCACGATCCGCTCCGGTGCGCTGAACCAGAACTTCGTGGCCGACGGCTGGCTGCTGATCGCGCCGAATGGAGAGCGCGTCGGCGACGGCCCCCGCCGCTGGCCCGCGCGGCCGGGCGCCGAGTGGCGGGACGACATGGCCTTCACCTTCGACGTGCTGGCGGACGTCGCTGCGCGCGTCCCGCTAGCCGGGAAGCCGGTCGTCTCAGGCTTTTCGGCGGGCGGATCGATGGCGTGGATGGTCGGCTGCTATCGCGGCGGGAAAGTGGACGCGGTGATCTCCGTCGCCGGGGCGCTCCGCCGTCCGAACCCGGAGGTCTGTCCATCGCCGCCGCCGCGCGCATTTCACGTGCACGGCTTCGCCGACCCGCAGGTGCCCTTTGAGGGGCGCGGCATCCGCCAATGGCATCAGGGCGACGTGCATGAGACGCTGTCGCTCTTCCGCCGCTCCCATGACTGCCGCTCCAACCCCCATGAGATCGCCGTCGGCGACGGCTTGCGGTCGCGGCGATGGGAGTGCGCGGGCGGGCTCTTCTATCTGGAGCATGACGGCAAGCACGGGCTGCCGCGCGGCTGGGGCGCGAAGGCGAAGACGTGGCTGGAGACCGGGCGCGCGCCTGTAGAGTGACGCCGATCATCGGCGCCGTCGCCTATCGGCGGCGCCTGTTTCCCAACCATTCGCGCATTTCGACGCAGATCGCGGCGCTTCGGCGCATTCGGCTTTTTCTTCGGGCTGAAGACGGTATCTCTCCGGCCAAACAAACGGAGGACGCCCGATGAACGCGCTGTTGCCGAATATCGACCCGGATGGCCTGCTGGAATACTCGGTCGTCTTCACCGACCGCTCGCTGAACTCCATGAGCATCCGCTTTCAGGAGACGATGCGCGAGATCGACGCGAGCCTGAAGGAGGTCTACGCCGCCGATCACGTCGCCATCGTGCCGGGCGGCGGCACCTTCGGGATGGAGGCGGTCGCGCGCCAGTTCGCGGGCGGCGAGACGGCCCTTGTGGTGCGCAACGGCTGGTTCTCTTACCGCTGGACGCAGATCATGGAGGCGGGGGAGATCCCCGCGCATCTCGAGGTGATGAAGGCGCGCCGGACGGGCAACGACAAGACCTCCCCCTTCGCGCCGGCGCCGATCGACGAGGTCGCGGCGAAGATCCGCGAGTTGAAGCCCGCCATCGTCTTCGCCCCGCATGTGGAGACCTCCGCCGGCATGATCCTGCCGGACGATTACATCGCCGCCGTCGCCTCGGCTGCGCACGAGGTCGGCGCGCTTTTCGCGCTCGACTGCATCGCGTCGGGCTGCGCCTGGGTCGACATGAAGGCGCTGGGCGTGGACGTGCTGATCTCCGCTCCGCAGAAGGGGTGGTCTTCGACCCCGTGTGCTGGATTGGTGATGATGAGCGAGGCGGCGCGGGAGCGGTGCGATGCGCGCAAGTCCTCCTCCTTCGCCTGCGATCTCGGGCAATGGACGAAGATCATGGACGCCTATCTCGGCGGCGGGCACGCCTATCACGCGACGATGCCGACGGACGGGCTGATCCAGTTCCGCGCCGCGATCGAGGAGACGCGCTCCTTCGGCTTCGAGAAAGCCAAGGAAGCGCAATACGAACTAGGTCGCCGCGTCCGCGCCGCCTGCGCCGCGCGCGGGCTGACCTCGGTGGCGGCGGAGGGGTTCGAGGCGCCGGGCGTCGTCGTCGTCTTCACCGCCGATCCCGATCTGAAATCGGGCGCGCGCTTCGCCAAGGGCGGCGTGCAGATCGCGGCCGGCGTGCCGCTGCAGGTGGACGAGGGGCCGGACTACATGTCCTTCCGCCTCGGCCTCTTCGGTCTCGACAAGCTCTATGACGTGGATGCGGCGGTGGAGCGGCTGGAGACGGCGCTCGACGCGGCGCTGGCCGCCTAACGGACGCGCTGACGCGCGACGCCTTTCACCTCGTCTTCAGCGCCCTTGCGGGCGCTTCCTCCTCAGGCGTTCCGGTTTCGCTGGGCGAAACCGGGTCTGAGTATTTTGAGAAAGCGATGGGCGGAATCTGCGCGAAATCCCATGGTCTTCGCCATGGACAGGGCGTTAGCTTGGCTGAGCGTTATCGGGAGATGTCCATGCTGAAGCCACTCATCGCCGCCATGTCCGCCGCCCTCATCGCCGCGCCCCTCGCCGCCAGTCCGGTGAAGTACGAGTTCGGGGCGAAGACCTCGCCGAACGTCACGCTCGCCCCCGCGCCCCATGGCGCCTTTGCGGCGGGCTGCATGGCGGGCGGATCGGCGATCGCGATCACCGGGCCGACCGGGGCCGATGGCGCGCCGCTCTGGCAGGCGATGCGCCTCAAGCGAAACCGGTATTACGGGCTGCCGGAGATCCTCTCCTTCATCGAGCGGCTGTCGGCGCGGGCGCAGCAGATCGGCTGGCCCGGAATTTTCGTCGGCGACATCAGCCAGCCGCGGGGCGGGCCGATGACCTCCGGCCATCGCTCCCACCAGATCGGGCTCGACGCCGATTTCTGGATGCGGCCCGGCGAAGCGCGCGAGCTGACCCGGGCGGAACGGGAGAGCTTCGGCTCCTTCTCGGTCGTCCGGCGCGATCAGAACGACGTCAACGGCGCGTGGACGGCTGAGCATGGCGCCGTCCTGCAGGCGGCGGCGGAGGATCCGGCGGTAGCGCGCATCTTCGTCAATCCGGCGATCAAGAAACGTCTCTGCCGCGATGCGGCGGGCGCCGACTGGCTGCGGAAGATCCGTCCCTGGTACGGCCACGACGCCCACTTCCACGTGCGCCTGAGCTGCCCGCCCGGCGCCGCCGGCTGCATCGATCAGGCGCCGCCGCCGCCCGGCGACGGCTGCGACGCCACGCTCGACTGGTGGTTCTCGGAGGAGGCGCGCAATCCCAAGCCGGACCCGTCGAAACCGGCGAAGCCGCGCCGCGAGCTGACCCTCGCGGACCTGCCCGCCGCCTGCGAGACGGTGCTGGAGACGGAGTGAGGCGCGGGCTCGCTCTTCTCGCGCTGGTCGGCGTCTGCGCTCTCGGGCCCGTCCTGGCGAGCGGCGTCGCGCCGCCCGAGATCGAGCGGTTCGATGTGGAGATGGCGGCGGATGCGCGCCTCGATTTTCGCGGAGCGCTCGCCGTGCGCCCGCCCGAAGACGCTTACGGCGGCCTCTCGGGCGCGCTCTATAGAGACGGCGAACTCCTCGCGGTCGGCGACCGGGCGCATTGGGCCCGCATCGCGCTCCGGATCGAAGCGGGGCGGCTGACCGGCGTTGACGGAGTGCGCATGGCCCCCATGCTCGACGCCTCGGGCGCGGTCGCGACAGGCGCCGGCTGGGACGCGGAGGGGCTCGCCCGCGCGCTGGGCGGCGGCCTCCTCGTCTCCTTCGAAAACGATCACCGGATCCAGCGCTTCGACCGTCCGGGCGCCAGGGCCGGCGCGGAAATGCGCCTCGACGCATGGGAGGCGTTCAGCGTCAACGGCGGCCTTGAAGCGCTCGCCGTCGATCCGGCCGGCCGCATATGGGCGATCCGCGAACGCTCCGGCGCCGCCGATCGCCCCTTTCCCGTCTTCGTCTTCGACGGCGCGTCTTGGTCCGAGAAAAGCCTGCCGCGCGACGGCGGCTTTTCCGCCACCGGGGCCGATTTCGGCCCTGACGGCGCGCTCTGGATCGTGGAGCGGGATTTTTCTTTCCTCAGCGGCTTCCGCACGCGGATCCGCCGCGCGCGATGGAGCGACGGCGCGGCGCCTGACGTGATCGAGACGATGGCGGTTTTCGGCGCGGGGGACGGGCTCGACAACCTCGAAGGCGTCGCTGTCTGGCGGGAGGAGGGCGAGACCCGTCTCCTCGTCATCGCCGACGACAACTTCGCCTTCCTCCAACGCAACGTCATCGCGATGTTCGCGCTGCGAGACGACTGACCGCCTGTTTAGGCGCCCTGAGCGCACCTGACGCGGCCAGTGCTTCCCCCAAATACGCAAACGCGCCGCAGGCGCCGCGCGTAAGCGCGTTCGAGGGAGCGCTCTGCGATCCCGCGGGCGACGAGTGGGCCCCAGCGGGGCCCCGAGGAGGCCGCCCCTATCCCGACGTCGCGAGAAGCTCCGCATTTCCGCCCGCCGCCGTCGTGTCGATGGCGAGCGAGCGCTCGGCGGCGAAGCGCTCGGGCGCGATCGCCTCGGTGATCAGGCGAACGATCGGCCCTCCGCGCGCCGCCAGCGCCGCGCGCAGCTCCGACGTTCGCGCCGGCGCCGAGAGCGCCACGGCGTTCAAGGGCGCGGCGGCGAACGCGTCGAGCGGCGCCTCGCCGTCCAGCGCCGCGAGCGGCAGACGCGGGTCGAGAAGCGGGGTGAGGCGACGGCTCGCCTCAGGGCCGATGGCGAGCACGGCGTCGCCGGCTCTCAGGGCCTGGACGACATGGGCGACCAGCGCATCGCCCTCTCCGACGCAAAGCACCCGACCGAGCGGGGCGAGGCGGAGGCGGTTCGCTTCCCCTGTTGGGCCGGGCAGGTCGATCGGCCCCATATCCAACGCGGCGGCCGCGTTCATCGCCTCCGCCGCCGCGCCCTTGAGAAGTTCGCGAAGGACGGAGATGCGATCTCTCCTCGCGCCCCAGTCGCCGGGCGTCATGCGCGAGAGAAGCGCGGCGACGGCCTCCGGGTCGAGATCGAGTGCGGGCGTCGGCGCGCGCGGGGTCGTAGGCGCCGCCGTCTTTCGCCGCCGAAACCGCGCGAGATAATGCGGCCCGCCCGCTTTCGGCCCCGTCCCGGACAACCCCTCGCCGCCGAAGGGCTGGGAGCCGACGATTGCGCCGATCTGGTTGCGGTTGACGTAGACGTTGCCGGTCTCCGCTCTGTCGATCACTTCCTGAGCGCGGCGGTCGATGCGGGTGTGAAGGCCGAAGGTGAGGCCGTAGCCGCGGGCGTTGACCGCCTCGACGACGTCGCCGATCCCTTCGGCTTCAAACTCCGCGATATGGAGGACGGGGCCGAAAACCTCCCGCTCGACGTCTTCGATCCCGCCGACGGCGATCGCCGTCGGCGCAACGAAAAGGCCCTCGCCCGGCGCATTGGCCTGATGCAGCAGACGCCCGGCGCCGCGCGCGCTTTCGATGTATTCGGAGATGTCGCCCTGCGCCTCTGCGTCGATCACCGGCCCGATATCGGTCGCGAGGTCGAGCGGGTCGCCGGGGTGGAGCGCGTCCATCGCGCCGAAGAGCATGGTTTTCACCTTCGCCGCGACTTCCTTTTGCACGTAAAGGACGCGGAGCGCTGAGCAGCGCTGGCCCGCGCTTTGGAGTGCTGAGGCGACGACGTCGCGCACGGCCTGTTCGGGGAGCGCGGTGCTGTCCACGATCATGGCGTTGAGCCCACCGGTCTCCGCGATCAGCATCGCTTCCGGGTTCCGCTCCGCCAGCGTCCGCTCGATGATCTTGGCGACCTCGGTGGAGCCGGTGAAGCAGACCCCGCCGATGCGCGGATCGCCGGTGAGCGCGGCGCCGACCGCTCCGTCGCCCTGAACGAGCTTGAGCGCCTCGGCGGGAACGCCGGCCTCATGCAGGAGCGCGATGGCGCGGGCGGCGACGAGCGGGGTCTGCTCGGCGGGTTTCGCGACGACGGCGTTTCCGGCGGCGAGGGCGGCGGCGATCTGGCCAGTGAAGATCGCGAGCGGGAAGTTCCAGGGGGAGATGCAGACGACGACTCCCCGCGCCTCTCCAGGCAGGTCGCGATTGCGGGCGGCATAGTAGCGAAGGAAGTCGACCGCCTCCCGCATCTCGGCGATGGCGTCGTCGATGGTCTTACCGGCCTCACGGGCGAGGAGAGCGAAGAACTCGCCGAAATGCGCTTCGTAAAGGTCGGCGGCGCGGTTAAGCGCAACGGCGCGGTCGGCGGCGGGCGCAGCGGTCCAGCCGGGCGCCGCGCCGGACGCCGCCGCCACCGCTTCAGCGGCGTCAGCAGGCGAAACCCATGTGACGCGGCCCGTCAGCGAACCATCGGCGGGGTTGCGGACCTCGCGGTCTCCTTCGCCCCAGACCGTCGCCGCGAAGGGCGCGCGGGCGGCGTCAATCTCCGCGATGTCGGCGTCGTCGTTGAAATCCCAGCCGCGCGAGTTGAGCCGTTCCGGCTGGTAGAGCGCGTCCGGCGCGGGGAGGGAGGGGTTCGGGACGCGGTCTTCATCCACGGCGTCGAACGGGTCGGCGGCGATCTCCTCCGGGCTGACGTCCTCGTCGACGATCTGGTTCACGAAGCTGGAGTTCGCGCCGTTCTCCAGAAGGCGTCGCACGAGGTAAGCGAGGAGATCCTCATGCGCCCCGACTGGCGCGTAGATGCGGCAGCGGACGCCGGAGCGCTCCGCGATGATCTCATGCAGGCTCTCGCCCATGCCGTGCAGGCGCTGGAACTCGAAGGAGCCGTCCGCATCCCCCGCCATCCTGAGCACCGCCGCCGCCGTATGGGCGTTGTGGGTGGCGAATTGCGGATAGATGCGGTCGCGCATCGCGAGGAGCTTTCGGGCGCAGGCGATGTAGCTGACGTCGGTCGCGGATTTGGCGGTGTAGACCGGATAGCCCTTCAGTCCGAAGACCTGCGCCCGCTTCACTTCGGTGTCCCAATAGGCGCCTTTCACCAGACGGACCATGATCTTGCGGTCCAGCCGGGTTGCGAGAGCGTGGAGCCAGTCGATCACCTCCGCCGCGCGCCGGGAGTACGCCTGCACGACCACGCCGAAGCCGTCCCACCCAGCGAGGCTCTCGTCCGCCATCGCGGCGGCGATGACGTCGAGGGAGATCTCCAGCCGGTCGGCCTCTTCGGCGTCGACGTTGAGGCCGATGCCAGCGGCTTTCGCCATGCGGCAGAGCTGCGCGAGGCGATCCGCCAGATCGTCCAGCATCACCGCTTTCTGGCGGCGTTCGTAACGCGGATGGAGGGCGGAGAGCTTGACGGAGATGCCTGGGTTGGCGCGGATGTCGTCGCCCGAGGACCGCGCGCCGATGGCTTCGATCGCCTTGGCGTAGGCTTCGAAATAGCGGTCGGCGTCGGCGTGGGTGCGCGCTGCCTCCCCCAGCATGTCGAAGGAATAAGCGTAGCCCTTCGCGACCATCGCCTCGCCTCGTTTCATCGCGCCGTCGATGGTCTCGCCAAGGACGAAGGCCGCGCCCATCTCCCGCATCGCGGCCGCGACCGCGCGGCGGATGACGGGCTCGCCCATGCGCCGGACCATGCCGCGAAGGGCCCCGACGACGCCGGGCTCCTCGTTCTCGAGGACGCGCCCGGTCAGCATCAGCGCCCAGGTGGAGGCGTTGACGAGGATGGAGCCCGAGTCGCCTACATGGGAGGCCCAGTCGTGGGGCGCGATCTTGTCCTGGATCAGGTCGTCGATGGTTTCCGCGTCCGGCACGCGCAGAAGCGCTTCGGCGAGGCACATCAGCGCGACGCCTTCCTCGGTGGAGAGGCCGTATTCGGCGAGAAAGCTCTCCATCAGGCCGGGTGTGGAGGAGGCGCGGACGGCGCGGACGAGATCGGCGGCTTCCGCCGAGATCGCCGCGCGGTCTTCGGGCGCGAGGGCGGCGAGGTCGGTCAGCATGGCGAGGCGGTCGCGCTCGTCGGCGTAATGGGCGGCGCGCAGGGGGCCTCGCGATGCGGTGCGGTCCTCGGTCATCTCGTCTCCCTTCGCGGCGTCGGCGCGGCCGAAAGCCTAACAGATCGTTAAACGATGTCAGAAATCCGGTTTTCTGACATTCCAGTGCGACTGCGCTCCGTTTAGCGCGCATCGCATGCATTATCAGACTAAAGATGATGCTTTCGTAGGTCGAATGACCTAAGTTGAAGCCTGCTCGCCGATTGAAGAAAGGGTAACGCTCGTGTCCGAAGTCCAGATGGACGCCGTCGACCGCCGCATCGTCGCCGCGCTCTCCGCCGACGGCCGCCTGTCAGCCGCCGCGCTCGCCGAAAAGGTCGGCCTGTCCAAGACCCCGGTTCAAGCCCGCGTGAAACGGCTGGAGGCGGCGGGGGTGATCCGGGGCTACGCCGCCATCGTCGATCACGGGCGGATGGGGCGGGGGCATGTCGCCTTCGTCACCGTGGAGCTGTCGGACACCCGCTCCGCTGCGCTGAAGGCGTTCAACGACGCCGTGCGCGCAGCGCCGGAGATCGAAGCCTGCCACATGACGGCGGCGGAGTTCGATTATCTCCTGAAGGTGCGGACGACCAATATCGCGGCCTACCGGCGGGTGCTGGGGGAGACGATCTCTGCCTTACCGCATGTGGCGCGGACGTCGACCTTCGTTGCGATGGAGACGGTCAAGGACTGACGCGCGTCACCCGAACGTCCGGGCGAAGTAGACGGCGGAGAGGCAAAACCCGAAGGCCGTCACCGCAAGGCGTAGAAAGCGCTGGTTCACGCGCCGCGCCAAGCGTCCGCCGAAATATCCGCCCGCTGTCGCGCCCGCCATCATCGCGAACGCCTCCGGCCAGGCGATCAGCCCGCCGAAGCCGAAAATGACGATGCTGAGGATGGTGAAGGACGTCGCGAGGAGGTTCTTGATCCCGTTCGCCACGTGAAAGTCCGAGTGGTCCATGATCTGCGCGATCGCGAGGAGGATGATCCCGAGGTCCGCGCCGAAATAGCCGCCGTAGATCGAAGAGGCGAACAGGAGGGCGAAGGCGGCGATCCCGCTCCCGCCCGTCCCCGCCAGCGAGACGAGCGCGGCGTTGATCCGCGCGCCGAAGGCGAAAAGCAGCGTCGCCGCGAGGATGAGAAACGGGATCAGCGCGGCGAAGACGTCGGGATCGGAGGTCAGGAGAAGGAGCGACCCGATCAACGCACCCGCCCCCGAGACTGCGAGCAAGGGAAGGAGTTCGCGCCCCAGCGCGCGCAACTCCGCGCGGTATGCGGGCAGGGCGGCGGCGTTGGAGGGGAGAAGCGCGACGTAGTTCGTCGCGTTGGCGACCACGGGCGGCAGCCCCGCCGCCATGAGCGCCGGAAAGGTGAAAAGCGTCGCGCCGCCGCCGATCGCGTTCCAGACCCCTCCGATCACCCCGATGCCCGCCAGCAGGGCCGCTTGTCCGATGTCCATGATGCGCTCCTCAATGAAACCGGGGTCAGGTTAGGAACGGAATTGCGTGAAGAAAAACGAATTTATATGCTTTCATCATGAATCAAATTGAACGTCCGCTGCTGAACGTCGACCTCCTGCGCACCTTCGCTGTGATCGCGGAATGCAACTCGCTGACTATGGCCGCCGAGCGGCTGGGGCGCACGCAATCGGCGATCAGCGTCCAGCTGCGTAAGCTCGAAAGCGATCTTGGCGTCGCGCTGTTCGAACGCGCGCGCAGCGGCATGCGCCTGACTGCTGAGGGACGCGCGCTCATGCCGAAAGCGCGATCCGTTCTGGATGAGGTGCGCTCCGTCGGCGCGCTCTTCGCGCCGCCCTTGCGCGGACGGGTGAGGGTCGGCGTTCCCGACGATTTCGACGATGGAGCGCTGGAGGCGATCTTCGTCTCCTTCGCACGCGATCATCCCGGCGTGGATGTAGAGGCGTTTTCGGGATGCGCCTCCGGCTATCCCGACGCGCTTCGCGACGGGTCGCTGGATATCGCCGTCTGCTCCGGGCCTGATGACGGCGACGATCGGGGCGATATGCTGGAGATCCGGCCCACCGTTTGGGCGTGCGGACGATCCGCGCGGCTGGACCCGGATGCCCCGCTCCCCCTCGCCGTGCTCAACCGGTCATGCTGGTGGTCCACGCTTCCGATCAGGGCGCTGGAGGAGGCGGGCCGCGCCTATGACGTCGTCTTTCGCAGCGCCAGTTTCGCGAGCCAGCGCGCCGCGATCCGCGCCGGGTTCGCCGTCGGCGCAGTGCCGAAAGGATGCATGGACGAAGGGATGATGCCGTCGCCCCGCGCGCTCGCGCTACCGGACCTGCCCGCAGCGCGAAGACGGATCGTCATCTCCGAAGGCGCGCCGCAAGCGCTGGCTCAGGCGATGGCGAAAGCGATCCGGGCGGCGCGCGCGGGCGCCTGACCCGGCGCTAGCGATAAAGCGCTTCGATCTCGTCCGCGTAGGATTTGTAGATCGACGCCCGCCGAACCTTCATCGTCGCGGTGACTTCGCCGTCGTCGTGATCCAGCTCCTTGGTGAGCATGTGGATCTTCTTGATCTGCTCCACATTGGCGAGGTCGGAATTGCCCTTCTCCACCTCTTTCCAGATCAGCTCGCGCACCGCGTCGTTCTCGGCCAGCGAGCGGAACGTCGTGTAGGCGATGTTCTTCGCCTCCGCCCATTTCGACACGGTGTCCCAGTCGAGCTGCACGAGGGCGGAGGGGAACTTGCGCTGATCGGCGACCACCACGCATTCCTTGATGAAGGGCGAGGCCTTCATCCGGTTCTCGATCATCGAGGGCGTCAGGTTCTTGCCGCCCGCCGTGATCATGATGTCTTTCTTGCGGTCGATGATGGAGATCGAGCCGTCGTCATGGAACTCCGCCACGTCGCCGGTGTGGAGCCAGCCGTCGACGATCGCCTCCTCCGTCGCGTCAGGGCGCTTGTAATAGCCCTTGAAGACGATATCGCCCTTCACCAGCAGCTCGCCGTCATCCGCCAGCTTCATCTCGACGCCCGGCAGCGGGTGTCCGACGCGGCCGACTGAGGGGCGTCCGTGTTGCTGCGCGCAGGACGTGCCCGCCGTCTCCGTCATGCCGAAGCCTTCGAGGAGCGGGACGCCGACGCCCCGGAAGAAGGCCAGCGTCTCCGGAGCGATGGGCGCGGCGCCCGAGACGGCGGAGTGGCAGCGGGTGAGGCCCATCATGTTCCGCAGGGGGCGGAAGATGAGCCATTCGTAGAACTGCGCGGTCGGCCCGGATGGGCGGTTGGTCCGGTCCGGGTTCGCCTTGGCGAACTCCATCGCAGGCTTGAGGAACATCTTCTGGATCGGTCCGGCGTCGGCCATCGCCAGCGTCATCTGGCTCTGCATTCGCTCCCAGATGCGGGGGACGCCGAGGAAGATCGTCGGCGCGACCTCGCGGAGGTCCTCCTGGATTGTCCTAAGACTCTCGCCGAAATTCACCTGATAGCCGCCCTTGAAGGCGAGGAAGACGGAGAAGAGCTGCTCCGCCACATGGCAGAGCGGCAGGTAGGAGATGACGCGGTCGTCCGGCGAGGACGGCGTCACCGCCGCCGTCACCTCGCCCACGGCGGCGATGTTGCGAAAGGAGATCATCGCCGCTTTCGGCAACCCTGTGGAGCCCGAGGTGAAGACGATCAGCGCGGTGTCGTCCGGATGATGGTCGGCGAGGGCCTTGTCGTAAAAGGACGGATCGTCCGCCTCCGCCCCGTCGGCCATGACGTCGTCCCAGTAGATCAGCTTGGGATGATCGTAGGTGCGCAGGCCCTTGGGGGCGATCGCGATGATCTCGCGGATCATCGGCAGCTCGTCGATGATCTCCAGCACCTTGTCGACCTGCTCTTGATCTTCGCAGATCACGGCGACGGCGTCGGAGGAGGCGAGGGCGTGCTTCACCTCGGCTGCGGGGGAGGTCGGGTAAATCCCGGCGACGGCGGCGCCGAGGATCTGGATGCCGAGCTCCCCGATCAGCCATTCCTTGCGGTTCTCGGAGAGGATCGCGATATGCTCGCCGCGCTTGTAGCCGCGTTTCGCCAGCCCTTGGGCGAAATGGGAGGCCATCCGCTCATAGTCGCGCCAGGTGTATTCCTTCCAGACGCCATGCTCCTTCTGACGAAGGGCCACCTTGTCGCCGATGGTGCGCGCGTGTTCGCGCAGACGGCGGGGTAGGGTGCCGAGGTCGGCGTCCGTGACGGCTTTGGTGACGACTTGATCCATGGGGTCTCTCCCGTTTCACGTCATGTCATGGTGGGTTGCCACCCACCCTACGGCGCTGCGGCTGCGTCTGGCGGTAGGGTGGGTGGCGACCCACCGATCCACCGTCAGCTCAGCCAGCGCTTGCGGCGTTTGTAGTGCTTCACGTCCCGGAAGGACTTGCGGGTCTCGCCGCCGCCCATGCCGAGGTAGAATTCCTGCACGTCCTTGTCGTTCTTCAGCTTGGAGACTTCGCCTTCGGTCATCACCCGGCCGCTCTCCATGATGTAGGCGAAATCGGCGATGGAGAAGGCGAGGGAGGCGTTCTGTTCGACCAGAAGGATGGTCGCGCCCTGCTCCTCGTTGATGCGTTTGACGACCTTGAAGATCTCCTGCGCCACAAGGGGCGCCAACCCGAGCGACGGCTCGTCCATCAGGATGACCGAAGGCTTGCCGATCAGCGCGCGGCCCACGGCCAGCATCTGCTGTTCGCCGCCCGAAAGGTATCCGGCGATCTGCTTCTCGCGCTCTTTCAGCCGGGGGAACATGGCGTAGACCATGTCGTATTCCGCCTTCGCGTTCCGCCCTTCGAGGGCGTAGGTGGCGGCGATCAGGTTCTCCTCCACCGTAAGGTCGGCGAAGATGCGCCGTCCTTCGCGCACATGGGCCATGCCGCGGCGGGTGAGCATGTGCGGCTCGACCCGCGCGATGGTCGCGCCGTCGAATTTCACTTCGCCCTCGGTGATGGCGCCGTTCTCCAGGGGCAGAAGGCCGGAGATCGCCTTGAGGGCGGTCGATTTGCCGGCGCCGTTGGAGCCGAGCAGGGCCACGATCTTGCCCTTCGGCGCCTCAAGCGAGAGGCCGCGAAGCGCCTGGACGACGTCGTGGTAGTAAACCTGGATGTTGTTGACGCTGAGCACGCGCGTTCTCCGTCATGCGCGCCGTCTCGTTGGCGCGGGTTCCCTTCCCCGCGAACGGGGAAGGGTTTTGTCGGAAGCCGAAGGGCCTCAGACCGCCATGTGCGGGCCAGCGGGGAGGAAGAGGCTCTTCTCCGTGCTGTAGGTGTAGACGCGCGCCTGCGGGATCGAGTGATCCTTGACGTCCACCGGCAGGCCGAAGACCCCGCCGCTGTCCCAGGCGTTGATGCCTTCGAGCGCGGCGACGAGGTTGTCCGGCGTCGGCTCCTTGTCGGCCTCGGTGACGTCCTCCATCGCCTTCTTGATCAGCTCCATCGTGGCGATGCCCTGCAGCGACCAGGTGGTGATGTAGTTCGGGAACTCGTCGCCGTACTTGTCTTTCTTGAAGGCCGCGAACTCCTGATAGAACGGGCTGTCGGCGGCTTCGTAGAAGTAGCGGTAGGGCATGCAGCCCGAGTAGCCGTCGAGCGCGTCGCCGACTTTCTCCTGCACCGATTTCGCGATCACCAGCTCCATGCCCCAGAAGGTGCCGTAGAACTTCGCGTCCATGCCGAAGGCGCGGGCGGTGGCGATGATCTGCGGCCAGACGCCGGTGACGTAGCCGTGGATCAGGATGTGGTCCGGCTGCGCGCGGCGGAGCTGCGCGACGTGGGTCTGCACCTCGGCGCCCTGCAGCTTGGTGACCTCTTCGTGCACCAGCTCCATGCCGAGCTCTTCAACCAGCTTCTTGGCGTGCTCGATCGGGTCGCGGCCGTATTCGTTGTCCGAGTAGACGAAGGCGACGCGCTTGGCGCCGTTCGCCGCCATGGTCCGCAGGTTCACTTCGGCCATCGCGTTGTAGGTCGGGCCGGAGATGAACTGATAGGGGTTCTCCGACGGGTTCGCGAGGTCGGTGGCGAAGGAGGTGCCGCCGTTCAGAACCGGGGTGCGCGACAGCTCGGGCTGCACGAGCTTCATGAAGCCGGTCGAGTCGCCGGAATAGAAATGCGGCTTCAGGTCCTCGGACATCGTCTTCTTGAAGTTCGCGAGGGAGGTCGTCGGGTTGTAGCCCGAGTCTTCCATCTGAAGATCGACGGGCTTACCGCCGATGCCGCCTTTCAGGTTGGTGAACTCCACCCAGTCCTGGTTGTTCTTCAGACCGTCGACGCCCGCCTGGGCGAAGGGGCCGGTCAGCGGGATGGAGCCGCGAAGGCGCCAGACCTTATGGGCGTGCCCGGCGGCGCCGACCACATGCGGGGCGGCGAGCACGGCGGCGCCGGCGGCGGCGCCTTTCATGAGAGTTCTGCGATTGAGGGTCATTTTACGTCTCCCTGGATTGATCCGATATTTTTCTTGTTATGGGGCCACCATCGCCTGTCAGGGCGAGAACGGCCAGAGATTTACGAAGCGCCAGAACCGCCGCCAGATCGCCACCAGTCCCATCGGCTCAAAGAGCATGAAGCCGATGATCAGGAGGCCGTAGACGAGGGTCGAGGCGGGCGCGGTGTATTCCGCGAAGGTGATGTCGCCCTGGCTGAAAACGGCGAGGGCGCCCTTCACGATCTCCGGCACCATGACGATGAAGGCCGCGCCGAAGATCGGCCCCAGCGTCGAGGCGACGCCGCCGATAACGATGGCCGCGAGCATGGTGATGGAAATCGGCAACTCGAACAGGACCGGCGTGATGGCGAGGAAATTGTAGCTGAAGAGCGCGCCCGACAGCCCCGCCAGCGCGGAGGCGATGGCGAAGGAGTAAAGCTTGTAGCGCATCAGGTTCACGCCGAGGATTTCGGCGGAGAGGTCCCCGTCCCGGATCGCGATGAAGGCTCGGCCGATGCGGGTTCGGAAGAGGTTCATCGAGAAGAGAACGGACAGCACCACGAAGGGCAGGATGAAGTAGAACTTGTCCGTCTCCGACACGATCTCATAGCCGAAGATATTCGCCGGGCTGATCGTGATGCCGCTGTCGCCGTTGGTGACGCTGTCCCAGGATTCCAGCACGAAGATGATGATGAAGCTGGCCGCGATCGTCGCAATCGTCAGGTAAAGGCCCCGAATGCGCAGCGACGGCAGGCCGAAGACGAGGCCGACCGCAACGGTCACCAGCATCGCCGCGGGGATCGTCGCGAAGAAGGGCAAACCGTATCGATTGTCGAGCACGGCGGCCGTGTAAGCGCCGACCCCGACCATGGCGCCGTGTCCGAGGGAGACCAGCCCGGTATAGCCCGTCAGGATGTTCAGCCCCACCAGCGCGATGACGTAGAGCATCGCCTGCGTCGTGAGATAAAGGTGATACCCGCTGAGGAACTGGGGCGCGATCAGCGCGACGACGATGCAGGCCCAAAAGCCCCAGCGCAGCGGCCAGGAGCGGAGGACCGCCTCGTCTGCGGCGTAGTTCGATTTCAGGTTGCCGATGATCATGCCGCTAGACCCTGTCGATGTCGGTTGTGCCGAAAAGGCCGTAGGGCCGGATCAGGATGATGGCGAGGACGACGACGTAAGGCACCAGTTCCTTCGCCTCGCCGCCGAGATAGTGGTTGGTGATCGCCTCCAGCCAGCCGACGATCAGCCCGGCGACGAAGACGCCGATCACGCTGTCCACCCCGCCGAGGATCACGACGGCGATGACCGCGAGGCCGATGGTCGAGAGGCCCGGCGTCAGCGAATTGACCGGGGCGAGCAGCACCCCCGCCAGCGCGCCGGTCGCCGCGGCGACCACCCAGGCGGAGGCGAAGACGCGGGGGACGTTGATGCCCATCGCGTAAGCCGTCGACTGGTCGGTAGCGGTGGCGCGCATGGCGACGCCCGCGCGGGATTTCTGGAAGAGGAAGACGATCACGGCGAAGACCGCCAGCGCGATGCCGAAGGACCAGACCATCTGCGTGTTGATGAAAATCCCGCCGATTTGCGTGATGTTCAGCGGCGCGAGCTCCGGCGGATAGCGCGCGTCCGTCTTCCAGATGAGCGCCGCCGCTCCGTCGAGAACGGAGATCAGCCCGATGGTGATCATGATCATCGCGAAGAGGTTCGACCCGCCGAGCATCGGGCGCATCAAAAGCCGCTCCAGCGCCATGCCGAAGATCGACGCGATCACCAGCGTAAGGGGCAGGGCGATGAAGTAGACCGCCCATGACCCGAGGCCGAGCGCGTCGATCCCGAGGTTGATCGAGTAGTAGAAATACGCCCCGAACATCACGATGGCGCCGTGGGCAAAGTTGAAGACCTGCGTCGCGCGGAAGACGAGGACGATGCCGACCCCGATCAGCGCATAGATGCCGCCCGTCATCAGCCCGGTCAGGCTGTCTTCGATCAGGAAGGGCAGGTTGTTGATGAACTGCTCCATCACGCCGCCTCCGATCCAAGATACGCTTCGATGACGGCGGGGTTCTGCTGCACGTCGGCGGGAGCGCCCGCCGCGATCAGCTCGCCGAAGTTCAGGACGGCGACGTGGTTGGAGATGTCCATGACCATCGACATGTCATGCTCGACCAGGAGGACGGTGATCCCCCGCTCCTCCTGCAGATCGAGGATGAAGCGGGCCATGTCCTCCGTTTCTTCGTGGTTCATGCCCGCCACCGGCTCATCAAGGCACAGAACCTTGGGCCGCATCGCCAGCGCCCGCGCAAGCTCGACCCGCTTCAGAAGGCCGTAAGGGAGCATCGAGACGAAGGAATTTCGGATGTGGTCGATCTCGAGGAAATCGATGATCTCCTCCTCGATCTTCTCGCGCAGTTCGACTTCTTCGCGCTGGGCCGATCCCCAAAACCACCCGGCGCTGAGGACGCCGGTCTTCAGGTGGGTATGGGCGCCGAGCTTGATGTTCTCAAGCACCGTCATGCCAGGATAGAGCGCGATGTTCTGGAAGGTCCGCGCCATTCCGAGACCGGCGCGCTGATCGGTGGGCGTGCGGGTGATGTCCTTGCCTTCCAGCACCACCTTGCCCGCTTTGGGCCGGTGAAAGCCGGAGATGACGTTGAACATCGTCGTCTTGCCCGCGCCGTTCGGGCCGATCAGCGCGGTGATCGAGCCGGGTTCGACGGAGAATGAGACGTTCTTCAGCGCGTGAACGCCGCCGAAGCTCACCGACACCCCCTGGATGTCGAGAAGCGGTTGTCCCGCCATGACGTAACTCCCTGTGGGCGGTCATAGCGCCGCCTTCGGTCTCAATAGTTAGATGAAACCGGGGATGGCGCAACAGCCGATGGGGAGATTGACCTTGCGTAATTGCACGCCGCCCCGCAGCGCGCTTCGCAATGCATGCGCCAGGTCAGGCGACCTTCTTCTTCGCGGCCTCGTACTCGGCGGCGAGCTGGTCCACGAGCGCGCCCGCGCCCTGCACCTTGTCGATCGGACCGATGCCCTGACCGCAGCCCCAGATATCCTTCCACGCCTTGGCCTTGGAGGATCCGCCGGAGCCGAAGTTGGTCTTGGAGAGATCGCCCTCGGGCAGGTTATCCGGGTCCATCCCCGCGTTCTCGATGGAGGGGCGGAGGTAGTTGCCGTGAATGCCGGTGAAGAGGTTGGTGTAGACGATATCCTCCCCTCCGTATTCGACGATGGCGTTCTTGTAGTCGTCCGTCGCGCGCGCTTCGTCCGTCGCGATGAAGGGCGAGCCGATATAGGCCATGTCGGCGCCCATCGCCTCCGTCGCCAGCACGGCGCCGCCGGTGGCGATGGAGCCGGACAGAAGCAGCGGCCCGTCATACCAGGCGCGGATCGTGTTCACCAAAGCGAAGGGCGAAAGCTGCCCCGCATGGCCGCCCGCGCCCCAGGCGACCGCGATCAGGCCGTCGGCGCCCTTCTCAACCGCCTTTTTGGCGAAGGTGTCGTTGATGACGTCATGGAGCGTGATGCCGCCGACGGAGTGCATCGCGTCGTTCAGCTCCGTCCGCGCGCCGAGGGAGGTGATGGTGATCGGCGCCTTGTACTTCATCGCCATCTCGATGTCGTGCATCAGGCGGTCGTTCGACTTGTGCACGATCTGGTTCACCGCCCAGGGCGCCGCCGGATTGTCCGGGTTCGCCTGATTGTGGCGGTCCAGCTCCTCCGTGATCTCCTTCATCCATTCCTCGACCTGCTCGGCGGGTCGCGCGTTCAGCGCGGGGAAGGAGCCGACGATGCCCGCCTTGCACTGCGCGATCACCAGCTTGGGGTTGGAGATGATGAAGAGCGGCGCCGCGACGACGGGGATGCGGAGGTTCTGAAGGATCGGGGGGAGGGCCATAGATCTCACTTTCTTGTCTCGTTGCGGCGAAGATGCCGCACCAGTTCGCGAAGTCCAGCGCGACGCGGCGGCGCCTGACATCTCGCGGTTGCAAAAGACCGGTGTTATGTCAATTTGAGTTGACGGAGGCGCGCCATGAAATTTCCGCTTTTTCTGACAGTTCTTTTGACCGCCGCAACGGCGGCGCACGCGCAGCAGGGGCCGGCCCCGGTGACTGTCGCGAAACCCGTCGTGAAGACCATCGTCGAGGATGACGAGTTCGTCGGGCGGTTCGAGGCTTCCGCCGACGTGCAGATCCGCGCGCGGGTGACCGGCTACCTCAATGAGGTTCACTTCACGGACGGCGAGCTGGTGGAGGCGGGCGCTCTTCTCTTTTCGCTCGACCGCAGGCAGTTCGAAGCGGCGCTGCGTCAGGCGGAGGCGCTGATCGGCGTGGCGGAGGCGACCTTTGAGTTCACGCAGGAGCAACTGGCGCGCGCGGAGCAGTTGATCCGCTCCGGCAACATCGCGCAAAGCGTGGTGGATCAGCGGCGAGAGGCGTTTCTGGCGGCCTCCGGCGCGCTGGAGCAGGCGCGGGCGGCGGAGGAATCGGCGCGGATCGATCTGGAATGGACGGAGATACGGGCGCCGATCGCCGGCCGGATCGACGAAAGCATGATCGATCAGGGCAATCTCGTCGCCGCGAACGAATCCGTTCTGACCACCATCGTCGCCGACGATCCGGCGCATTTCTATTTCGACATCGACGAGCGCTACTTCCTCGCCTACGCCCGCGACGCCCGTGAGCGCGGCACGTCCATTCAGGAAGGCGGCGGCGGGCTGGAGGTGCGGGTGACGCTCTCCGACCGCTCGATCCCTGCGCAGGTCGGGTTCCTCGACTTCTCCGAGAACCGGATCGACCCGGAAACCGGCACCATGCGGGTTCGCGCGGTGCTGGAGAACGACGACGGCATCCTGACGCCCGGCCTGTTCGGGCGGGTGAACGTGCCGGGGTCGCTTCCTTACGAGGGCGTCCTGATCCCCGACAACGCCATTGTCGCGGACCAGAACCGCCGCCTCGTCATGCTGGTCGATGGGGAGGGCAAGGTGACGCCCCGCCCGGTTCGGCCGGGACCGAAGATCGACGGCTATCGCGTGATCCGCGACGGTCTCGAGGGTTCCGAGACGCTGGTGATCGAAGGCATCGTCCGCGCCCGGCCCGGCTCGACCGTCGCGCCGGAGCTGGTGGAGCTGCCCCCGGTCGCGGAAACGAACTGAGATGGGCCGTTTTTTCGTCGACCGGCCGATCTTCGCCGCGGTCGTCTCCATCATCCTGACGATCCTCGGGGGCGTCGCCTACACGCAGTTGCCGGTGGAGCAGTATCCGCAGATCGCGCCCCCCTCCATCGTGGTGCGCGCCGCCTATCCCGGCGCCGACGCGCGCACGGTCGCCGAGACCGTCGCAACGCCGCTGGAGGAGGAGATCAACGGGGTTGAGGGGATGCTCTACCTCTCCTCCTACTCCACCTCGGACGGCGCGATGGCGTTGACGATCACCTTCAATCTCGGCGTCGATCTGGATGCTGCGCAGGTGCTCGTCCAGAACCGCGTCGCCATCGCGGAGCCCCGGCTGCCGGGAGAGGTGCGCGATCTCGGCGTCACCACGACGAAGTCGTCGCCCGATCTGATGATGGTCGTGCATATGCTCTCGCCCGACGAGAGCTTCGATCAGCTCTACGTCTCCAACTACGCCGAAGCGCGGGTGCGGGACGAACTGATCCGCATCGACGGCGTCGGCGACGTGCAGATTTTCGGAGAACGCGAGTTTTCCGCCCGCGTCTGGCTCGATCCGGACAAGATCTCCTCCCTCGGCCTGACGGCGGGCGACGTCGTCAACGCGCTTCGCGAGCAGAACGTGCAGGTCTCCGGCGGCTCGCTCGGCGCGCCGCCGAACCAGAGCGACAGCGCCTTTCAGGTGACGATCACCACCCAGGGACGTCTGGAGACGCCGGGCGAATTCGAAGACGTGATCGTCCGCGCCTCCGACGACGGGCGGGTCGTGCGGGTGCGGGATTTGGCGCGGGTGGAGATCGGCGCGCGGTCCTACATCAACAACTCCTACCTCAACAACAAACCGGCGGTGGCGCTCGGCGTCTTCCAGCGGCCCGGATCGAACGCGCTTGAGACGGCGGATGAGATCAAGGCGCTGATGGAGAGGGTGGCGGAGGATTTCCCCGCCGGCCTCGAATACCAGATCGTCTATAATCCGACGGAGTTCATCGAAACATCCGTCAACGCCGTCTATCAGACGATCTTTGAAGCCGTCCTTCTGGTCGTGATCGTCGTGATCGTCTTCCTGCAGAGCTGGCGCACGGCGATCATCCCGCTCGTCGCCATTCCGGTCTCGCTGATCGGGACGTTCGCGGTGATGCTCACGCTCGGGTTCTCGCTGAACCTCCTGACGCTTTTCGGTCTGATCCTCGCCATCGGCATCGTCGTCGACGACGCCATCGTGGTGGTGGAGAACGTGGAGCGGAACATCGCGGACGGCATGTCGCCCCGCGACGCGTCCGCCCGCACCATGGACGAGGTCCAGAGCGCGATCATCGGCACGACCCTCGTCCTGATCGCCGTCTTCGCGCCGTCGGCCTTCGTGCCGGGGATCACCGGACAGTTCTACATGCAGTTCGCCGTGACGATCTCCGTCGCGACGATCATTTCGACGCTGAACTCGCTCTCCCTCTCCCCCGCGCTCGCCGCGCTTCTGTTACGGCCCAAAGGGTCGGGCACCGGCGCGCTCGCGCGCATGGCGGACGGGTTCAGTCGCCGCTTCGACGCCGCCTTCGACGCTTTTGCGCGCGGCTACGCCGCCATCGTCGGCGTGCTCGTGGGCGGCTGGGCGATGATCGGCCTCTCCTTCGTCGCCTTCGCGGGGATGCTCGGCGCGACATGGTGGCTGGTGGACCGCACGCCGACCGGTTTCATCCCCGACAGCGATCAGGGCTACGCCATCGTCGTCGTGCAACTGCCCGAGGGCGCCTCCCTTGAGCGGACGGATGCAGTGATGCGGCGCGCGACCGAGATCGCGCTGGAAACCCCGGGCGTCCAGAACGCGGTCGCCTTCGCGGGCTTTTCGGGCGCGACGTTCACCGCCGCGCCGAACCAGGGCGTCATCTTCACGCCCTTCGACAGTTTCGACGACCGGCTGGAGGCGGGTCTGCCCGCCAGCGCCATCGTCGGGCAGCTCTTCGGCCGGATGCAGGCGATCCGGGAGGCCTTCATCATCGCCATCGCGCCGCCGTCCGTCCGCGGCGTCGGCAATGGCGGCGGGTTCAAACTGCAGCTTCGCGACCGGGAGAGCGCGGATATGGGCCGCGTCCTCGCGACGGCCCAGGCGCTGATGGGTCGGGCGGCGCAGTCGGATCAGGTGCAGGCGGTCTTCACCACATTCTCCGCCAATTCGCCGCAGATCTATCTCGAGATCGATCGGGTGCGCGCGCAGATGCTGAACGTGCCGATCGGCGCGATTTTCGAGACGCTCGCGATCAATCTCGGCTCCGCTTACGTGAACGACTTCAACGCTTTCGGGCGCCTCTATCAGGTGCGGGCGCAGGCGGATGAGAGCTTCCGGCTGGAGCGCGCCGACATCGCCAACCTGAAGGTCCGCTCCGCCACCGGGGCGCTCGTCCCCCTCGGCACCCTGGCGGAGATCCGGGATACGGCCGGGCCGATCCTGATCCAGCGCTACAACCAGCAGGTCTCCGTGCCCCTACAGGGCTCGGCGGCTCCGGGCGTCTCCACTGGTGATGCGCTGATCGCGATGGAGGAGATGGCGGAGGCCGTCTCCGAGCCCGGCATCGACTATCAGTGGACCGAACTCGCCCTTCAGGAGCGGAGCCAGGGCGACGAGGCGACGATCATCTTCGTCATGTCCGTCCTCTTCGCGTTCCTGTTTCTCGCCGCGCTTTACGAGAGCTGGGTTCTCCCCTTCGCGATCATACTCATCGTTCCGCTGGCGATCCTGTCGGCCATGATCGGCGTCAATTTCAGGGGCATGGACAACAACATCCTCACGCAGGTCGGCCTGATCGTGCTCGTCGGCCTCGCCGCGAAGAACGCGATCCTGATCGTGGAGTTCGCCAAGCAGGCGCAGGAGGAGAAGGGCATGGGGCCGGTGGAGGCGGCGCTCGACGCCTGCCGCCTGCGCCTTCGCCCGATTTTGATGACGGCTTTCGCCTTCATCCTCGGCGTCGTGCCGCTGATGATCGCGACGGGGCCGGGATCGGAGATGCGCCAGGCGCTCGGCACGGCCGTCTTCTCCGGCATGTTGGGCGTGACGATCCTCGGCCTTTTCCTGACGCCGGTCTTCTATGTCGCGCTGCGGCGGCTCTTTCCGGGACGGTCGAGCTAGACGGATATCGACGGCGCCGGGCGCGAGGTCTCCCGCGCCTTCGCTTGGGCCCGGCGTTTTCCGGCTGCGCCGAAAAACGAGCGCCGCGCTGCGCGCGCCTTTACTTGAGTATTTTTGGAAGAATGAAGGGATCGGTCGCCGCGCTTCAGGCGGCCTCCGCCGTCTCTCCGCGAGCGATCTTGGACTTCAGGAAAGCGCCCGCGCGGGCGACTGCGACGTCGGCTTCCGGGGCCATGCCGACGAAGATCTGCCAGGCGTGCGGCGCGCGGCGGAACCATTCGAGGCGGACGTCTCCGCCCGCCGCGCGGAGTTTCTCCGCCATCGCCGCGGCCTCGTCTTCGAGGATTTCGATCCGGCTCGCCTGGATCATCGCCGGCGGCGGGTTCGGAAGGTCGCCATGGAGGGGGGAGGCGGTCGGCGCGCCCGCATTCTCCGCCGAGACGTAGTGATCGCGGGCGTTGACGAGCCGCGAGACGGGCAGGAGCGGGTCGGTTCGGGCGTTGCGCTGCAGGCTCTTCGAATTCAGCGTCAGGTCCACCCACGGCGAGAAAGCGAGGATGGCGCCCGGATCCGGCAGACCTTCCTCCCGCGCCTTCAGGAGGAGCGCGAAGGCGAGCCCGCCGCCGGCGCTGTCGCCGCAAAGCGCGATGCGCCCCGGCTCGTACCCGGCCGCGAGAAGACCGCGGTAGCAGGCGAGCGCGTCTTCGACCGCCGCCGGCCAGGGATGCTCGGGCGCCAGGCGATAATCCACCGACATGACCCGCGCCCCGGCCTCCCCCGCAAGGGCGGCGCAGAGATGGCGATGGGTGGCCAGCGAGCCGAGGCTGTAGGCGCCGCCATGGAAGTAGATCGCCACCGCGCGCCTGTCGGGGCGCCCGCGGCTGATCCACTCGACCGGAATGGGGCCCGCCGGCCCCTCCATCCGGTCCGCCATGACGTTGGCGTCGGCCGGGGTGCGGAACATGCGCGCCGCGATGCGATCGAACGCGGCGCGGGCGGCTTCCGGCGAGCGCACCCGCGCCAGTTTCGGTTTTTGCCGGAGCCTCAGGTAAAGCGATATCGCCTCAAGACGGACCGACATCAGCCGCCCGCGCGGCGCCGCTCTATGGCGTCCCAGATCAGCCCGGCGACGTTGACGCCGTCGAAGCGCTGCATCTCCTGCAGGCCGGTGGGCGAGGTGACGTTGATCTCCGTCAAAAGGCCGCCGATCACGTCGATGCCGACGAAGATCAGACCCCGCTCCTTCAGCGTGGGACCGATGCGGGCGCAGATTTCCCGGTCGCGGTCGTCGAGATCGCATTTTTCGGGCCGCCCGCCCACATGCATGTTGGAGCGCGTCTCGCCCTTCGCGGGAACGCGGTTAATCGCGCCCACAGGTTCGCCATCGACGAGGATCACGCGCTTGTCGCCGGCGGAAACGGCGGGGAGGAATTTCTGCGCGATCAGCGGCTCGCGGTTGATGCCGGCGAAAAGCTCATGGAGCGAGTTGAGATTGCCGTCTTCGACCGTCAGCTTGAAGACCCCGGCGCCGCCGTTCCCGTAAAGCGGCTTTAGGATCATGTCGCCGTGGCGTTCGCGGAAGGCGCGGATGTGATCCAGCGACCGGGCGATCATGGTCGGCGGCGAGAGATCGGCGAAGTCCAGCACCAAGAGCTTTTCGGGGCAGTTCCGCACCCAGAACGGGTCGTTGACGACGAGCGTTTCGGGGTGGATGCGCTCCAGAATATGCGTGTTGGTGATGTAGGACATGTCGAAAGGCGGATCCTGACGCAGCAGGACGACGTCCGCTTCGGCAAGGTTCAGAAGGCGCTTTTCGCCGAGCGTGAAGTGATCGCCTCGCGCGCGCCGGACGGCGAGATCCCATCCCCACGCCTCCACCCGGCCTTCGTTCCAGGCGAGGTCCTCGACATGGTAGTAGAAGAGGCGGTGACCGCGCGCCTGGGCTTCTTCGGCCAGGCGGAATGTGCTGTCGGCGTCGATGTCGACGGCGCCGATCGGGTCCATCTGGACGGCGATGAGGAGGCTCATGGGCGGTTTCCGGGGTCTGCAAAAGCGCCGGGGCCGCGACGCCTCAGCCGATTACGCGCCTTTCGTCATATTTCGTCAGCACATGGCTGACCACCTTTTTCACGCCGGGGATGGTGCGGGCGTGCTCGACGACGCGCTGGAGTTCCTCCTCCGTGCGGGCGACCCCGATCAGGTGGACGGTCTGGTCGACCGTTTCGATGTTGTAGTTGACCGCGTTGACCTCGAGATCGGTGAGGAGCCGGCCGCGCAGGCGCGTGGAGATCCAGACGTCTTCGGCGTAGGAGGCGGTGCCAGCGTCTTGGGCCACCGTCATCTCGTTGAGAAGCTCGACGACGCCCGGCGTCTCCCAGACGAGTTGCGAGGCGCGGAGGCGATCCTCCTGCCGGGGAACCGAACCCGCCAGAAGGACGCGGCCTTCGACGACTTCGGTGGTGACGTCGCCGAAAAGCTCATAGCTGTCGTTCAGAAGGCGGTTGTTGACGGAGACCACGATCTCCGCATCGGTGAGCGCCTGCTTGGTTGAGCGCTCCTGCGCGACGGAGACGCCTGCGGTCGCCAGCGCTCCGACGCCGACGCCGACCGCCGTGCAGCCGGAGGCCGCGAATAACGTGATAAGGATCGCGCCGCGCGCGATGGTGCTGCGTGTGAACATTGGTTCGCCCGTATCTGCCTCAACAGCGGGCGTTATCAGTCACCTCAATCGCTCCGTCCGCGCCGACGAGGGCGAGGTCGAAGCGCATCGGCGCATCGCCCGTCTCTGCGATCAGCATATAGTATTGCGCCGCAGCCTCCAAGCGTCGCCATTGGCGCTCCCCCACCGGGTCGTCCACTAAGGCGCGGGCGCGCCGTTTCACCTCGACGAAAACCAGTCCTTCGGGTTCGCGGAGGATGAGGTCGATCTCGCCATAAGGACAGCGCCACCGACGCGCGAGCACGGCCGCCCCGGCGCGGGCGTAGCGCCGCGCGACCGCGTCTTCGGCGGCGAGGCCCGCCCGATGCGCCGCCGCGCCCCGCCTGCGGCGAATGTCGGCCTCGGCGGCGACGTCGGAAGGGGCCGCCGCCCAGGCGAGCGCGGCCCCGCGGCGAACGCCCGCGCGTTTTGAAGGGAAAGGCGCATCCAGGCGCGATATCGCGAGAACGGGGGCGGTCATGGGGCGATCATGGACCGCAATCGTTAAGGACGAGCTTATTCCGCGCCCTTTAGTGAGAGCGCCCGGTCGTAGGCGTCCTTTCGCTTCACGCCGAGGGTCTCGGCCGCGAAGCGGGCGGCGTCGCGGGGGCTCATGGTCTTCAAGGCTTTGGCGACGACCTCGTCCAGAGCGGCCTCGTCGGGCGCTTCGGCGCGAGGCGGGCCGACGCAGAGGACGATCTCGCCCCTAGGCGTCTCTTCGGCGTAGGCGTCGGCCAGCGTCTCCAGCGTTCCGCGACGGGCTTCTTCATGAAGTTTCGTCAGCTCACGGCAGACCGCGGCTTCACGCGCGCCGCCGAGCGCGTCGCGCATGTCGGCGAGCGCGGCCCCGAGGCGGCGCGGGCTTTCATAGAAGACGAGGGTCGCGGGGACGTCCTTCAGCTCCGTCAGCTCCTTCAAGCGCGCACCGCGCTTCGGCGCGAGGAAGCCCGCGAAGAGAAAGCGGTCGGTCGGAAGGCCCGCGATCGCCAAGGCCGCGAGAAGCGCGGAGGCGCCGGGCAGGGCGGTGACGGGCAGGTCCCGCTCGATCGCGTCCTTCGCGAGGCGCCAGCCGGGATCCGCGATGAGCGGCGTGCCGGCGTCTGAGACGCAGACGACGCTCTCCCCCGCTTCGATCCGGGCGAGGATCTTCGGGCGCTGCGCCCCGCCGTTATGGTCGTGATAGGGGATGATCGGGCGTCCGCCCGCTTCGATCCCGTGGATCGTCATCAGCTGTCGCGCGCGGCGCGTATCCTCCGCCGCGATGACGTCGGCGCGGGCGAGCGCGTCGAGGGCGCGGAGGGTCACGTCGTTCGCCGCGCCGATCGGCGTCGCTGCGAGATAGAGGCCGGGGGCGAGCCGATCCGGGCCGTTCTGGTCCTTCGATCCTTCGTCCGTCGATCCAGCTGCATTCGCCGCATATCCGCCGCGTTCCCCGCGTTTACTTATCCCGCGCCCGCTCATATCGTCGCCCCCGTTTCAAAACAGCCGTTTCACGCGCCTGACCGGTGGGTGGAGCAGCCAAGGGGCCGAAGCGCGCCGCCGATGCGAGGAGTTAAGATCATGCGGCTTCAATCCGCGACCGTCACCCCCCTGTTCGACCTCAGTGCGGCGGCGCGCGCCGTCGGTCGCAGAGGCAAGGCCGCGCTCGCAGCGCTCTCCGTCGCCGCGCTGGCCGCCTGCGCCTCCGGACCGAGCGGTCAGACCGCAGCCGGGTCGAGCGGCGGGTCGCAGGCGAGCGCTTCGGCGCAAAGCGCCGCCGTCGATCCGAACGCGCCGGTCACCGTCGCGCTCTTGGCCCCGACCAGCGCGGCCTCCGACGGGGTGCGCCGGGCGGCGCAGGACCTCGTCGCCGCGGCGCAGATCGCGCGGACGGAGCGGGCGCAGGCGAACCTCTCGTTGAAGATCTACGACACGCGAGGGGAGCCGTCGGGCGCCGCAACCGCTGCTGAAGCCGCCGTGCGCGACGGCGCTGCGATCATTCTAGGTCCGCTCCTCGCCTCTTCGGCGGAGGCGGCCGCTCCGGTGGCGGAGCGCGCGGGGATCAACGTCATCTCCTTCTCCAACAACGGGTCGGTCGCCGGCGGCAACCTCTGGGTGCTCGGCCAGACGCCGGGCGACGAAATGCGCCGCATCTTCGCCCACGCCGCATCGCGCGGGGCGAGCGCCATCGCCGTCGCCTATCCGCAAAACCGCTATGGCCAGCGCGTCGCCGATGAGGCGAACGCCGCCGCTCGCGACGCGGGCGTCGGCATCGTCGCGCTCGCTTCATATCCCTACGATCCCGTGCGGGGGCGCGGGAATTTCGATCAGATCAGCCAGGCCGGCGGCGACATCGCCGCGCAGATCATCGGCTCCGGCGCGGATGCGGTGCTTCTGGCGGATGTCGGCAACGACCTCGCCTCCCTCGGCTCGTTCCTGAACTATTTCGACGTCTCGCCGCGAACCTATCGCTACCTTGGGCTGAGCCGCTGGGGCACGCGGGCGACGCTGCGCGAGCCGAGCCTCAACGGCGGTCTCTTTTCGGCGGTCGATCCGGCCGCCAAGGCCGCGTTCGAGCGCTCGTTCAGCGCGCAGATGTCGCGCCGTCCCTCCACGGTCGCCAGCGTCGGCTATGACGCTGTGGCGGCGGTCTCCGACATGCTGGCCAATGCGCGCCGCAGCGGCGGATCGCCGTTCGACGCGCGGGCGATTACCGCTTCGTCCCATAGCGGCGCTACGGGCGATTTCGTCCTTCTGCCCGACGGGACCAACCGGCGCGGCCTCGCCGTTCTGCAGGTCGCGGGCGACGGCTTCCGCATCGTCGAGCCCGCGCCGCGCGTCGGCCCGGGGCTCTGAGCGGGGCGTTGTCCGAAGCCCTGATCGACCTCGCGCCGCCGCCCGCGGCTGACCGGTCTCCGCTTCTGTCCGAAGCGCTGGCCGCCGCCGCCGTCGCGCCCGATCCGCGCGCCGCCGCCGTCGCCGCCCTTCGCACCGCGCTGGAGGACGGGCGGGCCGAGGCGCTTAGCCGTCTCGGCGCGCTTCGCGACACCGGCCCGCGCGTCGCCCGCGCCCTCGCCGCCGTGACCGATCAGATCGTCTGCGGCGCGCTCGACTTCGCGGCCGCGCATCTGAACCCGGAGCCCGCGGACGCCGCCGAGCACCTGACGGTCGTCGCGGTCGGCGGATACGGGCGGGGGGAGATGGCTCCCTTCTCCGATGTCGATCTCCTCTTTCTCACGCCGAAGAAACAGACCTCATGGGCCGAGGCGACGATCGAAGCGACGCTTTATCTACTCTGGGATCTGAAGCTGAAAGTCGGGCAGTCCGTCCGCTCTGTCGGGGACTGCACGCGGCTGGCGCGCGAAGACATCACGATCCGCACATCGCTCCTCGAAAAGCGGTTTCTCTGGGGCGACGCCGCGCTGGCGGAAACGCTGCGCGAGACGCTGCGCAAGGACCTCTTCCTCTCCACCGCGCAGGAATTCGTCGAGGCGAAGCTGGCCGAACGCGACGGACGGCACGCCAAGCACGGCGGCTCGCGCTATCTGGTCGAGCCCAATGTGAAGGAGAGCAAGGGCGGGCTGCGCGATCTCCAGACGCTCTTCTGGATCGCGAAATACGTCTACGATGTCGAGGAAGTCGGCGAGTTGATCGCCAAGGGCGTCATCAAGGCCGACGAGGCGGAGGTCTTCGCCGCCGCCGAGAGCTTCCTCTGGACCGTGCGCTGTCACCTGCACGCCATAGCGGGGCGCCCGCATGAGCAGCTGACCTTCGATTTCCAGGTGGAGGTCGCCGAACGTCTCGGCTTCGAAGACCGCGACGGCAAGCGCGGGGTCGAGGTGTTTATGCAGCGCTATTTCCGCCATGCGAAGGAAGTGGGCGAACTGACCCGCTTCTTCTGCGCCGCGCTGGAGGCGGACCAGAAAAAGGCCCGTCCGACCATCGGCGCGATGATCCGCGCCATCGCCTTCAAGCCGGAGCCTGCGCGCGAGGATGGGTTCATCATCCGCGACGGGCGGATCGATATCCAGTCGGATGGATATTTCGACGAAGACCCGGTGAACATCTTCCGCCTTTTTCAGGAAGGTCTGCGCACCGGCGCTCTGATCCATCCCAATGCGCACCGCATTCTGATGCGCAAGCTGCACCTGATCGACGATGAGCTGCGCAAGGATGAGACGGCGAACGAGATTTTCATGTGGCTGCTGACCGAAAGCCGCGATCCCGAACGCGCCTTGCGCCGGATGAACGAGACCGGCGTTCTCGGCGCCTTCATCCCGGAGTTCGGCCGGATCGTCGCGCTGATGCAGTTCAACATGTACCACCACTACACGGTGGACGAGCATACGATCCTGGCCATCTCCTCGCTCCAGCGGCTGATCGACGGGGAGCTGATCGAGGATTTGCCGGTGGCCTCCGACATCATGCGCAAGGGGGTGGATCTGCGCGTCCTCTACCTCGCGCTCTTTTTCCACGACATCGGCAAGGGCGATCCGCGCGCCCATGAGATCGTCGGGGCGGAGGTGGCGGCGAAGGTCTGTCCGCGCCTCGGGCTCGACGAAGGGCAGACGGAGATGGTCGTCTGGCTCGTCCGCCATCACCTCGTGATGTCGGACGTAGCGCAGAAGCGCGATATCTCCGACCCCGCGACAGTGCGCGCCTTCGCCGATCAGGTGCGGAGCGTGGAGCGGCTGAAGCTTCTTCTGGTCCTGACAGCGCTCGATATCCGCGCGGTGGGGCCGGGGACGTGGAACAACTGGAAAGCGCAGCTTTTGCGGGCGCTCTACGCCGATACGCTGGCGCTTCTCGGCGTCGGCAACGAGCGGCTGAGCCGTGAGGACCGCGTCGCGGACGTCAAAGAGCAGCTTCGCGAGCGTTTGACGACATGGAAGGCGGAGGAGGTCGACGGCTGGCTCGGCCGCCACTACGCGCCGTATTGGCTCGGTCTCGACCTCGACACGCTGGAGCGTCTGGCGGAGATGGGGCGGAGCGCGCGGCCCGATCAGGTCAATTCCCGTTTCGACGGCGACACCGGGCACGACGCGACGCGCTGCTGCCTCTACATCGCAGATCATCCGGGCCTCTTCAGCCGCATGGCGGGGGCTTTCGCGCTCGGCGGGGCGTCGGTGAAGGACGCGCGCATCTTCACCTCCTCCGACGGGATGACGAGCGCGGTCTTCTGGCTGCAGGACGGCAAGGGCAAACCGCTGGAAGCCTCGCGGCACGAACGCCTGAAGAAGGCGATCCACCGCAGCCTCCGCGGCGAGGTCGTCGCGCGGGACGAGCTGAAGCCGCGCCGGAACCTGAAAAAGCGCGAGCGCCCGTTCGACGTGCCGACGACGATCACTTTCGACAACGAAAGCTCCGAGATCTACACGGTCATCGAAGTCGATACCCGCGACCGCGTGGGCCTTCTCTACGACCTGACGCGCAGCCTCGCGGCGGCGAACGTCAACATCTCCTCCGCCGTGATCACGACCTATGGCGAGCAGGTGGTCGACAGTTTCTACGTGAAGGACCTTTTCGGCTTCAAGATCAGCGCGGCCGCCAAGCAGAAAGCCATTGAGAGGCGCCTGCGCGATGCGATCCGCCGCGCCGCCGACGAGGCGGAGACGGCGAGTTGAAGCGGATCGCCGTCGCCGGGCCTTACTCCACCGGCGGCGCGGACGCCGAATTGCGCGCGGCGCGCTTGGCGGAGATGAACCGCGCTGCGCTGGCGGTCTTCGAGAAGGGCTGGGCGCCGGTCATCGGCGTGAACATAGCTCTGCCGGTGATTGAAACGGCGGGCGAGGAGAGGTTCGCGGAGATCATGCAGCCCCTCTCCAACGCCGTCGTCGCCGATTGCGCGGCGATCCTGCGGATCGGCGGCCCTTCGCAGGGCGCCGATGAGGAAGTCGGGATCGTTCGGGCGAATGGCGGGGCGGTCTACCGCGCCATCGAAGACGTGCCGGACCTGACGTGACCGCCAAGCCCATCCGCCTCTTTCGCGCCTTCGCCACCGTCGGCGGCTGGACGATGGGCAGCCGTGTGCTCGGCTTCGTCCGTGACATCATGATCGCCGCCTTCCTCGGGGCGGGGCCGGTGGCGGAGGCGTTCTTCGTCGCCTTTCGCCTGCCCAACATGTTTCGCCGCTTCTTCGCGGAGGGCGCGTTCAACATGGCCTTCGTCCCGCTCTTCGCCAAACGGCTGGAGGGCGGGGAGGACGCCAAGGGTTTCGCGGAGGAGGCGATGGCGGGGCTTCTCCTGATCCTCCTGACCCTCTCCGCCGCCGCCATCGTCTTCATGCCGCTCCTGATGTTCGCGCTGGCGGCGGGGTTCGCGGACGATGCGGCGAAGTTCGATCTGGCCGTGGCTTACGGGCGTATCCAGTTCCCCTATCTCCTCTGCATGGCGCTGACGGCGCTCTTCTCCGGCGTGCTGAACGCGATGGGCCGCTTCGCCGCGCCCGCCGCCGCGCCGGTCCTCCTGAACGTGATCCTGATCGGCGCGATGGCGGCCGCGGCGGGCGTTGCGGCGCCGGTTGGGGACGCCCTCTCCATCGGCGTTCTGGCGGCGGGCTTCGCGCAGGTCGCGCTGGTGGCGACGGCGGCGCGTCGGGCGGGGATGGGCCTTGGCTGGCGGCGTCCGCGCTGGACGCCGGCGATGAAGCGGCTGGTGACGCTTGGGGTTCCAGGGGCGCTGGCGGGCGGGGTCACGCAGGTGAACCTCCTGATCGGGACCATCATCGCGTCGTTCTACGCGGGCGCGGTCGCGTGGCTGAACTTCGCGGACCGGATCTATCAGCTCCCGCTCGGCGTCGTCGGCGTCGCCATTGGCGTGGTGCTTCTGCCGGAGCTGGCGCGCCGGGTGCGGGCGGAGGACGGGGAAGGCGCGCGCGTCTCTTTCAACCGCGCGACGGAATTCGCGATGGCGCTCACCCTGCCGGCGGCGGCGGCGCTCGTCGCCATGCCGGGGCCGATCGTGGAGGTCCTCTTCGCCCGCGGCGCTTTCGGTGCTTCGGACGCGGCGGCGGTCGCGGCGGCGCTGACGCTCTTCGCCCTCGGCTTGCCCGCCTTCGTGCTGCAAAAGGTGCTGCAACCCGTCTTCTTCGCGCGGGAAGACACGAAGACCCCGCTCTACTACGCGCTGGCGACGATGGTGCTGAACACCGTGATCTCCATCGGCGGCGCCCCTTTCATTGGCTGGATGGCGATCCCCATCGGCACCGCGCTCGCGGGCTGGCTCAACGTCGCGCTCCTTTGGCGCGGGGCGCGGAGTTTCGGCGATGCGGCGCGGATGGATGAGCGGCTGACGAGGCGCCTGCCGCGTCTGGCGCTGGCGGCGGCGATCATGGGCGGCGCGGTCTGGCTCGGCGCGGGGGCGCTGGCGGAGGCGCTAACGACGCCGGGAGTGCGATATGCGGCCCTCGGCGCGCTCGTCGCAGGCGGCGGCGCGATCTACGGCGCGCTCGCGCTTGCGCTCGGCGCGGCGTCGCTTGGTGATTTGCGGGCGGCTGTCAGGCGCTGATTGTATGCGCATGAATCATGCGCTATGATTATGTCTGAAAACTAGAGGTGCCGACGATGACTCGCAAATCCGCAAATCTCTCACTTGATGAGGATCTGGTCGCAGAGGCTAAGGCTCTCGGCGTTAACCTTAGTCAGTCAGCTGAGGCGGGCGTGCGCGAAGCCGTCCGGGCGGCGAAGGCGGAGGAATGGATGCGGGAAAACCGCGCCGCATTACTCGCCTATAATGAATGGATTGAGGAAAACGGGCTGCCCTTGGCGGAGTACCGTCAGTTCTGATGCCACGGTTTGACGTCTATAAAGCGCCGCGAGGCGACGGTTTCATCGTCGATGTCCAATCCGACTATTTCGAGATTACAGCGACGCGCGTAGCGATGCCGCTTATTCGGGTCACCGCGAAGACGCCAGCGACAACGCGGCTCAACCCCATATTCGACATCGGCGAAGCGCCTCATATGCTTCAACCCCTTCTTATCGCAGCCGTCCCGGTTGCTGCGATGAAGACGCCGATCATGAGCCTGCTGGAAGAAGGGCATCGTATCACGGAGGCGCTCGACTTCATGCATCAGGGCTTCTGATCGCTACCGCCGCCGCGCCTTCTTCGCCGCCTTCGCGCGCTTGATCTTCGCTTTCGCGACCCGTCGTTTGGGCGAACCGCCCCGGCCCGCATTGCGCGCGGGTTTGCCGAAGCCCTCGACCTCCAGAACCTCGAACAGAAGCCCGCCGGTCAGCGGCGCCGCCTCCGCCAGCCGGACGCGGGCTTTCGAGCCCATCGTGATCGTCTTGCCGGAGCGTTCGCCGATCAGCGCCGCCCGCCCTTCGTCGTAACGGAAATACTCCGCGCCGAGGGAGGAGACTGGAACGAGCCCGTCCGCCCCGGTCTCGTCCAGCTTCACGAAGAGCCCGAACCGGGCGACGCCGGAGACGCGGCCCTCGAACTCGGCCCCGACCTGATCGGCGAGATAGGCGGAAAGGTAACGGTCGATCGTGTCCCGCTCCGCCTCCATCGACCGGCGCTCGGTCATGGAGATGTGCTCGGCCGTTTTCTGGAGCCCGTCCCGCTCCTCCATCGTCTGGCCATCCGGATTACGGGCATCCCCCCAGCCATGCGCGGCGATCAGGGCGCGGTGGACGGTTAGGTCGGCGTAGCGCCGGATCGGGGAGGTGAAATGGCCGTAGGAGCGCAGGTTTAGGCCGAAATGACTGAAGTTTTCCGGGCTGTAATAAGCCTGCGTCTGGGCGCGGAGGACGGAGAGGTTGATCAACTCCGCGTCCGGCGTTCCCGCCGCCGCGTCGAGAAGCTGGTTGAGGTGCTTCGTCTTCAGCACCTGACCCTTTGGCAGGTTGTAGCCGCTCTCCTCCACCTGCTCGCGGAGAGCGTCGAGCTTCATCGGGTTCGGCTCTTCATGGACGCGGTAGAGGAGTGGGCGGTTCTTTTTCTCCAGCGTCTCGGCGGCGGCGACGTTGGCGAGGATCATGAACTCCTCGATCAGCCGGTGCGCCTCCAGCCGGTCGCGGAAGCGGACTGACGTGACCTGACCTTCGGGGCTGAGTTCGATCCGCCGCTCCGGCAGGTCCAGCGCCAGCGGCGCGCGGGCGTCGCGGGCCTTGGCGGCGGCTTCGTAGGCGGCGTAGAGCGGCTTGAGCGCGGGCTCCAGTAGCGGGCCGGTCGCCTCGTCCGGAGCGCCGTCCCAGGCCGCCTGCGCCTGCTCATAGGTCAGCGAGGCGGGGGAGCGCATCAGGCCGCGGTGGAAGGTCGAGCCGACCATTCGCCCGTCCGGCGCCAGCCGCATCCGCGCGGCGAGGCAGGGACGGTCGACGCCCTCGTGAAGGGAGCAGAGATCGCCCGACAGTTCTTCGGGCAGCATCGGCACCACGCGGTCGGGGAAATAGGTGGAGTTGCCGCGCTTCTTCGCCTCTCGATCCAGCGCGCCGCCGGGGCGGACGTAATGGGCGACGTCGGCGATGGCGACCCAGACGACCCAGCCGCCTTCGTTGCCGGGGTCCTCGTCCGGGTGGGCGCAGACCGCGTCGTCATGGTCGCGCGCGTCCGCCGGGTCGATGGTGACGAGGGGGAGGTGGCGGAGATCCTCGCGGCCTTTGAGACTGGTCAAGGGCTTGGCCTTGGCCGCCTCCGCCACCACGCTTTCGGGGAACTCGTTTGGGATCTCATGAGCATGGATCGCGATCAGGGAGACGGAGCGCGCGGCGCCCGGATCGCCGAGCCGCTCAACCACATTGGCGCGCTTCAGGCCGAAGCGCGGGCCGGGGAGTGAGACGACCTCCACCAACTCGCCGTCTTGCGCCTCGCCGACGTCGACGATCTGCATCTCGTCCTGTTTGCGGTCGACCGGGATCAGCCGTCCGCCGGAGCCTTCGGCGCGGAAGACGCCGAGGGCGCGTCGCTCCGAGTGGCGGATCTTCTTGATCATCCGCGCTTCGTAGAGACCTTCCTCCGTCTGGCTCGGCGTCATGCGGGCGAGGAGGCGGTCGCCCTTGGCCAGCGCCGGATCGCCCTTCTTTTCGATAACGATGATGGCGGGGGGCTCTCCCTCGTCCTCCCATGTCTGGGGACGGGCCATGAGGTCGCCGTCGGGCGTCTCTCCCGCGATCTCCAGCATGGTGACGGGCGGCAGGGCGCCGTCGCCGCGATAGGTCTTTCGCCCCGCGCCTTTCTTCAGCGTCCCGTCGGCCTGCATCTCCCGGATCATCTTCTTCAGCTCGATCCGGTCCGCGCCCTTCACGCCGAAAGCCCGCGCGATGTCGCGCTTGGAGGCCTTGCCGGGGTTCTCCTTCACCCAGGTGAGGATGTCGGTTTTTGACGGGATGTCTTTCATCAGCCTCCTATGACTGAGGGACGGGCGCGCGTCCAGACGCGCCGCTGATCGGGGGGAGAAGCCGATGAACGCCGTCTCATTTCTGCACGAGTTACGTTTCGAGGACCTGCCGGAGCATGTCGTCCGCTGGGCGGAGACCTGCCTGAAGGACCTCCTTTGCGTCGCCGCCGCCGGGTCGGAGACGGAGCTCTCCCGCCTGATCCGCGCCCATGCGGCGAGCCAGTTCGGAGCGGGGGACGCGGGCGCGCGGATGCTTTTCGATGGGCGGCGGGTCAGCCCGGCGGGCGCCGCCTTGGCGGGCGGCATGACCATCGACAGCGTAGACGCCCATGACGGCTGGAAGCCCTGCAAGGGCCACGCGGGATGCGGGCTTCTGCCGTCTCTTCTGGCGTTTGCCGAGGCGGAGGCGCGGGGTGACGGGCGGGAGTTTCTGACCGCGCTGGTCATCGGTTACGAGGTCGCCTGCCGCGCGGGCGTCGCGCTGCACGGGACGGTTCCCGACTATCACACCTCCGGCGCCTGGGTGGCGGTGGCGGCCGCTGGCTTGGGCGCGCGGGCTATGGGGCTGGATGCGGAACGCACCCGCCATGCGCTGGGCATCGCCGAATACCACGGGCCGCGCAGCCAGATGATGCGCTGCATCGACCATCCGACCATGCTGAAGGACGGGTCGGGCTGGGGCGCGATGGCGGGCGTCTCCGCGGCTTATCTCGCCCGCTACGGGTTCACCGGGGCGCCTGCGATCACAGTGGAGGAGGCGCCGGAGTACTGGGCCGACCTCGGCTCTAACTGGTTGATCGCGGAGCAGTATTTCAAGCCGTCCCCCGTCTGCCGCTGGGCGCAGGCCCCGATGGAGGCGGCGCGGGCGCTCCGCGCGCGCCACGGGCTGACGCCGGAGATGATCGACCATGTGGAGGTGGAGAGCTTCCACGAGGCGATCCGTCTCCACACCCGCCGCCCGGCGACGACGGAGGAGGCGCAGTATTCGCTGCCCCATCCGGTGGCGGCGGCGCTGGCGCGAGGGGAGGTCGGGCCGGCGGAAATCGGGCCTGAGAGCTTCGCCGACCCGGAGATCGCCCGGCTGGCGGAGGGGATGGTTCTGAGCGAGAGCGAGGAATGCAACGCGGCCTTCCCGGCGCATCGCTACGCCTATCTGCGCATCCATCTGAAGTCGGGGGAGGTCATCGCCTCCGAGCGGTTCGAAGCGCGGGGCGATCCGGAGGCGCCGCTGACAGAGGCGGAGTTCGACGGGAAGTTTCACGCCTACGCGGATCCGGTCGTCGGCGCAGAGCGGGCGCGGGCGATCAAGGCGTCGGCTGAGGCGCTGCGCGCAAGCGGCGAGGTCGGGGCGCTGGCGTCGCTCGTCACGGCGCCGGTCGCAGGTGAGGCTGGGTCCGGGGCGACGTCCGGCGCGAGGCTTCCAGAGGCGGCGTTGGCCTAAGAAAAGACTGCTTATCTTTCAATAACCCGATGTCGGAAAACCGGTTTTCCGACATCGGGTTAACGCATCTCTAAAACCCGAATCCGCTATGAGATGGGCCGTCGCGCGCGCGGTCCGCCTCGTAACCGCGCTGCGGGACGCTACATATGGAGGATGCGCATCATCTGGCTCACGCTCGGCTTCTTCTTCACCGGACTCGCGGTGATCGGCGTCGCCTTGCCGCTGTTGCCGACGGTGCCGTTCCTGCTGCTCGCCGCGTTCTGCTTCGCGCGTTCGTCCCAGCGCTTTCACGACTGGCTTGTGCACCACCCGACGCTCGGCCCGCCGATCCGCGACTGGCGGGCGAACGGGGCGATCCGGCGGCGGGCGAAATGGCTCGCGACCGGCTCCATCGCCGCCGCGTTCGGGATTTCGCTCGCGCTTGGCCTCGCCGCCTGGGTGCTGATCGCGCAGGCGGTCGCGCTCACCTGCGTGATGGTCTTCATCTGGTCCCGGCCGGAGGGGCCGCGACCGGGCGCGCCGGAGGCGTTTCAGCCCTCCGAGATGACGATCGAAACCGGGAAGTGATCGGAATACCCGTCCGGGTTCACGTTCTCCTCCACCTCGCCGCGCGGCAGGCCGAAACGGATCGGGCCTTCGCTGACGCGATGGCTGATCATCTCCGGGATCAGCTCGATCCGCGCCGTCTCCTCTCGAGCTGAGAACGAACCGTCGCCGGTCAACAGAGGTTTTGAGACGAGGATCTGGTCGAAGACGTTGCCGTTGCCCCTGAAGTAGAGCGTGCCGTCGATGGCGCGTTCGTTCCCGCGATTGTCGATCGCTCGCTGGGTCAGGTAACGCCAGGACATGTTGAAGAAGCGCGGCGCGCTTCTCGCCCGCTCCACGTCGCCGCGCTCGCGGGTGGCAAGCGCGTTGAAGGTGATGGAGGGGTCATAGGGCTCGTCGTTGAAATCGCCGAGGGCGATGATCGCGGCGTCGTCTCCGACCTCCTGCCGGATGCGCTGGTGCCAATAGGCGAGCGTCTCTCCCGCCGTCGCGCGGAAGCCCGCGCTCTCCGCCGCGCCGCCTGAGCGAGAGGGCCAATGGTTGCAGAGGATCACCATCTCGTTCCCCGCCCGGCTGCGGAACGTCGCTTGAAAGATGTCGCGGGTTCCGGTGCGGCGGAGGACGAAGTGGGAGAAGAGCGTCTCCGGCGGGGCGTCGAATTTGGCGGCGTCGTAGATGAAGGCGGTGTCGATGCCGCGCCGGTCGAGCTCGCTATCGTGATGGGCTACGCGGTAGTCGCGCCCGCAGGCGGCTTCGATGACGGCGGTGAGCTCGGTGAGGACGTATTCGTTCTCCACCTCGCAGACGCCGAGGATGTCCGGCCCCGCGCCGCCGTTCATCTGGCCGATGATCGCGGCGAGTTGCGCGAGTTTGCGGCGGAAGAGGGCTTCGTCCCACCCCTCCAGATCGCGGCCGATCTTGCGCGCGAGGGCCTCCGGTCTTGGGAAGTCGGCGGGGGCGAAAAGGTTCTCGAGATTCCAGAATGCGATGAAGTGGTCGGGCATGGCGTCCTCCTGTCCGGACGCCAGTCTAACCCGATAGTGCGAATTTTCCTTAAATTCGCGTGAATCTCGCCCGGTTACCGCGCCTCAGGCCTTGATGTTCATCAAGGACTGGCCGCTCTGACCGAGCTCAGTCTTCGCGAACACGCCGCCATGGCGGGCGGCGCCGGGGTCCTTCGGGTCATGCGTCGGCTCTGCCGCCAGGATCTCCGCAGCGTAGGCTTCGGCATTATCCTTGGGGCGGTAGCCGAGATGGGCGGCGCCGGAATTGTCCACCGGCGCGCGGTCGTTGTTGGAGACGCCGTAGATGACGGTGAACTCCACGATCGGCGTATCGATCGACCGGGTGACGAGCTGAACGAGGTCGTCATAGGAGAGCCAGGTGCCGAGCGCGCGGGCGCTGGTGACCTGCGCGCAGGAGAGGATGCGGAGGCATACGGCCTCCAGCCCGTTCTTCTCCCAATACATCTTGGCCATGTCTTCGGCGAAGCACTTGGCGAGGCCGTAATAGCCGTCGGGACGGTGGGCGACGTCGACGCCGATGCGTTCCGTCTTGTGATACATGCCGACGGCGTGGATCGAGCTGGCGTAGACGATGCGGCGGACGCCGGCGCGGTGCGCGGCCTCCCACACATTGTAGGCGCCGATGATGTTCGAGCGGAGGATGTCGTCGAATGGCGCCTCATCCGGGATGGCGCCGAAATGGACGATCATGTCGGCGCCTTCGACGATGGCGGCGACGGCGTCGAGATCGGCGAGGTCGGCGGAGACGAACGTCTCGTTCGGGAGCGTCTCGCCGACGCTGTCGGCGATGTCGGTGGAGACGAGCGTCTCCGCCAGCTTGGAGAGCGGCTCGCGAAGGTAGGAGCCGAGACGCCCGGCGGCGCCGGTGAGGACGAGTTTTTTCATGTGGGTTCGCCTTTTCTGAGGGGAGGTCTCCCGCCCGTGCGCGATCTCCGATCGCTTCCGGTTGGGCCCGGCGCGGCGCGGCCTGGCGCTTCGCGCCTTGAGCCCGCGCCGCGAAGCCGCGCTGGGGCGCGGCTGGCCCCTGCGGGGCGCGTATTTTGGGGAAGCATGAAGGATGCGGGGCGCATCAGATCACCGCCTTTTCGAGGAAAGGGGCGCCCTCCGCGATGCGTTCGAAGCGGAAGGGGGTCAGGTCGAGCGTCTGATAGCGCCCATGGGCGATCAGCTCCGCCATACCGCGGCCGATTGCCGGGGACTGTTGCAGGCCGTGGCCGGAAAAGCCGTTGAGGAAGAGGAAGTTGCCGACCTCCGGATGAGGGCCGACGACGGCGTTGTGGTCGAACGTGTTGTAGGCGTAGTGACCGGCCCATTCCGTCGTCACCCGGATCGCTTCGAACTGGGGGATGCGGGTCGCGATGACCGGCCAGACGTGGTTTTCCCAAAGGCCGTGATCCATCGCGAAATCATCATACTCCACCGCCGGATCGTAGTCGGCGTGACCGCCCGCCAGATAGGTCGTCGGGCCGTCCTGGCGGAAATGAACGCCGGAAGGGTCGATGGTCAGCGGCAGGTCCTGGTCGAGCGGGTTTTCGGCGGAGAAGATCCAGGTGAAGCGCTTGCGCGGCTCGACCGGGATCTCCAGCCCCGCCATCGCCGCCGTGCGGGCGGCGCGGGGGCCGGAGGCGTTGACCACCTGGCCGCAGGCGATGGTCTCGCCCGAGGCGAGGGTGACGCTTTCGACGACCGCGCCGGAGGCGGCCTTCGTCATCGCGACGACTTCGTTGTCGATGTATTCGACGCCGCTTTCACGCGCCTTGCGCCGTTGCCACTCGAACACCGTTCCGCCGTCCCAGTATCCTTCGTTGACGGTGTTGATCGAGCCGAGAACCAGGTCGTCCGTATTGTAGAACGGATACTCCGCCTTGATCTCGTCCGGCGTCATCAGGCGCGTGGCGGCCCCGACGCTCTGCTGCACCTCCCAGCTGGCGCGGAGGGTCGCCGCGAAATCCTCCGTGTCGGCGAGGTACATGTAGCCGTAGCTCTGGATCGAGAGCTCAGGCACCCGCTCGTCGCCGTCCATGAAGGTCCGGAAGTCGTTGATGAACTCCGCGCCGAAGCGGGAGATCGAGACGTTCAGCGGATTGGAGAATTGCTGGCGGATGCAGGAATTCGTGTGAGCGGTGGAGCATTTTTCATAGCTCGGGTCCCGCTCGACCACGAGGATCGAGCCGCCGAAGCCCATCTTCGTCAGCCACCACGCGGTGGACGAACCGTAAATCGCCCCGCCGACGATGACCACGTCGTAGGACGTTTTTTGCGGTGTTCCCGAATACGCACCAGTGGCCATGCGCGCCTCCCTCTTCGACATGGGCGGCTCTTGCGCTCGACCCGTCCATGCGTCGCTCCGTTTCTCTCAGAACGTCCGTTACGGCCCGTTCGGTCAAGTCGTAATCGTTATCAGTCGTTCAGTTCGACTGCGCCGCCAATGGTCGAACGTCTGCGATCGCGCATTCGCGTGCGTCGCGATAGGGCGAGCGCGGAGCGGCGCAGCATTTCCGACAAAAATAATTGGGTAATCTAGATTAGAAAAACCCATTACTTTTCAATGATCTGAGTGTTCCGTTGCGCCCATGCTACGGTGAGATAGGCGATTCTTCGCTTGTGAAACACGCCGAATCTGTTACCCGAGTGAAACTATCGGTTATCAGCAAGGAGATCTCGAAAGATGATCCGCACCGCAACTTACTGCGCCGCAGCGGCGCTGGCCTTCGGCGTCGTCGCCGCCGACGTCGCTGAGGCCGCGGGTGAGCTCAACCTCTACTCGTCGCGCCACTACGACACCGATGAGCGCCTCTATTCCGATTTCGAAGAGGCGACCGGCGTCACGATCAACCGGATCGAAGGCAAGGGCGACGAGTTGATCGCGCGGATGCAGGCGGAGGGCGCCAACAGCCCCGCCGACATCCTGCTGACGGTGGACACCAGCCGTCTGGAGCGCGCAAAGGCGGCGGGCGTCCTGCAGTCGATCGAAAGCGCCGTGCTGGAGGATCGAATTCCAGGCTACCTGCAGGATGCGGACAATCAGTGGTTCGGCTTCTCCCAGCGCGCGCGGATCATCTTCTATGACAAGTCCGACGTGACGAACCCGCCGAAGAGCTACGTCGATCTGGCCGATCCCGCCTACAAGGGCATGGTCTGTCATCGCTCCTCCTCCAACGTCTATTCGCAGACGCTGCTCTCGGCGGTGATCGAAAACCACGGCGAAGAGGCCGCCACGGCCTGGGCCAAGGGCGTCGCGGAGAACTTCGCGCGCGATCCGCAGGGCGGCGACACCGACCAGCTGCGCGGGCTCGTCTCCGGCGAGTGCGACATCTCGATCTCCAACACCTATTACTTCGCCCGCGCGATCCGGAAAGACGTGAAGGGTCTGCCCGAAGACGCTCGCGCCAATATCGGCTGGGTCTTCCCAGCGCAGGACGGCGAGGGCGCGCACATGAACCTCTCCGGCGGCGGTGTGGCGAAGAACGCGCCGAACCGTGAGAACGCGATCCTCTTCATGGAGTATCTCGCCTCCGACCGCGCGCAACAGTACTTCTCCGCCGGCAACGATGAATATCCGGCGGTGCCGGGCGTCGGCCTCTCCGCCTCCGTCGCGGCGCTCGGTATTTTCAAGCCGGACGACGTGGACCTCTCCGAGGTGGCGAAGAACGTGCCGACGGCGCAGAAGATCTTCAACGAGGTTGGGTGGAAGTAACGAGGCTGGTTCGTCTCCGGCCCCTACCGGCGAACCGACCATTCCCCCTGAAGCCCGCCCGCCAGCGGGCGACGGCCGCTCTCCCCCCGAGAGCGGCCGTTTTCGCGACCGCTATCGCTCGCCGCCCTGTTGATCCGCCAGCGCAGCTCTGATCTCCGACCAAAGGATATCGGCGATGAAAGCGGATCCCGCCTCGCTTGGATGGAGACCGTCGGGGACGTAGCGGCTTGGATTGTCGGATGCGATCCATCTCGCGGGAATGGGAGCGACGCGAAACCCGTGTCGGTTTGCGATCGCCGCGTAGTGCGCCTCGGTGCGCTGGGCGTAGTCGGCGGAATCCTCTGGCGTCGCCGAGAGAAACCCGGATGAACGGTAGACGGAGCTTCCTTCGGCGGCGGGGAACGGGGGATAGAGCACGATTGTCGCCGGTGCGGCGAGCCGCGCCATCGCGTCGATCGCTAGGGCGGACCCCAAACGATCAACCCAGCGCAGGGGCGTTTTGGTGAAATCCTGCAGGACGACGACGTCCCATTTCCCGCCTCCGAGCGCACCCCGGAATGCGCCGATGCGAAGCGTCTCGATGAGCCGCGCGCCGTTCGCCGCGGCCGTCGCCGCCGCTATGGGCGCGCCGTCCTCTGCGGCGCGGCGCGCAACGAGGCCGGGCAGGTCGTTCCTGAGGATCATCGAGTTCCCGACGAAGAGAACGCGCGGCCGCTCGCCCTCCACCGCGCCAAGCGTCCTGAGATGCTCATCGGAGAGCTGGGAACGGCGCTGAGGCGACCTATGCAGCCGCAGCGCCGCGCCGCCGACGCCTGCGAGGGCGACCGCTCCGGCTGAAGCGCCGAGCAAGAGAGCGCGTCTAGTGATCAATCTGCGCCCCAATAACCCTTCGTCTTATCACTCGGCGATGAAATCGTTAGGCGCGCGCCAGTCTGCCTCCAGTGAAGAGCGCGTCTAACGCCGCAGGCTCGATCTGACCGAGCTGTTCGAAAAGGCCGATGAAGTCGATGTTGTTGAAGCCGAGGACCATTTGCTCGCCTTCAAACTGCGCCATGCTTTGGAAAGAGATCGAGATCGGCGCGCCGGTTTTGCGACATGCGCCTTCGAACTGGCCGCAAACCGATAGCCACGGGGCGGCTTCGACGGACTGAACGAAGGTGACGCGAATGTCGGTGACGAGCTCGCAGAGCGCCGCGTGAAAACCGGCGAACTCGTCTGGCCCGAACACCACGTCTTTATGAACGCCCTTCGCCTCCAAGTTTGCGCCCAACCATTTGGGTATCGCCGCCGCATTCTCCTCCTCCCAGACTTCGGTGAAGAAATCGCGCGCGAGCGCTTCGAGTTTTCCCATATTCCCCCACGACCTTTGGTCGGCTCCTATTTCCTGAATCAAGCGCCGCCCTTATACGACATCTATGGCTGATTTGCTCGACAGTAACGATATGGGCGGTGGCGGAGACGGGGGCGACATCCTCTCCGAGCCGATGCGCCGCGCGCTTGGCGACCGCTATCTGCAATACGCGCTCTCCACGATCACCAACCGCGCTCTGCCGGATGCGCGGGATGGGCTGAAGCCCGTTCACCGCCGCATCCTCTACGCCATGCGCGGGCTGAAGCTGGAGCCGGGCGCGGCCTTCCGCAAATGCGCGAAGATCGTGGGCGAGGTGATGGGCAACTATCACCCCCACGGCGATCAGGCGATCTACGATGCTCTGGTGCGGCTCGCGCAGGATTTCTCCGTCCGCTATCCGCTGGTCGAGGGCCAAGGGAACTTCGGCAATGTCGACGGCGACAACGCCGCCGCGCAGCGCTACACCGAGGCGCGCCTGACCGAAGCCGCCAAGGCGATGATGGAGGGTCTCTCCGAAAACGCCGTCGATTTTCGCGACAATTACGACGGGTCTGAGACGGAGCCGGTCGTCCTCCCCGCCGCGTTCCCGAACCTTCTGGCGAACGGCGCGGCGGGTATCGCGGTGGGCATGGCGACGTCGATCCCGCCGCACAATGTTCATGAGGTGTGCGAGGCGCTTCTCCATCTGATCACTACGCCAAATGCGCGGTCGGAGACGCTGGCGAATCTGATCCCCGGCCCGGATTTCCCGACCGGCGGCGTGATGATCGAGCCTCGCGAGAACGTGGTCGCCGCCTATACGACCGGGCGCGGCGGGTTTCGCCTGCGGGCGCGGTGGGAAGTGGAGGAGCTGGGCCGCGGGACCTGGCAGATCGTCGTCACCGAGATCCCCTATCAGGTTCAGAAATCCAAGCTGATCGAGAAGATCGCCGAGCTGATCAACGCGAAGAAGCTCCCCATCCTCGCCGATGTGCGCGACGAGAGCGCGGAGGATATCCGGCTGATCCTCGAGCCCCGCGCCAAGACGGTCGATCCCGCCGTTCTGATGGAGCAGATGTTCCGTCTGTCGGAGCTGGAGACGCGCTTTCCGCTCAACATGAACGTGCTGATCGACGGGCGCATGCCGCAGGTCTGCGGGCTTCGCGAGGTTCTGCTCGCCTTCCTCGGACACCGGCGCGAGGTCTTAGTGCGCCGCTCGGAGCATCGACTGGGGCAGATCGCGAAACGGTTGGAGGTGTTGGAGGGGTACATCGTCGCCTTCCTCAACCTCGACCGGGTGATCGAGATCATCCGTTACGAGGACGAGCCGAAGCAAATGCTGATGGCGGAGTTCGAGCTGACGGACGCGCAGGCGGAAGCGATCCTCAACATGCGCCTGCGCAACCTCCGCAAGCTGGAGGAGATGGAGCTCCGCCGCGAGCGCGACGCGCTTCTGGAGGAGCAGGCGGCGCTAACGGAGCTTGTCGGCGACACCGGCCTTCAGTGGTCGCGGGTGGCTGACGAGGTGCGCGAGATCCGCGACAAGTTCGGCAAGAAGACGCCGGGCGGCGCCCGCCGGACCGAGATCGCGGAGGCTCCGGAGGTCGAAGAGGTCTCGCTTGAGGCGATGATCGAGAAGGAGCCGGTGACGGTCGTCCTCTCCCGCAACGGCTGGGTCCGGGCGATGAAGGGGCACAACCCGCTGGATGCGGAGCTGAAGTTCAAGGACGGCGACGGGCCGCTCTTCGCGCTCCATGCCGAGACGACGGACAAGCTCCTCCTCGCGGCCTCCAACGGGCGGGTCTTCACGCTGGACGTCCACAAACTGCCCGGCGGGCGGGGCATGGGCGAGCCTGTGCGGCTGATGATCGACCTCGCCAACGACGTCGACATGCTGGCGCTGCTGAAGCACAAGCCGGGGCGCAAGCTGATTTTCGCCTCCACCGCCGGCGACGGGTTCGTGGCGGCGGAGACGGAGCTGGTCGCGCAGACGCGCACGGGCAAGCAGGTGTTGAACCTGAAGGACGAGGCGAGGGCGGTCGTCTGTCGCCCCGTCACCGGCGATCACGTCGCCTGCGTGGGGGATAACGGCAAGCTCCTGATCTTCCCGCTCGCCGAGTTGCCGGAGATGACGCGCGGCAAGGGCGTGCGGCTTCAGAAGATCGGCGGCAAGAAGGGCGGGTTCGCCAATCTGGAGATGTTCTCTGACGCCAAGACTTTCGCGCTGGAGGAAGGCCTGACATGGCTCGACCCGGCCGGGCGGACGCGGACGGAGCGGGAGCTCGAGGACTGGATCGGCAAGCGCGCCTCCGCCGGTCGGAAAGCGCCCCGCGGGTTCCCGAAGGACAATAAGTTCACCTGATCAGGTGAGCGCCGTTCGGCGCGCGTCCCTCGGCGATAGCCCGTAGGCTGCGCGATAGCGGCGGCTGAACTGGGCCGCGTCGGCGAAACCGCTGGCGAGGCCGATCTCCAGAATGGAGGCGTTTGCCCAGGACGGGTCGGCGAGACGCGCCTCCGCCATCTCCAGCCTTCGCCGCCAGATCGCGGCCATCGGCGCGTCGCCCTCCGCCGCGAACGCCTCCTGCAACCGGCGGGTGGAGAGCCCGAGCGCCACCGCCAGCGCGGGGGTCGAGAAAGTCGGATCTGCGGCCCGCGCCGCGATCTCCGCCGTCGCGCGGCGGTGGAGCGCGGCTGCGCCGGGGCGCGATTTCGGCGCCTCCTCCCGCGTCTCCGCCACCGCCATGGCGATCAGGTCCAGCGCGACGGTCCCGAAGCGATCCGCCGCGTCCGCCCCCATATCGCGCAGCGCCGGCGCGAGGCCGGAGAGGAACCCGCGCGCCGCCATCGCCGAAGCGCCGCCGCCGAACCTGCGCGCGGTCAGCCCGGCCAGCGGGCCGAGACGCGCGCGCAGACGCTCTCGCGGCATGTGGAGGACGAGTTGGTCGAACGGGTCGTGGAAATGGAGCGAATAGGGCCGCGTGGCGTCGTAGATCGCGAAGTCGCCCGCCTTCAGCGCGGCTTCCCGCCCGTCCTGCGCTATCCCGCCGCGACCCGATAGCTGCACGGAGATCAACATCACCTCCGCATGGTCGCGGCGGATCAGGCGGGGCGTTCGTGCGACCGTCTGCGCGATCGTGTCCACATGGGACATGAGAAGCGCCTCACCTCCGGCGGATGCGATCGTCCCGCGCATCGGCGCCTCATCCGGCGCTTCGCAATCGAGGCTGACGAACGTGTCGGAGATCGCGTCCCGCCAGACGTCGAGGCGTCTGGCGGCGGGTTCTGCGTCAACGGAGAAGACATTCCCGGTCATTACGGTCTCGCTTCCGCCCTTGAGGGTAGGCCGGTCCGCGCCGAGAGGCAAAAGAAACCGCGCCGAGAGGAAAGACGACCGGACGCCGCTGCGCGACGCTCTCCCTTGGGAAAGAGAGGAGAACGACAATGGCACATCAGGTTTTCAAGGCGGCGGCGGCGCAGGCCGCGCCGGTGTTCATGAATCTCGACGCGAGCGTCGACAAGGCGATTTCGCTGATCGAGGACGCGGCGAAGCAGGACGTGAAGCTCATTGGCTTCCCCGAATGCTGGTTGCCGGGCTACCCGTGGTTCCTGTGGCTCGCGGCGCCCGCATGGGGGCTGCAGTTCGTGCCGGAGTACCACGCCAACTGCATGGCCCGCGACGGCGCGCATATGGACAAGCTGAAGGCGGCGGCGAAGGCGAACGGGATCAACGTCGTCATGGGGTATTCCGAGATCGACGGCGGCAGCATCTACATGGCGCAGTCGATGATCTCCGACGAGGGGGAGATCCTCTTCCACCGCCGCAAGCTGAAGCCGACCCATGTGGAGCGGACGCTCTTTGGCGAGGGCGACGGGTCCGATTTCAACGTGGCGGATACGTCCTGCGGCAAGGTCGGCGCGCTTTGCTGCTGGGAGCATCTGCAGCCCCTGTCGAAATACGCGATGTATTCGTTGCATGAGCAGGTGCATGTCGCCTCCTGGCCGTCCTTCACGCTTTATCGCGACATGGCCTACGCGCTGGGGCCGGAGGCGAATCTCGCGGCCTCCGTCACCTACGCTTTGGAGGGGTCGTGCTACGTTATCGCGACGACGGCGATCACCGGGCAGGACATGTTCGACAAGCTCTGCGACACGCCGGACAAGGCGCAGCTTCTGAACCCGCGCACCGGGAAGCCCGGCGGCGGGTTCTCTATGATTTTCGGGCCTGACGGGCAGCCGATGGCGGAGCATCTGCCCGAAGACGAGGAAGGGCTGGTGATCGCCGAACTGAGCCTGCCGATGATCTCCGTCGCCAAGGCCGCCGCCGATCCGGTCGGGCATTACTCGCGCCCCGACGTCGTTCGGCTGATGCTCAACCGCAAGCCCGCGCCCCGCGTCATGGCCTTCGACGAAGCGCCTGAGGCCAAAGGCTTCGAAGCGATCGGCGAAGAGCCGCAGGCCGCCGAGTAGGACGAGCCTGACGGCGCGGAGCGGTCCGCGCCGTCAGACCCGCTGGTTAACCTCGATCAGGTTCCCTTCCGGGTCCTCGAAATAAATGTTCCAGAGGCCGGGGATCGCGAACTCTCCGGCGTCGGAGTAGGGCACGTTCGCCGCCTCCAGCCGCCGGATCACCGCGCGCATGTCGTCGACCTGAATGGCGAAATGGCCGCCGATGGTCGGGTTGTGCTTCAGCTTGTTCTTTCGGGGAAAATCCGGGTCGCGCTTGATCAGGTGCAGGCCCGCCGCCTGCCCGTCGCGGCTCGGATCGTCGAAGAGCGCCAGCCGATCATCCGCCGTGGGGATGTACCCGGCGGAGGGCGGCAGAACCCAGGTTCCCTGCTCCGTCCCCAGTATCGAGGAATAGAAGGCGGCGACGCGGCGCACGTCCTTCGCTTCGAGGTTCACATGGTGGATAGACCAGGTCATCGGCTTCGCTCCCATTGTCGTTGCCACGGGAGCATAGCGGCAAAAGAAAAGAGACGCCCCCATCGGGAGCGTCCCTTTTCAAACCGAGCGAAGTCGGATCAGGCCGCTTCTTTGGTCTGATCGTCCTTCAGGCTGAGCGCGTTGGAGACGCGCACGCCGCGTTTCACGAAAGCCACCAGGCCGTCCACGGTGCGGGAGTTCACCTCGATCCCCGCATTCGTCAAAACCTCCTGCCCGTCGCGGGAGTTCGCCCAGCGGGCGATCCCCTCCGCGCCCTTGCCGGGGCCGTAGGTTTTTTCGTCCTTAATCGCATCGTCCAACGCGGCCAGCACTACGGCCGCGAACAGTTTGCGCGCGCGGCGCCCCTGCTCGTTCGTAAAACTCAAAGCGTCTGTGTCGAGCGCCATAGGGCCTCCACTTGTCTGCGTCACATGAATATGCCGGAGCGCCGTTATATGGCTTACTGCGGCTGCGAAATAAAGGAAAAAATTGCATGGCTGCCATGTCGTAAACGCATAACTTGGCGAGGCTTTATCGCGAAAACCTTTTGATTTTCACCGCAAACGCGGAGACAGCCGATTTCGCCCCGTCGCGGGGTGACGCTACGGCGCCGACGTCGTGCGACGCCTCACGCTGGCGGGTGGGCGAATCGAGCGCTGCGAATTGATCGCGTCATCGCGACATTCAGCGCGAGACGCGGGGGCCCGTCGTCCCTATAGTCTAGCGAATGGTGTATGAACGGAGCGCGGTATGCTGAGAAAAACGACGCGATACGCAGTTGTCGGGGCGATCGCCGTGGCGGGGGCCCTGGCGACGGCGGCGGCCCCCGGGCCGGGCGCGAAAGCGGCGGAGACCCTCTCGGGGGCCTATCTCGCCGCGCGGCACGCCGCGCAGATCTCCGACATCGCCGGGGCGGCGCGGCATTTCGCAACCGCCCTGCGACGCGATCCGGACAACCGGGTTCTGATGGAGCAGGCGATCATCTACCAGACCGCCGCCGGCGATCTGGAGAACGCCCTGAAAATCGCCCGGAAGCTGGAGGCGGAGACGCCCGGCCACCGGATGTCGGCGCTCATCCTCACGGCGGATGCGATCAAGTCGGGCGATTTCGCCTCCGCCTCCGCCCGGATCGAGGGCGCGCCCGGCGCCTACCATCCGCTCATCGGCGCCATGCTCGGCGCCTGGTCCGCCCATGGGGCGGGCGAGCATGAGAAAGCCGAAGCGGCGCTGGCGAAGCTGGATAACCGCGCGATCTATCAGATTTTCTCCGGCTATCATCAGGGCCTGATGCGCCATGCCCGCGGCGACGCCGCCGCCGCCGTGACGGCGTTCGAGCTGGCGGCGGGCCAGATGACGACCCCCACCGGGCGCATCGCCCGCGCTTACGCCGCCGCGCTGCGCGACACCGGCGATGCGGAGGGCGCGAGGGCGCTTTACGACGGGGCGTCCTCCATCGCGGTCGGCGATGCGCTGCTGGAGGCTGAGATCGCGGCGATGGAGGCGGGGGAGGCGCCTTCGCTCCTCGTCGCCACTCCGGCGGAGGGCGCGGCGGAGGCCCTTTACGGGCTCGCGGCGGCTCTCGGACGCGATGGGGAGGAGCGGCTGAGCCTTTTCTACACCCGCACCGCGCTTTACCTCCGCCCATCCTTCGACGAGGCGGCGCTGTTGGCGGCGGAGCTTCTGCACGACCAGAGCCAGTACGACCTCGCGATCGCGGCTTATGAGAAGATCGCGGCTGAAAGCCCGCTCGCCCGCTCCGCCGAGATCGGCCGCGCGGACGCGCTCCGCGCCCGCGGCGACGAGGCCGAAGCGATCGAGGCGCTGAAAGCGGTCCTCCGCCGCGACCCCGACGCCGTCGACGCCCATATCGCGCTCGGCGACCTCTACCGCCGGACGGAGCGCTTCGCTGAAGGCATCGAGCCCTATGGCGAAGCGATCCGCCTGATGGAGGCGCAGGGGCGCCCGAACTGGGTGCTCTATTATCAGCGCGGCATCTGCCATGAGCGCGCCAAACTGTGGGAGCAGGCTGAGGACGATTTCCAGCGCGCGCTGGAGCTGGAGGCCGATCAGCCGCTCGTCCTGAACTATCTCGGCTACTCCTGGCTGGAGATGGACCGCAATCTCGACCAGGCGATGGACATGATCCGCAAAGCCGTCGAGCAGCGCCCCGAAGACGGCTACATCGTCGACAGTCTCGGCTGGGGCTATTTCCTGCTGGAGGATTACGACAACGCCGTCCTGCAGCTGGAGCGCGCTATCGAACTCCGCCCGATCGACCCCGTAATCAACGACCATCTCGGCGATGCGCTCTGGATGGTCGGGCGGCGGCTGGAGGCTGAATTCCAGTGGAAGCGGGCGCTGTCCTTCGACCCGGAAGACGATGACCGCACGCGGATCGTCGACAAGCTGAAACGGGGTCTCGACGCCGTCGTCGCCGATGAAAACGCGCGGAGCGGAAACACGGGAACCGCAAGCACCGGGGAAGAGAACATGGGGGACGACGACGGAGCTGGCGCGGCGGCGACGGCGAATGACGGATAGTTCAAAATCAGCGACGGCGACGCGGGAGGTCGCGCGGGCCAAGGTCAACCTCTTCCTGCATGTGCGCGGCCAGATGGCCGACGGCTACCACGTGCTCGAGAGTCTGGCGGTCTTTCCCCAGGTCGGCGATCTGATTGAGGTCGAGACCGCGGATGCGATCGGCCTCTCGCTGGACGGGCCGTTCGCGCCGTCGCTCGGCGCGAGCGACAATCTCGTCATAGGGGCGGCGCGCGCCTTGTCGGACCGGTTGCCGGACCGCCCCGGCGCGTCGATCCGGCTGACCAAATCCCTGCCGGTCTCCGCCGGGATCGGCGGCGGTTCGGCAGACGCGGCGGCGACCCTGCGCGCGCTGGCGCGGATCTGGCCGAAAGCGCCAATCGACGCGCTGCCGGAGATCGCCTTCTCCCTCGGCGCGGACACGCCGGTGTGCCTGCGCTCACGCCCGTCATTCATGGGCGGCGTGGGGGAGATGTTGAACCGCGCCCCGGCGTTCCCCTCGTTCTGGCTGGTTCTGGTGAACCCGAACCAGCCGCTTCCCACGGCGGAGGTTTTCAGTGCGCTGTCTCGCCGGGAAAATCCCGCCACCACGACTGCGCCCCGGAGCTTCGTGGACTTCAACCATCTGATCGCCTGGCTTCAGTCGCAGCGCAATGATCTGGAGCGGCCCGCCCGCATGTTGCGCCCGGCGATCGGCAAGGTGCTGAGCGCCCTTTCATGGGACCGGAACTGCGCCCTGTCGCGCATGTCCGGCTCCGGCGCCACCTGTTTCGGGCTCTACCGAAACGCCGAGGACGCGCTGAAAGCGGCGGAGCGGATCCGGCGCAGCGACCCCGGCTGGTGGGTCGCGGCGGCGCCGGTCAGCGCATGGGGCGGGACGGCGCTGGAGAGCGTTGCGTGACGAAGACCACCGCGGGCGGCGCGATCTTTCCGCGCCTGAAAGCGTTGGGCGTCGAACATGTATTCGTCAATTCGGGCACTGATTTCCCGCCGATCATCGAAGGGTTGGCGCAGGCGGCGGAGGCGGGCCTGGAAATGCCGGCTGCGCTGACCATCGGCCATGAGCACGTCGCGATGGGCATGGCCCACGGCGCCTGGCTCGCGACCGGGCGACTGCAGGCGGTGATGCTGCACACCAATGTCGGCCTCGCCAACGGCGCGATCGGCGCGATCAACGCCGCCGTGGATCAGGTCCCGATCCTCATGATGTCCGGCCGCACGCCGACGCTGGAGGCGGGACGCTTCGGCGCCCGCACCGTGCCCATTGGTTGGGGGCAGGAGATGCGGGATCAGACCGCGCTCGTCCGCGAAGCGTCGAAATGGGATTACGAGCTGCGCTTTCCGGAACAGATCGAAGATGCGCTGGACCGCGCGGCGGCCATCGCGCAGTCGACGCCGTCGGGCCCCGTCTACCTGTCGCTGCCGCGCGAGGCGCTGTGCGAAGAGGTGGAGCTGCGCGCCGATCCCGCGCCGGTCATGACCCCGACGGCGGCGCGGGCGCCGGAGGCGGCGGTGGAGGCCGCGGCCGACCTTCTGGCGGCGGCGGAGCGTCCGCTGATCGTCGCGCAGCGCGGCTGTGGGGATGAGGCGGGCTGGGCCGCGCTGGACCGGCTCGCGCGCGACTGGGCGATCCCCGTCTCCGACTACTGGGCGTTGGAGAACGCGGTCAGTCAGGCGCATCCCGCCTATGTCGGCGCCGATGTCGGGCCCTGGGTCGCGGAGGCGGACGCGGCGCTCGTCATCGACAGCCTCGCGCCGTGGTCGCCTGAGATGCATGCGCCGAGCCCGGCGATGCGGGTCGTCCAACTCGGCCCCGATCCCCTGATGGCGCGCACGCCGATCCGCAACTTCCGCGCCGACGTCGCGCTGGCGACGGAAACCGGGCCGGGCCTCGTCGCGCTGGAGGCCGCCATGAAGCGGCGCCGGAGCGACGGCGAAGCGCTGATCGCGGCGCGCCGCGAGCGGGTGGAGGCGGCGGCGCGCGCCGCGCAAGCGGCCAACCGCGCCATAGGGGAGATCGCCCCCGGTCAGCCAATGACCAAGGGCTTCGTCGCCGCGAGGATCGGCGCGCTGATCGCGGACGAGGACGCAACCGTGCTGAGCGAGCTCGGCGTCCCGCTCGCCCCCCTTGGGCTGACCCGCCCGAAGCAATGGAGGCAGGAGCCCCATGCGGGCGGGCTCGGCTGGAGTTTCCCGTGCGCCATGGGGATGAAACTGGCGGCGCCGGAGCGGACCGTGATCGCTTCCATGGGCGACGGCAGCTACATGTTCGCCAACCCCGTGGCCTGCCATCAGGCGGCGGAGGCTTACGGGATCGCTCCGCTCATCGTCATCGTGAACAATGCGGGCTGGGGCGCCGTGCGCCAAAGCGTCGCCGGGCTTTATCCGGAGGGCGCGGCGACCCGAGCCAACCGGACGCCCCTCACCGACCTCTCGCCGAGCCCCGATTTCGCCGCCATCGCCCGCGCCTCCCGAGCCTGGGCTGAACGGGTGGAGCGAGCGGAGGATCTGGACGCAGCTCTCGCCGCCGCGCTGGCGGAGACGAAAGCCGGGCGGCTCGCCCTGCTGGACGTCGCCGTCGCCGATTGACCGCTTGAGGGAAGGTGCGGCCCCTGTCGCTCGGTACAGGGGGGAGGGGTCTGAGCGACAGGGGCCGACTTTTCATCCGGACGTCCGCATTCAAGGGAGAGGGAACGCCGTGGATCGTCCGGTGCGCGCCTTTGGGGAAGGCGCTGCGATGGCGGGTAGATAGGCGCCGGGTGGAAGGGCCGCTACTGACGTTTACGTAAACCGGCCATGCAATCCGCGCATGGCTCCATCCGAGTCAGGAAAAGCGCAGAAACTCCGGATCGCGTCGTAGCGCGGCGGTGCGTTTGCGCCGGTCGAAACGTCCATGGCGGAGGAAATGGCTCGTTTGCCAGATCGTCATCGGCTCGTTCATCAGGAAGGTGTGGGTGACGGGCAAAACCATGTGATCCGCCGCGCCGGAGGTCATGGTGCTGGCGACGGAGACCTTGCCGTCGTCGCGGCCCGGGATGAAGGCGGACATCACGCTCACCGAGCGATCCCCGGCGATCACGCCGAACTCGATCGGCGGATCGGGAAGCTGCGCCGGCGCGCCGTCCGGCCCGGCGGCGAGTTCGGCGCCGGCCGGGCCGACGGCGGCTTCGGCGAGGCCGAGTTCCTTGATCGCGTTGATCACCTCGGAGCCGCGATAAGGCGGGGCGAGCATCACGGCGCGCCCTTCCGTCTCCGGCGGATGATCGCGATACCAGGCGCGCAGGAGAATGCCGCCCATGGAATGGGTGACGAAATGAACCGCGCCGCCGCGTTTCGACGCCTGTTCCAGCGCCTCGCCGACGGCCTGCTCCGCCAGCGCGTCAATGGAGGCGGAGCGGGACGGGTAGGAGTTGTTCACGACGTGGTATCCGGCGCGGATCAGCACCCGCTCCATCAGAAGGAGCGACGCGCGCGTGCGGCCCAATCCGTGCAGGAGAACGACGGTTTCGCCTTTGCCGCCCGAATGCACGGCGCGGGGCGGGAAGGCGCGCGCGCGGTCCGCGAAGCGACGAGCGGCGTGGAGCGGGCCGCGCATGTCGGCGCCCCTCAGAAGCGGTCCAGAAGGCGCTCCAGATACTCCAGTTCCTCCGCCGGGCGCTGGCGTTCGCCAGCGCGGCGGCGGATCTCGTCCTGAAGTTCCTTCGCGCGCTTGCCGAGCGCTTCGCCGGGGACGCGGACGCTTTCGCCGTCCATCGCGCCCTCGTTGCGGGTCGGGCGGCCGAGCGGGTCTTCGCGGTCGCTGTCGCCGCCGCGCCCCTCCGTCCCGGCCTGGTCGCCCTGGCCTTCGGCCTGCGCCTCCGCCAGATCCTGGCCGAGCGACCGGCGCCCGTCGCGGAGCGATTCCAGCGCGCGGACCTGATCGTCCACCGCCTGCCGCTCATCCCCGCGCTCAAGGCTGTCGACCGCGTCGCCCATGGCGCGCTCCGCCTCGTCCAGCGAGCGCTGGGTCTCTTCGCCGGCGGAGCCCGGCAGGTTGCCGCGCAGATCGTCGAGAAGCTGCCTCAGCGCCTCCTGATCGCGGGCGATGTCGCCGGAGCTGTCGGAGCCGCTGTCGTTCCCCTGCATCCCGTTCGGATCGCCTTCGAGACCCTGGTTCTCGCCGCCGCCCTGCTGCTGGTCGCCCGGCTGCTGGCCGCGCTGGCCCTGCTGCATCTGGTTGAACGAACGATCGGCGAGGCCCTGCTGCTCCCCGATCATGTCGCCCATCTGGTTCATCATCTGCTCGCCCTGACCGGGCTGACCCTGACCGGGTTGGGCCATCTGCAGGTTGTTCATCATCTGCTGAAGGGCCTGCATCATCTGGCGGGCGAGTTCCTGATCGCCGTTCTTGATCGCCTCCTCCAGCTCGCGGAGCATCTCTTCGATCTGGTCCTGCGTGATCGTCTGCTCCGGCTGACCCTGCTGTTGCTGCTGGGACTGCTGCTGTTCGCCGTTCTGCATGTCGCGCATCGCTTCGCGCGCCAGTTCCTGCATGTACTCGTTCATCGCCTGACGCAGCTCGTCCATCAGGCGTTCGATCTCTTCATCCGAAGCGCCTTGCTCCATCGCCTCCTGTAACCGTTCCTGCGCGCGGGCGAGGCGTTCGGCGGCGGAGGAGAGCGCGCCGTCCTCCAGCCGGATGGCGGCCTTCCAGAGAAGGTCGACGATGGACTTGGATTCCTCCTCCAGCCGCCCGTCCTCCAGCGCGTAACCGAGACGGCGCACCGCCATTCGGGCGGCGAGGTAGCCGGTGTTGTCGTCGAACACCTCATCCGGATAGACCATCACGGCCTCCAGCACGTCCAGCACGCGCGGCGCGGCGTCGGGGGAGAAGGCGAGGGCGCGGCGCTGTTCGATCAGCGCCTTCGCCATCGGATGGGCGAAGAAGCGGCCCGGCATGGGGACCTGCAGGGTCGCCGTCCCCTCCTGATCCGCCGCATCGGTGGCGGTGAGGGTGATGACGACGGGGAGGCCCGCCCAGGGGTGCTCCGTCAGGTCTTCGATCAGCGTCTCGCGAATCTCCGCCGTGTCGCCGGTGAGCGGCATCGGCAGCTCAAGTTCAATCGGCTCGTAGAGAGAGGGGCGGATCGCGCCCTTCACCGGCGGCTCGGCGTTCGGGTCCAGCTCGATCCGCGCGTCCGCGAGGCGCACGCCGTAATCGTCGGAGGCGACATAGGGCAGAGTGAGCGCCCCGCGCTCGCCGCCTGTCACCGCGCCGTCGAAGTCGATCATCGGCGGGGCGTCGGGGATCGCGGCGAAGGTCCATTCCGCCAGACCGTCCTCGCCCGCTTTGACGGTGATTTCGCCGCCCATGGTCAGCTTGAACTCGGCGTCGTAAACGCCCGCGCCCTGATCGGTGAAGATCGGCGCGCCGCCCGCCGGATTCTCTCCGCCGACGGACTGGGCGAGGGTCGGCGCGACCTCGCTGTCGAAGACGCGGATGGAGATGTCGGTGCCCGCCGGAAGCTCGATCACGCCATCTTCTGGATCGATGCGGCTCAGGTAAACCGCGCGCTCGCCGGTGTAGAGTGGGGGCGAGGCCCAGGCCTCCACCGTCACCACGGGCGCGGGTTCGGCGGCGAGCTCGCCGGGGGCGAGCTGCTCCGTGATCCGCACCCCGTCCACCGCGAGATAGCCGAGGCCGCCCGCCGCCAGCACCAGAAGCGCCGCATGGCGAAGTGCGAACGGGTCATGGGCGGAGGCGCGGAGATCCGCCTGCTTCGCCTTCAGCTTCGCCGCCCTCTCCGCCAGCTTGCGCTGATGCGCGGCCCAGAGCGCTTCGGTCCCCTTGTCGCCGGACCCGGCCGCCAGCGCATCGGCGTAGGTCTGCGCGGGGCGTCCGCGTTCGCCCTGATCGAGCCGGGCGAGCGCCTCCGCCTCCGTCGGCTTGCGCAGTTTCCAGAAACCGAACCCGAGGGCGCCGATGAAACCCGCGCCGAACAGCGCCAGAACCGCGTAGTGCGCGGTCGTTCCAAGCGCTGCGGGCAAGCCGAGCAAGACGACGCCGACGAAGAGCGCGACAATGGCCCAGGCGGGCCAGAAGGCGGTGATCGCCTGTTCGATCCAGAGCGCGCGGCGCGTGCGGCGCACTTCACGCGTCACGGCGGCGTCGGCGATTACTTTGGCGGTCGTCGTTGAATAGCGGCGATCGTCGGTCATCCGGTCTCCATTTCGGCCCGGATTTCGCGGCGAGATCAGCTCAGCCAGTCGGGAATCCGGTCGCGTCCCAGCATTTCATCATATGTGGGACGCGGACGCACCACATCAAACCGTGATCCTGACACCAGAACCTCCGGGATCATAGGCCGACTGTTGTATTCCGAAGACATCACCGCCCCGTAAGCGCCCGCCGAGCGGAAGGCGACAAGCTCCCCCTCGTCCACGAACGCCATCTCGCGCTGCTTGGCGAAGGTGTCGCCGCTCTCGCAAACCGGACCGACGATATCGACCGGGCCGACGGGGACGTCGGGGCCGGGTTCTTTAACCGGAACGATGTCGTGCCAGGCGTCGTACATGGCCGGGCGGATCAGATCGTTCATCGCCGCGTCGAGGATCAGGAAGTCGCGGCCGTCGCCCTCTTTGCGATAAATCGTCTGCGCCACCAGCACGCCCGCGTTGCCGGAGATCAGCCGCCCCGGTTCGATCTCGATTTCGCAATTCAGATCGCCGACGGTGCGGCGCACGACCTCGCCGTAATCGAAGGGCAGGGGCGGCGCCTCGTTCGACTGCTGATAGGGGATGCCGAGCCCGCCGCCGAGGTCGAGACGGCGGATGTCGTGCCCGTCCTCGCGCAACTGCTCCGTCAGTTCGCGCACTTTCAAAAACGCCGCCTCATAGGGCGCGAGCTCGGTGAGCTGGGAGCCGATATGGACGTCGACGCCCACGACCTCGATCCCCTCCATCGCGGCCGCCTCGGCGTAGACCGACCGGGCCTTGGCGATGGGGATGCCGAACTTGTCCTCCGACTTGCCGGTGGAGATCTTGGCGTGGGTTTTTGCGTCAACGTCCGGGTTCACACGGACGGTGATCGCGGCGCGCTTGTCCATCGCCGCGGCGACGCGGTTCAGGCGGCGCAGCTCCGGCTCGCTTTCGACGTTGAACTGTCGGATGCCGACCTCGAGGCCGAGGCGCATTTCTTCTTCGGTTTTGCCGACGCCGGAAAAGACGATCTTTTCGGGCGGGCAACCCGCCGCAAGCGCCCGGCGCAACTCGCCGCCGGAAACGACGTCCATCCCCGCGCCCGCCGCGACCGCGATCTTCAGAAGCGCCAGATTGGAATTCGCCTTCATCGCGTAGCAGACGAGATGCGGCATCCCCGCCAGCGCCTCGTCGAACACCCGGATATGGCGTTCGAACGTAGCGCGGGAGTAGCAGTAAAACGGCGTGCCGACCTCCGCCGCGATATCGGCGAGCGACACGTCCTCCGCATGAAGAACGCCGTTCCGGTAGGCGAAGTGATCCATCAGCGCATCCGTAGGTAGAGATAGAGCGGCAATCCGCAGGAGACGCCGATGCAGAAGGTCGCCGGGATGGCGATCAGGTTCAGCCAGCGGCCGTTCTTCACCGTCTCCCAGATGATCCAGACCAGAAGCGCCACGGCCGCGATGGTCAGGTCGTAGACGAGACCCGTCGTCGCGTCGTTGACGTTCCAAGCCTCCACCATCGCGCCGAGATCGTAGCCGAATTCCTCGAACCAGCTGACGAAGTAATACATCGGCACGATGGCGCCGACGATGGCGAGGAAGAGGAATACGTAACGCATGAAGATGTCCTTATGACCGCCGCCCCAGCGCGGCAGACCGCCAGCTAGCGCCTTGGCTGGGCTAATCCACCGGGTCAGCCCGACGGCTGCTCCTGTTTCGCTTCGTCAGATTGCGGTGTGATCGGATCGCCTTTCCGCCCGCAGGCGGAGACGGCGAGCGCGGCGATCAGGATCAGGGCGAGCGGTTTCATGCCAGCTTCTCCTTCCAGCGCTTGATCTGCGCCTTCACATTGTCCGGGGCCGTGCCGCCGTAGGAGGTGCGAGAGGCGACCGACGCCTCCACCGTCAGAACGCTGAAGACGTCGTCGGTGATGCGCGGCTCCACGGATTGCATGTCGGCGAGAGAAAGATCGGGGAGGTCGCAGCCCCGATCCTCCGCCATCTTCACCAGCGATCCGGTGATGTGATGGGCGTCGCGGAACGGGATGTTCAGCACCCGCACGCACCAGTCGGCGAGGTCGGTCGCGGTGGCGAACCCCGCGCCCGCCGCCGCGCGCAGAACTTCCGCATTTGGGGCCATGTCACGCACCATGCCGGTCATCGCAGCCAGCGCGAGCGCGAGTGCGTCGGCGGCGTCGAAGACGGGCTCTTTGTCTTCCTGCATGTCCTTGGAATAGGTCAGCGGCAGGCCCTTCATCACCGTAGTGAGCGCGATCAGCGCGCCGATGATCCGCCCGACCTTGGCGCGCACCAGCTCCGCTGCGTCCGGGTTCCGCTTCTGCGGCATGATGGAGGAGCCGGTGGTGAACTTGTCCGACATCTTCACGAAGCGGAACTGGGCGGAGGACCAGATGACCAACTCCTCCGCGAACCGGCTCAGATGCGTCGCCGTGATCGACGCCGCGCTGAGAAACTCCAGCGCGAAATCCCGATCCGCCACGCTGTCGAGGCTGTTCGCCGTCGGCCGGTCGAAGCCGAGCGCCTTCGCCGTCATCTCCCGGTCGATCGGGAACGACGTGCCGGCAAGGGCCGCCGCCCCAAGCGGGCATTCGTTCATGCGGGCGCGGGCGTCCTGAAAACGGGAGAGGTCCCGCCCGAACATCTCCACATAAGCCATCATGTGATGGCCCCATGTCACCGGTTGCGCTGATTGCAAATGGGTGAAGCCGGGCATGATCGTCGCCTCATGCCCCTCCGCCTGCGCGATGAGCGCGGCGATCAGATCGGTGAGCCCCGCGATGGCGGCGTCCGCCTGATCGCGCACCCACATGCGGAAATCGAGCGCCACCTGATCGTTGCGGCTGCGCCCCGTGTGGAGCCGCCCGGCGGGCTCCCCGATCAGCGTCTTCAGGCGGGCTTCCACGTTCATGTGGATATCTTCGAGCGCGCGGGAGAACTGAAACGTTCCCCCCTCGATCTCTGACAAGACCGTGAGAAGACCCTCGTCGATCTGGCTCGCGTCGCTATCTGTGATAACGCCGGTGGCGGCGAGCATGGCCGCATGGGCGCGCGATCCTTCGATATCCTGCGCCGCGAGGCGACGGTCGAAGCCGATGGAGGCGTTGATCTCCTCCATGATCGCGTCGGGGCCTGTCGCGAAGCGGCCGCCCCACATGGAGTTCTGGGCTTTGGTCATGGGGCCCTCTGGAGGGACTATAGGATGAAGACGAAAGCGACTTTTCGGGCCGCGCTGGGCGCGATGCTATACGGCGCGGCGGCGCTTTCCGCCACCCCTGCGGCGGCGGAGATCACGGCCGACGAGCGCGCCGCGCTGATGGAGGCGCGGACGGGCGATATGAAGAAGCTCGTCATCCACAAGGAAGCGCGCCCGAAGCTGGAGCGCGCCTTTCAGGCGAAGAACGGCGGCGCCGTCACGATGGATCGCTTCGCAGGCAAAGTTACAGTGGTGAATTTCTGGGCGACCTGGTGTCCCCCGTGTCGGAAAGAAATGCCGTACCTCGACCAGCTCCAAGCTGACATCTCCGGCGATGATTTCGAGGTGGTCGCGATTGCGCTGGATCGCGCGAGCGTCGGAAAGATCGAGGATTTCTTTTTTTCCATCGGGTCCGAGAACCTCACGATCTACCGCGACCCGAGCCTTCGCCTCGGCACGGAAGCGGGCGTGTTGGGCATGCCGGTGACGATTATTCTCGATCGGCGAGGGCGTGAAGTCGCCCGCCTCCAGGGCGAAGCGAAATGGGATGGGCCTGAAGCGCGCGACATGATCTCCCGGATCGCCGTCGCTCTTGATGCGAAAGGAAGTTGAATTCTCTCTCCGCTGAGATGGCTTGAGCGCAGGGGCGGGAAGTCCATCGTGACCGGCGATGAACTTGTTTCTTTGGATTGAATCGCCCGGCTGCAGGGACTGCGCTTCGCATTCGCATCGGTGGCCAACCAGTACTGCATCGAAGGAAGTATCCGCCGCGCAAATCGGCTGCTTCCGTAAACACCGGCTCTCAGCGTGAAAGACGACCGCTGTAGATTAGCCGAGTGAAGCACCGTGGTCGGTTACCCCAGGGACGATGTTGTGTTCGCATCTGACAGGCTGCCTAAAACCTAACCGCCAAGATCATCGCTACGGCAACCTGCTTGGGGTGTATTGTCAGCCCTCAGCCCTCAGCCCTCAGCCCTCAGCCCTCAGCCCTCAGCCCTCAGCCCTCCACCCTCCACCTCGCCCACCCCTCGCGCTGACCGCTAAAACGTGCGGTGAGATCTCGACGCGGTAGCCTCAAGCCGTTCAGCGCAGTAGCGTCCTGAGACAAGGTTGAAGCGGGACGCGGCCAAATAGCGAGAGTCTCTTGCAACCTACGTAATTTGGTGAATTCGCATGCAAAAAAGCCACCGAGAAGGCTCGTCATTCAACTTTCGCTCAGCGCTCCTCCGACCCTGACGTCTGCTCAGGTCCCGCGAGAATCGGCGCCGTAGCCTTGAGGGCCAGCGTGCAACGAACGACCGTCGTCGATCACCTTCGCGGAGGTTCGCGAGCCTAACCCATTAAGCGCAAAGCGCATTTGGGGCGAGACGCTGTGACGTTGTCTTTACTCTCCGGTCGATGGCCTTCTGGCCGCTGCGATGTCGACGCTGCTCGCGCTGTCGCCGCTCTCGAAGACGAGAGTAACGGCGCCCTCCGCGTCGCGTCTGGCTTCCTCTACGCGAGCGAAGACGCTGACCGGCGTTTCGGTCACCTCACCAGCGGAATCTGTTTCTCTGGCGACGAGGCGGTAGAAACCGGGGGCCGCGTCTTCTCCGGTGAATGTCTTGCCATCCCACTCTACCGTCCGCGCGCCCGGAGTGAGCGGGATCAGCGCGACCTGCGCTCCGGTCGCGCTCTCGACCTCCAGAACAGCGCTGCGCGCTGAGACGTCCGCCGCATACTCGCCGGCGATGGGGGCGCCGTCGAAGGCGGCGGCGACCGGCGCGCTCACCTCTGCGCCAAGCCATTGGGTCAGCTCGCCGCCGCCCCCGACGGCCGCTTCGATCCTGCCGAGCGCGCTGTTCGTCAGAACCTGCTGTTCGACGGCGGAGAACTGAGCGAGCTGCGCGACGAATTCCGTCGAATCAAGCGGATTGAGCGGATCCTGATTTTGCAGTTGAGCCGTCAGCAGCTGCAAGAACGTGTCGAAATCCGAGCTGATCGCGCCAGTCGTCGCCGTGTCGGCGGAGGCCGGGACCGGCGGCGTTGCGGATGCGCTCGCGCTGGAAGTCGAGGACGCCAGGGAAGTGATCTGATCTGTCGGCATGTGACTTTCCTAAACTCGCAAATCCAACCCTGCGTCCGAACGGCGGGCGTTCGCCGTCGTCTCCACAGCGGTTTCGCGCTCTGACATGGTCGCCTCGACAAGATCCGCCGCGCGGCCGTCGCCTGCTTTCGGGTCGTTATCGCCTTGATCGCCGAAAGCGAGACTGACGTCTTCGAAACCGCTATCGCGGAGGGCCTTTTGCAGTTCCTCACCGTGGCGGCGGAGAAGCGCCTCCGTCTCAGGTCGGTCGGCGGTGATGGATGCGATCATCGCGTCGTCCCTGACGGCGAGGCTGACGGCGACGCGCCCCAATTCCGGCGGATCCAGCCGTAGATCGATCCGATCGCCGGAGGCGCGATTGATGGCGGCGGCGATTTGGGACGCCGCGTTCTGACCATCGGCCGCTGCGGCGGCGCTTGCGGGCGCGCGCGGAACGGCGCTCGCTCCAAAATCCGCACGCGTCTGGAGTGATGCGATATCCAGTCCCCGCGCCATTTGCGCTTCCGCGCCGCCGGTGGGGAGCAGCGGCGTAAAACCGGCCGCCTGCGCAGCCGTCTGGGAGGACGCCGCGTTCAGTGAAGCGGCTTTGATTGGTGCGGTGGCTTTTTCGTCACCTTCAGAGCCGCCCTGGATGGACCGTCTATCGACCGGAAGATCCGATGAGGCTTCTCGTTTCGATTGCGAAACGGCTTCTACTTCCCTGGCCGCAGCCCCAACCAAAGTTTCAGCGACCGGTTGGCGAAGGGAAGCGGCGGCGCCCGGTTCGACGGGTCCGCTAGTTCGCCGATCCCGCGATTGGGGCTCGCCTTTTGCGGTCGTTTCCGGCGTCAGGGACGCCTCCGTCTTCACGTTCTTCGAAAGAGCGGCCTCATCTGCGGCGGTGATCGCCCGTTCCGCGGTTGCCGCTACCGCCTGCGGGGATGAGGCGACCGGCGTTGAGGCCGGTTGAAGCGCATTGGCGATGGATGGGGACGAAGAGGGTTCCGCGCCGATAGACCGCGCGGCGGCGGACGGTGCGGCGGTTGATTGCGCAATGGCGCTGGATGCGGCGTTGGCGGCGTTCGCGCCCTGCGCGGCCACGTTCGCCTTTGTCGCCGCAGCGTCGCCGTTGGGCGGCGAGGTCTCGCCCGCGCCGGGCGGGTTCGGCGCCTGTCCCGCGTTTTGCGCAGTTTCGCTCTGTCTCGCGTTAATCGTTGGGTTTGCGGAGTTGGCGACAGCAGCCGAGCCCGTCTCCGTCGTCGTCGGAGGTCGAACGTTGGGCGGGACTTCAGGTCCGCTCGGAGTCGAATCGCCTCGCGCGCTCGCTTGCGCCGCCGCGCCGTTGGCGAACAGCGACCGCGCCGCCTGATCTGCGAGGTCCGAAGACTTGTCGGCCGCGATCGACGGCGAAGCGGCGTCTCCGCCAGCTTCGGCATTTGGAGTCTTGGTTGGAGCCGCTTCGCCGCTCTCGACCAATGATGCGAAGGCCTTGCGCTCCGCCGCATCTCCTTCGCCGTTCGTCTGGCCTTCGGGGGCGATGGAGTCGCCTGCCTCGCCTTCCTTCCGCGCTGACGCGGGGTCGACGCGTTTCGCCGTCGGTTGCGGCGCGATCATCGCTTCGAGCACTTCGCTGCACCTTCCTCGGAAACCTTCTGGGTTCGCGCGCAATGTCGCGTCGAGGTCTTACGATTCGTTTACCGCGCATGCCCATAATCGTCCGCGACACGGAAGAGAAAGCGACAGCCATGCCGACGGAAATTCCAGCGCCACCGATCTCACCGCAGATCGCGACCACGCGCGGCGCACAGCCGCCAGCGGTCCGGAGTGAGGATCGCGACGCGGCGCTCTGGCGCGCGGCGCAATCCTTCGAGGCCGTGTTCATCGCCGAGATGATGGCCCATGCGGGGGCCGCGAGCAGCGGCTCCTCAAGCGCTGCGGGCGGCGGGTTCGCGGAAGAGACGTTCCGCAGCCTTCTGTCGAGGGAATGGGCGGAGGACCTGGCCGAGCGCGGCGGCATCGGCCTCGCCGATCAGATCTATCGCTCAGTCGCCGGAGCGTCTTCGCGATGATCGAGTTTTCCGCGACGCGGCGGCGCTTGAATGAAGCGCTGTCCCTCCTTCGCGAAGAAAGGCGGCTCTTGCTTAAGGGCGATATCGTCGCCCTCGCGAGGTTCGAGGTGCGCCGTGAGAGGCTGGCTGAACGCCTCCCGCACCTTTCGCGGGAAAAACTCGCGGCGCATCAATCGCTTGTGGAGCGTGTGCGCGTCAGCGCGCGTCGCAACGCCCGACTGCTCGAAGCGTTTCTAGATGGCGCGCGCGCGGCTGAGACGCGTTTGAACGCCTGTGAAAAAGCCGCCGCCGAATTGGGCGCCTATCGCCGGGACGGCTCGCGCATCGGCGTCGCTCATCATGGAGCGACCACATCGCGCCGGGCGTAAGCGGGTTGGGTTCCTCACGCAGTGCCGATGCGCGCGCTTATTGAAGATCGACGCTTATGGGCGCGATGACTCGCGCCGCTTAAACGCCTTGAAAGCGTCAGTCCAAATTGTCTGTTTTGGTCGAAACGAGTGTTCGGCTTTGAAGGGATAGAAGCGCTTCATCGTCGAGTGACGCTCCAACGTTGATTGCAATTCGATGTCTCAAGCGATCCACGCCAACTGCATCGCATCTGTTTCGACCTCTTTGCGCCGCGTGCTCGACGATTAGGCGGCGTCGTGGGAATTTCCGCCCGGATCATTTTCGTCTGCCAACTGCGCTTCCTTAGTGCGTATAGCCCTAAACTTCTGAATATTTTGATCTTTCGATTCTACTCGTTTGCTCATGCGAGCGACTGCGCAGCTTCGCGAAAGAGCTGTTCCGCCCGCTGCGCACAGGATTGTCGGTCTTGTCGGAGGTCGATTGATCGCCATCCCTCGTCCATCCGTCATTCAGGCGAACGAAACGCCGCCCAGTGACAAACGCTGACGAGTCGACGAACCAGAGAATGTTCTGCAGCGAGGCGTCTCGCAACCTTCCGCGCCGAAAAGCGACGGATGGCGTTCTCCGGTCGCTCAGGCTCTGGTGAAGTCTAAAGTCTATATCGGGGCCGACCTTGCGGCGCTCAGTAAAACGCACCCGGCCATTCGCCTCACACTTGAAGGGCGCCTAAACGCCGAGCCTCGTGCGCTTTTCGTCGCCGCCAGCCGCCGTCGGTCGGCGACGCCTATATTCGGCGCGACGACCGGGGGACGTTTCAGCCGTTTGCGGACTTAAGAAGACGCTCTTCGAGTGGCAGCAGGCCCTGCAGGGTCCGCAGGAACGGGTAGAAGCGGTCTTCCGCCAACGCCTTCGCGGCGCGCGAGAGAATATCCGCCCCTTCGCCTTCGAGAAACACCGCCTTAAGTTGCGTCACGCCTAGCGATAGCTGGCGCTTGGCGTCATCCGGATCTGCTTCGCCCGCAAGAACGAGTTGCGCGATATAACATACGCGGCGAACCGGCGTATTGGCTTCGTTTGGATGGATCGCGTCGCGAAGACGCAACACTTTGCTGTCGGGAGTGAGAATGTTCAGACGCGCGCGCCGATCGCCGTTCTCGATGACGACGCCATTCGCGACGAAGCGTTCTCCGGGTCCGAGTTTGAGGATCAGGCCGGGCATCGTTCCGGCTCCTGTTCGCTTCGCAAACCGCGCATCACAGCCGTGTTGATGTCGATAAGCGGGTCCGTCGGCGCATCGCCGCGCAGGACCTTTTTGGTGTGCTCGCGGGTGAACTCCGCAAGGTAGAATAGTTGGGCGCGCAACCCTTCGGGCAGACTATTCTCCGGAACGGCGACGTCGCGCTGAACGATCGTCCAGAGCCGAAGGTTTTCATGCAGCGCTTCGGCGAGCTGGGCGAAGCGGCGATGGTCGGCCGCCGGATCCGCTCCGCCGCCGCTTTCGTCGTCGGAAACCGCTTTTCGATCGGCGTTGCGTTTCAGCGCCTGGGTGATTCTGGCGAACGCCAGGTATTCGGTCTGACGCGGTGATTTCGCAAAGGAGGCGGGGTCGCCATATGCGGTTGCTGCGCGTGACGTGGGGGTCATTTCCTAGACCTCGCAAATGTCGCCGACAGGATCGGCGACTGGGGTTGGCGCGCGGCTTCGGCCGCGCGTGCGATGGGGTGAGCGGCCGCGTCTTCAGACGCGGCCGCTCGTGTCGATTACCGGAAGAGCGACAGGATCGTCTGCGGCGACTGGTTGGCGATCGAGAGCGCCTGAACGCCCAGCTGCTGCTGAACCTGCAGCGACTGGAGACGGGCCGAAGCCTCTTCGAGATCCGCGTCGACGAGGGAGCCGATGCCCGACTTGAAGCTGTCGACCAGGGTCGACATGAAGTCGTTCTGGATCTCGATCCGCTTCTCGGAGGTGCCGAGCGCCGCCTGCGCGTCGATCGTCGTCTGGATGAGAGATTCGACCGCGTTCAGCGCGGCGGCCGCCCCGTCGGAGGTGGTGACGTCGATCAGGTTCAGCGTCTCCAGGCCGCCGGAGGCGGTGCCTGCGCTGTTCAACGAGCTCGTCGCAGTGATCGCCGCGGCGGTGTTGTTGGTCAGCGTAATGGCGGCGCCGTTGACGGATGCGGAGATCTGAATGCCGTCGGCGGCCGCCTGCAGGTTGATGCGGTCGGTGAGGCCCTGAGCGATGTCGGCGAGCGTATCGCCGTCCTTCGCCACATAACGCACGTCGCCGGTCACGCCGGTCAGACCGCCGATCTCATAGCTGTCGCCCGCGAGGACGCGGTTCGTCCCGCGCGTCGCGGCGTTATCGCCGACGACGGTGAGGGTCGACGTGCCGCCGTTGACGGCCGCCGCGCCGGAGACCGTGAAGGCGGTCGCGGCGAGATCGGTGCCCGCGCCCTGAGCGCCTGCGCGCGCCGTCAGATCCTGCCGGGCGACGCTGATGGAGTTCGTTGAGACGGACTGATCGGCGGCGCGGTCCAGAGACGAGAGGATCTCGTTGTCCTGGGAGCCGATGTTCGCGACGATGTTCGCGATGTTGACGGTCGCGCCTTCCGCGACGAGCTCGCTGTTCTCAAGCAGGTTCAGGCCGTTGAACTGCGCGGCGCTGGTGATCGAGGAGATCTGGCCGACGAGCGACGTGATCTCATCCTGGATCGCTTCGCGGTTCACGTTGTTCTCGTTCGACCGGACGATCTCGCCCTTGATCGTGTTGAGAAGATCGGAGACCGACTGCGCCGCATTCGAGGAGACGGCGACGGTGGAGGAGCCGAGGGAAAGCGATTCGGAGAGTGCTTCGAAACCGGCGACGTCGGAGCGCATCACCTGAGAGATCGCGAAGACGGCGGCGTTGTCCTTGGCCGAGCCGACTTTGAAGCCGGTCGAGATCTGGCTCTGGACGTCGGTCAGGTTGCGGTTGATCGAGTTGAGCGTCTGCAGCGCGACCATGGCGCTGTTGTTCGTAAGGATGCTGCTCATTGAGGAGACTCCTGAATTCGGCGGCGCTTCGGCGCCGCCATTGCGCGAACGCCGGAAAAATCCGGCAAGAGCGGCCTTTCTTGGCGCATCACTCGACGCCTCTTTGAGGCGGCGCGTCGGACCCTGCTGGTCGTGGGGGCATTTGGCGCGCCGACGCCTAACAAAACCTTTCCAAACGGGCGGCTTTCGCACGCGTTTTGGCGACATTTGTCGGCGAATGCGTCCTCAAATCACGTCGCTTTATCGAGGATCGCGCGAAGGCGTTCGAAAGCGTCCGCGCAACTCGCCGACGTCTCCGCGCAGAACCTGTCGAGATCGGCGAAGAGAGCGACGGCGCGATCCGTCTCCGCATCGGCGCCCGGCTGATAGAGACCGGTCCGCACCATAGGGGCGGCGTCTTCATAAAGCGCGAGAAGGCGCCGGGTCTGGGCGATCAGCGCGTTCTCCGCTTCGCTCGCGGCGTCAGGCAGCGATCGCGAGACCGAACGCGGCACGTCTATGGCTGGAAAGCGTCCCCGCTCCGCGATGGCGCGATCCAGCACGATATGTCCGTCGAGGAGGCCGCGCGTGATGTCGGCGATCGGCTCCTCCATATCGGAGCCCGCCACCAGAACCGAATAGATCGCCGTGATCGCGCCCGCCTGATCCGCCGGTCCGGGCCCCGCGCGCTCGGTCAGTCTGGCGATCATGCTCGACGTGGAGGGCGGATAGGCGCGGAGCGACGGCGTCTCCCCCGCCGTAAGGGCGATCTCGCGATGCGCCTCCGCGAAGCGCGTAAGCGAATCGAAAATCAGGAGGACATGCCGCCCCTGATCGCGAAAACTTTCCGCGATCGCGGTGGCCGTCCAGGCGGCGCGGCGTCGTGTCAGGGGCGATTCGTCCGAGGTGGCGGCGACGACGACGGAGCGGCGAAACCCCTCCTCCCCCAGCCCGTTCCTAATAAAGTCGTTCAGTTCGCGGCCCCGCTCCCCGATCAGCGCGAACACGACCACGTCCGCCTCCGTCCGCCGCGCGAGCTGGGCGAGGAGGCGCGACTTTCCGACGCCCGACCCGGCGAAAAGGCCGATCCGCTGACCGCGCGCGATCGGCAGAAGCGCGTCCAGCGCGGCGAGGCCGGTGTCTAGGCGTTTCCCGAGACCCGCTCGCGTGATCGCGGCGTGCGGGGCGGCGTGCGGCGAGGAGGGCGTATCTCCCGCTGGAAGCGGCGCGCCGTCGAGCGGGGCGCCCTGGGCGTCGACGACGCGGCCCAGCCACGCCTCGTCCGGCGCGAGCGCGGGGTGCGGCGCGAGCCAGACCCGATCGCCGAGCGCGATGCCGTCTTCGCCCCCGGCGATCATCGCGGTCGCCCGGTCGGCTGAAAGCGCGACGATCTCACCCGCGACGCCCGCTTCATCCAGCGCAGGGCCCACATGGACCGGATCTCCGAGCCGCGCGCGCTGGGCGAGGCCGGTCACCTCCACCGTCGCGCCGGAGGCCGCCGCGACTGCGCCGCAGCGGCGCGTCACGGGCGGCTTGGTCTCGGCCAGGGAGGCGAGGTCTGAGAACGGATCTGACATGGCGTTCGCTTTTTTTCGCGTCGGGTTACGTCTTCTAAACCCGGCTTCCTTAAGACCGCCTTGCGAACAACGAGGTGGAGAAGCCCCTGATGGCGTTCGACTTGAAGATTACGAGCATGGCGCGGGGCCTCGCGGCCTATGCGGAGCGACGCCAGAACCTGGTGTCGGAGAACATCGCCAACGCCGACACCAGGCGTTTCAAGGCGCGCGACCTCAAGCCTTTCGCGGACGTTTACGAAGGCGCGGGCGCGATAGACGGCGCGCGCATGGCCGCTTTTCAGCCCCGCGCGACACGCCCGGGTCATCTCGGTTTCGAAGCCGCGCATAACGGCGTTCAGGCCGCGCGGCCCGAAGCCATCGCCAAACTCGGCGCCGCCTCGCCGAACGGCAACACCGTCTCCGTCGAAGACCAGATGACCCGCGGAGCGGAGGCGATGATGCAACACGGCATGGCGCTCGTCGTCATGAAAAAGGCCGGGGAGATGCTGCGCATGGCCCTCGGCCGCGCCCGATAGAGGAGTTCGTCATGTCCGACATGATCCCCGGAATGAGCGCCGCGGCGAGCGGAATGACCGCGCAGTCGGCGCGTCTTCGCATCACGGCGGAGAACATCGCCAACGCCGACACGCCCGGCTATCGCCGCAAGCTCGTCAGCTTTGAGGAGATGACCCGGCGCGCGGACGATCCGCGCGCGGTCGCGGCGGGGCGAATCACGCTCGACCGCTCCGATCTGGAGCGGATCTACGATCCGGCGCATCCGCTCGCGGACGGGTCCGGATACTACGACGGCTCAAATGTCTCGCTGATCATCGAAATCGCCGATTCGAGGGAGGCTCAGCGCGGATACGAGGCCAACCTTCGCATGTTCGACCAGTCGCGCCGCATGATGACGTCGCTGCTGGATTTGCTGCGTCGCTGAAGACGCCATTTTTCCAGAAGGAAAGGAGACCGAAATGGTCGTAAACGCAACGCTCTCCAGCCAGTTCCACCAAAAGGTGGACAGCGCTCTCAAACTTGGTCAGCCCCAAGACGACGTCGCCGCGAAGCCGACGGCGGTCGAGGCGGCCGCCCGCAGTTTCGCCGAAACCCTGCGCATGGGCGAGGTCACCGCGATGGAGGGATTGGCGGGCCGCGCCGATCCGCAATCCGTCGTCACCGCGATCTCCAGCGCGGAACTCGCCGTGCAGAGCGCGGTGGTGATCCGCGACCGCGTGGTCGAGTCCTATCAAGAGATCCTGCGCATGCCGGTCTAGGGCCGCGCGATGCTCTCCGCAGCCGAGATCATCGACGTCACTCGCGCGATGATGTGGCTGACGGTCGTCGTCAGCGCTCCGGTTCTGGTGGTCGCGCTGGTCGTGGGCGTGGCCATCGGGCTCTTTCAGGCGCTGACTTCGGTGCAGGAGCTGACGCTCACCTTCGTCCCGAAACTCGCCGCCATCGGCCTCACTTTCTGGATATCGATGAACTTCATGTCGAACGCGCTCGTATCCTTCTTTCAGAACGAACTCCTCCCCATGATCGGAGGCGGCTGAATGACCGACTTCGCGCGTCGCGCGGCCTTCGCTTTCGCCGCTCTTCTGACGGTCTTCGCATCTGTCATGCCGACCAACGCTTCGCTCTCGCATCTTTGCGATCGCGCGGCGTCTGTCGCCGCGCGCGAAAGCGGGGTGCCGGCGGAGGTGCTCTTCGCGTTGACGCGGACCGAAACCGGCAGAGGCCGAGATGGGCGGCTCGAACCCTGGCCGTGGACCGTGAATATGGAGGGGGAGGGGCGCTGGTTCGACAGCCGCGATGAGGCGGTCGCCTATATTGAGCGCCATCGCCGGAAGGGCGCGCGATCTTTCGACGTCGGGTGCTTCCAGATCAATCATCGCTGGCATGGGGACGCCTTCGCTTCACTCGAGGAGATGTTCGATCCCCTAGTCAACGCCCGCTACGCCGCGCGGTTCTTGGGCGAGCTGCGCGACGAGCTGAATGCGCGATCCGGCGACTGGCTGCGGATCGCCGGCGCCTACCACTCGCGCACGCCCCAGTTCGCCGAAGCGTATCGCGCCCGCTTCGCCGCGATCTTCGACGCTCTCGACGGGACCAGCGGACGGGTCTCGCGCGGCGCGCCGAACGCGCTCCACCGCTACGCCGCGCCGATCTTCGACGCTGGCGGCGGCTCGCTCGCCCAACCCTCGCTTAGGGCCAAGGAAGACGGCGCGGGACGCGCCGGGGCGGTCGGTCTCGCCTTCGGGCGCGGCGCGAGGACGCTGCTCCGCGCGCCGAGAGGGCCGCTGACCGACCTGCGCAACCGGGGAGGCTGAGCGATATGAGCGACGCCGCGACCCCTATCGCCGCCGTCGGCTGGCGGCGCTTCGCGCATCCGACCGTTTTCCTGACCATCGCGATGTTCGCGGTGATCGTCATGATGATCCTGCCGATGCCGGCCTTCGTGCTGGACCTCGGCCTGATGGCGTCCTTCGGGCTCGCGATCCTCGTCTTCGCCAACACGCTTTTCATCTCGCGGCCTCTGGACTTCTCGTCCTTCCCGACGGTCCTCCTCGCCTCGCTTATGCTGCGTCTCTCGCTTAACGTCTCGTCCACCAAGCTGATCATCGGAGAGGGACATAACGGCACCCATGCGGCCGGCGAGGTCATCGAAGGCTTCGCCATGTTCGTAATGGGCGGCTCGGTCTATCTCGGCCTCGTCGTTTTCTGCGTCCTCCTGATCGTCAATTTCATCGTCATCACCAAAGGCGCCGGTCGCATGGCGGAAGTAGGCGCGCGCTTCGCGCTCGACGGCATGCCCGGCCGACAACTCGCCATCGACAGCGACATGGCGGCGGGCGCGATCTCCCATGATGAAGCCCGCGATCGGCGTAAGACGGAGCAGGAGGAGACGACCTTCTTTGGCTCCCTCGACGGCGCCTCGAAATTCGTGAAAGGCGACGCGATCGCCGGGCTTCTGATCACCGTCCTCAATCTGGTGATGGGCCTGTCGGTCGGCGTTCTCGCCCATGGGATGCCCATATCGGATGCGTTCGAGACCTATGCGATCCTGACGGTCGGCGACGGGCTCGTCTCGCAGTTCCCGGCCGTGATCCTCTCGATCGCGGCGGCGCTCCTTCTCTCCAAGGGCGGCGCGCTCGGATCGGCCGACCAGGCGCTGATTGGTCAGCTCGGCGGCTTTCCGGCGGCGCTTGGGACCGTTGCGGGCCTGCTCGCCCTTCTCGCGCTCGCGCCGGGCCTGCCACTGGGGCCGTTCCTCGCGGGCGCTCTCATCTTGGGCTGGCTTGCTTGGCGCTCATCCCGGAGCGGCGACAACGGCGGCGTTCTCCCCGCGGCGCCGGAGGAAGCGGAGCCGGAGGAGGCGCGGGTCGGAGACCTCATCGATCTGGACGAGATCCACGTCGAGTTCGCGCCCGATCTCGTCAGCGCCGTACTGGAGGAGGGAACCGGGCTCGGAGCGCGGATCGGCAATATGCGCAATCACATCGCCGGCTCTTACGGGATCGTCATCCCCGAAATCCGCTTGACCGACAACGCCGGCCTCGCACCCGGGTGCTACGTCATCCGCATCCAGGGCGTCGAAGCCGGCAAGGCGGAGATCCGTCCGCGCGAGACTCTCGTCCTCCTCGGAGACGATCCCGGCGGGGCTCCGCCAGGCTCGGACGTGGCGGAGCCGGTTTACGGCGCCCCGGCGCGCTGGATCGCCTCCGACGCGCAGGAAGCCGCCGCGATCGCGGGATATGCGGTCATTTCGCCGGTCGAGGTCGTCGCGACGCATCTCCTCGAAGTCATCAAGGGCGCGTTCGGACGTCTTTTCACCCGCCGCGCGCTCTCCAAGCTGTTGGAGGAGTTCGCGGGCGTCTCCGACCGGGCGCGGGCGCAGGCGAACCGGCGCCTTCTGGACGACTTCATCCCGGAGAAAGCGCCGCTCGAGCTGTTGCAGGCGGTGCTCCGCGATCTTCTTGAGGAGCAGGTTTCGATCCGCAACCTGCCCCTGATCCTCGAAGCGACTGCGGAGGCGCGCGCGGCGGGCGTTCCGGCGGAGCAGGCGGCGGAGCATGTGCGCCGGCGTCTCGGCTTCCAGATCGTCGCCGCCCATGCGGAGGAGGACGGGGCGCTGCCGATCATTCAGCTCGACGGCAAATGGGAGGAGATCTTCGCCGCACATGTCGTCGAAGGCGCCGAAGGCGGCGCGGACGTCGCCCTGCCGCCGTCGGAGTTCACGCGCCTCGCCGAAGCGGTCGCGACCCGGGTCGAGGAGGCGAGCGCTTCAGGCCGTCGCCCGGTGATCGCCGTGAACGGAAAACGACGCCGCTTCCTGCGGATGGTGCTGGCGTCCAAGGGCGTACGGGCCCCGGTGATCTCCTTTGAAGAGATCGGCGCGCATCCGCGGATCGCGCTTCTCGGCGTGGCGTAGCGCGCGATGGCGCCGGGGCTGGAGGAACTCGCGGCCTTTTACGCGGCGTTGGCCCGCGTCTTCGCTTTCGGCGATGCGGAGGTTTACGCGCTTGCGGGCGTCTTCGCGCGCATCGGCGCCGCGGTATCGCTGGCGCCAGGTTTCGGCGAGACGTCCATTCCCGTGCGAATCAAACTCGGCGCGGCTGTGGCGCTAACCGCGCTCGCCTGGCCCGCCGTCGCGCCGCTCGCCTCCGCGCGGCCCGCGCCGGAGACAGCCTTCGACCTCGGGTTCCTGATCGGAGCGGAGGCGATTTGCGGTCTGGCGCTCGGCCTGTCGGTGCGGATGCTGATCTTCGCGCTGCAATATGCGGGCTCGATCGCGGCGCAGGCGACGTCGGTGGCGCAGATTCTCGGCGGCGGCGTCACGCCCGATCCGATGCCGGCGCTCGGCGCCCTTCTCACGCTCGCCGGGATCGCGCTCGCCCTCGCCGCCGGGCTGGCCGAAAAACTGGTCGCCGCGATCATCGCCTCTTACGCTGTGCTGCCCTACGGCGCGCTCCCCATCGT
>JBCAXH010000003.1:0-240295 GCA_038534155.1 Pseudomonadota bacterium
CATCGTCATTGGGATACACCTTAGCGACCTGTCCGAATTTCCGGGACCACTTCAGTTCTGCGCCCTTGAGGCTCGCGCTATGCGAGGGACCCCGCGTTGGGAGCTTACCATTCGGTAAGTCCGCATGGGGACAAGCGGCAGCGGCGAGCGAAAACGCCGGAACGAAAAAGGGGCCCCGCCGTGCGGAGCCCCTCAAAAATTTAGCGATGACGTCAGTGCAGCTTCGCGCCGACTTCCTTGATGGCGTCGTCGATCAGCTTGCCGCCGGAGGCCTTGGTCATCTTGTCCGCGATCACCTTGGACGCCGCATCGACTGCGACGGCCACAGCGCGATCCCGCACTTCCTTGACGGCCGACGCCTCGGCGGAGGCGATCTGATCGTCCGCCGCTTTCAGGCGACGGGCGATGCTGCCCTCGAGGGCGGCTTTCGCCTCCTCCGCCGCGCGCTCGGCTTCGGCCTTGGCGTTGGCGACGATCTGCTCCGCCTGGCCTTCGACCTCTTTCTGCTTGCGCTCATAGGAGGCGAGCAGCGCCTGCGCTTCTTCACGAAGGCGGCGTGCGTCTTCCAGCTCCGCGCGGATCTTCTCGGCGCGGGAGTCGAGCATCCCGACGATCAGGCCCGGCACCTTGAAGTAGATCAGTACGCCGATGAAGAGGACCAGCGACAGCGCGACGACGTAGTCGGTGTTTCCGAAGAAAGCCATCATGTCGTCACCCCTTCAACGCTGCGGCGACAGCGTCCTTCACGGCCTTGGCGTCGGCCACGTCCGGTGCGATCGCGCCGACCAGAGCTTCGGCCGTATCGTTGGCGACCTCTTCGACCGCCTGCATGGCGCTGGCGCGGGTCTCCGCGATCCGGCTTTCGCTTTCCGCGGTGCGGGCGGCGATCTCGGCGTCGGCCTTGGCCACCGCGGCATCCACGTCGCGCTGGATGTCGTCGCGGGTCTTCTGCGCGATCTCCTGCGACTTGGCGCGGGCGTCGGCGAGCGCTTTCTCGTAAGCGGCCTCGGCCTCCTCCGCTTTCTTGCGGAACTCGGAGGCGCGGTCGAGGTCGTCCTCGATCGCGTCGGACCGTTCCTCGAGTCCGCCCGCAATGCGGGGCAGGGCGACCGTCTTCAGGATGAAGAACAGAACGGTGATCGAAACCACGAGCCAGAACATCTGGCTCGGCCAGCTCGCAAAATTAAGCTGCGGCATGCCGCCCTTGCTCTCCTCCGCCGCGAGTACGGGGAAGGCGATCAGCGAAAGCGCCGCGCTTCTCATCAACAGGCCCATTCGGCCCTCCCGATCTTTGCTAGCGCCGCCCGCGTCATTCACACGCGGCGCCCAGGTTGCGTACTCGGTCGCCGATCAGACGGCGAAGAGCAGCAGCAGCGCGATCAGGAAGCCGAAGATGCCGAGCGCCTCGGCGAAGGCGATGCCGACGAAGAGCGTGCCGGTCTGCGCGCCAGCGGCGGACGGATTGCGGAGCGCGCCGGCGAGGAAGTTGCCGACGATGTGGCCCACGCCGATACCGGCGCCCGCCATCGCGGTGCAGGCCAGGCCCGCTCCGATGTATTTCCCGAGAAGGTTCGCAGCTTCAACTTCCATCGTGTTTCTCCTCTAGATGGTAGGTTGGATGCGCCGCCCTGCTTAGTGATGCAGGTGCAGCGCGTCGTTCAGATAGATGCAGGTGAGAATGGCGAAGATGTAGGCCTGGACGCAGGCCACGAGGACCTCCAGCGCCTGGATGCCGACGAGCCCGGCGACCGGCAGGATCACCATCGGGCCGAGGCCCCCGGCGATGACCATCGCGGCGAGACCGGCGAACACCTTCAGAACGGCGTGTCCGGCCATCATGTTGCCCGCCAGACGAATGGAGTGGCTGAGCGGCCGGACAAAGAACGAGATCACCTCGATGACGGCGAGGATCGGGCGCAGCGGCAAGGGCGCACTCTGGATCCAGAAGAGGCCGAGCCAGCCGACGCCGTGGCGCATGAAGCCGATGACGATCACCGAACAGAAGACGCCCATCGCCAGAACGCCGCTGACGGCGACATGGGAGGTCGTGGTGAAGGAGCCGGGGATCAGGCCGAGTAGGTTCGAGAAAAGGACGAACATGAAGATCGTGAAAACGTAGGGAAAGAACTTCGCCCCGTCCTGGCCGAGAATGTCGACGCACATCTGTCGGATGAAGCCGTACATCACCTCCGCTACCGACTGCATGCGCGTCGGGACGACGTTGCGCCCACGGGTGCCGAGGATCAGGAGCGCGGAGACCGCGATGACGCAGATCGCCATCCACATGGTGGAGTTGGTGATCGTGAAGAGACCGAGCTCGCCCCCGAACAGCGGCTTGATCTCGAACTGCTTCATCGGGTCGATGACGACCTGTCCGTCGGCGCCTGTAGCCATCTTCAGTCCTTCTCGTCAGCGGGGCGACTCGCCTGTTCCTTCTCGTATTCCGCCGCCGAGCGCATCATTACGCGCACCCCGGCCGCGAAACCGAACCCAATCATGATGATGAGGAAGATCGGCAATGTGCCGAAAAGGCTATCCAGCCCCCACCCCATCGCCGCGCCGACGAAAACGCCGGTCACGAGGTCAACCGTCATGCGCCATCCGAACCCGGCTGCGGCCCACTTCCCGGCGGGCGCTCTCGGTTTCGGCTTCTGCGCCTCCTTGGCGGCGTCGATCTTGTCGCCGAGCGATTTCAGCGGGTCTTTCGGATCTCGCGCCGTCACGTCGCGTCTCCTCCGCCGTCATCTCCAAGTAGGCGCTGTGTAGTTGCAGCAGCGGGTGTGCGTCAATTCACCATACCATTTAGTATGTAATGCATAACTTTTTGTTTTTATAGCAGAAAACCCAGGTGCGGCGCCAGCGCGCATGCTTTTCTCAGGCAGCCGCCGCCGCCAGCGCGATTCCGCGCTTGCCGTCGACCCCAGAAACATACCAAATGGTATGTAAATGAAAGGAGTAGACGAATGATCGATATTGCGACCCTCAACGGGCCTTTGGCGGGAGCCGCCGCGCTCTCCGCCGTCACCGCGGCCATCCACGCCTTCGTCGGCGGGCCGGAGATCGCGCGGCCCCTGCTTCAGGCGGAAATGGCGCGGGTGCCGAAGCTGACCACCTACTATTGCTGGCATATCGTGACGATCACCCTGATCGCGATGACGCTCGGCTTCGCGGTCGCGGCGGCTCATCCCGACGCCGCGACGGGCGCGATCACATGGACGCTGATCGCAGCCGCCTTCGCCCTCTGGTCCGTCGCCCTCTTCATCTGGAAACGCATGCCGCCCTTCGCCCTGCCGCAATGGGCGCTTTTCACGCCGATCGCCGGGCTCGGGCTCTGGGGGCTCCTCTGACATGGCGCGGATGACCCGGGATGCGTGGCTCCGCCTCGGGCTGGAGGCGCTGGCGGCGCTGGGCGAAGGCGCGGTCTCCCTCGACGCGATCACCACGCGGGCGGGGAAGACGAAAGGGTCCTTCTACCATCACTTCAAAACCCACGACGATTTCATCGCCGCGATGATGGCCGACTGGCGCCGCCGCTTCACCGACGATCTGATCGACGCGACGCAGGACGGATCGCGCGGGGAGCGCGGCGCGGCGCTCAACGCCCTCGCCGCCGGTCTCGATCACCGGCTGGAGTTGGCGGTTCGCCGCCTCGCCGTCGGCAATGCGGTGGCGGCGGAGGCGCTAAGGCGCGCGGACGGGGCGCGGATCGCTTACCTCAAATCGCTGCAGGCGGATCCGGAGAGCGAGGTTTCGGCCGATTACGCGCTCATCGAATACGCCGTCTTCATCGGCATCCAGTCGCTCATGCCGGAGGGCGTGCGGACGGCGGAGCGGCTCGGCGCGCTGACGGTGGAGATGATCGCGGTTCACTGGAACGAGTGACGGTGCGGACGCCCGAATGGTTATCGGTTCGTTAAACTTTGTCAGAAATCCGGATTTCTGACACTTTGCAGTGGCGAGCGCCCTGAGCAGCCTTGACGAAAGCCCGAAGCGGGCCTTTCTCGCTTCGGGACCGAATGCTGACCAAAGGGAAACGCCAGATGACCCAGTCGCCGTACGATACGGACCTGCCGCGCACGCCGGCGAACCACCAGCCGCTGACGCCGCTGCATTTTTTGCAGCGCGCGGCGCTGGTGAACCCGGACAAGACGGCGATCATCCATGGGTCTCTGCGGCGGAGTTACGCCGATTTCTACGGCCGCGCGCGCGGCCTCGCCTCCGCCCTCGCGGCGAAGGGGATCGGCAAGAACGACACGGTCGCGGCGCTTCTCTTCAACACGCCCGCGATGCTGGAGGCGCATTACGGCGTCCCGATGTGCGGCGCGGTGCTCAATTCGATGAACACCCGGCTGGATGCGGAGATCATCGCTTTCCAGCTCGACCACGGCGAGGCGAAGGCGTGGATCGTCGACAGCGAGCTCGCTCCGCTGGCGAGGGAAGCGCTAAAGATCGCCAAGGCCGATCCGATCCTGATCGAATACGCCGACCCCGAAAGCGGCGTCGCGCCGTCGCTCGGGGGAGTGGACTACGACGACTTCGTCGCCAGCGGCGATCCGGAGTTCGACTGGCTGATGCCCGGGGACGAATGGGACGCCATCGCGCTCAACTACACTTCTGGCACGACGGGCGATCCGAAGGGCGTCGTCTATCACCATCGGGGCGCGAACCTCTTGGCCACCGGCAACGCGCTGCATGGGCGGATGGGGCCGGACAGCGTCTATCTTTGGACGCTGCCGATGTTCCACTGCAACGGCTGGTGCTTTCCCTGGACGATATCGGCGGTGATGGGCACGCATGTCTGCCTGCGGGCGGTGCGCGCGAAGCCGATTTTCGACGCCATCGCCGATCTCGGCGTCACCCATATGTGCGGCGCGCCGATCGTGATGCAGACGCTGCTTGCGGCGCCGGACGCCGAGAAACGGGACTTCCCCCAGACGGTCGAGTTCTTCACCGCCGCCGCCCCGCCCCCTGAAGCGGTGCTGGCGGCGATGGGAGACGCTGGGTTCAACGTCACGCATCTTTATGGGCTGACGGAAGTTTACGGCCCCTCGGTCATCAACGAATGGAAGCCGGAATGGGACGCGCTGCCAAAGGCTGAACAGGCCCAGAAGAAAGCGCGGCAGGGCGTGCGCTACGCCGCGCTCGAAGACCTGACGGTGATGGACCCGGATACGATGGAGCGCGTTCCCGCCGATGGCGAGACCATCGGCGAGGTCATGTTCCGCGGCAATACGGTGATGAAGGGGTATCTGAAAAACCCGAAGGCGACCCAGAAGGAACTGGCGGGCGGCTGGTTCCATTCGGGCGACCTCGGCGTCCTCTACCCCGACGGCTATATCCAGCTAAAGGACCGGGCGAAGGACATCATCATTTCGGGCGGGGAGAACATCTCCTCCATCGAGGTGGAGGACGTGCTCTTCAAGCACCCCGCCGTCGCCACCGTCGCCGTCGTCGCGCGCCCTGACGACAAATGGGGCGAAACCCCCTGCGCCTTCGTCGAGCTAAAGCCGGGCGCCGAAGCGACGGAGGCGGAGATCATCGCCTACGCCCGCGAGCATATGGCGAGCTTCAAGGCGCCGAAGACGGTGGTGTTCGATGAACTTCCCAAAACCTCCACCGGCAAGATTCAGAAGTTCGAGCTGCGCAAGGCGGCGAAAGCGCTTTGACGCGCATCGCCGTCGTCGGCGCCGAGCTGATCGGGCGGCGCCATGTGGAACTGGCGGCGGAGGTCGAAGGACTTGATGTCTCCTGCATCGTCGACCCAAACGAAGACGCCCGCGTTTTTGCGAAGGCGCGCGGGCTGGCGTGGCGCAGTGATCTAAGGGAGGCGCTCAGCGAAGACCTCGCGGACGGCTACATCATCGCAACGCCCAACCAGATGCACGTCGAAGCCGGGCTCGCCTGCGTCTCCGCCGGGCGGCCAGCGATGATCGAAAAACCCATCGCCGACCGGGCGGAAGAGGCGGCGCGTCTGGTCGCGGCGGCGGAGGCGGCTGGCGTTCCGCTCCTCATCGGTCATCACCGCCGCCATAACCCCGTCATCGATGCGGCGAAGGCGCGTATCGCGGCGGGGGAGATCGGGCGGGTCGTTGCCGTGAACGCGCTGTGCTGGCTCTACAAGCCGGACGACTATTTCGACGTGGAATGGCGCACCCAGCCCGGCGCCGGGCCGGTCTTCATCAATCTCATTCACGACGTCGATCTGATGCGCTGGCTGGTCGGCGAGATCGTCTCTGTTCAGGCGCTGGAGATGAGCGCCGCGCGCGGTCACGCGGTGGAGGACACCGCCGCCGCGCTCCTGCGGTTCGAGACCGGCGCCGTCGGAACGATCTCCGTCTCCGACAGCGTGGTCGCGCCCTGGTCATGGGAGATGACGGCGGCGGAGAACCCGGCCTATCCGGAAAGCGGGCAGAGCTGCTATTCCATCGGCGGCGACCGGAGCGCGATGGAGATCCCGTCCGGCGCGGTCTGGCGACAGGACGAGCCGCGCGACTGGTGGCGACCGATCGCCCGCGCTGCGCATGAGGTGGAGGCGGCGGACCCCCTGGTCCGGCAACTCGCCCATTTCTGGGACGTGGTGGAGGGCGACGCCGCGCCGCTCGTTCCGGGCGCGGAGGGGCTTCAGTCCCTTCGGGTGATCGAGGCGATCAAGGAGGCCGCCGCCACCGGCGGTCTCGTAGAGGTCGCGGCGCGCTGACGCGGCGGCGGAATCAAAGGGAGGGGGCCATGCGCTCCATCGAAATTCTCGACCGGCTGATCGCCTTTCCGACGGTGAGCCGCGATCCGAACATGGCGCTGATCGACTACGCCCGCGATCTCCTCTCCGCCATTGGGGTCGAGAGCCGTCTGACCTTCGACGACACCGGCGGCAAGGCGAACCTCTACGCCACCATCGGGCCGCAGGATCGACCGGGCGTCATGCTTTCCGGCCACACCGACGTCGTTCCTGTGGATGGGCAGGACTGGACCCGCGATCCCTTCGCGCTGACGGAGGCGGACGGGCGGCTCTTCGGGCGCGGGACGGCGGACATGAAGGGCTTCGTCGCCTGCGCTTTGGCCGCGGCGGAGGCGGCGTCGCGGCGGGAGCTGACCACGCCGCTCCATATCGCGCTCTCTTATGACGAGGAGATCGGCTGCGTCGGCGTCCACCGCATGATCGACATGCTGGAGGGCGCGCCGGTCAGGCCCGCCATCGCCATCGTGGGAGAGCCCACCAGCCTCGCCGTCGCCACCGGGCACAAGGGCAAGGCGGGGTTTCGGACGATCTGCCGGGGGCGGGAGGGGCATTCGGCCCTCGCCCCGATGGCGCTCAACGCGATCCATCTGGCGACCGCCTTCGTCGACGCCGTGCGCGCCAAGCAGGCGGAGATCGCGGAGCGCGGCTTTCGCGATGACGATTACGACGTTCCCTACACCACGCTCCATGTCGGGCGCATCGACGGGGGCGTCGCGCTGAACATCGTGCCGAACCGCTGCGAGGTCCTTTGGGAGATCCGCAACGTGGCGGAGGACGACGCGGCTCAGATCGAAGCGGAGATCGGGGCGGCGGCGGACGCCATCGTCGCGGCGACCGGCGATCCGGACGCGAAGATCGAGACAGCGCGCTACATGGGCTACCCCGGCCTCGCCACCCCGGCGGACGCGGAGGTCGTCGCTTTCGTCCGCTCGCTCACGGGGTCGAACGGTCAGATCAAGGTGGCCTTCGGCACCGAAGGCGGGCTCTTCACCGAACGGCTGGGTGTGGAGACCGTCGTCTGCGGCCCGGGATCGATGGCGCAGGGGCATATGCCAGACGAATTCGTCGCGCGCGAGCAGATCGAGCGGTGCGACGGGATGATGGCGAAGCTGCTGGATCGGCTGGCGGCGGGCCTTTAGGCGATCTTGTAGACCTGCACCGCGTCCTGAATGCCCTTCAGCGTCACTTCGCCGTGCGGGGCGACCTCGAAATCATCTTCCACCGCTGTCGCGGCGCGGGGGCTGAGCAGGATCTCTCCGTCTTCGGCGTGATCGCATAGGCGCGCGGCGAGGTTCACGGAGGTTCCGCTGGCGGTGTATTCGTAGCGCCCCTCAGACCCGACCATCCCCACGGTGGCGTAACCGAGCGAAATGCCGACGCCGAAGCCGAGCCGATGGCCGAGGCGCTTCCATTTCCTGCAAAGCTCCTCCATCCGCGCGCGCATGGCGATGGCGAGGCGGAGCGCGTCGCCCGCGGGATCGTCGCAGGGCAAGGGGTCGTTGAAGATCGCCATGATCCCATCGCCCATGCGGTGCTCCACACCGGCGCCGTATTCCGCCAGCAGGCGGCCCATCTCCTCGTGATAGGTTTGCAGAACCTCGATGGTTTCTTCGGGCTCCGCCCGCTCGCAAAAGGCGGTGAAGCCGCGGATGTCGCAGAACAGCGTCGCGATCAGCGCGCGGTGGGAGGAGAGGATGTCGTCGCCCCGGCTCACCACCGCGTCGGCGACCTGGGACGGGAGGAACCGCTTCAGCCGCCCCATCCGCTCCAGCTCCCCGACCTGCGCTTCGACCCGGTCGCCAAGCTCGGCGTTGAGGCTTTCAAGGGCCTTGAACTGCTGAACATTTTCAATGGCGATGACCGCCTGGGAAGCGAAGGTCTCCACCATTGCGATTTCGTCATCGCTGAAGGCGCGCACTTCCTTGCGGTAAATCCCGATGCAGCCGATAGGCCTCCCATCACTCGCAATCAATGGAACCGTCAGGAAGGACCGGACGCCTTCGTCGTCGGCGAGCTGTCGACGCCAGCGGTCGCCGTCTTTGTAAAGCTGGGTTTCGCGCAGGTCGACGTTGTGAACGATCCGCCCCTCGCGCGCCGATTCCGCGATCTGCAGCGTGGAATCGAGCGACCAGCGATCGACGCCAACCTCGTATGTGTGGAGCGTGCGGCCGAAATGCGCCGCGTATTCTAGGTGCGTGCCGTCCTCGTTCATAAGGCTGAACGTCGCGAGGTCGGTCTGGCAGAGATGCGCCGTTCGCTCCAGAATCGCGTTGAAAACCGGCTGCTCGTCATCGCGCGACTGGCTGATAACCTCGAGAACCTCTGCGGAGGCGCGCTCCCGCTTCAGCCGCTCCTGCAATTCGCGGAACTGCCGCACGTTCTGGATCGCGATCACCGCCTGAGCCGCGTAGCCCCGCACGAGTTCGACGTCTTCCTCGGTGAAGGGCGCGACCTCCCGCCGGTAGAGGACGATGCAGCCGTAGCCGACCCCGTCGCTTTCGAGAGGCACGCAGAGAACGCTGCGCATCCCCTCTTCATCGACCATCTTTATCCGGTACTCGTTGCCGCTTTTGTAAAGATCGGTCTCCGCGAGGTCGTCGAAGCGAATGACGTCGCAGTCGCGGGAGGATTTGACGGCGAAGAGGAAGTCGTTCTCCACCGGCTCGTTGAACCGTCTCAGCGCCGGCGCGAATTCCGGCCGCGCGCCGGTCAGAGCGGGGATCGTCACATGGGACCGCTCTTCGTTCAGAACGCAAAGATAGGCGAGGGGCGCGTCGCAAAGGCGGGAGACCGTCTCCACGATCACATCGAAAACCGGCTGATCGTCGTCTCGCGACCGGCTGATGACGTCGAGAATCTCCGCCGAAGCGCGCTCCCGCTCCAGCCGTTCCTGCACCTCGCGGAACTGGCGGACGTTCTCGATGGCGATGACGGCCTGCGCGGCGAAGTTCTCGACCAGCGCGACGTCGTCGGGCGCGAAGGGGCGCACCTCAGAACGGGTCAAAGTCATCGCGCCGATGGAAACGCCGTCGCGGAGCAGGGGCACGACGAGATAACTATGCCCCCCGCATTCCTCGACGAGTTTGACGCGGATCGGATCGCCGCTCCGGTGGAGGTCGTCGTCGGCGATGTCGGCGATGTTCACCGGTTCGGCGGTTCTGATCGCGGTCGAGACCGGTCCGGGATTGGAGAGAGGATACTCGAAGCCGATGTCGAAACCGTCGATGCTATCTCCGAACTTGGCGATGAAGCGCCCATGCCCGCCATCGTCGGTGATCAGGTGGAGGCGGGCGGCTGTCGCCCCGCACAGGCGCGCCGCCCTATCGCAGATGAGATCGAAAACCGGCTGCCCGTCTTCGCGAGACTGGCTGATGACGTGCAGAATTTCCCGCGTGGCGGTCTCCCGCTCTAACCGCGTCTGCACCTCCCGGAACTGCCGGACGTTTTCGATCGCGATGACGGCCTGGGCGGCGAAGGCTTCGACGAGGGCGATCTCGTCGGCGGTGAAGGCCTTCGCTTCGCGTCGATTGAGCGCGATGACGCCCGTGGCCTCTCCGTTCTGGAGCAGGGGCACGGCGAGCTGCGCGTGGATCCCGGCTTCCTCCACGAGCTTGACGCGAATTGGGTGCCCTTCGCGATAGAGGTCGTCGTCCTTGAGATTCGCGTTGTGAACGACCTCTCCGGTGCGCGCCGCCGTCGTCACGCCCATCGGATCGTCGATCGGTATCGAGAAACCGGTTTCCAGGTCTTCGGCCCCTTCGCCGACTGCGCCGAAATAATTCAATCCCTCGCGGTCGGGTTCGACGAGCAGGAGGAAGCTCGTCTCCGCCTCGCAAAGCTCCCTCGCCAGTTTGAGGATGGCGTTGAAGACCGGCGCCTCGTCGTCTCGCGAGGTTGAGATGATGTCGAGAATCTCGCGCAGCGCCGCCTCGCGGGCGGCCCCCTCGGAAACGGCGTCTGCCGTCGTTTCGCGCGCAATCTCGTCCAAACCGCTCCCCTCGCAGCGTTTTTCGTCGCTGGAGCCTATGCGGGGCGGCCCCCGCTCGCCAGTGGCATGTCGCACGCTTTGGGTCAGCGCCCGTTTAATTCCCAACCGAATGCCTATATGTGCGCCTCCGAAACAGTCAGGAGACGCGCATGACGACGATTGTCGGCGTGAAGAAGGGCGGCGATGTCGTCATTGCGGGCGACGGGCAGGTCAGCCTCGGCCAAACCGTCATAAAGGGCACGGCGCGCAAGGTGCGCCGCCTCTCCCCCGGCGGGCGGGACGTGGTGGCGGGGTTCGCCGGGTCCACGGCGGACGCCTTCACCCTTTTCGAGCGGCTGGAGAGCAAGCTGGAGGCCGCGCCGGGACAACTCGCCCGCGCCGCCGTCGAGCTGGCGAAGGACTGGCGGACGGACAAGTACCTCCGCAATCTCGAAGCGATGCTGATCGTGACGGACGGCGAGGACCTCCTGATCATCACCGGCGCGGGCGACGTGCTGGAGCCGGAGCGCGGCGTCGCCGCCGTCGGTTCAGGCGGCAATTATGCGCTGGCGGCCGCGCGGGCGCTGGAGGACAGCGACCATTCCGCCGAAGAGATCGCCCGCAAGGCGCTGGAGATCGCGGCGGAGATTTGCGTCTACACCAATGACAACCTCGTCGTTGAGAAGCTGTCGCCAAATGGTTGATCCGTTCTTGGCCGTCGTAATCGGCGTACTGTCAGGATTTGGTGGAGCTTTGATCACTGGCTACTTCGGGCCACGCGAACTCGAGAAGTGGCGAGCAGATCAGCGCGCGACCAAATGGGCTACGCCTCGAAAGAAGTTGCTTAAAGAAAAGCTGACTGGTGCAAAAGGTGCCGGTTGGGTCTCGATCAAACAGCTGTCGCGTTTGTGCGGAGCTAGCGAAGAAGACACTCGGACATTACTTATTGAAATCGGTGCGCGGGGCGGGTCGATCAAAGGTGATCGCGAGGGCTGGATTCTAATTTCCCGTTACGGTCTCGATAAACCTGGTGTGCAAGCCGATGATGACGAAGATAACTAAGAGGCGAACATGACCACGCTTACCCCCCGCGAAATCGTCTCCGAGCTCGACCGTTTCATCATCGGCCAGAAGGAGGCCAAGCGCGCCGTCGCCGTCGCGCTGCGGTCCCGCTGGCGGCGGAAACAGGTGGAGGGGGATCTCTCCAACGAGATCACCCCGAAGAACATCCTGATGATCGGCCCTACCGGCGTCGGCAAGACGGAGATCAGCCGGCGGCTGGCGAAACTCGCCGGCGCGCCGTTCCTGAAGGTCGAGGCGACCAAATTCACCGAGGTCGGCTATGTCGGTCGGGACGTGGAGCAGATCATCCGCGATCTGGTCGAGGCCGCCATCGTCATGCTGCGCGAGCAGAAGCGGGAGGCTGTGAAGGCCCGCGCCCATGACGCCGCCGAGGACCGGGTGCTCGAGGCGCTGGTCGGCGAAGACGCTTCCGACGCCACCAAGGGGACCTTCCGCAAGAAACTGCGGGAAGGTGATCTGGACGACAAGGAGATCGAGCTGGCGGTGGCGGACACCGCCAACCCGCTGGGAATGCTCGACATTCCGGGCGGCGCCGGGCAGATGGGGATGCTCAATCTCTCCGACATGTTCGGCAAAGCCTTCTCCGGTAAGATGAAGCGCAAGCGGATGAAAGTCTCCGAAAGCTATGAGCTCTTGCTGGCCGAGGAGGCCGACAAGCTGGTCGATCAGGAGGAGATCACCCGCGAGGCCATCGAAGCGGTGGAGGAGAACGGGATCGTCTTTCTCGACGAGATCGACAAGGTCTGCGCCCGCGGCGAGATGAAGGGCGCGGAGGTCAGCCGCGAAGGCGTGCAGCGCGACCTGCTGCCGCTGATCGAAGGCACCACCGTCTCCACCAAGCACGGCGCGGTGAAAACCGACCATATCCTCTTCATCGCCTCCGGCGCCTTCCATGTGGCGAAGCCGTCGGACCTCCTGCCTGAGTTGCAGGGCCGCCTGCCGATCCGCGTCAGCCTCCGCGATCTGACGGAGGAGGATTTCGTGCGCATCCTGACGGAGCCGGACAACTCCCTCGTCAAGCAGTACCAGGCGCTGATGGGCGCCGAGGACCTGACGATCGAGTTCACCGACGACGGCGTCGCCGCCATCGCCCGCATCGCGGCGGAGGTGAACCGGAGCGTCGAGAACCTCGGCGCCCGCCGCCTCTACACCGTGATGGAGCGGGTGTTCGAGGAGATCAGCTTCACCGCGCCCGATCAGTCAGGCGACACGGTGACGGTGGACGCGGCCTTCGTGGAGAAGAACGTCGGCGATCTCGCCGCCTCCGCCGACCTCAGCCGCTACGTCCTCTGATGCGCCTCCTCTGGGCCGTCGCGATCATCGCCTTCGCCGTCGATCAATTGACGAAATGGTGGGTGATGTACGGTCTGGACCTCCTGAACCGGGGGCTGATCGACGTCGCCTCGCCCTATCTGCGCTTCGTGATGGCGTGGAACCGGGGGATCAACTTCGGCGTCCTCGCTTCGGGCTCCGACGTCGCGCGCTGGGGGCTGATCGTCCTCTCAATCGCGATCTGCGCGGTGGTCGTGTGGTGGGCGCGGCGCAAAACCAACGCCTGGTTCATGTTCGGCGCGGGACTGGTGGTCGGCGGCGCGCTCGGCAACGTGGTCGACCGGGTGCGGTTTGGCGCGGTGGCTGATTTCCTGAACATGTCCTGCTGCGGGATCAACAACCCTTACGTCTTCAATGTGGCGGATATTTCGATCTTCGCGGGCGCCGGGCTGCTCATCCTGATGAGCGGCGACGACGCTGAAAGGACCGCGCGGCGGAGCGATTGAAACCGGCGCGTCCGCGGGGCATATTGCGCGCGAATTGTGGAGACGGCGGACCATGAAGCGGACGATCCTGACCATTGCGGCGGCGCTGGCGGCCAGCGGCTGCACCGTCGGCTCCGGCGGCGGCTCTGTTGGAGAGCAGCTCGGCTTCACGCCGACAGCGCCGGACGAGTTTCTGATCATCGCGCGCAAGCCCTTGAGGCTGCCGCCCAGCATGAACTTGCCGCGCCCGCAGCCGGGCGCGCCGAGTCGCGTGGAGCTCGACCCGTTCTCCGACGCCCATGCGAGCCTTTTCAGCCGTCCGGGCCCGATCCGGCTTGGCGCGCCGAGCGGCGGGGAGCAGATTCTCCTTTCAGGCGCAGACGCCGAGGGCGACAATTCCGTCGTGCGCCAGGCGCTGGCCGCGGATGATCCCGATTTGGGCGGGCGTCAGTTCGGCCTTACGGACCTTTTCGGCATTCCGATCCCCGCCAACCTCTCTGAAGGCGACGACGTCGTCCGCCCGGTGGCGGAGACAGACCTTCTCCGTCGTCAGGGCTTCCTCACGCCGACCGCGCCGGATGGGATCGAGGACGTTGAGCAAAGCGACTTCATTTTCTCGACCCGCGGCGCGCCTACGGAAGAGGAAATCGAAGCCTCCCGCGACAATCCGAACTGATCTGACGGCTTAAAACCTGCGTGAACCTTCTGGAGCGGCGGCGCATCCGGAATATATGCCGGTGACGCCTTCAGTGATCACAGGGTCAGGTTGATGATGAACGTACTCACCGCAACGCGCGCGCTCGCAGTCGGGCTCACGGGGATGCTGTCGCTCGGATTTGCGGCCGGAGCCGCGCCGAACGTCTCCTCCTTCACGCTGGAGAACGGCATGAAGGGCGTCGTCATCGAAGACAATCGCGCGCCGGTCGTCACCCATATGGTCTGGTATCGCGTCGGCTCGGCCGACGAGCCGCCGGGCAAGTCCGGCATCGCCCATTTCTTCGAGCACCTGATGTTCAAGGGTACGGACGAGATACCGGAAGGCGCCTTCTCCAAGATCGTCGCGGAGAACGGCGGGCAGGACAACGCATTCACCTCCTACGACTTCACCGGCTATTTCCAGCGCATCGCCTCCGACCGGTTGGAGCTGGTGATGAAGATGGAGGCGGACCGGATGACCGATCTGCGCCTCACCGAAGCGCTGGTCGCGCCCGAGCGCGACGTGGTGCTGGAGGAGCGCAACCAGCGGACGGAGAATAACCCCGGCGCGTTGTTCGGCGAGCAGATGGACGCCGCGCTCTACCAGAACCACCCCTACGGCATCCCGATCGTCGGCTGGAAATCGGAAATCGAAGACCTTTCCCTTCAGGATGCGCTCGATTTTTACGACGACTGGTACGGGCCGGATAACGCGATCCTCGTGGTTGCGGGCGACGTCTCCGTCGAAGAGGTGAAGCGCCTCGCCGAAATTCACTACGGGCCCATTCCCGCCAAGGGCATCGCCGAGCGCGCCCGCCCGGCGGAGCCGCCCCATCGCGCGGCGCGCCGACTGGAGATGGAGGATCCGCGGGTCCGTCAGCCATACGTCCTGCGACGCTATCTGACGCCGTCCCGCCGGACGGGCGGCGATGAGATGGCGGCTTCCCTCGCCATGCTGGCCGAGGTAGCGGGCGGCGGCGGGGTGACCTCGCGGCTGGCGAAGAAACTGCAGTTGGAAGATCGGATTGCGATCAACACCGGCGCCTACTTCCGCGGATCGGGTTACGATTACGGCGAATTCGTCTGGTTCGGCGTGCCGGCCGAAGGCGTGTCGCTGGACGATATCGAAGCCGGTATCGAAGGTGTGATGGCCGAGATCGCGGCGAACGGTCCGACCGAAGCCGAGCTGGAGCGCGCGAAGACCATCATCCGCGCGTCCGAGATTTACGCGCAGGACAGCCAGCAGGGCCTCGCCCGACGCTATGGCGCGGGGCTCACCGCCGGCCTGACCATCGAACGGATCGAAAGCTGGACCGACACGCTCGCCGCCGTGACCGCTGAGGACGTGAAGGCGGCCGCGAACGAGTGGCTGCGCGAGGAATATTCCGTCACAGGACGACTTCTGCAGGCTGAGGAGGCCGTGCAATGACCCGTTTCGCGATCATCGCCATCACCGTCGCGACCTGCCTCGTCGCCTTCGTCGCGCAGGCGGCGGCGCCCATCCAGAAAGTCGTCAGTCCCGGCGGGATCGAAGCCTGGCTGGTCGAAGAGCAGGCGATCCCGATCATCTCCATCGAAATCCAGTTCGACGGCGGCGCCGTTCTCGACCCTGAGGGCAAGGAAGGCGCCGCCAACCTGCTCGCCGGCCTTCTGGAGGAAGGCGCGGGCGATCTCGACGCGGTGGGTTTCGCCGAAGCCGCTGACGCACTCGCCGCGCGCTACGGGTTCGGATCGGGGCGGGAGAGCTTCTCCGTCTCCGCCGCGATGCTGGCGGAGAACCGGGATGCGAGCGTCGACCTCCTCCGTCTCGCGCTGACGGCGCCGCGCTTCGACGAAGAGGCGGTGACGCGCGTGAAACGGCAGATCATCTCTGGCCTCCGCTCGTCGGAGACGAACCCGAACGCTATCGCCTCCAAAGCGTTCAACGCGGCGGCCTTCCCGGGCGACCCCTATGGGCGCGTCGCTGACGGCGCGATTGAAAGCGTCACCGCGCTGACGGTCGAAGACCTGAAAGCGGCGCGCGAGACGCAGCTCAACGTCGGCGCCGCGCATATCGGCGTGGTCGGCGCGATCACCGCTGAAGAGCTCGGTCCGTTGCTCGACCGTTTGCTTGGCGATCTGCCGAATGAGCCGCGCGCGCCGCTTGAAACGGTCGCGTTTCAGGCGCCCGCCGGCGTGACTGTGATCGATCTCGACGTGCCGCAGTCTGTCGCGATGTTCGGGCATGAAGGCATTCTGCGCGATGATCCCGACTTCATCCCCGCCTATGTGCTGAACTACGTCTTCGGCGGCGGCGGTTTCTCTTCGCGCCTTACGACTGAGGTGCGGGAGAAGCGCGGGTTATCCTACTCCGTCTACTCCTACCTCCTGCCGATGGACCGCGCAGGCATGATCGTCGGCGGTGTCGCCACGTCGAATGAGCAGATGGCGACGTCGATCCAGGTCATTCAGGACGAATGGCGCAAGATCGCCGAGGAGGGGGTCACCGAAGAGGAGCTGGACAAGGCGAAGCGGTATCTGACCGGCGCCTATGCGCTCCGCTTCGACTCAAACGCGAAGATCGCCAACATACTCGTCGGCTTGCAGGCGGCTGGACTGCCCATCGACTACCCGGAGACGCGCAACGCGCAGGTCGAAGCCGTGACGATGGACGATATCAAGCGCGTCGCGGCCCGCCTGATGAAGCCCGAAGAGTTGAGCTTCGTCGTGGTTGGTCGCCCGGTTGGCGTCGAGGCGAGCCAGTAAGGGTTTGGGCACCGTGCGAAAAGGATGGCGAAAAAGTCGCCCGAAGGGTGGGCGTCTTTTTCGACTTTTCTGATTTAACGATTTCGCAGGCTGCTCTAGCCCGACGCCAAAAGGGCGACGACGCCGAAGAAGGCGGCGTGAGCGGCGATGAAGCCGAAAACACTGAGCGTGGTGCGGTCGAGGCGGGGCTTTGAGCTTTGATGTTCCATGCCCCGCGTCTCGCGCTCGCTTGCGGCGGAAAATGGGCGGCGTTTGGGCGATTTCGGGCTCCCGGAGCCGTGATCGCGATTGTCGCGTTTGAAGATGAGCGAAGCACTGTCCCGCAGGCGCGGGGCATCTCTCTCTGCGGGTTCGCGCGGCGTAACGCACTTCGGTTTTCTAGTTTGCCAGCAAACTAGCAAAATGCTGGAAGATAGAGAGAAATCGCAAGCATCAGCGGCGAAAGAGCTCGTTCGCGAGAAGACGCCGAACGCGTGTTCTTCCAGCCCGTCCCGTATCGGTGCGCCCCTAAAGTCCGCCGTAAGCGCATTCGTTGATATTGACCTTTGACTGCGTCCCGCCGATGCAGGGACATGCCCGACAACGAAGCGCCCCTTCGCGCAGAGCCGCTGAACGACAACGCCCGCGGCGCGGCGTGGATGGCGATGTCTGTCGTGACGGCCGCGGGGATGACTTTCGCGGTTCGCGGCGCTTCGGCGGAGCTTTCCAGCACGCTGATCGTCATGCAGCGCGCCATCGGCGGGCTCGCGCTATGCCTGATCGCCGCGCTGCTGATCCCGGCGCTCCGCCGCCGCCTGACCTTCAGCGCGCCGCTGCTGCATATCTGGCGCGGCGGGCTGGTGGGCGTCTCCACCATGCTCGGCTTCTACACGCTGACGGTGATCCCGCTCGCCACCGCCACGGTGCTCTTCTTCTCCGCCCCGATCTTCGCAACCCTGCTCGCCATTCCGCTGCATGGGGAGCTGGTCGGGCCGCGCCGGGGCGCGGCGATCCTCGTCGGGTTCTGCGGCGTCCTGATCGTGATGCGGCCGGGGGCGGAGCCGATCTCCTTCGCCGTCGTCGCGGCGCTCGCCTCCTCCTTCCTTTTCGCGCTGGCGCTGATGTCGTCGCGGCGGATCTCGAACGAGGACGGGCCGTTCGCCGCCTATATCTCCTCCGTCGTCATGACGATCATCGTGACTGCGCCCATAGCCCTGCCGGAATGGCGGCTGCCGTCGAGCGATTTCGGCTGGATGGCGCTTGGCCTCGTCGTGATCTTCTCGCTCTCGCGCAATATCGGCGATCTGCAGGCCTATCGCTATGCGGAGGCGGCGGTGCTGGCGCCGCTCGCCTATACCCGCCTGATCCTGATCGCGATCGGGGCCTATGTCCTCTTCGACGAGGTGCCGGACGTCTACACATGGATCGGCGGCGCGGTGATCATCGGCTCCGCCCTCTATATCGCGCGGCGAGAGCGGCTCCTGAAGCAGCGGCGCGGCGTTTGACGCTGGAAACAGTCTGGCTCCGCTTCGCCCGTTTCGCCGCGGTGTGAGAGAGCGCATGTTATCCGCATGACAAAGCACCCCGCGAACCCCGCCGCCATCACCGGGTATCACGCCCACGTTTACTTCGACGCGAATACGGTCGATCAGGCCCGCGCCCTCTGCGAAGCCGCCGCCGCCGCGTTCGGCGTGGAGATGGGGCGGATGCACGAACGCCCCGTCGGTCCGCATCCGATGTGGTCCTGCCAGCTCGGCTGTTCGACTGAGGCTTTCGCCCGTCTTCTGCCCTGGCTCGCGCTCAACCGCGACGGCCTGATCGTCTTCGCGCATCCGGAGACGGGCGATCACCTCGCCGACCATCGCGATCATGCGATCTGGCTCGGCGGTTACCTCCCGCTCGACTTCAGCATTTTCGACTGAGCGCCGCCCGTCTTCATTTTTTTGAAAGCAGATGTTTCGGAGCCTCCCAAAAGCTTGACTCGCATGTGCTCAGCGCCACCCATAACTGTCATCGCGAGCACTTAAGGAGGCCGCGCATGGGGCGCATACTCGCATCACTGATGATCCTGTCCGCGGCGGTCTTCGCCGGGGCGCACGACGCGCGCGCGCAGGCGCAGCCGGTTCTGGTGGAGCTTTTCACCTCCCAGGGCTGCAACTCCTGTCCGCCCGCGGACGAGTATCTCGGCACGCTCGCGGACCGGGACGACGTGATCGCACTCTCCATGCATGTGGACTATTGGGATTATCTCGGCTGGCGGGACGTTTTCGCCAGTCCGGCGCACACCAAGCGCCAGCGCGCTTACGCCGTCACGATGGCGGAACGGATGGTCTACACCCCGCAGATCGTCGTACAGGGCGCCGAGGCGATGGTCGGTAGCCACGGCGGGAAGGTGGATGACGCCATTCTTCGCCATGGGGCGAAAGACCCCGTCGCTCAGATCGACCTTTCACTGCGCGGCGATCGCCTGGTCGCCGACGTCTCCTCGGAAGGGGAAGCGGCGAGCGGTCGGGTGGTGATGGTCTGGTTCAACCGGGCTGAGAGCGTCGCGATCCGAGCGGGAGAGAACCGTGGGCGGGAGATCACCTATCATAACGTGGTCACCGGCTGGTCCGATCTGGGCGCCTTCCTCGGCGGGCGGATCGCGATGACGGCGCCCAAGCCGATGGACGCCGACGGCGTCGCGGTCTTCATCCAGCAGGGCGAGGGAGGCCCAATCCTCGCCGCCGCTAAGCTGGCGATGCGCTGAACCGGGGAAAGACACCGCCAATCCGGAAAGCCGCGCGGCCTCTGCCGTGATGACTGCGAAGGGAACTTACCAATTGGTAAGTCCGCATGGGGACGGGTGGCGCTCTATGGATCGCCGGCGACCGCAACGCCGATCATCGCGTCGCGGTTGATAAGCGCGGCGAGCGCTTCCTCGTCCATTCCAGCGGTGCCTTCAGGCCGTTTCGGCAGGACGAGATAGCGCATGTCCGCCGTGCTGTCGTGGACCTGCACCTTCACGTCATCCGGCAGATCGAGGCCGAATTCCGACAGCACCTTGCGCGGCTCCTTCACCGTTCGGGTGCGGTAGGCGCGCTGCTTGTACCAGTCCGGTGGCAGGCCGAGGAGATTGCGCGGATAGCAGGAGCAGAGGGTGCAGACGACGACGTTATGGGTCGTCTCGTCGTTCTCGACGACGAGCAGCTTCATCGCGTCAACCTCGATCCCCATCTCGCGGCAGGCGGCGGAGCCGTCTTCCATAAGCCGCTTCTTGAAAGCGGGATCAGTCCAGGCCCGCGCCACCACTTTCGCGCCAAGCGCGGGCGTGCGGGCGTCCATCCGCTCGATCTGATCGTTGATCTCAGTTTGCGTGGTGACGCCCTTCTCCACCAGCAACTCGCGCAGGGCGATCTCCATCTTCTGGAAATAGGAGAGCGGCGCGTCCTGATCGGGCCGGTACGGGTGGCCCGAGGGGCTCATGCCGTCATGGTGGTGGTGATCATGCGGCATGGGCGTCCTCCAGCCAGTTCGCGAAGATCTCAGCGTCGAGCGTATCGGCGCCGCGTTCTGCGCCTTCGCCCCAGACCTCAGCCATCTCGAAGCGGACGCGGTAGAGGCGGATCTGATCGCCCTTGGTCTCCCCGTAGGCGAGCGCTTCGGGGTCGCCGGTCGGGCCGAGATCGCGCTCGATCACGCCGGTCTTGCCGCGGAGATACCACGGAGTGCGGATGTGGCCGGGCGGGTTCATCGTTGCGATGCGCACTTTGGCGCCGACGGAATAGGTCATCTCAGCCCTCCCCCAGCGAGCATTCGCCATAGGTCTCGCCGCGCGCCGCGACCTCCTCCATCTTCCGGCCGAGTTCGCCCGGCGTGAAGACCCCGGCCTCCATCAGGTTCTGCGTCACCGACTGAACCCAGCGCTCGTAGTAGGTCTGCGTCTCGTAGGCTTCGGGGCCCATGTCCTCCAGCACACGGCGGAGGCCATCGACGGTGAAGTAGCCCTTGGAGGACATCAGCACCATCAGCGCGTCGACCCGCTTCTCCCAAAGCGCGTAGTCATGGGTCTCCGCATCGATGGCGGCGCTTTTCATCGCCTCCAATTGCCCGCCCATGTCGTGCCAGCGTCGGCCTTCTTCGGTCATGCGCGCCTCCTTCTCTCGCCTCAACGATGCGAGGGGGCGGGGATGCGGTCAACCGCAAAGCAAAACGCCGCCCGGGGGGCGGCGTTCACATCTTTCGGAGAGCATCAGGTCAGTTGCGCTGCGGGGCGACCACCATGATCATCTGGCGGCCCTCCATCTTCGGCATGCTTTCGACCTTGGCGACGTCTTCGATGTCCTCGGCGATCTTCTTCAGAAGGTCGCGGCCAAGCTCCTGATGCGCCATCTCGCGGCCGCGGAAGCGGAGGGTGACCTTCACCTTGTCGCCCGCTTCGAGGAAGCGGTTCACGTTCCGCATCTTCACGTCGTAGTCGTGCGTGTCGATGTTGGGCCGGAACTTGACCTCCTTCACCTCGATGATCTTCTGCTTCTTCTTGGCTTCGGCGGCCTTCTTCTGGCTTTCGTATTTGTACTTGCCGAAATCCATGATCTTGCAGACCGGAGGGTTCGCGTTCGGCGATATCTCCACGACGTCGAGACCGACTTCCTCAGCCAACGAAATGGCGTGAGCGGGCGTCACGGTGCCGTGGTTGTCGCCGTTTTCGTCGATGAGACGGATTTCCGGAGAGCGGATCATCTGGTTGACGCGCGGACCGGTGTCGCGCGTCGGCGGGGCGTGGTGGGGTCTTCTGGCTATCGGACCTGTTCCTCAGTCGTTTCAACGTAACGCGCGCCGTCCGGGAAACCGGCGGCGCGTCTGCTGCATAAAGATAGCTTTGGCGCGGTCAAGCGCAATGATTCTGTCCCCGATGGCGGGGGAACCGCGTCATTCGGCGGCCATGTCCTGCTCCACGGCGTCGCGCAGAAAGCCCGCGAACTCGTCGCGAAGGTCCGGGCGGGCCAGCGCGAAGGCGACCGTCGCCTGCAGATACCCCGCCTTGGAGCCGCAATCGTAGCGCGTGCCCTCAAAGCGGTAGCCGTGGACGGAGCGGCCCACCTTGATCTCGTCGGCGATGGCGTCGGTGAGCTGAATTTCGCCGCCCGCGCCCGCCTTCATGGCGTCGAGGTTCTTCATGACGCGCGGCGTCAGGATATAGCGGCCGATCACGGCGAGGTTGGAGGGCGCCTCCTCAGCTTTCGGCTTTTCGACCATGCCCTTCATCTCGACCAAGCGGCCGTTGTGGGAGGCGGGGTCGATCACGCCATAGCTGGAGACCTGATCCGGCCGAAGCTCCATCGCGGCGACGATGTTGCCGCCGACCTCATGGTAAGCGTCGACCATCTGGCGCAGACAAGGCCGCTCCGATGCGATCACGTCGTCGGGGAGGATCACCGCGAAAGGCTCGTCGCCGACCAGATGACGGGCGCACCAGACGGCGTGTCCCAGTCCCAGCGCCTCCTGCTGGCGGATGTAGCTGATCGCTCCGGAGGGCATCTCGGAGGGGGCTATGGCTTCAAGGAGGTCCTTCTTGCCCTTGGCCTTCAGGGCGCGGACGAGCTCGGGCGAGCCGTCGAAATAGTCTTCGAGAGCGGACTTGCCTTTGGCGGTGACGAAGATGAAGTCGGTGATCCCGGCGGCGCGCGCCTCGTCGATCGCGTACTGGATCAACGGCTTGTCGACCAGCGGCAGAACTTCCTTGGGCACCGCTTTGGTCGCCGGCAGGAAACGGGTTCCAAGGCCTGCGACAGGGAAAACGGCTTTACGCAACATCTGCATCTTTAACCCTCCAACTCTCTCAATCCCTATACGACGCGCGCTGCGCGACGACAATGAGGCGGCGTTGAGGTCATAGTCACTCAATGTGACCAATATGTATGCGCTTTCGGTCACGCGGCGGTTTCGAGCGGCGCTTCATGCGGCGACGCTCGTCGCCCCGTCGCCGAAAGCGGCGCGCAGGGCCCTGGCGATTTCGCCCTGCGGCGGGCTGAGCGCATGGCGGTTGGGGTCGGGCGCGAAATCCCGCGCTTCGCGCCAGTCGACCGCGCCCGCGATGCCGGGGCCAAGCGCGCGGCGCATCTCTTCGCGGGGATCGGCTGCGAGCGCCGCGACGTCGACGATCGCGACGCCCGTTCGAAACCGGAGGAGGCGCGAGGCCATGTCGGCCTTTACGCCGTCGGCGGGCGCGCCGCGGGTCCGGGCCACCCTCACTTCGGCCCGCGTCGCCAGCGCCCAGGCGCGGGGCGCGCAGGCGGTGCGCTCGATCAGGAGGCGCGCGCCGGACACGGCGGCGATGGCGGAGAAAAGCCTGTCCTCAAGCGCGAAGAACGCCCGCATGTCGGCGGCTGCGGCGAGGTGCTTCAGGGAGAGACCGGCGCGCAGAAGCCGCCTTCCCGCGAGCGCCCGCTCCTCAAGCGCGGCGAGGCGTTTGAGCGTGGGCGCGCCCATGCCGGCGCGGATCAGAACCTCCCGCCAATGGCCGCAGACGCTCACCGTCGCGCCGCAGGAGCAGGGGAGCGCATCAAGCGGTTCGGTCCAGAGCCTTCGCGCCTCCCCTAACGCCGTCGCGCCGGGCGCGGAGGCGAGGAGGGCTTCGAGGTGGGCGCCGTCGCCCGGCGCATCTTCGAGGATGCAGATAAAGGCGGGCGCCGCAGCCGCAACCGCGATGTGGCGCTCCGCGCGTTCGGCTTCCGTCAGTCGCATCGCCCATCCCTCCATCGCGCTTCGCGCACAGAGAGTGGGCCGTCTTGGATGAACCGGTGGTTAAAGCCGCGTCAGAAACGCTGATGCTTCGCCCGCGCGGCGCGTTCGATCGCAGCGGCGGCGAGGCGTCCGACCTTCAGGTCGTGGCGGAGCATTTCGAGGAAGCTCAGCTCCGACATCTTCACCGAACCGTCCGCCGCGGCCACGTCGCAAGCGAGGGCGTAGGCGGTCTCTCCGAACCTCTCGGGCAGCGCCTCGGCGACGAGACCGAGGAGCGCGTCCACCCCGTCTTCTTCGGTGAAGAGCTCGCGCACGATCTCGCTGACGCCGCGCACCCGATCCTTGTCGTAGTCCGCGAAGCAGGCGAGGGCGTCGATCAGGCGGTCGATCATCAGAAGTTCTTCGGTTTTCTGATTTTCATCGGCTGCCGAGGTCGCGATCATAACGGCGACGAGCGCGTCCTGGGGGCTCATCACTTCGGACATTCGGGACTCCAGTTCTGGGTGCGGGGGCCAATGTTCACTCGCGGCCCGGTGTGGTCTCATTTTTGAATTTATTGACCGGCCTTCGGCGCCGCAATAGGAGGAGCGCTCCTCCAACTGACGAGACGTGCAATGTCCGACATCCGCGCCGCCGCCGAAGCATCCAAAGCCTGGCCTTTCGAGGAGGCGCGCAAGCTCGTCAAACGGTTCAAGAAGGCGCCGCCGGAGAAGGGATATGTCCTCTTCGAAACGGGCTACGGCCCCTCCGGCTTGCCGCATATCGGGACGTTCGGGGAGGTCGCGCGCACCACGATGGTGCGCCGCGCCTTCGAGGCGTTGAGCGACATCCCGACGAAGCTGATCTGCTTTTCCGACGATATGGACGGCTTTCGGAAGGTTCCGGGCAATGTGCCGAACCAGGACGTGCTCGCGCAGCATATCGGCCGCCCGCTTACGGAGGTGCCGGACCCGTTCCGCACGCACGATAGCTTTGGCGCGCATAACAATGCGAGGCTGATGGATTTCCTCGATGGCTTCGGGTTCGAGTACGAGTTCGCGTCCTCCACCGAGTACTACAAGGCGGGCCGCTTCGACGAGATGCTGCTGATCGCCCTGGAGCGGTTCGACAAGATCCAGGAGATCATGCTGCCGACCCTCGGGGAGGAGCGTCGGGCGACTTATTCCTGCTTCCTGCCGGTGAGCCCGAAGTCGGGCATGGTGCTTCAGGTGCCGACGCTGGAGCGAAACGTAGCCAAAGGTACGATCGTGTACGAGGAGCCGGACGGCGAGCGGATCGAGATCCCCGTCACCGGCGGAAACGTGAAAATGCAGTGGAAGCCCGACTGGGCGATGCGCTGGGCCGCGCTCGACGTCGACTATGAGATGGCGGGCAAGGATCTGATCGAGTCAGTGACGCAATCGTCGAAGATCTGCCGCGCATTGGGGCGGCCGGCGCCCGAAGGGTTCAACTATGAGCTTTTCCTCGATGACGCCGGGCAGAAGATTTCAAAGTCGAAGGGCAATGGGCTCAGCATGGAGGAATGGCTGACTTACGCTTCCCCTGAGAGCCTGCAGCTCTTCATGTATCAGAAGCCTAAGACGGCGAAGCGGCTCTTCTTCGACGTAATCCCGAAGGCGGTGGACGAGTATCACCAGCATCTGAACGCCTATCAGGGGCAGGATGAGAAGGCGCGGCTGACAAATCCGGCCTGGCATATCCATGAGGGGAATCCGCCCGCGTCCGACATGGTCGTGCCGTTCTCCATGCTCCTCAACCTCGCCTCCGCCGCCAGTGCGGAAGACAAGGAGGTGCTTTGGGGCTTCATCCGCCGCTACGCGCCTGATGCGACCGCGGAGACGCATCCGACGCTGGACGCGGCGGCGGGTTACGCCGTTCGCTATTTCGAGGACTTCGTGAAGCCCGCGAAGGTGTACCGCGCGCCGGACGACCGCGAGCGGGCGGCGCTCACGGCGCTCCGCGATCGCTTGCGCGCCTGGGAGGGCCCGGCGGACGGCGAAGCGCTACAGAACGAGGTTTACGCCGTCGGCAAGGAAGCCGAGTTCGAGCCGCTGCGCGACTGGTTCAAGGCGATTTACGAGGTGCTGCTCGGCGCCTCCCAAGGGCCGCGCTTCGGCGGGTTCATCGCTCTCTATGGCGTGACGGAGACTGCAGATCTGATTGATCGGGCGGTAGCGGGCGCGTTCGCTCCTCCGAACTGAAGTCGAAATCGAAGGTGAAGGGCGTCCAGATCGTCAGGGACACTTCCCACCCTGGGTCAGTTCCGCGGGTGAGGACGTCGCGCGAGACGCCGATCAGCACGGTTTTGTCTTCGAAGATGCGGTAGCCGACCGAAGCCTTCAGCTTCACGACGTCGAAATCGGGATCGACGATGCTGTCTTCGTTGCGGAGGCCGAAGGTGCCGAACATCTGGCCCATGACGATCCAGTCCTCGTCGGGCCTGAGGCCGGCCGTGAGGTCCAGCTTCACCTCATCCGCCCGCCCGCCGGTGAGGTGCGCGAGCGAGAAAGCGCCGTCGACCCAGCCGTCGCCCCAATCCGACTGGAAGCCGCGCCCGTAGAGCGCGGAGATGCGGTATTCGTCGGCGTCGTCGCCATTTGGCGCAGTGGAGGATTGGAACCCGCCGAGCGGCATGGAGAAACCCGCCTCCACCGCGGCGGCGTCGCCCGCTTTCCCGCTCCAGACGCCAATTCGCGCAAAGCCGCCGACCCGCCCGGTTTCGCTCTGGGGCCCGTTGCCGTCGAGCCGGGTGCTCTGCTCGACTTTCACGCCGAGCGTGACGCGCTCCGCCACGCCGTACTCCAGAAATACTGAGACTGTGGCCTGCTCGAACCGCTCGTCTCCCGGTCCGTCTGTGCGGAAGTATCGGGTCTCCTGCGAAGAGAAGCCCTCGCCGACAGCGCGCGTCCACGGGCCGGCCTGAGCCGACATGTGAAACGAAAGCGCCACCGCGACGGCGGCCGAGAGCCCGAAAAACCTCGCCATGGCGCCATTGCCGCTAATTTTCGTTAAACTTTCCTTAGCGCCCGTGCGTAGACTTCACGAAGTGGCGCGTTTCTGCGTCGCCCAAGTTCGCAGGAGAGACCGCAATGCCCCGTTTCGCCACGCTGATTTTCGCCGCCGCGTCCTTCTGCATCGCGTGGGCGTTCACGTCGGCCGAGGCGCAAACCTCCGACGATGCAGCGGCGATCCGGGAGACCATTCAGTCCCAGCTTTCAGCGATGCAAAGCGACGACTGGGCGGAGGCCTTCACCTACGCATCCCCAACGATCCAAGGGGTTTTTCAAAGCCCGGAGGCGTTCAGCCGGATGGTGATCGGCGGCTATCCGATGGTGCACCGCCCTCGCAGCTTCAAGGTCGGCGACCTGACCGACAGTCCGCGGGGTCCAGTGCAGGTCATGTTCTTCGAGGATCAGGAAGGGCGGCTCTTCATCGCCGACTATCTGATGCAGCTGGTCGACGGCGAGTGGCGGATCAATGGCGTGGCGATCAGACCGGCGCCTGAACAAACGGTCTAAACCCGCGCGTCAGTCCATAAGCAAACGCGGTGAGAATCATGCGCGCGCTGGTTGAGCTCGCGGCTTTTCCTATCGCTCCGGTCGTCAAATTTACCGAAAATTAACCAATTTGACCTAATCCTGCTTCGGCGCGGCGGTTACCCGTGTTTTTTGGGTGGGCCTCCACCACCGCCGCGCACATACACCCCCTGAGCCGCAATCATCGAGTCGCGCCCCCAGCGCGTCCGCGGCTCGCGCATTTGCGGCTGTCGCGCCCGCCCGCAAATGGAAAGCTCACTCGATGAATAAAGCCATCGCCCAAAGCATTGATCTCATGCCGCCGCCCTTCTCCGACGGCCTCGACGTCTGGTCGAGCCAGAACGGCGGGCCGGGGTCGAACCGGTATTCGACTGCGAACAACGCGCAGGTGCTGTTCACCGATCCGGACTTTGAGGAATGCCTCGAGATCGTCACCAACCGATCGCCGCAAAAGCTGCGGTTCACGGGTCAGACGCCGACGCCGCCGGGCTGCTATCTGCGGATCTCCGCCCGCGTGAAGGTCGTGAGCGGCATCATGCCCGATTTCGAGATCGCCGCATGGCCGGCTGACGCCGGCGGCTCCTACGTGCCGGGGCTGGTGGAGAAGGGGCCGCGGATCGCGGCTACGGAATACGACAAGGTATATGAGATCTCGGCCATTTACGGCTCCGGCGACCGGCCGGGCGTCGACGGCGTCTGGGGCCTTGAGCCGGTCTACGGTCACTTTGGGCTCAACGTCGTGGGCGGGGCAAACGGTTCCTCCGTCAGGATCGAATCGATCCGGATCGAAGACGTCACCTCCGCCTATCTCCGTGTGATGATGGACTGGGTCGACGTGCGCGACTTCGGCGCGCGGGGCGATGGGGTCTTCAACAACCTGGACGCTTTCGAGGCCGCCGATGCCGCCGCGAACGGGCGCGACGTGCTGGTGCCGGAGGGCGATTACTTCATCAACGGGACGGTCGAGCTCGCCTCTCGCTTCCGGTTCGAAGGGCGGATCGTTCAGGTCCAGAACCAGCGCTTTGCGCTGACCTCCGGGATCGACTACGCGACCTATCTCGATGCCTTCAAAGATGAGCGGCTGGCGCTGGAGAAGGCGCTTCAGGCGCTGATGAACGACAGCGGGCATGACGGGCTCGATCTCGGCGGGCGCACGATCGACATCGACCGGCCGATCGACGTGCGGTCAGCGGTGGCGAACCAGGCCTCCTTCACCCTTCGCCGCACGATCCGCAACGGCAAGATCAGGGCGCTCGCCAGTGCGAACTGGACGCCTGGCGTGGTGACGCGGACCGCGTCCTATACGCCGGGTCAGACAGTGCTCCGCAATGTCTCCGGCGCAGCCGATATCGAGGTCGGATCGCTCGTCACCGGATCGGGCGTCGGGCGGGAGACCTATGTGCGCGCCGTCAACGCGGCGGCGGGGGAGGTCACGCTGGCCAAACCGCTCTTCGGTCCGGCGCCGAGCCAGAGCTACACGTTCACCCGCTTCCGCTACCTGCTCGACTTCACGCGCTTCAACTTCGTCTCCAATTTCGAGATGAGCGAGGTGTCGCTGGACGGCGCCGGGATCGCGAGTTGCCTCAGCCTTCCGGTCACCGGGTTCAACTGGCGGCTCCATAACTGCTGGTTCGAAGCGCCGAAGGATCGCGGGATCACCTCCTGCGGGACCGGCGATTTCGCGATGACGATCGACAGTTGCGAGTTCATCTCGAACGAACAGAACGTTCCGAACGAAAGCCGTTCGACGATCGCCCTGAACAGCAACGCCAACGATATCCGCATCCGCCATTGCCGCGCGGCCCGGTTCCGCCATTTCGCGGTGCTGGCCGGGACCAACGCGATGGTTCACGCGAACCACTTCTTCCAGGGCGTCGAGGGGTCCAGCTCTCGCCTCGCGGGGATCGTCTTCACGGAGGCGAAGACCAACAGCACGATCACCGGCAACTATGTCGACAACTGCTGGCTGGAATTCTCCAACGAGCATTCCCAGACGATCAATTCCGGCAGCGTGCTCGGATCGGCAACGATCGACGGCAACACGTTCTTCGCGGCCAACATGGCGTCGAGTTTCACCTTCATCCTGCTGCGGCCCTATGCGGCGGGTATGGGGCTGACGGACATGACTGTCTCCGACAACACGTTCCGCGTCGTCAGCGGCTCGATTACGCGGGTGGAGAGCATCACCAATGTCGAAGGCAATCTCGACCCGACGCGCTATCGCAACGTCTCTTTCGTCGGGAACGGCTACGACAGCGTGACGACGCCGACCTACAACCCGCTTCAGGTGGAGTTCACCCAGTCAGCGGGCGCCGCATCGACGGGCTGGCTGGTCGAGAGCGACAATCGCCTTCCCTTCTTCGGCAGGGCGCTTAGCTGCGACAGCATGGTTCCGACGTCTGAAATCCGGAACGCCAACGGCTCGACGAATTCCGACTTCCCCTGGGTTCAGCCCCAGCAGGGCGCAGCCGGTCGCGGCGTCGCCATCCGCTGGCCTCAGGCGACGAGCGGGTCGGCGACGGTCACCTTGCGCGGCGACCGTCTCGACGTCTGAGCGTCAGTTCTTGCGATTGGACTTGCCCCGGTAAGTCCTCGTGCCCGGTCGGCCGCTGGTCGACCGGGCTTTCGCTTGTCCGGCCTTCTGCGGCTGGGCGGAGGCCGCCTCCACCGCCGACTGGCGGGCCATCGGATCGTCGGAGATGGCGAGGTCGACGGCCTCCAGCCGTTTGACTTCGTCGCGGAGCCGCGCCGCCTCCTCGAACTCGAGGTTCTCGGCGGCCTTCATCATGTCCTTGCGGAGCGCATCCAGATGCGCCTGCATGTTGCCGCCGACGAGCGGTTTGCCGCCCTTCGTCTTCACTTCCGGCGTCACGTGGTCCTGTTCGTAGACGCTCTGGAGGATGTCGCCGATGTCCCGCTTGATCGTCTCGGGCGTGATCCCGTTCGCCTCATTATAGGCCATCTGCTTTTCGCGCCGCCGGTTCGTCTCCCGCATGGCGCGATCCATCGAACCAGTTACCTTGTCGGCGTACATGACGACCTTGCCGTCCACGTTCCGCGCAGCGCGGCCGATGGTCTGCACCAGCGAGGTCTCCGAGCGTAGGAAGCCCTCCTTATCCGCATCCAGAATTGCGACCAGCGCGCATTCGGGGATGTCGAGACCCTCGCGCAGCAGGTTGATGCCCACCAGCACGTCGAAGGCGCCGAGGCGCAGGTCGCGCAGAATCTCGATCCGCTCCAGCGTGTCGATGTCGGAATGCATGTAGCGCACCCGCACGCCCTGTTCGTGGAGATACTCGGTCAGATCCTCCGCCATGCGCTTCGTGAGCGTGGTGACGAGGGAGCGGTATCCGGCCAGCGCGACCTTCTTAACTTCGTCCAGCAGGTCGTCGACCTGCGTCTCCACCGGGCGAATTTCGACCGGCGGGTCGATCAGGCCGGTGGGCCGGATGATCTGTTCGGCGAAGACGCCGCCCGCGCGCTCCAGCTCCCACGCGCTGGGGGTGGCGGAGACGAAGACGGATTGGGGCCGCATGGCGTCCCATTCCTCGAATTTCAGCGGGCGGTTGTCCATGCAGGAGGGAAGGCGGAACCCGTGCTCCGCCAGTGTGAACTTGCGCCGGTAGTCGCCCTTGTACATCGCGCCGAGCTGGGGGACGGAGACGTGGCTCTCGTCCGCGAAGACGATGGCGTTGTCGGGGATGTATTCGAAGAGGGTGGGGGGCGGCTCACCGGGTTTCCGGCCCGTCAGGTAGCGCGAATAGTTCTCGATGCCGGCGCAGGAACCCGTCGCCTCCATCATCTCCAGATCGAAATTGGTGCGCTGCTCCAGCCGCTGCGCCTCCAGGAGGCGTCCTTCTTCGACGAGCTGGTTCAGGCGGACCGCGAGCTCCGACTTGATCTGCTTCATCGCCTGATTGAGCGTCGGGCGCGGCGTGACGTAGTGGGAGTTCGCGTAGATTCGCACGCGATCGAGCGTGTCGGTCTTCTCCCCGGTCAGCGGATCGAACTCAGTGATCTTCTCCAACTCATCCCCGAAGAAGGCGAAACGCAGGCCACGATCCTCCATATGCGCGGGCCAGAGATCGATCGTGTCGCCCTTCACCCGGAACGCGCCGCGCTGGAAGGCGGCGTCGTTGCGACGGTACTGCTGGGCGATCAGTTCGCGGATCACGTCGCGCTGCACATACGATTCGCCAGCCTTCAGGTCCTGGGTCATCGCCCCGTAAGTCTCCACCGCGCCGATGCCGTAGATGCAGGACACGGAGGCGACGATGATCACGTCGTCGCGTTCGAGCAGGGCGCGGGTGGCCGAGTGGCGCATCCGGTCGATCTGCTCGTTGATCTGCGCTTCCTTCTCGATATAGGTGTCGGAGCGCGGGACGTAGGCCTCCGGCTGATAGTAGTCGTAGTAGGAGACGAAATACTCCACCGCGTTGTTCGGAAAGAAGTTTTTAAACTCGCCATAGAGCTGCGCGGCGAGTGTTTTGTTCGGCGCGAGGATGATCGCGGGGCGCTGCGTCGCCTCGATCACCTTGGCCATCGTATAGGTTTTGCCAGTGCCGGTGGCGCCGAGGAGAACCTGGTCCTGCTCCCCGTTGGTCACGCCCTCCGCCAGCTCCGCGATCGCCGTAGGCTGATCGCCCGCGGGCTCGAACGGCGTCTCCATGACGATTCGCACGCCGCCTTCGAGTTTTTCGCGCGCGCGCGGGTCCGGGACGGTGACGAGCGTGTCGACGGTCATGGAAATCCTCCTGTGGGATGGAGAACAAAGGTAGGACGCAGGAGTTTTTGCGACAAGTAACCCCTTGTTAATCTCCATCGGGAATGTTGAGCGGCGTCGGAGGGATGCATCCGGGAAGAGAAATCGCCCCACGCTTCTCCTGATTGTTTTCGTTGCCTAAGATCTACCTTAGCGTGTATAAGGTTTTGGCAAGCAGCGAAATGCCGTCGGCCGGGCGTGGCACCACCCACCCCACCCCTCGCTCCCAAGCGCCTGGCCGGCGGCGACCCTTCCCAAAAGGCGAAAATCCGGGCGATATGGCGCAACGCTTCCGCTTGCCTCCGTCGCTGCGAATCCGGATAACGGTGGCGGTAATCAAGGGGTCGATCATGGTCGCGAAAATCTATCAGCCCGCACGGACGGCGATGCAGTCCGGCCAGGCGAAATCCGACTGGGTTCTGGAGTTCGCGCCTGCGTCGGCCCGGAAGATCGACCCGCTGATGGGCTGGACGGGGTCGTCGGACACCCGAACCCAGGTGAAGATGGCCTTCGACACGAAGGACGCCGCCATCGCCTACGCGGAGAAGAACGGCATCGCCTATCAGGTGCAGGAGGCGAAGACGCGCGCCCATGTGGTCAAGCCGGGCGGCTATGGCGGGAACTTCGCCCATAACCGCCGCGGCGCGTGGACCCACTGACCGCCGGGCGGTATATGGGGTGAGACGGCCCCTTAGCTCAGCTGGATAGAGCAGCGGACTTCTAATCCGCAGGTCGAAGGTTCGAATCCTTCAGGGGTCGCCATTCTCGGCATCTGGGAAGATCGGGACATCCTTCTGGATGCAGTCCTTCGAATTTTCGTTGTTATGTCGTCGAATATGCTGTTAACGGTCGTAAGTGGCGTTTGTGTTTATGCGCCGGTGTTGGGTTTCCGCAGGGGTATGCGGCCTTCATTGGTCATCAATGCGCGCGTCGCCAAGACACGCAGCGCGTTACGCCATGGAGGGATCAACATGCGCTTCATCACCAAATCACTAGCCCGGTTCACGTCGGACAAATCCGGCGCGGTCACGGTCGACTGGGTCGCCCTGACGGCGGCGGTCGTCGTCGTCGGCATCGCGCTCGTCTACGCGATCTTCGGGAACGACACGACGGGCTTCAACGGCGTCGCGGCGCAGATCACCACCGAGGCGACTGCGCTCGACACCACGATCGAGAACGCGAACGTGCAGGCCAATGCGCCGTCCGTTCTCGGCGGCGGCGGCTCCTGATCGCAGATACGAACGCCCGCGCGCCGATGGCGCGCGGGCGTTCTCATAGCTATCGGCGCGTCATTGCGCCGATAATCGGCGGTTGGGCGTTCAGGGTCGCTGGGTCGAAACCCGCGGTCGACTTGTAGTTCGAGGCGAAAGCCGCCCGCTCGGCATGGGGCATGACCGTCTCCACATCGTCGAAATCGCCGCCTGACCTCTCCTTTACGATCTCAAGCACGTAGTCGGGCCCCGCGCCGCGATTGGCGGCGATCACTTTGGCCATGCGCGGGCGCATTTCCGTCTCATAAGCCGCGAGCGCTTCGGGACCGACGCCATGGTCGATGAAGGCGCGGCCGATCTTGCGCGCGTCCACGATCGCCTGAGACGCGCCGTTGGACCCCGTCGGATACATGATATGCGCGGCGTCGCCCATGAGCGTCACCCGCCCATCCGTCCAATGATCGGCCGGGTCGCGGTCGACCATCGGGTATTCGTAGACGACCTTCGCCCCTGTGATGAGCGCGGGGACGTCGATCCGGCCGAAGCGCCAGTCTTCGAACCACGGGAGGAAGTCGGAGGCTTGCGCCTCCCGGCTCCAGTCTTCGCGCGCCCAGCCGTGGCCGGCGTCGAAGGCGCGCTCTGCGATCCAGTTGATCAGGACCTCTCCGGTCTCGTCCGGTCCGCTGATCGGGTAGGTGACGAATTTCTGGCCGTAGTCGCCGATCATCGCCATGACGTTTCGCTCGGCGAAGGGCTTCGCGCGGGTCGCGCCGCGCCAGAGAATCGCGCCCGCCCAGATCGGCGCGCCCTCATCGGGGTGCATCTGGCGGCGGATCGCGGAATGGAGGCCGTCGGCGGCGATGAGAACGGCGCCTCGGCGTTCGCCGCTATCGGTTTCGAGGACGGCCTCGTCGCCTTCTGTGCGGAACGCTCGCCCCTTCGCGCCGGTCTCGATCGCGTCTTGGCCGAGCCGGTCCAGGACGGCGCGATATAGCATCATCTGCAACTCGCCCCGTTGCACGGAATACTGCGGCCAGCGATATCCCGCGTCCCGTCCCCGCGGCTCGCGCCAGACCTCTTTCCCGTTGGCGGCGAGCATCGCCAGCTCCTGCGTCGGAACGCCGATGGCTGCGAGTTCGCGTTCGAGCCCGAGATCGAAGAGCTCGCGCACCGCGTTGGGCTGCAGGTTGATGCCGACGCCGAGGGGTTTGACCTCCCGCACCTGCTCGACGATCCGGCAGGGAACGCCGATCTGATGGCAGGTGAGCGCGAGCGAAAGGCCCGCGATCCCGGCGCCGGAGATGAGAACGGTCATGGCTTTCCTCCCGCGCGAGAGACTATCGGGCGGCGGCGCGCAGGGCGAGGGGAGGTCTCCCGCCCCTCCGTGATCTTCGATCGCCACGGGTTGGGCCCGGCGGTTTCGCCTGTCGGCGAAACCGAGGCGCCGCTGGCGCGGCGTTTCTTTGCGTATTTGAAGGAAGCAGCGGCGGGGTTGCGCCTATCGGGCCGCGGAGGCTTGATGCGGAAAACGGGGAGGATGCGATGTTTTTGCAGGAGAAACTGCGTCGCGCAGCGGCGGAGGCGCGGCCGGTTAGGGTCTGCCTGATCGGGGCGGGGAAGTTCGGGTCGATGTTCCTCGCCCAGGTTCCGACGACTGAGGGACTGGAGGTAACGCGGATCGCGGACCTCTCGCCTGACCGCGCGCGGGCCGCCTGCCGGGAGGTCGGATGGGGCGGTGATCAGATTGACGCCGTCGCGATAACTGATGACGCGTCCGCGGCTCTGTCGGCGGACGATGTTGACGTCGTGGTGGAGGCGACCGGGAACCCCCATGCGGGCGTCCGCCATGCGCGGGTCGCGATCGCGACGGGCAAGCATGTGGTGATGGTGAACGTGGAGGCCGACGTGCTCGCCGGCGCGGCGCTGGCGAAAGAGGCGCGGGCGGCTGGCGTGGTTTACTCCATGGCCTATGGGGACCAGCCCGCGCTGACGGCGGAGATCGTCGACTGGGCGCGGTCCTGCGGGTTCGACGTCGTTTGCGCGGGCAAGGGCACGAAATACCGCCCCCATTACCACCAGAGCACGCCGGAGACGGTCTGGGAGTATATGGGCTTCGACCCCGAACAGGCAGTGCGGGACGGAATGAACCCGAAGATGTTCAATTCCTTCACCGACGGCACGAAATCGGCGCTGGAGATGGCGGCGATCGCCAACGCCTGCGGGCTGACGCCGCCGTCTGACGGGCTGCTCTTTCCGCCTTGCGGGGTGGACGATCTGGCGCAGATTCTGCGGCCCGCGGACGAGGGCGGGGTGCTGGAGGGCAAGGGGATGGTGGAGACCGTCTCCTCCGAAGAGAGGGACGGCCGCCCGGTTTTTCGGGATCTTCGCTGGGGCGTTTACGCCGTTTTCGAAGCGCCGAACGATTACGCCGCTGGATGCTTTCGTCAGTACGGGATGAACACCGACAAGTCGGGGCGATATTCGGCGATGTACAAGCCCTTCCACCTGATCGGGATGGAGCTGAACATCTCCATCCTCTCCGCCGCGCTCTTGGGTCAAGCGACGGGGGAGACGGCGGGGTTCCGGGGCGATGTGGTCGCGACGGCCAAACGCGATCTGAAGGCGGGCGAGGTTCTTGACGGGGAGGGCGGCTACTGCGTCTGGGGCAAGCTCATCCCGGCGGGCGCCTCCGTCGCGCGCGGGGCGTTGCCGATCGGTCTGGCGCAGGACGTGGTGCTGACGCGGGACGTGGGGGCGGGCGAAGTCGTCGGCTATGCGGATGTCGCGATCAGCGAGGAAGACGATGTCGCCGCCTACCGCCGGGCGATGGAGCGCGCGAACGCCTGACGCCGCCAAGGCAGCGTGCGAAAAAGTTGACGCAAAAGTCGCCCGTAGGCTGGGCGTCTTTTGCGACCTTTTGATTAAACGATTTCGCACGCTGCTCTCTGCGAACGCGCAAGCGGTCGCGCGGCTGACGAGGCGGGGCCTTCAGCCCCTCCGAGGAGGACGCCCCCCGCTCTCAATGACCGACGGTGAAGTCGTTCATCCCCGATTTGTCCTCGCCGCGCAGCAGCCACAGGGGCCGCGTCGAGAAATCGACCATCACGCCGGAGCCGTCTCCGGCCTCCCTCAGCGTCCGGTCCATATGGGAGGTCGTCGGCATGTAGCGGATCGCCAGCCCCGCGCGGCGGCGGGGCGAGCGGTTCGCGTTGGAGCCGTGGATCATGTAGACGTCATGAAGCGACATCTGGCCCGGCTCCAGCTCCACGTCGACCGCATCCGCCTCGTCGAACGTCTCCATGTCGATCTTGTCGGAGAGGGCGAGATCGCCTTCCTCCTTCATATGATCATGCAACGCGCGGCCTTCGTGGCTGCGGGGGACGAGGCGGAGGCAGCCGTTCTCCGCATCTGATCGCTCCAGCGCGATCCAGACCGTGCAGGTGGCGAGCGGGCGGATGGGCCAGTAGTGGCCGTCCTGATGCCAGGGCACCTCCAGCCCCGTGCCGGGCGCCTTGCAGAACATGTGGCAGCCCCAAAGCGCGAAATCGGGGCCGATGGCGCTTTCCACGATGTCGAGGATCTCCGGGTCCATCGCGAGGTCGAGGAAAGCGGAGGAACCCTTCACCCCCTCCTTCCCGTTCTCGAGATGGATGGAGATCAGTTTTTCGGGACGCACGCCGGGGTTCGCTTCGATGACGCGATCCAGCTCCGCGACGAGCGCGTTCACCCGTTCTTCGGGCAGACGGAAAGACGGGACGACCCAGCCCTCCCTCTCATAGGCGGTTTTCTCGTCGGCGGTCAGTCCGGCCATTTTCGCATCTCCCCTGTCGCGCCGATCGCCGTCGGCTTTGGGCGAAACTCTACCCGGAACTGCGACGGAATAAACTCCTGACGACGGCCCCAATTCCGGCGCCGTTCGCCGGGTATCAGAGGCGCGGGATGACAGGGCGGGGCTCTTGGGGAGAGCCGACATGCGCATTCGCGCCGCCATTTTCGCAGTGCTTTTCTGGGGCTTCGCCGCCCCTGCCTTCGCCACCACGCTGGGGGAGGTCTCCTCCGGCTCGCTCCTCTTCAAGACGGAGATGCCGGGCCGCCGTATCGCCGCGCCGGTCGTTGCGACAGACGTGAAGATCGACGTCACCGGCCCCATCGCCCGCACGGTGATGACGCAGCGCTTCCGCAATCCGTCCGACGGCTGGGTGGAGGGGATCTACGCCTTCCCCCTGCCCAAGGACGCTGCGGTCGACACCCTGCGGATGCGCATCGGCGACCGGTTCGTCGAAGGGCGGATCGAAGAGAAGATCGCCGCGCAGGAGATCTACGAAGACGCCAAGGCCGAAGGAAAGGCGGCGGCGCTGGTGGAGCAGCATCGCCCGAACCTCTTCACGACCTCCGTCGCGAACATCGCGCCGGGGGCGGTCGTGGTCGCGCAGATTGAGTTCCAGTCGACGCTGGCGCCGAAGGACGGGCTCTTCTCCCTTCGGATGCCGCTGGTGGCCGCGCCGCGCTATGGCGGCGTTCCCATCGTGCAGGCGATCGCTTTCGGTCCAGAGGGATGGGCGGTGACGACGCCGGAGACGCCCGTCGCCGATCCGCGCGAAGAGGACCCGGAGACGGTGCGCAATCCGGTGACGATGGAGATCGACTTCGCTCCGGGTTTCCCGGTCTCGCGGCTGGAGAGCCGCTATCATGACGTGGAGATCGAGGAACGGGAGGGCGGCGCGCTCGTCACGCTCACCGGTCCGGTCCCGGCGGATCGCGACTTCGAACTGATCTGGGCCGCCGAACAAGGCGCTGAACCCGCCGCCGCCGTCTTCACGGAGACCAGCGGCGAAGATCGCCACATGATCCTCACCCTCTCCCCGCCGAAGATCGAGGCGGAGGCCGCGCGCCTCCCCCGCGATGTGATTTTCGTGCAGGACGTATCGGGCTCGATGGCCGGGGAGAGCATCCGCCAGGCCCGCGCCGGGCTGGAGACGGCGATCAAGCGCCTGACGCCTGATGATCGCTTCACCATCCTCGCCTTCAACGACGATTACGCGCTCTGGTCGCCAAAGGTTCTGCCCGCGACCCCCGCCACCGTCCGCCGCGCGGTGCGGGAGGTGCGCGGGCTGGACGCGGAAGGGGGCACGAACATGCTCCCCGCCCTCGACCGCGCGCTGCGCATCCCGTCGGAGCCGGGGCGTCTTCGCCAGATCATCTTCCTGACCGACGGCGCGGTGTCCTTCGAAGCGGAGATGCTGGATCTGATCCACCAGCGCCGGGGCGGCGCGCGGGTCTTCATGGTCGGCATCGGCTCGGCGCCGAACGGGTATTTCATGACCCGCGCGGCGGAGATCGGGCGCGGCGCGCATGTCTATATCGGCGATCTCGGCGAAGTGCGGGAGAAGATGGAGGCGCTCTTCGCCAAGATCGAAGCGCCCGCGATCACCGACCTCGCGCTCGACCTGCCCGTGGGCGTGACGGCGGCCCCGTCGATCCTCCCCGACCTCTACGCGGGTGAGCCGCTGACGGTCGCGCTCAAGGGCGCGGTTGATGCGCCGATCCGGTTGACTGGTCGGCGCGGCGAGCGGCCCTTTGAGATGACGCTCGATCTGGCGCAGGCGCCAGAGCGGGCGGGCGTCGCGAAGCTCTTCGCGCGGCGCAGGATCGCTGGGCTGGAGGCCGAGCGGCTGACCGGCGGCGATCCGCTGGCGGTGGATGCGGAGATCATGACGACGGCGCTTGATTACGGCCTCGTCTCGCGTCTCACCTCCCTGATCGCGGTGGACGACGCCCCGGTCCGCCCCTTCGCCGAACCGCTCACGCGGGCGGAGGTGGCGCGCAACCTCCCCGCCGGGTGGGACCCCGCGCAGTTCGTCTTCGAGCAGACCCCCGTGGTGCGCGCGCCAGGCGAAAGGGCGGAGCTTCCGGGGCTCATCAAGGCTACGACGCCGGTTCAGGACGCCGCACCGACGGTCGCCGTGCCGCAGGGATCGCTTGGCTGGCGCCTGTCGCTGCTGATCGGTCTGATCATGATCGCCCTTGGCTGGCTCGCCCGTCCGCGCGGGAGCCTCGCGTGAGCTGTCTCGGCTGCGCGCCGATGCGCCCGCTCGATCTGCCGCGCCCCGCGAACCGCTCGGTCCGCGCCGCACGCGCCACGGCCCGCAAGATCGTCGCCGCTTCGCTGATCGTCGCCGGTCTGATCACGGCGGCGAGCGCGCTTCACCACCCGGCGAAGGCCCGGCTCGGCCAGCACCTCCTGGCGACAGCGTGGGAGGCGGGCGGCGCGAAGCCCTGGGCCTGGGCCGACTTCACCGCCTACGCCCGGATCGAGGCGCCGGGCCTCGGCGTCTCCGCCATCGCGCTTTCCACATCGACCGGCGCGGCGATGGCCTGGGGGCCGGGGCATGTCACGGGCGCGCCGCGGCCGGGAGACCCGGGCCTCGCCGCCTTCGCCGGGCATCGCGACAGCCATTTCGCCTTCCTTGGCGATCTGAAGCCCGGAGACGCGATCACGGTGGAGACGACGGGCGTTCGCCGTCTCTACCGCGTTACGGCGGGGGTCGTCGTGGACAGCCGCAAATGGCGCATGCCCACCGGCGGAGCGGAGCGGCTCGCGCTATCTACCTGTTGGCCACTCGGCGCGGAGACGCCCGGGCCGCTGCGGCTGATCCTGTTCGCCGACCCGGTGGAACCGGCGTGAACGCGCCGTCCGTCTCTCCGTCGGCGGAAGCCGGAAGCCGGAAGCCGGAAGCCGGAAGCCGGAAGTCTTTCCGATTGGTTGAAGAACACAAGGATTCCGGCATGCCGGAATCCTGAGTTTTCTTTACGGTTTGTTAGAGAGATCGGCGAGCAGGCGCGGGGCCGTCCCCGCCTGCGGCGAGCGGCCCGACGCCGTTGAGAGGATGGTCCGCTAGTCCCGCACCACCCGCATCGTCAGGTTGATCCGACCGCCCTCTTTCAGCAGCGGCGAGACGCCGAAGCGGATGCGGTCCACCCCGTGATAGGCGAGCCGCGCCGGGCCGCCCATCACCAGAACGTCGCCGGAGTTCAGCTCCACCGCCTCCGTCGGGTCCTTGCGCTCCAGTCCGCCCATCCGGAACCGCGCCGGATCGCCGAGCGAGACGGAGACGACGGGCGCATCCCACGCGTTTTCGTCCGCGTCCCGATGCATCCCCATCTTCGCGCCCTCGCGATAGAAATTGACGAGCATGCAGTCCGGGTCCCCCGCCCACCCGCTCACCGCCCGCCAGATCGCCAGCGCGCTTTCCGGGATCGGCGGCCAGGGCGCGCCGTTCGGGTGGCGGGGCTCGTAGCGATAGCCCTTCTTGTCGGTGATCCACCCGAGTCGCCCGGCGGAGGTCATCGCGACGGACATCGGCTTGCCCCAGGGCGTCGTCGGGCGTACCAAAGGCGCCGTCGCCGCCACAGTGCGGATGTCTTCGAGAAGACCGCGCTGAGCCTCCGCGTCCAGATAAGCGTCGTGGAGAGTGAAGCCGGGTTTCATCACCCGGCTTGGAACACCATGCCGTCCGGCAACGTCCCGGCCACCCCTTTCAGCGCGTTCTCCGCCGCGATCGTCGCCATCAGGCGCATGCTTTCGGGCGACATGGCGGCGGTGTGGGGGGAGAGGATGGCGTGCTCGACGCCGAGGACGGGGTTGTCCGGCTCCACCGGCTCCACCGTGTAGACGTCGGTGGCGACGCCGCCGAGATGCCCCTCCGCCGCCACCTTCGCCAGCGCCGCCTCGTCGATGATCCCGCCGCGCGCGGCGTTCACCACCAGCGCGCCGGGGGCGAGGGCGCGGAGCTCGTCTTCGCCGATCATGCCGCGCGTCTCGTCGTCCAGCGGCACGTGGACGGTGACGCCGCCCGCCCCGCGAAGCCCGTGCATGAGGGAGCGTGCGACCGGGTAGCCGTCCACCGGCTGGCCGGGCTCCAGCGCCTTGTCCCAGAGGATCACGTCCATCCCGAACGCCGCGCAGAGCGGAGCGACGCGGCGGCCGATGCGGCCATAGCCGAGGACGAGCATCCGCCGTCCCTTCAGGTCCGCCGACATGCGCCCGGCGCGGCCGCGATAGTCCTCGCGCGTCACCGCATCCATCTCCCGCACCCGTTTGGCGGCGGAGAGCATCAGGGCCATCGTGTGTTCGGCCACTGCGGTGTCGTTCGCGCCAGCGGAGATCGCGACGGTGACGCCCGCCGCCTTCGCCGCCGGAAGATCGATACTGTCGCAGCCGACCCCGTGGCGGGAGATCACCTTCAGCTTCGGCGCCGCGGCGAAGACTTGCGCGCCGATCTTCTCCACCCGCGCCACGATCGCCTCCGTCTCCGCCAGCGCGGCGGCGCGGGCGGCGGGGTCCAGCTCCCACCCGAAATGGAGCGTCGCGCCCGCGTCGCGCAGGACCGCGACGCCGTCTTCGTGGATCGGTTCGGTGAGGAAAACGGTGGCCATTCAGTGGATCTCCGCTGCGCCCTTCATGGCGGCTTTAAGTTTGTCGATATTGAAGTCCTCGGCCCTCGCGGCGGCGAGGATCACCGCCTCCCTTTGTGCGATCAGGTCGACCGCTTCGGGGAGTTTGGCGGCGGCGTCATGGGGGATGACGACGGCGCCGTGCTGGTCGGCGTGGATCAGGTCGTCATGCGACGTCTCCATCCCGTGAACGCTAACCGTTCCGCCGAAATCGACGACGTGAACATGGGCGTGGGAGGGGCCGACCTTGCCGCCCATCACCTGAAACCCCGGCGCGCTGTCGGGCGCGTCCCGGAAGGAGCCGGAGGTGACGACGCCCCGCGCGCCGAGGCCCTTGTGGATCGCCGTGTTCACCTCCCCCCAGAAGGCGCCGATGCCGGGTTCGGGGTCGAGGTCTTCGATCACCACCACCGTCGGCAGGTCGGCCTTGGCGATGTATTCGTAGTAGGGATCGCGCGGCCGCTGCCCGCGCGGGTCGGGCGCGGCGGCGCGGATGCGCGCGGTGCGGGCGAGGCCGACGATGGGCGCCATCTCCGGCCGCAAGGTCGTGAAGGGCTGGATCGTGAAGCCGTGGCCGCGCCGTTCAGGGACGACCAGCTCCAGCGCGTTGCAGATCGTCGGCGTGTCCCACTGGGCGAGGGTGTCGAAGAGGTCCTTGGTCAGGGTCATTTCACGCTCCTACGCTTGGAATATCGTCATCGCCGAGGCCGACCGACCGTGCGGCGGCGACAAGGCTCTCCCACGTCTCCGCCGGAAGCGGCACGCCATCGGCGAGGCGTTCGGCCCGCGCCTTCCGCTCAGGATCGCCGGGGATCATGACGGGTTTCTCGGGGTCGGCGGGGCGGGCGGAGCGGACGAAGTCGATGTACTCGCCCACCATGCCGCCCCAGCCGGCTCCGTCATCAATGCGAGCGGGATTGATATAGATCGACAGCATCCCGTTATACGGCCCCTCGCCGGGGCCGGAGGGGGCCGATCCGGTCAGCGCGCCCGCCAGCAATTCGCAAGCGAGGGCGAGGCCGGATCCCTTGTGATCCCCCATCGCCGCCAGCGCCCCGTCGCCCTTGCGCGGGTCCGGCACTGCGCCGGGCGGGGTCTCGCCGTAGAGTGCGCGGGGGTCGTCCGTTACGGCGCCGTCCGCGTCGATCAGCGACCCGGCGGGCGGGGCCTTGCCGCCCTTGAGGGAGACGAGCACCTTCCCCTCCGCCGATTTCGCCGTCGAAAAATCGAGCACGAAATCGTCGCCCTGGGGATTCGGCACCCCCACCGCGACGGGCGCGGTGGACATCCGCCGCTCCGCCCCGCCAAAGGGCGCGACCAGCATGGAGCGGGCGACGTTGCAGAAATGGATGGAGGCGTATCCGGCCTCCAGCGCCATTTCCGCCCATTCGCCGATCCGTCCCACATGGCCCGCAGAGCGAAGCGCTACGATGGAGACGCCATGCGCCTTCGCCCGCGTGATCCCGTCCTCCACCGCCTGGCGCCCGACCGTCTGACCGAAGCCGAACTTGCCGTCGATCAGCGCGAAGGCGCCGCCGTCGATCACCGTCTCCGCCGTCACGCCGAAATGCATCTGGCCGAGGCGCTGGTTCTGGAGATAGCGCGGCGTGCGGACGACGCCGTGGCTGTCATGGCCCGAAAGGTTCGCGCCGACGAGGTTGGCTGCGATCCGCTGCGCTTCCTCCGCGCTCGCCCCGGCGGCGGCGAATGTCGATGCGATGAAATCCGTCAGCGCCTCGGCGCCGATGCGAACGGCGTCCGCCATTCTCCCCTCCCTTTTTTCATTGACCGGAGCATTCGCTTAATCACGCCGCTTGGCAAGTTGCGCCCGCTTGCCAATCCCGGCCTTTGCCGCCACGCTCCGCGCCGACGCATAGCTGACGGAGGGTGCAATGGCTGCGGATCTGGCGAAAATCGCGAAGGAAAAGGGGATCGAGTATTTTCAGGTCTCGTTCACGGACCTTTTCGGCGTCATGCGCGCCAAACTCGTCCCAGCCGCAGCCATCGCCGACATGCAGAAGGACGGCGCCGGGTTCGCCGGCTTCGCCGCCTGGCTCGACATGACGCCGGCGCACTCGGACATGTTCGCCAAGCCCGATCCCGACAGCCTGATCCAGCTGCCGTGGAAGCCGGAGGTCGGCTGGCTCGCCGCGGATCTCTACATCGACGGCGAAGAGGTCGCCCACGCCCCCCGCAACACGCTGAAGCGCGTCGTCGCGCAGGCGGCGGAGAAGGGCTGGCGGCTGAAAACCGGGGTGGAGTGCGAATACTTCCTCATCACCGAAGACGGCGAAGAACTCGCCGACCCCCGCGATACGCAGTCGAAACCCTGCTACGACATCTCCGCCCTGATGCGCCGCTATGAGGTCATCAAGGAGATCTGCGACGCCATGCAGTCGCTCGGCTGGGGTCCCTACCAGAACGACCATGAGGACGCGAACGGCCAGTTCGAGATGAACTGGGAGTACGACGACGCGCTGGTCACGGCGGATCGCCACGCCTTCTTCAAATACATGACCAAGGCGATTGCCGAGAAGCATGGGCTGCGCGCCACCTTCATGCCGAAGCCCTTCGCGCATCTGACTGGCAACGGCTGCCACGCCCACGTCTCCCTCTGGGACAAAGCGGGGAAGAAGAACCTCTTCCACGACAAGGACGGGGAATTGGGGATCAGCCAGCTCGGCTACCATTTCCTCGGCGGTCTGATGGCCCATGCGCAGGGCATGTGCGCGATCACCAACCCGACGGTGAACAGCTACAAGCGCCTCAACGCGCCCCGCACGACATCCGGCGCCACGTGGTCGCCGAACACGGTGACCTATGGCGGCAACAACCGCACCCACATGGTCCGCATCCCTGACGAGGGGCGGTTCGAGGTCCGGCTCGCCGACGGCGCCGCGAACCCCTACCTCCTCCCCGCCGCGATCATCGCCGCCGGGATGGACGGGATGGAGAAAGAGACCGACCCCGGCAAACGGCTCGATATCGACATGTACGCCGAAGGGCACCGGGTGCGCGGGGCGAAGCAGCTGCCGCTCAACCTCTTGGATGCGCTTCGTATTCTGGCGCGCGACAAGGCGTTGGTCGAAGGGCTGGGCAAAGAGACGTGCGAGGCCTTCGTGAAGCTGAAATCCGAAGAATGGACCACGTTCATGCGCGCCATGAGCCCGTGGGAGCGGGAAAATACGCTGGATTGCTGATTTTTCTCACATTTGCTGCAGTGCATTATCTCGCCTTTAATCGCTGCGGCGCCACATAGGGAGCATGGAACAGGCATCGACCCCCTTACGCGCCCGGTTTCCGGCGGCGGACCCTGAGCGGTTCAGTCTCACGAACGAGCTTCACGCCCGTCCGTTTCCGGAACTGACCGCGCCGAGCCGCGCGATCTTCATCGCCATCAAACCCGATGGGGGAGAGGCGCGGGACCGGGCGGACGACGTGCGCCGCCTGACCGCGCTGATCGACCGCTATGGCGGGGCGCATCCGGCGCCGGGGTCGGCCCATTTCACCGGCAAGCTCGGTCGTTTCACCCTGAAATGGGAGAGCCATACCGAGTTCGTAACATACACGATCTTCCAGGATGGCGTCGCGGCGGAGCCGTTCAGCGGGGAGGCGTTGTCGCTCTTTCCCGAAGACTGGCTCGCCGATCTCGGCGGTCGCATCGCCGCTTCCGCAATGGTGCGCATTGAAACCGCGCCGGACGAGGCGGCGGCGGAAAAGCTGTTCTCCGAACAGCTTCAGAAGCACTTCGCGGGCGAGAGCCTTTCGGTCGCCTGGGTCGTCGGGCGCGAAGCGCTGGTCGCTTCCGACTTCCGCATTCATGAGAACGGCTTCGCCCGCATCGCCGTCGTCGCGGTGAAGGGCATGGGCCCGCGCCGACTTGGCCGGATCACCCAGCGGCTGCTGGAGATCGAAAGCTACAAGGCCTTCGCCATGACGGCGCTGCCGACCGCCCGCGATGTGAGCGGCAAGGTCGGCCATATCGAAAGCGCGCTCGCCAAACTGATCGCCTCCGACGACAACGCCGCCGAGCTTTCGCCGGAGCGCGCACGCGAGACGCTGCAGGCGCTCACCAAGCTTTCCGCCCAGGCGGAGCGCATTTCGACGGAGACTGCGTTCCGCTTCGGCGCCTCCGCCGCTTACGAGGCGATCGTCACCGACCGCATCGAAGTGCTGCGCGAGGAACGGATGGGCGGGCGGCAGCTCTATTCCGAGTTCATGAAGCGCCGCTTCGATCCCGCGATGCGCACCTGCCGCGCGGCGCAGGGGCGCCTCGCGGCGTTGTCGGAGAGGCTGGCGCGGGCCTCCTCGCTTCTCTCGACACAGGTCAATGTGGCGGTCGAGGCGCAGAACCAGGAACTGCTGGAGAGCATGAATCGCCGCGCGGCGCTGCAATTGCGGCTCCAGCGAACGGTCGAAGGCGTCTCCGTCGTCGCGATCAGCTACTACGCGTTGAACCTCGCCGCCGCGCTCGCCGCGCCGTGGACCAAGTTGGCGGGCTTGGACAAGGCGATGACGACCAGCTTGCTGGCGATCCCGGTTATCGGCGCCGTCTGGTATGGGATGAGCCGCATCCGCAAGCAGTGGGAAGGCTCGAAGCCCGAGAAGTGATTGATCACGGCGGGGGCGCTAGCCCCCGACCGGCTCCGCTCAGCCCAGATGCCCTTCGGCCTTGGCCCAGGCATGGGTCGCGTCCAACGCCGTTTCGATCGGCGCGAACAGCTCCTCCAGCTCATCCGTCGTGATGATCATCGGCGGGCAGAAGGCGAGCGTGTCGCCGATGGCCCGGAGGATCACCCCGTGCTTCAGAAGCTCGTTCGCGAGATAAGGACCGACCTTGCCCGGCGTCGCGAAAGTCGCGGCGGAGGCGGGGTCGGGCGACAGCTCCAGCCCGCCCATCAGACCAGCGCACCGCGCCTCGCCGACCAGCGGATGCTCGCCGAGCGCCTTCAGCCGTTCTTCGAAAAGCGGCGCGACGGCGCGGACATGGTCGACGATCTTGCGCTTCTGATAGAGCTCGATCGTCTTCACGCCCATCGCGCAGCCCAAGGGATGGCCGCCATAAGTGAAGCCGTGCCCGAAGACGCCGACATCGCCTGACTGGCTCTCAATCGCCTCCGCCATATCCTGATTAATCGCGACGGCGGAGAGCGGCGCGTAGGCCGCCGTCAGCTGCTTCGCCATCGACATGGACGTCGGCTCCATCCCGAACGTCTCCGCCCCGAACCAGTTGCCGGTGCGCCCGAAGCCGCAGATCACCTCATCATCGATGAAGAGCACATCGTGCTTGTCCAAGACCGCCTTGATCGCCCGGAAATATCCTTCCGGCGGCACGATCACGCCGCCCGCGCCCATCACCGGCTCGGCGATGAAGGCGGCGACCGTGTCAGGGCCCTCGCGCTCGATCATCTCGTCGAGCTCATGCGCCAGACGCGCGGCGAACTCCTGCTCCGTCTCCCCGTCGCGGCCTTCGCGCCAGAAATGCGGGGTGCCGGTGTGCATGATCCGGTCGACCGGCAGGTCGAAATGCTTGTGATTGTAGGGCAGCCCGGTAAGCGAGGCGGAGACGATGGTGACCCCGTGATAGCCCTTCACGCGGGAGATGATCTTCTTCTTCTCCGGCTTGCCGCGGGCGTTGTTGTAATACCACGCTAGCTTGATCTGAGTGTCGTTCGCCTCCGATCCCGAGGACTGGTAGATCACCTTGGAGATCGGCATCGGCGCGACCTCCTTCAGCTTCTCCGCCAGCTCGATCGCCGGCTCGAAGCTGCGTCCGCCGAAGAGGTGATAGTAGGGCAGCTTGTCCAGCTGCTCCTTCGCGGCGTCGATCAGCTCCGCATCGCCGAAGCCGAGCCCCGCGCACCAGAGGCCCGCCATCCCTTCGATGAACCGCTTGCCGCTGTCGTCGTAGACATAGACGCCCTCGCCCGTCTCGATCACATGCGGGCCGGTTTTCCGGTGCTGCACCGCGTTGGTGTAGGGGTGGAGCAGGGCCTCGACATCCCGGGCCTGCATGTTCGTCAGCGGCGCGCCGTCCATCATCTCATCTCTCCTCGCGTAGCGTCCCGGCGATTGAGCGCGTTTCGCCGTCGTTTCGCAAGGGGCGGCGTATCCGTCAGGCCGCCAATCCGGCCAACATTGCGCCAAGTGCGACCACATGGATCAGCATGATCGCCTTGTCCCGCCAGATCACGCCGACCGCGAACCAGCCGATGACGCCGACGATGAAGAGATAGAGGTTCAGCGGCGTCATCCCGAAGGCCGTCGCCGCGTAGCCGCCGATCTGGATGATCGACGCCGCCCATTTCACGATGAAGGCGGCGTCGACGCGGGGAAGCGCGACGGTCATCAGACCGCCCGCGTCAGGCCGCCGTCGATGCGGATGTTCTGGCCGGTGACATAGGCGGCGTCGTGGGAGGCGAGATAGGCGATCAGGCCGCTAACCTCATTGGCGTAACCATACCGTCCCATCGGGATGCGGGCCTTGCGGTCCTCCGTCTCCGGCAGGCTGTCGATGAAACCGGGGAGGACGTTGTTCATCCGAATGCCCGCCGCCGCGTACTTGTCGGCGTAGAGCTTCGCGAACCCCGCCAGCGACGCTCGGAAGGCGGCGGAGGTGGGGAAGAGCGGGTCGGGCTCGAACACCGCGAAGGTCGAGATGTTGATGATCGACCCGCCGCCCTGCGCCTCCATGATCGGGGTGACGAGGCGCGTGGGGCGAACGCAGTTCAGGAAGTAGACGTCCAGCGCTTCGTGCCAGTCCTCGTCGGTGATATCGAGAACCGGGCCTTTCGGGCCGTGCCCCGCCGAGTTCACCAGCGCGTCCACCCGGCCCCATTTCGCTATCGCCGCGTCCACCAGCGACTGATGCGCCGCGACGTCCTTGTTGGACCCGGTGACGCCGACGCCGCCCAGCTCCGCCGCCAGCGCCTCGCCCTTGCCGGAGGAGGAGAGGATCGCGACGTTCCATCCGTCGGCGGCGAGACGGCGCGCGGCGTCCGCGCCCATGCCGGATCCGCCGGCGGTGATGAGGGCTGTTTTCTGGTCGGCCATGTCGATGCTCCTTTGCGTTGGGCTCAACATGGGCGGCGCGGCGCAGGTTGACCAATCATATCGCCTGCGTAAAGGCTGTATAAAACCTACTGCCTTGGGCGCCCGTATGATTCCCAATCTCAACAGCATCCGCGCCTTCGACGCCGCCGCCCGGCGCCTGAACTTCAGGCTGGCGGCGGAGGAGATGAACGTCACGCAAGGCGCCGTCGCGCAGCATGTCCGGCGGCTGGAGGCGGATCTGGGCGTGAAGCTCTTCCAGCGCGAGGCGCGCGGTCTCTCGCTGACGGAGCTCGGGCGGCGCTATCACCCCGCGATCCGCCGGGCGCTGGCGGGGATCGAAGAGGCGACGGCGGATCTGGCCCCCTCCGTCCGCCGTGTGACCATGTCCGTCCCGCCCTCCTTCGCCGCCAAATGGCTGGCGCCCCGTCTCGCCCGGTTCGCCGAAGCGCATCCGGATATCGAATTGCAGACAGTGGCGTCGGAGGCGCTGTCGGACTTCCGTCAGGACGGCGTCGACATCGCAGTCCGTCAGGGTCCGCCGCCGTCCCGCAAGGCCGCGCTGACGGCGATGACGCTGGCGCAGCTCGATCTGGTCGTGGTGGCGGCGAAGGGCGCGACGCCCGCCGGGCGGCTGGCGGATTTCGCAGAGGCGCCGCTGGCGGTGGACGGGCACGACCACTGGCGCGCGCTCTTCGCGGCGGCGGGGATCGCGCATCGGGGCCGTGCGACGCGTTTCAACCAGACGGCGCTCGCCATCGACGCCGCCGCGAACGGCCTCGGTTACGCCATCGCGCCGCGCCTGTTGGTCGCCGATGAGATCGCCAATGGGCGGTTAGCGAAGGTCTGGCGGGTTCCCGCCGCGAGCGATCACGGCTTCCATTTGATCCACCCGGTCGCAGAGGAAACCGCCGCCCGCGCCGCCGTCGTCGCGTGGATCGTGGCGGAGGTTAAGCAATCCGCTTGACCTCCACCTCCGCCTCATAGGTCGACTGGCCGACCGTGAAGGGGAAGAGCTCCGTCGCCTCGTCCGGCAGCGTGCGCCCGTCATCCATCAGCTGATTGAACCCGGCCCAGCCGTCATGGAGCCAGACCGTCCCGGCCGGCGCCTGCCGGGTGACCTTCGCCACCGCGTCGAACGAGCCGCGCCGGTTGGCGATCCGCACCCGGTCCCCCGCCGCGAGTCCGCGCGCCTCCGCATCGCCGGGGGCGATCCACAATTCGGGATGCGGCTCGCGCTCGGCGAGGGCGGGGATGGCGCGGCCCTGATCGTAGAACGAGTGGAAATGCGTCCACGCGCGGCCCTGCGCCAGCGTCAGCGGCGCCGTTTGCGGCTTCGCCTCCGGCGCGACGGGCAGGGCGGGGAGGCCGACTGACGCGAGCTGATCCGAGCGGAATTCGATCTTGCCCGAGAGCGTCGCGAACTTCCGATCGGGATAGGCGACATGAGAGACGTTCAGCGGCATCCGCCCGCCCGCCGCGCGCAGTTTTTCTATCGTCGCGCCGCCCGTCGCCGGATGGTCGATCACGGCGTTGATCGCCTGCTCATGGCTGGCCCACGGATGGAAATCCTCCACCCCCAGCCGCGCCGCCAGATTGCGGATGAAGGCGTAGACCGGGCGGCACTCGCCGGGCGCGGGCAGGGCGGTGTCTGAGAGGTGGATATGCCCCTCCGTCGCCTTAACGCCGATCTCCTCCAGCCAGCTCGTCGACGGCAGGATGACGTCCGCCGCCCGCCGCGCGGTCTCCGACATGAAGAGGTCATGGCAGACCACGAGGTCCGTCTTCGCCAACGCCGCCGTCACCCGATCCGGGTCGGGGAAGGAGGAGACCATGTTCGACCCCGGCGTGATCATCACCCTGATCGCGCCCGTCTCCATCGCCTCGATCAGCGCGGGCATCTGGCCTGGAACGGTTTGCGGCTCGGCGCGGCGATCCCGCGCCGTGATGTCGTTCAGCCCGCGTCCCGTTGCATGCACCCCGTGGCGCGGCCCCATGCCGCCGCCCGGAACGCCGTAATCGCCGACCAGCGCGGGCAGGCAGGCGATGGCCCGCGCCGCCAGCCATGAGTTGCGGCCCTTGTGGAGGGAGGAGCCGCCCGCGACGATGGTCGCCGGTCGCGTCTCGCCATAGGCGCGGGCGAAACCTTCGATCTGATCGACCGTCAGGCCGGTTTCCGCAGCCGCCCATTCTGGTGTGTATCGGTCGACATGCGGAACGAGGTCGTCGAAACCGACCGTATGCTCCGCGATGAAGCCGGGGTCGTTCAGCCCGTCGCGGATCAGCACATGCATGACGGCGAGCGCCAAGGCGGCGTCGGAGCCGGGGCGGAGGATCAGCTTGGTCTCCGCGACCGCCATCGCCTCCGTCTTGCGGACGTCGATGCAGACGATCTTCGCGCCCCGCGCCTTGGCGTCCGCGACGTATTTCGTCGTGTTCGCCTGGGAGACGAAGTTGGCGCCCCAGAGAACGACCATCTCCGCATTCTCGGCGAGGTCCTTCTTGGTGGAGACGTCCAGCGCGCCGGTGACGCCGAAGCCGAAGCCGCCAAGCCCCCAGCAGATCATCGCCCCGTTCCAGGTCTGCGCGCCGTAGAGATTGGCGAAACGGCCCAAGAGCTGCCCTTTGACGGAGACGCCGTAGTCGTTCACCGCGAGGCCGTGGCCGCCCCAGATGCCCACCTCCTCCGGTTTCACGGCCCGGATTTTGGCGGCGATCAGCTCCATCGCCTCTTCCCATGACGCCTCTCGCCAGTCGTCGGCGCCGCGCCGCTCGCGGATCAGCGGTTTCATTAGGCGTTTGGGGTTGCCGATGATCTGATGCGCGCTCTCGCCCCTGATGCAGAGGTAACCGTGGCTGTCCGGGTGGCTCTCGTCGCCGGTGATGGAGACCAGCTCGTCCCCGTCCACCGTCACCTCCATCCCGCAAAGGGTCGGGTGGCAGTTCATCGGGCACATGGTTTTCAGGGTCTTCATGGGCCGTTCCTCCAGCGCGGTGAGGGCCGCGCCCTCCCTCGGGTGGGCGCTCCCGACAATTGTACTGCTTGGTTTATGGCGGCCAAGCCCCCGAACGTTCCGCGACTTGCAACGTTGCAAAAGCGCCCTCCCATGGGGGAGGGAGGGCGCGGCCCGTGCTCGTCGCACGGGCCGGAAAGACGTCTACGCGCGCCTCACAGCGAAGGCGCCTCCAGCGGCTTCACGTCGTCCATCGCCAGCGGCGCGCCGGTCAGCGCCTGTATTTCGTCACGGCTGACGCCGGGAACCAGCTCCCGCAGGTGGAACCGCCCCTCAGCCACATCGACCACGGCGAGGTCCGTATAAACGCGGTCGACGACCTGAAGTCCCGTCAGGGGAAGCGCGCAGGCCGCCACCAGTTTCGGCGCATCGTCCTTGGTGACATGGGTCGTCAGCACCCGCACGGCTTCCGCCCCCGCGCTGAGGTCCATCGCCCCGCCGACCGCGGGGACGCCGCCCTCCCCGGTGGACCAGTTGGCGAGGTCGCCGTTCGGCGCCACCTGAAAGGCGCCGAGCATCGCGATGTCCAGATGCGCGCCCCTGATCATCGCGAAACTGTCGGCGGAATGGAAAATGCTCGCCCCCGGCGCCAGCGTGATCGCGCCTTTCGAGGCGTTGATGAGGTCGAAGTCCTCCTCCCCTTCAGGCGGCGGGCCGCCGAAGCCGAGGATGCCGTTCTCCGACTGATAGTTCACATGCCGCCCTTCGGGCACGTAAGCGGAGCAGAGCACCGGCATGCCGATCCCGAGGTTCACGTAAGCCCCGTCATGGACGTCCTGCGCCGCGCGCCAGGCCATCTGGTTGCGGGTGAGGCGATGGTCCTTCCAGCTCATGGGTAGCGCGCCCCCTGCCGCACCAGCACTTCCTCCTGCGCGGCATCCTCCACCAGCGCGATGCGCTTGGTGTAGACGCCGGGCGTGACGACATGAGCCGGGTCGATCGCGCCGACTGGCGCCACCTCGCGCACCTGCGCGATCGTCACCTTCGCCGCCGTCATCATCGAGGGGCCGAAATTCCGCGCCGTCAGACGGTACGTGAGGTTGCCGTATTCGTCCGCCACATCCGCCTTCACCAGCGCGAAATCGGCGTGGAGCGCATTTTCCAGCACGCACATCCGGCCATTGATCTCCTGCTGCTGCTTTCCCTCCGCCAACGGCGTACCGACAGACGTGGGGGTGAAGAACGCCGGTATCCCGGCCCCCGCCGCCCGCATCCGCTCCGACAAGGTGCCTTGGGGGACCAACTCCAGCTCCACCCTCCCGGACATGTAGGCTTCGGTGAACACGCGGCTGTCGGAGGTGCGGGGGTAGGAGCAGATCACCTTGTCCACCCGCCCCTCCCGGATCAGCGCGGCGAGGCCGATCTGCCCGGTGCCCGCGTTGTTGTTGACGATGGTGAGGTGCCTCGCGCCCTGATCGATCAGCGCATGCACCGTCTCCACCGGCGCGCCGGAGCCGCCGAAGCCGGAGATCATCACCGTGGCGCCGTCGGGAATGTCCGCGACTGCATCCGTCGGCGTCATTACGGGTTTTTTCATATGCGCGACCTCATCGCGTCGGATGATGGGGCGGTCGCGGCGGCGAGGCAAGCGTGGCGCCAAACGCCCGCAATTCCTCGGTTCAGGCAATCAGTCCTTTTCGATTTCTCTATTCCATGGTTAGCTTTTTCTTATCTAACGCCCAAGCCGCTCGCGGTCTGGTTGTTAGGCGGTGAAGAAAAACAAGCGAACGCATTCGGTCCCCGGCGATCGCGTCCCATACGGAGGGGGCCGACAGGGAGACATCAATGGCACTCAAACCGCCCCTAACGGAGCTGCCGATCAAGACAGCCAATAGCGGCTTCTATCGCGGCTTCAGCGTCGACGTCGCGGTCGTCAGTAAGCTCATCATCAGCATTCTCGTCGTCTGGGCGATTTTCTGGCCGGTCCAGTCCGGTCGCGTCCTCGGCGAGCTGAACAGCGTCATCCTCGAGAACGCCGCCGCCTGGTACATCTGGACGGTCACGCTCTTCGTGCTCGTCTGCATCGGCCTCGCGCTTTGGCCGACGGCGGGGCGGATGAACCTCGGCGTCGAGGGGGAGAAGCCCGAATTCTCCAACTTCTCATGGTTCTCGATGATGTTCGGCGCCGGCATCGGCGTGGGCATGCTGACCTGGGCGGTGGCAGAGCCTGTCGCTCATTTCGGCAATAACCCCGAGGTTATTCAGGGCATCACCACCGCCAAGGACGAAGACAATGTGCGGATGGCCTATAAATGGTCCTTCCTGCATTGGGGTCTCGGCGCCTGGGCGTGCTACGCGATCTGCGGGCTGGCGCTGGCGTTCTTCAGCTATCGCCGCGGTTTGCCGCTGACGATCCGCTCCTCGCTGACGCCGCTCTTCGGCGCTTCGCTTTCCGGCAAGCTGGGCCATCTCATCGACATCGTGGCCGTGGTCGCCACCATCCTCGGCGTCGCGCAGACGCTGGGCTTCGGCGTCGAGCAGTTCGTCGCGGGCCTCACCCGCATCGGCATCGGCGGTCTGGTTGAAGAAGGCGGCGCCGCCACTACGCTCGGCATCGTCGTCGCGCTTTTGGTGATCATGGGCGCTTCGACCCTCTCCGCGCTCTCGGGCGTCGGCAAGGGCATCAAGTGGCTCTCCAACATCAACATGGTGCTGTCGATCTTCCTCCTCAGCTTCTTCATCATCTTCGGCGCGACCTTCTTCGGGGCCTCGGCGTTCTTCGTCGGCATCTTCGACTACCTCGTCGCGCTGCCGGAGTTGAGCTTCAACGTCTGGTTCTCCGACGGCGTGGAAGGGTCCGAAGCGTTCCTTCTCGCGCAGTGGCAGGGCTGGTGGCCGGTGTTCTACTGGGCCTGGTGGATCGCATTCGCGCCGTTCGTGGGCCTCTTCCTCGCCCGCATCTCGCGCGGCCGGTCGATCCGCGAATTCGTGCTTGGCGCGATGATCGTGCCGTCGCTGATGTGCTTCGTCTGGTTCGCGTGGGCCGGCGGCACGGCGATCGATCTGGAGCTGAACGGCGAAGCCAACGGCGTCATCTTCGACGCCGCCAATGGCGACAAGATCTTCGCGATGACCGAGTTCATGCTCGCGCCGATCGCCGAGATCCTCGCCTGGCTGATGGCCCTGACGATCGTGGTCCTGCTGATGACGTTCCTCGTCACCTCGGCGGATAGCGCGGTGCTGATCGTGAACACGATCAACGCCGCGGGCGACGAAGGCCCGAAGGCCCGTCCGCATATCCTCTTCTGGGGCGCGGCGCTGGCGATGGTCGTCGGCGGGCTTCTGGTCTCCGGCGGCACGTCGGCCATTCAGACGGCGATGGTGATCGGGGCGCTGCCCTTCTCGATCGTGATGGTCCTGATGTGCCTCGCGCTGATCAAGGCGATCTACAATGACGGTCGCCGGGAAGCCGCCGGCATCCCGACGCTGGCGGATCGACCCGCCGAAGCCTGATCTACCCGAAAAAGAGAAAGGCCCCGGCGATCCGCCGGGGCCTTTTTCTTTGGACGTTCGCCGCGGCTTACGCCTGAACGGCCTTCATGAAGCGGTCGCGGATCACCACCGGGTCCATCGTGATCACCGGCATCTTGGCGTTGCCGCTGTCGCATTTCACGACCATGACCGTCGCCTTGCGCTCCGCGATCGCCTTCTTCAGCGCGGGGCCGGTGTCGACGTCCATCACCTCAACCACGTTCTCGCACCCCGCCGCCCGCGCCATCCCGGCGAGCGAGGTTTTCTTGCCAGTATACGTCGGCTGATCGCCGGTGGACCCGTAGGAGCCGTTGTCGATGATCATCAGGATGAAGTTGTCGGCGACGTTGTTCGCGATGGTCGGCAGGGTGCAGAGGTTCGTCAGAACCGACCCGTCCCCGTCGATGGCGATCACCGTCTTCTCCTGCGCCAGCGCCAGCCCAAGCCCGATGGAGGAGGCGAGGCCCATCGTCCCGAGCATGTAGAAATTCGTCGGCTGGTCGTCGATCGCGTGCAGTTCCTGAGACGGAATGCCGATATTGCAGACGACGAGCTGGTCGCGAAGGATCGGGGCGATCTCCTTGAGGATTTCAGAGCGGATCATTGGTCGCCATAGCCTCCCCAGAAGGACGCATCCGTCAGGATCGCCACGGGTTTGTTGCTCATGAAGGTATATTTCAGGATCTCGCCGAACTCCGCCGCATCCGCCTCCCGGTGGAAGTGGTAGGTCGGGATGTTCAACTGGGCGAGCAGCGCCTTTGTGTGCACAGCCATCTCCACCTGACAGGCCACCGGCTCGCGTAATTCGCCGCGGTAGGAGATGAGCATCGGCAGCGGCATTCGGTAATACTGGATCAGTGTCGCCAACGTGTTGATCGTCACCCCGATGGCGGTGTTCTGCATGATGATGCAGGGCCGCTTGCCGCCCATCCAGGCGCCGGCGCAGAGGCCCATCCCCTCGTCTTCCTTGTTCGACGGAATGTGGAAGATCTCATCTCGCGCCTCCACTTCGTCGATGACGCCGGCGAGCTGTTTGCAGGGCACGGTTGTGACGAAACTAACGTCGTTGGCGACGAGGTCGTCGACCAGTTTACTGCTGATGGACAAGGGCGATCTCTCCCGAGGATGGCGCTGCGTTCGCCGTGGTGCGTAACCCAAGAGCGCAGTCCTCGCTAGAGGGATGCGGCGGCGCACGCGACCCATTCGAAATTCCGAACGAATGGTTAAGAAAACCCAGGATTCCGGCATGCCGGAATCCTGGGTTTTCTTAACGATCTGGAAAGGTCTCTAGGCGCCACGCGGGCGTCGGACCGCCTCTCGGTCAAAGCCGATAGGTTTTCGCAGCCGTCTCGCGGAACAGCATCGCCTTCTCTGCTTCGCTCCGGTCCGCCGCGAGGCGCTTGAAGGCGTTCCAGCAGTTCGAATAGCTGACCATGCCCTTGTCGACCGGGAAGTTGCTTTCGAACATCGCCCGCTCCGGCCCGAACATCTCGATGCAGGCTTCGATATAGGGCCGCCAGGTCTCCGCCAGCTCCTCCGACCCCGGCGGGACGTCGCGCGTCTCGAACCCCCAGCCGAGCGTGTGCATGGCGAGGCCGCCGAGTTTCACCTGAACGTTGGGAAGCGCCGCGAGCGCGGCCATGTCGTTGCGCCATTTCGGGAAGTTCGCCTCCCGCGTCCCTTCATATCCGCCGATGCCTAGAACGCCGCCGCAATGGTCGATCACGATCGTCGTCTCCGGCGCCCGCTCCGCTAGGAGCCGCGCTTCGCCGAGTTGCGTCTGAAACGCCCAGATGTCGAGGACGAGGCCGCGCCGACCCATCTCCCGCACACCCTCCGCCATCGCCTCCGTCGTCATCAGACTGGGCGGCGGGGTCACGACGGAGCCGAGGATCGCCGGGTCGTCGATAACCGCCACTGGCTGGCGGATGCCCCGCAGGCGCCCGCCCGAAGCCGCCGCCAGCGCGTCGAGCACCGGGCCGACCTTTGCGCCGAGCGTCAGATCGCAGGTCGCGACGATCCCGGCGCAGATGCGCGCGGGGCCGTAATGCCCGCTATCGGCCATCGCCGCTGCGCCGACGACGAACTCCACTTCGCCCACCGGACGCATCTCCTCCGGCCCCTCGGCGCGGTGCATGGAGCGGCACTGGATGTAGACCGTCGCCTCCACGTTATGACCGAAGGTCACGTCGGCGTGGAGGTCGTGGAAGAGATAGCGGGCGTCCGGCCGCTCCCAGAGGTGATGATGCGGGTCGATGATCCGCCGCTCCGGCTCCAGCGGCGCCTCGTCGTTCAGCGCCAGCCAGTCGGGCCGCACGATCAGGTGCGGCATCTTCACGTTTTCCATGTGACCCTCCCGTTTCGGAGAGGTTAGACCGCCTCGGCCTTCGCCCCCAAGTGGGTTCTGAAGAACGCCGCCGCCTCCGCGCCGAACAGGTCTTCTGAGACGTTCGCCTCCGGCATCGTCTTGCGCCCCTCCGCAAAGTCCGATGGCGAGCCGACCAGCCCGTCCAGCACCTCCAGCGCGTCCTCCACGAACGCCCGGCGGTATTCGGGATGGAACTGCACGGAGAGCGCCGGAAACTCGTATTTCAGCGCCGCGACCGGGCAATAGGGGGCGGAGGCGATGACCTCGGCCTCCGGCGGCGCAGCCGTCACCTGATCCTGATGCATCGCGTGGGCCTCGATCGAGCGGCCCTGATAGTCGAACGATTTCGCGCCGATCACGAAGCCCTTGTCCGCTTTCTCCGCCTTGCCGCCGAGCGCGTCCGCCATGATCTGGTGCCCGAAGCAGACCCCGAAGATCGGCGTCTTCGCCGCCCGCGCCGCGCGGATGAAATCGCGGAGGGGGGACATCCAGTCCGCCTCGTCATAGACGCCCTTCTCCGAGCCGGTGACGACGTAGCCGTCATAGGCCGTCAAAGTAGGAAGCGGGTCGTCGCCTGCGATGTGCAGGATCGGAAACGCGGCCTCTTGCAGATGCGGCGCCAGCCAGGCGCGCACCATCTCGCCGATGGAGCCGTGGGCGTCGAATTCGGGCTCCGGAGAGCAGACGTCGAGGATTGCGATCTTCATGCGCCGCACTTAGGCGCGCCGCGCCGGAAGGGCAACGCCTACTCGAAGGGCGGCGCCCCGCCTTCCGCCGTGCGGCGCGCGATGAAGGCGTCGATCGCGTCGAGCCGGTCGCCGAGGTCGAGGGGGACATGGGCCGCCAGACGCTCCTTCCAGATGCCGGTCGCGCGGACGTCGGCGGGCAGGGCGCCGTTCTCGGTCCACTGGCCGAAATTGGACCAGTCGGCGGCGAAGGGTTCGTAAAACGCCGTCTGGAACCGCTCCATCGTGTGCGCGGCGGCGAAGAAATGGCCGCCCGGCTGCACTTCCTTGATCGCGTCGAAGGCCATCGCGGCCTCGTCCGCCGCCGTCGGCGCGCAAAGCTCGGCGAAGATCTGCACCATCTCCGCGTCCAGCATCAGCTTCTCGTAGCCGTGGGTCAGCCCGCCCTCCAGCCAGCCTGCGGAATGGACGACCAGCGTCGCCCCCGCCATCACCGTGCCCCAGAGCGACATCGCCGTCTCCGCCGCCGCCTGCGCGTCCGCCATGTTGCCCGCCGTCCCCGCCGCCGAGCGCCAGGGCAGGCCGACGCGGCGCGCAAGTTGACCGGAGCCGAGCGTCGCCTTGATATGCTCTGGCGTGCCGAAGGCTGGCGCGCCTGATTTCATGTCCACGTTGGAGGCGAAATTGCCGTACATCATCGGCGCGCCCGGATTGACTAGCTGCGCGAGCGCGATGGTCGCCAGCGCTTCGGCATGTTGCAGCGACAGCGCCCCCGCCACCGTCACCGGCGCCATCGCGCCGAGGAGGCAGAAGGGCGTCACCACCGTCAGCTGTCCCCAGCGCGCGAAGTCGATCACGCCCTGCGCCATCGGGCGGTCCAGCTGGCGGGGGGAGTTGGTGTTGACGATGGTCTTGGTCCAGGGCGTGCCGCGGAACGCGTCCTCGTCGATCCCGCGCATCATGCGGATGATCTCGAAGCAGTCCTCAACCTGTTGCGTCCCTCGCGAGAAAACGAAGGGCGCCTCATGCCCCGCCAGCGCCTGCACCCGCATGGTCGCGTAGTGGCGCAGATGGATCGGCACGTCCTGCGGCTCGACGCTGGCGTTGTGCATGTGCATCACGTCGAAACCGGCGATGATTTTCGTCAGCTCCTCGAAATCCGCGAGCGAGCCAGGGCGCCGCCCCCGCTCTCGATCGGTGCAGTTCGGGCAACCGGCGCCGCAGATGAAGACGAGTCTGCCGAGCGCCATGTGGACGTCATGCGTCGGCGTCCCGCCGCGCACGGTGTATTCCTTCGGCGCGACGCGCAGCGCCTCTTCTATGATGTCGGCGCCGATGCGGACCATTTCGGTCTCGTCGTCCACCAGCGCGCCGGCCTTGCGGTAAATCTCCCGCGCTTCGGGGAGGAGGACTTTCCAGCCGAGCTCCTGCATCACGCGCAGCGCATTCTGATGCAGCGCCTCCGCCTCGTCGTCGGAGAACACTTTCTGCGGCGTGAAGGGGTTCGTGAGATTTCGGTAGCCCACATCCCGCTGCGGCACGCCTTGTCCGGACTGCCGCGATCTGCGCCCGCGTCTATCGCTCATTCACGCGTCCTCCCCGCGAGAGAAGGCGCCGGACGCGCGGCGCGTGCTGGTCAGAACGCGACATGTTCGCCATCGCCCTGGCCGCGAATGGCGGTCTGAGCGCCTCAGCGCTCCGATCGGGCGGAGGAGGTGGGAGAAACCCGCCCCCGCTTAGCGCCGCCGAAGTCAGACCTTCACGGCGACCCGGAACCCGCCCCAATGCCGCCCGTTCACGACGATCGGCGCAGAGACGTCCTTCATCATGACGAACTGCCCGCCGCCCATGTCGCGCCGGTAGGTCTGGATCAGAAAGGGATGGCTGTTGCGCCCGGCGGAGAGCCCGGTCCGGTCGTCGAAGATCCGCCGGTTTCGGCTGTTGGCGGCGTTCCAGACCGGATCGCCGGGGCGCTGCGGATGCGAGAACTTCTTGTTGTGCGTCGGCAGATATCCGTTCTGGTCGACTGCCGCGCAGAACACGATCTCAGGCTCACGAGCTGCAATCGCCTCCTGCACCTCGGGCAGAACCTCATCAGTGAAAGCGGTGAAGCGCGTCTTCACCTGCTCCGGTTCAGTGCCGGCGATAGGCTCATAACGCTGATCGAATGCATCGTCGGCGCTCAGTCGACCCCGCGCGATCGCCTCTTCAAAGAGGCGGGAGATCGCGGCGGCGGCGTCCTGCGCGATGGCGATCCATTTGCTGTCCGGCACCTCTACGCCAAGGCGGGCGGAGGTCTGGATGATTTTTTCGGATGCGCCGACAATCGCCTCGACCCGTCGCGCGGCCTCGTCCAGGCGATTGGTTGAGGAGCGGACAGAGCCGCAGGCTTCGTCGAGTTGCGGTCTGAACCTGCCGAACTCATCGGAGGCGCTGGTGATGTTGCCGGCGACTTCCTCCGTCTGGTCGAGGATCTTGGCGAAGGCCGCCTCCATTTCGTTGAAAGAGGCGGAGACCCGCTCGGAGAGCTCGATCGCGTTTGCGCTGGCGTCGACCGTCTTGGCGCCGGCTTCGACGAGGCTCTTGTTGCGGGCGCCGATAAGCTCAAGCGTTTTCTGGACGTTGGCGGTCGCGCCGGCGGCTTCTTGCGACAGGGTTTGCACTTCGGAGGCGACGACGGCGAAGCCGCGGCCGACTTCGCCCGCGCGCGCGGCTTCGACCGATGCGTTGATCGCCAGAAGGTTGGTTTGCTTCGCGATGACGCTGAGCGCCTTGGCGAAGCGCCCAATCTCCGTGAGGGCGTCGCCGAAAGACTCGATTTCGGCCTTCATCCAGTCCGTCGCCTCGCGAAGCTCGCCAATTCGCTGCTGCGACGTCGCAAGGGTTTCCGAGGTTTCGGTCAGGCTCGCGCGGGCGACGGCCGTGTCTTCCTTGGCCGCCGCGATCAACTCGCCGGATCGATCGTTCGTCTTGACGATTCTGGCCGCGCTTTTCGTCGTCTCCGCGAAAATCGCGCTTTGACTGCGGGCGCGGTCGGCGACGTCCTGAACCGCGCCGGACACCTCAGCGAGATCGACGCCCAGCCGCGACGCCTCCTGCGACAAACGGCGGATGCCCTCCTCCAGCTCCCGCCCGCGCCGATCGTCGGCGATGAGGCTCTCATGCGCCATCCGGTTCATGTCCGTCCCTTCTCATCGTCGGACGCCTTAGGCGGCGCATTCGGGTGAGAGCGGACCATGTCCTCAAACGCGTTAAACTATGGTGAAGTCACGACCGGCGGCGGAGCGTGGGAGTAGGGGGGTCCTCTCCGACGAGGGGGACTTGCCGGAGAGGACCCAGAGAAGACGCGGGTGGGGCGAACGCGTCTTCTCCCTAGATCAAGCGCTGCGGCCAACACACGGCGCGCACCGCTTGGATTTGGGCCGGGATTGGGGCGACCGGCCCACCGTCGGCGATCAATCGCTTCCGGTTGATTGTTAATCTAAGGAATGATTCCGCCGCCGCACTGAAAAAATTGTTTCGCCGTTGACAGGTTTCGCGGCGGAGGTGGCGACTATCTTATTGTCGCCTTATTTCAGACTGATAGCGCTCGACTTTCATCGACTTGGGCGAAAAGATGGTTCACGTATAGCGAAAGCGCCATCTACCTTAAGCGGCGCTACTTGCTGACATTTCGCCTTCAGGGCTGTCTTTCCCGTCCGCCTCGCCCCGCCATGATTCGGCCAAGGTCGACAGCATTCCGCGCAGCGCCTTGTCCGCGAAGGGCTCCGGCAAAAGCTCCTCCCGCTCGAGGATCTTCTCCATGCGAAAGGCCTTCTTGCCCTCGACGATGCGCTTCAGGACGCCGGGGAAAATGCCCGCCGTCGCCCCGGCGACGATGAAGCCCTCCAGAAGCTCCGCATCGCTGAGCGCGCTGTCGACGCACCAGGTCGTCTCGAAGAGCATCATGATGTAGTCGAGCACGTCTTCCTTCACGTGCCGCCGGTCCTGTTTGAACGGCATCTGGAAGGCGTCCGTCACCAGCTCATAGGACGGCCAGTAGTGCAGAACGCCTTCGTCCTTCTTCTCCCGTACGATTTCGTCGATGGCGACGCGCAGGACCGATTTCGAGACCGATGAGGACGTCATGCAGGAATTCGGGCGGAAGGTCGCCTGCAACGGGATCGGCGAAAGGGTGAAGATGATCTTCGCGTCCGGCCGGTGCTTGCGGATCAGATCGTAGATCTTCGCCATGTTCGCCTTGTTCTCCTCCACCGAGGAGACGCGGAACTTGTGCCGCTTCGGATCGTAGGCGTCCTTCGGGATCGTCCGCCAGAAGACGTTGCCCGTCGGCTCGTCATACCAGATCTCGGAAAGCCCGAAGGTCAGGATGAAGACGTCCGTCTCGTCGAACATCTTCTTCGTCTGGGCCTGCACCTCAGGGTCGTAGCCGTAGGCGGTGGTGTCGTAACCGTGCCAGAGGTCCTGATCGAAGACCTTGTTCTCCCACGCCCATTCGAACTGCTGAAGGATGACGAAGGAGTTCACCATCCCCTCCCCGCATTCGACGACGTAGGAATTCCCAGCGTCCTCCGACTTGTTCAGGACGTTGTAGGACCGCTTCGACAGCCAATTTGAGATGTTCGCGGCGAAACACGACCCGAAGGCCGTGACCTGCGTGCGGGCGGTGATGACGGGCTCCTCCGGCGTCCAGCCCGACAGCACGTATTTCTGGATGCCGTTGGCTTTATACATGTGCCGGTTATGGGGCAGGGGGTTGGTATGCTCCCCCCGGAACCAGGTGCGGTATTCCTTGCCGGCGCGGGAGGTCGGCTGAAATTTCAGCTTCTTCGCCTTGGTCGATTTCTTCTCAGCCATTGTCCCATCCTCAGCGCTGAACGGCTCAACTCTAACAGCGCAGCATAATCGCCGCCAATTTCGGTTTTCTGAAGGCCGGATCGGCGCGGATATGCGATAAATTGGCGACAGCGCCCGCGCGCTTAACGCTGGGCGGCGCCGAACAGCCCGTTCTCCATCTCATCCAGCTTCCCATGGGCGGCCTGCGCCGCTTCATGGGGGGAGACGTGGTTGATCAGCTCCCGCATCTCCTTGCAGAGCGTTTTCAGCCGGTCGGTCACGTCGGCCTGATCCGGGCCCGCCTCCGCCTCCATCGCATCGACCATGGACGTCGCGTCCGCGTTCCGGTGGTGATCGCGCGCGGCGGAGAGCTTCAGAATGTTCTCCCGCATCTCTTCGAACTTGGGGAGCTTGCGCAGCTCCTCTATCCGCTGGCGGCGCCATTCGACGCCTTCGCGGTGGAGGCGGGCGATGTCCGCATCCTCCATCAGGCGCGCCATCTCCGCTTTGGTGGCGTCCAGATGGGGGAGGATCGAGCGGTCCTCCTCCCCGCCCCGACACATGCGCCGCCAGTAGTCGAGGCCCATGGTCTGGCGGAAATGGTTCACCCGGCCGCGGTCGCGTTTGACGAGGAAGTTGTCGACCGAGCAAACCGCGTAATGGTTGAACTGCGCCACGTCATAGGCGAACGCGCTCGCGGGCCGGGTCAGGTTGTCTCCTTCGCCGAGGACGCGCCCATCCGGCTGCACCCAGGCGAAATCGTCGCCGGCGATCGGCCCGTGGGTGCCGAAACGCTCGACCTCCTCCTGCCGACGGAAGAGCGATTTGACGAAGCGGTCGGGAAAGCCGCCGGCCTCCAGCGGTTTCTCGGCGTCGGTGAATTGGGCGATGATCGGCTCATCGACGAAATCCACCCGGTCGCCATGGCTGAAGAGACGCCAGGTCACCGGAACGACGTCAGCTTCCTCGGGCACATGGTCGATCAGCGCGCGGACCGAACCATCGCCGACCTTCACCACCAGAAACTCGTCGATATCGGAGACGAGGATCCAGTCCGCCTCCGCCGCCAGCGGCTGATCCTTGGCGTATTTCAGCGCGCTTTTCTGGGGGCCCCGGCGGAGGACCTCGTTCGCCTGATGGGTGAGGACGCCGAGCGCTTCCAGACGCTCCAGCATCTCCACCGTGCAGTCTTCGCAATCGTTGGTGTAGACGAGGAAATCGGTGAAGCCGATCACGCGGTGATAGGCGATCCATTCGAGGATATAGGACGCCTCGTTCTTCATCGAGGTGATGATCAGGAAGCGATCGTCGCCTGTCCCCATGTCGCCGGCCTCCACCGCGCGCCGCTATTCGATGATCTCGAAGCCGACGGACACCTCGGTCAGCGTCGCCTGCGTCATCGCCGCGACGGTCTTCTGCACTGCGATGCTGGGCCAGCCCATCTCCCGCGCCTTTTCGTCGGTTGCTGCGATGGGATAGCTGATCTGCGTCGGCTTGCCCGCGCCCTCCCACGCTGTGATGACGCGCTCGACCTCATGCTCGATCGCGTCGAAAAGCGCGTAGATGCGATAGAGATGCTCTTCGGGCGGGGCCTCCTGCTCCTTGATCCATTTGACGACGGTCGCCCGCGTCTCGCCGAGATATATCCCGGCGGTGGCGGGCGTCAGGCCGCAAACTCTGCACAAGGGTTCGAACATCGACGTATCCTCAAGGCGCAGGGCTTCAGTTACCGCCCCCGCGCCGCAACGACAAGCGAGAGCGCGCCACGCGTCATCCTCACCAAGAATGCTTAAGGCGGCGTGAGCCTAGAAGTTCCCCGGCTGGGCCATGCCCGTGACGTGATACCCGCAATCGACGAAGATCGTATCGCCCGACGTGCCCGCGCCCATGTCGGAGAGCAGATAGAGCGCCGCCCCCCCGACATTGTCGAGCGTCGCGTTCCGCCGCAGCGGCGCGTTCTCCTCGGTCTGCTTGTAGACCTTGCGCGCCCCGCCGATCGCCGACCCCGCCAGCGTCCGCATCGGGCCGGGGCTCACCGCATTCACGCGAATGCCGTCTGGGCCGAGGTCGTTCGCCAGATACCGCACCGACGCCTCCAGCGCCGCCTTGGCCACGCCCATGACGTTGTAGTTGGGCATTACGCGCTGGGCGCCGAGATAGGTCATCGTGATGATCGACCCGCCGTTCTTCATCAGCGGCGCCGAACGGCGCGCGACGTCCACCAGCGAATAGCAGGAGATGTCCATCGAACGCAGGAAGTTGCCCCGCGTCGTATCGGCGTAGCGACCCGAAAGCTCGTTCTTGTCGGAATAGGCGATGGCGTGGACGACGAAGTCGAGCGATCCCCATTCGTCCGCCAGCTTCGCGAAGGCGGCGTCCATCGACGCTTCGTCCGTCACGTCCACATCCAGGAGGAGCGACGCGCCGACGCTTTCGGCGAGCGGCTTCACCCGGCGTCCGAAGGCTTCCCCCTGGTAGGAGAACGCCATCTCCGCCCCCTCCGCCGCCAGCGTGCGGGCGACGCCCCAGGCGATGGAGTGATCGTTGGCGACGCCCATAACGAGGCCGCGTTTGCCCTTCATCAGATCAGCCATGATAGCGGCTCATCGCGAGAGTGGCGTTGGTGCCGCCGAAGCCGAAGCTGTTCGACAGCACTGTGTCGAGCCCGGCGTCGTCGACCCGGCTCGTAGCGATCTCCTCCGGCTTCAGCGCCGGGTCCAACTCGCCCACATTGGCGGAGGCTGCGATGAAATCGTTTTGCAGCATCAGGAGACAATAGATCGCCTCCTGCACCCCCGTCGCGCCGAGGCTGTGCCCCGTCAGCGACTTGGTGGAGGAGATCGGCGGCTGTTTCCCGCCCGCGAAGACCCGGCGCACCGCCTCCACCTCCGTCACGTCGCCCGCCGGGGTCGAGGTGCCGTGGGCGTTGATGTAATCCACCGTCCGCTCGCCGATGGTGGAGGTCGCGAGCTTCATGCACCGCTCCGCGCCCTCGCCCGAGGGCGCCACCATGTCGTGCCCGTCGGAGGTCGCGCCGTAGCCGGTGATCTCCGCGTAGATTTTCGCGCCGCGCGCTTTCGCGTGCTCCAGCTCCTCCAGCACGACCACGCCGCCGCCGCCCGCGATCACGAACCCGTCGCGGGTCGCATCGAACGCGCGCGAAGCCGTGGTCGGGCTGTCGTTGTACTTGGAGGACATCGCCCCCATCGCGTCGAAGAGGCAGGAAAGCGTCCAGTCCAGCTCCTCTCCGCCGCCGGCGAAGACGATGTCCTGCTTGCCCCATTGGATCATCTCCGCCGCGTTGCCGATGCAATGGGCGGAGGTCGAGCAGGCCGAGGTGATGGAGTAGTTCACGCCCTTGATCTTGAACGGCGTCGCGAGACAGGCGGAGTTAGTCGAGGACATCCCGCGCGTGACCATGAACGGCCCCATGCGCTTGGGCGATCCCTTCTCCAGCACGATCTGATGCGCGTTGAAGAGGTTCTTGGTGGACGGCCCGCCGGAGCCCATAATCAGCCCGGTGCGCTCGTTGGAGACGTCGCTCTCCTCCAGCCCGGCGTCGGAGATCGCCTGCTCCATCGCGATGTAGTTATAGGCCGCGCCGTCGCCCATGAAGCGCATCTGACGCTTGTCGATCTGCTCGGCGAGGTCGATCTGCGGCGCCCCGTGCACGTGGCAGCGAAAGCCGTGCTCGGCGTAGTCTTCGGCGAAGGAGATGCCGGACTTGCCCTCGCGGAGCGAGGCGAGAACCTCCTGCGCGTTGTTTCCAATCGACGAAACGACGCCGATCCCAGTGACCACGACGCGACGCATCGGCGCCTCCCTTCGATGTTCAGCGGGTCAAGCGGGCGCTTCGTCCGAGAAGAGACCCACCCGCATGTCGGAGACCGTATAGGCGAGCTCGCCGTCGGCCTCCATCGTTCCGTTCGCGATGCCGAGCTTCAGCTTGCGGTCGATGATCCGCTTGAACTCAACCGTGTAGCGGATGAGCTTCACACTCGGCGTCACCATATTGGTGAACTTCACCTCGCCGACGCCCAGGGCGCGGCCCCGGCCCGGCATGCCCTTCCAACCTAGGAAGAAACCGGTCATTTGCCAGAGCGCGTCCAGCCCGAGGCAGCCGGGCATCACCGGGTCGTTCAGGAAGTGGCATTTGAAGAACCAGTTGTCCGGCTTCACGTCGTATTCGGCGACGATCTTGCCTTTGCCGTGCTCGCCGCCGTCCTCCTCGATGGAGGTGATGCGATCCATCATCAGCATCGGCGGGGCGGGAAGCTGCGCGTTGCCGGGGCCGAAGAGCTCCCCGCGGGCGCAGGCCATCAGGCCGTCGAAATCATAACTCGTCGCGCGATCGGCCAAAACCGGCCTCCCCTCATTCAGACATGGATCGGCTGACCGGCGAGCGCGCGCCGGAGCGTTTCGCGTGACTATCACCGCCCGCGTGCGCTGCGCAAGCCGCGGGAGCAAGCCGGACAGCGAGCGGGCCCGGCGAAGGCGCGGCGCTCCGCCGCCTATTCCCAAATGCTCCGAAACCACTATTATGAGCGGGGTTAGGACACGTGAGCGAGTCATCGACGATGCAGCGAGCCGACATGGAGAGCGCCCGGGCCAGGACATGGCTGGACGGCGCGGGCCTGCGCCCGACGCGGCAGCGCGTGGCGTTGGCGGAGAAACTCATCGGCGACGGGCGGCACCGCCATGTGACCGCAGAGAGCCTCTTTGAAGCCGCGCGCGACGCGGGCGATCAGGTGTCGCTCGCGACCGTCTACAATACGCTCAAGAGCTTCACCGAAGCCGGCCTCCTCATCGAAATCCCGGTGGAGGGGGCGCGGAGCTATTTCGACACCCGCACCGAAGACCATCCCCATTTCTATTGGGAAGACGAGGGGCGGCTGACCGACGCGCCCTCCGAAAGCGTGCGCTTCGCCGACCTGCCCGAAGTGCCGGAGGGCATGGAGATCGGTAAGATCGACGTGGTCATCCGGCTGCGCAAACGCTGATCCGCAAGGAACCGTTCTCATGAAAACCGTTCGTCTGGGCCGCACGGGCGCGCCCGTTTCAGAACTATGCTTCGGCACCATGTCCTTTGGCGGCGACGCCGACGAAGCGACCTCCGGCGCGATCTACGCGAAATGCCGTGACGCCGGGATCGACTTCTTCGACTGCGCCGACGTCTATGCCGGCGGCAAGTCGGAAGAGATCCTCGGGCGGCTCATCAAGGGGCATCGGGACGAGGTCTTCATCACCTCCAAATGCGGCATGGGCCAGTGGAAGGGCGCCGCCCGGCGCGACATCCGCCGCTCCTGCGAGGCGTCGCTGAAACGGCTCGGGGTGGAGCGGATCGACCTCTACTTCACCCATCGCTGGGACCCGGCGACGCCGATCGAAGAAACGCTCCGCGCGCTGGAGGACCTGCGCGCGGAGGGCAAGATCGCCCATTTCGGCTGCTCCAACTACGCCGCCTGGCAGATCGCCAAGGCGAACGGGATCGCCGCGCGGGAGAGCTGGGCCCCGTTTGAGGTGATCCAGCCGATGTACAACCTGCTCAAGCGCCAGTCGGAGGTGGAGATCCTGCCGCTGGCCGCCTCCGAAGACCTCGCCGTCATCTCCTACGGACCGGGCGCCGGCGGTCTTCTGACAGGGAAATACGCCAAGGGCGCGGAGGGGCGCTTTTCGGTGAACAAGGAATACCAGAAGCGCTACGACGATCCGTATTTCCACGACACCGCCGTCGCCTATTCCGACTTCGCCGCCGCGAAGGGCGTCCACCCGATGACGCTCGCCGTCGCCTGGGTGATGCGCAACCCGGCGATCACTTGCCCGATCATCGGCGCCCGCTCTGTCGAACAACTCGAAGCCTCCCTCGCCGCCGCCGATTTCGATATGGACGACGATCTCTTCGCCGAGATGACGGCGATGTCCCGCACCCCGCCGCCGGCCACCGACCGGTTGGAGGAACAGCGCGCCTGACGTTGAGCGCCTACGGCGCGCGCTGATGTTTTACGAAGGCGGCTCATGACCGCTTCGCGGTCCGGTTCGCCGCCAGCGCTTCGCCCCATGCGCCGCACGCGGGGGAGACGCCGGTGTTCGAGTATTTTGAGAAGAGTGAAGATGGGGCGCTCCGCCCTGCTTCACTCTTCCGAAAATACTCCCGCCGGAGGCGAACGGCGTTTCGGTACGAAACGTCATGCCTGAGGAGGAGGAGACCGCGCCCCGCGCGGTCGACGACGACGAGGTGAATGGCTTCGCGCGTCAGCGCGTCCGTTTAGCGAAGAGCGATCACTCCGCCGCCTGGGCGCCCTTGGACGCCTCCGCCGCGATCCGCGCCTTGGCGCGGGCGACGAGTTTGGCGCGGCGGCGGCGCTGGTAGCTCTCCACAAGCGGGCGGACGACGTAGAAGCTGACGACGGCGGAAATCATGCCGGGGACGAAGCCGCCGACGAAATAGGGGATGACCAGCTCGTGGATATGGGTGCCGAAGACGCCCACCATCTCCCAAAAGCCCATCTCCGAAAGATCTTCGACGATCAGCGGCCCGAATATGCGGGAGCCGAGCTCCAGCGACAGGGTCGCGATGAAGGGAAAGGTGATCGGGTTGCCCACGAAGGTCCCGATGGCGGAGGCCATCACATTTGCGCGGAACATCCACGCCACCATCGCCGCCACCACGAAATGGAAGCCGAAGAACGGGGTGAAAGAGACATAGGCCCCGATCGCGAACCCGAGCGCGATGCGCGTCGGGCTGTCGGGCAGGCGCTTCATGCGGTAGGAATAGTATTCGAGCGCGCGCTTCCAGCCGGATTTCGGCGCGAAGAACTCCCGCACCTTGCTCCAGAACGACAGGCTGTCCCTGCGCTTGAACACTATAACTTCATCCCGCTGCGCCCCTCCCACAGGGCGGAAACATCGTGATTCTCCCTCATGCGGACAACCCGCGGCGTTCTGACAGTTCCGCGACATTCCCGCGCGACCGCTCCAGCCGGGTGCGCTTCACGTCCGTGACGATGGTCTGCGCCTCCAGCGCGGTGATGATCGTCGAAAGATGTTTCACATCCCTGACCGTCAGGCTCATGCGCAGGCGCCAGTAGTCAGGCGCCCTGTCCAGGGTCGATAGATTCTCGATATTCGCCCGGTGATCGCCGATCAGCGTCGCCACCGCGCCGAGCACGCCGGCCTGATTGGCCAGCGAGATATCCACGCTCGTCATCCGCCCGCCGAGATGGGGGGCGTCTTCGTCCCAGCGCAGGTCGATCCACGCCTCCGGGTTCTCCTCGAAATCGATCAGGGTCGCGCAGTCGATGCAATGCGCCTCCACCCCCCGCCGGGTGCGAAGGCCGACGATCCGCTCCCCTGGTATCGGCTCGCAGCATTCGGCGAAGAGGAAATCCTCACCTTTCGGCGCACCGACGACCAGATGATGGGGCCGGTCGGACATGTCCATGGCCAGCTCCGGCTCCGCCTCGAGGATGCCGGGATAAACCGCGCCGACCAGCCGCCGCCCTGATAGCTCGCCTGCGCCGAGCGCGGCGAAGACGTTCGCCGCCTCCCCCATGCCGAGCTTGCGCGCCGCCGTCGCGACCGCCTTGTCCCCGCCCGTCAAGTCGCGCCGCTCGAACGCGAGGCGCGCGATCTCCCGGCCCTGGCGGATATGCTCCTCTCGCTCCTCAACCCTGAGCGCGCGGCGGATCGCCTGTTTGGCGCGTCCCGTCGCCGCCATGTCCATCCAGACGGGGGAGGGGCGGGAGTTCTCCACCCGGATCACCTCCACCGACTGTCCGTTCCGAAGCCGGGTCCAGAGCGGGACCCGCGCCCCGTCCACCTTGGCGCCGACGCAGCTGTCGCCGATGCGCGTGTGGATGGCGTAGGCGAAGTCGATCGGCGTCGCGCCGCGGGGCAGGCCGATCACCTCCCCCTTCGGCGTGAAGCAGAAGACCTGATCGTGGAACATGTCGAGCTTGACCTGCTCCAGAAACTCCTTGGGCTGATCGCCCTTCTCCATCCGCTCGACGAGATCGGAGAGCCAGCGGAACGGATCGACCGCGAACGGGTTCTCCGTCCGTCGCCCTTGCTTGTAGGCCCAGTGCGCCGCGACGCCCGTCTCGGCCACGTCGTGCATCTCTTGCGTGCGGATCTGGATCTCCACCCGGCTCGCCGCCGGGCCCTGCACCGTGGTGTGGAGCGAGCGGTATCCGTTGGCCTTGGGGCCGGAGATGTAGTCCTTCATCCGCTCCGGCACCGCCCGCATCTCCTGATGCACCGCGCCGAGCGCGGCGTAGCAGGCGGGCACGTCACGGGTGATGATGCGGAAACCGTAGATGTCGGAGAGCTGGCCGAAGCCGATCTGCTTCTCCTCCATCTTGCGCCAGATCGAATAGGGCTTCTTCTCCCGCCCCCGCACCTCGGCGGAGACCCCGGCGGCGTAGAGCGCTTCTTCGATGGCCTTCTTGATCTCGGGGATCAGGTCGCCGGTGTCTTTCCTGAGTTTCAGGAACCGCCGCATGATGGAGGTGCGGGCTTCCGGGTTGAGGATTTCGAAGCTGAGATCCTCCAGCTCGTCCCGCATTCGCTGCATGCCCATCCGGCCAGCGAGTGGGGCGAAAATATCCATCGTCTCCCGCGCGATGCGGGCCCGTTTATCGGGTCGAAGGGGGCCGAGCGTGCGCATGTTGTGGGTGCGGTCCGCGAGCTTCACCAGAAGCACCCGCACGTCCTTCGACATGGCGAGGAGCAGTTTGCGGAAATTCTCCGCCTGCTCCATCTCGCGACTGGTCATCTCAAGCTTGTTCAGCTTGGTGACCCCGTCGACGAGCGTCGCGATCTCTTCCCCGAACATCTCGGTGATTTCGGCGTAGGTCGCCTCAGTATCCTCGATCGTGTCATGGAGGAGGGCGGTGACGATGGTCGCGTCGTCCAGCTTCAGGTCGGTCAGGATCGCCGCGACCTCAAGCGGGTGGCCGAAATAGGGCTCGCCTGACGCGCGCTTCTGGGTGGCGTGGGCCTTGGCCCCATAGACATAGGCGCGGTTGAGGAGGTCCTCATCCGCGTTCGGGTTATAGGCCCGCACCATTTCCACAAGTTCGAACTGGCGAATCACGCTCGTTCCCGCTGCGCCCCGGAAAAGAGGTCGAAGATACGACCCCAAGACGCTTATGTTAAATGGGGTTTACAGTCGAATTGAAGAGAGCGGCCGACCGATGGCGAAACTCAGTGCCCAGCGGCGTCATAGTCCCAGACGACAGGGGCGGCCGAGGTCGGGTAGCACTGACAGGTCAGGACGTAGCCGGCGTCGACCTCATAGTCTTCCAGCGCATGGTTCGAGATCATCTCGACATCGCCCTCAAGCACCTTGGCCTTGCAGGTGGAGCAGACCCCGGCCTTGCAGGCGTAGGGCGCGTCAAGGCTGTTCTCCAAGGCGGCGTCCAAGAGGCTCGTTTGCGGTGGGATCACGAAGGAGCGCGCTTCCCCGCCGACCGTGACGCGGCCCGAGACGCCGTCTTCCATTTCCGCGTTGTCGACCGCTTTTTCGGGCAACCGACCGGGCTGCGCGCTGGCGAACAGCTCAAACCGGATCCGATCCTTGGAGAGACCATGCGCGCTGAGCGCTTCGGATATGGCCAGCATCATCGGTTCGGGCCCGCAGATGAACGCCATGCTCACGGTTTCGATGTCGATCCAGTGTTTGAAGAGCTCGCGGCACTTCTCACCATCCACGCGGCCGCGGAAGAGGTCGATCTCCTGGCTTTCATCTTCGAGGATGTGAATGATCGTCAACCGCTCGAGATGGCGGTTCTTCAGGTCCTCCAGCTCTTCGCGGAACATGATCGTGTTGGGCGCGCGGTTGGCGTAAACCAAGGTGAACCGCGCATTCGGTTCTTCAGCCAACGCGGTGCGCAGGATCGAGAGGACCGGGGTGATGCCCGAGCCGCCTGCGAAGGCCGCGTAATGCGGCGCCTCTTCCTTCGTCTCGGCGTAGAAGGCGCCCATGGGCGGCATGGCCTCCATGACATCGCCGACCTGCAATTCAGTGTTGGCCCAGGTCGAGAAGGCGCCGCCCGCCACTTTCTTGATGCCCACCTGCAAAACGCCTTCGTCGGGGGCGACGCAGATGGAGTAGGACCGGCGTAGCTCCTGCCCGTCGAAGTCGCGACGGAACGTCAGGTACTGGCCCTGGGTGAAGTCGAAATCGCCGCCGTTCACGGGCTGAAGCGTGACCACCACGGCGTCGCGGATGGTTTTGTGAATGTCGATCACTGACAGGGGGTGGAACTGCGCCATCATGGCCTCCGCGTCAGATGCACTTGAAGTAATCGAAAGGCTCAAGGCACGAGAGGCACCGCCACTGCGCCTTGCAGGGGGTGGAGCCGAACTGACTGACCTTTTCGACGGACTTCGATCCGCAATGCGGACACTTCTCAGGCCCGCCAGCCGCCTGAGGCGGGGCGATCCCATAGGATTCGAGCCGCGCGCGACCTTTTTCGGACAACCAGTCGGTGGTCCAGGCGGGGGCGATCTTGGTCTCGATCTCGAGATTTTCGACGCCCTTCGCGGCCATCGCCGTTTCGATATCGAGTGAGATGATCGCCATGGCGGGGCAGCCGGAATAGGTCGGCGTCACGGTGATCCTGACGCCCGCGTCATTCACCTCGACGCCGCGGATCACCCCGAGGTCGACCACTGAAATCACGGGGATCTCCGGGTCTGGAACCTCTTCCAGCCAGGACCAGACCTGAGCCTCGGTCACTTGCTCCGTCGCCTGCATTTACCAGACCGCGTCCGGGTAAGAGCGTTGCAGGACCTGCATGTTGGCCAGCATGTGGCCGAGATGCTCGGTATGGCGCGCGCCGGTGCGCCCGCCCTTATGAGCGAATTCGCTCTCCGGTCGCGTCAGGTAGGCGTTGGCGAGCGTCGCATGGACCGTCGCGCCCCAATCGGCCCGCATTTGGGAGGGCGGCGGGGCGATGGCTGCCTCGGCCATCGCCTGATCCACCGCGTCGTCGACGAAAGCCTCGCCGGCGTAGGGCCAGAGGTAGTCGAGCGCCGCCTGCATGCGCGCGTTGCTTTCCGCCGTGCCGTCGCCAAGGGCGACGACGGTCTCCGCCGATCGTTCGAGATGGTAGAGCGCTTCTTTCACCGACTTCGCGGCGATATCCGCCACGCGCTGGTCGGAGGAGGTTTGCAACGCGCTCAGCCAGGGCACCTGAAACGCGTCGAAGAAGAACTGGCGCATCAGGGTGCGTCCGAAATCCTCATTCGGCACCTCGAGCATCAGGAGGTTCCTGAAGTCATAGGCGTCGCGGCGGAAGGCCAGATCGTTGGCCGTGCGGTCCTGGCCTTCCACCTCGGCGGCGTAGCCCAGCCAAAGCTGGGTTTGCCCGATCAGATCCAGCGCGGTGTTCGCCAGCGCGATGTCTTCCTCCAAGGCGGGCGCCACGCCGCACCATTCGGAGGTGCGGTGGCCAAGGACCAAGGCGTTGTCGCCCTGCCGCAGGAGGAACTCAAACAGGTTGTCCTCAAACCGAGCAGCGGCGGGACCGGTGGCGGGGGTCATCACATTTTCCCTACTTCGTCCGGGATCTCGTAGAAGGTCGGGTGGCGGTAAATCTTGTCCTTGGCGGGGTCGTACATCGGCCCCTTGTCAGACGGGTTGGATGCGGTGATCTGCGCCGCCTCGACGACCCAGATGCTCACGCCCTCATTGCGGCGGGTATAGACGTCGCGCGCGTTCTTGAGGGCATGTTCGGCGTCCGCCGCATGGACCGAACCGACATGGCGATGGCTCATGCCATGCGCGCCGCGAATGAAGACTTCCCAAAGGGGCCATTCCCTGCTCATCGCGATCACTCCGCCGCCAGTTTGCGGGCGCGCTTTTTCTCGGCATGGGCCATCATGGCCTCGCGGACCCATGCGCCGTCGTCCCACGCCTTCTGGCGAGCGTTCAGCCGGTCGACGTTGCAGGGACCGTTGCCGGAGATCACATCGAAAAATTCCGACCAGTCCGGTTCGGCGAAGTCGTAGTGACCGCGCTCCTCGTTCCACTTGACCGTCTCGTCCGGGATCGTCAGGCCGAGATATTCGGCCTGCGGCGCCGTTTCGTCGACGAACTTCTGACGCAGCTCGTCATTGGTGTTCATCTTGATCTTCCAGGCCATCGACTGCGCGGAATGCACGCTGTCCTTGTCGGAGGGGCCGAACATCATCAGCGCGGGGAACCAGAACCGGTTCAGCGCATCCTGCGCCATGCGCTTCTGATCCGCGGTCCCTTTGACCATCGCCATCATGATGTGGAAGCCTTGGCGCTGGTGGAAGCTCTCCTCCTTGCAGACCCGAACCATCGCGCGGGCGTAAGGCCCGTAGGAGGTCCGCTGCAGCGGCACCTGGTTCATGATCGCCGCGCCGTCGACCAGCCAGCCCACTGCGCCCATATCGGCCCAGGTCAGCGTCGGATAGTTGAAGATGGACGAGTATTTCATCGTGCCTTCCAACAGCTGTTCCGTCAGCTGATCGCGGCTGACGCCCAGCGTCTCAGCGGCGCAATAGAGATACAGCCCGTGGCCCGCCTCGTCCTGAACCTTGGCCAGCAGGTTGGCCTTGCGCTCCAGCGTAGGCGCGCGCGTGATCCAGTTGCCTTCGGGCAGCTGGCCGACGATCTCGGAATGGGCGTGCTGGCCGATCTGGCGGATCAGCGTTTTGCGATACCCCTCGGGCATCCAGTCCTTCGGCTCGATCTTCTCGCCCGCATCGATGCGCGCCTGAAAAGCGGCGAGTGCTTCGGGATCGTCTTCGGTCGCTTCGGATTTGATCATCTGAGCATACATCGGTTTCTCTCCCTACGTGCGTTCGAAGATAGGCGCGGCGCCCTGGCCCGTGTTCGCTGCGCAAAGCCGTACCATCGAGTCTTCCACTCGATCTTCGTCAATAACATATCGTGTTACCATTTTATCAATCAAGAAAAAACGTGTAACGCGATAAGTTGCGATCGCGCGGCTCTCCCGGTCGCGATCGTCTCAGGGCGTTGGGGTTGTGCGCGGGGTTTGTTCGAAGACTGCGCGCATGGCTCTATGACAGTCGGCCATCACGCCGTCGGGCTGCAGGCCGACATGCGCCCAGGTTCCCGTGCGCAGCGCCATCTTTCGCCAATGATGCAGCAAGAGCAGCCGGACGGAAGTTGTGTCGATCGACGGATTTCGCAGGAATTCCGCGGCGAGTTCCGACAGGTCTCGCGCCCGTTCCCGCATGTGGTGCGGGACAAGGCGATCCTGAAGCCAGTCCGGCATGTCGCGCGGCGCCGGGGATACGGCGGCGTCGTCCGGCGCCGTCGCTGTCATGGGAACAAGCAAGAGGGCCTTGTCGAGCGTCACATGAGGACCTTCGATGCTGACCGACCCGGGACCCAACAGCGCCAGTCGCCAGCCTTCGGGGTATTTCACATCCCGACGGTAGACGTCGGTCCGGGCTTCACGCGTCTCGCCCATGCCGCGCGCTGAGAGGGAATAGACGACCTCGCGCCCCACTTTTTCGGATGCGATCCAGCCGTCTTTCTTCAGCCGATGCAGCGCGACGCGCATCGCCTCGGCCTTGACGCCCAGCGGCTCCAGCAGGCTCCAAAGCGCGCGGCCCGACACGCGATCATCCTCAAGGTCTCCGAGTATCGTGGCGATCAAGGACCAGGTCTTGATCGTCTCCAATTCCAAGAGCCGGTCTGCGACGGACATGTCGGGCGCATCTTTCATCGCGCCCGACAATAGCCGCGCCGCGCAGGGCGACAAGTTACCGACCTTCGTCGGCGCATATGATCGGCAAGGAGGCCGCTTTTCGATCCACTGCGCGCGAGAAAAACCCTCAGATCGCGTCTGCGGCGGCCCTTAGTCTCGTTTGAGGCGCGCCCGTATGGGAGGCTATCGGCGAAAAACGCGATTGCGGAATGGCCCTGATGAAACGCGCTCTACCGATGCCGATATGGGTATCACAGCAGGTTAATTGTCAGACCGCCGTCCATGCGAGTACGAACTTCGACCCTTAGGCCCCGCTGATGATCATCCGATACCTCAGCTGATCGAAGATCACGGCGAGGATCAGAAGCGCGCCGAGCAGCACCATCTGCATGTAAGAGCTGACCTGCGCGAGGTTCATCCCGTTCTGCACCAGCACGATGAAGAACGCGCCGAGCACCACGTTCTCCACCCGTCCGATCCCGCCGCGGAGCGACACGCCGGCGATGACGCAAGCGGCGATGGATTCGAGGGCGATCGTGCCACCGAGGTTCGCCTCCCCGCTCTCGACCCGAGCCGTCAGGAGGAGACCGGTGAGCGAGGCGATCAGCGCGCAGATGATATAGGCGAGCATCAGCGTCCGCTTCGTGTTTATGCCCGAAAGATGCGCCGCCTTGATGTTGCCGCCGACGGCGTAGACCTGCGTGCCGAGCCGGGTGCGCGACATGAAAACCCACATCAGCGCAATGCAGATCAGCGCCACGATCACCGGTATCGGAAAGCCCCATAACCGGCCGAAGCCGAACGTGTCGCCGAACGCGAAGGGCAGGCCGCTGACCGGGACGCCGCCCGTGAGGAACAAGGCGAGACCCGCGCCGACGGAGGAGACGCCGAGCGTCATGATGAAGGGGGAGACCTCGAAATAAGCGACGCCGACGCCGTTCACGGCTCCGATCAGCAGCGCCGCGCCCATGCCCATCAGCGCGCCGAGCGCGATGGCGAGCCAGATGGCGTCGGGAAACACCTGAACCATCGCGACCATGCCGAGCGCCGAGACGACGGAGGTGAGCGCGATCGCCGTACCGACCGACAGGTCGAACCCGCCGGAGATCAAAGCCAGCATCTGCCCCATGGAGACGAGCACCAGATAAACCGATTGGCGCGCCACGTTGACCAGGTTCTGCCCTGTCAGAAACTTGTCCGACAGCGCAGTGAAGATGATCAGCGACGCGCCGAGGAAGAACGGCAGGACGCCGACGCGAATGAACACGCGCTTTATGATCCCGGCGCCGCCGGCGGGTTTGTCGTCGGTGCTCACGCGGTGGCCCCCGTTTCGTCGAAGAAGAATTTGAGAACGTTGTCTTCGGTCATCTCTCCGCCGCTCAGCTCCGCGCTGATCCCGCCATTGGCGAAGACCAGCATGCGGTGGGAGAGGTTGAGGACTTCGGGCAAGTCGGAGGAAATCAGTACGACCGCCTTACCCGCCTCCGCTAGGTCGCGGATCAGGAGGTAGAGCGCCGCCCGCGTGCCCATGTCGACGCCGACCGTCGGCTCGTCGAAGATGTAGACGTCGATCTCCTGCCCGAAGGCTTTGCCGAACAGCACCTTCTGCTGGTTGCCGCCCGAAAGCTGCGAGACGAGTTTGGGGCGATAGCCCTCCGGCAGCTCCACCTTGTCGGCGATGGCGTCCACCGCCTCGCGCACCGCGCGGTGGTTGACGAAGCCGGGCGCGGGCTCCCGCAGCCGCGCCATGATCGGGTTGAGCCCGAGATTGGCGCGGGAGGAGGTCGCGAGGTCCAGCCCCTCATGTTTGCGGTCCGGCGAGAGGTAGTAGACGCCCTTGGCGATGATCTTGCGCGTCGGCGCCTTGGTGACGTCATCGCCGCCCACCGTCACGCGGCCGGAAAGGCGCGGATGGAGGCCCATTGCGGCGCGGAAGATGCGCGATTTGCCGGACCCGACGAGGCCCGCCACGCCGAGGACCTCGCCTGCGCGGATGTCTATGCTGGCCGGGCGGAGGCCGGGGGCCGCCAACCCCACCAATTGCATGAGGACGGGGCCGTCGCGGCGCTCGATCTTCGGGTAGATCTCTGAGATCGCCCGCCCGGTCATCATCTCAACCAGCGCGGCGTCATCCGTCTCCGCCATGGCGACGGAGCCGATCTTCGCGCCGTCGCGCAGTACCGTGACCCGGTCCGCGATGCGGGCGAATTCCTGCATCCGGTGGGAGATATAGACGACGCCGACGCCGCGCGCCTTCAGCCGTTCGATGAAGGCGAAGAGGTGATCGACCTCCCGATCCGTCAGCGAGGCGGTCGGCTCGTCCAGGATCAGGACGGAGAGGTCGCCGTGATAGGCCTTGGTGATCTCCACCATCTGCTGCTGCGCGCGGCTAAGGCGCGCGGTGACGGCGGTTGGGTCGATGTCGAACTCCAGCTCCGCGAACATCTCGGCGGCCCGGCGGCGCATAGCGCGGTGGTCGACGAAGGGGCCGCGTCGCGGCTCCCACCCCAGAAAGATGTTCTCCGCCACCGTCAGGGTGGGGATCAGCGAGAATTCCTGAAAGACCGTGTAGATGCCGTGCGCCTGCGCGTCTGCAACGCCGCTGAAAGCGACCGGCTTACCGTTCAGGCGGACCTCGCCGGAGGTCGGCCGGTTGGCGCCCGCCAGCATGGAGATCAGCGTGGATTTGCCGGCGCCGTTCTCGCCGAAGAGGACATGAACCTCCCCCGCCTTCAGATCGAAATCGACCGCGTCCAGCGCGACCACGCCTGGATAGCGTTTCGTCAGCGCGACGGTTTCGATGAGGGGGAGATCGGAGGGCATGGGGCGCTCGCTCGTCGCGCGGGCCGGACCACCGGCCCGCGCGGGTGCTTCGGTTCGGATCAGTTCACCGCGAAGACGGGGCTGAACCCGTCCGGCGGCAGAATGTCCGTGCGCGGCACGTCGTTGATGTTCGAGGGGTCGACCACGAAGATCTTCGGACCGACATGCTTGATGTAGTCCTTGCCCTCGAGGATGCGGACTGCCTGATCGATTGCGATCCGGCCCTGCACCACCATCGAATCCGCAGGCGCCGCGAGGATGAAGCCCCGCTGGATGCCTGTGTAGACGCCCGGCGTCATGTAGAAGGCCAGAAGGTCGACCTCCCCCTTCAGCCCGCGCTCGCGGATCAAGCCCTGCGCAGCTTCCGCCGTCACGGCGGTGCCGGCGAGGTAGCGAACGTCCGGGTTCGCCTGCAGCACATCCTCGACGAGCTTCAGCTGCGCTTCCTTGCCGGTGTCGCCGAAGCGCGGCTCCAGCACCTCGACGGCTGAGCCTTCGACGGCCGCCATGAAGCCGGAATGCGCGGCTTCAACCCATCCCGCGCCCGCGGGGCCGGGGAACCAGCCGACCTTCACAGGGTCGGAGCCCGCCGGGTGTTTCTCCGCCAGGTACCGGCCCGTCTCCGCGCCCATCGTGGCGAAGGAGACCAGCGATTTGGCGGCGATTTCGGGGGAGGAGACGCCGTTGATCACGTCGATCACCGGCGTGCCCCCGGCGACGACCTCGCCGATGACGTTGTTGAGACCGTCGAAGGAGATCGCGCCGACGACGACCGCATCGGCGCCGCTGGCCACGCAGTCCTCGATCTGGCTGATCTGCTTGGCGAGCTCGGTGTATCCGCCCGCCTCGACGTTGTTCATCTTCACGCCGAGACGCTCCGCCTCAGCCGCGACGCCGTAGTTCACGCCGAGCCAGTAGGCGTCTTTCATGTGCGGGAAGGAGACGCAGATGTTCCATTCCTTCTCCGCCTTCTCGAGCGGCGTGTAAGTCACCGGGGCGACCGTCCCGTCGCTGGCGAAGGCGGGAGTGACCTCTTCGGCCTCATAGGGATACCAGCTCTCGGCGAAAGCGGGGGCCGCGACGGCGAATGCCAGTGCGGTTGTTGCTGTCAGGATGTGCTTCATCTTCTCGTCTCCTTGTCTGGATCATGTGCGGGGGCGACGCCCCGATGGCCCCACGGCTCTTAGGCGAGCTCTTCTCGAATGCTTTGAAGAACGGCGCGGCGGTCACGCCGTGCGGCGAGCGCGCCGTCCATGTCGGTTTTCACGAATTTGACCGGCGTGTTCGGCTGCAACTGGCCGATCAGGTCCATGTCGGCGGAGATGATCGCGCCAAGGGTGAAGTAGCCGCCGCCCGACACCGCGTCGCGATGGAGCACGATCGGCTCCGTCCCGCCGGGCACCTGGATCGAGCCGTAGGAGTAGCAGCCGTCGACGATGTTCGACGGATCGGCGCCGGCGCCGAAGGGCTGCTCCCGGTCCACGAACTCCAGCGGTCGCCCGCCGCGGAAGCGGTAGCCCATGCGGTCCGCCTCCGGCGCAACGGTCCACGTGTCTTCAAAGAACCCTTCGCCCGCGGCGTCCGTCAGACGGTTCCAGTAGAGGCCTGGGAGGACGCGCAGCTCCGCCGGGTTGGTCGGGCCGCGGCGAAGGCCGGTCGAAACGGTCTGTCCCTCCCCCGCGGCGCCGCTGTCGCCGACCGGAATGACGTCTCCCTCAGCCACCGGGCGCCCTTCGACGCCGCCGAGCGCGCCGATGGGATAGGTCGAGCGGCTGCCGAGATCGGCCTCCGTCGCGATTCCGCCAGCGACGGCGATGTAGATGCGCGCGCCGGTCTTCAGGAAACCGAAGCTCAGCGTCTGCCCCGCCTTCACCGTGAAGGAAGTCCACCCCTCCCGCGGCTCGCCGTCCAGCATGATCGGCATGTCGGCGCCGGTAACCGCGACGAGGGCGTCTTCGGTGAACTCGATCTCCGGGCCGAGGAACACGGCCTCCAGCCCGGCGGCGTCTTCGGGATTGCCGACGAGCATGTTGGCCGCCCGCAGCGCCAGCCGGTCCATCGCGCCGCCGATGGGAATGCCGAGGTGGAAATAGCCGGGGCGACCGAGGTCCTGAATGGAGGTCGACAGGCCGGGTTTCGAGATCTTAAGCGCCATCGAGAGCCTCCATTAGTTTGGCGTTGGTGCCCGCCATGTCGGCGTTGAACGCCTCCAGATCGAACTCGACCTCGGCGATGCGCGGGGCGTAGTCGTTCGCCTCCACCGCCGCGGTGATCCGGTCGTATTCGGCGCGGTCGATCGGCTTCCACTTCACGATGTCGCCGGGCTTGAAGAAGACCATGAAGTCCTTGAGGTAACTGGCCTTCTGCTCCGGGTCGTAGATCGGCATCGGGGTGATGCCGAACATCTGGTAGCCGCCCGCGCCCCGCACCGAGTAGATGCAGGAGAAGCAGCCGCCGTAACCGACCGTCAGCTTCGGCGTGTCGGTGCGCGGCCTCAGGTATTTCGGCACCTCGAGCTGCTTTTCGCGCTCCACCAGCTGGTAGAGGAACGGCAGCCCCGCGACGAACCCGACCATGGATACGAACCACGGCTGCGAATGATGCGCCTCGATGAACGCCTCCACGCTGTCGTAGCCGTTGATCCGCGCCGCGTAGTCGAGATCGGTGCCCGACGGGTCCTGATGACGCTCGCGAAAGCGCATCACGCAATCATGGGTCCAGGGGTCCTGATAGAAGACGGGGATCTCGATGATCCGCGTCGTCATCCGTTTCTCGGCGGTCTCCGCCTGGCTCTCCAGCTCCTTGATCCGGGCGAGCATCTCGTCCGGATGGGTGACGTCCGGGTCGAACTTCACCTGGAAGGAGGCGTTGGCCGGGCAAACCTCCGTCACGCCGGGGATGTCCGCTGCGCGGACCGCGTTGGACATGGAGAGCGACTTGAAGAAAGCGTCGAGGGACATTTCCTCGTCCATCTCGACATAGATGTGTTCGTCGCCGCCGAACGTGTATCGCGTCTTCACGAAGCGCCTCCTTGCTTGGGGGTGAGGGCGCCCGCCTCCAGCCAGGGTTCGAGCCACTGGGTGTGGAAGGCGCCGGCGCGCACGTCCGGATCGTCGGCGAGCGCGATGTGGAGCGGGATGGTGGTCTTGAGGCCCGTTAGCTCGATCTGACCGAGCGCGTCTTTCAGCTTGTCGATCGCCGCTTCGCGGTCGGCCGCGTGCACGATCACCTTGCCGAGGAGCGAGTCGTAGAAAGGCGGGATCTGGTAGCCTTCGTAAAGGAAGTGATCGAAGCGGATGCCTTCCCCCATCGGAATGCGCATGGACTGGAGCGCGCCGGGCCAGGGCAGGAACTGCATATGCGGGTCTTCGGCGTTGACGCGGACTTCGATGCTGTGACCGTCGCGGCGGATATCGCTCTGCTTCACGCTCAGGGGCGCGCCGCCGCAAACGCTGATCATCTCCTGCACCAGATCGACGCCGGTGATCATCTCCGTCACCGGATGTTCGACCTGAATGCGGGTGTTCATCTCGATGAAGAAGAACTCGCCAGAGGCTTCGTCGTAGAGATATTCCAGCGTCCCCGCCCCGCGATAGGCGACGTTCTTCGCCAGCGCGACGGCGGAGGCGCAGAGGGCCTCGCGGGTCGCGTCGTCGAGGCACATGGCGCCAGCTTCCTCCCACACCTTCTGGCGGCGGCGCTGGAGCGAGCATTCGCGCTCATAGCAGTGCACCGCATCGACGCCGTCGCCGAGGATCTGCACTTCGATATGGCGGGGGGAGCGCACGGCGCGTTCTAGGTAAAGCCCGCCATCGCCGAAGGCCGCCTCGGCCTCCTGCTGCGCCTGCGGGGCGAGCTTACGGAGCTCTTCCTCAGTGTCGGCGACGCGGATGCCGCGCCCGCCGCCGCCAGCCGCGGCCTTGATCATCACCGGATAGCCGACGTCCGCCGCCACCGACGCGGCGTCGTCCACGGTTTCGATCCGGCCCTTGGAGCCGGGAACGACCGGAACGCCAGCCGCTTCCGCCGCCTTGCGCGCTTCGACCTTGTCGCCCATCCGTTCGATCGTCGCCGCGCTGGGCCCGACGAAGGTCACGCCCGCCGCCTCGACCCGCCGCGCGAATTCGGGGCTTTCAGAGAGGAACCCGTAACCGGGATGCACAGCGTCCGCGCCGCTTTCGGCGATGGCCGCCATGACGGCGTCGATGTTGAGATAGCTGTCTTTCGACGGCGCCGGGCCAAGGCGAACGGAGCGGGTCGCCAGCTTGACCGCGAGCATGTCGGCGTCGGCGTCGGAATGGCCCTGAACCGTCTCGATCCCGAGCCCTTCCGCGGCGCGGATGATCCGCACCGCGATCTCGCCGCGGTTCGCGATGAAGAGGCGCTTGATCGCCATCTTAGCCGTCCAGCGTGGCGAGGACGGCGCCGGCGGTGACCGGGCCTTCGTTGTCGGCGACGTAGCAGCCGAAGGTTCCCGCAGCCTCCGCCTTCACTTCGATGAAGGTCTTCATCACCTCGATCAGGCCGATCACGTCGCCGACCGCCACCGCGTCGCCGGGCGACTTGAACGGCGGCTCCTCAGGCGACGGCTTGTGGTAGAACGTGCCGGGAAGGGGGGATTGGATATCGGCCATGTCTTGGCTCCCTTTCACTTTAGCTGGTGCGCGCGAGCACGGTCGCGGCGGAGGCGATGGTCACGCCCGCCTCGGTCAGGCCGGCGCGGATCGCTTCGCCCATGTCGATTGCGCCGGGCGTGTCGGAGTGAAAGCAGATCGACTCGAACCCGATTTCGATCTCTTCGCCGTCGACGGTCGTGACCTTTCCGGTCTTGCAGGCCTTCACGCATTTGTCGGCGATCGCTTTCGGGTCCGGCCTGCCGACGTGCCGGGTGAAGACGATCGAGCCGGAACGGTCGTAGTCGCGGTCGGCGTAGAACTCCCGCACCACCGGATAGTCGACGTTCCGGGCGATCTCGTAGGTGCGCGAGGCCTCCATGCAGAAAAGGATCGCATCGCCGCCCGACTGCGAAAGAGCGTCGATGATCTGGCGCGACAACTCATCGTTCGCGGCCGCGTCCATATAGAGAGCGCCGTGAGGCTTCACATGCTGAAGCGGCACGCCGTGGCGGCGTCCGAACTCCCGGATCGCGCCGACCTGATAGAGGATGTCGTTCACCAGCTCTTCGGGCGAGGCTTTGATGCTGCGCCGCCCGAAGCCCTGGATGTCGCCGTAGCCGGGATGCGCGCCAAATCCGACGCCATGCTCCTTCGCGAGCCGCGCCGTCCGGTCCATAATGTTCGGATCGCCCGCGTGAAATCCCGCCGCCACATTGGCCGAGCTGATCAGCGCCATAATCTCCGCATCAGGGGCGTCGCTCAGCGTCCATTGGCCGAACCCTTCGCCCATGTCGCAGTTGAGATCGATGATGTCGCGCATCCGGTTCGTCCTTTGACGTTTCGTCAAGGAATGGTGGCGCGTTGGAATGGTATGTATAATTTTTATTTTAAATTCTGCTATATCAGTAAATCAGATAATGTGCATCGTCCGCGCCGCGTGACCTGTCGCCACTTGCGTAAACGTTTGAAGAAAATCGGCTGACAGCCATCTGATTTTTCGATAATGGATGTAGACAAGATCAGATGGTCTCTTCGCATGAACTTTCGTCACCTGAAATTCTTCGTCGCAACGGCCGAGTCCGGTCAGGTCAGCCGCGCCGCCACGCAGCTGTCGATTTCGCAGTCGGCAGTCACCTCCGCGATCAAGGAACTGGAGGCGGAACTCGACGTTCCCCTTTTCAGCCGTTCGTCCCAGGGAATGGAGATGACGGAGGCTGGGCGGGACTTTCTCGCGTCCGCGCGGGAGATCCTGGAGAAGCTCGATCAGGCGCGCCGCGCCGCCTACAAACGATCGCCGGTGTCGGGGACGATTTCGATCGCCGCGACGTACACGGTCATCGGCTACTTTCTACCGCCGCACCTCGATCGCCTCGCCCAGTTGCTGCCCAATCTCAAGATACAGATCACGGAGCTAAACCGCGAAAGCATCGAAGAAGGGCTGCTCTCGAACCGCTTCGACCTCGCGGTCGTGCTGACCTCGAACCTCGCCAATCCCGAGCTGGAATCGAAGACCCTGCTCCGCTCGCCCCGGCGCCTATGGGCCGCGAACGGACATGAGTTCATTCGCCGGGGTCGCGCCACTTTCGAAGAGGTCGCGCGCGAAGACTACATCATGCTCACGGTCGACGAAGCGGCCCATACGACGATGCGGTACTGGAGCCAGAGCCCGTATCTTCCCAGCGTCACGCTGCGCACGTCGTCGGTTGAGGCGGTGCGGTCGATGGTGGCGAACGGTCAGGGCGTGACGATCCTCTCCGACATGGTTTACCGGCCGTGGTCCCTTGAAGGGAAACGGATCGGCACGGCGTCGACGGATCATGAAATTCCGTCAATGGATGTCGGGCTGGCGTGGCGCAAAGGCGTTGAGCTCTCTAACCCGGTCTCGTCGGTTCGCGACTATTTTGAGCAAACGCTCCTCGCGCCGATGCAGTACTAGCCCCAGATCTCGCAATCCTCACTGAGGCCGCCAGCCGGTGCGTTGGATGAGATGGCCCGTGCCGAGACCGTTGGCAGACGAATGCGGCGATGATCGCGAATGCTTTCGCGGAACTGACGTTTCCCCCTCGCGCGGCTCAACGCTTACGTAACAGCGACTGTGGGGCGCTCGCGTGTTTTAAGCCGAGCTAGCCCTTTTCCTCCGGCGGCGCGTAGCGCGAGAGAAGCCCCACCTGCGACATCATGAAGGCGAAAGTCACGATCGGGCTGCCGAAGGTCTTGAAGTTCACCCAGAACGCCTCCGTCTGGCTGCGCCAGACGATCTCGTTCAGGATGGCCATGAAGATGAAAAAGAGCACCCAGCGCTTGGTGAAGATCATCCAGCCTTCATCGGTCAGCGGGATGACCTCGCTCACCAGGAGCTTCAAATAGGATTTCCCGCGCATCAGCCCCCAGCCGAGCGCTGCGGCGAAGAGGCCGTTAACGATGGTGGGCTTCATCTTGATGAAGGTCGCGTCGTTCAGCCAGATCGTCAGCCCGCCGAAAACCACGACCACCACCGCCGTCACCGCCGCCATGCGCGGGATCTCCCGCGTCATGCCCCATGAGACGCCGAGCGTGAAGAGGATCGCGGGGATGAAGGCGATGGTCGCAACGACGACGCCGCGATACGCTTCCCCGAAAATGATCACATCTTCCTCCGCATAAGCGCGGTAGGTGAGGAAGAAGATCGCGAGCGGTCCGAATTCGAGGACGAGCTTCAGGATCGGGTTGATTTGGGTCTTTGCCATGCGGATGCAGATAGTCCGATCTGAGGGATAGCGAAACCGCGCTCGCGCGCTCGTCAGGTCCGCGCGCCGACTACATCCCCACGGCGGCGAAGGCGGCGGCGACTTCGTCGATCCTGTCCTCCTTCAGCCCCGCCACGTTCATCCGGCTGTCGCCGATGATGTAGATCCCGTGCGTGTCTTTCAGCGCCGCCACCTGATCCGGCGTCGCCCCGAGGAGGGAGAACATCCCCCGATGCTCCGCGATGAAGTCGAACCGGTCTGAATTCGTCCGTTCCCGCAGCGCGGCGGCGAGGGAGGCGCGCAGGCTCAGCATCCGCTCGCGCATGTCGGTCAACTCCGTCTCCCACACTTCGCGAAGCGCGACGCCGGTGAGGATCTCCCTCACGATGGCGGCGCCGTGGTCGGGGGGCATGGAGATCGAGACGCGCATCAGCGTCTTCAGGTTCGCCTCCACCGCCTCGCGCGCCGCCGCGTTCTCCGTGATGACCATCGCGCAGCCGGTGCGGTCCCGGTAGAGCGCGAAATTCTTTGAGCAGGAGGCGGCGACCAGCATCTCCGGAACCCGCGCCGCCATGTGGCGCAGACCGGCGGCGTCTTCCGCCAGCCCGTCGCCGAAGCCTTGATAGGCGATGTCGATCAGCGGGGTGAAGCCCTGCGCCAGCGCCATGTCGGTCAGAACCGCCCAGTCCGCTTCGGTCAGGTTGGCGCCGGTGGGGTTATGGCAGCAGCCGTGAAGGAGGACGATGTCGCCCGGCCCGGCCGCCTTCAGGTCGGCGGCCATCTTCTCGAACTCGACCTTGCGGGTCGCGTGGTTGAAGTAGGCGTATTCCTTCACCGTCAGCCCGCAATGGGCAGCGATGGCCTTGTGGTTGCCCCAGGTGGGGGAGGAGACCCAGAGCGTCGCCCCAGGCGAGGCCTTCGCGGCGAGGCTCATCAGAATCCAGAGCGCGCCGCCGCCCCCCGGCGTCTGGATCGCCGCGAGCCGGTCGGCGGGCCCGGCGTCGCCGAGGACGAGGCCGGTCATCGCGCAGTTGAACTCCACATCGCCGAGCAGGCCGACATAGGATTTCGTCCGCTGCTCATCGAGGATCTTCGCCTCGGCCGCCTTCACCGCCTCCGGGATCACCGTCTCGCCGGAAGCGTCCTTATAGACGCCGACGCCCAGATCGAGCTTGTTCGCGCGCGGGTCGGCGCGGAAATCGACGGCAAGCTGCAGGATGGGATCGTTGGGCGACGGCGTCAGGACGGACAGCATGGCGAACCTCTCTTTCCCGCTCCGATTACGCCCTACCGGGGCGCTGCGCAATGTGACGATCCTAACTGGCCATCGCAGGGCGAGGCGGGTAATACCCCCGCGCGGACGCCAGCTGTCCGCGTGTTCTTGGGGCGATTGTGGGAAAGCGCCATATGCAGATTGAAGCGACAGCCATTGAAGACGTGAAACTGATCATCCCGCGCCGCTTCGGCGACGCGCGCGGGTGGTTCTCGGAAACCTGGAACGCCGCCGCGATGGGGGCGGCGGGGCTCTCCTTTGATTTCGTGCAGGACAACCATTCGCTCTCGGTGGAGACCTACACGCTCCGGGGTCTCCATTATCAGGCCCCGCCTTTCGCGCAGACCAAGCTGGTGCGCGTGGCGCGCGGGCGGGTTCTCGACGTGGCGGTGGACGTTCGTCCGTCTTCGCCAACCTACAAGCGCTGGGTGGCGGTGGAGCTGACGGCTTCGGCGGGAGAGCAATTGCTCGTCCCGCGCGGCTTCCTCCATGGGTTCCTGACGCTCGAGCCGAATACCGAGGTCATCTACAAGGTCGACGCACATTACAGCGCGGAGGCCGACGGCTCCGTCCGTTTCGATGATCCGGATCTCGCCGTCGACTGGATGGTGCCGCGCGAGCAGATCCTGCTTTCCGACAAGGATCGGGCGGCCCCCGCCTTCGCCGACTGGACCAATCCCTTCGCGGAGGTGACGGCATGAAGCTCCTCATCACCGGCGGTTGCGGCTTCATCGGCTCCGCCGTCGTCCGGCGCGCGATCGCGGACGGGCATTCGGTGGTCAATGTCGACAAGCTGACCTACGCCGCCAACCCTGCGAACGTGGCAGACGTCGCCGACGACGCCCGCTACGCCTTCGTTCAGGCGGATATCTGCGATGCGGATGCGATGAAGGCCGTTTTCGCCGCGCATCGCCCTGACGCGGTGATGCATCTGGCGGCGGAAAGCCACGTGGACCGCTCCATCGACGGTCCCGCCGCCTTCATCCATACCAATGTGGTCGGCACCTTCACCATGCTGGAGGCGGCGCGCGATTACTGGTCCGGCCTCGCCGGCGCGGCGCGGGAGGCGTTCCGCTTCCACCACGTCTCCACCGACGAAGTGTTTGGATCGCTCGGCGAGACGGGCATGTTCACGGAGACATCGCCTTACGCGCCGAACTCTCCTTATTCGGCATCGAAGGCGGGTTCCGACCATCTGGCGCGGGCGTGGGCGGAGACCTATGGGCTGCCCGTCATCGTCTCCAATACCTCGAACAATTACGGGCCTTATCAGTTCCCCGAAAAACTCCTCCCGGTGACGATCCTCAACGCGCTCGCCGGGCGTCCGCTGCCGGTCTACGGCAAGGGCGAGAACGTGCGCGACTGGCTCTTCGTCGAAGAGCATGCGGAGGCGCTTCTGCTGGTGATCGCCACCGGCGTCGTGGGTGAGACCTACAACATCGGCGGCAACGCGGAGGCGCGGAACATCGACCTCGTCCGTTCGATCTGCGCGCTGATGGATGAGCGGCGGCCCGACGCCGGGCCGCATGAGCGGCTGATAGAGTTCGTCACCGACCGGCCCGGCCATGACTTCCGCTACGCCATCGACGGCTCGAAAGTCGCCGCCGAACTGGGTTGGGCGCCGAAGCTGACGCTGAAGCAAGGCTTGGCGCACACGGTCGACTGGTATCTATCCCGCGAAGACTGGTGGGGGCCGCTGGTCGAGGCCGCGCAGGTCCGTCGAGGCGCCGCGTGAAGATCCTGATGTTCGGAGCGACGGGACAGGTCGCGCGCGAGGTGTCGCGCCGAGCGTCGGGGCGCGAGGTCATCGCGCTCGGCCGCGCCGAAGCGGACCTGACCGACCCCGACGCCTGCGCCGCGCGCATCGCGGCCAGCGACGCCGACGCCATCCTGAACGCCGCCGCCTACACCGCCGTCGACAAGGCGGAGAGCGACGAGGCGACCGCCGCCGTCGTCAACGGCGAAGCGCCCGCCGCCATGGCCGCGGCTGCGGCGGCTAAGGGGGTTCCCCTCGTTCACATCTCCACCGACTACGTCTTCGACGGCGCGGGCGACGCGCCTCGCGATGAGACCGCGTTGACCGCGCCTCTAGGCGCATATGGCTGGACCAAGCTTGCGGGGGAGGACGGCGTGCGCGGCGCGAAGGGCGCCCATGCGATCCTCCGCACCTCATGGGTCTTCTCCGCCCATGGCGCGAATTTCGTGAAGACCATGCTGCGCCTCGGGGCGGAGCGGGACCGCCTGACGATCGTCGACGACCAGATCGGCGGCCCCACCCCCGCCGCCGCCATCGCCGACGCCTGTCTGACGGTGGCGGAGGCGCTATCCCAAGGCCGAGGCGAAAGCGGCGTCTATCATTTCGCGGGCGCGCCGGACGTCAGCTGGCGCGGTTTCGCCGAAGCGATCTTCGCGGAGGCCGGGCTGGCGACGGAGGCGGCGCCGATCCCGACCTCCGACTATCCCACGCCGGCGCAGCGCCCGCTCAACTCCCGCCTCGACTGCGGTCGGATCGAGCGGGTGTTCGGCGTGAAGCGCCCCGACTGGCGGGCGCATCTGAAAGACGTGATCGAAGAGGTGAGGGCATGACGCGCAAGGGCATCATTCTGGCGGGCGGCTCCGGCACGCGCCTGCATCCGCTGACGCTGAGCGTCTCCAAGCAGCTTCTGCCGGTCTACGACAAGCCGATGATCTACTATCCCCTCTCGGTTCTGATGCTGACCGGGGTGCGGGAGGTCGCGATCATCACCACCCCCCATGATCAGGAGCAGTTCAAACGCCTCCTCGGCGACGGCGCCAAATGGGGAATGCGGTTCGAGTACATCGTGCAGCCGAAGCCGGACGGGCTGGCGCAAGCCTACCTTCTGGCGGAGGCGTTCCTCGCGGGCGCGCCGTCGGTGATGGTCCTCGGCGACAATATCTTTTACGGCGCGGACATGCAGAACCTGCTGGCGCGCGCTAACGCGCAGGAGAGCGGCGGCGCCGTCTTCGGCTACCGCGTGGCGGACCCGGAGCGCTACGGCGTCGTGGATTTCGACGATCAGGGCCGCGCCCTCTCCATCGTCGAGAAGCCCAGCCAGCCGAAATCGCGTTACGCCGTGACGGGCCTCTATTTCCTCGACGGAGAGGCCCCGCGCCGCGCCGCTGGCGTTCAGCCCTCCGAACGGGGGGAGCTGGAGATCGTCTCCGTGCTGGAGACCTATCTCGACGAAGGAACGCTGAGCGTGGAGCGGATGGGCCGGGGCTACGCCTGGCTCGACACCGGCACCCATGACAGCCTGATCGAGGCGGCGGAGTTCGTCCGCACGATCGAGCGGCGTCAGGGGCTCAAGATCGGCTGCCCCGAAGAAATCGCCTTCGAACAGGGCTGGATCGACGCTCCGGCTCTCCGCGCCCTGGCGGAGCCGCTGACGAAGACGGAATATGGCAAATACCTCATGCGGATCGCGGGCTAAGCGCGCCGAACGGCGGCCCGCCGCGCGCTTTGGGCCTTCCGGCAAACGATCCCTTGAATCCTCTAGTTCGCTGGCGAACTAGATATTGCAGCGTTCGAGAGACGATTTCGTCGGCCGCGCGCCGCCGCCTTCCGTGATTTCAGAAGTCATCGAAATTTACGGATTTCGCCTTCACGCCTTCACCATTTGGCGACTAACGTAGCGTTAAGCATCAGGCGAAGCCGGGCGTCTACCCGGCGATCGCAATGGGGATGCGCAATGAAAATAGATGCGAAGGCCAACAGGGCTATGCAAAACACCGCTGAGCCGAGCTTCCGGCAATCCGTAGACCTCATGTTCAACCGCGCCGTAGCGCTGATGGATCTCTCCCCCGGGCTGGAGGAGAAGATCAGGGTCTGCAACTCCACCTACACCGTCCGCTTCGGCGTGAAACTTCGCGGGCGCATGCACACCTTCACTGGCTACCGGTCGGTGCATTCGGAGCATATGGAGCCAGTGAAGGGCGGCATCCGCTACGCCGGCAACGTCAATCAGGACGAGGTCGAAGCGCTCGCGGCGCTCATGACCTACAAATGCGCGCTGGTGGAGACGCCGTTCGGCGGCTCTAAGGGTGGGCTCTGCATCGATCCGCGCGAGTGGGAGCCGGATGAGCTGGAGCGGATCACGCGCCGCTTCGCCTATGAGCTGATCAAGCGCGACCTGATCAACCCATCCCAGAACGTGCCCGCGCCCGACATGGGCACGGGCGAGCGGGAGATGGCGTGGATCGCCGATCAGTTCGCCCGCATGAACACCACCGAGATCGACGCCCGCGCCTGCGTCACCGGCAAGCCGCGCAACGCGGGCGGCATCGCCGGGCGCGTGGAGGCGACGGGCAGGGGCGTGCAATACGCGCTGCAGGAGTACTTCCGGCATCCCGACGACGTCGCGAAATCCGGCATGAGCGGAACGCTCGACGGCAAGCGCGTCGTCGTTCAGGGCCTCGGCAATGTGGGCTATCACGCCGCCAAGTTCCTGGAGGAGGAGGACGGCTGCAAGGTCGTCGGGATCATCGAACGCGACGGCGCGATCATCGACGAAGCGGGCCTGCCGGTTGAGCGCGTGAAGCAGCACCTGATGGAGACTGGCGGCGTGCGCGGCTTCCCCGGCGCGGATTATGTCGCCGACGGCGCCTCCGTCATGGAGCACGCCTGCGACATCCTCATCCCCGCCGCGTTCGAAGGGATCATCAACCTCTCCAATGTCGAGCGCATTCAGGCCCCGCTGATCATCGAGGCGGCGAACGGCCCCGTCACGGCGGGGGCGGACGAGATCCTGCGGCGCAAGGGCTGCGTGATCATCCCCGACATGTACGCCAACGCGGGCGGCGTGACGGTGTCCTATTTCGAATGGGTCAAGAACCTATCCCATATCCGCTTCGGCCGGATGCAGCGGCGACAGGAGGAGGCGCGCCATCGCCTCCTGATCGAAGAGCTGGAGCGTCTGACCGGGAAGGATGTCTCGCCGACCTTTGAGGACAAGTATCTCAAGGGCGCGGATGAGCTGACGCTGGTGCGCTCCGGTCTCGAAGACACGATGCGCGGGGCCTATCAGTCCATGGCGGAGATCTGGCGCGAGCGGGACGACGTGACGGACCTTCGGACCGCCGCCTACCTCGTCTCCATCAGCCGGGTCGCCGACAGCTATCGCTCGCTCGGCCTGTAGAGGGTCGCGGCCAGATGGTCGAAGGCGGAGCGCACGATGCGGTCCGCTTTCAGCCCTCCGTGCATCGCCAGCCAGACGTCGAGGCTGAAGGCTTCGATATCCGGCAGCACGCGTTCCAGTTCCGGATCGGCGCGGGCGATCGCATGCTGCGCCGCTCCGATCCCCAGTCCCGCCCGGATCAACGCCATCTGCGCCGCGTCGCTTGAAGCGCGGATCGCGAAGTCGTCCGCGACGAGGCGCCGGTCTCCGATCATCGCGGCGAAGGCGGGATCGTCGGCGCCTACGAGGTCGTGGCGTTTGAGTTCTTCGAGCGTCTCTGGCGCGCCGCGATGCGCGATGTACGACTTCGCCGCGTAGAGCCCGCCGCCCGCTGCGCCGATCCGCTTCGCGATCAGGCGCTGCTGCGTCGGCCGGACCATGCGGATCGCGATATCGACGGCCCGGTTCAAAAGGTCTTCCGGGGCGTTGGTGAGCGAAAGCTCGATCTCCACCCCTGGCCAGTCGCGCCGATAGGCGGCGAGCGCTGCTGGCAGGACCTCCGTCCCCACGACCTCGCTGGCTGAAATGCGAACGACGCCCCGCGCCGCCTCCGGATCGCCCCGCCCGGTCCGCGCGAGCGCCTTCGCAGATGAGGCCATCGCCGCGGCCTCGGGGATCAGCGCGCGGGCCCGCGCCGTCGGGGCCATCCCGGCCCGCGAGCGGGTGAAGAGCGCCCCGCCGAGCGCCGCCTCCAGCTGGTCGATATGCCGCCCGACTGTCGGCTGCGTAAGCCCGAGCGCGCGCGCCGCCTGACTAAGCCCGCCTTCCTCCGCCACCGCGAGGAAACTGCGCCAGAGGGTCCAGTCGATAGGATGGTTCATACAAATTCGTATGTTTAGAGTTTGAAGATAGTCAATTTGATTATGGAAGGTTCTCTCCGATCTTCTCGTCAGCAGCGCGGCGACCGCGCGAGTGCAGAGACAGGAGACCGCATCATGAAAACCATCATCTTCAGCGCTTTGGCCTTGGCCGCCGCAGGATGCGCATTCGCGCCGGAGGAGGAGATCGTCACCTCCACCGTTCTCCCCGGATCGCCGGCCGCCGCCTTCGCCGCGCTGACCGACGGAGCCGCCTATCCCGATTGGAACCCGTTTATCACCGCTTTTTCAGGCGAGGCGCTGGTCGGAGAGACGCTAACGATCACAGTCGATCCGGCAGGGAGCGACCCGATGACCTTCGCGCCGGAAGTCCTGGTCGCCGATCCGGGGCGGGAACTCCGCTGGCTCGGGTCCGCGCCGATCCCCGGCGTCTTCGACGGGGAGCACTACTTCATTCTGGAAGCGGCGGAGGGCGGAACGCGCCTCACCCATGGCGAACGCTTCTCGGGCGTCGCGCTCTGGTTCATGGACGTCGAAGCCTTCCGCGCCGACTTCGAAGCGATGAACGAAGCGCTGGCGCGCCATCTCGTCGCCGAAAGCTGACGAAGCCGACTGGCGCGCCGCCATACGGCGCGCTATGTGCCCGGCCATGTCATATTTCTTCTTCATCGCGGCGATCATCGCCTGCTTCGCGGTCCTCGCCGTCCTTCTGTTCGGCATCTTCTCCTTCTCGCGCGGGGGAGAGTTCAACCGCAAGTACTCGAACAAGATCATGCGCGTGCGCATCGCCGCCCAGGCGGTCGCGGTCGTGCTGATCCTGCTCGCCGTTCTCTTCGCGCAATCCGGGAGCTGAGCGCATGGTCGTCCTGAACAAGATCTACACCCGCACCGGCGACGACGGCGGCACCGCGCTTGGCGACGGCTCCCGCGTCGCGAAGCACTCCGCCCGCGTCACCGCCTACGGCACGACGGACGAGACGAACGCCTGCGTCGGCCTCGCCCGCCTCCATGCGGAGGGGGAGATGGACGCCGCGCTCTCGCGCATCCAGAACGATCTCTTCGATCTCGGCGCGGACCTTTGCCGCCCCGACATGGCGAAGGACGCAGAGGCCGAGTACCCGCCGCTCCGCATGGCCATGAGCCAGGTTGAGCGGCTGGAGGCGGAGATCGACGCGATGAACGAGGATCTCTCCCCGCTCCGCTCCTTCGTTCTGCCCGGCGGCTCCGCGCTCTCCGCCAACCTCCACCTTTGCCGCACCACCTGCCGCCGCGCCGAGCGTCTGGCGACGGAGCTGGCGACACTGGAGGAGGTGAACGAAGCTTCGTTGAAATACCTTAACCGTCTCTCCGACTGGTTCTTCGTCGCCTCCCGCGCCGCGAACGCCAATGGCGAGGGCGACGTCCTCTGGGTGCCCGGCGCCAACCGCTGATCACATTCCCCTGCGTCGCGCTTTGCGCCGCCGCGACGGTCGCTTATCGTCCGCCGTGGGAGGACGTAGGCGATGATTTTCATAGCGCAAACGACTGACGGCGACCGCGTCGAGTGGAAGGACGAGAAGCGCTGGCTCTGGGTCCTGTCCTTCGTGCCGGCGCTGCTGCCCTTCGTCTTCTATGGCGCGTATTTCGCGACGAACCAGTCGGTCCTTTGGGTCTGGGGGCCGCTGCTCTTCGCCTACGGCTTCATCCCGCTTGTCGACGTCATCATGGGCGAGGATACGCACAACCCGCCTGAAGAAGTCGTGAACCAACTGGCCGAGGATCGGTTCTACACCCGTCTCCTCCATGTGTCCGTCGCCTGCTACTTCGCTTCGTTCGCAATGTCGGTCTGGTTCCTCGCCACGGTTGACCTGCCGTTCTGGGCGCAGGTGCTGGTCACCATCAGCGCAGGCGTCATTTCCGGCACCTCGCTCACCGTGGGGCACGAACTTGGTCACAAGACCGGCGCCTGGGAGCGGCTCTCCGCCAAGCTGATCAACGGCCTGTCCTGGTACGGCCATTTCACGGCGGAGCATAACAACGGCCACCACATCCACGTCGCGACGCCGGAGGACAGCGCCTCCTCACGTTATGACGAAAGCCTCTACGCCTTCATGATGCGGGAGATCCCGGAGGGCGTTCGCCGCGGCCTTCGTATCGAGCGGGAGCGGTTGGAAAAGCGCGGACGATCCTTCTGGCATTGGCGCAATGAGGCGCTGCAGTGCTACGCCGTCTCAGTCGTGATCGGGCTCGTCGTGATCGCCTATCTCGGCTGGATCGCGATCCCGTTTCTTCTGGTCCATAACTTCTACAGCTGGCAGCAGCTGACGCTGGCGAACTATGTGGAGCACTACGGCCTGAAGCGGGCGAAGCTGCCGAACGGCAAGTATGAGCCCTGCCAGCCGAAGCATTCCTGGAACACCAACCACATCTTCTCCAACCTTCTTCTCTTCCATCTGCAGCGGCACTCGGATCACCACGCGAACCCGATGCGACCCTATCAGGCGCTCAGGAACTTCGACGAGTTGCCGCGCCTTCCCTCCGGTTATCCGGGGTGCTTCGTGCTGGCCTTCATCCCGCCGCTTTGGTTCGCGGTGATGAACCCGAAAGTGGTGGCGTGGGCCGAGGGCGATTTCGATCGGATCAACACAGGGCCCGAGCCCGCCTGAGTAAGCGGCTCGCCGCGCCAGAACCTCTTCCTTTTCGACAGTCTTCGCATTGCGAAGCGGCCTCTGGCGCGCACCCGCATCAGCGCCGATCGCTCGCTTCGCTGCGGTCGAACGAGCCTACGTTTCGAAGGTTCCAGTTTTCCGGCATGCCGGACTTCTAGAATGCCGGAAAACTAGAGGATTTAGGGATCTGTTAACTTCCTGCTTAAGTCCGGTTCGGCGAGCCGTTCGGGTAGGTTGCTCGCCAAACGAGCGACTATCGCGTGCTTCGACCGCTTGCCCGTCCGCGCGTCCTGCGCCATCGTCGCCGAAACGGGAGGGCGCGAAGATGGACGGGATGCCGGCGGGGATCACCAAAGCGGGCGACGGGATGGACGGGATCGCCTGGAACATTCTGGGCCAGACCTACATCCCGAAATCGCTGTCGGACGCGGCGTTCTCCTGGCACGCGACCCTGCCGCCCGGCACGATGGTCCCGCCCCATATCCACCCGACGCAGGACGAGTTTGTTTATATGTTGGAGGGGCGGCTCGACCTGCTTCTGGACGGGGAGCCGACCTTCGCCGAAGCGGGCGATCTGATCCGCCTGCCGCGGGGCATTCCCCACGGGCTGTTCTCCAAATCGGATCGCCCTGTGAAGTGCCTTTTCTGGGTGTCGCCCGCCCGTCGCCTTTACGATCTCTTCTGGCGCCTCCATCAAATGGGCGAGGCCGACCCGGCGGAGGTCGTCGCCGTCTCCGCCGCCCATGAGGTCGACTTCCTGCCGCCGCCGGAGGAAGAATGAGACAGCCGTCCCAAGGCGTGATCGTCGCGGGGGCGGGGATCGGCGGGCTGACGCTCGCGCTCATGCTCCACCAGCGCGGCGTGCCCGTCCGCCTCTACGAACAGGCGAGCGAGGTGCGCGAAATCGGGGTCGGCATCAACACGCTGCCCCACGCGATCAAGGAGTTGGATCTGCTCGGCCTCCTTCCCGTCCTGGACCGGACGGGCATCCGCACGCGAGAGCTGATCTATCTCAACCGTTTCGGCCAGAAGGTCTGGTCCGAGCTGCGCGGCATGCAAGCCGGTGCGCCGGTGCCGCAATTCTCCATCCATCGCGGGCGGTTCCAGAAGGTGCTCTACGATGCGGCCGTCGAGCGCCTCGGCCCGGACGCCGTCGTCACTGGGATGAAGCTCGCCGCCTTTGATCAGGACGAGGGCGGGGTGACGGTTCACTTCACCGGTGCGGAGGACGGCATGACCTCCCGCACGGTGCGCGGCGACTGCCTGATCGCCGCCGACGGCATCCATTCCGCGGCGCGCAAGCTGCTCTATCCCGGCGAGGGGCGGCCGAGCTGGAATGGCGTGATGATGTGGCGAGGGGCGACGGAGTTCCCGCAATATCTCGACGGCGAGACGATGTTCATCGGCGGCGGCATGGGGGCGAAATTCGTCCTTTATCCCATCGCCGACGCCGAGCCGGACGAGGTGGGGCCGCGCAGGCTGACGAACTGGGTCGTCAACGTGAAGGTCGCCGATGGCGCGACCCAGCCGCCGCCAAAGGATTCCTGGTCCCGTAAGGGGCGGATGAACGACTACCTTCCCTACGGCCTTCGCTTTCGCGTTCCCGGCGTCGATATCGAGGCGCTAATCCGCCAGACGGAAGCGGCCTGGGAATATCCCATGTGCGACCGCGATCCTTTACCTCGCTGGACGTTCGGGCGCGTGACGCTGATGGGCGACGCGGCGCATCCGATGTATCCGGTCGGATCGAACGGGGCGAGCCAAGCGATCCTCGACGCTCGTGCGCTGGCTGACCAGCTGGCGGGGGCGGAGCATCCCATGGCGGCGCTTCAGACTTATGAGAAAAAGCGCCGCGGCCCCACCGCCGCGATCGTGGAGGCGAACCGCAAGGGCGGGCCGGAAGGCGTGATCGACGAGGTGGAGAAGCTGAAGCCCGAAGGCTTCGACGACGTCGACAAGGTCCTCTCGGTTCAGGCCCGCGCTCAGATCATACAGCGCGCTACGGGCGTTTGGCCGAAATCGAGTTGCGGATGAGAAAGAAAAAGACGCCGCGATCCTGAGATCGCGGCGCCAGTTAAGCAGTCCGGCCAGCCTGAGGTGAGAGAGCTGTCGCCGCCTTGGGCCGCGCGGGACAAGCGCGGCTATGGGCAAATGGAGCCGAGGGATGTGGGCTCTGGCGGCGGGCGGACGGGGCTGCGAGGCGTCTCCGGGTGAAAGATCAGGCGAAGGCGGTGGCGGCGAAACCGACGAAAACCAACGCGCAGATGGCGGCGAGGCCGATGATGTCCTCCGCCGCTTCGGCGGGGCGGTCGGCGGCGAGGCGGATCATGCGAGCGGCGGTTTTCATCAGCGTTTTCCTTGTCTTGGCGTTCTAACTTGTTCTTTCTTGTTAACTTAATGTTCTCATTTTGAGCGCAAACGTTAAGAACATATTAAGAACACTATATGCGGTGGGCTTAGGAAGGCTAAACGACGAGATATGCGCGGTTTAGGGGATGACCGCGCGTCCACAATCGGAACGAAAGGCGAATCAGAGGGTGATCCAGCCCCCGCCGAGAACGCGGCTTCCTTCGGACGCGTAGAAAACGCAGGCCTGTCCGGGAGCCACGCCTTCCTCCGCCGTCATCAACTCGACGACTGCGCCTTCGCCCTCTGGTTTGACGCGCGCCGGGACGGGCGGGCGGGTGGAGCGGACCTTCACCGCAACCTCCCAGCCCTCTGTCGGCGCATCGCGGAAGTCGCCGCCGCCGATCCAGTTGATCTCTTTCACCTGCACGGCGCGGATCGCCAGCGCCTCGCGCGGGCCGACGATGACGCGGCGCGCCTCAGCGTCCAGTTTGACGACGTAGAGCGGCTCTCCGCCGCCGATCCCAAGGCCGCGTCGCTGGCCGATCGTATAGTGGATGACGCCCGGATGTTCGCCGATAACGCGCCCGTCGAGATGGACTATCTCGCCTGGTTCCGCCGCGCCCGGGCGCAGTTTTTCGATCACGTCGGCGTAGCGTCCGTTCGGGACGAAGCAGATGTCCTGGCTATCCGGTTTGTCCGCGACGGGCAGACCGAACTCGGCGGCGAGCGCCCGCGTCTCGTCCTTCGACTTCAGGTGGCCGAGCGGGAAGCGCAAAAACTCCAGCTGCTCCGGCGTCGTGGCGAAGAGGAAATAGGACTGGTCGCGCGCGGCGTCCGCGGCGCGGTGCAGCTCAGCGCCCCGGTCGCCTTCGAACCGCTGGATGTAGTGGCCGGTGGCGAGGCAGTCGGCGTCGAGATCCTTGGCCGTCTCCAGAAGGTCGCGGAACTTCACCGTCTGATTGCACCGGACGCACGGGATCGGCGTTGCGCCCGCCAGATACTGATCGGCGAATTCGTCGATCACCGCCTCGCGGAACCGGCTTTCGTAATCGAGAACGTAGTGGGGGAAGCCCATCTCCTCCGCCACGCGCCGCGCGTCATGGATGTCGAGGCCCGCGCAGCAGGCGCCCTTTTTGGCAAGCGCGGCGCCGTGATCGTAAAGCTGAAGCGTCACGCCGACGACGTCGTAACCTTCTCGCGCGAGCTTCGCGGCCACGACGGAGCTGTCCACGCCGCCCGACATCGCGACGACGACGCGCGTCTCGGCTGGGGATTTCGCAAATCCGAGGCTGTTTAAGGCGGTCTTCAGCATGCCGCGCTATCTAATCCGGCGACGCTCGCGTCTCAAGGGATACAGGCGTTCACCGAACCTAAAGGGTTTTGGCCCACCGTCGGCGTCGGGTTCGGTGTTAGATAGGGGAGACACGCTATGGGCGATGTCATTTCACTGGATATGCGTCGGCAGTCGGCGCAGCTGAAAGCTATTCGGGAGCGTTTGCCCGAGCCGGGCGGCCTCCGATGGGTGCCGCGCCGGAAAGAGGCGCTGGTCAAAGCGATCGATTGCGGCGCTCTGAGCATGGATGAAGCGAGAGAACGCTACGCTTTGAGCGCTGAAGAGCTCACCAGCTGGCGCGAATCACTTGCGCGCTGAGGTCAATCGCGGCGCAGAACGCGCCGTGCGACTCCGCCGACACACGTTATTCGCGTAAGACTCGTTAAAAATCGTCTCAAAGTAATCTTTAGTTTACTCTTCTGCTCCAACGTTATTCAATCTTAACGCGGAAAAGTGGGGAGTCACACGTTATGCGCGTATTGATGATTGAAGACGATCCGTCCACCTCGAGAAGCATCGAGATGATGTTGGCGAAGGCCAACCTCAACGTTTACGCGACGGATCTTGGCGAGGAGGGGATCGATCTCGCCAAGCTCTATGACTACGACCTTATTCTTCTCGACCTTAATCTGCCCGATATGTCCGGCTTCGACGTGCTCAAGACACTTCGCGTCGCGAAGGTCGAGACGCCGATCCTGATCCTGACGGGGCTTGCCGAGACCGACGACAAGCTGAAGGGCTTTGGCTTCGGCGCGGACGACTACATGACGAAACCCTTCAATCGTGATGAGCTCATCGCCCGTATCCACGCGATCGTGCGCCGCTCGAAGGGTCACGCCCAGTCGATCATCGCGACCGGTAAGATCAAGGTGAACCTCGACGCCAAGACGGTGGAGGCGGAGACGGGGCCCGTCCACCTGACCGGCAAGGAATATCAGATGCTGGAGCTTCTGAGCCTGCGCAAGGGCACCACGCTGACGAAAGAGATGTTTCTCAACCATCTCTACGGCGGCATGGATGAGCCGGAGCTGAAGATCATCGACGTCTTCATCTGCAAGCTCCGCAAGAAGCTCTCCGCCGCCACCAACGGCGACAACTATATCGAAACGGTCTGGGGCCGCGGCTACGTGCTGCGCGATCCGCAGCCGGCCTCCATCGCGACGGCATCGCCCGCGATGGCCTGAGGCGGCCAAGCTTCCCGCTTGGCGCGGCGAAATCCATGCGGATCTCGCCGCGCAAAGAGCTGCTCAGCGCGCGATGCCCGCTGCTCCGTAGGGGATGCGGCCATGCGAATAGGTTTGAGCGCCGCCCTTAGCCGCGCGGCGTTTAAAGCGCTTTCCGATCCCCCGGACGATCCTCTTTCAATCTCAGGCGCTTCCCGCCTTGACCAGCGGGGCGCGCGCTCCGACGTTAGCGGCCCGGCGGCGGGAGGAGAGAGGTCGATAAGTGTCGGATACGATCGAAGCGTCGGAGATCGCGGCGAACGCCTTGACCCCGTCGCAAGCCGAGGCGGAGCTGGCGCGCCTCGCGGCTGAAATCGCCCGCCATGACGAGGCTTACCACAAAGATGACGCGCCGGAGATCACCGACGCGGCCTATGACGCGCTCCGCCGCCGCAACGAAGCGATCGAAGCGGCCTTTCCGGAGCTGATCCGCGAAGACAGCCCCAGCGCCCGCGTCGGCGCCGCGCCGTCGGCGGCGTTCGGCAAGGTCCGCCACGAAGCGCCGATGCTCTCCCTCGGCAATGTCTTCACCGATGAGGAGCTTGGCGAGTTCGATGGGCGCATCCGGCGCTTTCTCGGTCTCGCCGCCGACGCCCCGCTCGCCTACGTGGCGGAGCCGAAGATCGATGGTCTGTCGCTGTCTCTCCGTTATGAGAAGGGTCGTCTGACGGTCGCGGCTACGCGCGGCGACGGGCGGGAGGGGGAGAACGTCACCCGCAACGCGCTCACCATCGCCGACGTCCCAGAGACCTTGACCAGCGACGCGCCCGACGTGGTCGAAGTGCGGGGCGAGGTCTACATGTCCCACGCCGATTTCGCCGCTTTGAACGCGCGGGCGGAGGCGGAGGGCGGCAAGATCTTCGCCAACCCCCGCAACGCCGCCGCTGGCAGCCTTCGCCAGCTCGACCCATCGATCACCGCCGCCAGGCCGTTGAAATTCTTCGCCTATTCATGGGGCGTCCTGAGCGAGCCGCTGGCGGAGACGCAGTTCAAGGCGGTCGAACGACTGGCGGCGCTGGGTTTTCAGACGAACCCGCTGCTCACCCGCTGCGAGAGCGTCGAAGCGCTGATCGCGCACTACAACCGCATCGCCGCCGATCGCGCCGATCTCGGCTACGACATCGACGGCGTCGTCTACAAGGTGGACGATCTCGCGCTGCAAGACCGTCTCGGCTTCGTCTCCCGCGCTCCGCGCTGGGCGACCGCCCACAAGTTCCCCGCCGAGATCGCGGAGACGGTTCTGGAGGGGATCGACATTCAGGTCGGCCGCACCGGCGCCCTCTCCCCCGTCGCGCGTCTGCGCCCAGTCACAGTCGGCGGCGTCGTCGTCTCCAATGCGACGCTGCACAATGAGGATTACATCGCAGGGCGCGGCGCCAAAGGCGAGCCGATCCGGGAGGGGCGGGACCTTCGCATTGGCGACCACGTCACCGTCTACCGCGCGGGCGACGTTATCCCGAAAGTGATGGACGTCGATCTGAAGCGCCGTCCCGCCGACGCCGAACCTTACCAGATGCCGGAGACCTGCCCCGAATGCGGCTCCCCGGCGATCCGGGAGGAAGGCGACGCCGTGCGCCGTTGCACGGGCGGGCTGATCTGCCCGGCGCAGGCGGTGGAGAAGCTGAAGCACTTCGTCTCTCGCGGCGCCTTCGATATCGAAGGGCTGGGCGCGAAGCAGATCGAGATGTTCTACGCCGACGAGACCCTGCCGATCCGCGAGCCCGCCGACATCTTCACGCTGGAGGCGCGGGACGGGAAGGGCCTCACCCGCCTCAAGAACCGCGACGGTTGGGGGGAGACCTCCGCCGCCAACCTCTTCCGCGCGATCGAGGAGCGGCGGGAAATCGCGCTCGCCCGCCTGATCTTCGCGCTCGGCATCCGGCATCTGGGCGAAGTGGCGGCCGAAGACCTCGCCCGGCACTACGGTTCATGGGAGGCGATGGCGGACGCGCTGGACGTCGCTCGCCCCGCCGGGCTCGCCCATCGGGCGGCGGATGAGGCGGCGGATGCCGAGCGCGCGCGCGCAGCTGACGAAGGACGCCGCGCCAAGCTGGCCGACGCGCGCGCCAAGGCGCTGGCGGAGGCCGCGCCGTCGGATGAGGCGCAGGCGGCCTGGGCCAACCTGATCGACGCGGACGGGATCGGCCCGATCATGGCGCTCTCACTCTCAGACGCCTTCGCCAACCCGGACGAACGCCGCGCGATCGACGCGCTCGTCGCGCATCTGAGCCCGATCGCGCCGGAGGCCCGCGCAACGGAGAGCCCGGTGGTCGGCAAAACCGTCGTCTTCACCGGAACGCTGGAGCGGATGACGCGCGCCGAGGCCAAGGCGCGCGCCGAAGCGCTGGGCGCCAAGGTCGCCGGGTCCGTCTCCAAGAACACGGACATCCTCGTCGCCGGGCCGGGCGCTGGCTCCAAGCTGAAGAAAGCGGAGGATCTGGGGGTCGAGACAATGGGCGAGGACGCCTGGCTCGCTCTGATCGGATCGTAGCATGGCGGGTCGCCCCGAAGTTCTCTGGCCGCTCTTCACCGACCTAGCCAAACTGCCGGGGGTCGGGCCGAAGACCCAGAAGCTCTATGAGAAGATGGAGATCACGCGCCCCCGCGATCTCCTCTTCACGCTGCCGCATAACGTGATCGACCGCCGCCCCCGCGCCTCCGTCGCCGGCGCGCCGCTGGACGAAGTCGTCACCGTCCCCGTGCTGGTGGAGGAGCACTTTCCCTCCCGCACTCCCGGCGGCCCGCATCGGGTGCGGGTCAGGGATGAAGGGGCGGAGTTCATGCTGATCTTTTTCCGCGCCCGCTCCGACTGGCTGCGTCAGCAATTGCCTATGGGTCAGCGGCGGGTCGTTTCGGGAAAGATCGAGATTTTCGACGGCATCCTCCAGATGCCCCATCCCGACCACATGCTCCGCCCTGACGAAGCCGAACACCTGCCGGAATTTGAGCCGATCTACCGGTTGGTGGCGGGGCTGGGCCAGAAGGCGATGACCAAGGCGGCCCACGGAGCGCTGGACCTCGCTCCGGCGTTGCCGAACTGGATGGACAGCCCGCTCCAGCAAAGGGAGGGATGGCCGGATTGGCGCCAGGCGCTCAACGCCGCGCATTACCCGGAGGGACGCGGCGCGCTCTCCCACACCGCGCCGGCCCGCAAGCGCCTCGCCTATGATGAGATCCTCGCCCACGCGCTGACGCTCGCCCTCGCACGGGCGAAGCTGCGGCGGGGCAGAGGCGTCGCCTCCGAAGGCGATGGGTCGCTCCGCGCCAAGCTTCTGAAAGCGTTGCCCTTCGCGCCCACCGGCGCCCAGATCCGCGCAGGGGAGGAGATCGCGGCCGACATGGCGCGCCCGGAGCGGATGCTGCGCCTCCTTCAGGGCGACGTTGGCGCAGGCAAGACGCTGGTCGCGATGCTCGCGCTGCTGGCGGCGGTCGAGGCGGGCGGGCAGGGGGCGATGATGGCGCCGACCGAAATCCTCGCCCGCCAGCACCACGCCGGGTTGCAGGGCTGGGCGGAAGCGGCGGGCGTTCGCCTCGACATTCTCACCGGGCGCGATAAGGGCGCGATCCGCACAAAAAAACTGGCGGCGCTGGAGGGGGGGGAGATCGACATTCTGGTCGGCACCCACGCGCTTTTCCAGAAGGGCGTTGAGTTCCGCGACCTTCGCCTCGCCGTCGTCGACGAACAGCACCGTTTCGGCGTTCGCCAGCGGATGGAGCTGGCGGATAAGGGCGCGGGCGTCGACGTTCTGGTGATGACCGCGACCCCGATCCCCCGCACGCTGGCGCTGGCGAGCCACGGCGACATGGACGTCTCTGTCCTCGATGAGAAACCGCCGGGCCGCCAGCCGATCGACACCCGCCTCGTCAGCCGCGCGCGCTACGATGATGTGGTTGAGCGCCTGAAATCCGCGATCGCGGAGGGGCGGCGGGCGTTCTGGGTCTGCCCCTTGGTGAACGAGAGCGACCTTTCCGATCTCACCGCCGTCACCGACCGCGCCGTCCAACTGGCGAACGCGCTGGGGGAGGAGGCGGTCGCGCTCGTCCATGGCCAGATGCCGCCCGAGGAGAAGGACGCGGCGATGGCCGCCTTCCAGTCCGGCGCCAAACAGGTGCTGGTCGCGACCACGGTGATCGAGGTCGGCGTCGACGTGCCGGAGGCGACGATCATGGTGATCGAACAGGCGGAGAGCTTCGGCCTCGCCCAGCTTCATCAGCTTCGGGGCCGCGTTGGGCGGGGCGGCGGCGCCTCCACCTGCCTCCTGATGTATCAGCCGCCCCTCGGTGAGACGGCGGAGGCGCGGCTGAAGATCCTGCGGGAGACTGAGGACGGGTTCCGCATCGCGGAGGAGGATCTGAAGCTGCGCGGCGCGGGCGACCTTCTCGGCACGGCGCAATCGGGCCTGCCGCGCTTTCGGGTGGCCGATCTGGAGGCGGATGCGGAGCTCCTCCCCATCGCGCAGGCCGACGCGCGGCTGGTGCTGGAGAAGGATCCGGAACTTACCTCGGAACGGGGTGAGGCGCTGAGGACGCTCCTCTACCTCCACGACCGGGACGCGGCGATCCGGTATCTGACAGGAGCGTAGCATGATCGTCATGCCCGGACCTGATCCAGGCATCCAGATCAGCGCGCCGCCTCGATCATCGGGTCAAGCCCGGCGATGACCGTTCCAAGACCTAACGCGGCGGCTTCAGTCCGATGTAGCGCGGGACGTAGAAGAACTCATAAGGCGCCCCGACCGGCCCCGCGGCGGCGACGTAGCCTATGCCGATCTCGCGGATGTAGTGCAGCTCCGACGCGCCGTCGCCGTTCTCGTAGACCTCTTCGATCTTCACGATGTCGACGTCGTAATCGCAGCCGGAGATACTGACGCGATCCTGGCCGGTCACCGCCGCGCTCATCTCAAACCGGTTGATGAACCCGCCCTCCGCGTTCTGCGTGATCACGGTTCCGGACCAGTTCATCGTCGGCGAGACGATAGGCCAGTCCGGCTCTCCCTTCGCGGGTTGGAAGGAGATGAGGCTCTCACGATCGGGGCGATTGTCTTTCAGGCCCGCGTCGATCATCAGAAAGACGCCGCGATAGCGCCCGGAGAAGAAGTCCTCCTCCCCGCCCGGCGTGATCGTCGCCTCGCCGACCACATCCTCCTGGATCGTCTGGTAGCGAACATAGGTGCCGTCGGAAAAATCGACATAGACGCCGTCGGCGAGGTCCGCGCTCGTCGGGCATGCGGCGAGCGCGGGCGTCGCCGCGAGGGCTATCAGTGCGGCGAGAGGCGGGCTGCGCATCGGCGTCTCCATTTTGAAGACCCTAGCACGCAGCCGCCCCGAGCCCTAGCGGATGGAGCCCCTGCCGATCAGCTCGCCTGCGCCAGTGTCGCCTTGATCGCCCTGGTGATCTCGCCCGACTGCGGACGGGTGCCCGAGCCCCACGCCTTCACAAAGCGACCGTCAGCGTCGAGCAGCACCTTGTTGAAGTTCCAGCGAGGCGCGAAGCCGTGCTCCGCCTTCAGCCACTGATAGACGGGGTGCGCGTCGGCGCCTTTGACGGGGGTGATCTCGGTCATCGGCAGGGTGATGGAGAAGTTCACTTCGCAGAACTCCTTCACCTTGTCGTTGGAGGCGTATTCCTGGTTGAACGCGTCCGACGGCACGGCGAGGACGGTCAGGCCCGCGTCCTTGTATTCGTCCCAAAGCGCCTGAAGCCCGTCATACTGGTTGGTGAAGCCGCACATGGACGCGGTGTTAACCAGAAGCACCGGGCCGCCGCGGAAATCGGCGAGGCTGACATCGCCGCCTTCGATCGCCTTGAACGGCGCGTCGGGCGCGGGCTGCGCCTCTTTTGCGGCGGTTTTGGTCGAGGCGTTGGCCGTCGACGCGGCGGTCAACGCCACGGTGGCGACTGCGGCTGCGGAAGCGGCGGCGACGGAAGCGCCGGCGAAGGCGAGGGCGGTGAGGCGGGGGAGCATGGGGCTGTTCTCCGAATTACGTTGCTTGACGTGCACGTAAGCCTTTCTGTGCGAAAGTCACCCCCTTGCGACCCGTGACGTCGCGGCGCATCGTCCCGGCCTGATTTGCCGGAGGCCCTCATGTCCCAACTCGAAGCCGTTCTCGCCCATCTCGACGCCAACGCCGACGCCGCCGAAGAGCGGCTGTTCACGTTCTTGCGGATGGAGAGCATCTCCACCGACCCCGCCTACAAGGCCGAGTGCCGCAAGGCGGCGGACTGGGCGGCGGCGGACCTGGCCGCGATCGGCTTCGATGCGAGCGTGCGGGACACGACCGGCCACCCGATGGTCGTCGCGCATTCGGGTGGCGACGGTCCGAAGTTCCTCTTTTACGGCCATTACGACGTGCAGCCGGTCGACCCGCTCGACCTCTGGACCGCGCCGCCCTTCGAACCCGTCATCGCCGACGGCCCGCAGGGCCCCGAAATCCGCGCCCGCGGCGCCGCCGACGACAAGGGTCAGCTGATGACCTTCGTCGAAGCCTGCCGCGCGTGGAAGGCCGTCACCGGGTCGCTCCCCGTCAACGTCACGATCTTCCTCGAAGGGGAGGAGGAAAGCGGCTCCCCCTCCCTCATCCCCTTCCTCAAGGAGAACGCGGAGGAGCTGAAATCCGAACTCGCCCTCGTCTGCGACACCGGCATGTGGGACGCGGAGACGCCCGCGATCTCCACCATGCTGCGCGGCGGCGTGGCGGAGGAGGTGGTCATCCACGCCGCCGACCGGGACCTCCATTCCGGCATGTACGGCGGCCCCGCGATGAACCCGATCCGGGTGCTGACCAAGGCGCTCGGCGCGCTCCATGACGATACGGGGCGGGTGACGCTGGCGGGCTTCTACGACGGCGTCCATGAGATCGGCGACAACATGAAGGCCGATTGGGAGGCGCTGGGCTTCTCCCACACCGACTTCCTCGGCGAGGTTGGACTGGCGGAACCGGCAGGCGAGCAGGGCTATTCCGCGCTCGAGCAGATCTGGTCCCGCCCGACCTGCGAGTTCACCGGGATCACCGGCGGTTACACCGGAGAGGGGTTCAAGACCGTCCTCCCGGCGGAGGCGCGGGCGAAGATCTCCTGCCGCCTCGTCGGCGATCAGGACCCGGACGCGATCCGCGCGTCGCTCAGAGCGCATGTGGAGAGCTTCCTGCCCGCCGACTGCACCGCGGAATGGATCAGCCACGGCGGCTCGAAAGCGATCTCAATGCCGACCGACGGCCCCCGCTTTCTCCGCGCCCGTCAGGCGCTCTCCGACGAATGGCCGAAAGACGCCGTCTTCGCCGGCTGCGGCGGCGGGATCCCCGTGGTCGGCCACTTCCAGTCGATCCTCGGCATGCAGTCGATGCTGATCGGCTTCGGCCTAAACGACGACCGCATCCATTCGCCGAACGAGAAATACTCGCGCGCCAGCTTCCACAAGGGCGCGCGGTCCTGGGCGCGGGTGCTGGCGACGCTGGCGGAGGCTTAAACCCGGCTGCGCCGCCCGCCGCGACGTTTCGGGGCGTCGGCGTTGGCGAGACCCTCGCGCAGCACAGCGGTCATCGGGTGGTCCGGTTCGGATGGTTCGTGATGGCAGAGAAGAGCGGCGGTGTCCGCCTTCATGTCGCGCGCCGCATCGAGGCCGAGCGCCCAGTCGAAATAGATCGAACGGCAATCCTCCGGCGCGATCCCCTCCATCCGGTAGGCTTCTAGGATCAGCGCGCGGGGGTCTAGTTCCGCCGTCGGGCCCTTGTTCTTCATCATTCGCGTTCCGCTTGCCGTGTCGATGGAACGGCCTGCGCCGCCGCAGCCACTTTGTAGGCTGCGGCGGCCGGGTCAAGCGCGTCGCGCGGCGCGCGAGGCCCGTTTGGCCGTTTGTTAGAAGCGCACCGTCAGCGTGAAGGCGCCGACCAGCTGCGGATCGTCCTGCGCTTCGAATTCCGGGCCGAGCAGGTGGACGCCATAGCCGATGGTCACCGGGCCGGTCGCGATGTCGAAGCCGGCGCGGGCGCGATACCGGAAGGTGGTTTTCGCCACCGACCGCCCGTCGCGGAAGAAGCCGCCGTCGAGCACCGCGTCAGTCGCCACCACTTTCACGTCGCCCCCGGCGTACATCCGCCAGGCCGTATCCTGATCCGGCGTCCGGATCGCGGCGTAGGACGCGCCGAGCGCGCTCTCCCGCACCTTCAGCCCGCGCCCCAGGCGGTCGCCGACGGCGACCTCGACGCCGAGCGTCGCCGAGTTTTCCGCCATGCCGACGTCCACCCGCGCGAAGGGCGCGAACTCGGTCTCGTAAACGCCGACGGAGCCGAAGCGCCGCCACATCCGCTCCGCCCGAACGGTGGCGTAGATCTCATTCCCGATCTCGGTGTCCCAGCCGCGCGCCTTCGGCAGGCTCATCATGTCGTGGATGTCGTTCTGAATGCCTTCGAAACCGAGCATCGGCCCGGTCGCGCCGATCTCCAGCTGCGCTGTGGTCTGAGTGAGCGCATCGTCCGCGCCGGTCACCCGAGCGACGCCGATGGAGCCGTAGACATAGCCGGCATAGGGACGGTCGTCCGCCGCCGGGTTCCGGGCGGAGATGTCGGCCGGCGTGTAGGAGCGCCCGCCGCCCTGAATGATCAGGTAGCTGTCGCCGCCGATCAGCGGCTCATTGAAGAGATCGCTCTGGCGGGCGGCGAACGTGGCCTGGACGCCGCCGGTAAGATAGCGGTCTTTCCCATCCCCGAAGAAATCATTGTAGGCCAGCGCCGTCACCGAATAGCGCGGCGCGTCGTCAGAGGTCGCGTCTTCGGCCAGAGCGAACCCGGCGAAGGCCGTCGCGGCCATGGTTCCGATTACGGCGGTTTTTACGAAAGCACCCACTGTTAACTCCACTCGCAAACTTCGTTTCGAGCGGGTTAATCGGCGAATTAGAGGGAATATTCAAATAAATACAAAATATAATTTTAATATTATATTAATAAAAATTGAGGAAATACATATTCATATTCTCTTAACACAAAAATAAAAGGCGACGCAACTGCGTCGCCTTTAAGTAAAATCAGTTAGGTGGGCGCGTCAGGCGCGGCCCTTGTAGATGTCGATCAGCTTGTTGAGCATCTCGATCGCCTCGTTGCGCGGGCGCTGGAAGGTGTTGCGCCCGATGATGGAGCCGTTGCCGCCGCCGTCGCGGATCGCGCGGGCGTCGTCGTAGACGGAGTTCTCGCCCTTCTTCGCGCCGCCGGAGAAGACGACGATGCGGCGACCGTTGAAGCTCGCCTGCATGCAGTGGGCGACGCGGGCGGCCTGGGTCGCGACGTCGATCTTCTCCGCCTCGTAGACCTTCTTCGCCTCGCCGAGCTCCAGATGGTCGGTGGAGAGCTTGATCTTGATGACATGGGCGCCGAGCAGCGCCGCGATCTGCGCGGCGTAGGCGGCGATGTCGATGGCGGTCTCGCCGTCTTTCGTGAGGCTCTCGCCGCGCGGATAGGACCAGACGACGGAGGCGATCCCCTTCGCCGCCGCCTCTTCGCGCATGGCCGAGATTTCCTCGAACATGTCGAGCGCCATGTCGGAGCCGGGATAGATCGTGAAGCCGATGGCGGCGCAGCCGAGGCGCAGCGCGTCGTCGACCGAGGCGGTGATCGCCTGGTTCTTGCCCGCCGTGTCGGACATCAGCGAGTTCGCGGAGTTGCACTTCAGGATCGTCGGGATCTGACCCGCGAACGTATCGGCTCCGGCCTCCAGCATCCCCAGCGGCGCGGCGTAGGCGGAAAGGCCGGCGTCGATCGCGAGCTGATAATGGTAGTGCGGATCATAGGCGGCGGGGTTGGCGGCGAAGCTGCGCGCGGGGCCGTGCTCGAACCCCTGATCCACGGGCAGGATGATCATCTTGCCGGTGCCGCCGAGTTTGCCCTGCATGAGCATCTGGCAGAGCTTGCCTTTCACACCGGGCGTTTCGCCCTCGTAATTCGCGAGAATTTTCTGGACGGCGCGGGTGGCTTTCATGAGGCAGCTCCGAATGACGTTATCTTTGGCCGCTCCGGTATCGCGGCGGGGCGCAAAGGGTCAAGCGAAAGCCTCTTGAAAGCCGTTGGGCGATCGGACAGCGTCGCGCGCGGCGTGAGGAGGAGCACATGATCCGGAAATTCGAAAACGACGCGGCGCTGCTGCTGATCGACGTTCAGGTCGGCGTTAACGATTTCGCCCATTGGGGCGGTCCGACGGGACGGCGCAACAACCCGGAAGCGGAGGATCGCCAGCGCGATCTCCTCGCCGCATTCCGCGCATCCGGCCTGCCGGTCTTCTTCACCCGCCATGACAGCCGGGAGGCCGCGTCGCCGCTGAAATTCTCTCTGGCGAGCGGCGCTCAGATCGAAGGGCTCGAGCCGCGGGACGGCGAGGTGGTGATCGAGAAGGACGTGAACAGCGGCTTCATCGGCACCGGCCTTGAGGTTGCGCTCCGCCGCGCGGGCGTTCGCCGCCTGATCGTCGGCGGCTTCTTCACCAATTTCTGCGTGGAGACGACGGTGCGGATGGCCGGGAACATGGGCTTCGACGTCTATCTGGCGGAGGACGCCTGCGCGACCACGAACCGGGTCGGCCCGGACGGCGCGGACCATGATCCGGAGCTGGTTCACGCCCTGTCGGTGGCGTCGATGCACGGGGAGTTCTGCACCGCGCTTTCGGCGGGCGACGTCATCGGGCTGACCAATGCGGACGCGCCCGATCTCCAGCGCTCGATGGGCAACGAGTAGCGTTCAGGTATCCGCCGCCCGCGTCAGCGACAGGCGCGCAGTCTCCAGATGCTCTTTCATCTTCACCGCCGCCCGCTCCGGCTCGCGGGAACGGAGCGCGTTCAGGATCTCGCGGTGCTGGGCGTTGTATTGGCGGATGATCTGCTGATCGAGCGTCAGGTGCCGCATCCGGTTCCATTCGTCCAGCGAGCGCACCGTGTTGATCTGCCCGATCAGCCAGAGGAGGAGATTGTTCCGCGTCGCTGAGGCCAGCGCCTTGTGAAAGACCGTATCCGCCTCGGAGAACGCCAGCGGATCGTCCACTGAATTCTCCATCTGGATGCAGAGCGATTCCAGCACTTCGAAATCCTCTCGCCGCGCATGGAGCACGCAGAGCCGGCAGATATGCGGCTCCAGCGCGAAGCGCGCGTCGATCAGCTCAAGAGGGGAGGCGTGCTCCACCGCATAGGGAACCCCGTCCCGGTCGTCTGCGGTGACATAGGTGCCGCTGCCGGGCCGGGTTTCGATCAGCCCTTCCTTCTCCAACTGATAAAGCGCCTCGCGAAGCGTGTTGCGGGCGACGCCCATTTCCTCCGCCAGAACGCGGGAAGGGGGGAGCCTGTCGAATCGCCGATAGGCCCCATCCTCGATGGACTGGCGCAACTCCAGCGCGACGTCGGAAAAGCTCTTTCTTCCCAAGGCGGGTCACCTGTTTTGATCCAAATTTAATCCAGATTAAACCGCAAGGCGCGAAAGGGCAATGAATTGGATCAAAAAAGAGTTGATTTTGGCCCTGACGGCGGACCAAACTTCCAGCGAGAGGGTGGCGAACGACGGTGGCGGTCGCGTTTTCGCGCGAGATCGACATGACGGCTCGGTTCCCGATCGACCCTTAGAACGGCCCCGCAAGAGGGTCGTAACCCAACAGGACCGACAAGGAGACTGACCAGTGGCAACCGATCTCGAACGTTTCGTCGAAGCCGAAGGGCGCGACGAGAAAATCAGACAGGTGCGCGCCAAGATCGACGAGCTTGGCATCGAGTATCTCTATCTCCAGTTCGTGTCCGTCACGGGCAAGATCATGGGCAAGGGCATCCCCGCCGATCACTGGGAGCAGGTCGCGAAGAAGGGCTTCCAGCTCGTCTATGGCGCGACGGTGAACCTCTTCACCGACCGCGCGGGCAATTACCTCGGCTACGGGCCCGAAGCGGCGGAGCTGGTCGGCATCCCCGAGCCCGAGACCTTCATGCAGCTCCCCTGGGCGCCGGAGATCGGGCGGTTCTATTGCACGCTCTTCCGCAACCGCGAGGAAAAGGAGGATCCGGGCGGGTATCTGACCGCGGACTGCCGCGGCAACCTCCGCCGGATGCATGAAGAGTTCACCAAAAAGCACGGCACGCAGCTGCGCATCGGCACCGAGCCGGAAATGATGTGGCTCAAGTTCAACGAGCAGGGCGTGCCGGAGGACGGGTTCTCCAAACCCTACTGCTATCACATCGACCAGTTCGAAAGCCTGCGGCCGGTCTCGCTCCAGGTGATCCGCTACGCCCGCAAGATGGGTCTCGACATGATCCAGGGCGATCATGAGGACGCGCCGGGTCAGCTGGAGCTCAACTGGATGTTCGACGACGTGCTGCGCAACGCGGACCGTCTGACGACCTATCGCCAGATCTGCGCGCAGGTCGCGCGCGAGCACGGCATCTTCGCCTGCTTCATGACCAAGCCGTTCATGGGCGTTTCCGCCTCCGGCTGCCACCACAACATGTCGCTCTGGCGCGGCGGTCAGGACGAGTTCGTCCGCACCGGGAACGACCCGGACAACCTGCCGGGCATGGCCGACAACTACATGTACGTGAAGGGCGGCGAGAACACGTTCATGCCCGACACGGACGACCCGCAGATGCCGGGGGCCGAGGGGCTGAAGGCGATCGGCGGCGTGGTCACGCACCTTCAGGCGCTGACGGCGATCGGCTGTTCGACCGTGAACTCCTATCGCCGGCTCTGGGACACGGGCTTCTGGGCGCCGGTTTTCGCGGACTGGGGCTTCCAGAACCGCACGACGGGCCTCCGCGTCTCCGCGCCGGGGCGGTTCGAGTATCGTTCGGTCGACAGCATGGTGAACCCCTACATCATGGGCACCACGCTGCTCGCGGCGATGGATGACGGCCTCGACAACAACCTCGATCCGGGCGCGCCGGAAGAGCGGAACATCTACGAGGCGATGGCCGAAGGGAAGGAAGTGAAGAAGCTTCCGATGTCCCTCGGCGAGGCGCTGACGCATCTCGACAACAACGAGGTCGTCAAGCGCGGCATGCCCGGCGAGATGTACCGCCTCTACCACGAGTACAAATACGACGAGTGGGCGCGGTTCATGTCCACCGTCACCGATTGGGACAAGGAGACGTATATGGAGTGTCTCCCCTGATCGCCTGAAATCCGGGCGGCGCGCGGTGCGTCGCCCATCCCCGACAATCTTAGGGAGGCGCATTCTAAATGTGCGGAATTGCTGGACTAATTCACAAAGGCAAGGCGTCCAACGTCGGTGGAGAGATGACCGCCATGTTGCAGGCGCTGAAGCATCGCGGGCCGGACAGCACCGGTTACGCGGTTTACGGTGAGCCGTCGGCGGGCGACTACGTCATGCGCCTGAAAGCGGCGGAGGCGGAGGATATGAACCGCGGCCGCGGCATCCATCAGGTGCTTGCCGAGCGCATCGCCACCGTCGACGGCATCCTCGAAGAGCATGGCGCCAAAGTGAAGTCGAAAGATCACGCCACGCCCTACGCCCTTCGCTACGTGATGAGCCATGACGGTGACACCGAAAAGCTCGCCGAGCATATCGAGGAGACCGAGGGCGTCGAAATCCTCTCCTTCGGCAACGGGCTGGAGCTGATCAAGGATCTAGGCGACGCCGCCGACGTCGCGGGGCTCTACGGGCTCGACGACTTCGCGGGCACCCACGCCATCGGCCACACCCGCATGGCGACGGAATCGGATGTCGATATCCGCTCCGCCCATCCCTACTGGGCTTTTCCCTATAACGACGTCTCCGTCGTCCATAACGGCCAGATTACCAATTACTGGATCATGCGTCGGCAGATGGAGAAGAAAGGCCACCGCTTCATGTCGAACTGCGACAGTGAATTGCTGGCCGTCTACACCGCCCACAACCTCTCCAATGGCGTGAGCCTGGAGGACAGCCTCGGCCAGTCCATCGAAGAGATCGACGGCGTCTTCACCTATCTGGTGGCGACGAAGGACAGCCTCGGCATGGCGAAGGACACGATGGCCGCCAAACCGCTCGTTCTCTACGAAAGCGACGACATGATCGCCATGGCCTCCGAGGAGGTCGCGATCCGCGCGATCCTGCCCCAGGAAATCGACACGACTGATCCCTATGACGAGGAGGTCCGGGTATGGCGGGCGTAAGCGACGCTGAACTGAAGGCGATGGATCAGGAAGAGCGCGTCACCGCGCTCGGCATGCGGACTGAACAGCTGACCGGCAAGTCGCTCTACATGGAGTTCGACCCGGACGCTGAGGAACGCTTCGAGTATCCGTGGGTCCCGCAGGTCGACTTCAACAAGCGCACCGAGATCGACTGCGGCGAGATGACGACGACCGAGGTGAACGACAAGATCCGCGCCCTCGCCGAAGAAGGCTACGGCACCGTCGTCATCAAGGACCCGCGCGGGCGCCACTCGCTCGGCGTCGGGTTCCTGCACAAGCTGAACCTGATCTTCGAAGGCTCGCTCGGCTATTTCGGCATCGGCCTGATCGACGGTCCGAACGTCCGCATCAACGGCCGCGTCGGCTGGTCCTGCGGCGAGAACATGATGTCGGGCACCGTGCTGATCGAGAAGAACGCCGGCTCCACCTTCGGCGCGGCGATCCGCGGCGGCGATCTGGTGTGCCGCGGCTCCGTCGGTTCCCGCACGGGGATCGACCAGAAGGGCGGCACGATCATCGTCGGCGGCGACACCGGCGCGCTTTCGGGCTTCATGATGCAGCGCGGGCGCATGGTCGTCTGCGGCAACGCGGGCAAGAACCTCGGCGACAGCATGTACGATGGCACGATCTACATCGGCGGCGAGATCAAATCCCTCGGCGTCGACGCTGTGGAGGTCGAACTGACCGATCTCGACAAGGCGTGGCTGACCCGCAAGCTGACCCAGTACGGCCTGATGCCCGAGAAAGGCGTCGACCACTTCAAGAAGATCACCTCGGGCAAGATGCTCTGGAACTACGACAATCTGGAGCCGACCGAGAAGAAGCTGATCCTCTGACCTTCGCGCGCGCCCATCCCGGCGCGCGCCCCCAGAATACTCGAGCGAACGCTATTCCGCCCGCTCGCACCGAAAGGACTAGAAATGGCTGATGGAGATATGCCGAAGAAGAAGGCGCTGGACCGGGATCCCTACCGGCTCGGCAACTCCTTCGTGTTCCCGCCCCACGTTATGGACGACATCCATATCAAGTCGGAGCTGGGCCGCTACCGCATGCGCGGTTTCTCTCTCTTCAAGAAAATCCCGCACTGGGATGATTTGACCTTCCTGCCCGGTACGCTGACGCGCTTCGTCATCGAGGGCTATCGCGAGAAATGCGAAACGAAGACGGTCATCGGCCCCCGCGCCAAACGCCCGCTGGAGCTCGACATCCCGGTCTACGTCACCGGCATGTCCTTCGGCGCCCTGAGCTATGAGGCGAAGACGGCGCTGGCGCGCGGCGCGACCATGGCGGGCACCGCGACCTGTTCGGGCGAAGGCGGCATGATCCCGGACGAGCGGCGCTATTCGTCCAAGTGGTTCTACCAGTGCATCCAGTCGCGCTACGGCTTCAACCCGCATCACCTGATGCTCGCGGATGGCTGCGAGTTCTTCATCGGGCAGGGCTGTAAGGTCGGCCTCGGCGGTCACCTGATGGGCCAGAAAGTGACCGATCAGGTCGCGGAGATGCGCTCGCTTCCCGCAGGCATCGATCAGCGGTCGCCTGCCCGTCACCCCGACTGGCTCGGCCCGGATGACCTCGCGCTGAAGATCCAGGAGATCCGCGAGGCGACCGACTGGCAGATCCCGATTCAGCTCAAGCTCGGCGCAGCCCGCGTCTATGACGACGTGCGGATGGCGGTGAAGTGCGATCCGGACAGCATCTACATCGACGGGATGGAGGGCGGCACCGGCGCCGGCCCGCACCTCGCGACCGAGGACACCGGCGTTCCGGGCATGGCGGCGATCCGTCAGGCGCGTAAAGCCATCGACGACCTCGGCAAGCGGGGCGAGATTTCGCTCGTTTACGCCGGCGGCATCCGAAACGGCGCCGACGTGGCGAAGGCCATCGCGCTCGGCGCCGACGCCATCGCGCTCGGCCACTCGGTGATGATGGCCCTGAACTGCAACAAGGACATCCCGGAGGCCAACTTCCCCGAGGAGATGGGCGTCGACGCGGGCTACTGCTACCACTGCCACACGGGCCGCTGCCCGGTCGGCGTGGCGACGCAGGACCCGACGCTGCGCGCCCGGCTCGACCCGGACGAGGCGGCGGAGCGGGTCTACAACTTCCTCCACACGCTCACCATCGAAGCGCAGCTCTTCGCCCGCGCCTGCGGCAAGACGCATCTGCATTCGCTGGAGCCGGAGGACCTCGCGGCCCTGACGATGGAAGCCTCCGCCATGGCGGGCGTGCCGCTCGCGGGCACCGACCACACGGTCGGCGTCGAAGACTACCACCACTTCTGAGGAGGAGGGATCAATGGCTGGAACGCAATATCGCGGGTCTGAGATCACCGACGTCGATCAGTTCCTGAAAGACGCGGAGGGCCTCGGCTCCGAGCGCGAAAAGGAAATCGGTCAGCACATCGGCTATCGCTACGATGTGAACCTGGTGCCGGATTACGAGCGGCTCACCCCCTTCCTCGCGAAATACATGGAGGTGATGGGCTGGGACGACCTCAACTGGCTCGAAGACGTCCATATGGGGTATGAAGAGGGCAAGCCCGCCGTCTTCGACCGCAACATCAACGGCTGGGTCCGCATTCCGGACAGCATCGATCTGCCGGATAACCAGCAGGACCGCGACATGATCGCGCGGGAGCTTCTCCTGAAGTTCCAGATGTCCGACCGCCACCCGCTGGTGACGCTCAGAAAGGCCTACTGCAAGTTCTGAGTTAACCGAAAAAGGAGACTTCGCATGACGCGCCAATCCCAGATCGCCTGCCTGCAGACCCGGCCCATGCCGGATTTCGACACGGCGCTGACGGAGGCGCTGAACCTCGCCGAGGCCGCGGCTTCGGCGGGGGCGGAGTTCGTCCTTCTGCCGGAATACTGCGGCGGATTGAAAAGCGATGGGGCGGTTCTGATCCCGCCCCATGCGCCCGAAGCGGAGCATCCCGTGGTCGAGGGGCTTCGCGATTTCGCCGCGCGGCGCGGGGTCTGGGTGATGATCGGCTCGCTCGCCGTGACCGGCTCCGGCGAGAAGTACATCAACCGGGGTCTGGTGATCGACGCGGCGGGGGAGGTCGCCTCCCGCTACGACAAGATCCACATGTTCGACATCCAGCTCTCCGAGACCGCCGTTTACAAGGAGAGCGCCACGGTCGCGCCGGGCAATTGCGCCTCCGTCGTCGACACGCCCTTCGGCCGGGTCGGCCACACGATCTGTTATGACGTGCGCTTCCCCCAGCTTTACCGCGACCTCGCCCATGCGGGCGCCGAGATCCTGACCGCCCCCGCCGCCTTCACGAAGAAGACCGGCGAAGCGCACTGGCACATCCTCCAGCGCGCCCGCGCGGTGGAGAACATGGCCTACATGGTCTCCCCATGCGCCATCGGCCCTGTGCCGGGGGGCGGGGAGGCTTACGGCCACTCCATCGTCGTCGGCCCCTGGGGCGATGTGGTCGCCGATGGCGGGGACATTCCCGGCGTCGTTCACGCGACCATCGACACCGCCAAGGTGGCCGAGGCGCGGGGCAAGATCCCCTGCCTGACCCATGATCGCCCGTTCGAAAGCGCCGCCGCGACCCGCGCGAAGGTGGCCGCTGAATGAGGTTTGGGGCGGCTCATAGGCTTCCCGCTCTGGGAATGGGGCGAGACACCCTGCCTTCAGGCGATGTCGGTCCGTGCGACCAGCACGGGGCGCCGTTGCCTGACGGGCGATTGCATGCAATCGCCGAGAAGGGCCCACCCACCCCCATTGGTGGGCGCTCTTCAACGTCTCCAAGTTGCGGCGGCGTCGGATGTGTTGGCGGCCATAAACCAAGTTGCGGAGATGTCGGGGGCGCCAACCCGTGGGTGGGCGCGGTCCTTATCTCTCTGCCGCAGCGGGGGAACGCCCCATGACCTCCCTCGCCGCCCAACTTGGCATAGAAACGCCCCCTCACCCGATGCGCGACGCCTTCCTCGGCTGGCAGTGCCGGGCGCGCCAGATGATGATGCGCGACAATGGCGGCAAGCCGACCGACGCCGTCACCCCCGCCGTCACGCTCGCGGGCGAGACGGAGCCGATGGGCCATATCATCACCGTCATGTCAAAATCGCTCAGCCACGCGGTGACGCCGGAGCTGGTCCACATGGCGAAGCGCACCCCCGACACCGCGAAATGGCGGTCGGACGCGCTGACACTCTTCTCCGCCACCTACTACCAGAAGGCGCGCGAGTTCTCCGACATCCTGACGGCGACCTTCCAGCCGGGGTCGGAGGGCGCCGCGAAGATGCGCTCGGCCCAGAACGTGACGCTCACCTATCAGGCCTACGGCCAACGCTACGATGTCGCCTGCCGGGTCTGGAAACTGGCCCGCAAGAACCCGCTCTTCGCCGCGACGGTGGCCCATAACCGCCTCTTCAATCCCGCGCTCCATCCGGAGACGGAGGTGCTGGGGTTCGAGCCGGACTGGGCGGCCTCCACCGCCGATCCCGCCATAGGCCAACGGTAAGGAGCGGGGGTCATGGCTTACGGATACGTCATCGCGCAGATCACCGTGACCGACCCGGATGCTTACCCCGCTTACGTCGCCAAAGTGCAGCCCATCGTCGAGAAGTTCGGCGGCGAGTTCATCGTCCGCGGCGGCTGGTCCGAAAGCTACGAGGGAACGCCTCCCGGCGACCGCAACGTGGTCATCCGGTTTCCGTCCTACGAGGCGGCGCAGGACTGGTACCATTCCGAAGACTACGCGGAGGCGAAGGCGATGCGCATGGCGGCCTCCACCAGCGTGCAGACCATTGTCGAAGGGGTGGGACCCGCGCATGGTTGAGACGGCAATGAAGACAGGGAGCATAACATGACCAAAGTCGCGATCATCGGCGCCGGACCCTCCGGCCTCGCCCAGCTGAGGGCGTTCCAGTCCGCAAAAGAGAAGGGCGCCGAGATCCCCGAGATCGTCTGCTACGAGGCGCAAGACGATTGGGGCGGGCTCTGGAACTATTCCTGGCGCACCGGCACGGACGAGGGCGGCTTCCCGAACCACGGCTCCATGTACCGCTACCTCTGGTCCAACGGCCCTAAGGAGGGTCTGGAGTTCGCCGACTATTCCTTCGAGGAGCATTTCGGCAAGCAGATCGCCTCCTACCCCCCGCGCGAGGTCCTCTTCGACTACATCAAGGGCCGGGTGGAGAAAGCGGGCGTGCGCGACTGGGTCCGTTTCAACCATCGCGTCCGCGACGTGCGGGAGACAGCGGATGGCAAGTTCGAAGTCACTGCGCGCGACACGAAGAACGACAGCGAGAACACCGAGGTCTTCGACTATCTCGTCGTCGCCTCCGGCCACTTCTCCACCCCGAACTACCCCTACTATCCGGGGTTCGAGAAGTTCGGCGGCCGCATCCTCCACGCCCATGACTTCCGCGACGCGTTGGAGTTCAAGGGGCAGGACCTCTTGATCATCGGCACGTCCTATTCCGCCGAAGATATCGGCTCTCAGTGCTGGAAATACGGCTGCAAATCGATCGTGCAGTCCTGCCGTTCGGGTAAGACGGGCTACGCTTGGCCGGACAACTGGGAGGAGCTTGGCGGCGTTTCCCATGTGGAGGGCAACACGGTTCACTTCACCGACGGAGAGACGCGCGACGTCCACGCGATCATCCTCTGCACCGGCTACAAGCACCACTTCCCGTTCCTGCCCGACGCGCTGCGCCTGCGCACGGCGAACGTGCTGGCCTCCGACGACCTCTACAAGGGCGTCGCCTACATCCACAATCCGAAGGTCATGTATCTCGGGATGCAGGACCAGTGGTTCACCTTCAACATGTTCGACGCGCAGGCCTGGTGGGCCCGCGACGTCATCATGGGCCGCATCGGCGTCCCCGACATGGCCGCGATGGAGGCCGATATCAAAGCCCGTAAGGACGCCGAAGCGGCGCTCGCGGACGATTACGCCTGCATCGACTATCAGGGCGACTACACCGCTGAACTCATTGAAGAAACCGACTACCCGTCCTTCGACATCAAGGGCGCGTGCGAGGCTTTCTATCAGTGGAAGAAGCACAAGAAGAAGGACATCATGACCTTCCGCAACAACGCCTACAAATCGGTCATGACCGGCACGATGGCGCCGATCCACCACACCCCGTGGAAGGACGCGCTGGACGACAGCATGGAGGTCTACCTCCAGAACTGAGGTTTTTCGCGTAAGCGCGCCGGCGGGTTCGCCGGCGCGGCGGGCGGCGTTCTCGCCCAGTCATCAGCGACGATCCGCGGGCCAACCGCGGGCGGGACAGCTCAAGAGACCTCGCGCGGTCGGCATGACCGCGCTCCAACTGGGAGACTATGAATGAAACTCACGAAAACCCTCGCGGCGGGCGCCGTCGCCCTCGCGCCGGTGACGGCCATCGCCGCGGACAGCGACGATCCGATCATCATTCCGATCCACAACTGGTCCAGCCAGATCGTCATGTCGAACGCCTTCGGCCAGATCTTGGAGAGCATGGGCCGCAACGTCGAATACGTGACGACGGACAGCCAGGCGGTCTACGAATCCGTCCGTCTCGGCGACGTGACGCTTGAGCTGGAGGTCTGGGAAGGCGCGTTCGGCGCATCCTACCGCGCAGCGCTCGCCAAGGGCGGCATGGTCGACGCGGGCGCCCATGACGCCGTAACCCGCGAAGACTGGTGGTACCCGATGTGGACCAAGGAAGCCTGCCCCGGTCTCCCGTCCTGGGAGGCGCTGAACGACTGCGCCGCCCTCTTCGCGACGGCGGAAACCGGCGACAAGGGCCGCTACCTCGACGGACCCGTCGACTGGCTGAAGCACGGCAAGGAGCGCGTCGAAGCGCTGGAGATGAACTTCACCGTCATCAACGCGGGCTCCGCGGCGGCGCTCTGGGCCGAGATCGCGGCGGCGGAGAAGGACAAGAAGCCCGTCGTCGTCTTCAACTGGACCCCGAACTTCGCCGAAGCCGTCTGGCCGGGCGAGTTCGTCGAATTCCCGACCTGGGAAGACGGCTGCGACAAAGACCCGGCGAAGGGCCCGAACCCGACCGCGCTCTACGACTGCGGCAACCCGGCGGACGGCTACCTCCGCAAGGTCGCCCATCATGAAATGACGGTGAAGTGGCCGGCGGCTTACTGCGTCCTCTCCAACACCTCCTTCACCAACCCGCAGATCGCCGAGATGGCGCGTCTCGTGGACGTGGACGAGCTGGAGGCCGAAGACGCCGCCGCCGAGTGGCTGGCCGCCAACGAAGGCGTCTGGAAGCCCTGGGTCGACGCCTGCACCGGCTAAGACTTTGAATAGGATGGGCGCTCACCCGGGCGCCCATCCAACTTTTTGGCGGTAGGGTGGGTGACAACCCACCACGACGCGACGGTGGGTTGTCACCCACCCTACCGGCCAGATCGAACGTGGGACCAAGCAACATGACCTCAGCCCCCGTCATCTCCGCTAAGAACGTGTGGAAGCTCTTCGGCGCCAAGCCCGAAAGCTACCTCGCGTCCATGACGCCGGGGCGCTCCTATGAGGAGATCCGACAGGACGGCTACATCGCCGGCGTCAAGGACGTCTCGCTCGATGTCGGCAAGGGGGAGATGCTGGTCATCATGGGCCTGTCCGGCTCCGGCAAGTCCACCCTCGTCCGCTGCTTCTCCCGCCTCCATGAGATCACCGGCGGGACCATCGAAATCGACGGGGTCGATATCGGGTCGCTGAAAGACAAGGACCTGATCGACATGCGCCGCTCCAAAATGGGGATGGTGTTCCAGTCCTTCGGCCTTCTTCCCCATCGCACGGTGCTGGAGAACGTCGCCTTCCCGCTGGAGATGCGGGGCCAGGACAAGCACGAACGCCGCGCGCGCTCGCTGGAGGTGGTGAAGCTGGTCGGCCTCGAAGGGCGCGAAGACTATTTCCCGCGCGAGCTCTCCGGCGGCCAGCAGCAGCGCGTCGGCATCGCCCGCTCGCTGGCGATCGAGCCGGACATCTGGTTTCTGGACGAGCCCTTCTCCGCCCTCGATCCATTGATCCGGCGGGAGATGCAGGACGAGTTCCTCCGCCTTCAGGCGATGCTGAACAAGACCATCGTCTTCATCACCCACGACTTCGACGAGGCGCTTCGCCTCGCCGATCGCATCGCCATCATGAAGGACGGGGCGGTGGAGCAGTGCGACACACCCGATCAGATCGTCCTGAACCCCGCCACCGAATACGTCGCCAAGTTCACTGAAGAGATCGAGACCGCCCGCGTCGTCCACGCCGGCGTGCTGGCGGAAGCGGGCCTCGAAGCAGAGGGCGAAGCGGTCGCCGCCGGCGCGACGATCCACGACCTCGCTCGCCAGTTGGTTGAGGATACCCGCGACGCCCTGCCGGTGAAGGCTGAAGACGGCGCCCTCGTCGGCGCCCTCGACCGCCGCAAGGCGCTCGACATTCTCCTCGGAGCCGCCTGATGGCGGTCACCGACTATTCCGGGGCGCCCAGCCCGCAACCCCTGAGCCTCGGGCGCATCGGCTTCGTCGCGGCGGCGCTTGGCGCTGCGCTGATCCTGACGATCCTGCGCCCTTGGCTGCCGGACGGGCTGATCCGCCCGCCCGAATGGTTCCTCCTGCCGTGGCGCGACTGGATCGACGCTGTTTTCAACTACGTCACGTTCGAGTTGGGCTTCATCAACGTCACCCGCTTTCTCTCCGGCGGGCTGGAATTCGTGCTGGATGCAGTCGCCAACGTTCTCTACGGCCGCGCCCGCTGGCCCCGGCTGGAGCCGATCCCCTGGACCGCCGTCGCCGCCATCGCCGCCATCCTCGGCTATGCGCTGGGCGGCTGGCGGCTGGCGGTTCTCGCGGGCGGCACCTTCGTCTGGGCCGCCGTGGTCGGCCAGTGGAAATGGACGATGGAGACGCTAAGCGTCATCTTCGTCGCCGCCCCCATCGGCTTCATCCTCGGCGGGGCTGTGGGTATCTGGTGCTGGAAGTCGAAACGGGTGGAGGAGACGGTCAAACCCCTCCTCCTCGTCATGCAGGTGCTGCCGTTCTTTTCCTACCTCCTGCCCGCCGTGATCTTCTTCAAGGTCGGCCCGACCGCCGCAACGGTCGCGACCATCGCCTATTCGCTCCCCCCGATGATCCTGATGACGACCATCGGGCTGAAGAAGGTCTCCCCCGAAGTGGTGGAGGCCGGAAAGATGTCCGGCTGCACCCGGTTCCAGATGCTCCGCCATGTCTACATCCCCTCGGCGCGGGCGGAGATCCTCGTCGGGCTCAATCAGGTCATCATGCTCTGCCTCGCGATGGTCGTCCTGACCGCCGCCATCGGGATGCCGGGCCTCGGGGCGAAACTGCTGGAGGCGATGGGCTCCTTCAAGCTCGGCCGCGCCTTTGAGATCGGCGTGACCATCGTCCTCCTCGCCGTCGTTCTCGATCGGCTCTCCAAGGCGTGGGTCGTGAACCTGCCGGAGCATTTCGAGAAGGGCACGCCCTGGTGGCGGCGCAACATCTTCCTGATCCTCGGGGTCGCGTCGCTGGTCTTCTTCATCGGCGTCTCGCTCAGCGTCTCCGGCATGAAGCCGCAGAAGCTGGAGGATGTCGGCTTCGGCAACTGGTTCCTCGGCATTCTCGACGAGGTCCACCGGCGGGAGGGTCTGTCGCAGGGCCGGAGCTATGACCGCGCGATCAAGGATTTCCTCAGCCTCGACGCGGTGACCGGCGTGACGGAGACGATCCGCTATGTCGTCAACGTCTATATCCTGATCCCGACCGAACGCGCGCTCCTTTACGTGCCGACCCCCGCCGTGATCCTCGCCGTCGCCGCCTTGTCGCATCGCCTCGGCGGCAAGGTTCCAGCGATCCTCGGCTTCGTCTTCTTCCTCGCGGTGGCGCAACTCGGCTACTGGGACAGGGCGATGCTCACGCTGCATTCCGTCTTCATGGCGGTGCTTCTGGCGGTGATCCTCGGCGCGCCCTTGGCGATCTTCGCCTCGCGGTCGGAAAAACGGGCGAAACGCACCATTCTCCTCTGCGACACGTTCCAGACCTTCCCCTCTTACGTCTACCTCCTCCCCGCGGTCATGCTCTTCGGCATCTCCCCGGTGACGGTGATCCTCTCCATCCTGATCTACACGATGGTCCCCGTCGTCCGGTACACGCTTGAAGGGCTGCGCGGCGTCCCGGCGGAGTTGACGGAGGCGGCGGACATGGCCGGGGCCACGCGCTGGCAAAAGCTGCGCGAGGTTCAGATCCCGCTGGCCATGCCGACCATCGCAGTGGGGATCAATCAGGCGCTCGTCTTCGCCTTCTTCATGGTGATCATCGCCGAGTTCATCGGCACCCGCGACATCGGGCAGGAGATGCGCCGCACCATGGCGGGGACGGAGATCGGCTGGAACTTCGTCCTCGGCTTCTCCGTCGTCTTCATGGCCCTGACCTTCGACATCGCGATCAACGCGTGGGCGGAGAAACGGCGGAAATTGTTGGGGTTGGCGTGATGACGTCGCCGAATAGCGCAAAGGGTCGCGCACTCCCTTCCGGCCACGTCAGCACCGGGCTTGTCCGGTGATCCAGATGCGAGGGAGCCACTGGATGCCCGGGTCGAACCCGGGCGTGACGTCCAAGAGGCAAGGGGCGGCGCAAAGCTTGATGTCGCGCAAGGCGGCGACGGTTCACCAAGGCGCTAAGGGCCGCGCCCTCCCTCGGGTGGGCGCTCGAAACGCAGCCGTTGCGCGCTTTATGGTTCCGCGAACATCCAACCGTCCCGCAACTCGCAACGTCGCAAAAGCGCCCTCCCATGGGAGAGGGAGGGCGCGGCCCGTGCTGGTCGCACGGGCTGGAAAATCCGCTAGGCGCATCTCTTCAAAGAGGACCGTCGCATGAGCGTGAAACCGACCTTCGAAACCCCCTACGAGCGCCGGGGCGTCCTCCTCCCCGGCCTCCCCATCCTTCCCCACGGGACGGAGCGGCATCCGGTCCCCGGCGGCGGCTCCCGCGCGGTGCGGATCGACAAGGGTGACGAATTCAGCGTGATGGACCGCGAGGGCCTCCAACCTTGCGAGATCGTCTTCTTCGCGCCAGACGGGACTTCAGACGCCGCGATGATCGGCGCGAAAGGGCAGGGCGAAGCGAAGGGCCTCCAACAGGCCCTAAGCTGGGGCGACGCCTCCTCCCGCCGGGTTCTCGAAGCGCTCGCCAAGGCGGGTTTCGATATCGGCGGGGCGGACGCGGTGCGGGTGTTCGACGGCGCCTCGATCCCCGGCGACATCGCGACGTTCCACGCGCAAACCGACGGCCTCCTGATCGTCGCCGCCCCCGGCGGCCCCATGTCCCCCGAAGCCCAGGACGCCCCCACCGAAATCATACTCTACATACGCCGCGCCAATCCCGGCGAAGGCAAGGGCGGGCAACCGCCGCCAGACCCGCTGGCGGACCCCATAGAAGACGCCAATATCCAGCCCGGCAACGCCTATGCCTACACGGTGAAGAAAGGCGAGTGGATCCAGATCCTCGACGTGCAGGGCCGCGAATGCTCCGACTTCCAGGCCTTCTCCCTGAAGGCGCTGGAGCAGGGCATGGAGCGGGAGATCGACCCCACCACCACCCGCTCCCTGATGGGCTCCCTCTACCCCAACCCCGGCATCTTCTCGAAATACTGGACGGTGGATCACGAGCCCCTCGTCGAGATCGTGCAGGACACTTGCGGGCGCCATGACACGTTCGGCCTCGCCTGCACCGCGCGCTATTACGAAGACCTCGGCTATCCCGGGCATATCAACTGCTCCGACAACATGAACGCCGACCTCGCCCGCTTCGACATCCGCCCGCGCGGCGGCTGGCCGGCGATCAACTTCTTCTTCAACACGATGCTGGACGAGACCAACGCGCTGGGAATGGACGACCCCTGGTCCCGCCCTGGCGACTACGTGATGCTCCGGGCGCTGACCGACCTCGTCTGCGTCTCCAGCGCCTGCCCCTGCGACGTGGACCCGGCCAATGGCTGGAACCCCACCGACATTCAGGTCCGAACCTACAAAGCGACCGAGGATTTCAAACGCTCGGTCGGCTACAGAAAATCCGCGGAGGCCGATGTGGAGCAAACCAAGCAAACCGCGTTCCACGAATGCTTCGCGCGGCACACCCAGGATTTCGTCGAGTATAACGGCTACTGGCTCCCCAACACTTTCCCCAAACACGGCGCCATCGAGGAATACTGGGCGGTGCGGGAGAAGACCGCGATCATGGACCTCTCGCCTTTGCGCAAATACGAGGTGACGGGGCCGGACGCCGAGGAGCTGATGCAGCTCTGCGTCACCCGCAACGTGAAGAAGATCAGCGTCGGGCAGGTCAGCTACACCGCCATGTGCTACGAGCATGGCGGCATGATCGACGACGGCACGATCTACCGCCTCGGGGACATGAACTTCCGCTGGATCGGCGGGAACGACACCAGCGGCCTCTGGCTCAAGGAGCAGGCTTCGATCCGCGGCCTCAACGCATGGGTCCGCCCCTCCACCGATCAGCTCCACAACATCGCGGTGCAGGGCCGCCATTCCCGCGACATCCTGAAAAAGGTCTTCTGGACGCCCCCCACCCAGGCGACGGTGGAGGAGCTTCCGTGGTTCCGCCTGACCATCGCCCGCATCGGTGATTTCTCCGGCAAGGCGGTCGTCATCTCCCGCACCGGCTATTCAGGCGAGCTCGGCTACGAGATCTTCTGCCACCCCAAGGACGCCACGGAGGTTTTCGACGCCGTCTGGGCGGCGGGGGAGGAGTACGGCCTCACGCCCCTCGGCCTCGCCGCGCTCGACATGATGCGGATCGAGGCGGGCCTGATCTTCGCAGGCTCCGAATTCGACGACACGACGGACCCGTGGGAGGCCGGGATCGGCTTCACCGTCCCCCTCAAGTCGAAAGAGGACGACTTCATCGGCCGCGCCGCGCTGGAGGAGCGCAAGGCCCACCCCCACCGCAAACTCGTGGGGCTCATCGTGGAGGGCGGCACCGTCCCGTCCCCCGGCGACTGCGTGCGGGTCGGCAAGGCCCAGGTCGGGGAGATCACCAGCGCGATGAAGTCCCCCATCCTCGGCAAGGTCATCGCCCTGGGGCGGGTCGCCGTGACCCACGCGGCGGAGGGAACGGCGCTGGAGATCGGCCAGCTCGACGGCCAGCAGAAACGCCTGAAGGCGGTGGTCTGCGGGTTCCCTCACTTCGATCCGGGGAAGAGCCGGGTGAAGGGGATTTACGGGTAACGGGAGGGGCCGGGCGCCCCTTGGCGCGGAATCAAGGCCGAAGGCCGCCGCGCCAGCGTCTGGCCGTCCCGCGGCCTGACGCTCCGATGGGAGGTTCATTGGTACTCTTTAGTAAGTCCAATGCACCCTCTCATTATGTTCATCAGCCTAGTTCCCTGAGACTTTCGGTTCTGGATCACGTCGGTCATTATGAAAGTCCGGACGCCCCTCATACCGCGTAGCCGCTGATCGACTTCGTCGGTAATGCAGGAGGCAACCAATATCGTCTCAGCCTCTGAGGATTCTGAGCGAATGTTCTCAAAGGACTTCATCATAGCGCCCAGTCTTTCGAGAGCCCCGGCCGGATCAATCCCCGCTTTTATTTCAACGCCACCTACCGTCTTCGAGTTGGCTCCAATCAACTTTATGTCAGGCTCGCTGCCAAAAAGAATCACCGCTCCATTTGTGGTAAAGGCGGACTGGAGTTCCGCGGTGTGTTCGTCGAGCCATTTAGCGTCTATTTCGGCGCTGTTAATGACGTCCCCATTTCGTGCGCAGACGGTTGCAATTTCTTCGTTTGAAAGGAGTTCCTTAAGAAAGAGCGTTCGAACAATACGCTCTCCCTCCGATCCAATCTTATTTCGCCAGCTACCATCGATTGTAGTACCAGCTGTTGCATACATAATACCCTTAAGTTTTTCTGATTCAGGCAAAGCAACAGAATATATTGCTGTGAGATTTTCGTTTATTGTTCTTGCGAGTTGGTGCGCTTGATTGGCACTACATTCTGATTTCCCCGTCTCAATTCGTTCCAGTGATGATACACCGGAAAGCGTCTTTAGTCCTTTCTGAGAGAAGGCGGAGATGCATCGGTAGTAGGTCAGATAACGAGGGTTAGAGAGAAGGACGTTTGGATGGCAAGCATATTGTGCCAAGCTTAGTTTCTTACTCTTCAAGCTCAACAATATTTCAGAATTCAGTCCAAAATCCTCACTTTCTTCCCAGTCAAGTGAGCCGCTTAAGGCGGATAGTTCGCTCTTCACGCGCTCGAACAAGCCGACGTATTCACTTTTTTCTAAGCTATTTGCAAAAAAAGTGGCGCGCAGCTGGTACTGTTCAGAAATGACTTCGTAGGGGACTTTAGGCATCTTCGTCCAATATCTGCAAAACTGACTTCGCAACCGCTTCTGCAAGTCGAGGTGGCACTGCGTTTCCGACCTGACCAAATTGCGTCATCGTGGTTTTTCTTTTGCTGCTGTAGCTGTCGAGTCTGACGCCAAAGAACTCCCAGTCGAGCGGAAACGACTGAAGGGTCGCCAGTTCCCGGACTGTGAGCATACGGTCTTCGGTCGGGTGGATGAAGTCGCGGTATCCGCTTCGAGTAACTGTGGGGCTGACCTTGTCAGGTGAAAGACGGCGATAAGTTGATCCAAATGTCTTATCGATGTCCGACAGTTTCTCGCCAACCGGTACTTTTCGTATTTTCGCTAACGTACTTGGAGCATGGGCTGTCGCGGCGTGGTTAGGGAGCTTCAAATTAGTAGCCATGTTTGTCGATCCGGCCCTTAATTGTGCGCGATACTCGAAGTGCAGTCTCTGACGGTGCGTCCGCCTTTGGAAGCCCACCCAAGGCCTCGCCAACAGTCACGTGCGGTTTGAGGCTTAGTCGCTGTTCCATCGATTTTGCTGAGTGTGTCGCAAGTGGAAATCGATACTCTTTTCCAGTTCGCGACCCAACGATAAAGACCCTTTCTCGGTTCTGTGGGACGCCGAAATCAGCTGCATTCAGAACGCTATGCTTGACCTCGTAGCTCTCGCCTGTCGGCAGGGGTTCCGCCAGCATCTTCTCAATCTCTCGCAAGACAATGCCACCTTGCCAGTTTACCATTCCCTTGACGTTTTCGAGCACAAAGGTTTTCGGGCGGAGTTCTCTTACAATTTCGATGAACCTAAAAACCAGAAGCCCACGCTCATCGTTGAGCCCTTCTCGCCGCCCCGCCAAGCTAAATGATTGACAAGGTGGCCCGCCAAAGACGCAATCGATAAAGCCAGCTTTCAAGCCTGATAGCTCACAGATTTCCTCTGACGAGAGTGCATTGATGTCACCGTGGACGACCCGTGTGCTTTTCATATTATGCCGAAGCGTCTCGCAGCACGATGGGTCAATTTCGATAGCTAGCTTCACGTCAAAGCCAGCCTGATGGAACCCGGCGTCCATCCCGCCTGCCCCTGCGAAGAGGGAAATTGCAGTCGGCTTTGTCATATGTTCGTTGGTCGCTTTCGATCGTGGCGTTTGGTCAGTTCGATCTACCATTGAGAAAACGCCTGAGTCACGTTGCGTCGAGAGCCTAACGAGTTGAGCACTAAATTTACGTGTCAGCGTTCTTGGGAACCTTACTCCAGAACCACCCTAACCGGCAGCGCCCTAGGCGACGTGTTCCCGCTGTCCGGCAGGTAGTCCGGCGTCCCCGCCCATTCGAACCGCTCCACCCGCTTCGCCAGAACCGCTAAAGCGCAGGCCATGTCCGTGCGCGCCACGAGGTGGCCAAGGCAGTGATGCGCGCCGCCGCCGAAGCCGAAATGCCCTTTGCGCCGCGCCGCCGGGTCGAACCCGCCCGCGTGGCCCTCCCCCGAATAACCCGCATCCGGGTCGGTCGCCGTCGCGTTCACCAGCACGTGGAGCGTCGCGCCCGCGGGGACGCGAACGCCGTCGATCTCCATATCCTCCACCGCTTCCCGCGTCGCCCAGGTGGTCGTCGGGCGGTGGCGAATGACGTCTTCGATGGCGTCGGGGATCAGCGCGGGATCGGCGCGGAGCCGCGCCCATGTCTCCGGCCGCTCGATGAAGAGCGCGACCGCGAAGGCGAGCTGCGCCCGCGTCGTGTCCACCCCGCCGAAGATTGAAATCACGACGAGGTTCTGAAGCGCCGCCCGGTCGGTGACCCCCAGCGCCTCCGCCGCCCCCAGCATCCGCGCCGTCAGGCTCCCCGCTGGCGGGTCGTCCAGCAGCCGCTCCGCCAGCGCGAAGAGCCGATCCGTCGCCGCGTTCACACGATCCTCGTACCGCTTCGCATCCACCCCCATCGCCAGCCCCAGCGTGCTCGCGTCATGCGCGAGGGAAGGCGCATCAGCCTCCGGCAGCCCCAAAAGCGTCGTGATCGCCCGCCCCGCGAAGGGTTCGGAGAACGCCTCGACGAACTCCACCTCTTCCCCCATCCCGTCCAGCAGGTCGGAGGCGATCCGCGTGAAGGCGGGGCGGAGCGCGAGGATATGCGCCTCCGCCAGCGCCGTCTGGATGATCTGGCGGAGCCGTTTGTGCTCCGGCCCCTCCTGAGAGATCACCGAGGCCATCCAGAAATCGGCGAAAGACCCGGTCAGCCCGACCTTCCGCGGCCAGTCATGGCTCCCCTGCCGACAGCGCCGGTCCCGCAGGACCCGCCCCGCCACCTGATGCCGGAGCACCGCCAGCCCGAACGGCGTCCGCGCGAGTGGAGAAGCCTCCCGCGCCGCCGCCACCTCCGGCCCCCGCGTGGAGAAGCCGTGGGCGGTGAAGTCCAGAAAGGGCAGATCGTCCATCGCGCGACCCCTAAAAGCAAACGGCGCCGGAGATGCCCCCGGCGCCGCTCATTCACTGCCAAGAGACTTACTTCTTCAGCTTCTTGTAGGCGTCCAGCTCATGCTTCGAGCCGACGATCAGCGGCACGATGCAGAGGATGATCGAAACGATCAGCCAGAGCCATTCGCCCCCGCCGTGGCCCACATAGTAAGCGCCCTCGACGGCCGCCCAGTCGGTGATGTCGGTGCCCATGATCAGGTCTCCTTACTCAGCGGGAACGCCGGAGGCGCGGATGCCCTCCGGATAGGCGGTGGACGGAACCTTGGTGAGGTCCAGACCGGCGATCTCGGCTTCCTCGCTGACGCGGAGAAGTCCGACCATCTTCAGGATGAACGACAGGACGTAGCCCGGCACGAACCCGAGAAGGAACATGCAGACCGCCCCGACGAGCTGCCCGATGAAGGAGATCGTCGGCACTTCGCCCTCGGCCCCCTGCAGCGCCGGGTAGCCGGAGGCGAAGACGCCCACGGCCAGCACGCCCCAAAGGCCGAGCGTGCCGTGGACCGTGACGGCGCCCACGGCGTCGTCGATCTTCAGCTTCTCGAGGAAGTTCGCCGCCGGCTGCATGATCGCGCCGCCGAAGAACCCGACCGCAAAGGCCAGAGGCGGCCACCAGAGGTCCAGCCCCGCCGCGCAGGAGATGATCCCGCCGAGCGCGCCGGACATCATCCAGAACGGATCGCGCGTGATCATCCAGGCGCCGATGATGCCGCCGGCGAAGCCCATCAGGATGTTGAAGGTCATCGCCGAGAGGTTCATCGGGGAGCCGTAGATCGTGGCCCACTTGTCGGAGTACCAGCTCCAGCCTTCGCCGGGGACGATGACGCAGCCCATCAGGAAGCCCCAGAAGCCGACGATGATCAGCATCAGGCCGGTCAGCGTCAGCGGCAGGTTATGGCCCGAAAGGTCGTTCGCCGTGCCGTCGGCGTTGAACTTGCCGATGCGCGGGCCGAGGTTGATCAGAACCCCGAGCGCGAAGAACCCGGCGACCATATGGACGACGCCAGCCGCGCCGAAGTCATGGTAGCCCCAGTCGGTGACGAGCCAGCCGCCCGCGGACCAGCCCCAGGCCGCGCCCATGATCCAGGCGAAGGAGCCGAGCACGATGGCGAGGATGATGAACCCCACCACCTGAATGCGCTCGATCACCGCGCCGGAGAAGATCGACGCCGTCGTCGCGGCGAAGAGCGTGAAGGCCCCCCAGAACACGCCCGTGGCGCTGTCCGCGATGTTCGGGCCCATCACTTCGCCCGCCGGATTGGCGAAATCGATGCCCGTTTGCCAGGTCTCCGCCGTCGGGATCAGGCCCGGCGTCCAGGCCCAGTAGACGAACCAGCCGAAGAAATAGAACGTCGGCACCATGAACGCGAAGGCGAGGATGTTCTTCACCCCCGAGGCCAGCACGTTCTTCAGCCGCGATGCGCCCATCTCATAGGCGAGGAAGCCCGCGTGGATGATCACCATTAGCGGGATGGTGAGGTAATAGTATAGCTCGGCGAACACGGTGTTCCGCGCAGCCGCCGCCCCTTCTAGCTCGGCGACCTTCGCCACCAGCTCGGCAAGTTGCTCTTCCATTGGTCGAACCCTGTCGGTTTGTTCCTAACCAGCCCTCGTTCAAGGGGCTGTGACGAAACGCTACACGAGACCAATTCAATTCCGGTAAGGATTTCTTTGAGCCGAAACTAACCCAATGCTGCGGTTGCGAAGAAAAATCGCCTGTGTCTGGTTAAAGGTCGGGCAGGGCGGGCCAACGGATGACGATCGCCTCCACCGGCGTCCCGAAGAGGTCGCCCGTGACGGTCTCTCCCGAAACCCCGCCCATCGCTTCGTAGAAGGCGAGCGCCGCGTCGTTCCCCGCCGCCACGTCCAGCCAGCAGGAGGCGAGCCCGCGCTCCCGCATTTCCGCGAAGGCCGCCCGCATCAGCCCCCGCCCGATCCCTTCGCTTTTCAGGTGCGGGCGCACGTGGAAATGGTCGATATAGGGCGTCTCGTACTGAGCCGGCCGCACGGTGCAGAGCGCGACGGCTTCCTCCTCCCGCTCCGCCATGACGATGAAATCGCCGTTCGCCAGCCGCTCCTCCGCCCAGATCGCGCGAAGGTTTCGCTCCAGAAGCCCGCTCTCTACGGCTTCGGGGGCGAGGGGCGCGTAGATGTCGAGGCAGCTCTCGATGTGAACGGCGGCGGCGGCGGGCAGGTCGGAGGGGGCGGCTAGGCGGTAGGTGGTCACTTCTTTTCCTGCAATAGCGGGCGGGATGCAGAGCTGAGGGCCGCGCCCACCCACGGGTTGGCGCTCAAGACGTCGCCGCATCTTGATTTATGGTTCCGACTACATCCGACGCGGCCGCTACTTGCAACGTCGCAGTGCGCCCACCTTTGGGGGTGGGTGGGCGCGGCCCGTGCTGGTCGCATGGGCCAAGGTCACCGCTTGCGCCAGAGGTCCTCCGCCGCGATCCTGAACTTCGCGGCGTTCTGCCGGATCGTCATTGATCGCTGTTTTGGTCAGCGAAGCGGAATGGTCGTCATCAGGCCGGTAGGGTGGGTTTCAGCCCACCGTAGTGCGATGTGGTGGGCTGAAACCCACCTTACCGCGGACAAAGGCGTCGCCAAAAGGTTAACGCGCGCGGACGCCCAGCAAAATCAACGATTTACCCCCATGTCCGCATGCGGACACACCTATTGCACCGGGAAATAGTCCTCGCAGTCCCCTTCCCGATACACATCCGCCGTGCAGCAATGCAGCCCCCCGCCGAAGGCGTAGGCGTCGCGCAATTCGACCTCCACCACCTCCATGCCGAGCTTGTCCATCTGCTCCGCCTGCCAGACCTCCGACTTCTCGACGCAGACTGTCTTGGGGTCCAACACCAGCACGTTCATCGACAGCCAGGTGGAGGAATAGCAGAGCGGGGGCGGCGCGTTATGGGCGGGCTGCGCCGCGTCCACGATCTCCCACCCGTTCTTCTCGAATAGGCTCCGCTGATCGTCCGGCAGACGGCGCTGGGGGTTGTTCAGAATCAGGCCGGGGCGGAGCGGCGTGAAGGTCGCGTCGATATGGATCGGGTATGGGTCGCCGGGGAAGTTCACCGTATGCACCCGGTGGTCGGGGAAGTGACGGCGCAGCCATTCGATCCCCTTCAGGTTGGTGGTGAAGCCGTGCTGGACGACGAGGTCCTTGCCGAAGCGGAGGACGTCGGCGGCGTCGAAAAGCGGCTCCTCCTCCGTCGTGACAAAAAACTTCTCCGCAGCCCATTCCAGCCGCTTCGCCTCCCCGATCTTCTCGGAGAGGTAGTCGGGGTGGTAATCCGCATCCGTCAGGCGCGGCTTCGGCGCGGCCTCATGGCGGAAGTTCGGATCTTCGTCCCAGTACTGCTGCATCAGCGGTCGGTAGCAGAGATATTCGAACCAGCGGCAGCGATAGGACATCGTCGCCTCCAGGATCTCATGGCCCACCGTCAGGAGGACGTCGCGCGGCGGCATGCAGCCGAACTGGCTGTCGGTGTGGAAATCCGGGGTCGTGGCGGGGAGGGAGAAATCCGTGGGCGTCGGGCGGTCCACGCGAACCCCCCGCTTCTCCAGCATGGCGGCGAAATTATCGAGGAGCTCATTGCCCCGGTCGATCGTCTCCTGCGGGCGCTTGCCCCACTGGCCGCGCATGTCGCTGTCTTCGGGGACCTTGGCGTCGAGCGCCGGCTCCGGCGGGGGGATGTGGCAGTTGTCGGCGCGGCCCACGATCACGTGGCGGAGCGGGTCCCACTCGTTCCAGCTCTTCACCTGCGTTTTGTCAGCCGACCATGCCATCGCGATCCCTCCTCTAACGAGACCGCGCGATATTCATGGGAACCGTTGACGACGCAAGCCCCGTCAGGCGGCGGGTTTGCGAATGAGGCCCTGCATGTTCGGAAACTGCCGCATCCGCTCCCACAAAAAATCGCCGTAGACGAAGGGCGCGCCCGCCCCGCCGAGCGGCTCGATAACAGCATCGACGCCCGGTTCGAAGAAGAAGGGGACGGAGAACCGCTCCGCCCGCCCGCCAAGCACCCGGTGGCGGGTCGCGCGGATGCGCCCTCCGGTCCAGTCGCCGAGCATCTGACCGAAATTCACCACGAGGCCGCCGGGCGCGGGCGGCACGTCGATCCATCCCTCGGGGCTTTCCGCCTGCAGCCCGCCGGTGCCGTCCTGCCAGAGGAGGGTGACGAAGCCGCTGTCGGTGTGCGCGCCGGTCATCACGAAACGCTCCCCCTCCGGCGTCATCAGCCGCCGGTCGGGGCCGAAGACGTCCGCCGCATGCTCGGGGTAGCGGAGGAGGCGAAGGGTGGAGATCGAACCGGCGAAGATCCGCGCCTCCAGCCCCTCGTCTTCGCCGAGACCGCGCAGGAGCGCGCGGGTCAGCGCGCCGCCGATCCGCATCATCGCGTCGATGTAATGCGCCGCCGCTTCGTCCCAGCCGGTAACGCCGGGGCGCGGCGTCGGCTCCGTCAGCGGGTCGGAGCCGTCGCCCGCCCGCGCCGGATCCATCAGGTCGGGGCCGATGTCGAACCCTTCGACCAGCGCGTTCTTCTCCGGCTCCGCCGCGAAATGGCCGCGATAGACGTTCTTGGCGGCCGGGTCGTACTTGTTGCGGATCGTGCGCGCCCGCGCCTCCGGCCCCGCAGTGAAGAAGGTCCGCAAAAGGTCGCGCCGCGCAGAGAGATCGAAGGCGTCGTCCACGCCCGAAAGCGTCAGGAAACCGGAGGAGACCGCGCCGCGCATGACCTCCCCGTCAGCCGACCCCGACATGAGCCTTTCGACGTCGATCACCGGTATCTCCATGACGCATGCTCCCTTCGCCTGCGCCGAGTGCGCCACAGTCGCGGCGCGTCCGACCGTCAGCTTGCGACAAATCGCTTCGCTCCCGGCGATCGCGGCGCCCGGCGGCGCGTTCGCAGTTGCAGCAGACGGCGAACGCGCTAACACAGGCGCATGACAGATCAGCGCCTCACCGGATTTCCCGACTGGACCTATCTCCTCCGCGAGTTCTACGAGCTCTACCGGGCGCTGCCCTCCGGCGGCAGCGAGAAGATCCGCGCCCATCAGCGCATTGTCCGCGAAGCGATCAGCCGGGTGCTGAAGGCGAAGCCGGAGATGCGCTTTGATCCCGCTGAGCGGCTTCCCGTAACCGCGCATATGACCCGCGCGCTGAACGAGGCGGAGCCTTATCACACCGCGCCGCTCTCCCGCGCCATCGGCGTCGTCCAGGACAGCCTGATCTGGCGCTACGGCTACGACAAGGTCCCGCGGGGCCTGCGCAATTCCTACGGCTTCGCGGAGCTTTGCGCGCCCTCCGGCCCGGTGGTGAGCGAGGAGGTGAAGCTGGGCGTCGTCCTCTTCGCCCCCGGCTGCACCTATCCCGCCCATGCCCACAAGGGGATTTCGGAGAGCTATGTCTGCCTTTCCGGCGCGGTGTCGGAGAACCATCAGGGCGTCTACGCGCCGGGTTCGCTGATCTTCAATCCGCCGGGGCAGATGCATCGGATCACCGTCTCCGACCGGGAACCGGCGCTCCTCGCCTACGCCTGGGTCGGGCCGCGGGACGAGCTGGTGGACCAGAAGATGAAGTTCAGCCGCCCGAGAGCGTGACGGAAGAGGACCCGATCTGCCCCCTCTGCCTCCGCCCGATCCCGGCGGAGGCGAAGCAGTCGAAGCATCACCTGACGCCGAAGCTGAAGGGCGGGGCGCACGGGCCGACGATCCTGATCCACCAGATCTGCCACAACGAAATCCACGCCACGCTGACGGAGGCGGAGCTGGCGCGAGCGTTCAGCACGCCGGAGGCGCTTCGCGGCCATCCCCGCCTCGCCGCTTTCTTTCGCTGGGTCGGGAAAAAGCCACCCGCGTTTCACAAACGGTCCGTGGGCGGAAGACGAAAGCGGTGAGGGATTTGAGCGGATGGAGTGCATTTCGTTTGGAGGCCATGCAGCCACTCGACGAACTTCGGTGTCATCTAACTCGCAAGACGTTCTTCAGTACGATTTGACCGCCCGCCTGCTGCGCAGATGCAGTGCGAACTCGCCGCCCGGTGATTGCCATCGCCAGCAGGATGCAGTTGGGCGGTTCGGGCGACGCGAAAGTTCAAACGGAACCGGCGAACTAACTACCCACTCGGTCAGCCGAACAAGCGGGTCGCTGGCGAGGGGACCAAGCGATGATGAAAGACGGCTCGATTTCGGCGGGTTCTCCCATTCGCGAGGTTGATGCGCGGACTTCGATCATTCATATTCGAATATGAGAATAGATAACGGATATCCGACGTGAACCGCAGACGACTTCTCATCTCATTAAGCGCAGTCGCCCTGGCCGGGCCCGCCTCCTCCGTCGCAGCGCAGAGGGCCGTCGGCTCCGCGACAGTCACCAGCGTCAGCGACGGCAGCCTCGTGCTGCCGGGCGCGTTCTTTTTCGAAGGGCTGCCTTCGGAGGAGGTTGCGGCGATCCTCGCGGCGCATGACCTGACGCCGGATCAGCTTCTGCCGCCGTGCAACCTGACGCTGCTCCAGGACGGGGAGCGTGCGGTGCTGTTCGACGCCGGCTCCGGCGCCGGCTTCATGCCGAGCGCGGGCGAACTGGTGGACAGCCTCGACGCGCTGGGCGTAGCGCCGGAGGACGTCACCCATATCGTTTTCACCCACGGTCATCCAGACCACCTCTGGGGCGTGCTGGACGACTTCGACGATCCGGTCTTCACCGAGGCGGAGCATATCTTCGGCCGCGCCGAATGGGACTATTGGCGCGATCCGGAAACGGTGAACGTCATCGGCGAAGCCCGCGCCGCTTTCGCCGTCGGCGCCGCGCGGCGACTGGAGGCGGTGGAGGACGCCGTGCGCCTGATCGACGACGGCGAAGAAGTGCTGCCCGGCGTCATGGCCGTCGCCACGCCGGGTCATACGCCGGGCCACATGTCATTCGAGGTCCGATCAGGTTCGGACGCCGTGCTGATCGGCGGCGACGCCATCGGCAACCACCACATCGCCTTCGCCCGGCCGGACTGGGCCAGCGGTTCGGATCAGGACCCGGATATGGGCGCGGCGACGCGGATGCGGCTCATGGACCGTCTGGTCGCGGATCGCGTCGACCTGATGGGCTTCCATCTGCCGAATGGCGGGTTGGGACGGGTGGAGCGCAAGGACGGCGCCTATCGCTTCGTCCCGGCGGACGCGTGATGCGGGGGCTGGTTCTGGCCGCCTTGATGGCGGCGACGGGCGCGACAGCGAGCGAGGATATCGCGGACAAGTATCCGGGCTCGCTCCTCTACGACAAACCGGTGGAGGTGATCCCCGGCGTCTTCTCCGCTATCGGCGCGACGGCTCCGCCGACCTACGAGAACGCGGGCCACAACAACAACCTGAGCTTCATCGTCACCGGCGAAGGCGTCGTGGTGATCAACGGCGGCGCGGCCTACGGGCTGGCCAGGGCGCTGCATGAGGAGATCAAGGCGATCACCGATCAGGAGGTCGTGCTGGTCTTCAACGAGAACGGGCAGGGCCACGCGGTGCTCGGCAACAATTACTGGACCGACCTCGGCGTGCCGGTGATCGCTCATGTGGACGCCGCCCATGAGGTTGAGGAATACGGCGGCTCCATCATCGCGGGGATGCGTCGTTACAACCGCGACAGGGCGGAGCTGACGGTCCTTCAAGGCCCGACCGAGACCTTTGAAAACGAATACGTCGTGGAGATGGGCGAGTTCCGGATCGAGGCGCGCTATCTCGGCCCGGCCCACAGCCCCGGCGACATCGTATTCTGGCTGCCGAAGCAGAGCCTCGTAATCTCCGGCGACATGGCGTTCCATGAACGGATGCTGCCGATCTTCGAGGATACGATGACGGCGGACTGGCTGGAGACGTGGGACGCGGAGTTCGAAGCGCTCGGCGCGACCTATGTGATCCCCGGTCACGGCCATCCGACGAACATGGCGCAGGTGCGCCGCTACACGAAGGACTACCTGATCTACCTCCGCGGCGAGATCGGCGAGCATCTTGAGAATGGCGGCGACCTGACGGACGCCTATTACGTCGATCAGTCGCCCTACGCCCATCTCGACACGTTCGAGGAGCTGGCGACGAAGAACGCGGGGCGCGTCTACGAACAGATGGAGTTCGAGTAGGGCGATGAAAACGCGGGCCGCGACGATGCGCCGGGCCCGCGTTCGCTTCAGGGAGAGAGGGCGTCCTTAGCTGAACATGTCGGCGGTGATGCCGGCGTACCAGCCTTCCGATTCCTCATAGGTCGCGCGGCGGACGTCCGCGCTCTCTCCGGTCTGGGAGATGAAGCCGTCGACCTTGGCGATCTTCTCCTCCGTCGCCTCATAGGTCGCGCCGACCTTCACGCCGTCATTGGCGTCGATCAGGGACCAGCAGGTGTTGGAGAACTTCGCCGGGAAGACCTTCGACCCGGTGAGCGCGCCGCGCACCGCATTGGCGCAGACCTTGGCCTGGCTGTTGGCGGAGAAGCCGGATTTCGGCATGTCGCCCTGCGACGACGCATCGCCGAGAACGTAGACGTCCGCATCCGCCTTCGTCGACATGTCGGCGGCGTTGACCGGGGCCCATTTGCCGTCGGTCACGCCCGCCATGTCGGCGATCTTGCCCGCCTTCATCGCCGGGATGACGTTGCAGGCGTCGACCTTGGTGACTTCGCCGTCGATCGAGACGGTCATCGCGCCCGGATCGACCGACACTTCGCCGCCGCCGAAATCCTCGCCGATCCAGTCGATCATGCCGTCGTAATGGTCGCCCCAGCCTTCCTGGAAGAGCGCCATTTTCGAGAATTTCGGCTTCGGATCCGCGACGATGATCTTCGCCGTCGGGTTCTTCGCCTTCAGCGTATGGGCGACCATGGAGACGCGCTCATACGGCCCCGGCGGGCAGCGATAGGGGTTTGGCGGGGCGACCATCGCGAAGACGCCGCCTGCGGGCATCGCGTCGATCTGCGCTTTCAAGAGCTCGGTCTGAGAGCCCGCCTTGTAGGCGTGCGGCATGGCGTTCTGGGCCGTCAGGTCCCAGCCGTCCACCGCGCCGTCGACGAAGTCGATGCCAGGGCTGAGGATCAGCTTGTCGTAGGTGAGCGTCGCGCCGCCCGCGAGGGAGACGGTCTTGGCGTCGCGGTCCACGTCCACCGCCCAGTCATGGACGACGTTGACGCCGTGGTTCGCCGCGAGCCCGCCATAGGAATGGCCGAGGTCGTCCATGTCCTTGAACCCGCCGAGATAGAGGTTCGAGAAGAAGCAGGTGTAGTAGGTGCGCGACGGCTCGACGAGCGTGACGTCGATCGCGCCCTTGCTGTCCTTCGCCAGATACCGGGCCGCTGTGGCCCCGCCCGCGCCGCCGCCGACGACGACGACGCGCGGCTTGCCGTGGCCGGCCGCGAAAACGGTCGGCGCCGACAGCGCCGCCGCTGCCGCGGCGCTGGCGCCGAGAAGCGTTCTTCTGTTCATGGTCATGTGTTCGTCTCCCTTGGTTCGAGCCCTTATTCGAGGCCCTTGAAGTAAGCGGCGAGAGCCGCGATCTCTTCGTTGTTCAGGCGTCCCGCCATCATCTGCATGACGGGATGGGGCCTGAGTTTGCGTTTGTAGGCGTGCATCGCGACGACGAAGTCCTCCTCCAGCCACTGCGTGATGGAGGGGATGCCGTCCGCCGAGCCGTCCGCCTGATGGCAGGTGGTGCATTCGCTCGCGAGATACTCGCCGTATTCGGGGTCGCCCTCGAGCGCGAGGATCTCCGGGTCGAGGTCGTGATCGGTGGCGACCGCGGTCGGCTCCGCCTCCGGCACGTCCTGCGGGTTGTCGGAGAAGATGCGGAGATAGGCCATCAGGTCGGCCCGATCCTCCTCATCCTTGATCCCCCGGAACGCCATGCGGGTCTTGGAGACCAGCGCGCGCGGGTTTTCGATGTAGGCGTTCAGCGTCTCGACGGTCCACGTCAATCCGTCGTCCCCCGCCCGCTGCATGGAAACCGAGTAAACGTAGCCTTCATGCGCCGCCGCCCGGCGCCCGAAGACGCCGTTCAGATGCGGGCCGGTGCGATCCGCCGCGCCCTCGCCGATCTGATGGCAGCTTTTGCACTTCTTGAAGATCTTCTCGCCCTTCTCCGCGTCGCCGAAGTCTTCGGCTGCGAAAACGGGTCCAGCCGCGAGGATCGCGGCTGAAACCAGGGCTGCGTTCAGGAGGCCGCGCATCGCGTCACTCCGCCCCTTCGGCGGCGAGGTAAGCGGCGAGCGCCTCGACGTCGCTCGCCTTCTTCAAGCCGCCGAACGACATCTTGGTGCCCTTCATGTAGTCCTTCGGCTTGGCGAGGAATTCGGCGAAAGACGCTTCGTCCCACACGCGGCCCTCGTCATGGGCGTCCTTGAAGGCGTTGGAGTATTTGAACCCGTCCACAGCGCCGAAGGTGCGGCCCATGAGCCCGTTCAGATGCGGACCGGAGCGGTTCTTGGCGCCTTCGCCGACCTGATGGCAGGCCTTGCACTTCTTGAAGACCTTCTCGCCGGAGGCGATCAGCGCGTCGTCGCCGCCCGCATCCGCTTTTTCCTCGGTGGTCGTCTGAACCGCGGCGGGGGTGGGCTTCGCCGTCGCCTCGGGAATGAAGGACGGCCCGGCGGCGGTGAAGGTCGGCAGACCTTCGATCGTCGCGTCGTTCATCAGCGATTCCGAGCCGCCCTCGGGCGGGGTTTCGACAAGGAAAACGGAGCGCATGGTGACGGCGACCTCGTCCTTGCAGTTCTCCATGCAGGGCTCGGCCCGCCATTTGGCGTATTCCAGCTCCGGGCGGTCGTCGATCACGAAGCCCTCGGCGTTGTGCATCTCCACTTCGAGAAAGTTCTCGTTCGAGAGGACGAATTCGTCGTCCACCATGTCGTTGGAGTACATGATGTAGGCGACGATGGCGTAGGTCTCGTCCGCCGTCAGCGTTCCCGCCTCGCCAAAGGGCATGGACCGGTGGATGTAGTCCCACGCGGTCGACAGATGCGGCCAGTAGGATCCGACGGTCTTCACCGGATCCTCGTCCGCCAGCGTATCGAACCCGCCCGCCAGAACCGGCCAGTTGTCGACGCCTTCGGCGAAATCGCCGTGGCACGAGCCGCATTTCTCGACGAACAGTTCTTCGCCGGTGTAGACGTCGCCCGATCCTTCAGGCAGGCCGCGCCCGTCGGGCAGAACGTCGACGTCCCAGGCGGCGATTTCCTCGGGGTGCGCCGGGCGTCCGATGCCGTATGCGCCTTCGACGGCAGGCGCCGGCGCGGTCAGGTTCGCGCCGGAGGCGACGCGCGCGGCGGCGGCGGCCTGAACTTCGGCGATCTTCGCTTCAAGCTCGGAAGCGGTCGTCGCTTTCACCGTCTCGACCTCGGCCCGCGCAGTCGCCACCTGGCTCTGAAGGCTTTCGATCTTGCTCTGGCCGTAGTCGCGATTGGCGGCGAAGACGGCCAGCGCAATGACCAGCGCCGTGCCGCCAGCGACGGGGAGGAGGATGTCTTTAAGAGACTTCGACATTTTCGGCGACTCCCTCCGCGTTAACGTACCAGGTCTGGATGCAGTTGTTGTGATAGACGGCGTTCTCGCCGCGCTCGGCGCGAAGCTGGTCCTTGGTCGGCTGGACGTAGCCGGTCTCGTCCATCGCACGGGACTGGAGCAGCATCGGCGCCCCGTCCCACTTGGTGTCGAGATAGAAACGGGTCAGCGCCTTGGCGTCGCCCTGCTTGCCGAGGCGCGCGGTCTCCCACGTGACCCCGCCGTCCTTGGAGACGTCGACGCGGGTGATCTGGCCGTGCCCCGACCATGCGAGGCCGGAGATCACCATCGGCCCGGCGCCGTGCTTGATCGGCATCTGCGGGGACGGGGAAGTGATGACGGATTTCGCGTCCATCACCCAGGTCCATTTGCGGGCCGTGCCGTCCTCGTAGACGTCGGTGTATTTGGAGGTCTCCTCCCGGCTCTCGACCGCCCTGTCGGCGATCTCGATCCGACGGAGCCACTTGACCCACATGTTGCCTTCCCAGCCCGGCACCACGAGGCGGACGGGATAGCCATGCTCCATCCGAAGCGCCTCGCCATTGGCCTTGAAGGCGACCAGAACGTCGTCCAGCGCCTTCTCCATCGGAATCGAGCGACCGTTGGAGGAGGCGTCGGCGCCCTCCACGTAAACCCACTTGTCGGCGGAGATGTCGGCGCCCGCCTCCCGCAGCAGGGTGCGGAGCGGCACGCCGGTGTATTCCATGTTGTGGATCATGCCGTGGGTGAACTGCGCGCCATTCAGCTGCGCGCCCGCCCATTCCATGCCGGTGTTGGCGGCGCATTCGCAGAAATAGACATGGTTCTCGCGCGGGAAGCGCTCCAGATCGTCATAGTTGAAGACCAGCGGGCGATCGACGAGGCCGTTGATCATCAGCCGGTAGTCTTCCTTGCGCATCTCGATCGCGCCGGAATGGTGCCGCTCGAAGGCGCAGCCCTGGGGCGTGATCGTGCCGTCGAGCGCATGGATCGGCGTGAAGTTGATGGAGGAGATCGGGGAGGCCGTCAGCCACTCCACGTTCCGCCGCACCACATGGCTCTCATGGGAGATCGGCATGCCGTAGGGCGTCTCGTCGACGCCCGCGCCGGTATAGGACGCCCAGTCCTGCAGTTCGGTGATCAGCGGATCGGGGCCGTTCGCCCGCGCCGAGCCCGCCGCAAGCGCGCCAGCGCCCGCAGCGGCCGCGCCGGTCAGGAACCCGCGCCGCGATGTGGATCTGTCGTTTGTCTTGTCTGACATCTCACATGCCTCTCTTCACATCCGTCACGCGCCGACGACCTGAACCGAGTTGTTCGGGTCGACGGATACGACGCCCTGTTTGGAAATGTGGTTCTCGACCACGTCCCAGATCTGCGGACCTTCCGTCCCTTCGTTGACGGAGGCCCAGCCGGCGACCTGGTAAGCCTTTCCGGGGTCGATCTTCTCCCCCGTCTTCAGCAGCGTCATCTCAGTGATGCGCTCACCCTGTTTCTTGGTCACGTCGATCCGGTAGCCGAGCCCGCCGGTGCGGACCATGTCGCCGCCTTGCTGGTAGTAGGGATCGGGATTGAAGAGGTTGTCCGCGACATCCTCCAGAATGACGTGGAGCATTTCGCCGGTCATCTCGGTCCGGTACGCCTTGCCGTAGGTCATCGAGGTGACGTTCCAGATATCCTCCCGCGTGATGTCCTGACCGGGGAGGAGCGACGGCCCCCACCGCACGCCGGGGGAGAGGGCGATATCCGCCTCCCGCTCGGAGATCAGCGCGTCGCAAATGAGGTCGTCCCAAGTGCCGTTGAAATTACCGCGCCGGTAGAGGAGCGAGCCGGTCTTCCCGATCACCTCCGTCAGCTCAGCCATATGCGGCGCGCGGATATCGTCGATCAGCTTGGTCATCGCGGGGTCGGGGGCGATTACGTCGGAGAAGATCGGGATCAGCTTGTGCCTGAAGCCCATCATCCGCCCGTCCCGCACGTCGAGATCGACGCGGGAGACGAATTTGCCGTTGGAGCCGGAGGCGACGATGATCGTCTCGCCGACCTGCACCGGCTCGGGCAGGGCGTCATGGGTGTGGCCGGAGAGGATCACGTCGATGCCGTTCACGACGCTCGCCATCTTCTTGTCCACGTCAAAGCCATTATGGGAGAGGACGACGACCAGTTCGGCGCCTTCGCTCCGCACTTCGTCCACCATCGCCTGCATGTTCTCGTCGCGGATGCCGAAGGAGTATTCGGGGAACATCCAGCGCGGGTTGGCGATGGGCATGTAGGGGAAGGCCTGACCAATCACGGCGATCTTCACGCCGCCGCGCTCGAAGAACTTGTAGGGCGGGAACAGCTCCGCCGGTTCGTCCCATTCGGCGTCGAAGATGTTCTGTCCAAGCGCGGCGAAGGGCAGCCCCTCCACGATCTCCGACACCCGGTCGGAGCCGAGCGTGAATTCCCAATGGAAGGTCATCGCGTCTGGGCCGAGCGCGTTCATCACGTCGACCATGTCCTGCCCTTGCGTGTGATAGCAGGTGTAGCTGCCGTGCCAGGTGTCGCCGCCGTCGAGGAGGAGCGCGTCCGGCCGGTCGGCGCGGATATGGTTCAACACGGTCGCGACCCGGTCCAGCCCGCCGACGCGGCCATAGCCTTGCGCGAGGGCGGCGAAATCGCCGGAGCTCAGCGCGTAATGCGACGGCGATCCGTCGGCGACGCCGTAGAGCTTGCGGAAGTCCGCGCCGGTGATGTGGGGGACATGGCCGCGGTTCTCGCCCACGCCGATATTGATCGACGGCTCGCGGAAATAGATCGGCTTGAGCTGGGCGTGGATGTCGGTGACGTGGATCAGCGAGACGTTGCCGAACGTGTCGAACTCCATGAGTTGATCCTGCGTCAGCGCCTGCTGCGCCGCGAGGCGCGCCCACTCGCCGAAACCGGAGGCGCCGAGGATCGCGCTGGCGGCCATGCCGGTCTGAAGGAAGTCGCGACGGGAGATCATCTGCCGATACCCTTTTCACACATATATGCGCGGTTTTGCATGTATTCAGGCGAAAAAGCCCCGTCCGCGCCGGCGAACGGGGCCTATCCTGCTTAGTTTCGGACCGAAGGCCCTTCGACGCTCAGGCCGTTGCCACGCGAAGCGACGTAAAGCTCAAGCGCGATGAACTCCGGGCTGCCGGGCTTGTAGGTCTCCGCCCGCGTATCGCGCACGCAGCCTTTGAACCGGGCGTGGACCGCGTTCAGCTTGGTGTTCTTCAGCCGATAGACGGGGAAGCCGTTGATCTGACCCTGGCTCAGGTGATCGGCGCGGATCATCTGGCCGTAGCTCTGCTCATGGCAGTTGGCGCAGGAGAGCTCCAGCTGGCCGGTGCGGGTGTAGTAGAGTTCCTTACCCTTTTCCCACGTCTCTTTCGCCGGACCGTCGATGGCCACGTTAACCGGCATCCCGCGAGATACGGAGGAGATCAGGGCCGTCATGTTGACCATCGGACCCTTGGTGTATTTCCACTTTTCCGCGCCCATCTGGTTCTCGCGGCAGTCGTTGATCTGAGTCTCCAGCGTGCGGACCTCGCCGGCGGCCTCGCTCCACTTCGGATAGACCGGTCGGACTCCCTTCATGCTCTCCGGCTCGCCATGACAATCGGCGCAGGCCTTGTTCTCGGACCCTTCAGCCGCGTTCCAGCTATCGATAGCCTGCTCCACGAAGATCATGCCGGGATTGTCGAAATCATCGGCCTGCATCTCCCGGGTCTGATCCTTGCGAAAGAGCCAGCCCGACATCACTTCGGGCACCGCGCCCTCCAGATGGGCGGGGGCCGCCGCGCGGGTGACCATCTCGATCTCTTCGTTGATGACGAGCGTGTCGTCCACCGGTTCGGCGAAGACCGCCGCCGCGCCGAACCCGTAGGCGGCCAGCGCGACGCAGGTGAGCTTAAGCTTCTTCATTATCGTTTCCTCCCCCTGACCGCGATCAGCCGATGGCGATCTTTTTGGTCTTCTCGTAGACCGAGCCGTCGTCGTCCCACCATGTGAACTTGAACTCACCGGCTTCGGGCACGATCGCCTCGAACTCGAAGAACGGATTGGTGGAGATCGCAGGCTCCATCGCCACGTCGAGGACGTTTTCGCCGTTAAAGTCGCAAGTGAAGCGGTTGATGATCGAGCGCGGGATGACGTTGCCGTCGTCGTCCTTGCGCTGACCCGATTCCATCTTGTGGGAGATCAGGGTCTTGATCGTGATCGTGTCGCCGGCGGCGGCCTTTTTCGGCACCTTGACGCGGGGTTTCACACCTTTAGCCATCTTGAAATCTCCTCGTCCCTTAGCCGCCGCAGCCGCCGATTGTGACCTTGACCGTATTCGACGCCTTCACGAAGGAGCCGTCGGCCATCTTCGCGATCGCCACCACGTCCTGCGTACCCGCAAGGCGGATGCGGGTGGAGGCGGCGTGGCTCGCGGCGAGCTTGCCGAACTTGAACGTGGCGACGGCGGGCACTGGGTTGCCCATGGCGAGCACCATGATCTCCGCCGCGCCCGGCGCGTCGACCGCGATCGGCACGGTGTTGCCGTTCTCGGCGATTTCGGGCGTGGTCAGCGTCAGGCCGTCCGATCCCAGCTCAGCGCCGCCCGTGTAGGCGGCGATCGCCTCGTCGCCGAGCGTTGCGGAGGCGCGGAAGGGCAGGGCGGCGGCGGCGAAGGCCCCCGCGCCGAGCATCAGCGCATTGCGTCTTGTCAGTTCCATTTTCAAACTCCCGAACCGGGCCCTTTGAGCGGGCGGTTATTCCTTCAACGTGACGAGGTACGCGACGACGTCTTCGATCTGCTGGGCCGTCAGGATCGGCCCGAACGTGTCGTCCGCCGCTTCGCCGGTGTAGGCGTTGCCGGGGCGGATGAAGCCTTCGGTCTTGTAGAAGGCGGGCATCATCGTGTCCTCGAACATGATTTTGGCGTTCGCGACGATCCCGCGCAGCTCCGCCTCCGTCCAGCGGTCGCCGGCGCCGTCGAGCATCGGGCCGATCTCGCCGTGGAACGGCTGATCCTTGAGGTCGGTGACCTCGTGGCAGGCGATGCAATTGCCGAATTTCTTGCTGCCGACGATCATCCGCCCGTTGGCCGGATCGCCCGGCGCCCCGGAGAGCGATGCGGCGATCGCCCCGTCGTCGTAGGAGACCGCAGTCGGTTCGATCTCAGCCGCCGAGAGCGTCGTGGCCGTGGCGACGAGCGCCGCAGCTGCGTAGCCGAAGTGTTTCATGCGTCCTCCCCAAACACATTCGTTATTTCCTATGTTTAGATCACGCATACGCGAGGATGCAAGAACCAATTCGAATATGTGAATTTGTTGCGATGCAACCTGCGCTTTACTCAGCGCCCCGTTCGCGGATGCGGCGCGCGTGATACCGCTGAAAATCTTCTTCGAATTCCGGCCGGTAGCGCTTCTCCAGCACCCAGGTGAACATGTCGAACGTCGTGCCCGCGCCGAACGCGCCCGGCATCACCGCAACCGCCGCGCGCTGCGCCGTCGCGCCTTCCGCCACTTCCTCCGGAAGGAAGAGAATCGACGGCGTGAACAAGAGGCCCCATTTCCGCGCGGCCTGTTTCTCCGTCAGCTCCTCGCCGTCGAAATCCACCACCTCGGTGTCGCCATGCAGGTTCATCTGCACCACGAAGAAGTTGTCGCGGATCAGCGTCGCGACGTCTTCGCGGGGGAAGACCTTCTCATGCATCTCCGTGCAGTAGATGCAGCCGCGCTGCTCAACCATGATGACGAGGCGCTTGCCCTCTGCGTTCGCCTCCTCGAGGTCTTCGCGCAGATCCTTGAACGTGTCGCGCATCCAGTCGGTCTTGTGCAGACCGTCGTCGCCGATCTCGGCGGCGAAGGCGGGTGCGGCGACGATCAGGGCGATGAGGCTGAGAAGCAGAGCGCGCATGGAACGTATCCTCATATCGACTGGAAGACGGGAAAGGTCGTCAGCATCCACTGGGCGATGTAGTTGACGCTGTCGGTGGCGATCAGAACGGCGAAGAGGATCAGGAGGAGCCCCATCGCCTTCTCGACCTTCGGCAAATGGCGGCGAAACTTCGCCACGAATTTCAAAAACGGGCCGATGAAGAGCGATGCGACGACGAAAGGCGCCGTCATCGCGACCCCGAAGACGAGCAGGAGGACCAGCCCCCGCGCCGCCGTCGCCTCCGTGCTCGCGGTGAAGACGACCGCTGTCAGCACCCCGCCGACGCAAGGCGTCCACCCCGCCGCGAAGGCGAAGCCGACGACATAGGCGCCGAGCACGGACATGTTGCGCGCATCCCCCGCCTCCATCTGGAACATCCGGTTCAGGAACCCGATGCGCAGGACGCCGAGGAAGTGCAGCCCCATGACGAAGACGATCAGCGCCGCGACGGCGCGAAACTCCGTTTGCGCGCCCCGGAAGGCCTGACTGAACCCGTAAGCCGCCGCGCCGAGCAGGACGAAGACCGTGATGATCCCAAGCGAGAACATGATGGATGCGAGGAAGGCCCGCCTCTGCACGCCCGGCGCCAGCGCGCCGTCGGCGCTGATCTCCGACATGGAGGCGCCCGCCATATAGCTGAGATAGAAGGGTACGATCGGCAGCACGCAGGGCGAGAAGAAGACGATCAGCCCGCCGACGAAGGCGCTCAGAAGCGTAACGTCCAGCAAAAGAGGCTCCTCGCGGCTTGATCAGATTACATATTCAGAATACGTTATGTTTCCTCGCGCCGTCAAACGGGACGAACATGCGATCTCTGGTTTGCATCGTCAGCTTCACCTTCGCGCTACTCGCCGGATCGGTGGGCGCCCGCGCCGCCGAACTGGTGATGGTGGAGCAGGCGGGCTGTCACTGGTGCGCGCAGTGGAACGCGGAAATCGGCCATATCCATCCGAAAACCGAGGAAGGCCGCCGCGCGCCCTTGCGCCGCGTCGATCTGCGCGACCTGCCCGACGACATCGTCTTCGCCTCTCCGCCCGTCTTCACGCCAACCTTCGTGCTGGTGGAGGACGGCGCCGAGTTGGGACGCATCGAAGGCTATGCGGGCGACGAGTTTTTTTGGTTTCTGCTCGGTAATCTTCTCAACGCCCACCTCGCGAGCGAAGGCGGTTGAACTTGGCGCGCGTCTCGACTTGCCGCAATGCAACATCAACACACTTATCTTCGCCGGAATATGAGGCTAGAACCGGGCGATCGAAATGCTGGATGCGACACCACGAATGGCTCTTCCCACGATTACCAAAGACATGTCGGAGCAAGACATGGAGCTGATGGTGGAGAACGCGTGCGAGGCGTCCAACTACCTCAAGGCGCTCAGCCATGAAGGCCGGCTCCTTATCCTTTGCCATCTCGCCAGCGGCGAGAAATCGGTGACCGAGCTGGAGGAGCTGTTGTCCGCGCGCCAGGCCGCCGTCTCCCAACAGCTGGCGCGGCTACGGGCCGAGGGCTTGGTGGCTCCCCGGCGCGAGGGCAAGGCGATTTACTATCGTTTGACAGACGAACGGGCCGTTCAGATACTCGACGTCGTCTACAACCTGTTTTGTAAGACCAAATAGACAAAGCCGTCTCGCACCCGTTGGCGCGGATGACGGGCGGCGGGGGAAACGGCGAATGCTCGACGGCGTCTCAGACGCCGCCCTTTTGGCCATCGTCGGCCTGATCGGCGGCATCCTTCTCGGCCTAGCGGCCCGGCTGGGCCGGTTCTGCACCCTCGGCGCGATCGAAGACGCGCTTTACCAAGGCAGCACCGTTCGATTGCGCATGTGGGGACTGGCGATCGGCGTCGCCGTTCTCGGCGCGCATGCGTTGATGGCGGCGGGCGCGCTCGATTACGAGGCGACGCTCTATCACGCGGCGCCTTTCTCTCCGGCGCTCGCGATCATCGGCGGTCTCGCCTTCGGCTATGGCATGGCGATGGCGGGCAATTGCGGTTTCGGCGCGCTCGCCCGGCTCGGCGGCGGCGATCTTCGGTCCTTCGTGATCGTCCTCGTCATGGGGATCACGGCCTACATAACGCTGTCAGGGCCGCTGGCGCTGATCCGCCTCAACGTCATCGAAGCGACGCAGGCCTCATCCGCCACGACGACGATCCCGCTCGCGATCGAAAACGCGGCGGGCCTGTCGGCGGGGGCGACGGGTTTCGCGATCGGTCTCGTTATTCTGGCGCTGGCGCTCGCCTCCCGCGACCTGCTCGCGGACCGCAAGGCGATCTTCTGGAGCCTCGTCGTCGGCGTCGCCGTCATCGGCGGATGGGCGGGAAGCCAGTGGGTGGCGACCCACGGCTTTTCCGAGAACCTGGTCGTCAGCCACAGCTTCACCATGCCGCTCGGCGAGACGCTGCTTTATCTGATGACCGCCAGCGGCGGCGGTCTGAGCTTCGGCGTCGGCTCCGTCTTCGGCGTGCTCGGCGGCGCGTTCATCGGCAGCCTGATCAAAGGGCATTTCCGATGGGAGGCCTGCGAAGACCCGCGCGAGTTGAAGCGCCAGGTCATCGGCGCGGCGCTCATGGGCTTCGGCGCAGTTCTCGCGATCGGCTGCACGATCGGGCAGGGCTTGTCCGCATTCTCTCTCGTCACCATCAGCGCCCCGCTCGTGTTCGCGTCGATTTTCATCGGCGCATCCCTCGGCTTGCGGCAACTGATAACCGGTCGTCTCCTGCCGACGATGAACTGAGGGCCGCGGAAAATCTCGAAGGGTCCAAAGAGATCTGTTTTCTGAGCGCTGGCGCGATCAATGGCGGTCGCAGCGCAAATTCGCCGCCGTCGCACCCATCGACGGCGTAGCCGGGCTCCCTTGCATGAATGCCGGACATGACCCGTCAGAGCGATCGCGCGACGGGCCGTGCAGATGGCCTGGCGTTCGTTCACTGCGATCTCGTGCCAACCGGCGACCCGTCTGGCGAAACGCCCCCCGTGCGAGCGACGTCGCCGCCATCCGCAGGGATAGAATCGCCGTCCTCGCGGCGGCGGACGCGCCGGCGCCCACCGCGCTGATCCTGTCGCCTTGGATCCGCGCTAATATCGGATTTGGGCCGAAACCCCACTCGGCGCGCGCGCCGGAGGAGGGATGACGTCTCCCCGGCGCGCGCCGATCGAAGATTAACCCTTATCGCTGATCGCAGTGGCGATCAGGCAAGTCAGCTCGAACATCAGATTGGCCGCGGTGACGCTGGTGATCCCGGTGGGATCGTAGCACGGCGCGACTTCGCAGATGTCGGCGCCGACGATGTCGAGCCCCATCATCCCCTGTAGGATCTTCTGCACGTCACGCGGGATGATCCCGCCGATCTCAGGCACCGGCGTGCCGGGGCAGAAGGACGGATCGAGCCCGTCGATGTCGATCGTGATGTAGACCGGCCCGCCCTCCAGCGTCTCGCGGATCTCCTTGATCGCCCTTTTGCGCCCCATCTCCTCGTAATCGTCCATCGGGATCATCTTGAAGCCGGCGTCGTAGCCGTACTGAATGTCGTCCGGCACGAAACGGGTGCCCCGCAGGCCCAACTGCACCGTCCGTTTGGGGTCGATCAGCCCCTCCTCCGTCGCGCGCCGCATGAACGTCGCGTGATTGACCTTCGTGCCGCACATCTCGTCCATCACGTCGGCATGGCTGTCGATCTGCAGCAAACCGACCGGCCCGTCCGCGGCCAGCGCGCGGAGGATCGGGGTCGGCACCGTATGGTCGCCGCCGATCGCCACCGGCCTGATGTCGAGCGCCTTCAGATCCGCGAAGAACTCCTGAATGTTCCGCAGCGACTCCTCTAGGTTCAGCGGATTGATCCGCGCATCGCCGAGATCGGCGATGTTGCAGAGCTTGTAGGGCTCCACATTCGTCGAGGGATGCGCCATGCGGATCAGGCGGCTGGCGTGGCGAACAGCGCCCGGCGCCTCCCGCGGGCCGGAGCGGTAGTTGAGGCCGATGTCGAACGGCACCCCAACCAGACCGATATCGATCTCCGCGCTCGGCTCCACCCGCCGGGTGCGCATGAACGTCGCCACATCGGAAAAGCGCGGCACCTGCGCCGCGTCTACGGGCTGGTATTTCGGGTCGACCATAATCCGTCCTTCCTTCTGCGAAACGTCGCCGGACGATCCGGCGCCCCGCTGGGGGCGGAGAGGCCGACGACGTCGCCCCGTCCAAGGCGAGTCGGCCCCGATCGGGCGCGACGGCTGAATTTGTCTCAGCTATCCGCGTCCTTGGGAACATCGAATAGGTCATGGCCGGCCGGCGGGCCTATGCCGAACTGCGCTGACCTCCTCCTTCTTCGCTTTCGGTTTTCAAGCGGGCGAGGACCATGGCGGCGATGTGATCCGACCCCGCCCGCGGGGCCAACGCCAGCGCTGACGTCGCTCCGGACGGCGCCGCCCGTCCGATGCGCGCCCCCGCGCGGGCGCAGATTTCTCCACCGCCAGCCCGGACCTCTTCGCCGAACTTACGTCCGACGCCTTCGCCGCATTGGCGTCCGCCGATCCGCCCCTATCTTCTCTCCCATGCATGACGGCGCGCCCCTGAAACCTCGCATCGAGCCCGCCAAAGTGGCGCTCGCCACGCGGCCTCTCACCATCCCAGAGGTGGTGAAGAAGGCGCGGAACAACGTGCTCGAGATCGTCCCCGCGCTCGCCTGTCGGCAACCGATGCTGACCGGCGTAACCGTGAAACGCTGGCACATGGTCATGGATCCGCCTTCGCTGGAGCGCATCCTGAAGGACAAGGTCGACGTCTACCCGAAGTCGCCCGTCACCAAGCGCCTCCTCAAGCCGGCCATCGGCGAGAGCCTCTTCATCGCGGAGGGTTCCCATTGGCGCTGGCAGCGCCGCGCGGCGGCGCCGGTCTTCGCCTGGCGTCATCTGCAGGCGCTCTCCCCCGTGATGACCGCGGCTGCGGAGCGGTCGGCGGCGCGCATTGGGGAGGAAATGGAGAAGAAGGGCTCCGTCGAAGCCTATGAGCAGATGATCGCCGCCACGTTCGACGTGATCTGCGACGTGGCGCTTTCGGGGCGGGAGACGCTGGACCGCGATCACGTCTCCAACTCGATCAACAGCTACATCGAGACCGTCGGCAAGGTCTCCTTCCTCGACGTGATCGGGGTGCCGACATGGGTGCCGCGCCCCGCGACGCTCTTCCGCCGCCGCTCCTCCGACGACATGCGCAAGATGATGGACGGCGTGATCGCTGAGCGGGCGGGGCAGCGGAGCCGCGACGATCTTCTGGACCTCATGCGCTTCGCCGAAGACGCGGAAACGGGCCGGACGATGACGCCCGAAGAGCTGCGCGACAACATGCTCGCCTTCATCGTGGCGGGGCATGAGACGACGGCGCTGGCGCTCGCCTGGTCGATCTATCTTCTGGCCATCGACCCCGCGACGCAGGAGGCCGCGCGGGACGAGGCGCTGGCGGCGACAGACGGCGGCGCGGCGGAGGCGGGGCATCTCGATGCGCTCGACCTGACGGGCCGTGTGCTGGAGGAGGCTCTGCGACTCTATCCCCCTGCGGCCTTCCTCGCGCGTATCGCGCTGGAGAACGACAAGCTCTGCGGTCGGCCGATCATGAAGGACGACATCCTGATGCTGCCGATCTACGCCCTTCACCGCCATCACATGTGGTGGGACGACCCGGACGCTTTCGATCCGGACCGCTTCACGGGCGACGCCGCCAAGGGGCGCCACCGCTACCAGTACCTCCCCTTCGGCGCCGGGCCGCGCATCTGCATCGGCATGGGCTTCGCGCTGATGGAGGCGAAACTGATCCTCGCGACCCTGCTCACCCGCTATCGCTTCTCGCTCGCGGGCGCGCATCCGGAGCCTGCGATCACCCTCACCCTGCGTCCCCGTGGCGGGGTGAACGTGAAGGCGGAGCCGCTCTGACGCGAAATTACGGGTCCTGAGGTCAAGACAAAGGCCGGTTAGAGCGGCCTTCGTTCTTCATGACCTCGCGCTTTCGCTCTCATTAGTTGACGGCGATGGCCGCCGCGATCCCGACCTCAACCCGCCGCCCAGCGCTCCGCGGTATGTTTGATCCGCGCCCCGTACCGCCGCGCGGTTTCCGCATCGCCGGGGTCGATCAGGCTCGTTTTGTCCTCCGACGAAGTGGCGCCGAGGCCGAGGTTCGCCCCCTCCACGTTGATCCCGAAGCCAACCGCGGCGCCCTTGTCGTTCATCTCCGTTTGGCCGACCCAGATCATGCCGTGCTGGGCGGCGAGGACGACGAACTGGAGGTGGACCATCATCTTGTCGCCCGACGGGCAGTTGGCGACCGTGAAGCCGCCCGCGATCTTATCCGCCCAGACCTGATCCACCCAGCGGTCGGACGTTTCGTCCATGAACGCTTTGAAGGGCGCGGAGGCGGAGCCCATGTAGGTCGGCGCGCCGAAGATAATCGCCTCGGCGGCGTCGAGGGTGGCCCAGTCGGCCTCCGTCATCCCCTCCACGTCGATCATGGGCGCGCCGCCCGCGCCTTCCGCCACGTATTCGGCGAGGCGGCGAGTGTGGCCCGATCCGGTCGAATAGACGATGACGACTGACATCTTCAGCCCCTCAGTTTCTCATTCAGATCCCAGGCGACGTAATAGCCCTTGATATAGGCCATCCGCGCCCAGGGCAGGGGGAAGCGTTTCAGTGGGCCGGACATCTGCACCGGCAGATCCTCTCGCTTAAGCTTCCCCATCGCCATCTCCGCGACCAACTTGCCGGAATAGGAGCCCATCGCGACCCCGTTGCCGTGATAGCCGAAGGCGGTCCAGCCGTTATCCCATCCGTCCAGCGGGCCGATATGCATCGTGCGCGCCCAGGTCAGCGCCAGCAGGCCGTTCCAGTCATGCTCGATCTCGACATCGGCCCAGGCCGGGTACATCCGCTTGAAATCCTCCCGGATCGCCTTTTGCAGGCGCTTCACGTTCCAGGGATGGAGGGAAGAGCCGCCGCGGGCGCCGAACATCATCCGCCCCTCAGGCAGCATCCGGAAGTAATGAACGCGCGCGCGGGTGTCGTAGACCGCCTGCTCGGTGGTCCAGCCCGCGGCCTTGCGCTCGTCCTCCGTCAGCGGGCGGGTGACGATGATGTTGGACATCACCGGCAGAACGCGGTCGGTCAGCGCCGGCACCCAGCCGTCGCCGCCATAGCCGTTCACGCAGACGATCAGGCGCTTCGCCCGAACCTCGAACCCGCCGACGCGCAGGCGATACCCGCCCGGCGCCGTCTTCACGTCATGCACGGGGGAGTGGGTGCAGATGACGGCGCCCGCCGCCTCCGCCGCCCGCGCGAGGCCGGTGACGTATTTCAGCGGGTTCAGCGCGAAGCCCGGTCGCCGCCGCCAGCCGCCGTGAACGAAGCCGCCCGCGATCCCCTGCTCCGCCAGCTCCTCCTTCGAGAAGGCGGTCATCTCAAGGCCGAGGCGTTTCTCCAGCTCAATATAATCGGCTCCGTCCGTGAAGGCCTTGGCGCTGTGGGCCAGCTCCCATTCGCCGTCCGAATGGCGGTCCGCGTCGATGCCGTGGCGGTCGAGCAGTTCCGCCACATGCTCCACCGCCGCCATTTGGCGGCTGACGTAGTCGCGCGTCTGCGCCGTCCCGTTATCGCGAACCATCGCGTCGTAACCGCGTCCGTCGCCGCCGACGCAGCAGAACCCGCCATTGCGCCCCGAAGCGCCCCAACCGGGATAGGAGGCGTCGAAGACGACAGCTTCCTCCCCCGCCTCGGCCAGCGTCAGCGCCGCGTTCAGGCCCGTGACGCCCGCGCCGATAATCGCCGCGCCGACGACCATGTCGCGCTCGATCGGCGTGCGCCGCGCAGTGGTTTCGGGAACGGTCGAAGCCCAGTAACTCGGCGGCGGCGCGGGGTCGTAGGCGGAGGCGGGGTAGGCGCGGCGCAAAGGGGTCTCCCGTGATTCTCTGTTGCGCATTGTGCGTTGCACAATAGGTTGGGGTCGACCCCGACCGGAGACGATCATGCCCTCACGCCGGAACGAACGCCACACCAAGGCCGTTAACATCGCGTTGCAGGGCGGGGGCAGCCACGGCGCCTTCACCTGGGGCGTTCTCGACAAGCTCTTCGAAGACGACCGCATCTGGATCGAAGCGGTCTCCGGCACCTCCGCCGGCGCGATGAACGCCGTCGTTGCGGCGCAGGGCATGTACGAGAACGGCGCCGTGGGCGCGCGCGAACGGCTCGCCCAGTTCTGGCGCGCGGTCTCCGACGCCGGGCGCTCCAGCCCGATCCGCCGCTCGATCTGGGCGCAGATGACGGGCGACTGGAGCCTCGACGACAGCCCAACTTACCGGTGGATGACGGCGATGCGCGGCTTCGCCTCCCCCTATGATCTCAACCCGCTCGACTACAACCCGCTCCGAGACATCGTGGAGGAGGTGGTGGACTTCAAAAAAGTCCGCGCCTGCAAGGACATGGGCCTCTTCATCTCCGCCACCACAGTGGAGACGGGCCGCGTGAAGGTCTTCCCGCGCGAGGAGGTCACGCTGGACGCCGTCATGGCCTCCGCCTGCCTGCCCTTCATGTTCAAGGCGGTGGAGATCGACGGCGCGCATTACTGGGACGGCGGCTACATGGGCAACCCGCCGCTCTTTCCCTTCTTCCACGGCAGCCCGTCGGACGACATCGTCATCGTCCAGATCAACCCGATCTTCCGCCCCGGAGAGCCGAAAACGGCGACCGAGATCGACAACCGGTTGAACGAGATCACGTTCAACTCCTCGCTCCTGCACGAGCTGCGCGCCATCGACTTCGTGCGCCGCCTTCTGGATGAGGGCGCGCTCGACCCGACGGATTATCGGCGGATGCGGGTGCACATGATCACCGGGCGCAAGAAGCTGCGCCCGCTCGGCGCCTCGTCGAAGCTGAACTCGGAATGGGCTTTCCTGCAGCACCTATTCGAAATCGGCCGCCATGCGGCGAGCGTCTGGCTGCGCGCGAATTTCGACGAGATCGGGGTGCAGTCGACCGTCGATATCCAGAACATGTTCCAGGGCTTTGGCGTGCTGCCGAACCCGGGGGAGAAAGGCGCGGTCTGAACGGGCGCCGCAACGAAAAACGCCCGGCCGAGGGCCGGGCGTTTTCCAAAAACCTGAAAAAGCGGGCCGATCAGCCTTGGCTCTGCTCCGCCAGCAGGGCGCGCAGCAGCGCCTCTTCCGAAAGGTCGTCGCCAGCGGGCTTGTCCTCGGTCTCGGCGCCCATCAGGCGAGCCATCTGATCCTCTTCCGGCTCGTCGACCTCGATCTGGCGCTGCAGCGCTTCGATGGCGTCCTCGCGGAGGTCCTCGACCGGGATCGTCTCGTCGGCGATCTCACGGAGCGCGACGACCGGGTTCTTGTCGTTGTCGCGCTCGACCGTCAGCTCGGAGCCGGTGGAGATCGTGCGGGCGCGGTGCGCGGCCAGCATCACGAGGTCGAACCGGTTCGGAACCTTGTCTACGCAATCTTCAACGGTCACACGGGCCATCAGCGGCGCTCCTTTTGGGGCGATGTCTTGGAAGTCGCGGCATATGGCGCGAATCCGGAGAAAATGCAAGGCGCGGGGCGCTTACGCCCTGATTTCATAGGTGACTTCCACGCAGGGCGCGCCGTTGAACGTCGTCGCCTCCTCCGAGACGAAGCGCATGCCCAGTTGCTCCATCAGCAGGATCGACGGCGCGTTCAGCTTGTCGGAGATCGCGAAGACCCGCGCGACCCCTTCCTCCTCGAAGAGATAATCGATCATCCGGCCCACGGCGGCGGCGGCCCAGCCGAGGCCCTGCGCCTCCCGCGCCAGCGTCACGCCGAGTTCCGCCTCCCGCCCGTCTTCGCCGACATGGACGCCGATATCGCCGACCAGCCCGTCATCCGCCGTCGCCGCGACGGCGATCTGGCTCCACGCGCCGCGCGGCGCGATCTCTCCCGCGCCGACCGCCTTGATGAACTCGTGCGCCCGCTCGTCGTCCATCCGCTCCCAACTCTGGAAGCGTCCGATCTCCGGATCGGAGCGATAGGCCTGAAAAGCGGCGAGATCATCCGGCCGGAACCGGCGCAGCCGCACCGGCCCGGCGCCGAGGACGAACGGCGTCACCGCTCCGCTGGCGGCGATGTCGTCGGCACCCCGGCGGAGGGCGCTCCGGCCACCGAGAGACGACCCGGCGTCACCAGCTGGTCGCCCGTGCGCGGCGCCTCCAGCAGCCAGAAGAGGAGATTGTCGCCGAAGACCGCCGACTTGGTGATGTCCACATGCTCCTCCGGCAAAAGGAGGACCGAGCGGTACTGGATCGGCGAGCGGAGGCCGAGCGTATAGTCTCCGCCTTGCCGTTCGTCGAGCAGGGAAGAGGCGCGGAGGACGACCCCATCGCCTTCCTCCAGCTTCACGATGTCGACGCGGCCCGTCTCCGGATCGAACTCCACCTCGGCGGGCGTCTCGAAACCGCCGCCGACGACGAGGTAAAGCTCCAGCCCCGGAGGCACCTGAACCGGTCGGTCGATGGCGCGCTGGAACTGCTCCGCGCGGGCGAGGATCTTCGCCAGATGGTTTTTCGCCCGGTCGCGGCGGAACTCGGGCGACGGCTCCTCCGGCATCAAGATCTGCAAAAGCGCGTCCTGATCCGGGTTCAGAATGCCCCAGTCGTTTTCGTCCCAGGCGTCGATATCGAAGAGCGAGACGAACTCGTCCGACCCCTTGATCCGCACCCGCTGGTGCCGGTCGCGCGGGAAGAGCTGATAGGTCGCCACATGGGTGCCGAGGATCGCGGGCTCGTAAGTCGGCTGAAACGGCCCCAGCGTTTTGCCGTTCACAAGGTTCTCAAAGGCGAGGACCGAGCCCGTGTTCGGCGGCGCGATGAAGACCACGCGGCTGACATGCTCCGCCCCCTCCCAAGTGACCTCCGGCAGGGAGCCGTCTTCGGGCAGGTCCTGATTGCCGTACATCAGGTAATAACGCGTCACGAGCCCGCCCATGGAGTGGGCGACGAGGTCGAATTTCGGCTCCCGCGCCGCCGCGCCGAAGACCGATTGGCGCGTCTCGAACACCTGCTGGCGCTTGCGATCGATGAAAAAGGCGAGGTCGGACGCCGCTTCGACGACGTCGCGCCGCCAGTCATAGGGAAACTCGAAACTGTCGAGGTTGATGTCCCGCTGGGTCTTCTCCTCCTCCCGCGTTTCGCGGAAATCGAAGCCGCCGGCGATCAGCGTCGAGATGACGCCGCGATAGATGTCCAGCTCCAGCGGAATGCCGAGGACGGAGGCGCGGGCGACCCGCAGCACCCCATCGGGCCTGACGTTGTCCTTCAGGGCGCGCAGCGGCTCGTCGCTCTCTCCGATGGGCAGCGCGATCAGCCGCGCGTTGTCCGGGTCCACCGGGTCGACGGAAAGGCCGCTCGATCCGCCCCACATCACGACGCCCGTATCCCGCTCCACAAGTCGCGATCCGAGCGTGCCGGGGATGGAGATGACCGGGCGCCGATCCTGCGTGTCCACCAGGCTCGCAGGCGAGTAGAGCGCCGCGAGATCGGGCGCCTTCGGCTCCGGCGCGCAGGCCGCGATGGTCATCGTCGCCCCGGCGATGACCGCTGTCGTGATCCGACCCCTCATTCGGATTCCCCCCTCACACAGAATCTCTTTTTGTCGCCGGAATGTTACCAGCTTCGGCTCAGAGGGGAAGGATGCGCCGATTCGGCTTAACCGCGCGCGACTTTTATCACGGCGGCCAGTCCGGCGGCCGGGCTGGTCAGCACCTCGCGCGTCGCATGGGCCGCGCCGGGGGCCATCGACGCCTGCGCCAGCGCGACGACCTTCGCGTCCGATGCGTCGGCCGCGGCGCCGATCAACTTCGCGTAGGCGTCCAATTCTCGCGCCTGAAATTTCTCCAGCGCGCCCTCTACGAGTTTGACGCGGATCTCCGCGCCTTTTTCGTCAGCGAACCGTTGGAAAATCTCCCGCGTCGCGGGCTCCGTCGTGTGGATCGTGATTAGCACGTCGATCAGCCCGCCCGGTCCCGCCGCTTCCGCCGCCGCTTCGGCGAGCGCCTCATCCACACGCACGGCGCCCGCTCGCTCCGCGCCCGGGGCGATGGTCGTGCAGGTGAGGAGGACGCCGTCGGCGGTGAGCGCGCGGAGCGCCTCGGCGGTTTCCTCGATGATCTCCTCCGTGGCCTCGCCCTCTGCGATGGCGCGGTTGAGGAGGTCTTCGCGGGTGTGATGCTCCAGCTCCACCCCCTGCGGGCAGGCGGCGTCGAAGAGCGCGGCATTGGTGTCCAGCGTGTGCAGGCAGGCGATTTTCATCTCAGGTCCCCTCGGTTTCGGCGCAGTCTAACCTTTCATTAACCCGATGTCAGAAATCCGGTTTTCTGACATCGGGTTAATGAAAGGTGAACCGGATTCAACCAACTGAATTGGCTTGAGAATTTTTGGCGAAGGCGCAGTTCTAGCCGCGTTTCTCCAGCCGATAAGACCCTTCCGGCAGGTTCAGCGCCGCCTGCAGATCGCGCGCTTGCGCCATCGACAGCGTCACCGTGCTCTCCCGCTCCGTCCGCGGATCCGTCTGCCGGATCGTGATGCAGTCGTCGAAGACGGAGATCACCACGTCCTCCTGCAGATGCGCCGCGCCCTCGTCGACCAGCGTCACCACCGTCGCGTCGAACTCATGCTCGATCGTGAACATCAGACGGCCCTCCCCCAGAGGTCGTATTCGGCGGCTTCGTCTATCTCGACCTCGACCATGTCGCCGGGCGCCAGCGCTTCGAACCCCTCGTCGATGAAGACGTTCCCGTCGATCTCAGGCGCGTCGAGATAGGATCGCGCGACCGCGCCTTCCTCGTCCACCTCGTCGACCAGCACCCGCATCGTCGTCCCGACCCGCGCCTCCATCTTCTCAGCCGAAATCGCCTGCGCCGTCTCCATGAACCGCGCCCAGCGATCCTCCTTCACCTCGTCCGGCACATGATCCGGGAGGTCGTTGGCCCGTGCGCCCGCGACGTTCTCGTATTTGAAGCATCCGACGCGATCGAGCCGCGCTTCCTTCAGCCAGTCCAGAAGGTGCTGGAATTCCGCTTCCGTCTCGCCGGGATAGCCGACGATGAAGGTCGAGCGGAGCGCGATGTCCGGCCTGATCGCCCGCCACGCCTCGATCCGCTCCAGCGTCTTCGCCGACGCCGCCGGTCGCGCCATGCGCTTCAGAACGTCGGGGTGCGAGTGCTGGAAGGGGATATCCAAGTAGGGCAGCACGCCGCCTTGATCTTGGCCACCCATTAACGGGATCAGCTCGTCCACATGGGGGTAGGGGTAGATGTAATGCAGCCGCACCCACACCCCCAGCTCCCCCAGCCCCTTGGCGAGGTCCGTCACATGCGCCCGCCGCGCCTCCCCCCGCCAGTCGCTCGCCTCATAGCGGATGTCCTTGCCGTAGGCGGAGGTGTCCTGGGAGATGACCAAGAGCTCCTTCACCCCTGCCTCGGCCAGCTTCTCAGCCTCCCGCAGAACCGCCGCCGCAGGCCGCGACCTAAGCCGCCCGCGCATGTCCGGGATCACGCAGAACTTGCACTTGTGATCGCAGCCTTCGGAGATCTTCAGATAGGCGTAATGGCGCGGGGTAAGGCGGACTCCCGCCGCCGGGATCAGGTCGACGAAGGGATCGGGCGAAGGCGGAACCGCCCCATGCACCGCATCCAGCACCTGCTCATATTGCTGCGGCCCGGTGACGGCGAGGACGTTCGGATGCGCCTCCCGGATCATCTCCTCCTCGACGCCCAGACACCCCGTCACGATCACCTTGCCGTTCTCGGACAAAGCCTCCCCGATCGCCGACAGGCTCTCCGCCTTGGCGCTGTCCAGAAATCCGCAGGTGTTGACGATCACCGCCTCCGCCCCCGCGTAGTCCGGCGAGAGCGCATACCCTTCCGCCCGCAGGCGGGTCAGAATGCGCTCGCTGTCCACCAGCGCCTTGGGGCAGCCGAGGGAGACCATGCCGATCTTCGGCTGACCGGGCCGCGGCGCCTCGTCGGCGGAGATGCGGGGCGCGAGATCGGGGCGCAGGGAGGGCGGGTTCAGGCTCATGGCGCTCCTCTAGCGGAACGCCGCGCCAGCGCCAAGTATTAGGACCACCGATCCGCCGCCGCGTCGTCCTCTTCGCGGGCGTCGACCCAGCGGCCCTCGCCCCCGACTTCCTCTTTCTTCCAGAACGGCGCCCGGGTCTTGAGGTAATCCATCAGAAACTCCGCAGCCTCGAACGCCGCCTTCCGATGGGGGGAGGCCGTCGCCACCATCATGATCCGCTCGCCGGGAAGAAGCCGCCCGACCCGATGCACGATCAGCGCCCCGGTCAGCGGCCAGCGCGCCATCGCCTGTGCCTCGATCTCCTCCAGCGCCGCTTCGGTCATCCCCGGATAGTGCTCCAGCGTCATCGCCTCGACGTCGTCCGCGCCGCCCCTCACATGCCCGGTGAAGGTGACCACAGCCCCAGCGGCCCCGCCCTGGCCCAAAGCCTCCGCCTCTGCCCCAAGGTCGAAATCCTCCGTCTGAACCCGAACCGCCATCAGCCGCCCGTCATTGGCGGAAAGAACGCGACCTCCGTCGCCCCCGCCAGCGGGGCGTCGTAATCGGCGACCTTCATGTTCACCGCGACCCGCACCGCCGCCATATCCTCGAAGGCCAGCGCATGCGCGTCGGAGGCGGCGCGAAGATGCGCCACCAGATCGGCCACCGTCGCCAGCCCTTCGGCCTCGACCACTTCCTCGCTCAGCCCGATCCGCTCCCGCAGCCAGGCGAAATAGACGACCTTCATCGCGCGTCCTCCTGCGCCCGGATATAGGCGATGCCCTTGGCGAAGTAATCCCACCCGGTGATCACGGTCATGAGCGCCGCCACCCAAAGAAGCGCAAACCCGGGCCAGAGCGCCCACTCATACGCCCCGCCGAACAGGATCAGTCCGATCGCGAACAGCTGCGCCGTCGTCTTCCACTTGGCCAGCGTGGTGACGGAGAGCACCTCCGCCCCCTTCAGATATTCGCGCAGTCCGGAGACCAGAACCTCGCGCAAGAGGATCGCCGCCAGGGGCAGGATCACCCGCCAGTCGAACGGATGGAGCATCATCAGAACGCCCCCCGCGATCACCACCATCGCCTTGTCCGCGATCGGGTCCAGCATCCGCCCGAACCCCGAAACCTGACCCCATTTCCGCGCCAGCCAGCCGTCGAGATAGTCGGTGACGGCGGCGAGGGCGAAGAGGACGAAAGCCACCAGATCCGCCCCCGGCCGCGGCAGGATCAGAAAGATCACGGCGACCAGCGGCGCCGCGATCACCCGCGCGATGGTGAGGAGGTTGGGGAGGGTCCACATGGAAAAGCGGTGTGGCGGGGGAGGGCGGACGGGTCAAGAGGGCGGAGCCCGCCCTCGCCCGTCGAAGAGCCGTCATCCCAGCTGCGCCCCCGTCATCGCCGCGAAGGCGGGGACCTCATGCCACTTGCGCGACGGCCAGATTACGCGCCGTTCCGAGAGATACCCGCCTACGCGGGCATGACGGCCCCTAACCCCATAACCCACAAGCGCCAACGGTAGCCGGACCCGCGCCAGTCCGTGGGATGGCGCTGCGACGTCGGGTCTGAGCACTTTATCCCTCCACCCCGAACGCCCTGCCCACACCTCACCGAAATCTGCAACGCGCCAGCCCGTGCGGACGGACTGGCGGCGGTCTGTTCTTGTCGCCTGCAGACCGAGAGGTTTAGCTACTTCCGAGCACCCACGAATATTCCTGTCAGAACCATTCCGACCAAACCGATTACCGTGGCCGCCGTGCTGCCCACCAAAAACTTCAACACTTCTGGCGCTAACGGATTCGCGAAGCAGCCAAATCCATTCATTAGCAAAATAATGCCGACGGATCCTGAGTAGGCAAACATGTAATAAAAGGCTTTTGTTGCGCTTGGCTTCATAAGTTCATCAAGTATTTCTGTCGTCCTTACCTTCTTTTTAAGTGTGTCTATTTCTTGTTTAAGATCAGCGTTTTCTTCGGTTACCCTCGAAAATGCTGCGGTCATATCCTGTAGGCGTACCTGTACATCCGAAGGTGACGGCTTCACCGTCTGAGCCGATTTGTCGAGATCATCGAGCGTGATAGGCTCAGGCTTGTTCTGCTCGTCCGGCAAGTGCCAACTCTACGAAATGTTGCTGAATGTCTGACTGCACAAGGGCTGCATTTCGCCCTCGACCAAAATACGCATTACTCCAAGGAGTACCTGGCTCGTGAGTCATCTCGGAGAGTTCCAAGCCACTGTAGCCGCTATATTTTCGCCAAACGTGCGATATCACAGCCTGCTCGTTCGCGTTCAAAGGTGCTTTGAAAGGTGAACTGGGGGAGGCCCCCATTAAGCCGCCGACAGCGTTTAGGCCATAATCTCGAAGATGGTTCCAGATGTCGCGCATGACTGGACCACCGTCCCAAGCCTCAATGCGGGCACTAACCAACGGCTCGTGGTTGATAGCTAAGTTCCAGCCATGCGAGATATAAACCAGTTTTTGCAACTTCATCTGGTTCATGTTTCCGCCGTTGAGCTTGATAAACTCGTTGGCGATGGCGCGAGGATCATAGTTTGGCATTAGCCTGGACTCCCCGCAGTCGCCTTGAGTTTGATTGCTCTGCGACTTTCCAATTGAATTGAGTGCGAGCGCACTAAGGGCGTCGACACACTACTTTTGTGAACAGCATATCTCTTCAATACGGGTTTCTCGACTTCGCCGATCACGATTATGGTGGACTGAAATGCACTGCAAACCGTATCCACCGGGCACGTTCGGCCCTGAGGGGTTCGTGGCATCGCTGTTCTCCCTATGGCGCTCTAGTCGCCTCGCTAAGCATATATAAGGGCAACGCAGGCGATTTGACAAATTTGTCAATCGACGCGCCGAGCGTTGCCGATAATCCAAGAAGGCAATTGAGATATCGTTAGTCTTCAGCGTGGCTCTAACCGACACCGCCAGCTGCCATTTATATTGTTCATTGGCGAGAGGTCCCGGCTCAAGGCCGGGACGGTCCACTTTGGGTGCGGACGCCGGTTAACAAAACCCTAACAAAATCCAAAACCACACAAAAACAACCACTTACCCCCATGTCCGCATGCGGACGCCCCCCAAACTCACCCCTCTCCCTGAAAAAACGCATGCAGGGTCTCCGCCATCTTCTCGGAGATTCCGTCCACCGCCTTCAGGTCCGACAGCCCCGCGCGGGACACCGCCTTGGCTGAGCCGAAATGGGCCAGGAGCGCCCGTTTCCGCGCCGGGCCGATGCCCGGGGCCTCGTCCAGCGGGGTCGCGCCGATGGCTTTGGAGCGCTTCGCCCGGTGCGCGCCGATGGCGAAGCGGTGGGCCTCGTCGCGGAGGCGCTGGACGAAGTACAAAACCGGCGAGCGGTGGGGCAGGGCGAAGGGCTGGCCGCCTTCAGGCTTGTAGAACTCCTCCTTCCCCGCATCCCGATCCTCCCCCTTGGCGACGCCGATAAAGGGCACCCCCTCGACGCCGAGCTCCGACATGATCTCCTTCACGGCGGAGACCTGCCCCGCGCCGCCGTCGATCAGGAGGAGGTCGGGCCAATCCTCCGTCTCCCGGTCCGGGTCCTCTTTCAGGAGGCGCTTGAAGCGGCGGGTCAGGACCTCTTTCATCATCCCGAAATCATCGTTGGTCTGCGCCTCTTTGATGTTGAACTTGCGGTAGGACTTCTTGTCGAATCCCTCCGGCCCCGCGACGATCATCGCGCCGACCGCATGGGCGCCCTGGATGTGGGAGTTGTCGAAGACCTCCACCCGGCGCGGGGCTTCGGGCAGCCCGAACGCCTCCGCCAGACCGTCGAGGTTCTTCGACTGCGCCTGGCTCTCCGCCATCTTCCGCGCGAGCGCCTCGCGGGCGTTGGTCTGGGCGTGCTCGACGAGCAGCCGCTTCTCCCCCCGCTTCGGGGTCTGGACCGAGACCTTGCGCCCGGCGGTGACGGAGAGCGCCTCGCCGATCAGCTCCGCCTCCTCCAGATCGTGGGAGAGGAGGATCAGGCGCGACGGCTCCTTCCCCCCGTAGAACTGCGTGAGGAAGGCGGCGAGGATCTCCTCATCCGACACGTTCGCCCCGGCGCGCGGGTAGTAGGCGCGGTTCCCCCAGTTCTGGTGGGAGCGGAAGAAGAAGACCTGCACGCAGGCCTGCCCGCCCTCCGCGTGCACCGCCACCACGTCGGCCTCCGGCACCGTCTCCGGGTTGATCCCCTGCGCCTGCTGCACGCGGGTGAGCGCCGCGATCCGGTCGCGGTAGACGGCGGCCTGTTCGAAATCCAGATCGGCGGAGGCGGCGCGCATCCGCTCCGCCAGCTCCTCCTGCACCTTGGTGGAGCGGCCTTCGAGAAAGCGCATCGCGTCGTCCACCAGCGCCTTGTAGCCGGCCTCGTCGATCAGCCCGGTGCAGGGCGCGGCGCAGCGCTTGATCTGGTGGAGGAGGCAGGGTCGCGTCCGGCTCTCGAACACAGAGTCCGAGCAGGTGCGGAGGAGGAAGGCCTTCTGCAGCTGATTGAGCGTCCGGTTCACCGCGCCGGCGGAGGCGAAGGGGCCGAAATATCGTCCCTTCCGTTTCCGCGCCCCGCGATGCTTCTCCACCGCCGCAAAGTCATGATCGCCGGTGACGAGGATATGGGGGAAGGATTTGTCGTCCCGCAGGATGACGTTGTAGCGGGGCTTCAGCTGCTTGATGAGGTTCGCTTCGAGCAGCAGCGCCTCCGTCTCCGTCGGCGTGGTGACGAACATCATGGAGGCGGTCTGCATGATCATCCGCTGGATGCGGCCCGAGTTCCCCTGCAGTCGCGAATAGTTGGTCACCCGCGCCTTCAGCGACCGCGCCTTGCCGACATAGAGAACCTCTCCCTTCGTGCCGAGCATGCGATAGACGCCGGGACGGGAGGGAAGCTGCGCGAGATAGGCGCGGATGACCTCCGGCCCCGTCTCCCGCGCGCCCGTTTTCGGCGCGGCGTCTTCTTCGAACCCGATCTCGGTCGGGTCGGCGGCGTTCTCGGAGCTATCGGACATGGCGCGATGATCTCATGAGCGGAGGAACTGGGGCAAGGTCGTTGCGATTTCAAAGAGATAATTGGGGCGCTGCGCCGCGACCTGCCGCCGCCCGAATCTACACTGTCCGGGTGAGTCTTAAAGTCGATAGCGGATCAACAGATTTCATATCCCCCAAAGCTGTGGATAAGTCTGTCAGCAGAATCCCACGATCAGGAATTTTCTTAATAATCGTAAAGGTTTTGTGTCGTTGCCTAAACTTTGGGCGCCAGCCGTAAGACACTGTAAAATAACGATAAATTACTAAGTCGACTTTTAACCTTGCCAGAAGAGGTATGGATTTTGCAGCCGGGAGCCGAATCTACGTTGACGTGGAAAACGTGACTCAAAGCCGCTTTTGAAGAGGACCCTTTAACCTATTCGACTCCAACGACATCCGGGGTTTCCCAGGCGAGATGTTGACCGCCGTCAAGCGCGAGCATCTGGCCCGTGTAAGACGGGCTAGACAGAATGAAGCGCAGGCCGGCGACCATGTCCTCCGGGTTCGATCCGCGCTCCAGAACCGTGGCCGCTCGCTGGCGCGCGAAAGCGTCCGGATCCTGCCTGCCGCCTTGCAGAGTCGGACCCGGTCCGATGGCGTTCACGCGGATGTTCGGGGCGAGCGCCTGCGCGGCAGTGCGGGTGAAGGCCCAGAGCCCCGCCTTGGCGATCCCGTAGGTTATGAACTCCGGCGTCGGCTTCCAGACCCGCTGGTCGATCATGTTGACCACGGCGGCGCTGGCGACGGGCTCCCCACCCTGATCGCGCCCCGCCTCCGGGGCCTGAGCGGCGAAGGCCTGCGTCAGGGCGAAGGGGGCGCGGAGGTTGCTTTCGATGTGGCGGTCCCAGGTTTCGCGCGTCGCGGTGTCCATCTCGTCGTGTTCGAAGATGGAGGCGTTGTTGATCAGGCAGGTGAGGGGGGCGCCGAGCGCCTCCCCCGCCGCCGGCACTAGCGCCGCAGTCTCCGCCTCCACCAGGAGGTCGGCCCGAAGCGTCGCCGCCCGCCGTCCCATGGCGCGGATCTCCGACGCCAGCGCCTCGGCGGCGTCCGCTGAGCTTTGATAGCTGATCGCGACGTCCCAGCCGTCTTCTGCGAGGGCCAGCGCGAGCGCGCGTCCGATGCGCTTGGCGCCGCCTGTGACCAGCGCGGCTCCGGGCTTGATCATGGGGAGACCTCTTGGAAGAAATTCAACGGGTCGTCAGGAAACCGTGAAAAAGATGTAGGCGGCGTAGGCCCCGAGGAAAGCGACGCCCGCCGCCTTGCCTATGTCCTGCTTGAAGATGATGAAAGGCGCGAGCAAAAGCGACGCGCCGAGCATGATCCAAAGGTCGAGCTCGAGGAACCCCGGCGGCGTCGGCAGATCGCCGAAAAGCGCCGCCGCGCCGGAGACGGCGAGAATGTTGAATAGGTTCGATCCGATCGCGTTGCCGACCGCGACGTCGGCCTGTTTCCGGATCGCCGCCATAACGGTCGTCGCCAGTTCGGGCAGCGAGGTGCCGATGGCGACGAGCGTCAAGCCGATCACCGCCTCGCTCACCCCGAAGTCGAGCGCGATGGCCCGCGCCCCGTCGATCAGGAGATGCGCGCCGATCGGCAGCCCGATGAGCCCCCCGAGGATGCTGAGGCCGATCGCGAGGTTGCTCATGCCCCCGGTGTCCTCGTCCAGCTCCACATCGGTCTGCTTGGAGGCCACCGCTTGCCGGTAGGCGTCATAGAGAATGGCGATAAGGAGGACGAGGAAGGCGACGCCAACCCAGAACGTCAGCCCCCCCAGCGAACAGACGCCGATGAAAAGCAGCGTCGCCGCCAGCATCATCACCAGGTTCCTGGGCGTATCGGGCTGACCGAGATGGATGGCCGTGATGAGGGCCGGCGCTCCAAGGACGAGAAGGATGTTCGCGATGTTCGAGCCGACGACATTGCCGAAGACGAGGCCGGGCGCCCCTTCGAGCGTCGCCTTGATCGAGACGAGCAGTTCCGGCGCCGAGGTCCCGAAAGCGACGACCGTCAGGCTGACCACCAGCGCGGAGACGCCGAGGCGCAGACTGAGCGCCACGGCGCCGCGCACCAGCGCGTCCCCGGCGAAAACAAGAAGGGCGAGACCGCCAGCCAGAAGAAAGAAATCATACGCGACCATGACGGCTCCACTCAGTTACGCAGGCGAAAAGACGAGCGGGCGAAAGGATCATGGGGTCGGCGCGTCGCGGCAAATGCAGGTCTCCCCGCGCGGGATATAGGCGCCGCAGGTCGCGCAGGGGATCAGCTCCTCCGACCCCTTGCGCCGAAAGAAACGGCTTTTTTTCGCGCCGCTTTTCGGCCCGCCCTTGGGCTGCGCTGCGCTCGCCGCGCCCATGCGCGCGACGACGAAGACGCCGACGAGCACGGCGAGGAAAATCGCAACTTTGGTGAGCACCCCTCTCGCTCCCTTCTTAACGCCTCATGCGCCGTAGCGCGCCCACATCGCGCGCTCTTCGATGGCGAAGGCGATGTCCTCCACGCCGGGCCCGCCCAGCCGCTGAAAGAGACCTCGCTTCGGCGCGATGACCTGGAGCCGCGCCTTATCGCCGAACTTCGCCTTGAGCGTTGGGGCCAGATGGCCGATTTCGTCGATCAGTCCGACCGCTTTGGCCTCATGCCCGACCCAGACCTCTCCGGTGAAGAGATCGGCGTCTTCGGCGAGTTTCGCGCCGCGGCGCGCCTTCACCTGATCGATGAAATTATCGTGGATCACGCCTTGCAGGCGCTTGATGCGCTCGACGTCCTCCTCGCGCTCGGGTCGGAACGGGTCGAGCATCGACTTCGACTTTCCGGCGGTGTGGACCCGCCGCTCCACCCCCTGCTTCTCCAGAAGCGCCTGAAAGCCGAACCCGGCGTAGATCACGCCGATGGATCCGATGATGGAGTTGTCGTCGGCGTAGATCTCATCCCCCGCCGTCGCCAGCCAGTAACCGCCGGAGGCCGCCACATCCTCGCAAAAGGCGTAGACCGGAACCTCCTTCTCCGCCGCCAGCCGCCGGATGCGCGCCGCGATAAGCGCGCTCTGCGTCGGCGATCCGCCGGGGCTGTTGATGGAGAGCGCCACGGCGGCGAGGCGCTTCGGCGCGAAGGCGCGTTCGATCAGCGGCGCGAGGCCGGCGTCGGTCAGGCCCTTGCCGAACCCCGCTCCGCCGATCGCGCCGTTGAGGCGGAGGACGCTGACGACCGGCTGGCGGCGCGCGATGCTTGCGAATCTGTCGCTGAAGGCGTTGAACATGGTCGCCTACTTAGGGGCCGGGCGGCGGTGGAACAACGCCCCGACAGAGCTGATGTGATCTTATGCGCGACATGAACCGACCAGAGCACCTGATGGACCGCCGCGAGATCCTCGCTTTCAAGCTGGAGGAGATGCGCCGCCGACACCGCTCGCTCGACGACATGATCGCTGAGATGGAGGAGCGTGCGGAGCGCCGCGACAGTCTCGATCTCAAGCGCCTGAAGAAAGAGAAGCTCGCCCTCAAGGACCAGATCGTGAAGATCGAGGACGCGCTCACCCCCGACATCATCGCCTGATCCCCAAAAGGACGCGCTGACGCGCGACGACTTTCACCTCGTCTTCGCCGCCCTTGCGGGCGTCTCCTCCTCAGGTTTTCGCTCCGCTGGGGAGTATTTACGAGAAAGCGATGAGGATCTGGAAGCGGGCATGAACATCGCTTTCTACAAATACTCAAAGGAGGCCGCGCCTACCTCTCGAAATAGCGCTTCAGAACCCCGCAATAGATCCGCGCCAGGCTTTCGATCTCCGTCACCGGCGCGCGCTCGTCGACCTGATGCATGGTCCGCCCCGGCAAGCCGAACTCGGCGACCGGGCAGATCGCCTTGATGAAGCGCGCGTCCGACGTCCCCCCGGTGGTGGAGAGCTCGGGCCGCCGCCCCGTCTCAGCCTCAACTGCATCCGATATGACGTCGGAGAGGAGGCCGGGCTCCGTAATGAAACTCTCGCCGGAGACCTTGAACTGCGTCTCGATCCGCACCTCGCTTCCAGCCGTCGCCTTTTGCGCCTCCTCGAGGATCCACATCGCCAGCTTCTTCGACGTATGGGAGTCGTTGAAGCGGACGTTGCAGGTCGCGCTGGCGCGCTCCGGGATCACGTTGTTCGCCGGGTTGCCCACGTCCACAGTCGTCAGCGCGAGGGTGGAGGGATCGAAGTGCTCCGTCCCCTCGTCCAGTTCATGGCTCGCCAGCCGGTCGAGAAGCCGCACCAGCGGCGGCAACGGGTTCGCCGCGCGATGCGGATAGGCCGTGTGCCCCTGCCGCCCGGTCGCGGTGAAGAAGGCGGACATGGAGCCGCGCCGCCCGATCTTCAGCATATCCCCCATCGCCTCGCGCGAGGTCGGCTCGCCGACGAGGCAATGGTCCAGCGTCTCGCCCTCAGCCTTCATCCAGTCGAGGATCGCCGTGGTGCCGTCCGCCGCCTCGCCCTCCTCGTCTCCCGTGATCAGGAGCGCGACGGAGCCCTTTCCGCCCGCCTCCAGCCAGGTCGCCACGGCGGAGACGAAACAGGCGACGCCGGACTTCATGTCCGTCGCCCCGCGCCCCCAGACCTGATCCTCCGCGATGGCGGCGGAGAAGGGCGGGTGGGTCCAGTCCGCCGCATCGCCCGGCGGCACCACGTCCGTGTGCCCGGCGAAGCCGAAAACCGGTCCCTCCGTCCCGATCCGGGCGTAGAGGTTCGCGACCTGACCCCGGTCGCAGCGGTGGGTGCGGAAGCCGAGGCCCTCCAGCGTCTCCTCCATCAGCCGGATCGCGCCGCCCTCGGTCGGCGTCACGCTTTCGCAGCGGATCAGGGCGCGTGTCAGCTCAACGGGATCGATCATTTCAGGTCCTCCACCAATACGGGAATGTCGGCGGGCGCCGCGCCGATTGCGGCGCAGCCCGCTTCCTCCAGTTCTTCGCGGGTTCCGAAGCCCCAGAGCGCGCCGAGCGGCGTCAGGCCGTTCGCGAGCGCGCCGCGCGCGTCATGCATCCTGTCGCCGAGCATGAAGCTGCGGCGCGGATCGGCCCCGGTGCGCCCGATGCAAAAGGCGAGGAGATCGCGCTTGTCGGTGCGCTTTCCGTCCAGCTCAGACCCGAATTCCGCGTCCATCATCGGCGTCAGGCCGAAATGGGCGGTGATCTTCGCCGCATAGGCGATCGGCTTGGCGGTTGCGAGCGCAAGGCGGAACCCCATCGCCCGCAACGCCGCCATCATCTCCGGCGCGCCCTCGTAGACTGCGTTTTCATAAAGGCCGACATCGGTGTAGCGCTCGCGATAGAGCGCGATGGCGCGGTCCACTTCCGCGACCCCGAGCGCCGGGAAAGTCTCCTGAAGCGCGGGTCCGATGAAGCCGCGCAGCGCCGCTTCTCCAGGGGAGGGGACGCCAAGCTCCGTCAGCGCGTATTCGATCGATCGGGTGATCCCCGGCGCCGCATCCGTCAGCGTGCCGTCGAGGTCGAGGAAAACCCAAGGGTCATTCATCTGTGGGGGCGTCGTCGAAAAACGGCGTCACCTGCGCCACGATCACTGCGTTCTCGGCGCGCGCCCGATCCATGAGAGCGCGGTCGTCATCGCCGATCTCATGGCCTTCGGCCTCTCGCTCCGCGAGCGTCCCGTAACCCTGCACTTCGAGGACGGAGATGTCGGCCTGCTTCAGGATCGCCACCGTCTCGCGCACCGCCTCCGCCTCGTCGACGCCGGCGGCGTAGCACATGAGCGCCGCCCCGGTCGCGCCGTCGGGAAAGCCGTCGCCGGGCTTGCGGCCCGCCTGAACGAGAAGAGTGTAAACATCCGCCTGCTTCATAAGCGCGGGTCTGGCCCGTCGCCCGCTGGGAGGTCAAGGGGAGATCATGCTTCGAAGATGGTCTCGAAGCCGCCGAAGATCATGCGCTCGCCGTCGAATGGCATCTCTCCCGCCATGCGCTCGTCTTCGGCCATCTTCGGCATCGCCGCCTCGAAGACCTCCTTCGACGGCCAGACGACCCATGAGAAGACGATCGCCTCGCCGTCCTCCGCCAGCACCGCCTTGCGGAAATCCGTCACCTCGCCGGGCGGGATGTCAGGCCCCCATCCTTCGAAGACGCTAAGCGCCCCGAGGTCCTTGAAGACCTCGGCGGCGATCTTCGCCATGTCGAGATAGGCCTGCTTGTTCGCGGTCGGCACCGGTATCACGGCGCCCATCACATAGGTCATTACGCTCCTCCCTTGGGTGGGAGGAGCTTACCCCGAATCTCAGTCGCGCAGGAGCTCGTTGATCGACGTCTTCGACCGCGTCTTCGCATCGACCCGCTTCACGATCACCGCGCAGTAAAGCGAGACGCCGTTCTTCGACGGCATCGACCCGGCCACCACGACCGATCCCGCAGGGACCTCGCCGTACATCACGTCGCCCGTCTCGCGATCTACGATCTTGGTCGACTGGCCGATGAAGACGCCCATGCCGAGGACGGAGCCCTTGCGCACGATGCAGCCCTCGACGACCTCCGACCGGGCGCCGATGAAGCAGTCGTCCTCGATGATCGTCGGGCCCGCCTGCATCGGCTCCAGAACGCCGCCGATCCCGACGCCGCCCGAAAGATGCACGTTCTTGCCGATCTGCGCGCAGGAGCCGACGGTGGCCCAGGTGTCCACCATCGTGCCGCTGTCCACATAAGCGCCGAGGTTCACGAAGGATGGCATCAGCACCACGCCCGGCGCGATGAAGGCGGATTTGCGCACGACGCAGTTCGGCACGGCGCGAAAGCCCGCCGCTTTCCACTGGTTGTCGCCCCAGCCCATGAACTTGCTGTCGACCTTGTCCCACCAGCCGCCGCCTTGCGGGCCGCCCTGCTGCATTTCCATGTCCTTGATCCGGAACCCGAGGAGGACGGCCTTCTTCGCCCACTGGTTCACATGCCAGTCGCCGTTCTCCCGACGTTCGGCGACGCGCAGGCCGCCGCCGTCGAGGGCGTTCAGCGTGTCTTCGATCGCTTCGCGGGTTTCGCCGGCGGTCGCGGGCGTGATCTCGTCGCGCGCCTCCCAGGCGGCTTCGATGGCGGCTTCAAGCTGAGCGTTGGACATGTGGGGCCTCTCGGATCGGCGTGTCGAATTGGCGCGCAGCTATAGAGAGCGCGCCGCCCCCGCGCAATCGCGCGCGTCCGTCTTCACTCTTCCCCAAATACTCTAAATCCGCCCCTAGCGGATAGCGCTGACGCCCGCAGCGACGCGCCGGGCCGCGAGCCGCGCGGCATAGCCGCGACGAGCGGCCATCGCGCGGGGCGTCAGCCCCGCGCAACCCTCAGCGGTTGGCGTCGATCCAGCGCGACATGAGGGCGGCGGAGCGAAAGCACTCGGCGGGAATGGCGCGCCGACGGGCGCGGGAGATCTTCTCGGCGAAGGCGATCTGCTTCGCCGTCGCCCCCGCCGCGCCGGTATTGGCCCGCCGCCGCTCTTCGAACTCAGAGCGATGTCGGCTGATCCAAGCGGACAGGGCGCGTCGGTCGGCCTTCACCTCGTCGGGCAACCCCTTGCCGGTGCGCGCGGCGATCTCGCGGGCGAAATGAAGCTGCCGGGTGGACGGCGGCGGCGTGTAGTCGGCGTCGAACATGGCTGGTCTCCTTTCCTGAAAATAGAACATAAGTAGAACATTAACCATATGCAAGGCGGCTTGACCTTCCTCGCGCGCCGCCGTCAGGTGGCCCCGCGCAAGGGAGGCGATCAGATGAAAGACGATGAGCGGGTATCCATTTTCACCTCCGTCTGGCGCGATCTCGCGCGGACCGACAGGACCCCGCGCACGCCGCAGACGGAGCATCCGGCCTATCGTCTCTCTTTCGAGGACCCGGACTTCCTGCGTTCCGACCCCCTTCGCGGCGTGCGGCTGCAACTGGAGCTGGAGAAACCCGAGAGCATCCTGCGAGAGGCCGGCGTCGACAGCACCGTCGTGCTCTTCGGCGGCGCGCGGATACCTGAGCCCGCGAAACGCGACAGGGCGCGCACCCAGACCCTGAACCACCTCGCCGATTTCTACGAGGAAGCGCGCAAGTTCGCGGAGATGGTCACTGAAGAAAGCCTGCGTCGCGACGGCAAGGAGCTCGTCGTCGTCACTGGCGGCGGGCCGGGCGTGATGGAGGCGGGCAATCGCGGCGCGCTTGACGCAGGGGGGCGTTCGATCGGCCTGAACATCGTCCTGCCGCATGAGCAGGCGCCGAACGCCTACGTCACGCCGGAGCTTTGCTTCAACTTCCACTACTTCGCGATCCGCAAGATGCATTTCCTCATGCGCGCCGAGGCGATCGCGGTGTTCCCCGGCGGATTCGGCACGCTGGACGAACTTTTCGAGACGCTGACGCTGATCCAGACCGACCGGATGAAGCCGGTGCCGGTCCTCCTCTTCGGCGAGGCGTTCTGGCGGGGCATCGTGAACTGGGAGGCGCTGGCCGACGCCGGCACAATCGGGGAGGACGACCTGAAGCTCTTCAGTTTCGTCGAAACCGCCGAGGAGGCCTGGGCCGCATTGAAGCCCGCCCTGTAGGTCGCGCAGTGATTTAAAAGGGCGCACGTGGGTTCCCGGCGGACCGACAGCGCAAGCGAAGCGCATGCGCTGATCCGAGCGCATCGCAACGCCAGAGTTCAGGCCCTCGTCGATTTTCACAGCGCGCTTGAACTGGCTTAACGACCGTGACGGAGGCTCAGCGCCCGCGCCCAGCCGCCCGTGCTCGCCAAAGATCAGCCGATGTCCGGCGCCTCGTATGCGGAGCAACGTCGCTCGAGCAGAGGAATCGTTCGGCCCCGCCCCGAAAGGGCCCGGCAAGAAAGGCAATCCGGATCCGGGCGCGCTTGGGTCTTTCCCGGTTTCCGCGATGTGCCCGCATCGATGCCTAAAACGCGACCGCTCCGCCGAGCTGTCTGGCGCTAGACGTCTCACTCGTTCGGCCCTTCACGCCCCGACCATGCGGGCGCCGGCGCGCGTCGCCGAGCCTTCGTCAGGCGCCGCGGCGAGCCGAAAAAAGCTGCGTAGCGGCCTTACTCGCCGATCCTTAATTCTCAGCGGCGATGTGAGGCGGGGACCTAAGCCCAGAACCAAAGCGATCGAAACAGCCGCGGCGTCCCGGGGACGCCAGTGGTTTACCGGAAGCGCTCCGATAGGCGCATCCGCGCGCAGTTTCGGCGACGGCGCGCTAGGCGCGAACCGCCTCCGGACATTCGAAGTTGCCTTCCCGTACTGGTTTCGAGCCGCTGGCGAGGCGCCATGCGTCCAGCGCTCCCTCCAGTGCGATCGTGAAGCGGGTCGGGTGCTCCACCCGGACGTAACCGATGCGCACCGGTCCAACTTCGGGGGCGACCCGCGCGAGGCGCTCAATCAGGGCTTCGGCCGCAGCGTCGTCGGAGATCTTGTATGCCGTAATGACGATCTCCGCCGCTGAACGGCGCATGACCGCGTCAGTCTGACGGAGGATGGCCCGGATCGAAGTCAGGATCTTCATGTTCTCCACGTCGGAGTTGTTGGCGGGCGGCGACCAGCTCAGCACGATGATCAGGCAGCGGGCGACCAGCCGCACCTCCGCCCCCGTCTGATATTTGAGAAGCTCCACCGGGTCCTGAATGACGGAGGCCCGAAGGAGAAGCGCGTTCAACTCCGCTGGGGTGAGGGAGATTCTGTCTCCGGCTGGTTCAGGATTGAAATCTGCGCGCTTCAGCGCGCTCAAAGTCGCGGATTGGGTCGTTTCGGCCATACTCGCCTCGAGGGTTGAAAAAATGCTTGAGAGCGAGGCTACGGCCCGAAGCCTAATAAGACGTTCATTGGCGACGACCCGCGCAGCGGCGGCGGCGCCTGGTTCGCGGAAGCTTCCGCGCGGCTGCTCAGGTATCGTCGCGGTATCCATGTGCGCTGCAACATAAAAACGCTTGTCGCCCCTGGGATTATGCTGTTCTGATCGCGGGATCGCGCCCGGAGAGGCGCATCCGACAGGGTACGATATGACCGAAACGAACCGAGCCGACGGCGCGGCCGTCCTCGATGTGAAGGGTCTGAAGACCATCTTTCACGTGCGCGACGGCGCGGTTCATGCGGTTAACGACGTCTCCTTCTCCATCCGCGAGGGCGAATTGCTGGGCGTCGTGGGCGAGTCGGGCTCCGGCAAATCGGTCACGATGATGAGCCTGATGGGCCTCCTCCCCACTCCGCCGGCCGAAATCACGCAGGGCGAGGTGCTCTATCAGGGCCGCGACGTCCTGAAGATGACGGAGGCGCAGCGGCGGGAGCTGCGCGGCGGCGAGGTCGGCTTCGTCTTTCAGGACCCGATGACCTCTCTCAACCCCGTCTTCACCGTTGGCTATCAGCTGGTGGAGCCGCTCCGAAAGCATCTCGGCCTCTCCAAGAAAGCGGCGCTCGACCGCGCGGCGGAGCTCTTGGCTCTCGTCGGCATCCCGTCGCCCGCCGCTCGCCTCAACGACTATCCCCACCAGTTCTCCGGCGGCATGCGCCAGCGCGTGATGATCGCCATCGCGCTCGCCTGCGATCCCAAGGTGCTGATCGCGGACGAACCGACCACCGCCCTCGACGTCACCATTCAGGCGCAGATCCTCGATCTCGTCCAGAAGCTGCGCGAGGAGCTGGGGATGGGCGTCATCTGGATCACCCATGACCTCGGCGTCGTCGCCGGGATCGCGGATCGGGTGATGGTGATGTACGGCGGTCAGGTGGTCGAAAGCGCGCCTGTGCGGGAGCTTTTCGACAACCCAAAGCACCCTTACACCCGCGCCCTGATTCAGACGATCCCGGACCTCAGCGGCGAACGGCCCGACCGCCTTCGCTCCATAGCCGGGCAGCCGCCGATCCTGCGGGCGCCGCCTTCATCCTGTCCCTTCGCGGCGCGCTGCGACCATGTCCATGACAAGTGCCTGAACGCCAACCCGCCGCGCGAGGACACCGGCGCGGGCCATGACGTCGCCTGCTGGTGGACGCCGCCCGCCAAAGCGGAGGGTCGCGATGCCGCGTGACGAGACGCAAAAGCCGCTCCTGAGCGTCCGCAACCTCTCCATGCACTTCCCGATTTTCAAAGGGTTGCTGCGTAAACAGGTCGGCGTGGTGAAGGCGGTGGACGACGTCTCCTTCGACATCCTCGAAGGAGAGACGCTGGGCGTCGTCGGCGAAAGCGGCTGCGGCAAGTCGACGACGGGCCGCGCGATCCTGCGGCTCTACACGCCGACCGCCGGGTCAATTCAGCTTGAAGATCATGAACTGACCGCGCTGGAGGGGGAGGCCCTCCGCGCCCTCCGTCCGCAGATGCAGATGATCTTTCAGGACCCGCAGGCGTGTCTCAACCCGCGGATGACCGTCGGGTCGATCATCGGCGAGCCGCTGGTGGAGCACCGGCCCGAAATGAGCCGGAAGGAGCGAGACGAGAAGGTCCGCGACCTCCTCAATCAGGTCGGCATGAACCCCGACTTCGCCAACCGCTACCCGCACGAGTTCTCCGGCGGCCAGCGCCAGCGCATCGGCATCGCCCGCGCCCTCGCGCTCGATCCGAAGTTCATCGTCTGCGACGAACCGATCGCGGCGCTCGACGTCTCCATTCAGGCGCAGGTCGTGAACCTCCTGGAGGATCTGCAGGAGAGGTTGGGCCTCACCTACCTCTTCATCTCCCACGACCTTTCGATGGTCCGGCACATCGCCGATCGGGTCGCGGTGATGTATCTCGGCAAGGTGGTGGAGCTCGCCCCACGCGACGATCTCTACGAAGAGCCGAAACACCCCTACACGCAGGCCCTCCTCTCCGCCGTCCCGACGGTGGAGCCGGGGCGGAAGGAGCGGGTGATCCTGCAGGGCGACGTGCCGTCGCCCGCCAACCCGCCCAAGGGATGCAATTTCTGCACGCGCTGCCCGGTCGCCGAGGCGCGTTGCCGCGATGTCGAACCCGAATGGCGGGAGGTGGCTCCGGGCCGCTTCGCCGCCTGTCATTTGCTGAATTGAGGCGGGATGCGGAGACCGAGCGCCGATATCCCAACCACCGAGACGCGGACGCACCGCGCATAACCCCCCAACGAAGACAGGGAGATAAAGACCCATGAAACTCCGACACCTGACGCTCAGCGCCGCCGCGCTCGCGATGACCGCGACGGGCGCGCTGGCCGCGTCCCACGCCGGCGAGCGGGGCCGCGACGGCACCGTCAACATCATCTACTGGCAGGCCCCGTCCACGCTGAACCCGTTCCTCTCGGGCGGCACGAAGGACGTCGAGGCCGCCTCCCTCATCATCGAGCCGCTCGCGCGCTTCAAGGAGAACGGCGACATCGTCCCGTGGCTCGCCGAAGCGGTGCCGACGGTGGAGAACGGCGGCGTCTCCGAAGACCTCAAGTCGATCACCTGGAAGATCAAAGAGGGCGTCGTCTGGTCCGACGGCACGCCCTTCACCTCGGCTGATGTGAAGTTCTCCTACGAGTACTGCACTCATCCCGAAGGCGGCTGCGCGCAGATCACCAAGTTCGAAGGCGTCGAGAGCGTCGAGACGCCGGATGACCTGACCGTCGTCGTCAACTTCGCGGCCCCGACGCCGAACCCCTACAACCCGTTCGTCGGCGGTGAGAGCCCGATCATCCAGAAGGCCCAGTTCGAAGCCTGCATCGGCGCCGCCGCGTCGACCTGCACGGAGCAGAACTTCGGCCCGATCGGAACCGGCCCCTTCGTGGTGACCGAGTTCCGCACCAACGACGTCATCGCCTATGCGGCGAACCCGAACTACCGCGAGGAAGGCAAACCCGCCTTCGCCGAGGTGAACTTCAAGGGCGGCGGCGACGCCGAAGCGGCGGGCCGCGCCGTTATGCAGACGGGCGAGTTCGACTACGCCTGGAACCTGCAGCTCGCCCCCGATGTGATCCAGCAGATGGCCGAAGGCGGCAAGGGCACGCCGATCGTCGGCTTCGGCACCTCGGTCGAGCGGATCATGCTCAACCAGACGAACCCCGATCCGTCCCTTGGGCCGGACGAGCGGTCGGTGATCCGTCCGCATCCGTTCCTGCAGGATCCGGCGGTCTACACGGCGATGTCCATGGCGATCGACCGGCCGCTGCTGGCCGAAATCGGCTACGGCGCGGCGGGTAAGGTCACCTGCAACTGGCTGCCGGCGCCCGAAGCTTACGCCTCCACCAAGCTGAAATGCGACGTGCAGGACCTCGAAGGCGCGAAAGCGATGCTCGAAGAGGCCGGCTGGGTCGACGGCAACGGCGACGGCGTCCGTGAGAAGGACGGCGTGGAGCTGCGCGTGCTCTATCAGACCTCCACCAACGCCGTGCGTCAGGACTATCAGGCCCTGATCAAGGAATGGTGGGAGGAGATCGGCATCGCGACCGAGCTTCGGAACATCAACGCCTCCGTCTTCTTCGGCGGCGACGCGGGTTCGCCCGACACGTTCCAGAAGTTCTACGCCGACGTTGAGATGTACACCAACAACTTCAACGGCACCGACCCGCAGGCGTATCTCGCCAACGGTCTTTGCGACGGCGCGCCGCGTCCCGATACGCAGTGGCAGGGCGAGAACATCACCCGCTTCTGCCATGAGGATTACGACGCGCTGTGGCAGAAGCTCTCGCAGACCGCCGGCATCGAAGCCCGCGGCGAGATCGCCAAGCAGCTGAACGACATGATGGTGGAGCGCGGCGGCATGATCCCGCTCACCCACCGCGGTCGTCAGTCCGCGCACGCGACCTCCCTCGGCGGCGTCGTCCTGAACGTCTGGGACAGCGAGCTGTGGAACATCGCCGACTGGTACCGCATCAAGTAAGCGGCTGACCGACGCGAGGACGGGCCGAACCGGCCCGTCCTCACCCTCCACATCCGACGGATAACGCCAGATGCTCGCCCACGCGCTCCGACGATTGCTGTTCTCGATCCCGACGCTTCTCTTGATCGCGGTCGTGATCTTCTTCCTTCTGGAGCTCGCGCCGGGCGATCCGATGGCGAGCGTGCCCCTCACCGTCCCCTCCGAGGTGAAGGAGCAGATGCGCCTCGCCCTCGGCCTCGGCGAGCCCGCGCCCGTGCGCTTCGTCCTCTGGCTCCGGCAGTTTTTCTGGGTGGAGCCGCTGAACGTCGTCGACGCGATGTTCGGCACCAGTTTCGCGGCGGGAGAGCTGCGCATCATCTCCTGGCAGAACCGCGCGCCCGTCTTCATCACCATCGCGGAGCGCATCCCCCAGACGCTCTGGGTCATCGGCACCGCCTATCTGGTGGCGATCCTGATCGCGATCCCGATCGGCATCTATTCGGCCTACAAGCAGTATTCCTTCTTCGATCAGGCCGGCACGTTCATCACGATGATCGGCTTCTCCGTCCCGCCCTTCTTCTCCGGCGTCGTCGTGATCCTGATCTTCTCCGTTTCGCTCGGCTGGTTCCCGACGATCTACGACACGCGCCATGTGGTGAACGACTGGAACAGCTTTCTCATTCAGGTGAACCAGATGATCCTGCCGGTGATGGTGCTGGCGCTCCAGATCACCTCCCAGCTCAGCCGGTTCATGCGCGCCTCCGTCCTCGACAACCTGCAACAGGATTACGTGCGGACGGCGCGGGCGAAGGGCATGGCGGAGAACCGCGTGATCATGATCCACGTCGTGCGCAATTCCTTGCTGCCCGTCGTGACGGTCATCGCGCTCTACGTGCCTGCGATCTTCTCGGGCGCGATCATCACCGAGCAGATCTTCAAGGTGAACGGCATCGGCCAGCTTCTGATCACTGCGCTTCAGGCCAATGACTGGCCGATGGTGCAGACGCTCTCCTTCATCTTCGCGATCCTGATCGTGATCTCCAACCTGATCGCCGACATTCTCTACGGCATACTCGACCCGAGGATCCGCTATGACTGACGCGACCGTTCAGGACAAAGCGGAGGCCCCGAAGACCCGCAGCCAATGGCGCGACGTCTGGGATCAGTTCTCCACCCATCGCGGCGCGCTGGTGGGCTTCGCCGTCTTCGCGATCATCGTGCTGATGGTGCTGCTCGGCCCGTTCCTCTGGGACGTCGACCCGACCAAGACCAACATCCGCGAGCGCAATCAGGGCATGAGCTTCGCCAACCCGATGGGTACGGATCAGCTCGGGCGAGACATCTTCGCGCGGATGATCGCGGGCGGGCAGATTAGCCTCGCGGTGGGGCTGACGGCGATGGCGCTCTCCATGATCCTCGGCACGCTGATCGGGGTGCTGGCGGGCTATTTCAAATGGCTGGACGGGCCGCTGATGCGCCTCACCGACCTCTTCCTCGCCCTCCCGATCCTGCCGCTGTTGCTGGTCATGGTCGTCCTCTTCCGCGAGCCGCTCGCGGGGGCGTTCGGGATCGAGGTCGGCATCTTCATCCTGATGGTCTCCGCCATCGGCATCACGTCATGGATGCAGACCGCCCGCATCGTGCGCGGCGACGTCTTGGCGCTGAAAGAGCGGGACTTCGTCCTCGCCGCCCAGTCGATCGGCACCCCATCGCACCGGATCATCATCCGGCATATGCTGCCGAACGTCCTCTCCCCGATCATGGTCTCCGCCACGCTCGGCATCGCCACCGCCATCATCACGGAGAGCACCCTCTCCTTCCTCGGCCTCGGCTTCCCGCCCGATTTCCCGACCTGGGGGCGCCTTCTGAATGACGGCGTGCAGTATCTCCAGAACTACCCGGGCCGCGCGATCTGGCCCGGCCTCGCCATCAGCCTGATCGTGCTGAGCGTGAACTACATGGGCGACGGCCTCCGCGACGCGCTGGATCCGCGTATCCGCGGACGGTGATGCAGCGCCTGCTCGGCTACCTGATCGCAGGCGGCTTCGCGGCGATCGCATTCGCGGGCTATCGGGGGGTCGCCGGCGAAAGCGGTGTCGCGCTGATCGCGGCGGGCGGGGTCGTCATGATCGTCCTCGGCTTCTGGCTATCGGGGCGCTACGGCGAGGACGAGGAATAGGAGCTGCCGCCCTTCTGCCGTCTTTTCGAAGGGTCGCGGGCGAGGAACTCCAAGGTGCGCGTGACCCGCGACTGTCTCTCAGGCCTCGCCGTTTAGATCAGATCAGCGCTGTCTGCTGGCGCTCGCGGGTCCTGCTCTTCTTCGCGTTCATCAGGAAGGTTCGGCGGCAAGCCGTCCCCAAGACGTTCATGCCGCAGAAATACGGACTCGTGGATCAGCGCCCCCTCCGGAACGACCCGTCGCTCCGACAACGGAATGTAGAGACCGAGGAACATCGGTCGTTTCGTCCCACCGGAGAGCGGCGCGAAACGCGGGATAAATTCCAGAACGCGCCATGCGGGGTTCATGGATTTGTTCAGCGGCGCCGTCTCGTCTGGAGGTTTATAGGATTTCCCGCCTTCGCCGCCTTCGCCGAGGGCGAGTAGAGCGACGTTGGCCGCATCGAAGGCGACGCCCTTCGCCTTGCTCTCCGCGATCATCCAGCGGAGCGCGACCTTGGCGAGCCCGCTCCTATCGTCCGGATATCCGCCGCCGACATCGGCGTGAACGCCCCGAAACCAGACTTCCTTTGCGTCGTGCTTCTCCGCATCCGGCGGCGCGCGCCAGAGCTGCGGTTGAAACATCGTGCGCCGCTCGTCGATGGCGACCGCATGGCGGATAGCGCGGACGCTCGGGTTCCAGTCGGTGAAGGCGTGCCGCCGCCGCCGGGGGCCGAAACGGCCGATCTCGAAGACCGACGACACCGTATCGAACAGACCGAGCATCTCGATATCTGGGCGCGGGGCCTGCAGAACGCGCTGATAGAGCTTCAACTCCGCCAGGTCGGTCGGCGCCGCCTCGCGCCGGCTCCGGGTGATCGCCACTCGCTTGTAGGCGCGATAGGCGTAGTCCAGCAGGTTGAACTGGGATGGCGGCATCAGGCCGATCGCATGGATGAAGCCCGCCAAAACGCGCGCAGTGTATGCGCCCCGGCTGAACCCGAAGACATAGATGCGCGGCGGCCCCTCCTCCGGATCCAGATCGTGAAAGGTCTCCGCCAGAAAGCGATAAGCCTCCTTCACATTGTGATCGAGGCCCCATCCCGCCGCCATGCCGAGCACTTCGGTGGTCTTGCGCCAAACCCAGGAAAAGGCGTGCTCCGCCCCGAAGGTGCCGACGCCCGGATCGTAGAAGACGATTTGATCGTCATCGCGCACGAGCGTCCCGAACAGACGCAGGATATTCGTGCGGTCGGAAGAGATCTCGTTCGACGTGCCGTCGCACAGGATGACGATGTTTTTCGGCATGGCGCCCGCCCCCGTTTAAGGAGAGCGAAGCCTATCGCGCTTCGCCTCACGGGCGAAGCGCCGTTCGTCACGCGGCGGGACGAAGCCTCAGGCCGCCATCCCGGCCAGCCGCTTGCCGATCAGCGCGTCCGCTTCCGTCATGATCCTGTCGATCAGTTCGGCGCAGGTCGGGATGTCGTCGATCAGGCCGGCGACCATGCCGCAGGACCAGGCGCCCGCGTCCATCTCTCCGTCCATCATGATCTTCGGATAGACGCCCGCGACCTCCTCGATGATGTCCTCGAATTTGAGGTCCGCGCCGAGCGCCTTCTCCTTCTCCAACAGCCGCTCCACGGCGGCGTTGTTCAGGACGCGCTCGGTGTTGCGCAAGGGGCGCATCACGAGGCGGGTGTCTAGTTCGGAGGCCGCCACGATCGCATCCTTGACGCGCTCATGCACCGGCGCCTCTTTCGTTGCGATGAAGCGGGTGCCCATGTTCATGCCCTCCGCTCCCATCGCGAGGCTCGCCACCAGCGAGCGCGCGTCGGCCATGCCGCCCGATGAGACGAACGGGATCTCCAGCTCATCCGCCGCGCGGGGGAGGAGGATCATGTTGGGGATGTCGTCCTCCCCCGGATGCCCGCCGCATTCGAACCCGTCGACGGAGACCGCGTCGCAGCCGATCTCCTGCGCTTTCAGGGAATGGCGGACGGAAGTGCATTTGTGGATCACCTTGATCCCGGCGTCCTTGAGGTAAGGCATGACCTGCGCGGGGTTGCGCCCCGCCGTCTCCACGATCGGCACGCCGCCTTCGATGATCGCCTTCACGTAACCGGGATAGTCCGGCGCGTTCACCGTCGGCAGAAAGGTCAGGTTCACCGCGATGGGCTTGTCCGTCAGGTCCTTGGCCTTGGCGATTTCGTTCGCCAGATCGGCGGGCGTTTTCTGCGTCAGCCCGGTGATCGTGCCGAGACCGCCCGCGTTGGAGACGGCGGCGGCCAGTTCCGCGAAGCCGACGTAATGCATGCCGCCCTGAATGATCGGGTGCTCGATGCCGAAAAGCTCTGTGATGCGGGTCTTCATGGGGTTGTCCTCCGGGCGCTGTCTCGCGGTTGCCATTTTCGTGCAGGTCCGGCCCAATGCCTGTCAACTGTCAGGGGAGGCGACTTTGGGTCAACCGGAGCGAAACAGAGAGATCGTGGTGAAGACGCTGCCGAAGGGCGCGCTCACCCTGGACCATTTCGAGATGCGCGAGGCGCCGATCCCAGAGCCGGGGGAGGGGGAGGCGGTGATCCGCACCATCCTCATGTCCATCGACGCCGCCAACCGGGCGTGGATGCAAGGGCCGACCTACCGCAAGCCCGTGCTCGCGGGCGACGTGATGCACACTTACGCCTTCGGGGAGGTCGTCGCCTCCGCCGACCCGACCTTCGCCATTGGCGATCTGGTGGCGAGTGAAAGCGTATGGGCGGATTACGCCGCCATCCGCGCGCGCCATGCGGAGAAGATCGCAGCGGACGGGCCGCTCTCGCGCCTCATGTCGGTATACGGGATCGCCGGAAAAACCGCATGGCATGGGCTGATGGACGTTGGGACGCCGAAGGCGGCCGAGACGGTGCTCGTCTCCGCCGCCGCCGGATCGGTCGGGTCTTATGTCGGGCAGATCGCCAGGGCGAAGGGCTGCCGGGCTGTGGGGATTGCGGGCGGACCGGAGAAATGCGCCTGGGCGGTCGAAGCGCTCGGCTTCGACGCCTGCGTCGACCACCGCGATCCGGGGTTTTTCAAGGCTCTGCGCGCCGCCTGTCCGGAGGGCGTCGACGTCTATTTCGACAATGTCGGCGGGCGGGTGCTGGAGAGCGCGCTGTTTCTCATGAACGAGCGGGGGCGCGTCGTCTGCTGCGGCTCCGTCAGCCAATACGACACCGACGCTCCCACCGGGCCGCGCAACGTGCCGGGGCTCTTGGTCGTCAAACGCATCCGGATGGAGGGGTTCATCGTGATGGACCACGCGGATCGCTACGCCGAAGCGTTGGCGGACCTCAGCGAGATGGTCGACGCGGGGGAGATCACGGTCGTCGAGGATATCGTCGAGGGGCTGGAGAACGCGCCGGGCGCGCTGATCGGCCTTCTGGCGGGAGAGAACAGGGGCAAGCGCATGGTGCGCGTCGCGCCCGATCCATAAGGGGAGAGAGACATGAAACTCTATTTCGCGCCCGGCAGCCGCGCCGTCCGCACCGCATGGCTTCTGGAGGAGATGGGGCTCGATTATGAGCTGGAGCGCTTCGCGCTTGGCGCGCCGGAGATGCGCGCGCCGGACTATCTCGCCAAGAACCCCAACGGGCGGGTGCCGACGTTGGAGGATGGCGACGTCACGCTCTCCGAAAGCACGGCCATCGCGCAGTATCTGGTGGCCCGATACGGCGATGGAGGCCTTGCGCCCGCCGCAGACGACCCCGCCTTTCCCGCCTATCTCCAGTGGCTCCACTATGCGGAGGGGATGATCATGGCGGGGGTGAACAATTACGTCGTCGAGACGATCCTCCTGCCCCCCGACCGGCGGTCCGAGGCGCATGCGGCGCGGGCGAAGAAGCTGGTCGCGCGGACGCTCGGCGCAGTGGACGTTAATATGGAGGGGCGGGAATATCTCGCGGGCGGCTTCACGGCGGCGGATACGATCACCGGGCACGCCTGCATGATCTCGTTCGAGCTGGTGGGCGTGGACGCCGCCGCCATGCCGAATCTGGCGGCATATGTGGAACGGCTGAAGGCCCGGCCCGCGCTGCAACGCGCGCTCGCTCTTTAAGCGGACGCGCTGCGCGCGACGCCTTCGCCTCGTCGTAGGGCCCGCTGCGCGGTCCCGTCCTCCTCAGGTTGGCCATTCCCGATTGGGAATGGCTTTCGCCTCCGGCGGGAGTATTTTGCGAAAGCGATTTTGGAAGGGTGAGAGATGGGCGAGACGGTTCTGCTGGTCGGATGCGGGAATATGGGGCGGGCGATGCTGGCCGGGTGGCTGGCGGCGAAGCCGGGCCTCGCCGCCTATGTGGTCGAGCCGGCGGAGGCGTTGCGCGCGCAGGCCGCCGATCTCGGCGCCCACGCGGTGGCCGGGGCTGCTGATCTGCCGGACGGGTTGGCGCCTGATCTCGTCTTTCTGGCGGTGAAGCCGCAGGTCATGCCCTCCGTCCTCGCCGACTACGCTGGATATGGAGAAGCGACTTTCGTCTCCATCGCGGCCGGGACGACCGTGGCGACGCTGAAAGCGGGTCTCGGGGCCGGGGCGCCGGTGATCCGGTGCATGCCCAATACGCCCGCCGCGATCGGGGCGGGGATGATGGTTTGCTACGGCACCGATGAAGTCGGCGCTGACGCCAAGGCGTTGACCTCTGATTTGCTGGCGGCTTCCGGGGAAGTCGCCTGGATCAAGGTTGAGGCCCTGATGGATGCGGTGACCGCCGTGTCAGGGTCGGGTCCGGCCTATGTCTTCCACCTGATCGAATGCCTCGGCGCGGCGGGGGCTGCGGCGGGGTTGCCCGCCGACCTTTCCGCCAAGCTGGCTCTCCAGACGGTTATGGGGGCGGGGCGGCTGGCGGCGGAGAGCGGGACCGATCCCGCGACGCTCCGCGTGCAGGTCACCAGCCCCGGCGGGACCACCGCCGCAGCGCTTTCGGTGCTGATGGGCGAGGAGCGGATGAAGGCGATGCTGGAGAATGCGGTGGAGGCGGCGCGCGCAAGGGGCGAGGAGCTGGGGCGGGCTTAGGGTTCGATGAACGCGATGTCGGGAACGGCCTTCAGCGCGGCGATGTCTTCGGCGTAAACGGCTGACATGCGCGCCTGACGCCGTTCGTCAAAGGGCATGTAGCGGGGGCCGTCGATGCTCTGCCTTAGGCGGGCGTAATCCTCTTTCGGGATGCGCCCGTCTGGGCGGGCGGCGGCGGCGGCGAAGATCGCCTCAATCGCCGGGGCGGAGGGCGTGCGCATGGAGACGCGGCGATGGGGCGCGAGATCGTCGATCCCCGTTATGAGCCGGGGGATCTCCGCCTTCAGGGCCCCGTAATCCTCAAACCGCCAGATCGTCAGCGCGGCGCCGGGCAGGGCGCGGCGGATGTCGGCGATCACGTTCGGCCATCGGCGGGGCAGGGCGGCGAGGCGGCGGAGGTCCCGCTCCGTGAGGGCCAGGGCGGCGCCGTCGCGGATCGACTGGGCGTGAACGCCGGTGAAGAAGGGCGCGTAGTCGCGGATCGCGAGAAAGACCGCGAGCGGTCGTCCCCTCGCCGCGTTTCGCAACAGCCGGAGCCGCGCCCTCGCCGCCGGGTAGAGCGCGCCGGTCTCCATCATCTCGGTCGTCAGGCCGAGGCTGTTTTCGTCGCTGAGGATCAGACGCGTCCGTCCACGCGCCCACCGTCTCAGCCGCTCAGCCGCGACGGCGGCCCGGAGAGAGGGGATGGGCGCCATCTGCGCCGCCGCCGTGCGGCCTCTGCCGATCAGGGCGCGCAGCTCCGACGGCGGCGCCCATTCAAGCCCCGCCGCCGCCAGACGCGGTGCGTTCTCGCGGAGGATCGCCTGAATATGCGTCGTCGCGGTCTTGTGCGCGCCGAGGTGAAGATGAATGCTCATGACCTCTACATCGGGCGGGAGGCCCGAGCGCATGGGAGGCTAAAATCATGAAGATCATCTGGCTAGGTCATTCGGGGTTCCGAATCGAGACGGAGGATGAGGTCCTCCTGATCGACCCGTGGCTGCGCGGGAACCCGAGCTTCGACGAAGCGAACTTCGACGCCGCCGTCACGGGCGCGACCCGTATCCTCGTCAGCCACGGGCATGGCGACCACGCCTCCGGCGCCGCCGAGATCGCCAAGGCGACGGGCGCGCCGGTCGTCGGCATTTACGATTGGGTCACATGGATCACGGAGGCCGAGGGGATCGAGGGCGTCGGCTTCAACAAGGGCGGAACGGTTAAGCTCGGCGAGGTCGCGGTGACCATGGTCGCCGCCTCCCACTCCTCCTCCGTCACCGTGGACGGCAAGCCGATGTATTCGGGGGCCGAGGCCGGGTTCATGATCGAGGCCGAAGGGAAGACGATCTACTTCATGGGCGACACGGACGTGATGGCGGACATGGCGCTCTTTCAGGAACTGCACGCGCCGACCATCGGCATCGTCCCCGTCGGCGGCCATTTCACCATGGACGTGGCGCGCGCCGCCTTCGCCTGCCGCAAGTTCTTCTCCTTCGAGACGATCATCCCCTGCCACTACAAAACCTTCCCGCTGCTCGCCCAGTCGGCGGCGGATATGGACGTGCCGGGGGCGACGATCGTCGAGCCTGATGTGATGAAGACGATCGAGATCTGAATGTTACGGCGCAGGGCGAAAAACCCGTGTTTCAGTAACTGACGCGCACGTCACCTAACGTGCGGCGGCGTGGGGTCGCGCAGGGCCGCGGTCGTTCCCACCTCTCAGCCATGACGATGAAAAAGCTGAGAAGGATGAACGCCATGACCACCCTGAAAACCCTCGCCGCCGCCGCCGGTCTCGCCCTCGCCGCCGGTCTCGCCGCGCCCGCCGCCAACGCCTCCATCGCGGCGCCCGTCCCGACCGCCGCCGTTCAGACCGCCGCGTTCGCAGGCCCCGCTGTCACCGTCGAGCAGGTGAAGTTCGGCCATCGCGGGTTCCGCCGCGGGCACGGCTTCAAGAAATTCGGCGTCACCGGCGGGCGCCGCCTCGGCTACGGCCATCGCAGCTTCGGCAAGTTCGGCCACAGCCGCGGCTTCAAGAAGCACGGCCACGGCCACAAGGTTAAGAAGGGCTTCTTCTTCGGCGTTCCGTTCTTCAAGGGCGGCGTGGTCGTCAAGTAACGCCCAAGCGACGCACTCACTGGCGTCGCGCGGCTCAGGCGCTAGGTTCGCCGACATGGCCGAGCGCGACGCGACCCTCTCTCTCCCTCCGCGATCTGACGCGCCGACCCTCAGCTGGGGCCGGCGCGCTCTCTCTTTCGCGCTGCTGGCCGTCGCGCTGATCTGCCTCTTCCTTATGGAGCGCCGCTTCGACGGGCTGACGGTGGAGACGACCGCCGTCGGCCCGACCCCCGTCACGATCTACCGGTCGGAAGGCGCGGACCCCGCGCCGCTCGTCGTCGTCGCCCACGGCTTCGGCGGATCGCGCCAGATGATGGACCAGATCGCAGTGACGCTCGCGCGCGCCGGGTTCGTCGTCGGCTCCCTCGATCTGCCGGGCCATGGGCGAAGCGACGCGCTCATGTCGCCCGAGGTCACCGTCATCGAGGGGACGACGATGCAGCTCGTCGCCTCCGTCCGCGAGGTGGCTGAGGCTTTACGCGAGCGCCCCGACGTCGCCGGGCCGATCTCCTTCGTCGGCCACTCGATGGCGACGGACGTCGCGATCCGCGCGGCTGCGGAGACCGAAGGCGTCGCCGCCGTCGGGGCCGTTTCGATGTATTCGGAGGCGGTGAAGGCGGACTTCCCCGAAAGCCTGCTCATCGTCTCAGGCGCATCCGAAGACCACCTTCGGCAAGTCGGCCTCGACGCGATCCGCCTGATCGACCCGGCGGCGGAGGAGGGCGCGGTCGTCGCCAATGACGCCGCCCGCCGCATGGCGCTCTCCGCCTGGGGCGTCGGCCATGTGGGCGTCCTCTATCACCAGACGACGCTCGAAGGTTTGGCCCGCTGGCTGGCGGAGGCCGCGGACGCGCGCGGCCCGATCCGCGCCGACCTCACGGGCGTCGCAGCGGGGCTTCTCTTCGCCGCGCTCGCGCTTCTAGCGCCTTTCGCCGCGCGGCTGATCCCAGCGGGCGGGCCAATCGCCGAAGCGCTGCCCCGAAAGACCTTTCTCATCGCCATCGCAGTCCCGATCCCCTTCGCCTTCGCCGCCGCCGTCTTCGCGCCCGGCGCCGTCGGCGGCGTGCTCGGCTTCGGCTCGCTGATCGCGGCGCTGCTGGCATGGGGCGCCGTGCAGCTCGCGGTTCTCCACCGGATGGGCGTCCGCATCCCGCGCCCCGACCCGCTCGCCATCGCCGCGACGCTGGCGATGGGCGTCCTCTTCGCGCTGGCGATGGATCGTTACGGCGGGGCCTTTCTGCCGACCGGGCAACGCCTTACGGTCATGGCGATGCTGATGATCGCGACCCTCCCCTTCATGCTCGCCGACGCCCGGCTGATGGCGGGCGCGCCGATGTGGCGACGCTTCGCGGGAAGGGTTCCGATCATCGTCACCCTCTCCCTCGCGATGGCGCTGGCGCCGACGGAGATGGGGCTGACCTTCACCGTTCTGCCCGTCATGGCGCTTTTCTTCCTCGTCTTCGGACTTTTCCAGCGCGTGGTGAGCGACAGGCGCGGCTGGTCCGGCGCGGGCCTCGCCTCCGGTGTCATGCTGGCCTGGGCGCTGGCCTCCACGACCCCGCTTTTCGCGGTCGCCGCATGAGCGTTTTCATCCTGACCCCCGACACGGTCTGGAACCCCGGCCCGCTTCGCGTCCGGTCCGTGCCGCGCAAACTGGTCGACCGGATCGCGATCTTTCCCCGGCGGGAGGCGGGGGCGGGAACCGTCATCCGGATGATCTTCGACAACCAGATCCTCCGCTTCACCGCCGCCCTCTCTCCCTTCCTTTTCGCCATGCTGATCTGGCCCGACCTCGCGCTTCCCATCGCGCAGGCGCCGGTAGCGATGCTCATCGTCGTCGGCTTCGTGGAGCTGAAAGTGCTCCGCATCCCCCTCGACAAGCGCAAGGACGTCTGCACGGAGGCGGAGGTCGCCCGCGCCTTCGACGCCCTCGCCTTCCGCGCCCGCAAGATCCTCGCCGACATCGCCGCAAGCCGGGGGGTGACGGCGGGAGAGCTGCATTTGGTGGTCGATCAGTCCGACCTCGTCCGCGTCGCCCCGCTCACCGTCGTCTCGGTTCAGAGCGAACTGAACGGCGAGGGCGTCGTCGCGCTGGACGAGGCGGAGCGGGCGATGATCCGCGATGCGCTCTTCGACGACGAATTCACCGAACGCCAATTGCATCAGGCGAACACGCGAGAGGGGAAATTCATGCGATCCGTCGCTTTAGACGCGCGCGGCGTCACCGCCCACGCCCGTCTCGCCGCAATCCTGGACAAGCCGCCGGCCGTTTCAGCGCCGGAGGCGCCCGCATGACCGTCAACGCCCGCCCCGTTTCCGCCGGCGAAGCGCTGGAGGTGTTGCGCGCTGGATGGGAGGCGCAGCGGGACGGCGGACTGACCGTCTCCTGGATGCTCCACGGACGCCCCGGCGTCGGCAAGACGGAGGTGGTGCGGACGCTGGCCGAGGAGATCGGCGGAGAGCTTCACGACATCCGCCTCACGACGATCGAGCCGCAGGACCTTCGCGGCCTTCCCTACTATGACCATGAGGCGGGCAAGACGGTGTGGTATCGCCCCGAAGACCTGCCCGACGATCCGACCCGCCCGTCTGTCCTCTTTTTGGACGAGCTGACGGCGGCGTCACCCTACCTCCAGCCCACCGTCTACGGGTTGCTGCAAGAGCGGCGGGTGGGTCGCCACCGTCTGCCAGACAGCGTCTTCATCGTCGCCGCCGGGAACATGGCCGAAGACGGGGCCGTGGCTTACGAGATGGGCACCGCCCTCTCCGATCGGCTGATCCACCTCGCCGTCCGCGCCGCCGCCCGCGACTGGCTCGAGGCTTACGCGGTGGATCGCGGCCTCCACCCCGCCGTCACCGCCTTCATCCGCTCGCGCCCAGACCTCCTGGACACGACGGAGGAGACGCTGAACCGCGGCGAGATGATCGCCTGCACGCCCCGGTCATGGGAACGGGTGAGCCGGATCATGGAGACCGTCGGCGAGCGGCGGATGCGCGAGACGATGATCGCCGGAACCATCGGCGCGGCGGCGGCGGCGGAGTTCGGGCGGGTCGCGAACGAGATCGCCTCCCTCGTGACGGTGGAGGAGATGCTGGCCGCCGACCGCGCCCGGCGGAAGGCGCTTTATCCCACCTCGGTCAACGGCCTCGTCGGGCTGATCTACGCGCTTGTGGCGCAGGCGGACACCGAGACGATGGAGAAGACGATTGAGGCGATGGCGGACATTCAGGACGTCAGCGGCGCGGCCCTGCCGACGGCGGAGCTGACCTCCTTCGGGTTCGAGCTGTTGATCCGCAAGGCGCTGAACGAAGGTCTTACGGAGGCGTTCCGCGACAGCGAAGCCTACGCCGCCTACGCCGCCGCCCGCGAAGAGCCGAGGTGAGCCCCGAAACAAACGGATCGGGTCACAGCCGCCGCGCCCGCGCCGCGCTCCAGCGGATGCCGGAGGTCGACCCGGCCATCGCGGCTCTCTCCCTCTGGTGCGGCCATCGCGACGGAGAGGGGCCAACTCGGACCGCGGGCGACGTCATCCTCTATGGCGCCGATTTCGAGACCTTGCCGCTGGCTGAGCAGACCGGCGTTCTCGCCCACCATGTCCTCCACGTCGCGCTCCGCCATTCCTTACGGCTCCATGAGATGGAGGTGCGGGTCGGCGATGAGTTCGACGCCCGCCTCTACAACCTCGCCGCCGACGCCATCGTCAACGAAGCGCTCGTCTCGGGCGGCCACGCCATCCCCCGCCCCGCCGTGCTGGCGGGCGAGTTAGTGCGGGAGTTGAAGGGAAAAGGCGGCGGCGCCGTGTTGGTCGACTGGGACACCGACCGCCTCTACCTCGCGCTGACGGGCCGCTCCGGAGCGGGCGACGAGGCGGGGCGCAAGGCCGCGCAGGCCTACGCCGCCGCCCGCGACTTCGAAACGGACATGGAGGCGGCTGAAGCGGCGGGGGAGGAGCGCGACGGCGGCGCGGAGGTCTGGGCGCAGCGCCTCACCCAGGCCGCCGATGCGGGCCGCGCGGCGGGCCTCGGCATCGGAACCGCCATGGCGGGCTTCGCCGACCTTCCCGACGCCCGCGTCCCGTGGGAGCGGCGCCTCCGCGGCCTCTTGAACCGCGCCGTGAGCGAGATCCCCCGCCGCTCTTGGAAGCGCCCGGCCAACCGCTGGGTCGCGCGGGAGGCCATGGCGGTCGCGGCTGGCGGGGCGGGCCCGGTGTTCGAGCCCGGCTTCGCCCGCGACCGCATGCGGCCCCGCGTCGCCGTCGCCATCGACACCTCGTCCTCGATCACCGGGACCCAGCTAAGTCTCTTCGGCGCCGAAGCGCTCGCCATCGCCCGGCGGAGCGGGGCGGAGGTGCGCCTCCTCGCCTTCGATGAAGACGTGCACCTGAGCGTCCGTCTGGAGACCGCGTCGCAATTGGAGGCGCTGACCTTCCGCCGCGACGGAGGCACCTCCTTCATCCCCCTGGTGGAGACGGCGGCCAGCCTCGCCCCCTCGATCCTCGTCGTCCTCACCGACCTCGACGCGGCCTTCGGCGAGCCGCCGGACTTCCCGGTGATCTGGGCTGCGACCGGCGCCGCGCCCCCGCCGCCCTTCGGAACCCTCCTGCGCGTCGACCTCTGATGTTGCGCGCCCTGCGGCGCGCGGCGGCGGCTCGTCGCCGCTGCGCGGCGCGTCTCGCCGCCGGCGCATCGCTGCTTCCGTATCGCGAGGCAGAAGCGGCGGATGCCTCCGGCGGGGATATTTTCGGAGCAAAGAAGACCCGACGCGGGTGAGTGAACGCCGCTCGTCCTCTTCGCTCTCCAGATAACCGAGATAAAGGCGTCGCGCGTCAGCGCGTCATTCAGATCGGGTAAGGCGAGGCGCCGGGCCGATGGGGACGGGGCCGATGCGGGTGAAGCCCCCGGACATCGTCAGCGCCACGTTCAGCTCATCGGGATCGCCGCCGAGGCCCGCGACGAAACCGAGACCGGTCTTCAGCGTTTCCGCCATCGCCTTTGGGATCGCGCCCGCCGCGACGGCGGCGTCCAGCATCTGGCGCCAGTTGCGGGCGGAGATGTCGAACTCTCCCTCCGCATACCCGTCTTCATCCGCGCGCGCCGCGCCGGTCAACGCGAAGTCCAGCTCGCCCCAGGTCGCCCTGGCCTCCTTCAACGACAGGTTCTGGATTTGCGGCGGCGCGCCCTCCAGCGCGAACCGGTCGAGCGGGCGATCCAGCGCCGCCCGTCCCTCAGCCGCCGCGACGTCGATCGCGGCGGGCAGGGCGCGCGCCGGATCGGCGATGCGGCGGATGAACTCCGGCGGGCGGAGGCGAAGGGCGTCTAGGCGAAACTCGTAGGCGTTCTCCGGCCCCGCATCCGGGGCCGCGCGCATGTGGAGCGTGACGCGCTCCGCCGAAGCCGTCCATCCCGCCTCCGCCGCGAGACCGGGAAGCTGGGCGTCGAAGGAGGCCCGCTCCACCGCGACGGCGCTCGCGTCGGCGAGTTTCAGGCTCGCCTCCATCTTGTCCGCGGTCAGGCGCGCCCGGGCGCCGGGGACGGCGATGCGGCTTTCGGGCGGGAAATGCACTATGAAGAAGGTCGGGTCGTAAGCGACCTGACGGATCGCGAGGCGCTCAGCCTCCCACGACCAGCCCTCCGCCGGGTTGGCGAGCGCCAGATCCGATAGCGTCGCATCAAGCCGATTGGGATAGCCCGCCACGTCGATCGACGCGGCCTCCGCCACCCAGCCGTCGGCGCGCTGCGCCGCCATCCAGCCCTCCAGCGCGGCTTTCTGGGCGGAGGCGGCGAAGAGCCACCATGCGCTCCAGCCCGCCATGATGAGGAGCAGCGCCGCCGCCAACAGCTTGAATCTCATGCCGTCTCCCGTCTGGAACCGCCGCCCTCGCCGCGTTTGCGCGCCGCGCGAGGCGATCGCCGCGAAAGCCGTCTCAAAAGTTGACGCCTTTCGCGGAGTTTTCGATTCAATTTTCGCGCGCGCCGCACTAACCATACGCGCCATGACCGACGCGCGCTCCGATCTCTGGGTCTTCGCATACGGCTCGCTGATGTGGAAGCCGGGCTTCGACTTCGTCGAGCGTCGGCGCGCGCGGATGCCCGGCTATGTGAGGCGCTTCTGCCTCGACAGCATCACCTATCGCGGCACGCCGGACTATCCCGGCCTCGTCCTCGCGCTGGACGAAGAGGTCGGCGGGGCCTGCGACGGCGTCGCTTATCGCGTGGCGGCGGAGCGACGCGCAGACACCCATCAGTATCTTCGCGACCGCGAACTGGTCACCTATTCCTATCTTGAGAAATTCCTGCCGATCGCCATCGACGAAGGCGCCGAAGTCGAGGCGCTCGCCTATGTCATGGACCGCTCCCACACTCAGTATCGCGGCGGTCTCAGCCCGGAACGGCAGGCCGAAGTGATCGCCACCGCCCACGGCCCTGCTGGAAGTAATGTTGAATATCTTGAAAATACGATAAGACATCTGAACGACTTAGGCGTCACCGACGTCGAATTGATGCGGATCTATGAACTGACGATGGCGCTGAAGGCGTCCTGATCGCGGGGTGATTTCGAATGATCGTGATTACGGGTGAGATCGAGTTGCACCCCGAAGACGTGTGGCCCGCGACCTATCACGTCACGCGGATGATGGAGGCGTCCAACAAGGAGGACGGCTGCATCGTCTACAAGTTCTATTCCGATCTCATGAACCCGCGCCGCTTCCGGCTCTACGAGGAATGGCGCGATCAGGCGGCGCTGGACGCGCATTTCGCCTCCGATCACATGGCGGAATTCCAGAAACAGCTCGCGACGTTCCGCGTTCTGGATCGCAATATCAAAAAATTCGAAGTGGGGGAGACGACGTCGATCTGAACGTCGTCAGATCAGCCCGGGCGGGAGGGGCTGAAGGAAGAACGGCTCAGGAGACGAGCCGCTCTTCATATTCGGCGCGGGCCCGCTCGCAGTATTGCGCGGCGAAGACCACGTTCGACCAGTCGTAAGGAGCGCGCTCCTCCGAAGTCTCTTCGGCTTTGTCGCAGACGTCGGCGGCATGAGGCCCCAGGTCCGTCTCCCGCTTCGCACCGTCTATCACGTTGAACATCTCATTCAGCCTTTTCGCTAGGCGGCTCCGTCACGTCGCCGCTGCGCCCCATGAGCAAGCTATTTATACGAAATCGAAAATGAAGCCGTGCGGCAGGTCACATGGGCGCTTTTCACAGTTGCGCCCGGCAATTTCACGGAATGGCCTTTCAAGGACCGTTTTCTTCACGGCCATCTGTGACGGACTGCACAGCCGTGTCACGCAGAAAATCAAGCTCATCCAGCAATTTAGCGAGCCTCTCAGCGCCGAAGGCGGCTTCGAGTCGCCGGTATTCCGCCTCCGATTTCGGCGCGATTTCGGCGAAAAGCGCCGCCCCCTGGTCCGTGAGATTTATCACGAGGCGCCGTCCGTCGCCCGCCCCCTTCTCCCGTGCGAGGAGCCCCCGTTTCTCCAGCACCGTCAGGATGCGGCTGAGAGACGGGGGGAGGACGGCGCATTTCTCCGCCAGTTCGGCGGCGTCATGGGCGCCGCCTTCGGCCAGCGCCCGGATCACCCGCCATTGCGGGAGCGTCAGGCCGGCCGCGTCCACATGCGGCTTGAACATCCGCATCGTCGCCTCGCGGGCGCGCAGCAGCGCGATGGGCAGCGCCCGTTCGTATCCGCGGATCTCGTCGCTCACCCCGCGAGCCTCACGGCGCCACGATGGGCTGGGCTTTCAGCTCCGGCTCGCGCGGCTCGACGCCGTCGAAGAGCGAGCCTTCCTCGAACCAGCTCTTCGGAGCCGGGGCGCCCCAGAGCGTCTGGCGCTGCGGGTCCTTCAGGTCCCAGTGGATCGGCTCGTGATCGGGATCGATGGTCTGGTAGTCTGAACAGTAGATCTCGATCCGGTGCCCGTCCGGGTCGCGGATATAGAGGAAAAAGGCGTTGGAGATGCCGTGCCGCCCCGGCCCGCGTTCGATATTGGCGACGTAGCCGGTGGTCGACATCAGATCGAGGAGGTCGATGATGTTAAGTGGCGTCGGCACCCAGAACGCCGTGTGATGGAGGCGCGGACCGCGCCCGTTGGTGAAGGCGATGTCGTGGACCCCGCCCTTGCGGTGCATCCACGCGGCCCAGAGGCGTTTCGTCTCCGCATCCTCGGTGTATTCGGTGACGCGAAAGCCCATCGCGTTCCAGAAGGCGACGCTCTCATCGACGTTTGGAGAGAAGCAGTTGAAGTGATCGATCCGGAGCGGTTTGACGCCTTTGTAGAGCCGGTATTCCTGCGCGATCACCGGCAGCCGGTCCATCCGCGCGTAAAGCTCTATGGGAAGCCCGTGCGGGTCGGAGCTGGCGAGGGTGCGGCCCTGATAGGGGCGTTCGACCCATTCTGTCTTGCGACCCTGCGCCTCGAACCAGTCTTTCGCCCGGTCCAGATCGTCCTCGTCCCACATCTTGAAGGCGCAGGCGTTGGCGCGGGCCTCGCCGCCTTTGCGGAGGATGACGGAGTGGTGGTTCCGCTCCTCCATCGCCCGGAGGAAGATCTGGTCCTCAGTGCGTTCGGAGACGACGAGGCCCAGCGTCTCGGCCCAGAACGCCTCGGAGGCGGCGAAGTCGGTGACGTCGAAGACCATGTGGCTGAGGCGCACGGTGTTAAAGGGGGGGTAGAGGTTCGGTTCAGGGAGCGGCATCAGACGTTTCCGGTAGGGTGGGTGAAACCCGCCATTGCGATGTTGTCGGCGTCAATATCCCGCCAGATCGACATCAGGGAGGGTGAGTGATCAGGCTCCGTCCTTAGCGCTAAGGGCCGCGCCCTCCCTCGGGTGGGCGCTCCCGACCGCGCCGTATCGCGCTTTATGGCTCCGCGAACATCCGACCGCGCTGCAATTTGAGACGTTGCAAGTGCGCCCTCCCATGGGGGAGGGAGGGCGCGGCCCGTGTTAGTCACACGGGCCATCTTCTCTGCTAGGCGAACGCTTTTCTTCACCGGTAGAGTCGTTAACGAAAAGTAACGGAAATCACTTTCCCTTTGGCCGCAGTCACTTAGATCCATGTCCCCATGGGGACATGGCCATTCCGCCCCGAAAACCGCCCTGCTCACGCCCCCAGCCTCGGGATCGAATGCCGCCCCGTGGCGAAGCCGACATGTTTCTGCTCCATGTAGAACTCGAAGCTCCAGTCCCCGCCGTCGCGCCCGATGCCGGAGGACTTCACGCCCCCGAACGGGGTCGGCAGGTGGCGGACGTTTTCCGAGTTCACCCAGATCATCCCCGCCTCCAGCTTCTCGGTGAAGCGCATGGCGCGGGTGATGTCCTGGGTCCAGACATAGCCGGTCAGCCCGTATTGGGTGCCGTTGGCGATCTCCAGCGCCTCCTCCTCAGTCTCGAACGGGATGACCGTCAGGACGGGGCCGAAAATCTCCTCCTGTGCGATGCGCATATCGGGGCGGGCGTTGGTGAAGAGCGTCGGCTCCACATAGAACCCGTCGTCATTGTCGAGCCGGTTTCCGCCGGCCGCGATGGTCGCGCCCTCGGCCTCCGCCACGCTGAAGTAGGAGCCGACCTTGTTCACATGGACGGGATGGATCAGCGGCCCGACTTCCGTCGCCGGGTCCAGCGGATGTCCGACGCGGATGCGCTTCACCCGCTCCGTGAGCTTCGCGACGAACTCGTCATGGATAGAGGACTGGACGAGGAGGCGGGAGGATGACGTGCACCGCTCCCCGTTCAGCGAATAGATCATGAAGATCGCGGCATCGAGCGCCCTGTTCAGATCGGCGTCTTCGAAGACGACGACCGGGTTCTTGCCACCAAGCTCGAAATGCACCCGCTTCAGCGTATCGGCCCCCTGTTTCATGATGGCGGAGCCGGTGCGGCTCTCGCCGACGAAGGCGATGGCCTTGATGTCGGGGTGTTCGGTGAGCGCCTTCCCGGCGTCTTCCCCCATCCCGTTGACCAGCGACCAGACCCCGGTTGGCAGCCCCGCCTCATCCGCGATCTCCTTCAGAACGCGCGCGGTGATGGGGGAGAATTCGGCGGGCTTGTGAACCACTGTGCAGCCCGCCGCCAGCGCCGGGGCGATCTTCCAGGTGGAGAGCATGAAGGGCGTGTTCCAGGGCGTGATGACCCCGACGGGCCCGATCGGAACCCGCGTCGTGACGTTCATCAACGTGGGGGAGGGGAGGTGCATCCCGTCCCGCGCCCCTTCCGACTTGTCTGCGAAGAAGCGGAAATTCTCCGCTCCCCGCAGCGCGGCCTTGGACATGAAGCGCAGCGCCTGTCCGGTGTCGAGGCATTCGAGAAAGGCGATTTCCTCGGCCCGCGCGACGATCCCGTCGGCGATGGCGTGGAGGATGTTCTTGCGCTCCTTGCCGGCCATGTCCCGCCATTCCGCGAAGGCGGCCTTGGCCACCTGCGCGGCGGCGTCGATATCGGCGGCGGAGCCTTTGGCGACTTCGCACAGCACCTCGCCCGTGGCCGGGCAGAGCGTTTCGAAGGTGGAGGACGCCGGAACGTCCTCCCTCCCGATCCGGTTGCGCACGCCGGTTTCCTGAAAGCGCTCCAGATAGCGTTCGGCCTTGGCGATGTTGGTTTCCAGATCTGACATGGCCCTAGAGATACTCCCTGATCGTGTTCCAGCGCTTGATCGACGTATCGGAGTCCATGACGACCAGCTCGAAACTCAAAGCGAACGACCCGTCGCCGATCAGAGGCTTCAGATGCGCCTCCGCCGCCGTGTAAACCGCCTCCGCCGCCGCTTGCCGGGTCGCCAGATCGCGCCCCGCGCCGATGCGGAAAATCATGTGCATGAACTCGTGCGCGCCGCCGTCGGCGACGACGACATGATCCGCCCGATGCGCCCTGACCCGCGTGCCGCCCACGGGGAAGTCGCCGGGCGCCGCGACGATCGCGTCGCGCATGGCGGCGAGGAAGGCGGGAACATCCACCTTGTCTTCGACCCCGGCGCCGTATTCGATGGAGAGGTGGGGCATGGTTGACCGCCTTTTGTTAACAGGTTAACAAATAGATGAACGTGTTAACTATTGTCAAGGCGGCGCCATGAAGCTCTGCACCTTTGACGCCGGGGAGGGGCGGCGCGTCGGCGCGGTCGTCTTCGGCGGCGTCGCCGACCTGACGGCGCGCCTCGGCGTCGCCTCCATCACGGCGCTGATCGCCGACGGGCGGCTGGAGGTGGCGCGGGCTTCGCTGCCCGAAGTGCCTGACGTGAAGGCGGGCGACGCCGTTTTCGACCAGCCGATGCCGGAGGCGCGGCGCATCTTCTGCATCGGCGTCAACTACATGAACCGGAACGCCGAATATAAGGACGGGTCGGACGCGCCCCAGAACCCGTCGATCTTCGTGCGCACGCCGCTCTCCTTCACGGGCCCCGACATGCCGCTGATCCGCCCGCCGGAATCGGAGCAGCTCGACTATGAAGGCGAGATCGTTCTGGTGATGGGAGCGCCCGGGCGGCGGATCGCGCAGGCCGATGCGATGAAACACGTCGCTGGGCTGACGGTGATGAACGAAGGGACGATCCGGGACTGGGTCCGGCACGGCAAGTTCAACGTGACGCAAGGCAAAAACTGGGATCGCTCCGGCGCCATCGGGCCATGGATCGAGACCGATCTTTCCGGTCTCGACGTGACCGACATGACCGTGGAGACGCGGGTGAACGGGGAGCTGCGCCAGTCGGACACGACGGCCTCCATGGCTTTCCCCTTCGCGCGGATCATCGAGTACGTCTCCACCTTCACTGAACTCGGCCCAGGCGACATGATCGCCACCGGCACGCCGACCGGCGCCGGGGCGCGGTTCGATCCGCCGATCTGGCTCAAGCCGGGGGACGAGGTGGAGGTGAGCGTGCCCGGGGTCGGGGTGCTCAGGAACGGGATCGCGGATGAATAGGGCGATGACCCTCGGTTTGACCGGTAGGGTGGGTGAAACCCACCGGGTCGCAAAGGTGGGTTTCACCCACCCTACCGGAGGCGTCATATGCCGCTGACCAAAGACCAGACCCGCGCGCTCGCCGAAGCCTTCGACGAAGCCGAGCGGACCCGCATGCGCACCCGCGCCGCATCCCAGGTCCACCGCGACATCACCATCGAGGACGCCTACGCGGTGCAGGAGGCGTGGCGCGAGATCCGCCTCGCGCGGGGCGAGCGGAAGATCGGGCGCAAGATCGGCCTCACCTCCCGCGCCATGCAACTCGCCGTCGGGATCGATGAGCCGGATTACGGGTTCCTCACCGACGCGATGGTCATTGACGACGGCGCGACCATTCCCGCCGACCGCTTCATCGAGCCGCGCTTCGAGGTGGAGCTGGGCTTCAAGCTGAAGAAGACGCTTTCTGGCTCCGACGTCACCATCTTCGACGTCATAGACGCCACCGACTGGATCGCGCCCGCTTTCGAAGTCATCGACAACCGCGCCCACTTCAAAGACCCGGAGACGGGGGAGGGGCGCAAGGTGATGGACACGATCTCCGACAACGCCTCCAACGCCGGGGTGATCTGGGGCGGGCGCGTCGTCCGGCCCGACGAGGTCGATCTGCGCTACGTCCCCGGCGTTCTCTATCGCAACGGCAAGATCGAGGAGACCGGGGTTTCCGCCGGCGTCCTCGGCCACCCGGCGAACGGCCTTGTCTGGCTGGCGCGGCGGCTGGCCGCGAAGGGCGTCGCGATCGAGGCGGGGGAGTTCGTCCTCTCCGGCTCCTTCACCCGCCCGATCTTCGGGCGGCCCGGCGATACGCTCCACTGCGATTTCGGCCCGCTCGGGCAGGTCTCATGCTCCATTGCGAAGGAATGATCCGATGAACCCGTTCAAGGACAAACTGGCCTCTGGCGATCCGCTCTACGGCATATTCCTCGGCCTCGCGCACCACGTCGCCTCCGACGTCTCCGGGGCCGCCGCGTTCGACTGGCTGCTGATCGACGGGGAGCATGCGCCGAACGACCTCACGTCGATGCTCGGGCAGTTCGACAAGCTCTCGCGCCATGACGTCGACGTCTTCGTCCGCATCCGCGACCGTGATCCTGGGCACCTGAAGCAGTTGCTGGACGCCGGGGTTCAGAACTTCCTCGTTCCCGTCGTCGACACGGCGGAGCAGGCGCAGGCGCTGGCCGACGCCACGCGCTATCCGCCCAATGGAACGCGCGGCGTCGGCGCGCTGGGCGCGCGGGCGACCAACTACGGGCGGAACCCGGCCTACCTGAAGACGGCGCATGAGGGGATTTGCCTCCTCTGCCAGATCGAAACCCGCGAGGGGCTGGCGAACATGGACGCGATCATGGGCGTGGAAGGCGTGGACGGCGTCTTCTTCGGCCCCTCCGACCTCTCCGCCGATTTCGGCCATATCGGACAGGGCGGCCATCCGGATGTGAAGGCCGCCATTATCGACGGGATCAAGCGGGCCCGCGCGGCGGGCAAGGCGGCGGGAGTGATGACGCTGGATGACGCATTGATCGCCGACTACCGCGACGCGGGCGCGAACTTCCTCTCCATCGGGCTCGACACCAATCTGCTCGCCAAGGCGGTCGATGCGCTCGCCGCGAAATGGAAATCCTGACCGCGACGTGCATCCGGCCACGTGATCGCCATCTTCAGGATGTTAATCTCTACGCCAGTTTCGTCGGGAGCGGGCGATAGGCGTGGGTAAACTGGTTCGGAGCATCAAGGGAACGTTGACGGAAGTCGCGGAGGCCGCGGCTGACGCCGAAGCCTTTTGCGCGTCCCTCGGCGCCGATGAGAGCCAATGCCTGCGCATCGGCCTCGCGCTGGACGAGCTGGCGGCGAACGCGCTGGTGCACGGGGCCAAGGCGGAAACCTCTCCCGACATCAGGATCGAGGTCTGGGGCGAAGAGGACATGCTGCGCCTCCGCGTCACCGCCAAAGGCGCCCGGTTCGACCCGCGCGACGGGCGCCCCGACATCGGGTCGGAGCCCTATTCCCTTGGCGGTCGCGGCCTAACCATGGTCATCGCTTTCGCCGATGAGATCAGCTACGCGCGCCGCGATCCCTACAACATCACCACTTTCGCGGTGTTTCAGCGGGCCCAACATGAGGGCGAAGCGCCATCAGAGGTGGAAGATGGCGGCAATGGGGCGTAACTTCGGCCGGTAGCGACGAAGCGGAGGCGATGCGCCGACGTCTTTCGCTCGCGTATGACGGTGACTGGCGATGGGTTTCAGACGCGACGATTTCAGGGCCGAGACTTTCATGCGCGGCGAAGTCGCCGTGCTGCGCTTGCTCAATGAAAAGTACCACGCGGACAGCCTGGAAGTGCTGGACGCGCAGTTCCGCAAGCTCGAGGCGATGGCTCCGGGCGGACTCGTCGTGGTCGATCTGGAGCGGGTGACGCTCCTCTCCTCCACCGCGCTTCGCGCGATCCGCGCCGCCCATGCGCGGCTGGAGACGCGAGGCGGTCGAATTGTGGCGGCGGGCGGCGGCGATCTGGTGCGCAGCGTCCTAAAATTCGCCCCCTTCATCTCACACCATGCCACGGTAGATGAAGCCGTGGGCGCGCTCGCGGCTCAGCAGGGGTCATGAAGGGGTCCGCCATGAAGAACGCATTTCTCACCGCCGCCGCTATCGCCGCCATCGGCGCGGCGACTGCTTTTCAGGGCGCGTCGGCGTCCACGACCGAGATGGCTAAAAGCCTTTGCCTGGTTGATGTCGACGCCTCCGAAATCCCCGAGGTGGAGCGGCGTCCGGAGACGGTCGGCTTCATGAAGCGGGTCGACGGGCAGGTGAACGTCCTCCGCCGCACGCGGGACGGCGTCGATGAGATCAAGGGGGAGGTCGGGATGGACCTCTTCGCCCATGACGCGGTGGTCACCGGATCGAACGGCGGCTTCGATGCGATCTTCACCGACAATTCGACGGTCTCTGGCGTCGCCGACACCTGCGTCGAGATCTCCGAATACGTGTTCAAGCCCGAACAGAGCGAAGGCGAGTTCCGCATGCGCCTCGGGCGCGGCGTGGTCTCCGTCGCCGCCGGGCGCGTTGCGAAGATGCGCGGCGACACGATGAGCGTTAAGGTGCGCAACGACACCAATCTGGCCGTCACGGGCACGAGGATCGTCATAAGGGCGAAATGAGATGATCAAATGGGGTGGGGGACTCGCCGCGGCGAGCGCAATTCTGGTCAGCGCCTGCGTGCAGCAGCAGGGCGCGCCGAACGCTTGGGACCCGTCGGAGCATCGCGCGGCCCTCGGCGTCGCGGCGGGTGATTCGTGGTGCGTCTACATGCGCGATCTGCGCGCCCATCTCGACGGAGAGGCGGCGCGCCCGGGCGACGCGGCGCGGGAAGCCGCGCTCGCGGGCGTTCGCGAGGAAGCGGCCGCCGTCAAGGACGGCGATCCGCTCTGGCCGTTCCGCAAAGCGTTGATTTGCGAGTATATCGACGCGGCGGCGGAGGAGCGGGCCGAGTTCGACTGGATCGCAGCGGAGGAGTTTCTGAACCGCGCCCGTCAGGCGGCGGCGAACCCCCCGGCGGCGGACGGCATCTCCCCCCTCGTGCCCGTCTTCGACCATCTCGACGGAGCGGAACCCGAATCGCTGCAGCCGGTGGATCTCACGACGTCCGCCTATTGCGAAGCGATCCCGACCTCGGAGCTCGCGCTCAGCCAGCAGCGCGGCGGCGTGGTGGAGGCCGTCGGCTTCCCCGGCTCGCTCCAGCGCGCGCCGGACTGGTTCGCCCATGTGCAGGTCGCCTATCACCGCTGGGCGCGCGAACACTTGGAGGGCCACCAGTTCGAGCCGCCGGAATCGCAGTTCGGCGGCATTCCCTTCCACTGCGCGCGGTTTCATGCGGCGCAGGAGGGGTCGAAAGAGTTCGCGCTGAAGGACAACCTGATCTTCCTTCTCCCGGAGTTGGACGATCCGACTGCGGCTGGTCGGCTCGAGGTGCGGGACGCGCAAGGCAACGTCGTCATCCTCGACCGCGTACTCGCCGCCGCGCAGACGAACGCGGATGGCACGGGCGGCGAGTCGGTGGACTTCTTCGCCGCCGATCTCCAGGCGTCGGCTTCGCTCGCCGGAGCGGTCGACCGGACGAACAACCTGCCGCCGCCGAAGGTCTTCCAGGTGTTCTTCGCCTACAACACGCGGGACGCCGACATCGCCGACGAAGGCGCCGTGGCGCTGGCGGAGGAGTTGAAGACGCGCAGTCCGGAGGAGCCGCTGCGCATCGCAATGAGCGGCCACGCCGACTGCGTCGGACCGCGCTGGTACAACCAGATCATCTCGGAGGACCGGGTCCAGTCGGTGTTCGATGCGATCATCAAGCCGACCTTGATCGCGCGGGGCTTCACGGAAGAAGTTCTGAACGACCGCCAGCGGTTCAAGCTGGTCGGACTTGGGGAGACCGCCGCCAAGCCGCCCGAGGGCCGCTGCGCGGCGACCGACGCCGACCGGCGAGTGGCGATCGTCGTCCAGTAGGGCGGAGGTCCGCCTCCGTCCGCTGATGTCTTCGCGCTTACCCGTCGCCATGGTTTGTCGGTCGCGGCGCCGCTCGTATTCGCCGAAGAGATCCCGCCTTCCGCAAACCGACGTCTCAACCTCCGAGCAGGGCGCAGCGCTCGCAACCACCTAACCTTTCAACCTTCCGGCATTTCGGAATGTTGGAATGCCGGAAGACCGAAGCCTTAAGCGTTCAAATGCTTTCTTCGGCTGGACCCGTCTCATCGATCGGTTCAGTTCCACATCGGAGGAAAGCGGTATGGGCGACGCGAAAAGGCGCGACACGGCGGTCGCGCTCGCAATGACCGCGCTTGGTCACGAGCGCCGGGTGCGTTTGCCGCGCATTCTGTCAAAGGAGCGGGCGGGTCTCTCTTTCGAAGACCTGATCGCGAAGTCGGGCCTGCATTTGTCGACCCTCTATCCCCACCTCAGGCCGATGCGGGCCGCCGAGCTGATCGTGACGGAGCGCAAGGGACACCGAGTTCTCTACAAGCTGAAAGACAGCGCGCTGCGCATCGCCAAGGCCGATATCGGCGATGCGCTCGGTGAGGTGTCTTCGCGAAAGTCCCACCGCGCGGATATGCTCGCTAGCGTCGGCGATGCGGCGGTGGCGGCGCAATAGGTTTATCGGCGCGTCGGCTCAGGCGGCCTTTCGCGCCTCCGCCACCTTGAGCCAGCCGGGACGGGACCTGATGCGGTCCATGTAGGCGGCGACGGCGGCCGGCGGGGCGGGAAACCCCGACGCCTTGGCCCATCCGCCGAGATGGCCGAGCGTGACGTCCGCAATCGTGAAGGTTTCGCCCATGATGTACGGCCCGTCGCCGAGCATAGCCTCAAGCGCCTTCATCGCCTTGGCCCAGTCCGCATGGCAGGCGGGCGCGATCGCATCGCCGAGGCGGATGTCCTCCGGCAGGATGAAAGCGTGTTTCGCCATGGTCCAAAGCGGCTGCTCCACCGCATCGATGGCGAAGCAGAGCGCGCTCATCATCCGCGCGTGCTCCGCCGTTCCGGCGGGGAAGGTCAGCATGCCGTGCTTGTCGGCGAGATAGATCAGGATCGCGGTGGAATCGAAAACCGTCACATCGCCATCGACCAGCGCGGGCAGTTTCCCGGTTGGGCTGACGGCGGAGATCTCCGGCCCATGGGGCGCGGCGGCGATCATCTCATAGTCGGCGCCGATCTCCTCCAGCATCCACATGATGCGGCCCGCGCGGTTTCTCGGCGATCCGTAGAGCTTGTACATGTCGGGCGTCCTTCAAGAGATAGGCGGCGAGTACCGTCGCGACCGTCGGGATATGCGATCCTCGCGAGCCTGGATAACCAGGTGGGCGCCAGGTGCTTAAGACCAGGGTCGAAAGCAGAGCCAGCTCCCGCGAGAACATTTAAGGCCACCAGGATGCGCGACCCGGCACGGGAAGGACAGCGCTCGCCTGTCCTTCAGATACGGCGCGCATCTCCGGGATTAAAGGGCGTCAGGCGTTATTTTCATCAGAAGGCTGCGCTTGCGCCTGCTCCGCCGCAGCGCGCCGGCGCTCCCGCCGAAGCGCGCGCATCTCTTCGCGCGTCATCGGCTTGGCCGCCTCCGCCTCGCCCGCGTCGCCGTCATCCGGAGCCTCCGTCAGGTCTTCGTCGTCGTCGACTGTCTGAGGCTCGCTTTCCTCAAACGTCGCCGTCTCCTCTCCATCGGCGCTCTCCGTCTCGGAGGCCTCCGGCGCTTCGGGCGCCTGGGCCGCGACGGTCGGTGCGGCGAGCGCCTCTATCCGCGCGATCGCCTCGTCTATCTCGGCGATCGCATCGTCATCCTGCGGGGGCGCATCCGCGAAAAGGTCGGGCGCGTCGTCCGCAGCGGGGGCAGCGGGGGCAGGGGCGGCCGGTGCGGCCTGAGCCGGCGCGCGCGCCGCGTTCGTCTCCGCCTCGTCCAGCTTATCCGCGATCATCAGGGCCGACATGAGAAGCAGGCGCGGCTCCGACAGAACGCCGCCGGTCCCGGCGAACGCCGCCGCCTCCGCGTCGATGCGGGCGGCGAGGCTCGCGACGCGCTCCTCCTGACCGTCGTCGCAGGCTACGGTGTAGGCGCGGCCGCCGACGGAAATCGATACTTCAGCCATTGGTCTGCGCTCCGCTCATGTTCTTCAGCTCGCCAATCGCCGCATCCAGCGCCTCCGCCGCCTCGGCGCGCAGCTTCGCGTCGTCGCTGCGCGCTTCGCGTAGGCCCGCGATCTCTTCGCGCGCCTCGTCGAGCGCGCGCTGGATCTCCTCCGCATCGGCGCGGGCCGCGTCCCGCTCCCGCTGGGCTTCGGCGATTTCGGCCGCAGCCTCCGCACGCGCCGCGTCCGCGTAATCGGCCGATGCGGCTTCCGCGGCCGCCGCTTCAGCCGCCGCCAGCGCGGTCTCCAATTCGGGCACCCGGGTCGATGCCGCGTCAGCCGCTTCCTGCGCAGCCGCCAGCGCGGTTTCCAACTCCGGCACGCGAGCCGTCGCCGCTTCAGCCGCCTCCTGCGCGGCCGCCAGCCCGGCTTCTAGTTCCGGCACGCGCGCCGCAGCCGCCTCCGCCGCTGCGAGAGCGCTGGCCGCCCGCCCGAGCTCCGCGATCTGAGCGCCTGCGGCGTCGCGCTCCTTCTCGGCGACGGCGAGCGCCTCGTTCAGGGCCGCTACCTGAGCGTCGAGCCGCAGGGCGCGCTGCGCTTCTTCGCGGGCGATCTCAAGGCTTTTCTCCAACGCCGCGACCTTCTCGTCCGCGCCCCGCGCCTTTTCCAGCTCGGTCCGAAGCGTCTCCGCCTGCTCCGCTACGGACCGCGCGGTCTCCAGCTCCGCCGCTAGGACCGTCGCGCGCTCCGCATCCTCGCGCGCCGCGGCGAGCGCTTCGCGGGTCGCGTTCAGTTCCTCCGCCTCGCCCGCCTCCGCTTCGGCCAGCGCCGTTTTCGCCTCGGCCGCGTCGCGTCGCGCCTCTTCCAGCGCTTCATCCGCCTGGGTCGCGCGCTGGGTCGCAGCCAGTTCAGCCGCCTTCGCTTCGGTGAGCGCCCGCGCTGAGTCCTCCGCGCGCCGCCGCTCTGCCGCGAGGCTCGTTTCCAGCGACGCGATCGCCGCCGCGAGCCGTCCCGTCGCCTCTCTTAATCCGCTCATACCCGTCCTCCCTCGCGCCGATCTCCATCGGTCTTCGAATCACACCCAGCGCGCTTTCGCGCCGCCGCACTATTTCAAGCGCCGCGATCCGCTGCAAATCCGCGACATGCGCCGAAACTACCCCACCGTCGCCCTTGACCGGCCCATGCGGCTGTCTCAATAACCTCGAACTCGTCATCCAACGAAAGAGAGTGCGGCCGTGGACATCGCAGAGCTTCAGAAAAAACACCCAGAGCACTGGCGCACGGCGACCGCGCTCCGGGTTCTCGCGATGGACGCGGTGCAGGCGGCGAATTCCGGGCATCCGGGCATGCCCATGGGCATGGCGGACGCAGCGACCGTTCTCTTCCGCGATCACCTGAAGTTCGACGCCGCCGCGCCCGACTGGGCGGACCGGGACCGTTTCATCCTCTCCGCCGGGCACGGCTCGATGCTGCTCTACGGGCTTCTTCACCTGACCGGCTACGCGGATTTCCCGCTGGAGCAGATCAGGAACTTCCGCCAGCTCGGCTCGAACACCGCCGGCCATCCTGAATACGGCCATGGCGCCGGGATCGAAACGACGACCGGCCCCCTCGGCCAGGGCATCGCCACCGCCGTCGGCATGGCGATGGCGGAGCGCTCCATGGCCGCCCGCTTCGGCCGCCAGATCGTCGATCACCACACCTACGTCATCGCCGGCGACGGCTGCCTGATGGAGGGCGTCAGCCAGGAAGCGATCGGCCTCGCCGGGCGGCTCCAGCTCTCCAAACTGATCGTCCTCTGGGACGACAACGGCATCTCCATCGACGGCAAGGTGGAGCTTTCGGACGTCACCGATCAGCTGGCCCGCTTCCGCGCTTCCGGCTGGGAAGTGGAGAGCGTGGACGGTCACGACCCTGTCGCCGTCGATAAGGCGCTGAAGGCCGCGAAGCAAAGCGCGCGTCCGACCCTGATCGGCTGCAAAACCCATATCGGCTACGGCTCCCCCGCCAAGCAGGACAGCTCCAAGGCCCACGGCTCCCCACTCGGCCCGGACGAGATCGAAGCGACGAAGAAGATCTACGACTGGCCGCACGGTCCGTTCGAGATCCCCGACGACGTGCGCGCCGCCTGGGCCGCAATCGGCTCCAAGGGCGCGGCGACCCACGCGGAATGGACCGCGCGCTTCGCCCGGCAATCCGATCGCCGGCGGGAGGAGTTCGAGCGCGTTACGGCCGGGACGCCCTCCAAACGCCTCACCGGCGCGATCCGCCGCCTGAAGCGCGCGATCAGCGAGGAGCAGCCGAAGCTCGCCACCCGCAAGGCCTCCGAGAACGCGCTCGCCGCGATCAACCCGGTCAGCCCGGAGACGATCGGCGGCTCCGCCGACCTCACCGGCTCCAACAACACGCTGACCGACGGGCTCGGCGTCTTCACCGCCGACGACCCGGCGGGCCGCTACGTCTATTACGGCATTCGCGAGCACGGCATGGCGGCGGCGATGAACGGCCTCGCGCTCCATGGCGGGGTCACGCCCTATGGCGGCACTTTCCTCGTCTTCGCCGATTACGCGCGGGGAGCGATGCGGCTTTCGGCGCTGATGAACCAGCGGGTGATCTACGTGATGACCCATGACAGCATCGGCCTCGGCGAGGATGGTCCGACCCACCAGCCGGTGGAGCATCTCGCCTCCCTCCGCGCCATGCCGAACATGCGCGTCTTCCGCCCGGCGGACGCGGTGGAGACGGCGGAGGCGTGGGAGTTGGCGCTGACGCTCGACGGCCCCTCCGTCCTCGCGCTCACCCGTCAGGGCCTGCCGACGCTCCGGACCGAGCACAAGAACCGCAACCTCTCCCACCAGGGCGCCTATGTGCTGGCGGAGGCCGAAGGCAAGCGCCAGGCGATTTTCCTCGCCTCCGGCTCAGAGGTCGAAATCGCCATGGCCGCCCGCGATCTTCTGCAGGCGGAGGGGATCGGCGCCCGCGTCGTCTCCATGCCGTCATGGGAGCTCTTCGCCCAGCAGGATGAAGCCTATCGTCGCCGGGTCCTGCCCCGCGGCGCCGTCCGCGTCGGGATCGAAGCTGGCGCCCGCTTCGGCTGGGACCAGTGGCTCTGCGGCGAACGCGGCGACTGGCGCCGCGCCGCCTTCGTGGGGATGGAGGGGTTCGGCGCCTCCGCACCGGCCCCGGAGCTCTACGAGCATTTCGGGATCACGGCCGCGAAAGCGGCGCAGGCGGCCAAAGACCTGATCGGCGGCTAGGGCCGCCGGCGGGGCCTTGTCTCCGGCGGAGGCCGCCCGCGCGACCTTCAGGCCCGCGTCGCCTTTGCGGCGAAACAGCCGCGCCCGGCGAAGTGGATATGGACGTAATCCACCGCCGGGTCGGCGAAGGCCGCGTCGATCCGATCGCCGAGTTCATCCCCCGCCGCAACGTCTCCAGCGATCATCATGTGATCCTCGTCGAATGCGCGGACTGACAGAACGCGGCGCCGTAAAACCTCCGGCGTCTCGCCCGGCGCCGGCGTCGCCGCCTCCGCGCCGCGCTTGACGAAGATCGCGTGGCTGGCGGCGTAGGGCGTCGCCTCCGACTGGTGGGCGTAGTTGCAGAGGATCAACTCCTCCCCCGGCGCAGCGTCCTCAAGGCTGACGCGGCAGGGAAAGCCCACGGGCTTGTCGGAAACCATGCGAACCGCGTCGCGCGCCGCCAGCTCTTCGTCCGAAAGGTCGAAGAGATCGGCGAAGGGCGCGGGATCGAGCGGGTGGATTTGAAAGGTCATCAGTCGGCTCCTCAGTGATTGCAGGCGAACCCTGCCGCGGCGCATCCCCTCCCGCGACCCGGATCCTGCGGCCCGAAGGCCGGATGGTCCGCCCCCATCATCGCTTTCTCCAAATACTCAAAGGCGGGCGCAGCCCGTCGCGGCTGACGAGGCGGCTCCCGGAGGGAGCTCCGAGGAGGCCGCCGCCCCCTTGCCATTCGCGAACCGACCGCCCCTAATCGCGCCAACGATAAAGATGGGGAGGACGACATGCGCCATTACGACTGGCTCGCCTATCACGCCCGCACGCGGCCCGACGCGCCCTGTTGGACCGACCTCCATTCCGAACGGGACTTCACATATGGCGAAGCCGAAGACCGCTGCCGCCGCCTCGCCGCTCATCTGCAACGCGCCTGCGGGGTGAAGCGCGGCGACCGGGTCGCCGTCCTCGCCATGAACTCCACCGACGTGATGGAGGTTCACTCCGCCTGCGCCAAGATCGGCGCGATCTTCCTGCCGCTGAACTGGCGCCTCGTCGCCGCCGAGATCGACTTCATCGTCTCCGACAGCGCGCCGCAGGTCCTGATCCACGACGGCGCGACGAAGGAGATCGTCGACGGCCTGACTGTCTCCCTCCCCCATGTGATCGAAACCACGGGCGGCGGCGCGCCCTCGGCTTTTGAGGACGCCATCGCCGCCTCATACGGCGATTTCGCAGCTGAGGAGATGAGCCACGACGATACGTGGACCATCATGTACACCTCCGGCACGACCGGGCGGCCCAAGGGCGCGCCCAATACCTATGCGATGGCCTTCTGGAACGCGATCAACCTCGGCGTCCCCGCGCGGGTCTCGCGCGAAAGCACCTGCGTCACGGTCTTGCCGCTCTTCCACACGGGCGGGTTGAACTGCTTCGCGACCCCGATCCTCCATGCGGGCGGGCGCAACCTCGTGATGCGGGCCTTCGATCCGGGACAGCTCCTCGGCCTGATCGACGATCCGAAATGGGGCGTCACCCACTTCCTCGGCGTCCCCGCCAACTACCTTTTCATGTCCCAGCACCCGGCTTTCGCTGAGACCGATTTCTCCCGCATCCAGTCCGCTTCAGTCGGCGGCGCGCCGACTCCCGTGCCGCTTCTGGAGACCTACAAGATCAAGAACATCGCCATCACCCAGGGTTTCGGCATGACGGAGACGAGCCCCTGCGTCTCCCTCCAGACCCCCCAAGACGCCTGGGCCAAACCCGGCAGCGCCGGGCGCTGCATCCTGCATGGCGAACTGAAGGTCGTGCGCGAAGACGGCGCCGACGCCGCCCCGGATGAGATCGGGGAGCTGTGGGTGAAGGGCGCCAACATCACGCCCGGCTACTGGAACCGCCCCGAAGCCAACGCCAAGGAATTCGTCGACGGCTGGTTCAAGACCGGCGACGCCGCCCGGCTCGATCCCGACGGCGATCTCTGGATCGTGGATCGCTGGAAGGACATGTACATTTCCGGCGGGGAGAACGTCTATCCGGCGGAGGTGGAGAACACGCTCTTCGCGCTCGACGGCGTGGCGGACGGCGCCATCGTCGGCGTCCCGGATCAGAAATGGGGCGAGGTCGGCGTGGCCTTCGTCGTGAAAGGGGAGGGCGCGACGCTCACCGAGGACGACGTCCTCGGCTGGTTCCACGGCAAGGTCGCCCGCTTCAAGATGCCGACCCGCGCGATCTTCCTCGACGAATTGCCCCGCAACGCCACCGGCAAGGTCCTCAAACGCGTCCTCCGCGATCAGGTCGCCTGAGCTTGAGCGACCGCGTCCTTCTCCTTGGCGCGACGGGAACGATCGGATGGGCGACCGCGCGGGCTCTGGCGCGGGCCAGAGTGGCGGCCACCGCGCTCATCCGGCACGGCTCGACCGCGCCGCCCGAAATCGCGGCGGAAGTCGGCGATCTGGCCGACGAAGCGGCGTTAACCGCGTTGATGCGCACGGGCGGCTACGACGCCGTCATCTCCTGCATCGCCTCGCGCACCGGCGCGCCCGCCGACGCCTGGGCGGTGGACCATGACGCGAACCTCCGCGCGTTGAACGCGGCGAAGACGGCGGGGATCGGGCGCTTCGTCCTCCTCTCCGCGATCTGCGTGCAGAAACCCCTTCTGGAATTTCAGCGCGCGAAACTGGCGTTCGAGAAAGCGCTCGAAGCCTCCGGCCTCGCCTATTCGATCGTGCGCCCGACCGCGTATTTCAAATCCCTCTCCGGCCAGATCGAACGGGTGAAGGCCGGCAAGCCCTTCCTGATCTTCGGCGATGGGCGGCTGACCGCCTGCAAGCCGATCTCCGACGCCGATCTCGGCGACTACCTCGTCCGCTCCCTTTCCGACCCGTCGATGGAGAACCTAACCCTGCCCATCGGCGGCTCCGGCCCCGCGATCACCCCGCGCGAACAGGGGGAGGCGCTCTTCGCTCTTCTCGGGCGCGAGCCGAACTTCCGCAGCGTTCCGGTGGCGATGATGGACGCCGTCATCGGTGGTTTGCGGATTGGCGGAACCGTTTCGAAACGGCTGAAAGACAAGGCGGAGTTCGCGCGCACCGGGCGCTATTACGCCACCGAATCCATGCTGCTTTGGGACGCGGCGAAGGGCGCCTACGACGCCGCCGCTACGCCCGAATTCGGGTCGGAGACGCTGGTCGATTTCTACCGCAAGGTGCTGGCGGGGGAGGCGCGGGTCGACCTCGGAGATCACGCCGTTTTCTAGTCGTCCGGCGTCCAGTCGAAGGTCAGCTCGTTTATGTCGCACACGGCCAGCCCCGGCGCCTTCACGTTGATCACCGCCTTCGCCCAGGGTGCGAAATCGGCGCGGAAATGCACCGTGCTCTTCACCGCCACGATGCGTTTCGCCTGCGGCTCCATCCCGATATGCGTGAACGCCGCTTGGTCGATGCACTGATGCCGAGCGGAGGAGACGACGACGTCGACCCCGCCATGGCGGAGAAGCGCGCTCGGCCCGAAGTCGGTCACTACGTCCCGCTGCATCTCGCCCGTGCAGGTGAAGCGCCCGCTGGAGAGCGCGGCGACCTCCATCGTCAGATCGCCCAACGACGGCTCCGGCGCCCCATTCGCCCCACGCAACCGCATCGTCACCTTTCCGCCGACGCCCATACGATGCGCCGCGGCGGCGGCGTCCGGGTCGCAAAGGATGCCGAGGGCGGCGTCCTCCGCGCCGCCGTCGATCAGCGCCCGAAGCAACCAGCCGGTCGCCGAGGTCGCGCCCGCGCCCGAATTGTCCTGCACGTCGGCGAGGATGACCGTACCACCGTCCTCGGTCAGCGCCGTCGCGCGCGCCACCGCCGCTTCGGGCGAGAGCAGAGTGTTGTCGGCCGCCGTCGCCGCTTCGTTTAGCGCGCGCACCAACGCGTCAGCCCGCGCCGCCGAGCCCGTCCCATAGGCGACCACAGAGGGAAAACTGTCCGCAATGCGTGCGGGCGGAAAGCCGAGCGCGATGTCGGCCGAACATGCGCCGGTCGTCTCAGGCAAAAGGTCGTAAAGCGCGCCGATCGGCCCGAACTCGGTGCATTGGGCGGAGAGCGGCAGGCGCGTAGTGCTCTGGCGAAACGCCTTCTCCGGCCGCTCGCCCGTTTCGATCATCGCGCGGAGCATGGCCCATGCCCGCGCGCCCGTCTCGTCCATGTCGAGATGGGGATAGGTCCTGTAGATCGTCACCGCGTCCGCAATCCCGACGAAAGCGGCGGAGACGTTGGCGTGCAGATCGAGGCTGATCGCCAGCGGCGTCTCGGGCCCGATCGCGTCGCGGACCCGCTGCGCGATCTCCGCCTCGCCGTCGGAAAAGCGCTCCGTCACCATCGCGCCATGAAGGTCGAGGTAAACGCCATCGAGCGCGCCCGCCTCCTTTGCAGCATCGCAGATCAGGGCGGTGATCCGGTCGAACGCCTCCGCCGTCACCACTCCGCTCGGCTCCGCGCTCGTCCAGAGCACCGGGATCAGGTCGACCTCCACCTCGGCCGCCCGAACGAAGCCGCCGAGCGCGATGTTGAGGGGGCGAAACGCGTCGATCAGCGCCGCGCCCTGCGTCATCGGCATCCAGCCGCCGCCGTCGACGAAGTCGTCATAGCGGGTCGGCGACGGGTTCAACGTGTTGGTCTCATGCTGGAAACCAGCGATCAGAATGCGGGGGCGTTGGGGCGTTGCGTCGCTCATGCGACACTATCGCCAGTGATGAAGCGCACGCCCAGTCGAAAAGCGTCGAACTTTCCCTTCACAGCCGACCGCCTATCAGGTAATCGCCTACCCAATCGGGTAGGTTGTGAGTCGCCGGGGGCGGCGACGGGAAATCAGGAGCGAAAAATGACGGTTCGGGTGGCGATCAGCGGTTTCGGGCGGATCGGGCGGCTTGTGGCGCGCACGATCATCGAGAGCGGGCGGGACGATGTGGAGATCGTCGCGATCAACAACCGGGGGCCGGTGAAGAACGCCGCGCATCTCTTCAAATACGACAGCGTCCATGGCCGTTTCGCCTTCGACGTGAAGGGCGATGAGGAGGCTGGAACGCTCGACCTCGGCCGCGGCCCGGTCGCCTACACGCGCCATACCGATCCGCGCAATTGCGAGTGGGAAGCGCTAGACGTCGACATCGTCATGGAATGCACGGGCAAGTTCACCGACCGCCCGGACGCCGCGCTGCACCTCGAAGCCGGCGCCAAGCGCGTGCTCGTCTCCGCCCCCTCCAAGGGCGCAGACCGCACCATCGTCTTCGGCGTGAATGACGAGATGCTGCAGCCGGAGGACCTCGTCGTCTCCTCCGCCTCCTGCACCACGAACTGCCTCGCGCCCGTCGCCTCCGTCCTGACGGAGCTGTGCGGGATCGAGCAGGGTTTCATGACCACGATCCACGCCTATACCGGCGATCAGCCGACGCTGGACGCTAACCACAAGGATCTCTACCGCGCCCGCGCCGCCGCCACGTCGCTCATCCCGACGAAGACGGGCGCCGCGACGGCGATCGGCCTCGTCATTCCTGAGCTCAACGGCGTGCTCGACGGCATCGCGATGCGCGCGCCGGTCCACAACGTCTCCGCCGTGGACATGACCTTCACCGCCGGGCGCGACGTGACGGCGGAGGAGATCAACGACGCCATGCGCGCCGCGGCGCGCGGACGGCTCGCGGGTGTGCTCGACTACACCGACGAGATGCTAGTCTCCGTCGACTTCAACCACGATCCGCATTCGGCGGTGTTCCACACCGATCAGACCCGCGTCCTGAACGACCGTTTCGTTCGGGTGCTCGCCTGGTATGACAACGAATGGGGTTTCTCGCACCGCATGGCGGACCTCGCGGCGTCCATGGGCGCGCAGATGGGGCGTTTGTCGCAAGCGGCCTGACGCCAGGGCGACTCAAAGCGGACGAACAGATCGCGCGGCGTTTGGAAGGCGCCGTGCGCAAGGTTCCGGCGCCGCTAACCACATGAACGGATCAAGACCTGTCGAGCGCGCTTTCTGAGGCGCGCTCGGTAATTCTGTAATGATGTCAGTATGTTGCTAGTTTGCTAGCAAACTAGTTTCCGATGCGCTCGTCACGCCGCCGCGCGTCGCATCTGTCGCGCGCTCGCTGGTCTGCGCGTCTCTTCGGTCTTCTCGAACGCCTCACCCGGCGCCGACGATCCGGTCCTGTGCGCTGGTCGGCAAGAGGCGCCGGAAACCCTCGGCCAGGTAGGTGGGCGTCGTCACGAAATAGCGCGCCTTCGGTTTGGGCGCCTCCAGCGCCCGGATCAGCTTGGCCGTGACCGCGCTCGGCGGCAGGTCGAAGCGCCCGCCCTCCTTGTCGCGATAGAGCCGCCGCTCCAGCGTCGCCCAGCGTTTGTCCGGGTGCGTCGAAGCCTCCCGCCGGGGCTTCACCCACCGCTCATAGGCGATGCGGGCGTTGGCGCGGAACGGCGTGAGGATCGGTCCCGGCTCTATCAGGATCACGTGCATCGGCTCCCCGCGAACCTCGCGGCGGAGCGTGTCCGTCAGCCCCTCCAGCGCGAATTTGGTGGCGTTGTAGGGCGCGCGGTACCCCATCGCCATGAAGCCGAGGACGGAGGAGCAGTTGACGATCCGCCCCTCGCCCGCCGCGCGCATGGCGGGCAGGATATGGGTGATCAGCTGGTGCGGGCCGAACAGATTCGCTTCGAAGATCGCGCGCATCCCGTCGCGAGGGATGTCCTCTACGGGACCGGGCAGGGCGTAGGCGCCATTGTTGAAAAGGGCTGTCAGGCGCCCTTCCGTCAATTCCAGCGCCCGCGTGGCGCCGTCCCGGACGCTGTCCTCATCGGCGTAGTCGAGCGGCCAGCTTTCCAGCCCTTCGGCGGCGAGCCGCTCCGCATCCTCCGCTTTCCGGCAGGTGGCGAAGACACGCCAGCCGCGTTTGGCGAGCGCGTGGGCGGCGTCGTAGCCGATGCCGCTGGAGCAGCCGGTGATGAGGATGGAGCGGGTCATGGGCGATCCCCTGTTGCGGCGGCTTCCGCCGCTTTTCTGAAGGCGACGCGATAGCTGCGCCCGACCGGGACCTTCTGGCCCGACGACAAAAGCAGTTCCGGGCCGTTCGGCCCCTTCTCGGTGCGCTCGATATGGGAGAGGTTGATCCACCAGGAGCGATGAACCTGCATCCCGCCAAGCGGTTCCAGATCGCCGACGGCGTCGCTCAGACGCATCAGGACCATCGCCGCGCCTTTCGGCGTGGTGACCTCGACGTAATGGTCCTGCGCCTGAACGGCGATCACCTCGTGGCCGAGATGCGCGGGCAGCTTGCTCTGCAAGAGGGTCAGGGCGCGGTGCGGGCCGCGCTCAACGCTCGGCGCCGGCGTTGGTTCGGCGCGCTCTCTCGCCTGGCGTTCGATGATCAGGTTCACGATCACCGTCGTCGCGATCACTGAGGGCGCCGTGTAGATCGCGAGCGCCCCGAAAGAGATGTCGGAGGCCCATCCCGCCGCGAACCCGGTCGCGGCGCCTTCGGCGAGATAAACGCTCAAAACAACCGGGACAGTCCCGATCGCGCCCGCAAGGATGGCTGAGATCAGCCAGTGCAAGCCGCGGGCTTCCGTCGCCCGGTAGGCGTAGATCGAGATGAAGGTCATCACCGTGGCGGAGCAGACGATCGTCACGCCCCAATAGACCAGACGTTCGGGAAAGCTCAGCCGCTCCAGCGTGTAGAACGGCCCCGCCATCGCCGCCAGAAAGACGGCGACGACGGTGACGAGCCAGAAAACCGGGCCGCTCAGCGTCTCCTGCAGTTGGCGAAGCGTCAACGACATCGCCGTGTCGTTGGCGAGGTTTGTCGCGTCGCCCGCGTTTTCGTCCTTGGGTCGGCCCATGTCGACAGGCTTAGAGCGGCTCAGTGATTTCGCAAGTGGTGGAAAGGCGATGACGCAGAGCATGCATGAGTATCCGATTTCGGCCTCCGGCCTCTCCAAGCGCTTCGGCGCGGTGGAGGCGGTGCGCCGCGTCGATCTGGAGGTCGCGCCCGGCCGGGCGCTCGGCCTTCTCGGACCCAATGGGGCGGGCAAGTCGACGACCCTTTCGATGTTGATGGGCCTCATGCGCCCCGACGCGGGGGAGGCGCGGATCTTCGGCCATCCCGCCGGATCGCCCGCGGCGCGGGCGGTGACCGGCGCGACCCCGCAGGCGACGGGGTTTCCCGATCAGGTTTCCCCGCGTGAGATCCTCGCCTACGCCGCCGCCCGCTACGGCGCGACGCCGGACGTCGACGCGATGGCCGAGCGATTCGGCCTCGGCGCGCTGATCGACCGGCGCGTCGCGGGGTTCTCGGGCGGGGAAATGCGGCGCGTCGCCCTCGCGCTCGCCTTCGTGGGCGCGCCGAAGCTGGTCTTCCTCGATGAACCGACCGCCGGTCTGGATGCTGACGCGCAGGAGGCGTTTCGCGAGACCGCTCGCGCGTATGTTGCGGAGGGCGGGGCGCTCGTCCTCACCTCCCACCAATGGGATGAGATCGAGGCGATCTCCGACGCCATCGCCCTGATCGACAGGGGCGAGACCGTTCTCCATGGCGACGTCGACGCCTTCCGCGCCCGCGCGCGCGTCTCGCGCCTCTCCTTCGCCCTGCCCGATGGCGCAGCGCCGCCCGGCTGGATGGGCGCGGTTCGCGAAAGCGAACGTTGGCGGATGGAGACCGCCGACAGCGACGCCGCGCTCCGCCGTCTGGTGGAGGAGGGGACGCCTTTCGCCGACCTCTCCCTAGAGCCCCTGAGCCTTAAAGACCTTATCGCCCGCGTCCGCGAAGAGGAGACGAACCGATGACCTCGCCTAACGCTATGGGAGCCCTTAAGGCTGAATGCGCCCTCACGCTCCGCATTCTCTTCCGCCAGCCCGCGTTCTGGGTGCCGACCGTGCTCTTCCCCGCCATGCTCTACGCGTTCTTCGGCGCGCAAAGCGGCGGCGGCCAATGGGCGGCGAACGCCATGGCCTCCTTCATCGTCTACGCCGCCGTGGGCGTCGGGTTTTACCTTTTCGGGGTCAGCATCGCGCAGGATCGGGTCAGCCCCTTCGCCACATGGCAGCGGAGCCTGCCGGGGCGCTTCGTCGACCAGTGGATCGCCCGCATCGTCGCCGCGCTGATCTTCGTCGTCATCGCGGCGGCGCTCGTCGCGGTCATGGCGCTCGTCATGACGGATGTCAGCCTCAACGCGGCCGCATGGGTCAGGCTGTCGGTCGTCTGCCTCCTCTCTGCGGTCGCCGCGACGCTGATGGGCATCGCCCTCGGCTCGCTGGTCTCCGCCAGCGCCTCCGTCGCGATCGCGAACCTGATCTACCTGCCGCTCGCCTATCTCGGCGGCCTCTGGGTTCCGCCCTTCGCCATGCCGGAGGTCATCGCCGCGATCTCCGAATGGACCCCGACCCGCGCCATGGGGGAGCTCGCCTGGGCCGCGGTCGAGGCGCGCGCGTGGGAGGTGGATCATCTCATCCTCCTCCTCGCATGGGCCTTAGCGGCTGGGGCCCTCGCCGCCGCTGCGCAGCGACGAACGCGACCGGCTTGAACTCTCGGACCCTAACGGCGTCGCGTCCCCGCCTGAGTGGGGATGCGACTCGGCTCACGGCGCGCGGGGTTAACGTTCCCAGAATCCCGGGATTCTAGAATTCTAGAATCCCGGGATTCTGGGAACGTTAACCCTTGCGGCGCTGAATGCGCTTCGCCCTCGAACGCCGCCGTTCTCCGGTCTCGCCTATCGGCGCTGCGACGCTCGCGAGCGAGACCGGGCGCCTCCGCTTTACGTCGCGCCCCGGATCGACAGCGCCGCTGCGCGGGCGTAGGCATCGGGTGTTAGGCGGAAAGGATCCGACGATGACCGATGACGGCGGCTTCGCCATGACCGGCTTCCCCCATGCGGAGGAGATCGGGATGCGCCTGACCCAAACCGCCGAGGGGAAGACCAGGATCGTCATTCCCTATAGCGAGAAGCTCGTGGGCGACCCTGAAACCGGCGTCGTCCATGGCGGGGTCATCACCACGCTGCTGGACACCGGATGCGGCGTCGCCGCCATCTCCAAGACCGGGCTGATGGGCGGCATCGCCACGCTCGACCTTCGGATCGACTACATGCGCCCGGCCAAACCGGGCGAGGCGCTAACGGCGATCTGCGAGTGCTACCGCGTCACCCGCTCCGTCGCCTTCGCCCGCGGCGCCGCCTATGACGGCGATAGCGAAGACCCTGTCGCAACCGCCGCCGGCGCGTTCATGATCACGCGTCCGAAAAAGAAGGAGGGCGCGGAATGACCCCTTCCGAGGCCGCCACCGGGGCCGACACCCAGACAGAGAAGGACCGCCGCGACGCCGCCCTCGCGCGTCTCACCGACACCGTGCCCTATCACCGCTTCATCGGCGTCAGCTTCGATCGGATGGGGGATGAACTGACCGGGCGGCTGAATTATTCCTGGAAGCTGATCGGCAACCCGATGATCCCCGCCCTCCATGGCGGCGTGACCGGCGCTTTCCTCGAAATCACGGCGATCACCCAACTCGCCTGGGACGAGGTCTGGACGCGGCTGGAGGCGGGTGGAAACCTCGCCGACGCCATCGACGAGGGGCGTTTTCCGGCCATGCCCAAGACCATCGACTTCACCATCGACTATCTCCGCTCGGGCCGCGCCCGCGACGCTTACGCCCGCGCCACGGTGCAGAAAGCGGGGCGCCGCGTCGCCAATGTGCGGGTGGAGGCGTGGCAGGACAGCCGCGACCGTCCCATCGCCGCCGCTCATGGCCATTTCCTGATGCCGGACGGAGAATAGTGGTGCGAGTGGGCGACCGCGCACTCTCCGCCACCATGCCCGGACTTGATCCGGGCGTCCAGAACTCCGCGCGCGGTCGGCGATCTGGATCACCGGGTCGAGCCCGGTGATGACGGCTACGTCCGTCACCGGCGAACCGTTTGAGTGGGCGTCACGCAGGCCGAGCCGACCGACTGGGGCCCGCTGAATGGCGTCGCGCGTTCAATCCCAAAGCCCGATCACGCATCGCCGCGTGCTCGCCATCGCGGCGCCTATCGTCCTCTCCAACGCCACCGTCCCGATCCTGGGCGCCGTCGACACTGGCGTCGTCGGGCAGATGGGGGAGGCCGCGCCTATCGGCGCCGTCGCCGTCGGCGCGATGATCGTCACCTTCTCGTACTGGCTCTTCGGCTTCCTCCGGATGGGCACCGCCGGCCTCGCCGCGCAGGCGATCGGCGCTGGCGATGACGATGAAGCGACGGCGCTCCTCATGCGCGGCCTCCTCATCGCGGCCGTCGCAGGTGGCGCGGTGATCCTCCTCCAGTGGCCGATCGTTGAACTCGGCCTCCTCGCCGTCTCCTCTTCTCCGGAGGTGGAGGAGATGGCCCGCGCCTACGCCTCCATCCGCCTCTTCTCCGCTCCGGCCGCCATCGCCGTCTTCGCCGTCACCGGATGGATGATCGCAGCGGAGCGGACGGGGCAGGTGCTGATCCTCCAGCTCTGGATGAACGGGCTGAACATCGCGCTCGACCTCCTCTTCGTCCTCGGGCTCGGCTGGGAGGTGGAGGGGGTCGCAATCGCCACCCTCATCGCCGAATGGTCCGGCGCCCTTCTCGGCCTCTGGCTCCTCCGCGCCTGTTTCCGGGGGACCGCCTGGCGCGACCGGGCCCTGATACTCCGCGCCGACCGCCTGCGGCGGATGATGGCGGTGAACGGCGACATCCTGATCCGCACGCTGCTTCTCCAGATCGGTTTCGCGCTCTTCACCATCCGCTCCGCCGCGCAGGGGGAGGTGAACCTCGCCGCCAACCATGTGCTCTTGAACTTCCTCTACATCATCGCCCACGCCCTCGACGGCTTCGCCTTCGCCGCGGAGGCGCTCGTTGGTCAGTCCCTCGGCGCCCGCAATCGCGCGCGGCTCAGGCGGGCTGCTTTGATGTGCGGGTTCTGGGGGATGGTCGTCTCGCTTCTCCTCGCGCTCGCCTTCCTCCTCGGCGGCCCGGCGATCATCGAGATCATGACGACGTCTCCAGACGTGCGCGCCGCGGCGATGGCGTTTCTCGTTTGGCTCGTCATCTCCGCGCCGGTCAGCCTGCCCTCGTTCATGCTCGACGGCGTCTTCATCGGCGCGACCCGCACGCGCGACATGCGCAATGCGATGATCGTCTCGCTCGGCGTCTACCTCGTCGCGCTCTTCACCTTGCCGGACCTGATGGGCAACCACGGGCTTTGGGCCGCGATGACGATCCTCTTCATCGCGCGCGCGGCGACGCTCGCCGTCAAGTATCCCGCATTGGAGGCGGAAGCTGACGCGAAGTGACCATTCGGCGCCGTCGATTGGCGCTTTTCGCGGCTGATCGCGTGATCTAAGCGCGTGCTGAGGGAATTGTTGCACACGAGGGCGCTGTGAAATCATTCGATATGGGGCGCACGCCCCCCGTCACTTTCGGCGCGGGTCGCGTCGCGGAAACCCCCGCCATCGCCGCCGCTTTCGGGCGGGGCGGCCCGACGCTCGTCGTCGCCGACGCTTTCCTCGCCGAAATCGGCGCGACCGACGCCTTGATGAAGGGGATCGAGGGCGAACTCGCCGCCGATGTGGCGGGCGAGCCGAAGGAGGCGCTGATCGACGCGCTCTCCGCACGCGCTCGCGAGATCGGCGCCGCCGCGGTCGTCGGCATGGGCGGCGGCGCTGCGATGGACGCCGCGAAGCTCGTCGCCGCCATCGCGCCGTCGGGCGCTCCCGCCGCCGACTTCGCCCTCGCCGCCAAGCCCTTCGCCGGAGATGGCCTCCCCGCAATCGCCATCCCGACGACGGCGGGCACCGGGTCCGAAGTCACCCGCACCTCCATCGTCTCCGCCGCCGACGGGACCAAGAACTGGTTCTGGGGCGAAGAGCTGATGTTCGCTCACGCGATCCTCGACCCGGCCCTCACCGTCTCCCTCCCGCCGCACCTGACCGCATGGACCGGGATCGACGCCGTCGCCCACGCGCTGGAGGCGACGACCTCCCGCTCCTCCAACTGGGGCGGGCGGCTCTACGGGCTGGAGGCGCTGCGCATTCTCTCGGGCGCCTTGCCGAAAGCGGTGGCGACCGGGGACGACGCAGACGTGCGCGGACAGGTCCTCTGGGGAAGCATGGTCGCGGGGCTCGCGCTCCATAACTGCAACACGCATATGGGCCATAACATCAGCCACTCCATCGGGTCGCTCAGCCGCATCCACCATGGCCTGGCCACCGGCCTCGCGCTGGAGGTGACGCTGCCCTGGCTCGCCGACCGCCCGGACGGCGGCGACGTTTACGCGCTGGCGGCGGAGGCGATGGGCGGCGATGCCGGCGCCGCTTCGCTGCCTGTCGTTTTCGCCGATCTGATGCGGTCCTGCGGGATCGCGCGCGAACTGCCCGCTGTCTGCGCCGAGGTCTCAACTTCCGAACTGGCCGACGTGATGAAGAGCGCGGCGAATTTCGGGATGGCGCAAAACGCCGCCTGCGAGATCGGCCATGGCGACCTCGATGAGATGGCGGGGATGATGATGGCCCTGCCTTTGGCTGAGGCGGCCTGAGGCGGCGGAGACAAGGCCGACGCCTCAGAGCCGTGGGGGTGGGCGCAGCGACGTGCGCCCAAATCCATTGGACATGCTTAAAGAACGCGAACGTTGGCCCGCGCGCACGGACGCGCGCGTGCGCCGAGCCTTTGGTTCTCTAGTTTGCTAGCAAACTAGCAACATGCTGACATCAATAGATAAATGATGGCTCCGCGGCGGTTGTCTCCTGACTGTGGCCAAGCCGCAGCGATCAAGGCGGAGGCGGCGTCGCTTTTTATCGGCGCCGGATCAGGCCCGCCCGCGCCGCATGTTCTTATTTTGAAGAAGGTCGATATAAACCTTCCCAGAAGGCGCTGACTTCAGCGTGATGGGAGATAACTGCGATGGACACCGACTGCGTCCGCCTCTTCGTAAAGGCGGCGGAGATGCTCAATATCAGCGCCGCTGGCCGATCGCTCGACCTCGCTCCCGCCGTCGCCAGCGCGCGGCTCGCGAAGCTGGAGGCCCAGGTCGGCGCCGATCTCCTCCACCGGTCGACGCGCAAGGTCGCGCTCTCTCTCGCCGGGGCCGAGTTCCTCCCCTATGCGCGCGAGATTCTCGCGCAGGAGGACGCCGCACGCGCCGCCCTCGGCCATGGCGCGGTGGAGGCGACGGGCTCGCTCCGCTTCGCCGCGCCCAGCACCTTCGCTCAGCTCTATATCGCGCCGCTGATGCCCAAGTTCATCGAAGCGCACCCGAAGGTCGACCTCCAGCTGATGCTCTCCGACACGCAGGTCGATCTCATTCAGGGCGGATACGATCTCGCCCTTCGCAACCTCGCCATCGAAGACAGCGGCCTCCGGGCGCGGAAGCTCGCGGATGATCGTCGCGTTCTCTGCGCCTCCCCCGATTACATCGCGCGGTTCGGCGCGCCCGTTGGCCCCCAAGACCTGGCGGATCACCGGCTGATCGGCTTCAGAGGCCCGCCGCGCAAACTCACCGCGCCGAATGGCGACGCGAGCGGACTTTTCCCGCCGAAGGGCGCCGCGCCGCAGATCGTCTGCGACGACGGCGCCAGCATTCGGGAGGCGACGATCGCCGGCGCCGGGATCTCGATGAACGCGCTCTGGTGCGTCTGGCGCGAGCTTCAGAGCGGCGCGCTGGTCCATGTGTTGCCGGAGTGCGAAATCGACGACGCCTCCGCGATCTGGCTGGTTTATCCCAAGGCGAACGTTCTGACGGCGAAGGTTCGGGCGATGATCGACTTCCTGCTGGCTGAGATCGGCGCCCGCCCGCCATGGGAGGCGAGGTGACCGCCGCAGCCATATATTATATGTAAAACCGGAAAACTGATTTCGATCAGGTCGGGTTTTTATCCCAAACCAAATGCTCATCTTCAGCGCTAACGCAGACACGCTGAAGGAGAGCCCCCGATGAAAGCCATGATCCTCGAGACCTACGGCCCCGATGCGCCGTTCACCGCGACCGACCTGCCGAAGCCGGCGGCGGGCGCCGGTCAGGCGCTGATCCGCATCGCCGCGACCAGCGTGAACACGGTCGACATGATGATCCGCAACATGGGGCCGGACCTACCGCTTTCGCCGGCGGCGCCCGCGCTGCTCGGCATGGATTTCGCCGGGACGGTCGAAGCGGTCGGCGAGGGCGTCGACGGGTTCGCGCCCGGCGACGAGGTTTACGGCTGCGCGGGCGGTCTCGCCGATATACCCGGCGCGCTCGCCGAATACATGGCGGTGGACGCCAAGCTGATCGCCTTGAAGCCGAAGTCGCTGACCATGCGGGAGGCGGCGGCGCTGCCGCTCGTCGGGATCACCGCCTATGAGGGCCTCGTCCGCGCGGGCTGCGCCGCCGGTCAGAAGGTTCTGGTCCACGGCGCCGCGGGCGGCGTCGGTCACATCGCGGCGCAGATCGCGAGGCATTTCGGCGCTGAGGTCTACGGCACCGGCTCCGGCCCCGAAAAGCTCGCGGCGATCGAAAGCCTCGGCGCGACCCCGGTTGATTACCGCAAACAGACCGTCGCTGAATATGTCGAGACCCATGCCGGCGGCGCCGGGTTCGACGTCGTCTTCGACAGCGTCGGCGGCGCGAACATGGCGGCTTCCCTCGAAGCGGCGGCGCTGAACGGGCAGGTGGCGACGACGGTTTCGATGGTCGAGATCGACCTGACGCCCGCGCATTTTAAAGGGCTCTCGCTGCACGTCGTCTTCATGCTCATCCCGATGCTGCATGACTTCAAACGCGAGACCCATGGCGAGATCCTCGCCAAGATGGCGGAGATCGCGGACGCGGGCGCGCTGAAGCCGATCGTGGATGAGACCGTCTTCACGCTCGACGATGTCGAGGCGGCCTACGCCCGGCTCGCCAGCGGCGCGACCATCGGCAAGGTCGTCATCGAGGTCTGAGGCCCGACCGGATGAAGCGGCGGTTGCGGGCGATCCGCGACCGCCGAAGCAGGAAAGGGAGACGGCGCCATGCCCCGCACCGCAACAGTCAATTACCACGTCCACAAGCCGGAGCGTCAGGCGTTCCACATCGACGCCCGCGGCGAAGTGGGCAAGCTCATCTCCCCGGAACTCGCCCCGACCGACGTCGCCGTTCTCGATGAGCGGGCGGGCGAGGCGGCTGTCGCCTTCGCGCGCGACGGGGTCGAGTTCGCCGCCGCGCCCACCGGCGTGGAGACGTTCGGGGAGAGCGAGAACTGGCGGGGTCGCTACGACGCGGAACTGACCGATCTCCTCTCGGCCCGCGTCGGCGCGGAGGAGGTTGTGATCTTCGATCACACCGTGCGAGTGGACGATCCGAATTCGGATCGCACACCGGCGCGCAACGTACATAGCGATTACAGCCGGAAAGGCGCGGAGAACCGCCTGATCGACGTCCTCGGGCCGGAGCGCGCCGCGATGTGGAGCGCCGGGCGCTACGCCTTCGTCAACATCTGGCGGCCGGTCGACGCGCCGATCAACAGCGCGCCCCTCGGCTTCGTTCGCCCGGCCAGCGTGGCGGAGGAGGACTGGATCCTGCTCGACCTGATCTATCCGGACCGGGTCGGCGGCATCATGGGCCTCGCCGCGAACCCGTCGCATGAATGGATCTATCGTGCGAAAATGCGCCCCGACGAGGTCGCCTATTTCAACATCTACGACAATCAGGGCCGTCCCTCGATCGCCCACAGCGCGCTCGACATGGTGGAGGATCCCGCCGTGACGACGATCCGTAATAGCATCGAGAGCCGCACCGTCATCCGCTATTGAACCCCTTTGCGAAAGGTCCGCCCGCCCCGTGTTGGACAAACCTGAAGAAACCGGTTTCGCGCCGATCAACCGCGCCTACGGCGACGTCTTTCACCCCGGCGCGCTAACGCTCGGCCTCGTCGCGCCGCTCGCGGCTTATCCCGCCCGGGCGGAGCCGCCGCTGGAGCGGCATCTGGAGCGCATTCAGCTCGCTGAAGAGCTCGGCTTCGCCGCGATCTGGCTTCGCGACGTGCCGTTCAACTCGCCGACATTCGGGGATGCGGGGCAGATCTTCGATCCCTTCGTCTATCTCGGCGCGCTCTCGGCGGCGACGTCGGAGATCGCCCTCGGCGTCGCCAGCATCATCCTGCCGCTGCGCCATCCGGCGCATGTGGCGAAGGCGGCGGCCACGGCGGACGCGCTCTCAGGCGGGCGCCTCCTCCTCGGCGTCGCGTCGGGCGACCGGCCGGTGGAATATCCGGCGATGAACATTTCCTTTGAGGATCGCGGCGAGCGGTTCCGCGACAGCGTCGCCTATATCCGGGGCGCCGGCGGCGATTACCCTGCGCTCGAGACGGCGCAGGGGCGCCTTCGGGGCGATCTCGACATGCTTCCGAAACCGACCGGTCCGCGCCTGCCGCTCCTGATCACAGGCGGCAGCCGGCAGGACCCGAACTGGGTCGCGGTCCACGGCGACGGCTGGATGACCTATCCGCGCGACGCGGCCTCCCAGTCCCGCATTATCGCCGATTATCGCGCCCGGATCGAGGACGGCGCGGACAAACCGGTGATGCAGTCGCTCTATGTCGATCTGGTGGAGAACCCGGGCGCGGCGCCGAGCCCGATCCATCTCGGCTTCCGCTCGGGAACCGCCTTCCTGCGCGGTTATCTGCGGGAGCTGCAGCGCATCGGCGTTAACCACGTCGCACTGAACCTGCGCTTCGCCAGCGACGATATCGAGACCACGATGCGCCGCCTCGCCAACGACATCCTACCCGAATTTCACGTTTAAGGAGGCCCCCATGGCCAAGACGATCCTCATCACCGGCGCCACCGACGGCATCGGCCTCGAGACCGCCAAGGCGCTGGCGGCGGAGGGACATGCGATCCTCCTCCATGGCCGCAACCCGAAGAAGCTGGAGGCCGCTGCGGCCGAGGTCGGCGGAGACGCGGAGACCTTCGTCGCCGACATGACGCGCCTTGCCGAGGTCGACGCGCTGGCCGACGCGATCATCGCGCGGGCCGGCGGCCTCGACGTCCTCATCAACAATGCGGGCGTCTATAAGATGGCGGATGCGAGCACGTCCTACGGGATCGATGCGCGCTTCGTGGTCAACACCTACGCGCCCTATGTCCTGACCCGAAAACTGCTCGCGGCCATGCCGAAGGACGGCCGGGTCGTGAACCTCTCCTCCGCCGCGCAGGCGCCGGTCGATACGGGCGCGATGGTCGGCGGCGGGCCGCTGGGCGATATGGACGCCTATGCGCAAAGCAAGCTCGCCATCACGATCTGGACCCGCACGCTGGCGCGGGAGATGCCGGAGGGGCCGGTCTTCGCCGCCGTAAATCCCGGCTCCCTGCTGGCCTCCAAAATGGTGAAAGAGGGTTGGGGCATCGCCGGGAACGACCTCGGCATCGGGGTCGAAATCCTGCGTCGAGCGGCCTTGTCCGAGGAGTTCGCTGGCGCGTCCGGCGCCTATTTCGACAATGACGCGGGCGCCTTCTCCGATCCTCACCCCTGGGCGATCAGCGCTTCGAACGAAGCGCTGGTCATGGACGCCATCGCCAAGGGCCTCGCCGCCATGCGCTGAGCCGGCGCGCCGCCCCGGAAGGCGGCGGCGCGTCACGCCACGGGCGGCAACCAGGTCAGCGACGAGTGGTGGAGGGAGATCAGAACCCGCCCGTCGATCTTGTGATAGGCGAAGGTGTAGTCGGCGCGGGTCGCATTCCCCTCGCCGTCGACGAAGGTGTAATGGCCCATGTCCTTGTAGCCGAGCCCGCCCGCCTTCAGGATCGGGCCGACCGCGCTCTGAAACTCCACGCTCTTCCAGCCGCGCTTCAGGAAGCCTGAATCGTTCGGATAGTCGACGTCGCCCCCGATGAAATACGCCCGCGCGCCTTTTTCATCGAGGCGAATGACGTCCGCCAGAGTGGGTTTGAACAAAAGCGGCTCGTCCGGGTCGCCGAAATCGTAAAGCGTCAGCAGGTTGTCGACGTCCTGCTCGGTCACGTATTTCGTCCAAGCCCGCTGGGCGGCGATGACCTCCGCCTTGGTCATCCGCTCGAAGTTGCGATCCGGCATATCGGCTCCCCTGCTTTTCTCGCCGACCTATTAACGGAACCCTGCGGAGGAGGCCAAGCCCGGCCGCGTAGCCCATCGTGGCCGGGCTGAGCCGCGCTGCGCGACGGGTCCTGGTTTGTTAAGCAAAACATATACTTGGCGACAATTCGAAGACTCTAGTTTTCCGGAATACTAGAATTCTGGAATCCCGGGATTCTAGAATTCCGGTATGCCGGAAAACTGGCTCTTATTGACCTTTCAGTCATGAAAGCGCGCCGCCGACCCTGTCGGCCGCAACCCGGCGCGCTCCAACCAGCGCCTTGCCGGAGCCGCGTTCCGCCTGCTAGACGCATCTGTGCGCCCTGCTTGGGACTTCCGTAGCGGCCGAAAACCCTCAATCGAGCTCGGTCATCATGTCGGTCCCACCACCGCCCTCTCGCGCCGCCAGCCTGCGCCCCCATTTCACGCCCCGCGAGGAGACGCGGCGGCTCCTGATCATCTCCGCGCCGCTGATCGTCGCCTATCTCGCCGATTTCGCCATGTTCGCGACGATCAAACTCGTGGTGGGGGAGCTCGGGTTCAAGGAGCTCGCCGCCGTTGGCCTCGGCGCCTCCCTGACGTTCGAAGTCTCCCTGGTCCTCGCCGGGCTGCTCTCCATCACCGCCGTCCTCGCGGCGCAAGCCGAAGGCGCCGGGCGCAAGGCGGAGGCGGGGAACGCCATGCGCCAGGGCATGATCGTCGCCGCTCTGATCGGCCTGCCGATGAGCGCGCTGGTCTGGAATATCGACGCCATCATGCGCTGGACCGGACAGGATCCGGAGGTGATCGCTCTCGCGGCCCCCTTCGGACAGACCGTCGCCTTCTACGTTCTGCCGTCGCTCTTTTTCGTCGTCGCCCGTGATTTCACCGCTGCGCTCAGCCGCACGCGGGCCGTGATGGTCATCTCATTTCTCGCGCTTCCCCTGAATTGGGCGTTGGCGGAGGGGCTGGTGCATGGCCGTTTCGGCCTGCCCGCCATGGGCGTCGCGGGGGCGGGGGCGACCATCTCGATCATCCACTGGGGGATGCTCTTCGCCCTGATCGGCTACATCTACTTCACCCCCGCGCTTCGGGGTTACGGCGTCTTTCGGGGGCGGCTCCGCGTCGACTTGCCGGTGATCGGAGAGGTCTTTCGCCTCGGCCTGCCCATCGCCGGCCTCGTGGCGGTCGAGGCGGGGATGTTCACCGCCGTCGGCCTCCTTTCGGGCCGCATCGGGGCGGAGATGCTGGCCGCCCATCAGGTCCTCATGGCCTGGATCGGCATTCCCTTCGTGATCGCCGCCGGGCTGGCGGAGGGGGCGATGGTCCGCGTCGCCCATGGCGTCGGCCGGGGCGACGCGCCCGGCGCGCGTCAGGCCGGGTTCGTCGGGCTGGCGCTCGGCGCCGGTCTCCTCATCCTCCTCGTGGTTTTCCCTCTGACGCTGGCGGAGGAGATCACCGCGATGTTCGTCTCCGCCGACGACCCGGGACATGGGGAGGTCCTGACGCTGGTCACCTCCATCATGACGGTCGCCGCGATCTTTCAGGTCTTCGACGGCGCGCAGGTGATCATGGCGCGGAGCCTTCGGGGCCTGAAGGACGGCTACTACCCCCTCTGGCTCGGCGCTTTCGGATACTGGGTGATGGGGATCGGCGGGGGGTACGTCCTCGCCTTTCCGGTCGGCTGGGGCGGGGAGGGGCTCTGGATCGGCCTCGCCATGGGCCTGATCGTAACCGCGATCCTCCTGACGGCGCGCTTCGCCCTCCTCTCCCGGCGGCTGATCAAAGCGGCGCGGGCGGGTTAGGGTGGCGTGCGAAATCGCTAAACTGAAATGCAGTTGAAGACGGGCTCTCTTCGGGCGTTCTTGGGAATCGCATCTTCGGATCTTTGCAGCCGAAAATTCGTGAACTGCCGCGTCCTGGTAAATCACTCACTCCAAGGTTCATTGGATCGCTATGTAACAAGATGCGAAATTCTATGCGGAGGCTCGGTCGCAAAAGCCGGGCCCGCATGAGCATCGACGCAAACTCAGCGTCAGCCGCCGCCCGCCGGACAGTCCCGAGCGGAAAGAGCGTGCGTCTGCGCGAGGTGCGGGAACCCGTCGAGTTCGACATGTTCGTTTTGAGATCCTATCCCGTGCTGACAGGAGCCATCGATATAGGCCAGCGCTTCGATAGGTCGCCGAAGGCGCGCGTCTGCGACGCCAAGACTGTCGATCGGCGTTGGCTTGGGGCGCCCAAAGGCTACGACGTTGCTTCGCAGGATGCCGACCATCTCATGGGCTGGTCGCACTGAAACAGCGCGTCGCGGCGGACTTGCTCCCCTTCGATGCCGGGATGGCGCGCCGCGATCTCCGCAATGCGGGGGGAGTCCGCCTTATTCACCCTGAGCGGCAGGCGCAGATCAGCGACGAACCGGCAGTCGAAGGGGGCATTGGCCGTCTTCCCGCACTGAATGAGGCCGATGTTCAGCGGAAGGCGGGGGGCGAGGGCTCCCGCGCCCTCATCTTTCTTCTCGTCGATAACCGAGCGCTCCGCATCCACCGCGCTGGCGATGTCGCGGCGCGGGTCGCCCTCTGCCCCCGTCAGCTCATCAAGGCCGCGCGCCGCCGCCATCGCGACTTTGGCGGCGCTTTCCATCGCGTGGACTTGGGCGCTGTGGCGGCCCTTGGCGCGCGCCGTAAACGCGATCCGGATCGGTTCGCGCTCCCTGAATTCGATGAAGACGGGATCGCCCGGCTCCTCATTCAGGAGGCAACCGTCGTCAACCTCCGGGTGATGCTCCATCAGATGGCGCGCGCCAAAAGGCCCGAAGGGTTCCTAATCCTGGACGCAGGTGAGCCGAGCTCGCCGCTCACGTGCGCCAGCGGCCGATTAAAGCACCCCGCCTTAAACCTGAATCGCCAAACCCCTGCCACGCCTTCGGCGTTCTCGGGCGTTTGGCGATACGAAGGCTTAAGTTAAAGGCGGGCTGCTCTAAGCCGCGAATACAATGGGATGGAGGCCGTTGTCCCGGGCTCCTTGTCGCACGCCCCGTGTCCATAGACGCGCTCCCCGGATCGCGAGTTCATTCGTGTTCGTCATCAGAGACGGGGGAGACTTCCATATGGCCGTTAAGGGCGAGGTGCTTTCCCGGCTGCGCGCCGTCGAAGCGCGGCATGATGTTGGGCGCTCGGGGTGCGGATCGCACCCTTGGTAACCGAGGCTCGAAGCGTCGCTATATTCGCACATGGCCCGTGCCGCATCCAGCGCGTCGCCCGGCGGGTTCGGCGTCCGCGCGCCGCCTCAGGCGGCGAAGGCGCGCCCGGCCGCCTCGGCGTAAACCTCCAAAACGGCCCGCTGCATCGCCTCCAGCGTGAACCGGGACCGCACCTGCGCCCTGCCGGAGACGCCCATATGCGCTCGGCCGCTCTCGTCCAGATCCAGCGCCGCGCCCAGCGCCGCAGCCAGCGCTTCCTCATCGCCGGGCGCGGCGAGCCAACCGTTCTCCCGGTCGCGAATAACGTCAGCCGGGGCGCCGTGCGCCGTCGCGATCACAGGGCGGCCCATGGCCATCGCCTCGACGACGGAGCGGGCTGAGGCGCGGGGCGCGGCGGCCGGGGAGACGACCATCGCCGCCATCTTCAGCGCCGCCTGCATGTCCGGCGTCGGCCCTGCGATCCGCATCACTCCCGCCGCGCCCGCATCCACGATCGCCGCCTCCAGTTCTGCGACGTATTTCGCCTCTCCTTCGCCGACGATCAGGCATAGGAAATCATCGCCCCGCGCCGCCCGCAGCTGCGCCGCCGCGCGCGCCAGCGTCTCCAGCCCCGCTTTGGCGTGCAGCCTTCCCGGAACCAGCGCCACGGGGCGCGGGTCCTCCGTCAGCCCCCAGGCGTTCGCGAGGCGGATCACCCGCTCCGCCCCGACCGCCTCTTCGGCGAAGGCGTCCATATCCACCCCGCGCGGGATCACGACGACCCGATCCGCGCCGAGCCCATGCGCCTCGGCCAGATGGCGCGCCAGAAAGTCGCTCACCGCAATCACCGGGCGCCCGGCGCCGAGGGCGCGGGTCAGGGGCCGGTCGAAGAAGCCGTCATCCGCGTGGACCTTCGCCCATGTGGTGACGAAGCGGGCCCCGATCGCCGCCGCCGCCCGCTCGCCCACAGCCGCCGCCTCGCGCGTGCGGGCGTGGATCACGTCCACGCCTTCGCGCCGCGCGACCTCCGCCAGCGCCCGTGCGTTCGACCGGATGCGGAGGGGGGATCGCCCGCTCATATCCATCTCGATCAGCTCCGCCCCCGACGCGCGCAGACGCAGCGCCGCAGCGGTCGCCGGCGCCGCCACCAGCGCCCGCCCGCCCGCCGCGACCAGGGCGGAGGAGACGTCCGCGGTCGTCCGCTCCAGCCCGCCATAGCTTTCAGCGGGCGCCAGTTGCAGCACGGTCAGAGGTTTCGCCGATGCGCCCTGCGCGCTACGGTCGCCGGGCGCAGCGTGCGAAGTCGTCGAGTCAAAGGAGCTGCGAAAGATGCTCACCCTTCGGGCAACTTTCGCGTCAACCTTTTCGCACGGTGCTCTAAAGACAGGTCAGACAAAGAAACCGCCTCAGAATGAACGCCCCCAACGCTTTGCATATTAGCGACCAGCGCCGCATCGCCTACTGCAAAACGACCGCCAGCGCGGAAAATTCGCACCGCCCCGGCGTCGTCTTCCTCTCCGGCTTCAAATCCGACATGGAGGGGACGAAGGCCCTGCATCTGGAGGCATGGGCGCAATCCGCCGGCCGCGCCTTCCTGCGCTTCGACTACACCGGCCACGGGCAGTCGAGCGGAGCCTTTGAGGACGGATGCATATCCGACTGGGCCGACGACGCCTACGAGGCGATATCGCAACTGACGGAGGGCCCGCAGATCGTGATCGGCTCCTCCATGGGCGGCTGGCTCTCCCTCCTCCTCGCCCGCCGCGCGCCGGAGCGCTTCGCCGCCTTCATCGGCATCGCCGCCGCCCCCGACTTCACGATCAACATGCGGGCGGAGATGGACGACGCCGCCCGCGCCGAGATGGCCGAGACCGGCCGCTGGTCCCGCCCCTCCGACTATTCGGACGACCCTTACGTGATCACGGCGAAGCTCCTCGACGACGGCGACCGCAACCTGGTGATGACCGCGCCCCTGTCGCTCCCCTGCCCGGTTCACCTCCTGCAGGGAACGGAGGATGAGGCCGTGCCGACGGCGGTCGCCCTCAACCTCCTCGACCATCTGGAGGCCCCCGACGTCCGCCTCACGCTGGTGCAGGGCGCCGACCATCGGTTCAGCGAGGCGCGGGAGTCGGCGCTTCTGGTGAAAACGGTGGAGGAGATCGCGTAAAAGCACGCCGCGCTCGCATCGGCCAGCTCGTTAAAGCGAAACCGCCCCGAAAGAACCCCGGCCCGTGCGACCAGCACGGGCCGCGCCCTCCCTCCCCCATGGGAGGGCGCTTTTGCGACGTTTCGAGTTGCGGAAAGGTTGGAAGTTCGCGGAACCATAAAGTGCGGAACAGCGATGTGGGAAGCGCCCACCCGAGGGAGGGCGCGGCCCTCAGCGCGAAGAACCAACCGTCCCGGGCCCGAGCAGGAGCCCGCTCACCCGAACATCAGCCGGATCAACGCCACCCAGCTTTCGCTGATCGTCGTCAGCACCCCCGGCGCGATCGTCAGCGACGCGATGGACGCCAGCGATCCCACCGCCCCGAGGAAACCCGCCGCCGTCCAGATACGCCCGCCGCTCTTCGCGTCCCGCTCCCGCTCCGCCGCCTGAATATCCTCGCCCACGGTCAGGGGTTCGCTCGCGAACGCCTCCACATCGTCCGCCAGCCCCGCCATGAATGCGGCGGCGGAGGGATCGAAGGCGCCCGACGCCTCCGCCATCGCTTCCGCAGCCCGGCGCAGGATCGGCACGGCGTCCTTCGCGGTCTCCGGATCGACTGGGCGCGCTTCGGAGGGACGCAGCGGCTGCGTCTCCGCCGGGTTCATCCGCTGGCCGAGATCGCGATGCCCCTCCCGCATCCGCCGCGCCGCCTCGATCAGCCCGTCGTCGATCTCCTCGTCCCGGATCAGCGGGGTGAGCACCCCGAAGGCGTTATCGATGTTCTGCCAAAGCGGCGCGGTGTCGGAGAGACACAGCTTGTAGCGCGCCAGCCGCCGCTCCACCCGGCGGTCCATCTGCGGCTCGTCGGCGATCTCCTCCTCAAACATCCCGATCAGAAAGAGTTGGGCCGCGAGCGCGGTCACGAGTTCGTCCTTGTCCGGCTTGGGCGGCGAGACATCCTCAGGTAGCTGTAAAGGTGCGATCTTGCCTTGCTCGGTGAGTTCCGCACCAACCTCCGCGCCGGGGGTCAGGTATTCGCGGAGGGAGGCGAGGAGGGTTCGATATGACCTGTCCGTTGGATCGAATGCGTAGCGTTCGACGGGAGCGTCACTCGCTAGTGTCGTCTTGCGGGGATCATAGAACTCAATTGCCGAAAGTTCTGCGGTATTGAAAACGTCAAACGGCGAGGGAACGTCGCATTCCTCGATCCGCGCTGGAACGATCTTCCCCGCCGCCCGCGCTCGTTCCGCCTCCGACGTCACGTAGTCCGATCCGACCGACGTCTCCGACCAGAGCACCAGCACGGCGGCGGCGGCGTCGAGGCGGTTGGCGATCTCTTCGCGGAACCGCGCCCCCGCCCGCATCTCCACGTCCTGCCAAATGGGAACCCTATCCGCCTCCAGCGCCGCCCTCAGCGCCGCCGCCTTCTCCGCATCCGCGCGGGAATAGGAGAGGAAGACGAAGGGCCGGTCCGGCGCGGGCGGCGGCGGGGGAGGGGGCGGCGGCCGCCTGTCCCGCGCCTCCCTCAGCAGCGCCAGCGCCTTCGCGGTGCGCGGCTTGTCGCGCAACTCCTCCTCATAAAGCCCCGCCAGCGGCCCGCCCTTCGCCGTCGCGGGCGTATTGCGAAATTCCAGATCGCGCAGATCGCGGTCCTCCGCCTCCCACGCCGCCCCCGGCGCCGTCAGGGCGAAAAGATCAACCTGCGTGTTGTGGAGGTATAGCATCTGCAGCGCGGAGAGGTTTTCGAGGGGCGCGATGTCCGCCACCTGCGTGTTGTGGAGGTATAGCATCTGCAGCGCGGAGAGGTTTTCGAGGGGCG
>JBCAXH010000003.1:240395-242784 GCA_038534155.1 Pseudomonadota bacterium
CGATGTCCGCCACCTGCGTGTTGTGGAGGGTGAGCGCCTGCAGCGCGGAGAGGTTTTCGAGGGGCGCGATGTCCGCCACCTGTGTGTTTTGGAGGGAGAGCGTATGCAGCGCGGAGAGGCTTGCGAGGGGCGCGATGTCCGCCACCTGCGTGCTGCGGAGGTCGAGCCTCTGCAGCGCGGTGAGGTTTGCGATTTCAGGGGGGAGGGCGGGGAGGGCGGCCAGTCGCGCCTCCGCTTCCCATGCCACGCCATACGCTTGGCGACCTTCGGGCGACAGGTTGAGAAACGGCAGATCCTCCGCCCGCGCTTTTGCGATCCGCTCTTCGGCGATGCGGTAGGCGATGTCGGCGTCGGCCATGAAAGCGCTCCTCCAATGGCGGGAAGCGTAGGCGGGGCGTGGGCGGTTGTCATCTGCGCGGTCGGTTCGGGCGTTCCGCAGTCCCGGCCTTGAGCCAGCCGCCTGGCAGCCGGTGCTTGCACCGGCGAGAAGGGGGACCACGACGCTTCAAGCGCGGCGCCAGCGGGATCGAGGCCCCGGCTCAAGGCCGGGGCAGCGGATCGCAGGGCCGCTTAATGAAGGTTAACGACTGTGGACGGCGAGCAAAATCAACCACTTACCCCCATGTCCGCATGCGGACGCGCCCGGACCCGCCCCCCGAAAAGCCCCCTCAAAACGGAATAGCCTCTCCTGAATAGAACTCGAAACACCCGGCGGTATCGAGGCTCAGCGCCGCGAAGCGCTCCATGAGACCGGCGGCGCTCTCCTCCACCGAGATGTCGGCCTCCGACCCGCCCATATCGGTTCGGACCCAGCCCGGATGATAGGAGCCGACGGCGATCCCCTCCGCCGCCAGCTCCTTGGCGAGCGAGGAGCCCAGCATCGTCGCCGCCGCCTTCGACGCCCGGTAGATGTAGGCGTTCCCCTTCGCCCGCGCGTTCGACCCCATCTGCGAGGAGACGATCGCGACCTTGCCCTTCCCCCGCCGGAGCGCCGGCAGGCAGGCGCGGATAGTGAAGAAGACGCCGGTGACGTTCACCGCCAGCACCTCCTCGAACGCGGCGCGGGTGTAAGCCGGGTCCTCCACCCCGCCCCGCCCGATCAGCGCGCCCGCATTGCAGATCAGAAGGTCGAGCGACGCCCCCTCCAGTTGCGCATCCAGCGCGGCGAGGGAGGCGTCGTCGGTCACGTCGAGTGCGACCGGCGTCAGCCCGGCGCCGGTGGGCGCATCCTCTTCCGCCCGCGCGCAGGCCATGACCCGGTCGCCCCCGGCGGCGTAGCGCGTCGCCATCTCCCGCCCGATCCCCCGGCTCGTTCCGGTGATGAGTATCTCGGCCATGTCGCGCTCCCTCGTTGCTCGCCCGTTGGGGTCGCATATAGTCCGGCGCGAACAAAGGGGACCTCATATGAAAATCGCGCTGCGCATCGGGGGGCTCATCCTGTCGGCCCTGCTGGCGATCCTGCTCTTCGGCCCGCGCGAGACGTTCGATCGCGGCGCCGGGTTCGACGCTGCGACCCTCCCCGCCGATCTCGACGCCTATCTTGCGGCGGAGGAGGCGGCTGTTCCGGGGATGACGCCCGGAGCCGAGAAGGAGATCGTCTGGGTCGGCGCGAAGGGGGAGGCGACGGCGCTCTCCCTCGTCTACCTCCACGGCTTCTCCGCCTCGAAGGAGGAGATCCGGCCTCTGCCCGATGTCATGGCTGATGCGCTGGGCGCCAATCTTTACTACGCGCGCTTCACGGGCCACGGGCGGGACGGCGCGGCGCTGGCCGCCGCCAGCGCTGGCGACTGGCATCGCGATGCGCTGGAGGCGCTCGAGATCGGCCGACGCATCGGCGAGCGGGTGATCGTGATCGGAACCTCCACCGGCGCGACCATGGCGACCATCGCGCTGGCGGACCAAGAGGCGGCGCGCGGCGTCGCCGGCTTCATCGCCGTCTCTCCCAACTATCGGCCGAAAGGCGCGCCGCTCGCCCTCCTCACCGCGCCGCTCGCCCGTCAGCTCCTGCCGCTGGCGTTTGGGGAGGAGCGGTCATGGGAGCCGTTGAACGACGGCCAGGCGGAGTGGTGGACGACGCGCTATCCGCTCACCGCCGTTCTGCCCATGGCGGCGGCGGTGGAGGAGGCGCGTTCGGTCGAAGCGGAAGGGATCGCAACCCCGGCGCTCTTCATCTTCGCCGAGGCCGATCAGGTGGTCGACCACGCCGCGACGCGCGAGATCGCAGCGCGCTGGGGCGGGCCGGTTTCGCTTGAGCGGATCGAGCTTGGGCCGAACGACGACCCCTTCGCCCACGTGATCGCAGGCGATATCCTGAGTCCTGACCAAACGGCGCCAATCGCGGCGATTCTGCTCTCATGGATCGAAATCATCCGCTAAATCGGGGTCTGCG